>VUAW01000040.1 GCA_008711135.1 Rhodobacteraceae bacterium LNNU 3342
TCGGCGACTGGATCCAGTTCTACAACACCCGCCGCCCGCATCAGGCACTTGCCATGCGCACGCCAGCCGAGGCATTCAGATTAGCAGCCTAACCTGAGCAGATTCCGCCAGGTCAATACGTAAGTACGTTGAGATACCTTACCGGGGTCTGCCAGTACACATTGAGATATAACTGTCCAGCAACCGATCTTTCGCCTCTTTAACACGTAACCGACTGCCCTGCTGCCAAGCGAGAGTCGGAGAGAGAGGAGCGAACTCGCCGCTAGCCGGCAGAGCATGTCCTTTGGCCATAGTGCGGCCAACTTGGCAGAAGTACGTCTTCGATGCCATCGTGGTAAGTTCTTTGTAGTTTATAAGCGCACGGGGATAATCTAGCGCGGCTCTCTTAAACAAGTCGTCGCTCGGATCAAAAAGGTCGTAAGCCTCCGTATTGTGGCCAAGGGCCAAGTGCCAAGCACCGAGCAGGAGAGCCATATGCAAGTAATTGAAAACGGCGATTGCGGGAATGGCTTCTTTGGGTACATCCCTAAGCCGCTTCGATATGCCGCCGAAGCGATCTGCATCCTGATCATATATTGCAAGATGAAGCCAGAAGATGAGAAGAGACAGATAAGCTTCGGTCTCTTCTTTGCCATCTGAATTCTTAGCGTAGTCAGCCAACTCCGACCTACACCAATCAATGATGGACTTATTTTCTTGTTCAAGCCCTTGGTAGCCTACTGAAACGAGGCAGCGCGCCCAGAACTCAAAGTCTTCCCTGTTTCCTCTAAGAGAATTCCTGACTGAAAAGAAGCGCGTCTCTAAGTCGGTGATTCGATTCTGCCATCTCAGATTGTCGTTAACATCTTTTAACGTCCGCGACATAAGCCGATGCAGGAAACACTCCTTTTCCTGTTGCTCCAGTAGGAACCACGTTTCACTGACGCGGCCTATCAGAGAAATGGAAACAACAGGCGGCCAATCTTCATTTAGCCTCACTGCACATGTGCGTGAGTTGGTTGCAGGAGGGGCGCCGAGCGCCACGCGGCGCCTAGAACCATCAGAGAATTCTGCTTCTGCCGCAAGCTCTACAAGCTTTTCCTCAAGGACGTCGATCGTGAAAACTGCCTTGGAACCCCGTACTACCGCTTTAGATACCCTGCTCAAGCGGGTACGTTTCAGGGTGGAGCGATCTTCGCTTGCGGTTGAGCAGTTGGGCAAGGATGCCTGCAGAGGCTCCTTCGCGGTAACAGCAGGTAAGGGTGACTGGGGAGGCGACGTTACTGTCAAAACTTGATACCTTTAATCACAGTTGTGAACCAAAGAGTGTGCAAACTCAGCTATAGATGAAACGGTGGGGAGCTTATTATCGGCCGCGAAAGCGCCCCAGTGAGAGAATTCTGTCCAACTCGAAACGAACAGGAAATCTATTCCTATATGTTTCGCCGCCTGGAAGTCATAGCGGCTATCTCCGAGAAATAAGGCAGGTCTCCGTACGTTTCCCGTCTCTAGTTCTCTATCAAGGATCTGCTCTTTCGTATCAGGGCTTCCGAAAATTCCGCCGTCGAAGAAGTGGGCTATGGCGCGAGCTGCAAAAACCTCGCGCAGTTCCGCCTGATCCCCTCCTGATACGATCAGCCAGCGCGACCCGGAAGTAGCCTGACGCAGTTCGGCAAGACCCTCCGCTATTTCGCAGTTCATCAGACCGTCACGGACGTAGGTTGCGTAGTTTGCAAGGAGTTCGTTGAGCTCGCCTACTTTCCGTTCACCGGGAGCGAGTGCTGCGAGAAAGTGCTCAAACTTTCGATATCGGGAGATGCCGCCGTTGTTCACATGATGCTCGACAAGAGCGTCAGCAGCCTCTTGTCCGTAAGGCAGCGCCGCGAGCCTGAACGCTTCCGTTTTCACCTTGTTGGAGTTCAGCACAACACCGTCGCAGTCGAACACCAACGTGGTGTAGCGGTCAAGGTCCAGCATTATACGCCCGCCACTTCACCTAGAACCATCTGTTCTGCCAGCTTGAAGTCATCAGGCCAGTCGATGTCCATGCTCGAAATCTTGTCCATTTGGAAAAGATACGGCCTCTTTCCAATCCGGTCATTCGTCTCGTCGTAGACTTCCACCGACGCGAGAAATGCTGCGCTGTTAATCTCGTGCAGAGGCTCGAGCGTCTGGGTACGCGGCCACTTCTCAACGTTCCTGTCGTAGTTGACGGGCCCCTGCTCGTTCCACAGAAAGCCGTGGATTAGGTTAGTCGTCATGAGGGAGTCGAAGCCCTCCCCGAGTGTTCGGAGATAGGTCGAGACGATCTCGTCATACATCGCAGACGTCACGAAGGGCGACGTGACATGAGTCCACAAAATATGTCCTGACTCTACTAGGCTCCTCGCGAGTCCTACTAAGTCGTCCGTGCTCGTGGCACTAGACGACAAGTCCTCACTCCTCTTGTGAAGACGTATCTTCGAGTTGTTGAGACTGCGAGCATAATCAAGAATTTCGTCGTCGTTGGTCGAGAGCACGATGCTCTCGACCTTCTTTGCTTTGATCAGCTGGTCCAGCTTGATTTGGATGAGCCCATGCTGCGAACGAGCAAAGGGCTTTATGTTTTTCCGCGGGACCCGCTCGCTTCCTTTACGACAGGGCAGAAAGCAATGGACGTTTGTCGACATGTTTAGCCCTTAGATCAAACCGTAGATACTTGCTGCCTTGAGCGGGTGCTTGGACTGGGTGACCGCCAGCAGCTCAAGATCGCAATGATCTTGGAACAGCTTGAAGATCTCCGCCGTCTCGTCATTGCGAGGATCGCCTGCAGGATAGCCATCAAAGCCTGCAAGCATAATTCGGTTCGTCTTTCCGGAAGCCGCAATGGCCAACGCGTAGCTGAGCACGAGCGACGCGGGTGTGACGCAGTGTGTCTCGTGGAACGAGAACTTCGACGGCTCAACAGAGATGCCGAAATCGCGCACTTCCTTCTTTGAGAGCGCTTCTTTCAGGCTCTCAGGCATCATCGAAAGTGGAACCACGAGGGGCTGGGGAAGTTGCAGGTGGGCTTCGCAGTCTGCCAACAGGCGGACAGGATGACACGCAACACGCAGGTCGATCAGGTCCGACGCGATACCAGCCTGGGTGTTCAGTGCAACCACTATTGGTTTCTCGCGTTCGATCATCGCCTCGAGCGCTGCCCGGTGCCGCTCCACACCCGGCCCAGTGCCAAGAAGTAGCACGTCGCGCCCTTCAAGTTCGGACGCGGGTGCCCAAGAACCTGCAGGCTGCCCCGAGTAGAAGTTGCGAGCACTTCCAAGCGAGAGGCGGCTGAACTTCTTGCCGCCATTGACGCGTAGATAGTCAATTACCGCGAGGATATCCTCTTCATTATAGCGCGCGTCGCCCAGCATTTCCTGAACGTAAGTGGGATGGATGCCGTACTTGCCGGTCAGATAGTAGTAGGGGTTGGTACCCCAGCCATATTTCTCTTTCATCGGCCCGAAGTGCTTACGGATCAGCGTCATGAGCGGCACGAAGCTCGCCTTGCGCTGTCGGAAGTCCTCGGCCTCGATAACAAGTTCTTCGGTACGTGCATTGCCGGGGCCGCGACCCATGCCGGTCACGGTTGCGTCCAGCCAAGTAGCGCCTTCTTTTTGGGCACGAAGTGTGTTGGCCAGAGCGAGGCCCATGTTGTCATGGGTGTGAATACCGATCGGCCCGTCCCATTCCTCGCGCAACCACCCGATGATCTTCGCCGCATCATCGGGTGTCATGCTGCCCATGCTGTCTGCGAAGTATAGAACCTCGATTGGCCACTCCTTCGCCTCCCGAGCGAGATGCAGGACATCCTCGCGGCTTCGTTCCGCGATTTGCATGAGGTTGAAGCCGACGCGATATCCACGTTCCGTCAACCAGCCAACCGCAGGAAGGACACGTTCGAATTCATGGAAGTGGCATGCGAAGCGTACAAGCTCCACCGGGGTTGTTTCTGCCGTCTCCGGAAAGAGCTGCTGAAGAGACTCTTCGAAGCCGAGATCTGTCAGGAGGTCCCCGCCATTGACCATTACGGCGACGGTAAGCTCTGAGGGAATGCTGAGGCTGCGGAGGAAGTTATCCGTCGTGTAGGCACACGGTCCCTTGAAGCCGTTGTTCCCGATGAACCGGAAGCCTAGTTCGACAATGTCTACCTGCGCCGCCTTCATGGCGAGAAGATATTCCTCAATAAGTTCGGGTGAGAAATCCCAAGAGTTGTAGTATCCGCCGTCCCGGAAAGTACAGTCGAGAAGAATGCAGTTAGACATAAGACAAGACCTTTAGTCTTTGAGGCACTCATTTGCCTGCTGTCCATCTTATGTATCTACTGGAGGTTGTGCAAGTCCCGTGGGGCGATCGGTCTGGTAAAGTTAGCCTGATTCTCCTCGTCATCAGCGTACGGCAAGATCCGGGAGTGTCTCTTAAGTGATTAGATCTGCCACACGTTCTGTAGTTGCTATGCTGTTGTTAACCTCCATGTCGATCCGCTTTGTTCTTTTTTGCACCATCTGTCCACTTAACCTTCTTTCCGCCCTATTTTCGCAAGGTGGACCGGAGCATGGGACAGACATCGAATGCGGGGAAGCCGCAGAAACGTAGTGTTCGACACGAAGCTGGTGCAGAGCCGCGTGAGTGTGCTGGAACTGGCGAAGGAACTTGGCACGTTGAGCGAACATACCGCCAGCGGGGGTTGGACCGGACCGGCTTCTACGCGTGGAAGCGACGGTTCCAGACGCTATGCGTCGAGGGGCTGAAGAACCTGCCGCCGATTAACAAGAGCCATCCGCAGACGACGCCGGAGCCGGTGCGACGCGTCCTGCCCGGAACCGCGATCAGTGCTCCGTGCCTGATCTTGGGTACATCGATAACCAGAATGCGGATATTCGTCGTAGCATTGACCTTGGCCATATCTGGACTCTATGGTGGCATGGTTGGCGAAATTACCAGAGAGACGGTAATCCTCCCCGTGGTTAAGGGGATGCTGCCGTAGAATTTTCTCGTAGCGTAAGCTGAGGAGATTCGAATGAGGAAGACCCGATTTACCGAGCCGCAGATCATGGCGGTGCTCCGCCAAGCGGAGGGTGGCGTGGCTGTGCCGGAGCTATGCCGCGAGCACGGGATCAGCAGCGCAAGCTTCTACAAATGGCACGCGAAGTATGGCGGCATGGACGCGTCCATGATGAGCCAGATGAAGGCGCTGGAAGAGGAGAACCGGCGGCTGAAGCGAATGTTCGCGGATTTGAGCATGCAGGCAGACCTCTTGAAAGAGGCGCTTGGAAAAAAGTAACGCGGCCAGCTCAACGCCGCGAGTTGGCCGCGAAGGCGGTGGCGACGAAGGGGGTCAGCATTGCACTGGCCTGCCGAACGTTCGACGTCAGTGAGACCTGTTTCCGTTACAGCCCGATGTATCGACCCAGTGAAAATCTGCTCATGCTACAAGGAGTAAAACGTAGCGATAAGTGGACCATTGGAAGACGTCGTCAAGCGGTGGACGGCCAAGCGCAAGTCAGCGCTGGTCATCGAGATCATTCAGGGTAAGAC
>VUAW01000041.1 GCA_008711135.1 Rhodobacteraceae bacterium LNNU 3342
TCCTGCGCCAGTCCCGTGGCAGGCAGGGCGAAAGCCAGCAGGGCCGCGGCGGCCGCCGTTGCCCGAAAGCTCGTCCCCCTCGCGAACGCTGTGTGCCGGATACGCCAGAAGTGAGCATATCCGGCAGGCCGACCGATACGGCGAGCTACTAGTTGGCGCCGTTCTCGCCCAGACGCAGGCCTGCGGGGACGGCCACGGAGGACGCCGTGGGAAGGGCAGGACCTGTCTCTCGCCCACCAAGAACCGCGTCAAATTGTTCACGGTCGAGCGCGCCCTGCCAACGGCTGACGACGACAGTCGCCACTGCGTTGCCGATGAAGTTGGTGATCGAGCGACATTCCGACATGAAGCGGTCCACGCCGAGTATCAGCGCCATGCCCGCAACCGGGACAGTCGGCACCACCGACAGCGTCGCCGCCAGCGTTATGAAACCCGCGCCGGTGACGCCAGCGGCCCCCTTGGACGACAGCATCGCCACCGCGAGCAGCAGCAGTTGCTGGCCCAGCGACAGGTCGGTGTTCGTCGCCTGCGCAATGAACAGCGCTGCCAGCGTCATGTAGATGTTGGTGCCGTCGAGGTTGAACGAGTAGCCCGTCGGTACCACGAGACCCACGACGGGACGGGCGCAGCCAGCCTTTTCCATCTTTTCCATCAGCGAAGGCAGTGCAGACTCCGAGGAGGAAGTACCAAGCACCAGCAGGATCTCGGCCTTGAGGTAGGAGATCAGGCGGAAGATCGAGAAGCCGTTGGCAAGGCAGACCGTGCCCAGGATGACAATCACGAACATGGCCGAGGTCAGGTAGAACGTTCCCACCAGCATGGCGAGGTTCATGATCGAGGCGATGCCGTACTTGCCGATGGTGAAGGCAAAGGCCCCGAAGGCGCCGATGGGCGCGGCCTTCATCAGGATGTCTACCACCTTGAAGATCGCCAGGCTGATCGACTCAAGTACGTTCAGCACGGGCTTGGCCGGTTCGCCAATCAGGATCAGGCCGATGCCGAACAGGATCGCCACGAACAACACCTGCAGGATGTTGCCCTCGACAAAGGCCGAAACCAGCGTCGTCGGGATGATGTCCATCACGAAACCGGTGAGCGAGTTCTCATGCGCCTTCTCGGCATAGCCTGACACGATCGTCGCATCCAGCGATGCCGGGTCGATGTTCATGCCCGAGCCCGGCTGGACGACGTTGGCCACGATCAGCCCGACGATCAGCGCGAGCGTCGAGAAGGTGAGAAAATACGCAAAGGCCTTGCCCACTACAGAACCAACACCCTTGAGCGACCCCATCCCGGCGAGGCCGGTGACAATGGTCAGGAAGATGACCGGAGCGATGATCATCTTGACCAGCTTGATGAAGCCGTCGCCCAGCGGTTTGAGCGCCTCGCCGGTTTGGGGGTAAAAGTGCCCGACCAGCGCCCCGACCGCGATTGCGACGATCACCTGGAAGTAAAGATGACGGTAGAGTGGCCGCTTCTCATGGGGAACGGGAGTTACCGGAACATCCAATTTCATCGTAGGCCTCCTCTGCCTGAACGTGTCATCGATCCGACACATCCTACTGTCGCGGCAGCACAGACAAAGAAGTGGCAGTCATAGCAGCAATGCGCTGAAAACATGGCTATTTTCCTGAAACACAACCATCAGACTGTGTGGGTTTCCACACGCCGGCAGCTCTGGTAGTGTGGAATTGGAAACAGTTCCACCGAACCGGATCTTTGCCGATGGAAATTTCGCACCCTGAGGTCCTTGATTCGGAGCGGCCTCTGCTCAGCTCGCTTCGTACCTGGCTGGCACTGGCTCTCGCCTGTGCGTTGCTGGTTGCAGTGCCGGGCCTGACTTACTTGGCGATCCGCGATGCCGCTTTCGACAATCTTCGGGCCGAGGGCATGGCTGCGGCCCAGTCGCGAACGCTCGCGCTGGAGAGCATCCTGGACCGTCAGCGCGCCGTGGTCGCTGTGCTGGCCGACGACGCGATGGTCAAGGCAGCGCTGACTGGCCCCGATGCACCGGAACGTGTTGCGGTTTCCCCGAAGCTGGAACGACTGCGCCAGGAGACGCAAAGTACCGTGCTTTATCTGATGGATGATCAGGGGCAGACGATTGCAGCCTCGAACTGGAACCAGCCAGACAGCTTTGTCGGGCATGACTACAGTTTTCGCACCTATTTCCGCGGCGCCCTGACCGCGCCCACGGCGATGGAATTTGCTCTTGGGACCGTCAGTCGGGAGCCGGGGCTTTATCTGTCCCATGTGGTGCGCGAGGGTACAACGCTTCTGGGCGTCGCCGTCGTCAAGGTGGAGTTCGACGCGCTGGAGGCTGCCTGGGCGCGCAGTCCCAATTTGACCCATGTTTCGGATGCCCAAGGCAGGGTGATCATCACCACGCAGCCCGAGCGGCGTTTCGCCCCGGTTCCGCCGGTTCCCCAGGAGACGCTGCCGATCACCATGCCCGTGCGAACGACCGGCTGGACCCTCACGCTGTTGATGCCGACAACCGAGGCGCGTCAGACCGCTTCCTACGCGGCCGGTGCGGCGTTCCTTGCCATGCTTTTGCTGCTTGGCGCCACGGAGCAGTTGCGCCGCGCGCGCCGGCGCGAGTTGCACAAGGCGGAGGCCGAGCAAGCCTATCGCGCCCGGCTTGAACAGGCGGTGGCAGAGCGGACGCGCGAACTCTCCGAGGAAATCCGCGAACGCCAAGCCGCTGAGCATCGGCTGTCGCGGATGCAGGCCGATCTTGTACAGGCCAACAAGCTTGCCACGCTGGGCCAGATCACCGCAGGCGTCGCGCATGAGATCAACCAGCCGCTCGCGACGATCCGGCTGCTGGCGGAAAATGGCAAGGACCTGCTGCCCGCACCCGGCCCGGCGGGCGATAATCTTGCACGGATCACGCGCATGGCTGACCGGATCGGCCAGATCACCGATCAGCTGCGAAACTTTGCCCGGAAAGCCACCGGGGAGATTGGCCCCGTGCCGCTGCGCCAGGTCATCGACGCGTCGCTGCTGCTGACCGCGAGCCGCCGCAAGTCCAACGACATGCCCATCCACGTCCCGCCGATCCCCGACGACCTGTCGGTGCGGGGGGAGCAGGTGCGGGTGGAGCAGATCCTCGTCAACCTCCTGACCAACGCTCTTGAGGCGCAGGAGCGTGTTAAAGACCCGTGGATCCGGCTTGAGTACGATGTCCTGCCGGATCACGTCGTGGTGTCGATCACGGATAACGGGCCGGGGCTCCCAGGGCAGATCGTCCCTCAGTTGTTTCTGCCCTTCGTGACCAGCAAGACCCGAGGCCTTGGGCTCGGGCTGCTGATCTCGCGCGATATTGCAAGGGATTTCGGCGGCGACCTGGTGGCCGAGGCGCCGCAGCCAGACAAAGGCGCAACATTCCGGCTGACACTGCAGAGGGAACAATGACGCGTTTGGTGCGGGTGGTCGATGACGACGAGGATATGCGTGCGGCACAGGTGCAGACGCTGCAGCTTGCCGGATTTGAGGTTCAGGACTTCGCACAGGCCACGAAGGCATTGGAAGGCGTGACGGCTGATTTTCCTAGTGTCTTCCTGACGGATGTGCGGATGCCGGGGATGGATGGGCTGGAACTGTTCCAGCGACTTCATGCTATCGACCCAGAGCTTCCAGTGATCCTCCTGACCGGCCATGGCGACGTGCCCATGGCTGTCGCGGCGCTCAAAGCAGGCGCCTACGATTTCCTCACCAAGCCTGTGGCACGCGATGTGCTTGTTGCCGCCGTCAATCGGGCCGCGGGTGCACGGGCGCTGGTGCTGGAGAACCGCGATCTGCGCAGCGCGCGGCATGACGCAGCGGAGATGTTCCCTGAACTTTCCGGCGACAGCGAGGTGATACAGCATCTGCGCATCCTTCTGGACCGCGTTTCCCACGCTGAAGGGAATGCCCTGCTGATCGGGCCGCCTGGCGCGGGCAAACTGATCGCCGCTCGCGCCATTCACCGTCAGGGCCCGCGGCGTGCGCGCAGTTTTGTCCACGTGGCCTGCGATACCATGGACGAGGCCCGGTTCGAGGGCCATTTGATGAGCGCGGAGAGCCCCAATTTGCGCAGCACCCGGCAGCCAGGGCCACTGGAACGGGCGCAGCGCGGAATCCTTTTCCTCGACCGCATCGACGCCCTGAGTGCCGCCACTCAGGCTCGTTTGTCCGCGATCTTCGAGGCCGGTGAGTTCTGGCCTGCCGGAGCCGTCGCGCCGCGGGCGCTGGATGTACAGCTTCTGGCCTCAAGCAGCGCCGATCCAGCCCCGATGGTAGCCGACGGGAAATTTGATCCGCGGCTGTTCTACCGCCTCTCAGCGGCCATCCTGCCTGTTCCAGGGCTGGCGCAGAGGCGGGAGGACATTCCTGCGCTTTATCGCCACTTCCTTCTGGACGCCTGTGCGCGGCTTGACAGGCCAGCTCCGCACATAACTGAAGCCGTCAAGGCGCGGCTTTCGATGCATAACTGGCCGGGGAACTTGCCTGAGCTTCGGGGTTTTGCCGAAAGCCAAGCCATGGGGGTAAGTACGCTCAAGGCCCCGCAGGACAGCGACACCCGCGGGCTGACCGACTTGGTCGCGGCCTACGAAGCCGAACTGATCCGCGACGCCCTGCGTTTGGCTAGGGGAAACGCGACCGCGGCAATGCAGGAGTTGCGCCTGGCGCGCAAGACCTTCTACGACAAGCTAACACGCCACAACATCAAGCCTGCTGAGTTTCGTCAGTAAAGGCGAGGAGACCCAGCCTGCCCGCTGGCGCTGCAAGTAGTGGATGCTGCATGCCGGCTTCTCCTTGGGGCGCGGTCTGGTGGTACTTTCGGCGCTGGCGGCTCCATGGGGTCTGGGTGCGCTTGAGTTCTGCACCGGGATGCCCGGCCGAAGGCTGGCTGCCGTGCAGGTCCGACTGTGCTGATCATGTTTGGGCTGTCGACAGCGGGCAATTTCTGTCCATAGGGCGGCGCAATAGTCGGCCACTTGGCGCCGACGTATGGCGTGGGACTGCGTTAGCGCCTCGGTGTGTGCGCTCTCCAGATGGCTGGCGCGCGTCGAGGCGCCTCGGCCTGTAAGGCCCGATCAGGTTGCATGGTCAGACTGTGGCTCGGGAGCGGCTCTGGTCAAAGCGATAGCTGTCGCCATTCATCTCGAGGATGTTGACGTGGTGGATCAGGTGATCAAGGAGCGCCCCAGTCAGGCGTTCGGAGCGCAAGACCTCCGTCCAGTCGTCGAGCGGCAGGTTGCTGGTGACCAAGGTGGAGCCGCCCTTGTAGAGCCAGGAGATCAGCTCGAACAGGCTCAGTGCCCGTCTTTGAGAGCGGCACGAAGCCCAGCTCGTCGATGATCAGCAGCTTCTGGTTCGCCCTCTGCTTCTGGAGGCGCACAAGACGCTCGTCCCGCCATTAAAAGTACCTTGCGTCGAAGGAGGCATCTACGCGCGCTCGGTGGCAACGAGAGGCAAGACCACCTTCACAA
>VUAW01000042.1 GCA_008711135.1 Rhodobacteraceae bacterium LNNU 3342
CCACCATCAGCCCGCCTTGGACAATGAAGGCGGCGTTGTTCGACAAAAGGCCGGCGATGATGACCTCGCCCAGTGTCCGCGCGGCGACGGCAGAACCGATCGTGGCGGTGGAAAGGGAGACCACCGTCGTCAGCCGCACCCCTGCCAGAATGACCGGAAGCGCCAAGGGCAGCTCCACCCGCCAAAGCTGTTGCAGGCTGGTGTAGCCCATGGCGCGGGCGGCCTCCGTCACCCTTGGCGGCAGGTTCGACAAGCCCGTAACGGCGTTCTCGAATATCGGCAGCAAGCCGTACAGGAACAGGGCCAGAAGCGTCGGGCGGGCGCCGAACCCCATCATCGGCACCGCCAGCGCCAGTACCGCGACGGGCGGCAGCGTCTGTCCCACCTGCGTGATCGTGCGGGCCAAAGGGCGGAACTCCGCCCCCGCCGGGCGCGTGACCAGCACTGCGAGCCCGACTGCAACAACGGTGGATGCCACGACCGCTGCTGCCACCAGCGAGAGGTGGCTGATCGTCAGGTCAAGCAGGCTGCTTTGCGTATAGATCGGCAGCGCGTTGTTCCGGGTCAGCATCCCGAACAGCGGCGCGAGGCTCTGGGGATGGAACAGCATCACGGCAAGGAACCCAAAAGCTAGGATGCGCCATAGACGTGCGATCATCCGGGGCCTCCGGCATGTGCGGCAAGGGCGGCCATGGTCACCCGCCCCACCGGTTTGCCATCCCGTACAACCGGCAGCGCGTCGCGCCCCGACCACAGGCATTCGGCCAGCGCATCCCGGGCGGAGCTTTCGGCGTCGATCGGCGTACCGGGCGCCGCTCCGGGTTCCAGGTGATCAGATACCCGCGACAGGGCCAGCAGGCGAAAGGGCCGCTCGCTTTGCCCGATCAGTTGGCCAACGAAATCATTGGCCGGCGCGGTCAGGATCTGCGCGGGCGCCGCGTACTGAACCAGCCGACCCCTATCCAACACGGCGATGCGGTCGCCAAGTGCGATGGCTTCCTCCATGTCATGTGTTACGACAACGGTCGTGGTGCCAAGCCGCGCCTGGACCGCGCGCAGATCCGCCTGCGCCCGCGCCCGTGTCACCGGGTCCAGGGCCCCGAAGGGCTCGTCCATCAGCAGGACCTCTGGCTCGGCCGCCAAGGCGCGGGCAACGCCGACACGCTGCTGCTGCCCGCCGGACAGGGCTGCGGGATAACGGTCACGGAACTCAACGGGGGGCATCTGGAACAGTGCCAGCAGCGCGTCCACCCTCTCGCGGATGCGATCCTTCGGCCAGCGCAGCAGTTCCGGAACAACGGCGATGTTCTGTGCCACCGTGTAATGCGGAAACAACCCGTGGCCCTGGATGGCATAGCCGATCCGCCGGCGCAGCAGATGCGGCTTCAACGTTCCCGTGTCGACGCCATTCAGAAGGATGCGCCCCGACGTCGGCTCTACCAGCCGGTTGATCATGCGCAGCAACGTGGTTTTGCCGGAGCCGGATGTTCCAACCAGGGCCACCATCTCCCCCTGCCCTACTGTCAGGGTGACATCCTCCACGGCGGTGAGGTCGTCAAAGCGTCGGCTTACGGACTGGACCTCGATCATCGTTCGAAAGCCTCGGCCGCAAGATCCAGCGCGATGCCGGCGACCAGCGCCATCGCGACGGTCGGAACGGCCCCCAAGAGGATCAGGTCCGTGGCGGTCTGGTTCAGCCCCTGAAACACGAAGGTGCCGTAGCCTCCGCCGCCGATCAGCCCGGCGATGACCGCAAGGCCGATGTTCTGCACCAGAACGATCCGCACCGCCGCCATGATCACCGGCAGCGCCAGCGGGATCGAGACGCGGGCCAGAACCTGCGCGGGGGTCATGCCCATGCCCCGGGCCGCTTCCCGCGCAAGCGGCGAGGCATTGTCGAGCCCGACAACCGTGTTCCCCACCACGGGCAGCAGCGAATACAGAAACAGCGCAATCAACGCCGGCGCGAAGCCGATACCGGCAATGCCCATCTCTGCCGCGCCCGGCACGTTCGCCGCGACCCAGGACAACAACGGGATCATCATCCCGAACAGCGCGAGCGACGGCGTTGTCTGAAGAAGGTTCAGAATCCCCATCACCCCCGTCCGCAACCGCCGCTCATGGTAAAGCAACAGTCCCAGCGGCAGGCCGACAATCAGCGCCCCCACCAGCGACCCGAAGGCAAGCGTCAGGTGACGCAGGCTTTGCGCGGCAAACACATCACGCCGCGCCGCGTACTCCTGAAGAACCGAAATCTGCGCCAGATGCCCGGATAACAGCAGCCCCGCCACCGCCCCACAGGCCAGCGCCAGCGCCGCCATGCGCAGACTCAGCGCAAGCCGCATCTTTGACAGGGCGTCAGCGATCAGCAGAACGAAAGCCGCCAGCCCCAGCCAAGCCCCGCTTGCCGGCGACACACGCGCGGCGGCGGGCGCGCCGTCGGAAAGCTCTGCCGCCAGCGCACCGGCGAGCCAGACCAGAAGCATCGCGCCCGCCACGCCCGAACCCAGCCGTGCCCACTGTGGCAGCCGCAACATGCCGATTGCCAGCAGCCCTGACACCATCGCCACGTAAAAGGGGCCAAGATGAACGGCATCCCCAAGAACGATCCTGTTGGGGCGAAAGTGCAGAAACGGAAGCAGCAGAGCCCCCACCCCCATCGCACCGAACAAGAGGCCCGGCGGATCGATCCGCCGCAGCGCCGTCATCAGTCCAGAACACCTGTCTGTGTCAGGTAATCGCGGGCCACCTCGGCGGCAGGTTCGCCGCCAACCTGAATGCGGCCGTTATGTTCCTGCAGAACCTCCAACGTCAGGCCGGCGAAGATCGGGTTCAGGATGTCGGCGATCTGGGGATATTCTTCCAGAACCTCGGCCCGGATCACGGGTGTCGGGGCATAGACGGGCTGCACGCCCGCGTCATCCTCCATCACCACCAGCCCCGCCGCGCTGATCGCGCCGTCGGTGCCATAGACCATCGCCGCATTCGCGCCCGAGGTGCCCTGTGCCGCCGCGGCGATCGTCGCGGCCGTATCGCCCCCCGACAGGGTGATCAACTGCTCCGGCGCAAGGGTAAAGCCATAAACTGTCTGGAACGCCGGAAGCGCCACGGGCGAGGTGACGAATTCGCTCGACGCGGCCAGCTTGATGCTGCCGCCGCCTGCGATCCATGCGCCCATCTCGCTCATGGTCGTCAGCTCGTTCGCCTCTGCCAGATCCCCACGAAGGGCGATGGCCCAAGTGTTGTTCGCGGGCGAGGGTTCCAGCCACACAAGATTGTTCGTCTCCAGATCAAGCTCTGCCGCGCCGGCATAGCCCTGCGCCGCGTCCTTCCAGACGTCACTGTCGCCTTCGTTGAAGAAGAAGGCCGCGTTGCCGGTATATTCGGGGTAGATGTCGATCTGGCCGGAAACAATGGCCTCGCGCACGATCGGGGTTCCACCCAGTTGCAGGCGGTTCGTGACCGGCACCCCGGCATCTTCAAGTGCCAGAAGGATGATGTTGCCCAGAAATCCCCCTTCGGTATCGATCTTGGAGGACACGGTGACATCGGCCGCAGCCGAAGCGGCGGACAGAACGGTGGCCGCGATGGCCCAGATCATGGTCTTCATCAGGATCCCCTTTATGGCTGGTCAAAGAATAGGGGACGTTTCGCGGCAGTCGACAGGCTTCTGCCCCGCCTCAGCGTTTTTGGCCGCGCACCGGCCGCCGATCACTCTCTCGGCGCGCATGAGGATCTGGATACACGCCTCTGGCTCGAAACCGGCAGTTGGATGCTCGCCACAGGGCAAGCCAGGATGAGGTTTCCCCGCAGAAGGGGTCTGACAGGCAAAAGGCGCCCCTTGTCCAGGGGCGCCCCGTTTGAAACAGCGCGGTTATTCGTTCTCAAGCCCGTGAACGACGTAGAGGACGCTGCCCCCCTCGCCGGACATCTGTCCAACGCGGGCGTTCGGCAGGATCTCGTAGTTCTCGATGCCCGCGGCGTCCAGCTGCTCTTCCAGGCTCTGCCCGCCAGCACCCGTGGTGCCGGTCATTCCGGTTGCGCCGCCCGCGCCGCCGGTTCCGGTCGTGGCCGTATCCGTCGTGCCGGTGCCGGTCGTGCCCGTGCCTGTGGCACCGGTGTCCGTCCCGGCGCCGGTGGTTGCTGTGTCGGTGGTCGCTGTGTCGGTGGTCGTGTCGGTCGTGCCCGTCGTGGCGGTGTCGGT
>VUAW01000043.1 GCA_008711135.1 Rhodobacteraceae bacterium LNNU 3342
TCCGCCGCCTGATCAAGAGCGAACCGACCCTTCTGGCGCACAACGGCGAACTGCTGCCCGACGCCCTGCGCCGGCAGCGAGTCACCTCAGAGGAAGTCGAGGCCGCCTTGCGCGAAAACGGGCAGCCCGATCTCCGGCAGGTTGCCGCCGTCGTGTTGGAAACCGAGGGAACCCTCAGCATCCTTCCGCGCCATTAGCGGGCATGAAAAAGCCACCCCCGGTCGCCCGGGGATGGCCAGTAGGTCTGATTGGACCCGCTTAGAACAGGTCGACCATCGACTGGGTCAGGTTGCCGTGGAAGCCTTCCAGCAGCACCGACTGGCCATCGGCCAGGTCGATCAGCAGGCCGGCGCTGGTCTTGGACACGTTGTTCAGCAACCCGTTGAAGTTCTTGCTGCCATTGATGAGCGAGGCATCAAGCCGCAGAACATCGCCTTCACGCACGCTGAAGTCAGTGATGCGCAGCGTTCCGTGACCCTTGGCGAACACGAAGGTGTCTGCACCGCCGCCGCCGGTCATCGTGTCGTTGCCCGAGCCACCGTACAGCCAGTCGTTGCCGGCGCCGCCAAAGAGCATGTCGTCGCCTGCATCGCCGTGAAGCGTGTCATTGCCCATGCCGCCGTAGAGGAAGTCGATCCCGTCGCCACCATAGAGCTTGTCGTGGCCGTTCCCGCCGTAGAGGTAGTCCTTGCCATTGCCGCCGTAGATGACGTCGTCGCCATTGTCGCCATGGAGCGTGTCGCTGCCCGCGCCGCCATAAAGCGTGTCGTTGTGGTCCCCGCCATAGAGCAGGTCGTCACCGCCATCGCCATGCAGTTCGTCCGCACCGGAGCCGCCGTAAAGCGTGTCATGCCCGCTGCCGCCGAAGAGCGTGTCGTTGCCACCGTCACCCTTCAGAATGTCGTCGCCGCCGTCGCCATAGAGCCGGTCATTCCCCAGCCCGCCGTCGAGCACGTCGTTGCCGCCGCCGCCGTAAAGCACGTCGTTCCCGCCCTCGCCGTACAGCGTGTCTTGTCCGGCACCGCCATAAAGCGTGTCATCGCCCATGCCGCCATAGAGAAGGTCCTGATCGTTCCCGCCATAGAGGGTGTCGTTGCCGTCGCCGCCATAGAGCTTGTCGTCGCCCGCACCGCCTTCGAGACGGTCAGCCCCCCCTTCACCATGCAGTACGTCCGCGCCGTCGCCGCCATAGATGGTGTCGTTGCCGTTGCCGCCATAAATGGTGTCGTTGCCTGCATCGCCATGAAGGATGTCAGCGCTACCGCCGCCATAGATCAGGTCGTTGCCGTCGCCGCCATAGATCAGATCCTCGCCCATGGCGTCTTTGGGATCACCATAGATCGTGTCATTGCCTGCGCCGCCATAAAGCGTATCCGCGCCGCGACGCCCCTGGATCAGCTGATGCTCGTCCAGTTGCGGAAGAACAGCGAACCGCCCGGTGGCCTTGACCAAGGAACCCGCGACCTCTGCCAGGCGGAGACCCTGACCCAGGATGATCAGCTCGCCGCCATCGGCGAAGTTCACCACCAGGTCGGGCGCGCCGCGCTTGTCCCAGTTTACCGTGCGGGCCATCCGCAGCAGGTCCGCCGCCCCGAAGTTCGAGTCGCGTACGATCAGCTTGTCGCCCTGCGTCGCGTCGAAATCGGTGACAATGGTCTTGCCGCGCGGATCGACGACGAAGGTGTCGGCGCCGCTGCCGCCGTACATCTGAACCACGCCGGTGCCGCCGTGCAGCGTGTCGTTGCCACGGCCACCGAACAGGTGGTCATGCCCCGAGATGCCGCCGTAGATCTCGTCGTCGTCGTCCTGGCCATACAGGAAGTCATCCAGCTTGCTGCCATAGATGACATCGTTGCCGCTGCCGCCATAAAGGAAGTTGTTGGCGCGGTCGCTGCCGATCAGCGTGTCATTGCCGCCATGGCCGATGCCCAGCCCAAGGAACTCTGCAATGTCAAACGGGTTAGCCGAGTCGTAATCCGGATCGTTCCCTTGGTTCCGCAGCTTGCCCTTGATCAGAGTCGCCTCGATCTTGTCGTTGCCAGATTGCTTGGGGTCTTCCCAGCCAAGAGTGTAGGCATCCGTCAGCGCGCCATAGCTTGCCTGGTGCAGGAAGCGCGGCAGGCCGGTCGGATCGACCATGACCAGGTTCGACTTGCCCCAGGAAGCGCCTGGGAACCAGCTGACGGCGATGCCGTGGTCGGCGAACCAGTCATAAGCTTGGGTGAATGCCTGAACCTCGGGCCGGTCTGAATGCAGGTTGTAGGCTTCATCGCCCTGCGCATTCGTTTCAGTGATGATAATGCTGTCGTTGATGATGGGGGCATAGACCTCCGCGAATACCTTCTTGACGTCTTCGGGATCCGTCATGCCTTCGGTGCCGTTCCAGCCGGGATAGAAGTGCGCCGACCAGACAAGCTGGTCACCCAGCCCGTTGCGGATGTAGTCAAGCGCATTGCCCTTGCCCATCTGCACGTCTTCAAGATCAGTGAACCGGCCCGAATAGTTCCAGCCACCGACCAGAATCTTGATGTCCGATTCCGAGCGATCGGAGATCAGCTGACCCAGCTTGACCATGTGCTCGGCGTACATCGCCACGAATTCCTTCTGGTATTCCTTCTTCTGGAACTGCGGCGCATAGGTGGAGGCGGTGTTGTAGGCGGCAGGCTCGTTGACGACCTCATAACCGACCACGGCCTTCTTGACCGACGGATGCTTGTCCATCCAGTCCAACATCTTGGTCCAGGAGGATTCCATGTTGTCGTAAAGCTTGCCCTGAAGCGCCTTGCGCATCTGGTCCATCGCGTCAGGCCCGTCAGCCTTCATCCGCTGGGCCTCGCCATCCGCGAGGACCATCATGACGTTGAAGCCTTCCTTGGCCGCAGCAATGAGGAAGCGCTCGTACTGCTCGTGCAGCGAGCCGTCCTTGTTGAAGCTGTTGGCGTTGAAGGGCAGCCGCACCGTGTTCACGGCCGGCAAGGACGCGCGCAACTGCGCTGCATAGAGCTCGGGCTCGCCATACATGTTGAGCGGGATCGTCTGGTGATCGCCCAGCCAGAGATAATGCTTCTCGTCCTTTGCCATGTTGGCGGCATAGGTACCGTTCTTCTTGTCGATCTGGATCTGATCTTCAGCCTGGACTTGCAGGTTGATCATGCGGAGGTGCGTCGTGCTGGTCATGGTGGGCTCTCGTTTCGCAGCAGCAAGGATTTACCCAGCGACCGGGGGGCGCGCTGGTGATGAATGTCTCTGGTGATCGTCTAGACGAGGGCCTGGGGCAGGCCCTCACCCCGGCGGTGGACGAGGCGCAAAGCACCTCCGGCGCCGCCGGAAACGTGAAAAAGCAGAAGGCTCGTGTGTTTCCTTCATCCCGAGCGGGATGAGTTCGCCTTCGATCCCCACCCCTCGAACAGCGGGGCAGAGCAAATCGTTAACTATGTATTTTTCTCGTTCCCCGGGGCTGAGGGTGCTTCCGGGGGCGAGTGACCATCTGCAAGACCACCGCAGGTCCAAAGCCTCTTGCCAGGCTGTTTGGACGGTTACGAGGCCGGCATCCGGCGGCAGGGCTGCCGGGATCGCGCCCGGCTCAGGAGAGTAATCCGGCGTTAACCGGGACAATGTAAAACACACGCAGTCTCCTTAACCGGTGGTTCACGATGCTGCTACCGGCCTGCCGCCGACCTGCAACTTTAGGTTGTATAACCGGCGACAGCCTGCTTACCAATTCTTAATTCTCGGCAATTTTCCGACAATTTGAACCAACCGATCAGGGCTCGGCAGGATCATGCCGCCGTTCAAGCTCTCTTTCGGCAGTTGCCAGCCTGCAGCATCATCCTAATTTCCGACCGGTGCAGAGACGCGAAGCAAAATAGAGTCGCAGCGAAGCCCGTCTGCTTCGGACGCGGTCAACGAAGGAGAAAGACTGATGCGCACGCGTGCTGCCGTTGCGGTAGAGGCTGGGAAGCCGT
>VUAW01000044.1 GCA_008711135.1 Rhodobacteraceae bacterium LNNU 3342
GGTCGAAGAGCCCGAGCGCTGGGTGCAGTCGGCCTGCGTGCTTTGCTCGAACGGCTGCGGGCTTGATATCGGGGTGCGGGACGGGCGCATTGTCGGGGTTCGCGGGC
This sequence comes from Rhodobacteraceae bacterium LNNU 3342, assembly GCA_008711135.1. Lineage (GTDB taxonomy): Bacteria > Pseudomonadota > Alphaproteobacteria > Rhodobacterales > Rhodobacteraceae > Halodurantibacterium. The sequence continues at coordinate 108 of VUAW01000044.1, forward strand.
GCGCGGCGGATCGGGTCAATCATGGCCGGCTTGGGCCCAAGGGCCTGCATGGCTGGCGCGCGATGACCAGCCTGGACCGGCTGACCAAGCCCCTGATCCGCCAGGGCAGCGGCTTCCGCGAGGCAAGCTGGGACGAGGCAACGGACCGGATCGTGCAGAAGTCGCGCGAGCTGAGCGAACGCTACAGCGCCTCCTCGATCGGGTTCTACACCTCCGGGCAGCTGATGCTGGAGGAATACTACACGCTTGGCGTGATCGGGAAGGCCGGACTCGGCACGCCGCACATGGACGGCAACACGCGGCTCTGCACGGCCACGGCTGCGGCCGCGCTCAAGGAAACGTTCGGATCGGACGGGCAGCCGGGCAGCTATGCCGACATCGACACGACGGCCTGCCTGCTTCATGTGGGCCACAACCTGGCCGAGACCGACACCGTTCTCTGGATGAAGATCCTGGACCGGCGGGCCGGCCCGAACCCGCCCCGGATGGTGGTGATCGACACCCGCCGCACGCCGACCGCGGCCGAGGCGGACATCCACCTTGCGCCGCAGCCGGGGACGAATGTCGCGGTGCTGAACGGCCTGCTGAATCTGATCATCGAGAACGGTGGTGTCGACAGGGCCTTTGTCGGCGCGCACACGGTTGGCTTTGATCAGTTGAAAGACACTGTGTCCCGGTATTCCCCCGCCCGGGTTGAAGAGATCTCCGGCGTGCCCGCGGCCCTGCTGCGCGAGGCGGGATGCGTGCTGGCCGGGGCAGAGAGCCTGGTTTCCACCGTTCTGCAGGGGGTCTATCAGTCAATGCAGGCCACTGCGGCGGCGGTCCAGGTCAACAACATCAACCTGATCCGGGGCATGATCGGACGCCCGGGCTGTGGCCTTTTGCAGATGAACGGGCAGCCGACCGCCCAGAACACGCGGGAATGCGGGGCGGATGGCGATCTGCCGGGCTTCCGGAACTGGGACAATCCCCAGCACGTCAAGGAACTGGCCGAGCTCTGGAATGTCGAGGTGGACAAGATCCCGCACTGGGCCGCGCCGACGCATGTGGCCGAGATCTTTCATCTTGCCGAGCAGGGCTCGATCCGGATGCTGTGGATCCAGGCGACCAACCCGGCGGTTTCCATGCCCGACCTTGGCCGCATCCGGTCGATCCTGTCGAGCCCCGAACTGTTCGTGGTCGTGCAGGACATCTTTCCGACGGAAACCACCGAGCTTGCCGACGTTGTTCTGCCGGCTGCGGGCTGGGGCGAAAAGACCGGCACCTTCACCAATGTCGACCGGACCGTCCACATCAGCCACAAGGCCGTCGAGCCGCCGGGCGAGGCGCGCTCCGACCTCGACATCTTCCTTGACTATGCCCGGCGCATGGAGTTCCGCGACAAGGACGGCGCCCCGCTGATCAAGTGGCACGACCCGGAAAGCACGTTCGAGGCGTGGAAGGCCTGCACGCGCGGGCGGCTCTGCGACTATACCGGCCTGTCCTATGCGAAGCTCAGCGGTGGTTCGGGCATTCCCTGGCCCTGCAACGATGCAAAGCCGGAGGGAACGGTTCGCCTTTACGAGGATCACCAGTTTCCCACGGCTTTTGACGTCTGCGAGTCCTTCGGTCACGACCTTGCCACGGGGGGCCTGACCGAGCCCACTGCCTACAAGGCGGCGGATCCGAAAGGGAAGGCCTTCCTGAAGGCGGCTGAATACCGGCCGCCCCATGAGGCACCGGATCAGGATTACCCGTTCTGGGCCTCCACGGGCAGGCTTGTCTACCACTTCCACACGCGTACCAAGACCGGCCGTTCCGAACGACTGCACGAGGCCGCCCCCGACCTCGAGATCCAGATGAATGCGGATGACGCGGCCCGGCTGGGGCTTGAGGAGGCTGCCTGGGCCGAGGTCCGGTCGCGCCGCGGGCGGCTGGAGGGCCGCGTCCGGATCGGAGACATCGAGCCGGGCCGGATCTTTCTGCCGTTCCATTACGGATACTGGGACGATCCGCAACGGATGCGCGCCGCGAACGAGCTTACCCTGTTCGAGTGGGATCCGGTGAGCAAGCAGCCGCACTTCAAATACGCCGCCGTGCTGGTGAGCCGGGTTGACGCGCCCGGCACCCGCGAGCCCGGCGCGACGCCCGGCACCTTGTCCGAGGCTGCCGATCGCGTGCGTCATCTTGCCCACGCGGCAAAGCAGATGGTCAGCCCTGAACGGCGGCATGTTCGCGAGTATCTGGGACTGCTCGAGGGCAGCGAACGTGCCCTTGCCGAGGCATTGGAGAAAGTCGCCAAAGCCCATGCCCGCGAGTCGGACATCCACAACGAGTGCCACATGCTGGCCCAGTGGTCGCGTCGAGAACTGCAGGAATTGCAGGAAATCATCCGCCGCTATGGCGAAGCACGCGAGGCAGAGCCGAAGCGGCTTGGCAAGGCGATCTCGCCGCAGGGCGGATCGGGTGGTTTCGGGCTGGTGCGCGATCTGCACGACTGCTGGCTGCTCGCCAACGAGTCCCACATGTCGCTGATCGTGCTGGACCAGGCGTCCAAGGGACTGCGGGACGAACAGATGCGTGCCCTGGTCGAACGTGTCGACGCCCAGAACCAGCGCCAGCTCAACTGGCTTTTGACCCGCATCAAGCGGGCGGCGCCGCAGGCGCTGACGGTGCCCACGTGACACTGCTCCCAGAGTGGCTTTGGGCG
>VUAW01000045.1 GCA_008711135.1 Rhodobacteraceae bacterium LNNU 3342
TGGCCTGTCCCTATCGAGTGGTCCGGTTTCAGTCTTAGTGCATGACGGGTGTTGGCGCCAATGTCGTAGCTTGAGGTGGGGGCGATCCGCCGTCGCGTGACGGCCAGTGCAGGGCCTCCGGGGCCGGTGGCCGATAGCCCAGGGACGAGTGGGACCGGACGGTGTTGTAGTGGACCCGCCACGCTTCGATCACCACGCGGGCCTCGGCGAGGGAATAGAAGATCGCGCCATTGAGCAGCTCGTCGCGGAGCTTCGAGTTGAAGCTTTCGCAGTAGCCGTTCTCCCAGGGACTGCCGGGCTCGATAAACGCCGTTTTCGCCCCCACTGCGTCGATCCAGTCCCGAACGGCCTTGGCGATGAACTCCGGACCGTCGCCCGTCGGGCTCGGACCGATGGCGCCACGACGGGCAACTCCGAGCGAACATGGCTCGGCACACCGCGCAAGATGAACAGATCGGTCAGGACATCGATCACGGCAGTCGAGTTCAGCTTGCGGTCGATCCGGATGGCCAAGCCCTCCCGGGTGAACTCGTCGATGACGTTGAGCATTCGGAACTTCCTCCCATCATGCGTCCGGCTCTCGACGAAGTCGTAGGACCAAACGTGGTTCGGCCGCTCCGGCCGGAGACGGATGCACGATCCGTCATTCAGCCAGAGCCGGCCCTTCCTGGGTTGTCTCGAGGGCACCTTCAGCTTCGTCGGGGAAACGCCCCACCGGGGCCTTTCCTGATCCTCCTCAGTCCCGCCGCCATATCCGCTCGACACGCTTCACGTTCACGGCCCAGCCTGCATCCCGAAGAAGAACCGCGATCCAGCGGTAGCCGTAGCGCCCATATTGGGACGCGAGCGCGATAATGTCCGCGGTCAGCGCGTCTTCGTCGGTGCGGCCCCGCGGCACCTTCCGCTGTGTCGAGCGATGCTGCCCAAGCACGCGACAGGCGACGCGTTGCGAAACGCAGAACTTCTGCTGGACATGATCGATACAGGCTCGGCGGCGGGCGGGGCTTAGTAGTTTCCCGAGGCAGCCTCTCGCAGGATCAGCTTCTCGAGCGTCAGGTCCGAGACAGCCTTCCGCAGCCGCTCCCTCGCCATTGGGCTTGAACCATGTATGGATGGCTCCCGCGTGGCAAGAAGCTTGTGATGTTCGGCAACTGGTCGGGTGCGGCCATGTATTCGGCGTCTGATCTGCGGTAGTCCCGCGCGCCCTGATGAACGTCCGCCTGAGGTGTGGGTCCCTATCAATGGCACGCGCTCGTAGCGCTCCGGTTCAAACGGGGTGTCCCTGCCTCATGTCCGTCAGCTTGCCATCATCTCACTATGCCCTCGCCATCTCGGTCAGGCCAGCAAAAGCGACCCGCATTTTTGTCCGTTCATACCGGTCGCCAAACCTCGCCGGTTCTCAGCATGGCCCAGATCGCCCGCGCCATACGATTGGCCAGCGCTATGGCTGCGACCTTGAGCGGCTTTGCTGCCATCAGGCGTCCCAGCCAGTCGGTGCCGGGATCAGAGCGTTTGCGAGCGGAGATCAGCCCCATGGCGCCAAGATAAAGCAAGCGTCGGATATACCGGTTGCCCATCTTCGAGATGGAGCCCAGCTTCTCCTTGCCGCCACTTGAATGCGGCTTCGGCGTGAGGCCTAGCCAAGCGGGTAGATCACGGGCTGATCTGAAGCTCGACACATCGGGCAGCGTCGCAGCCAGCACGCTGGCGGTGATGGGGCCAATGCCCGGCACTGTCTGCAGACGGCACGCGGTCTTGTCTTTCTCTGCATCGGCTTTGAGTTGACCGGTCATGGCGTCGATACGCTGCTTTGTGTCGCGGAACTGGCCGGCAAGCAGATCAAGCGGCATCCGCGCCTCGGGCGGCAGATCGGCTGTTTCAGCCTCGGCAATGAGGCGACCCATGTTGTAAACGCCCTTCGGGACCACGATGCCGAACTCACCCAGATGCGCGCGGATTGCATTGGCAAGCTGCGTCAGTTGACGGACAAGGAAGTCGCGCGCCCGGTGCTGCATCAGCACCGCCTGCTGCCTCTCGGTCTTGACCGGCACGAACCGCATGTTCGGGCGAGTGACGGCTTCACAAATGGCCTCTGCATCAGCCGCGTCGGTCTTGCCCCGCTTGACGAAGGGCTTGACGTAGGAGGGCGGGATCAATCGTACATCATGGCCAAGCTTTGCCAGTTCCCGTGCCCAGTAATGAGCTCCTGCGCAGGCTTCCATGCCAACAAGGCAGGGCTGCAAGCGTGAGAAGAACAGCAGGACCTGTGCCCTCCTGACCTGCCGCCGCACGAGGACGATGCCCTTGGGATCAACGGCATGAACCTGGAACACGTTCTTGGCCAGATCGAGGCCGACTGTGGTAATCTCCTTCATGGATGGCTCCCTTCATTGGTGAGAGTGACAGCACCCAATGTGGCACACTGCGATGCCGGGAGCGGGAGCCATCCACTCCATCAATGGCGCCGCAATGGCTCGATCCTTCTCGAGTTCCTTCAAACGCTTCACCTGGTCGGTCTTCAGCCCGCCGAACTCCTTGCGCCACCGGTAATAGGTGAACTGCGTCACCCCGATCGATCGAACCGCCTCCGCTACCGATCGGCCCTGCGATACCAGCACGTCGACCTGCCGAAGCTTCGCGACGATCTCCTCCGGCTTGTGCCTCTTCTGTCCCATTCCTTCGTCCTCCATTTGGCTCAAAAAGCCTACTTCAGGGAGGACCACTTTTCAGGGGGCAGACCA
>VUAW01000046.1 GCA_008711135.1 Rhodobacteraceae bacterium LNNU 3342
GGACGGAAGGGGCAGGCATGGGCAAGGTGGCTCCGGCAAGAACAGCAGGTCAAGCAACATGTTCCTTGTTTGTTCCCATCACCGCCCGAAGTCAATCTGCGCCGCGGATATGGCCTGCGCACCGTTCTGTGCCAAGGTAGCGGAACAGCGGAAGGTCGGAAATGCGAAGTCTCCACACCCACTTTGCCGGACTTCAGACCGGGGCCACCGTTCTGGATGGCTATCCCGCCTTTGTTATACCCGTGACGGAATCCATAGGATGTATCGGTCCGAGGGGAGCCTCGATCATGAGACCGTTTTCTGCAACCGGCCCCTGTCCAACCCAAAGCCGGAACGAAGGCTAGCCAAACATCTGAAATAGATGCAACCTGCCCAGACTGGAAGCTGAAGATGCAGGATCTTGACGGCTGCGACGAGCAAGCCATCTTCGTGATCAGAACTTGGTCAGTCTCTCTTACATCTTCACTAAGCGTCCTTTCCGCCGTCCCGGTCAGGATGATGAAGCCAAACCCAAACGCCGCTCCTGCAGGAGGAGCCCATCCGCTCCAGTGACCCAAGCAGGACGCAGACACAGGATGATCGGCATGGAACTGGTCCCCCAGTCACGGCAGCCGCACGCTGGCGCCGGTTGCATCCCTGGTGCCCAGCTGTGACGCATTTTCTTTCCCAGCCGCATCTGGCCGCTTACATGACGCTTGCCGTTCTCGCCGTCATGTTCGTCCTTTTCGTGCTGGAACTCTATCCAGTCGAAGTTACGGCAATGCTGGGCGCTGCTGGAGTGATCGTCCTCGGACTTGTTTCGTCAGAAGATGTGCTTGAAGCCTTCGCCAACCCTGCGCCCTGGACGATTGGCGCGATGTTCATTGTCTCGGCTGGCTTGGTGAGGACGGGGTTGATCTCCAGCTTTGCGTGGTTCGTTTCCCGGCGAGCCGCTGATCAGAAGATTTTGGTGATCTGCAGTGTGGGCATCGTCGTGGCGGTCGCTTCAGCTTTCACCAACAACACGCCCCTCGTCGCAGTGATGATTCCGGTAACCGTCCAGCTTGCGCATACGATGGGCCTTTCGCCCTCGAAGCTGCTGATCCCGTTGTCTTACCAGACCGTGCTGGGCGGCATGATCACGATGATCGGCACATCAACCAATATCCTTGTCGATGGCGTGGCTCGGGCACAGGGCATGACCCCCTTCGGCCTGTTCGAGATCGCCCCGCTGGGCCTTGCGGTCAGTGCCGTCGGCTTCGCCACGATGTGGGTTCTGGTGCCGGCAGTGCTGCCAAACCGCGCGTCCGTCTCCGACCTGCTGGGCACGCGAAAGCGCGCCAAGTTTTTCACCGAGGTTGTCGTGCCCGCAGGTTCTCCCTTGATCGGAGAGCGCGTGACGGAAGTGCCGATCTTCTCACGCGAAGGTATGCGGCTCATCGACGTGATCCGGGGGGACCAGAGCCTGCGCCGCCAGCTGGCTGAGGTGACGCTGGCCGAAGGAGACCGCGTGGTGCTCCGCACCGAGATGCAGGAACTCCTCGGCCTCAAGGACTCCAATCAGGTGACGCTGGTCGAACGCATCGGTTCCACGCGCACCACCACTGTCGAGGCGTTGATCCTGCCAGACTGCCGGTTGATCGGGCTTTCGCTGGGCAAGCTGCGGCTGCGGCGGCGGTATGGAGTCTATCCTCTCGCGGTCCATCGGCGCAGCCAGAACCTGGGGCGTCAGCTTGACGAGGTGGTGGTGCGTGTGGGTGACACGCTTCTCCTTGAGGGGGCTCCGGATGACATCCGGCGGCTGGCCCACGACATGAATCTCGCCAACCTCAGTGAGCCGACTGATCGCCCCTTCCGCCGTAAGCGTGCCCCGCTTGTGCTGGCCGTGGTGACAGGGATTGTCCTTCTCTCTGCGCTCGACGTTGCGCCCATCCAGATCCTGGCAATGCTTGGCGTCGCGGTGCTGCTTGGCACCCGAACGCTGGAGCCGAAAGAGGCTTATGAAAGCGTCAGCGCTCCGCTTCTCATCCTGATCTTCTCCATGCTGATCGTGGGCGCAGCAATGGACAGTTCCGGCGCAGCGCAACTTGCCGTGGACGCGCTCGCGCCCTGGCTCGCGGATCTGCCGCCGCTGGCGGTGCTGTTCGTGCTTTACTTCCTGACACAGGTCCTGACGGAGCTTCTGTCGAACAATGCTGTCGCGGTAATTGTAACTCCGGTGGCGATCACGCTTGCCCAGAACCTTGGGCTCGACCCGAGACCATTGGTGGTCGCGGTGATGTTCGCGGCAACGCTCGCCTTCGCGACGCCGATCGGCTACCAGACGAACACGATGGTCTACGCGCCGGGCGGCTACAAGTTCACGGACTTTACCCGCATCGGGTTGCCGCTGAATATCGTGACGGGGATCACCGCCTGCCTTCTCATTCCCCTGATCTGGCCTTTCTGAGCTTCGGCCTTGGTAACGTGCCGCCCATGGCGCGGCTGAAAAGTTCAAATAAAGTCAAGCTGCGGTGGGTTCTGCGTCTCACACCACCTGCGAAGCGTTAGGACCCCAAGAAGCAGCAGGTGAAGCCCCTGCCCGCCTCAAAGGCGGAGCAAAGCAGCGTGGTCTTAGCTTCCTGCAGAAGAGATCTGAGTCAGCTTCTCCCCAGACCGATCGTATTGCTCTCGATGATCCCTTCTAGGTCATGTTGACAAATGACGGAACCAGAGGCGGATCGATGTGATGTCGATGAA
>VUAW01000047.1 GCA_008711135.1 Rhodobacteraceae bacterium LNNU 3342
CGGCCCAACCAGGTCTGGGCAATGGACATCACCTACATCCCCATGGCGCGTGGGTGTATTGATCCAGCGAAAATCTGCTCATGCTACAAGGAGTAAAACGTAGCGATGAGTGGACCATTGGAAGACGTCGTCAAGCGGTGGACGGCCAAGCGCAAGTCGGCCTCGCCTGCGGTCGAACCGTTGCTGTTGCCACCCCGCCTACGAAGCAGGATTTCAACGATGTTCTTCTGCGCGAAGGTGCTGAGGGCGTTCGCAGTCGATTGGCATGCGCTGAACGCGTATCTCCTGCCCCCGCTGGGCCGCATTCCAGGACCCTCAGGATCGGCTCGGACATTGAGATAGCGAACCGCGTTCGTGAGGATCTGATCAACGCCCATGGACAAGTCATCCACGACGAAGGCGAATTCTGGCGGTACAGCGGGACACACTGGGAACCGGTCCCTGCACACGAGATCAGGTTGCGCGTTCACGCCTACGACGGAGCGAGCTTCGAGACGCCTGCCGGAAAGACTTCGATCGTCAGGTTGGGTAAAGCTCGTGTGGACTCGATCCTGAACGAATCTGCGGTCCTTTGTGCCGAGGCCGGGTTTTTCGCGGAGCCTGACTCGGGCATCAACTGTTCATCGGGATTCATCCGCTTCGATGGGCAAGGCGCGCCCCATCTGGAGCCGCATCACCAAACGCACCGTTGCCGCCATACCCTGCCCGGCCGTTGGAAGGCTGGTACAGACGGACTCATGCTCGCGGGCTCACTCCTCGGCCGCCTTCTCAGTGGCATCTTTATGGGCGAGCCAGATGCGGAGGCCAAAAGCGCGCTTCTGGCAGAGATCTGCGGCGCAGCTGCCTTGGGATATGCCACCCGATTGATGCAGCCCCGCGCAGTCATCCTGCACGGCAGAACAGCCGAGAACGGCAAAAGCCAAGTCCTCGAGCTCGCTCGCGGCCTCCTGCCTCCCGGTGCCACCTGTTCCCTCCCGGCAGCGAAGATGAACGACGAGCACCATATCGTCGCAATGGCGGGAAAGCTGCTGAACGCCTCGGACGAACTCTCCCCGGCAGCCATTGCGTCGGACACGTTCAAGTCCGTTGTCACCGGAGAGCCGATCCAGGGGCGAGATGTCTTCAAGAGCCGCATCGAGTTTCGCTGCATCGCTCAGAACCTCTTTGCCACGAACCACCTGCCCAGCTTCAAGGGCGGTGTTGACCGCGGTGTCCAGCGCCGCCTGCTGCTGATCCCATTCCTGCGGTCAATCCCTTCTGACGAAAGGATCGAAGGGATCGGTAAGCGGATCGCGAAAGAGGAGCCGGACATTCTTCTGGCATGGGCTGTGGAAGGCGCATCGCGCTTGATCCAGAACCGCAACTTTAGTGTCCCCGCAAGCTGTCAGGTAGCACTTGCTGAATGGCTACTGAGTGAGGATCCTGTGCTCGCCTGGATCGAAGCCTGCGTGGAAGTTCGCCCCGTTCAAAACGCGGCCCCCGCCCTCACCACGCGCGACGCCTACAACCGCTTCATGGAGTGGGCAGCCGCTGAGGGCTTCAAGCCAGACAACCTGCCCGAGATCACCGGCTTCGTGCAGCGCGTTGTCGCCCGTGCCGCCGGCGCGCGGTACAAGCGCACGAACAAGGGCCGCTTCTTCGCCGGACTTGTGGTGACGCAACAGTGACACCGAGCTCTGCGGCTTCTTCGCCTAACCCCTTGAAAGTGCTCTGGTGACGGCTCTTCCCCGAAGAAGTTCTATACAGAAACGGCCCTTGGTCGATAGTCGTTGGCTTCTGTAAATGTGCTTCTGTCGAAAACCTGTCACCTAAGCATTATCAGGTACTTAACTGTTAGAGCCTAGGCACCACTGCGTCACTAGCCCGTCACCTCAGCCTTACTTGCCATTCATCGGGCTGGAGCACGCCGGTGGGTGGTCTTGCTCCCATTTCACCGGACACTCAGGCGGTTGCGGTTTGAGCAGCGATG
>VUAW01000048.1 GCA_008711135.1 Rhodobacteraceae bacterium LNNU 3342
AGCACCGGCGTGTCCATGAACTCGTCACTGAGGCCCGCAGCACCATATCCGGTTACAAAAGCAAAGGGGACGTTTCGCTCCCTGAGGAGACGGGCCACCGGAAAGGACTTCTTGCCTGCGAGGTTGACGTCCAGAAGGGCAAGATCGATCCCCTGGATCTGAGCAAGCTCAACCGCCCGTTTCAGCCGCATGGCCGGCCCAACTACCTCGAAGCCGAGCTCGGTCAGCATTTCCTCGATGTGCATGGCGACCAGCATCTCGTCCTCAACGAGCAGAACTCTACGCGGCATCCTCGTCAAGGCTGGGCTGCTCCTTCAATGCGTCCAGCGTCGAAGACAAGGAAAACACCAAGCCGTCGGGCGCGTAGTCCAGTTCGACGTCCGCTGTCAGCTCCGCAGCCAACCCCCGCTCGATGAGATGCGTTCCGAAGCCCACTCGAGAAGGAGGAGAAACCGGCGGACCGCCGCGCTCGCGCCACTGGAACTGGAAGTCCGCCGAGGGGCCAGAGCCTGTGGTCCACCCAATCTCTACCGAGCCGGCACTGGTGCTGAAGGCTCCATGCTTGGCTGCATTCGTCGCGAGTTCGTGCAGGGCAAGGGCGAAGGCCAGCGCCGCGCGAGGCCCGAGGGCGACGGAGGGACCGGCAATGGTCAATCGACCGCCAGCAGGGTCCGCGAACGGCTCCATTGCTTCCCTAACCACACTGGAAAGGTCGGTGCCCGCCCAGTTCTGGCAGGTCAAAAGGTTCTGTGCGCGGGAGAGCGCCATTATCCTCGCGGTAAGCGCTTCCCGAGCTTCGTCCATGGAAGTCGCGCCCCGCATGGTCCGGGAGATGATGGCCTGAACCGTTGCAAGCGTGTTCTTCAACCGGTGGTTCAACTCGTTCATGAGCAGTCGCTGGAGGAATTCGCCGCGAACACGGTCGGTGACGTCATATCCCTCGACGAAGATGCCGCTGACCTGAGCGTTCTCGTCACGGATCGGCTGATATACGAAGTCGAGGAAGCGATCTTCTACCGGGGCGCCGGGCGCCCGCTGGATGGCAATCTTCACTGAACTGCCATTGTAGGCTTCTCCGGACGCATAAACCTTGTCCAGAAGGTCGGGAAAACCTTGGTGAACGACCTCTGGAAGCGCTTCGCGAACGGGCTTTCCCTTGACATCGCGGTGGCCGATGAGCTGCGAATAGGCCGGATTGATCAGTTGGAAGACGTGCTCTGGCCCGCTCAGCAGCGCCATGAAGCCGGGCGCCTGCTGGAACATTTGCTGAAGGCGCTCATTCTCCAAGGCGAGGCGCCGCTCCGCCAGCACCGTCGCGGTCGTTTCCTGACAGGCGCAGAACATGCCTCCCACACCACCGGATTCATCGCGCACAGGCGAATAGGAGAACGTGTACCACGTATCTTCCGGATAACCATGCCGTTCCATCACGAGGTGAAGGTTCTCGTGGAAGGTGGCCTGGCCAGCATAAGCCTGCGCAACGATGGGCTCGATGTCGTCCCATATCTCTTGCCAGACGACCGCAAAGCGCCGTCCCAAGGCATCTGGATGCTTTGAGCCCAAGATAGGCCGATAGGCGTCGTTATATAGAAAAATCTGGTCAGATCCCCATGCGATGAACATCGGGTAGAGCGAGTTCAGCATCAGGCTGACCGCGGTTTTCAACGACTGCGGCCAGATCTCGTGCGGCCCCAAGGGTGTGGACGCCCAATAATGCGCGCGCATCATGCTCCCCATCTCTCCTCCCCCAGCAAGAAAAGTGGTTTCGCTTGGCGCTGCGCTCATGAATCTGCTCCTGGATGCAACCCCGGCTTGGAAGCCAGCAGCTTGTGACTATAGGCAAGGGTCACCATTGTGAAGGTGGTCTTGCCTCTCGTTGCCACCGAGCGCGCGTAGATGCCTCCTTC
>VUAW01000049.1 GCA_008711135.1 Rhodobacteraceae bacterium LNNU 3342
TCATCGACATCACATCGATCCGCCTCTGGTTCCGTCATTTGTCAACATGACCTACACCACGAGACAAAAGATTTTAACCAAACGACTGCGCAGAAATTAAGGATGCGCTATGGGCCGTTTTTCTCAGGCGGGACGGATTCGTGCAACGCAGCATTTACGCACAAGCAATGTGCGCGGCGTCTCGCCATAACTGTCTCACGGGAATGGCCGCGAGGTATTCCGTAGCCGCCTTTGGATGTGCCGCCAGTCTGGCCCAAGTAACACCGGCACAACCCCTCGCGCGATGATGCACCTGCAGCATTTCCTTACCATAACACCTAAACGCGGCACGCGACGACCGCAGAGCGAGTAATTGCCGCTGGTCCCTCACGAAGCCGTGGGCAGGGGATCCAGAACCCAGCCGACAAGTTGATGATCCGCTGTGTCAGTTCCATCGGAGTTGGCGCAGTTGCATGCAGTAATAAGTGTTCCGTTGTTGCGGAGAGTATGAGTAGCCGGCGGGTCATTCCCGCCGGTTTCCTTCAATCCAATGTGGATGATGAAGCGTCGCGAGGAGGGACCTGCTGGGCACCCCGCAGGTCTCCAATCCCCGACCGGTCTGACGTCCTTTCGAAGCAGAAGCTTATGTCCTGTAAACGGATGTTGAAGGGTTGCAGCGCACCGCTGCGTTAAGTTCGGCAACACGCGGAACGGATGTTCATCTTCAATAACAAAACCGTGAGTTGTGGAACCAGAAGCAATGCCGGGGGTTAGGGGCGTGCAGTGTTGGTGCCGGGGGGCTCTAACCAGTTTCGTATGAGTGTTTCCGCAGGTGCGGATGGTAAGGAGTAGCCGGCGGGAATGTCCCGCCGGTTTTCTTTTACCTAGCGAGGCCAGACGGCCGCGCCCTTCCGGGATCGGATTGCAAGCGTCGCTCACCGTTCAGAACGTCTTCTAGCGCCATGCCAACGTGCATATGGGGCTTTTCCATCATCCGCCCTACGATTGCCACGACGGGCCGGAAGATTGGTACAGCATCAACCCGGCGCCCGTTGTTCCGCCGCTCCGCTGCCTCGCGCATCCGTGCCCAGCTCGACCGTAACGCGTTAAACGCGAGCAAGCGGGTTCCCCTTGGCAGCGCCCGGTGTTCCACATGCCCCGGAACTACCGTAGGTAATACCTGCGGATCTGAACACCTCGGACCCTCACCGGCGGCGGATTGACCAAAACCGCACCACTGCCGCGCCTTCGGAGACGGGCTAAAGCCCGTCCCTCTGGCTTGGCGGGGGTGGCGCTGCTGCTGGCGATCTCTGCCGATGGTCGCTCCTGAAGATTCCAGACAAAGGGGGAGGGTGTTAGTTATATATAGGTAGTCGATTTCGACTACCCTTCGACTAGGTCATGTTGACAAATGACGGAACCAGAGGCGGATCGATGTGATGTCGATGAA
>VUAW01000004.1 GCA_008711135.1 Rhodobacteraceae bacterium LNNU 3342
CCAGTTTGAAGCACGATCAGCCCGCCCTGTGAATCCCTTTTGTCAACACGACCTAGAGGACCTGCTGGATTGATCACTTCGGGACCGGCAGGCGCGGGTCTTTCGGGTTGGGATAGACAAGCCCGGCAGAAATCACGAGCTTGGCCGCATCCTCAATCTTCATGTCCAGCAGGATGACGTCGCTTTCCGGCACGAAAAGCAGGAAGCCGGAGGTTGGGTTGGGCGTCGTCGGCAGAAAGACAGAAAGCAGCTTGCCTTCGACCGGAACTCGGGCGGCGATTTCGCCCTTAGCGTTCGTTGAGACGAAACCCACTGCCCAAAGCCCCGGCCGAGGGTATTGCACAAGGCAGGCACGGTCGAAACTGGTTTCGGTTTGGGCAAAGACAGTTTCAGCGATCTGCTTGGTCCCGCCATAGATGGACCGCACGATGGGCATCCTGTCCACCAGGCTTTCGCCCCAGGCGATCAGCGAGCGGCCGATCAGCCCCTTGGCCATCCAGCCCACAAGGACTGTGAACACCAGGAAGATGATCACGCCCAGCCCGCGCACATCGTGACCGATGTAGGCGTGCGGGCGGTAGGGGGCTGGTACGAAGGGAAGCACCCAGCCGTCGATCCAGCCGATGGCCGCCCAGATCAGCCACAAGGTGAGGCTGATGGGAAGAATGACGACAAGGCCCGTCAGGAAGCTGCCGCGCAGCCGGCCGAAGAGGGTCCGGCGACGCGGAGGGGGAAGCAGATCGTTGTTTGTCATGGCTCGGGCGCGGAAGGTTTCGTGCACCCTAGGACCCGGCCCAGCCAATGACAATGGCTTCCGTCAGGGGATCATCCCGCTTGTCGCGACGAAATCTCTTGCGCGATGGCGGCGGCGAGGCGGGCGTTGTTTTCGACAAGCGCGATGTTGGCTGCCAGCGACGCGCCGGAGGTCAGTTCGAAGATCCGCTGAAGCAGGAAGGGCGTGACCGACTTGGCGGCAATTCCGACAGCCTCGGCTTCGGCCAGCGCCTGCTCGATGACCGGGATCATCTGGTCGCGGGGGATTTCGGCTTCGACTGGAATCGGGTTGGCGATCAGTTGCCCCCCGGGCAGGCCAAGCTGGGCGCGCATCAGGTGAGCGGCGGCGATTTCGGCTGCGCTTTCCATCCGCAACGGTGTAGGCAGGCCGGAGCTGCGCGACCAGAAAGCCGGAAGCTCGTTCTGGCCAAGCGTGATCACTGGGACGCCGAAGGTTTCAAGAACCTCGAGCGTCTTGGGCAGGTCGAGGATGGCCTTAGCCCCGGCGGCAACAACGCTGACTGCGGTTTCGGACAGTTCACGCAGGTCGGCCGAGATGTCGAAGCTGGTTTCTGCCCCGCGGTGGACGCCCCCTATGCCGCCCGTGGCGAAGACGGCAATTCCCGCCAGCTTGGCGCAGATCATCGTGGCGGCGACGGTGGTGGCCCCAATCCGCCGCATTGCGAGGCAAGCGGCAAGGTCGGCACGGCTGAGCTTCATGACGTCCTGGGCCTGTCCAAGTGCATCAAGCTCATCGCTCGTCAGGCCGATGTGGATGGCGCCGTTCATGACGGCGATCGTGGCCGGCACGGCGCCTGCGTCACGGATCACCTGTTCGACACGGCGCGCAGCCTCGACGTTCTGCGGGAAGGGCATGCCGTGGGTGATGATCGTGGATTCCAGCGCAACGATGGGCGCGCCTTTGGCCCGGGCGGCTTCGACCTCGGGCGCGAAGATGAGGGGGGCGTTCATGAACCGATATCTCCTGAAACATAGTCGGCGGCGGCGGCAAGGGCGCCTTCCAGTGCCGCCTGCCGTCCGGCACCCGCGGTTTCGGCCGCAATATGGGCCGCCATAAAGGTGTCGCCGGCGCCTGTGACCCGCGTCACAAGCACCTGCGGGGGCATGGCCGTCAGCACACCATGGGCATTGCCATCGGCGCAGGCGCGGCCGCCGTCGGTCACCAGCACCCGGGCCGCGCCCCGGTCCACCAGTGCCCGCGCTGCCTGTTCGGCATCGCTAAAGCGCGTCATGCAGAGCAAGCTCGCCTCTTCGAGGTTGACGTAAAGCGTCGCGCGCGGCGACTGCAGAAGCGGCATTAGCCGTTCCGCCTTGCCCGGGCTGGCCGGCGCGACACGCAAGTCGGCGCGTGCAAACAAGGAACTTTGCGCGATCTGGGACAAAAGCGCCTCGGTCAGGTTGCCGTCCAGCGCAACCGGGCCGGTCCAGTCACCAAGCAGCCCTTCTGCCAGCGGGCGGAGGATCTTGTCGCCTGCAGCCTCAAGCGAATGGGCGTCGGCGATGGCGGCGACCAGGCCGTTCGCGCCTTCAATTGCCATGTAGCGATCGGTGGGCAGGTCGTCCGAAATATAGATGTGGTCGGTCACCATGCCCATCCGGGCGCAGGTGGCCAGCAGTTCCCGCCCCTCTGCGTCGCGTCCCATCGCGGTCAGAAGCGCGGGTGTCAGGCCGAACCGGCGCAGGGTCATGGCGATGTTCATCGCGACGCCGCCGGGAACGCGGGTGATCCGGCCGGGAACGTCGCTTCCCAGCCGCATCGTCGCGGCGGAACGGCCGATGATGTCCCAAAGAACCGAGCCGATGCAGAGGATGTCAGGTGTGATGGTCATGTCGCGTCTCTTGCCTCGGGTACAGGACCTGCGCAAGGGCGAACGGGCTTGCCACGCGCGGAAAAACGCGCTATGGGGCGCGCACTTCACAGGCGGGGCCGGGCCTTTCAGGGAGACATCCTGACAGGTCCACCGGTTGGGCGAAAGCCTGAAAAGCCCCGCCAAGGCGCAAACCGGAAAGGAACACGATATGGCGCTTCCCGATTTCTCGATGCGTCAGCTTCTTGAAGCTGGCGTTCACTACGGTCACCAGACGCAGCGCTGGAACCCCCGCATGGCCGAGTTCATCTATGGTGAACGCAACGGCATCCACATCCTCGACCTGACGCAGACCGTCCCGATGCTGGACGCCGCGCTGAACGTCGTGCGCGAAACCGTCGCCAAGGGCGGCCGGATCCTGTTCGTCGGCACCAAGCGCCAGGCCCAGAAGCCGATCGCCGAAGCGGCCGAGCGTTGCGCGCAGTACTACATGAACCACCGCTGGCTGGGCGGCACGCTCACCAACTGGAAAACCGTGTCGCAGTCGATCGCGCGTCTGAAGCAGATCGACGAGCTGATGGCACAAGGCGCCGAAGGCCTGACCAAGAAAGAGCGTCTGGGCATGGAGCGCGAGCAGGCCAAGCTGCAGGCGAGCCTGGGCGGCATCCGCGACATGGGCGGCGTTCCGGACCTGCTGTTCGTCATCGACGTGAGCAAGGAAGACCTTGCCATCGCCGAAGCACAGAAGCTGGGCATCCCGGTTGTGGCCGTGGTTGACACCAACTGCTCGCCCAAAGGCGTGGACTATATCATTCCGGGCAACGACGACGCGGCTCGCGCAATCGCGCTCTACTGCGATCTGGTTTCGCGCGCTGCACTCGACGGCATGTCGGCCCAGCTGGGTGCTGCAGGCGTTGACCTTGGTGCGCTGGAAGAGGCGCCCGAGGAAGAGACCATCGCCGAGGCCTGAGTGCCCGCGTAACTCGATTGTTACAGGGCGGGGATATTCCCCGCCCGACGCAACCAATTTTGAGGAGAAGCCAAATGGCGATCACCGCTCAGATGGTGAAGGAACTGCGCGAGTCCACCGGCGCAGGCATGATGGACGCGAAGAAAGCCCTGACGGAAACCAACGGCGACATGGAAGCCGCGGTTGACTGGCTGCGCACCAAAGGCTTGGCGAAAGCTGCGAAGAAGTCGGGCCGTACGGCTGCCGAAGGTCTTGTCGGCGTGGCCGTAGCCGGTGGCAAGGGCGTCGCGGTCGAGCTGAACTCGGAAACCGACTTCGTTGCGAAGAACGCGGACTTCCAGAAGCTCGTCTCCTCCTTCACCGAAGCCGCGCTGAACGTGTCGGACATCGACGCGCTGAAAGCCGCAGAGGTGAACGGCAAGCCGGTCGAGACCGTGCTGAACGAAGCCATCGCCGTGATCGGCGAGAACATGACCCTGCGCCGGATGGCTGTGCTGGAAGGCGAAACAGTTGTTTCCTACGTCCACAACGCCGCAGCGGACAACATGGGCAAGATCGGCGTGCTGGTCGCGCTGAAAGGCACCGACAACGGCATTGGCAAGCAGATCGCGATGCACGTGGCCGCGACAAACCCGGCCTCGCTGTCCGAAGCTGACCTCGACCCGGCGCTGGTGGAGCGTGAGAAGACCGTGCTGAGCGAGCAGGCGCGCGAGTCCGGCAAGCCGGAAGCCGTGATCGAGAAGATGATCGTTGGCCGGATGGCCAAGTTCTTCGAAGAAGTCACGCTGCTGGGCCAGAAGTTCGTGATTAACCCCGACGT
The DNA here is from genome assembly GCA_008711135.1 of Rhodobacteraceae bacterium LNNU 3342. Taxonomy (GTDB): domain Bacteria; phylum Pseudomonadota; class Alphaproteobacteria; order Rhodobacterales; family Rhodobacteraceae; genus Halodurantibacterium. The sequence goes on from VUAW01000004.1 coordinate 4,394, forward strand.
CACCGTGGCGCAGGCTGCCAAGGATGCGGGCGTTGAGGTTCTTGGCTTTGTCCGCATGTCGGTCGGCGAAGGCATCGAGAAAGAGAAAGAGGACTTCGCCGCCGAGGTTGCCAAGACCTTGGCCGGCTGAGTTGCTTGAATAGCGGGGCCCATGTGGCCCCGCAAAAAGAAAAGACGCCCTGCGGGGCGTCTTTTTAGTATGACAAGCCAGCGTTCAAGCGCTGTCTCCCGCACCCGTTCTGGGTCGTTTGGAAAAAATCTACTCGTTACAATGTACAGATCCGGGCCTGAGCAGGCACACGGAGGGCAGATCAATATGCCGCGCGTGCCTTCTCGTACGTCCCGGTGGACGCGTTGGCCCCTGAAATTACAGAACCCGCGGCGCCCGTTGTCCCTGGCAATGCCACCACTCACGGAACGGCACTACTCTGTCATTTTACAGGAGACCCGAGTAGTAAGGGATTCCGTACCCCAACCCCGGTGAATTTTCCTTTTTCCGTTCGACGGCATCAGCCTAGCTGGCGGCGCGGTTGATTCGGCTTTCGGGGATCGGGTCCTTGAAGGGGGTCCCCACGAAAATCTGGTTCTGAAGCGTAGCCTTCAGCACCGCCTGCGCGGTCGTGGTGACATTGAGCGTTTCACGCGCAAGGCGCAGGTGCTTTTCTACGGTGGCCGGTGTCACCGACATGATGGTGGCGATGTCGAGCGTCGTCTTGCCTTCGCCAACCCATTCCAGCACCTCGCGCTGCCTGAGGGTCAGAGGGCGGCGGTAGCTGCTGTAGGGCAGGGCGACGATCCGCATATGGGCGATGTTGTTCAGAACCTCGAGCTCCTGGCCGTGGCGCGCCCAGATCTCGTCCACCTCATCCTGGCTAACAGATGGGTCCGCACCAAGGCCGATGCACCCCTTGGTGCGGCTGGATGTTTCCTTGAAGCTGATCGTGTAGCCACTGTTCATGCCATAGGGACTGGCAAAGGCGATGAAGTCTTGTTCCTCTGGCGAAAGCTCGCCCTTGGCATAGGCCTCGCCCACGACGCGCCAGCTGCAGGCGCCGGCATTCTGGAAGGCCCACCGTACCATGGGCGCTGAGCGATAGAGCCCCTGAGAGACATAGGTTTCAAGGAATTTCCCGCCGATGTTGCTGAGGACAACCAGATCATCGGGATCGCCGTATGAATTGTTGCTCCGGAAGCGGGTGAACCCGTAAAGCAGACGTGTGAAACCGTACTGGGCCATTTTGTCGGTATGGATGGCCCAGACCTCGGCAACGTCAGAGGCTGCGACGACGGCCTCAAGATATGTCAGCATTTCATTTCCGTCCACACAGGCCGAGGTGCCGACCAGAGGGTCATCGGCAACGCTGGCATGATTACCTCAACGTCTTCTGTCGGGCAGAAAAGGCCCGCGCGGCGCCTTGCATGATTCTGCCAGTCCTCCACCAAGGGAACTTGGGGGAAGCAGAGCCTTTACAGTGAAGCCTCAGGTTGAAGAAATGAAATTTTCGCCAACAATGCCTTTTCCAGGCGTCAGGCCGGCGCCGCCACATGAGCCAGCAGGGAACGGAAGTCGTCGAATGCCAGCAGATGGGGCAGGGAGGTGACATCTGCCTTACGATAGCCTTCGGTGAACAGGGCGAAGCCAACGCCTGCGCGCTTGGCTGTTTCGGCATCCACCTCGCTATCGCCTACAAATAGGGCGTCTGCCACCTGCAGTTCCTGCATGCACTGCAATAGCGGCGCCGGATCGGGCTTGCGCTGTGGCAGGCTGTCGCCGCCGATGACCGAGGCGAACCGCCCGATTAACCCGAAGTGCGCGAGAACGCTTTGCGTGGGGACCAGCGGCTTGTTCGTGCAAAGGCCAAGCGGCAGGCCGAGGTCTGCCAGTGCGTCGAGGCATTCGATCACGCCGTCATAGAGCCGCGTCAGGTCCACAGCCGTTTCGTAATGTTCAAGAAACCGCCCCAGAAGCCGCGCCGAAAGTTCCGGTTCCGGCGGCAGACCTACAGCTTGCATCACCCGTGCGACAAGCACAGGCGCGCCGTTGCCGATAAAGCCCCGAACGGTAGCAAAGGGCAGGGGCGCGATACCCTCTGCCGCCAGCATCAGCGAGACACAGCGATGAATGTCCGGAGCCGAGTCGACCAACGTGCCGTCGAGGTCGAAGATGACTGCGTTCATTCCTGCTTCCACTTGATCGAACATCCCATTGAGGGCGTCTGTTCCCGCGGGCCTTCGCCTGTGGCTGCGATCTGCTTCATTGCCTCGAACAGTTCACGCGGCGCATCGGGCTGGGCCGGCTTCCGACCTGAGGCATCAAGCCGCCCCCGATATTGCAGCTTCAGATCGGCATTGAAGCCGAAGAAGTCTGGGGTGCAGGCGGCGCCATAAGCCCTTGCCACCGTCTGGTCGGCATCATGAAGATAAGGGAAAGGCAGCGCCCGATCGCGGGCCAAGGCCTTCATGTTCTCGAAACTGTCATCGGGATAGCGTTCGGCATCGTTCGAACAGATTGCGGCCACGCCCACGCCGGCGACCAGCAGCTCTCTCGCGTCGCGGATGATGCGATCCAGCACCGCAAGCACATAAGGGCAGTGGTTGCATATGAACATGATCAACGTGCCGCGCGGACCTGCCAGTTCTTGCAACGACACGAGGCGGCCCTCGGTCGATGGCAGCACGAACTCTGGCGCGGGGCGACCGAAGTCGCAGACAGGAGGCGTGACAGCCATGGCAAGCTCCTTTTCCGGATGAGGCGATTTACCCAATAAAGAGGTGAGGTTCCTGGGTTTGCAAGGGCTTGATCAGGCCCGATGGCCGATTGCGCCTTCCGCTGCCTGCCGGATGGCGCGGATGTTGGCGCCATAGGACGCGGGGTTGTCGACTGAACCGCCCTTGAAGACCGCCGAGCCCGCGACCAGCACATCGGCGCCCGCGGCGGCGACCAGGGGCGCGGTTTCCGTGGTCACGCCCCCGTCGATCTCGATATGGATCGGCCGGTCGCCGATCAGGGCCCGCAGGCGGCGGGTCTTCTCGACCTGGCTGTGGATGAACTTCTGCCCGCCAAAGCCCGGGTTCACCGTCATCACGCAGATCAGGTCCACAAGGTCCAGCAGATGCTCCACCGCCTCGATCCCGGTGCCGGGGTTGAGCGCGAGGCCCGCCTTGGCGCCGGTGGCGCGGATCGCCTGCAGCGTGCGGTGGATGTGGGGGCCGGCCTCCAGATGGGCCGTGATGATATCGGCACCCGAAGCTGCAAAGGCCTCGATATACGCATCCACAGGGGCGATCATCAGGTGGACGTCCATGACGCCCTTGATGTGCGGCCGGATCGCGGCGCAGGTTGCCGGGCCAAAAGTGATGTTGGGAACGAAGTGCCCATCCATCACGTCGACATGCACCCAGTCGGCGCCCTGATCCTCGATCGCGCGGCATTCAGCGCCGAAATTGGCGAAGTCGGCAGAAAGGATCGAGGGGGCGATCTTGATTGAACGGCTGAAGGTCATGGCTGGTCTCCGGGCAAGTTGCAGCCTTTTCCCAGATGCTGTCCGGCAATGGAAGCCCTGAGAGTCTCCCCAAGTCAAATATAAACATAATACTGATTATAGGAAGGCGGAGCGGACTGATTAAGCTACTCCGTTCCCACCTACTTCATCATTCAGCCGCCGGTTACGGCAGCTGCCCATGTTATAGCAAGCTCCTTGAACTGCCGCTTCAGCCCAACGCGTAGCCCGCGCCCCGGACTGTACGGATCGGATCTTCGCCACCTTCCTGCATCAGCGCCTTGCGCAGCCGCCCGATATGAACGTCAACCGTCCGCGTATCAACGTAGATGTCGCGGCCCCAGACCCGATCGAGCAGTTGTTCGCGGCTCCAGACCCGGCCAGGCTTTTCCATGAAGGTCGACAGCAGCCGGAACTCGGTCGGCCCCAGCTTCAGGATCTTGCCGTCGCGGTGCACCTTGTGGGTTTCGCTGTCCAGCGTGATATCCTCGAACTGGAGCACCTGGCCTGCGGATGCCGGCCGTGCGCGGCGCAAGTTCGCCCGGAGCCGCGCCATCAGTTCCGTCATCGAATACGGTTTGATAACATAATCATCAGCGCCGGTTTCCAGTCCGCGCACACGGTCTTCCTCTTCGGTGCGGGCGGAAACCATGATGATCGGAATGTTGCGCGTCGCCATGCGCGACTTGATCTGGCGGCAGACCTCGATCCCCGACAGCCGCGGCAGCATCCAGTCCAGCAGGATGATGTCGGGGCCCTGTTCAGTGACGGCAAGCAGCGCCTCTTCGCCATCGGCGGCGCAGATCGCGCGGAAGCCTTCGGCTTCCAGGTTGTAGGTCAGGATCGCGCGCTGCGCCGGCTCGTCGTCAACGACAAGCACCATGGGAATTTCTGTGGGTGACATCAGTTGCCCTCCGGTGCCTGGATGAACGAGGTCCTGTCGCCCTTGGGACGCAGGTCGCTGGGCATCTGCCCGGTGACGAGGTAGATCACCTGTTCGGCGATCGAGGTGATGTGGTCGCCCATCCGCTCGATGTTCTTGGCGATGAAGTGCAGGTGCATGCAGGCAGTGATGTTGCGCGGGTCTTCCATCATGTGGGTCAGGAATTCGCGGAACAGAGCGTTGTACATCTGGTCCACTTCCTGGTCCCGGTCGCGCACGTCGGTGGCCAGTTCGGCATCGCGGTGGATATAGGCGTCCAGCGCGTCCTTGAGCATCAGTTCCACTGCCTTGGCCATCCGGCGGATGCTGCCAGCGGCACCAGCGACCTGCGGCATCTGCGCCAGCGCGGTGCTGCGTTTGCCCATGTTCTTGGCATAGTCACCGATACGTTCAAGGTTGCCTGCGATCTTGAGCACCGTCAGAACCGTGCGCAGGTCGGTCGTATTGGGCTGCCGCAGGGCGATGATCCGGGCAACCTCCTCGTTCACCTGCTGTTCGACGGCGTCGATGGCACTGTCGTTGGCGCGAACCATCGCGGCCAGTTCATCGTCACGGGTTTCCAGCGCCTGGCCCGCGTCCAGGATGGCGGTTTCCACCATCCCGCCCATTTTCATGATCATGGCCTGCACCGCTTCCAAGTCACGGTCGAAGGCGGTGAAGATGTGTCTGTCCGGTGCCATGGGGCGTCCTTATCCGATCCGGCCCGAGATATAGCTCTCGGTCCGGGGATCCTGAGGGTTGGTGAAGATCTGGCCGGTCTCGCCATATTCGACAAGGTTTCCGAGGTGGAAGAACGCCGTGCGCTGGCTGACGCGGGCAGCCTGCTGCATCGAGTGCGTCACGATCACCACGGAGAACTGGCTGCGAAGCTCGTCTATCAGTTCCTCTACCTGCGCAGTTGCAATGGGATCAAGCGCCGAACAGGGTTCATCCATCAGCAGCACTTCGGGCTGGGTTGCCACTGCGCGGGCGATGCACAGACGCTGCTGCTGTCCCCCTGAAAGCCCGGTGCCGGGCGCATGCAGGCGGTCCTTCACCTCGTTCCAGATGGCGGCACGGCGGAGGCTGCTTTCCACGATCTCGTCCAAGTCGGCCTTGCTTCTGCTCAGGCCATGGATGCGCGGCCCGTAAGCCACGTTGTCATAGATCGATTTCGGGAACGGGTTCGGCTTCTGGAACACCATGCCGACACGGGCCCGCAGTTGTACCGGGTCGATCTGCGGGTCATAGATGTCCTGTCCGTCCAATGTGATCGAGCCGTGCACGCGCGCAGCGTCGATCGTGTCGTTCATCCGGTTCAGGCAGCGCAGGAAGGTCGACTTGCCACAGCCTGACGGGCCGATGAAGGCGGTGACCATCCGGTCCTTGATGTCGATGTTCACGTCCCTGATGGCGTGGGTGGTGCCATAGAAAACCTGAACGTCCTTGGCCGCGATCTTGATCTCTCTGTCGTCCACCTGTCTCTCCACAAGTCTCATGTCGTTCATCGCGACCTCCTTACCAGCGACGCTCGAACCGGCGGCGCAGGATGACCGCAAGCGCGTTGAGCGTGATCAGTACCACCAGAAGCGCGATGATGGCCCCCGATGCGCGTTCCACGAAAGCCGGATCCGAACGCTGCGTCCAGTTGTAAACCTGAACCGGCAGCGCCGAAGCCGGATCGAACAGGCCACCGGGCGGTGCCGACGGATAACCGCGCACAAAAGCCACCATCCCGATCAGCAGCAGCGGCGCGGTTTCCCCCAACGCTTGGGCGATGCCGATGATCGTCCCGGTCAGGATGCCGGGAGCGGCCAGTGGCAGCACGTGGTGGAACACGGCCTGCATGCGCGAGGCCCCTACCCCCAGTGCCGCGTCGCGGATCGACGGCGGCACGGCGCGCAGGCTCGCCCGTGTGGCGATGATGATGGTCGGCAGCGTCATCAGCGTCAGGACCAAGCCACCGACGATCGGCGCCGATTGCGGCAACCCGGCAAAGTTGATGAAGATCGCAAGCCCCAGGATACCAAAGACGATCGACGGCACCGCAGCGAGGTTCGAGATGTTCACCTCGATGATGTCGGTCCAGCGGCTGCGAGGCGCAAATTCCTCAAGGTATATCGAGGCCGCAACGCCGATGGGCAGCGCCAGCACCAGAACGATCAGCATCATGTAGAGCGAGCCGAGAATGGCTACGCCAAGGCCTGCTGCCTCGGGCCGCTGGTCGGATGCGTCAGGCTGGGTGATGAAGCCCGGATTGAAGCGGAGAGAAAGAATCCCCTCCTCTTGCAGAACATCCGCGATCTGAAGCTGCTCCGGCGTGACGTTGCTGTCCCGCTGGGCGCTTTCCATCGTCACGCGGCCTTTCAGGTAGCCGTCGATCCGCCCGCCAGCGAGGAAGTTGAACTCGACCGTCTGGTCCAGCACCTCCGGATTGTTCAGTACGTAGTTGCGTAACTGCGCAGGCGCCTCTCGCGAAATCAGTCCGGCAGCGTCTTCGGGGGTCGCGCCTTCGATCACCACTCCCCGGTCCGCCAGCGTACGTTCAACAGCTTCGGCGATCAGCGGGCCATAGCCGAAGGTCGATACCTTCTGCATGCTTTCCCGCGTCCCCGTCCCGTCCGGGTCAAGCCGGTCGGCTGGAAGCGCAACCTCCAGCGTTACGAAGGCCTGCCGGTAGGCGCCGATGCCATTCGTCAGCACGGTCGCAAGAAGCGTCACAAGCGCTGCCACGCCGATAAGGCAAGCAATCAGCCCGTAGGCGCGGAAACGGGACTCGGCGGCCCTGCGGCGGCGAACGCGGGCGTCCATCGCCATCGCGTTGTCCGACCGGGGAACACGGCCTGCGGTTTCGTCGGTCATTCGTATTGCTCCCGGTACTTACGGACGATGTAGAGCGCGAGGATGTTGAGGACGAGCGTGATCACGAAAAGCGTCAGCCCCAGCGCGAATGCCACCCGTGTTTCGGGTGAGGCGAAGTCGGTATCGCCTGTCAATTGGCCGACGATCTTGACTGTGATCGTGGTCATCGCCTCGAACGGGTTCAGGTCAAGCTTGGCCGCGGCCCCTGCCCCAAGCACCACGATCATGGTCTCGCCGATGGCGCGTGATGCGGCCAGCAGCACTGCCCCCGCAATCCCCGGCAGCGCAGCCGGAATGATCACCTGGCGGATGGTTTCGGACTTCGTGGCGCCCAGTCCCAGCGAGCCGTCGCGCAGAGATTGCGGCACCGCGTTGATGATGTCGTCCGACAGCGAGGAGACAAACGGGATCAGCATGATGCCCATCACGATGCCTGCCGTCATGACCGAGCTGCTGCTTTCCCCCAGGCCCAGTGGCCGGGCAAAGACGTCGCGCAGCAGCGGCCCCACGGTGATTAGCGCGAACAGCCCGTAGACGATGGTGGGAATACCCGCGAGGATCTCGATCAGCGGCTTGGCAACGGCGCGGAACCGGCGCCCGGCGTATTCGGCCATGTAGATCGCGGCGAACAGGCCGATAGGAACCGCAACCAGCAGCGCAATGAAGCTGACGTAAAGCGTCCCCCACAGAAGCGGCAGCATGCCAAGCTGGCTGTTGCCGCGGAAAGCAGGCGACCAGGTCACGCCGAACAGGAAGTCGTGCCAGGTATACTGGCCAAAGAAACGCATGGTCTCGAACAGCAGCGACATGACGATTCCTGCCGTCGTCAGGATCGCGATGGTCGAGGCAAGGATCAGGATGGCCATGACCGCGCGTTCCACCACGTTGCGCGCCCGGAAATTGACAGTCGTGCGGCGCAGTGACCAGCCGAACCCAAGCGCGGCCAGCCCCAGCGTGACCGCTGCCATCATCATGTTGCCCGTGGCCGCGATGGCGCGATACTGCTGGGCAGTTGCCAGAACCTCGGGCGATGCAGTGCCACCCGCGGCGACACCCGCGTCCGTCAGCGCCGTCCGCAGATCCTCGGCGGGGATGTCGCGGCGATCGATGATCGTGGGGTTCAACTGCCCCTGATCGACGGCGGTGTTGATGGCCCCCGCCAAGCGGCGCACGTCGCTCATCACCAGGCCGCGGCTCGAATTGGCCGGGATCGCGCTGTCAGGAATGGTGCCGCTCACGCTTTGCTGGATGACGATCGGCTGCACGAGCAACCAGACCATCAGCACCAGCAGCGCCGGGACGGCCGTGAAAATCAGGACATTGAAGCCGTGGTATGACGGCAGCGAATGAAGCGCGCGAACATCCCCGTTCGAGGATCTGATCGCGCTGCTCCGCCCCACGAAGAAGCCGACGAGCGCAAGGAGAAGGATTATCAGGACAATCCAGAGTACGGGCATGAAGTGGCTTCTTCCGGTTGGTGACGGAAATTGGCGGGACGGTCCTCCGTCCCGCCAGAGTGATTACATCGTTTCTTCAGCGGCAACGGCGGCCTGCGTGGCGGCCAGTTCCGGATCGGAAACCAGGCCGTACTGGGCCAGCGGGCCGTTCGGGCCAGCGATTTCGTCCGAAACGAAGAACTCGGTAAACTCCTTGAGGCCCGGGATCACGCCGATGTGCGCCTTCTTGACGTAGAAGAACAGCGGACGCGACACCGGATATTCACCCGAGGCGATGGTTTCAACTGAAGGGGTCACGCCGGACATGGTCGCGACCTGCAGGCTGTTGGTGTTGTTCTCATAGAACGACAGGCCGAACACGCCGATCCCGTCGGGGTTGGAGCCGATGCGCGACAGGGTTTCGGTGTAGTCGCCGTCGATGTCGACTGAGATGCCATCGGTGCGCAGCGCCGTGCAGCCACCTTCAACGCCAGCGGCTTCGAACGCTGCCTCGGCCCCGGTTTCTTCGCAACCGGCGTGCAGCACGCGCTCTTCGAACACTTCACGGGTGCCGTGGCGGGTGCCGGGGATGTACGCCGCGATCGGCTGGTCCGGCAGGTCCGGGTTCACCTGGTTCCAGTTGTTGTAGGGGTTTGCGACCAGTTCGCCGTCGACGACAACCTGCGCGGCCAGCGCGTTGTACCAGTCGGACGGGGTGAAAGCGAATTCCGGGCCATCTACGGCCGAGGCGAAGACGATCCCGTCATAGCCAATGCGGACTTCGATGATGTCGGTCACGCCATTCGCCTGGCACTCGGCCAATTCGCTTTCGCGGATCGGACGCGAGGCGTTGGCGATGTCGACGGTGTTCTCGCCCACGCCCTCGCAGAAACGCCGCAGCCCGGTGCCCGTGCCGCCGCTCTCTACGACCGGGGTCGGAAAGTCGAAGTTCTCGCCAAAGGCTTCGGCCACAATCGTCGAATAGGGCAGAACGGTCGAAGAACCGGCAACCTGAACCTGGTCACGCGCTGCGGCGGCCGAGGCCGAAACAGCGGCGATCGCGACTGCCGAGGCGGTCACTTTGAGCATGGACATGGAAATCTCCTGGTTTGTTACAGGGCCGCCCATCGGACGACCTTGCGCGCTGGTCTAGCGGGGGATTGCGGCCATAATGTGAAGAAAACGTAACAGCATTATGACAAACGACAACGTGCCGAGCTTTTTCCTGCGCGAAACTCTGCCATTAACTGGTCGGCAGACTCACGCTGAAGCGGCTGCCCACGCCACGCTCGCTCTCGATCCGGAACCGGCCGCGGTGGCGGTTCACGATATGCTTGACGATAGCGAGCCCAAGGCCCGTGCCGCCCCGTTCCCGGGACCGATGGTCGTCGACCCGGTAAAACCGTTCAGTCAGGCGCGGGATGTGGATCGGATCGATCCCGGTGCCCCTGTCTATGACGTCGATGCGGATTGCTGGCCCCCGCAGAGATATGTCGCGCGCCTCATGCGTCACGGCGACGGTGACCTTTTCGCCGGCGCTGCCGTATTTGATCGCGTTCTCGATCAGGTTGTGCATCACCTGGGTGATCTGGTCGGGATCGGCCTTGATCTGGATCGGGTCGTCGCTGCCGCGGTATTCCAACGTCACGCCCTGCTCTGCCGCAATCGGGCGCAGCGCCGCGATGGACGCCTTGACCAAGCCGGTGATGTCGATGGTTTCCGTGGGCCGCACGCGTTCGGCAGCCTCCACCCGGCTGAGCGACAGGAGGTCCGCCACCAGCCGGTTCATCCGCGTAGCCTCGCGCTCCATGATGTCGAGGAACCGTTCGCGGGCAACAGGATCGTCCTTGGCGGCGCCCTTAAGCGTCTCGATGAAGCCCAGAACCGCCGTCAGCGGGGTGCGCAGTTCATGGCTGACGTTGGCCACGAAGTCACGCCGCATCCGGCCCGCAGTTTCTACGTCGGTGATGTCCTCGAAGCTCACCAGAACGCCCTGCCCCGCGCCGCTGTCGATTGGCGATGCCTGAACCCGGTACATCGTCTCTCGTGACGGGCCGGTCACGACATAGCGCGCCTGCCCCGTCTGACGGTGGCGCAACGTGCCCTCGATACAGTCCAGAAGGCCCGGCTGGCGCAGTACGATGATGTAATGGCGCCCCTCGATCCCGGTTCCGAACAGCGCTTCGGCCTGCGGGTTTGCGGCCGCGATTCGCGCATCCTCACCGACCAGGACCAGCGGCAGGGGCACCCTCGCCAGGATCGTGCGCACCAGTCCCGAGTTCATGTTCATCCCTTGCCGATCGCTTCGTGGCGACACTGCTTCAGCTTCCGGACAATGTAAACCGGTTCCGACATTGGGGCTTGATCCGTTAACAGATTATGTTATGGCCGGACCGTTAGTTAATGCTTTGGTCGTCAGTTTCCCAGTAACCTCGTGACAACAATAGAAGGCTGGCGTTTGGCGCCTGTGGAAATTGTGCTGCAAGCAGAGATTTTGCGTCCCCTGCATCGGGCGCCCCTTCCGGCCGAGCCGGAGTCGACGACCGTTCTGACACTGGACACCTTCTCCCGTCTTCCGGAAGAGGCCCGGATCGGCGCGGAAACGACCGTCATCGCGACTTCTTTCCGGATGCTCAGTGCGCAGATGCTGGATCGGCTGTGCCCGGACTGCATCGTGGCGCCGCTGTTCGGCCGGGACTATGACGCCCACGACCTGGCAGAGATGCTGGGCGCCTGGGGCTATCGCGGGCGCCTTGTTGTTCAGGCCCCTGTCGTGCCGCGGCCTTCCGTGATCGTCTCTGATCTTCATCGCGCCAGCCGCGGGCTGGACGTTGCCGTCAATATGGTTGCCCGGGCCTGATCAGGCCCGCGATGCCGCCTCGACTGCCGCGGTGAGTTCCTCGATCAGGATCTCGATCTCCTCCACCCCGACAGAGAGGCGGAAGAACCCTTCCGTGATCCCAAGGGCCGCCCGCCCCTCGGGCGTCAGCCCACGGTGCGAGGAAGAGGCGGCATGTGACAGCGTTGTGCCGATGTCCCCCAGCGTCGGCGCAAAGGCGATGTTCGGCGCCGCAGCGGTCAGCGCATTGGCCGCGGCCCGCCCGCCGTGCAGTTCAAATGACAGCATACTGCCACCCCGCCGACCCAGTAACGCCAGCGCCCGCGCCTGATCCGGATGGTCGTCCCGCGTCGGGTAAAGCACGCGCTTCACGCCGGGCAGCGTCGCCAGATGGTCTGCCAGCCGCGCGGCGTTTTCTTCTGCCCGATCGTAGCGGAGGTTGAAGGAATGCAGCCCCCGCTCTGCCAGCCAGCAGTCGAAGGGGCTGGGCGTAAAGCCGAAGGTGGTCGAAAGGTCATAGATCGCCTTGCGATGCCCCGGATCCCGCGCCGCCACATAGCCCAGCGTCACATCCGAATGGCCCGCGAGCAGCTTGGTCACCGAGTGGATCACGATGTCGGCGCCATGATCAAAAGGCCGGAAGCCGCGCGGCGTCGTGAAGGTGTTGTCCACCACCAGCAGCACACCGCGTTCGCGCGCCAGCCGGGCGATGCCCTCGATATCCGCGATCCGAAGTGTCGGGTTTGAAACGACCTCGATGAGGATCATCCGGGTTTCGGGGCGTATCGCCGCCTCCATCGCCCCAACATCTGTTGGATCGGCGAACCCCGTCGCGATGCCGAACCGCGGCAGATCCTGCGTCAGAAGGCGGAGCGAGCGTCCATAAAGCTGGTCCCCGCCCAGCACGTGATCCCCCGCCTTCAGCAACCCCAGAATTGCAGCCGTCACCGCCGCCATGCCCGACCCCAGGACGATCCCGCCCGTCGCGCCCTCCAACCGGTCGATCTTTTCGGCCAGAACCGTTGCGTTCGGGTGCCCTTCCCGCGCGTAGGTATAACCCTGAACGCGCCCTTCGTACTGCGCATCCAGCGCATCGGGCGTGTCAGAGGCATAGACCACCGAAGGTTGCAGCGGTGTCACCACCGGGCGGCTGGAGCTTTGCGGCCAAGGCGTGCGGCGTACGGGCGTGTCGGTCATGAGATCAATCTTTCAGATTGGCCGCAGCCCGTCCCGGAAGCGACGCATGTTGGCGGCATAGCCCTCGGCACTTTTCAGCAGCCGCTCTATGGCCGCGTCGTCAAGCTGCCGGACAACCTTGCCGGGGGCACCCACGACAAGGCTTCCATCAGGAATTTCCTTGCCTTCCGTGATCAGGGCCCCGGCGCCGATCAGGCAGTTCCGCCCGATCCGGGCCCCGTTGAGCACCGTCGCGCCCATCCCAATCAGCGTCTGTTCGCCAATGGTGCAGCCGTGCAGCATCGCCTTGTGGCCAATCGTGCAATTCGCGCCAATGGTCAGGGGAAAGCCCCAGTCGGTATGCAATACTGAATTCTCTTGGATGTTGGTCCCTGCGCCCACAATGATCGGCTCGTTGTCGCCCCGCAGCACCGCGCCGAACCAGACGGACGCACCCTCGCCCAGCGTGACCTTGCCCATCACATGGGCGCCGGGGGCAATCCAGTAGTCGCCGTTTTCGGGAAGTTGGGGAACATGCCCCTCCAGATCGTAGATCATACGCGCTCCTCGAACTCTCGGTTCAGCCGTCGGACGAAATCCGTCAGCTGCGGCTGCCGGTCGCGCCGCATGCGTTCCGCCGTGATGATGGTGCGCAGATCGTTCTCTGCCGTGTCAAGATCGCGGTTGATCAGGACATAGTCGTATTCTGCCCAGTGGCTGATCTCGTCCCGGCTCTTGGCCATGCGGCCCGCGATGACCTCGTCCGTGTCCTGCGCCCGTTCACGCAGGCGCCGGTCCAGTTCGGCGATAGAGGGGGGCAACACGAAGATCGACACCACATCCTTGCCAAGAGAAGAGTTGCGGACCTGCTGCCCCCCCTGCCAGTCGATGTCGAACAGCGTGTCGCGCCCTTCGGACATCGCCTGTTCCACCGGCCCCTTGGGCGAGCCGTAGAAGTTGCCGAACACCTCGGCATGCTCCAGCATCTCCCCTTCCTCGACCATGCGAATAAATTCTTCCCGGGAACGGAAATAGTATTCCCTTCCATCCACCTCGCCGGCGCGCGGGGGGCGCGTGGTGGCCGAAACGGAAAAGCGCAGCGATGGGTCCCAGTTCATCAGCCGCCGTGCCAGCGTGGATTTTCCGGCGCCCGAAGGGGACGACAGGATGATGAGAAGCCCGCGCCGGGTCATGCCTTACTCCACGTTCTGAACCTGCTCGCGCATCTGATCGATGAGCGCCTTGAGGTCAAGCCCAAGCCGGGCCAGCTCGGCCGTGGGGGCCTTGGCGCAGAGCGTATTGGTCTCGCGGTTGAGTTCCTGCATCAGGAAATCCAGCCGCCGGCCCACCGGCTCCGCGCTTTCCAGAAGCGCCGATGTCGCGACCAGATGCGCGGTCATCCGGTCAAGCTCCTCTGTCACGTCGGATTTCATCATGAGCAGCGCCAGTTCCTGGGCGACGCGATCCGGATCGGCCCCCCGCGCGGCATCCAGCACCCGCGCAAGCGCCTGGTTCAGCGATGCCGCGATATGATCCCTCCGGCTCTCGGCCTCCTCGCTGATCTCGGCCAAGATCCTTGCAGCCTCGGATGCCTGGCGGGTCAGGACCGCGCGAAGGATCTTGCCCTCATGCGCGCGGCTTGCATTATATTCGTCGATCACCGTGGCAAGGTCGTCCAGCAAGGCCTGATGCAGCGGGGCCGGGTCATCGGCTTCGGCGGCGACATCCAGTACCCCCCGCAGCGCCAGAATGTCGCTGCTGCGCGCCGGTGTGACGGTGACGCCACGGGCAGCGGCTGCCATCTCGACGTCGCGCAGGGCGGTGAGGGCGGCATCCAGCGCCGATGCGTTGAGCCGCCATGCCACTGCCGCATCCTGCCGCGTCAGACGCAGTGACAGCGTCAGGTGCCCCCGCGCCACGCAGCGGGCAACACGCTCCCGCACGCGGGCCTCAAGCGCCTCCGTGCCCTCGGGCAGCCGAAGCCGCAGATCAAACCCCTTGCCATTCATCCCCCGCAGTTCCCATAGCCAGCTGGTTTCGCCCGCCTGGCCCCGACGGCTCGCAAACCCCGTCATCGAGTTTACCATTTGCTTCAAATCCTCCAGACTATGCGGGGAACTCGTGGTATTAACATTTCAGAAACTATTTTCGTCCCAAAGTTAACAGAGGGTAGCATGGCGGATCACAGGCGATTGCACCAGTCCGCTGCTGCAGGTTGGCATGATTGATTGCAACGAGGGCCGGGGCGCCAACGTGGTGCCGTTCGGGAAGGACAAGTCGCAGATGCGCCACCACATGATCCAAGAGGTGCGCGCCTATTGGGAGGCGCTGCGCGAGGATGGGCAGATCCCGCTGCGGTCGCGGGTTGATCCGCGCGGGATTGAACGGGCACTGGAACATGCTTTCGTTCTGGAACGCGTCGCCCCGGGTCTGGCCCGGTTCCGGGTGGCTGGCATGCATCTGAACGAGCTGATGGGGATGGAAGTCAGGGGAATGCCTCTATCGGCCTTCTTCCTGCCCGAGGCGCGGGAAATGCTCGCCCCCCTTGTCGAAGGCACCTTCAGCGCGCCGCAGATCTCCGAACTCGGGCTGCGCAGCCCTGCCCGCATAGGCTGCCCCGAAATGGAAGGCGCCATGATCCTTTTGCCGCTTCGCAATGACAAGGGCGAGATCACGCGCGCGCTGGGCTCGCTCGTGATGGCGGGAGACATGGGCAGGGCGCCACGCCGCCTGACGATTGCCGAGGCCCGCACCATTCCCCTTCCCGGGGTGCCGCAGCCAGAGCGGGGGGTGGAGGAATTCCTCAGCCCCATTCCGCAGCCGGGCGGAGGCTTTGCCGAAGCACCCACCACGTTCCGGCCTGCACGCCGGGGCCATCTTCGGCTGGTCAAGACCGACACCTGAAAGACAAGCTGGCCGGCACATGGCGTGCCGGCCCTGACTTCAGATCACGGCCCGGCGTGAACTGCCGCTGTGACGGGCGGACAGTTCCTCTGCCACCAGGAAGGCAAGCTCCAACGACTGGCTTGCGTTCAGGCGCGGGTCACAGGCCGTGTGGTACCGATCCGACAGGTCTTCGTCCGTCACGGCCCGCAGACCGCCCGTGCATTCGGTCACGTCCTTGCCCGTCATCTCGAAGTGGACGCCGCCGGGGATCGTACCTTCGGCCTTGTGCACCTCGAAGAACTCGCGCACCTCGCGCAGCACGCTGTCGAAGGGACGCGTCTTGTAGCCCGAGGCCGACTTGATGGTGTTGCCGTGCATGGGGTCGCAGCTCCACACAACGTTCGCGCCCATCTCCTGCACTGCCCGGATCAGCCGCGGCAGGTGGTCGCCCACCGTACCCGCGCCGAACCGCGCGATGAGCGTCAGGCGGCCAGCCTCATTCTCCGGATTCAGCCGCTCGATGAGCACCTTGAGGTCATCGCTCGAAAGGCTGGGTCCGCACTTGAGGCCGATCGGGTTCTGCACGCCGCGGCAGAATTCCACATGCGCCCCGTCCGGCTGACGGGTGCGGTCGCCGATCCAGATCATGTGGCCCGAACCCGCCACCGGCAGACCGGTGATGCTGTCGATCCGGCAGAGGGCTTCCTCATACTCCAGCAGCAGCGCCTCGTGGCTGGTGTAGAAGTCGACGGTGGACAGTTCATGCGCCGTATCCGCGTTTACGCCTGCGGCGTTCATGAATTCCAGCGCATCGGCAATCCGGTTCGACAGGTCACGGTAGCGTTCGGCCTTTTCGCTTTCGGTAAAGCCCAGCGTCCAGTTATGAACACGATGGATGTCAGCGAAACCACCGGTCGAAAACGCCCGCAGCAGGTTCAACGAGGCCGCCGCCTGCGTGTAGGCCTGCAGCATCCGCTGCGGATCGGGAATGCGTGCCTCGGGCGTGAAGTCGAAACCGTTGACGATGTCGCCGCGGTAGCTGGGCAGTTCGACGCCATTCACCACCTCGGTCGGGGCGGAACGCGGCTTGGCGAACTGGCCCGCCATGCGGCCCACCTTGACCACCGGGACCTTGGCGCCAAAGGTCAGCACGACCGCCATCTGCAGCAGCACCTTGAACGTGTCGCGGATGGTGTCGGCGGTGAACTCCTGAAAACTCTCGGCGCAGTCGCCGCCCTGCAGCAGGAAGGCCCGGCCCTGCGACACCTCGCCCAAGGCACGCTTGAGCTTGCGCGCCTCGCCCGCAAAGACCAGCGGCGGATACTTGGCAAGCTGCGCCTCGACAGCGTTCAGCGCGGCCATATCCGTATACTCGGGCATCTGCACCCGCGGTTTTGCGCGCCAGTCAGATTTGCTCCAGCCCTTGGTCATCGTGGTTACTCCGGGTTCGTGTCGCATCGGCGATATGAACTTCGCGTATAACGGTAGCAAGGCCTTCGTGCAAACCGTAATGGCTCTTGAAGCGGGCGCGCTTTTCTTGTTTCCGTAGTGCAGATACGACATGAACAGGTCGCCTGATGAACAGTTCCAGCCGCCGCGCCCCCGAGGGCCGCGCATCCCCCGCACCCCGGCGGTTCGTTTTCCTTTTGCTGGACCAGTTCACTATGCTGTCATTTGCCGGCGCCATCGAACCTCTGCGCATTGCCAACCGCATTTCTGGCAGCAGGCTTTACACGTGGGCGCTGGCTGGCGAAGGCGACGTCGTCCGCTGCTCGAACGGTGCCGCGTTCCAGTTGGACATGGGCCTGGAGGAGATCAACCGCGAGGATACGGTCCTTGTCTGCGGCGGCGTTGATGTGCAGGCGGCCTCGACACGCGCGGTGCTGAGCTGGCTTCGGCGAGAAGCCCGGCGCGGGGTGACGGTCGGCGGGCTTTGCACCGGCAGCTATGCGCTGGCAAAGGCCGGACTTCTGGACGGCCGCCGGGCGACGATCCACTGGGAAAACCATGACAGCTTCCTCGAGGAATTCCAGGACGTGCGGCTAACGAAGTCGGTCTTCGTGATCGACGGGAACAGGCTCTCCACCGCCGGGGGTACATCGTCCCTTGACCTGATGCTGAAGATCATCGCGCAGGATCACGGCAACGAGCTGGCCAACACCGTGGCGGACCAGTTGATCTACAGCGCGATCCGCACCGATCAGGACACCCAGCGCCTGTCGATCCCGACCCGGATCGGCGTCCGCCACCCCAAGCTGAGCCAGGTCATCCAGATCATGGAGCAGAGCATCGAGGAGCCGATTTCCCCCGCGATGCTGGCCAAGGACGTGGGGCTTTCAACCCGGCAGCTTGAACGGCTGTTCCGCCGCTACCTGAACCGCAGCCCCAAGCGCTATTACATGGAGCTGCGGCTGCAGAAGGCGCGGAACCTGCTGATGCAGACGGACATGAGCGTGATCAACGTGGCACTCGCCTGCGGCTTTGCCAGCCCCTCGCATTTCTCCAAATGCTACCGCGCGCATTACAATACCACGCCCTATCGCGAGCGGGGCACCCAAGGCACGGAAAAGGCAAGCTAGTTGCCCTGCGCAGGCGCCATCCGCATCACAGCGCCCTGCCCGACCGACAGGAACCAGATCGAGCCATCCGGCGCCTCGCGCACGTCGCGGATGCGAATGGTCTGGTCGTTGCCAAGGGCCTCCTCGCTCCAGTCCGCAGGGTCGAGCCGCATGATCCGGTCGAACTGCAGCGATCCGATGAAATGATGCCCCTCCCATTCCGGCCAAAGGGTGCCGGAATAGATCATGTGGCCCGACGGCGCGGGTGATGGGTCCCAGTAATGTTCCGGCTGCTCCATCCCTGCGGCCTCAGTGCCCTGCCCGATCGGCGTGCCGTCATAGTTGACGCCATAGGCGATCACCGGCCAGCCATAGTTCCGCCCCGGCTCCACCCGGTTGATCTCATCCCCGCCGCGGGCGCCATGCTCGCTCACCCAGAGCTGCCCGGTTGCATCCATCGCCGCACCTTGGATGTTGCGGTGCCCGTAGGACCAGATTTCAGGCCGCGCACCGTCCTGACCCGCGAACGGGTTGTCCTCGGGCACGCTGCCGTCGCGGCGGATGCGGATCACGCTGCCGTTGTGGTTGGAAAGATCCTGCGCGCTATCTGGACTGCCGCGTTCGCCCAGGGTCAGGAACAGCGTGTCGGCCGGCCCCTCCACGATCCGCGAGCCGAAGTGCTGGCCGCCAGAAAATCCCTCTGCGGCTTCGAACAGGATGCGCACATCCTCAAGACTTGATCCGTCGTCTGACAGCCGACCAACGGCGAGCGCCGTACCCGCACCGCCCGACTGCGGGCGCGCAAAGCTGAAGAAGATCTCGCGCGTCTCACCAAAGTTGGAAGGGACCAGCACATCCAGAAGACCACCCTGCCCCTGGGCATAGACCTCTGGCACGCCCGAAACCTGCTGACGTTCCCCGCCCGAGAAATGCAGGAGCCGCCCCGCCCTTTCGGTGATCAGGAAGGCATCATCGGGAAGGAAGGCAAGGCCCCACGGTTCCTGCAGGTCCGAAGCAACGGTCGTCACGGCAACCGTTCCCACCGATGCGTCGATTGTTGATTCCTGCCCCGAAACGGCAGTTGCACAGGCCGCGGTGGCAAGGGCCATAGCCAGCAATGGTCGCATGATCAGTCTCCCTTCTTGTCCCGGAGCACAGCTAGCGGGCCGGAATGCAACCGCCAGCGGCATAACCGCGATGTGAACGGGCCGCTAGGACGTAACGTAAAGAAGCTGCTGAATTTTCTTCCATTGCTTGCGGGGCCGCTCTAACCTCCAATCAGGCCTTGGGCCAAAATAAAGAATGGGGAGATAAGAATGAAGAAGCTGCTTCTGACGAGCGCCGCTTCCTTTGCTCTGATGGCGGGCGCCGCCGCAGCACAGGACATCAAGATCGGGATCATCCTTGGCTTCACCGGGCCGCTGGAATCGATCACGCCGAACATGGCTGCGGGCGCCGAGCTCGCGATCAGCGAAGTGAACGAGGCAGGCACCCTGCTGGACGGCCAGACGATTTCGGTCGTGCGGGCGGATTCGACCTGCATTGACGCATCCGCTGCAACGGCGGCTGCCGAACGCCTCATCACCGCGGAAGGCGTATCGGCGCTGATGGGTGCCGACTGTTCGGGCGTGACTACGGCGATCCTGCACAACGTAGCCAAGCCGAACGGCGTGGTGATGGTGTCGCCCTCGGCCACCTCGCCCGCGCTTTCGGCCGATGACGACGACGGCCTGTTCTTCCGCACCGCGCCTTCCGACGCGCGCCAAGGCGCCGTGATGGCCGACATCATCCGCGACCGGGGCATTTCCAGCGTTGCCGTGACCTATACCAACAACGACTATGGCAAGGGCCTGGCCGACAGCTTTGCCTCCGCCTTCACCGAGGCGGGCGGCACCGTCACCATCAACGCCGCGCATGAGGACGGCAAGGCCGACTATTCAGCCGAGGTCGGGGCGCTTGCCTCTGCCGGGGGTGAGGTTCTGGTTGTGGCAGGCTATGTCGATCAGGGCGGTCGCGGGATCATCCAGGCCGCGGTCGATACTGGCGCCTTTGACGTATTCGTCCTGCCTGACGGAATGTACGGCGAGAGCCTTGTGGAGAACATTGGCAGCGCCCTCGACGGGTCCTTCGGCCAATATCCGGGCACGGACAGCGAAGGTGCTACCACTTATGCCGAGATGGCGCGCGAGGCGGGTTTTGACGGCACCAGCGCCTTTTCGGCCGAAAGCTATGACGCCGCAGCGCTGATCATGCTGGCCATGCAGGCGGCCGGATCCAGCAACCCCGGCGACTTCAAGGACCACATCATGTCCGTCGCGAACGAGCCGGGCGAGGAGATCTTGCCAGGTGAACTTGCCAAGGGGATCGAGATCCTCAAGAACGGTGGGGACATCAACTATGTTGGCGCGACCGCCGTTGAACTGATCGGCACCGGTGAAAGCGCGGGCAGCTACCGTGAGATCGAGATCCGCGACGGCGCGATCGAGATCGTCGGATACCGCTGAACGTCGTATACCAGTCAAATGCTGGACAGCCCGGTGCACAGGCCCGGGCTGTCTCAATGAACAAGCCTCTTCGGCCCGCTTTCGGCACGAAGCGGCAGCAGGGAGATCAGAAATGATCGTTGTGGAGAACCTCCACAAGCACTTCGGCGGCTTTCATGCTGTCGATGGCGCTTCGCTGGAGATCAAGGAAGGGTCGATCACCGGCTTGATCGGTCCGAACGGCGCCGGCAAGACCACCTTGTTCAACGTCATCGCCGGGCGTCTTCCGCCGACCTCGGGGCGTGTCCTGATGGCGGGCGAGGATATCACCGGCCTGCCCCCGCATGAGCTCTTTCACAAGGGGCTGCTGCGGACCTTTCAGATCGCACATGAATTCAGTTCGATGACCGTGCGTGAAAACCTGATGATGGTGCCCTCGGGGCAGATGGGCGAAACGCTCTGGAACACCTGGTTCCGGCGTAAGGCCATCGCGGCCGAAGAACGCGCCCTGGCCCGAAAGGCCGACGAGGTGCTGGAGTTCCTGACCATCTCCCATCTTGCCGATGAACGCGCGGGCAACCTGTCGGGCGGCCAGAAAAAGCTGCTGGAGCTGGGACGCACCATGATGGTGGACGCCAGGATCGTCTTCCTGGACGAGGTCGGCGCAGGTGTGAACCGGACGCTTCTGAACACGATCGGCGACGCGATTGTCCGGCTCAACAAGGAGCGCGGGTACACCTTCTGCGTCATCGAGCATGACATGGATTTCATCGGCCGCCTCTGCGACCCGGTCATCTGCATGGCCGAGGGTAAAGTGCTGGCCGAAGGCACGGTGGAACAGGTGAAGAACGACGAACGGGTGATCGAGGCGTACCTCGGCACCGGGCTCAAGAACAAGGTCAAGGTCGGGGGCGCGGCATGACGAGCTTCCTGATCGGCGAGAACATGACGGGCGGCTATGGCGCCGCCGACATTCTGCACGGCTGCACGCTGGCGGTGGAACGCGGCCAGATCGCCGTGATCGTGGGGCCGAACGGCGCGGGCAAGTCCACGGCGATGAAAGCTGTCTTTGGCATGTTGAACCTGCGGGCCGGATCCGTGCGGCTGGATGGCGAAGACATCACCGCCCTTTCGCCCCAGGACCGCGTGGCCAAGGGCATGGCCTTCGTTCCGCAGACCCACAACATCTTCACCTCGATGACAGTGGAGGAGAACCTCGAGATGGGCGCCTTCCTGCGCCGCGATGATATCCGTCCCACCATGGAACAGGTCTATGACCTTTTTCCGATCCTGCGCGACAAGCGGCGGCAGGCGGCGGGCGAACTTTCGGGCGGGCAGCGCCAGCAGGTCGCCGTGGGGCGCGCGCTGATGACCCAGCCCAAGGTCCTGATGCTGGACGAACCCACTGCCGGGGTAAGCCCCATCGTGATGGACGAACTCTTTGACCGGATCATCGAGGTTGCCCGCACCGGCATCTCGATCCTGATGGTTGAACAGAACGCCCGGCAGGCGCTGGAGATCGCGGATACCGGCTACGTGCTGGTGCAGGGCGCAAACCGCTACACCGACACCGGCGCGGCCCTTCTGGCCGATCCGGAAGTCCGCAAATCCTTCCTTGGGGGCTGAGCCGATGGATTTCCTGAACGCGTTGGTGGTGTTCGCAAACTTTGTCCTTGTCCCGGCGACGGCCTATGGCGCGCAGCTTGCGCTTGGGGCGCTGGGCGTCACGCTGATCTTCGGCATCCTGCGGTTTTCGAACTTTGCCCATGGCGACACGATGGCCTTTGGCACGATGATCACCATCCTTGTGACCTGGGCGCTGCAAGCAGCCGGCGTCACCTTCGGGCCGCTGCCGACTGCACTTCTGGCGCTTCCGGTGGCGGTGGGGGTCACGGCGCTGCTGCTTTTGGGCACCGACCGGATGGTCTATCGCTTTTACCGTAAGGTCAGGGCGGCGCCGGTCATCCTTGTGATGGTGTCGCTTGGGGTGATGTTCGTGATGAATGCGCTGGTCCGCTTCGGCATCGGTGTGAACGAATACCGGTTCGACGATGGCGCGCGGTTCGTCGTAGATGCCCGCACCTTCCGCGAAATGACGGGCCTCGCCGAGGGACTCGCGATCCGGAGCACGCAGGTGATCACCCTTGTGACGGCTGTCATCGTGGTGGCCGCGTTGTTCTGGTTCCTGAAGCGCACCCGCACCGGCAAGTCGATGCGCGCCTTCAGCGACAACGAGGATCTCGCCCTTCTGTCCGGGATCAACCCGGAACGTGTGGTGGCCGTCACCTGGATCATCACCGCGGCGCTGGCAACCACTGCGGGGGTGCTTTACGGGCTGGACAAGAGCTTCAAGGCTTTCACCTACTTCCAGTTGTTGCTGCCGATCTTTGCCTCGGCCATCGTGGGCGGGTTGGGCAGCCCGATTGGCGCCATCGCTGGCGGCTTCATCATCGCGTTTTCCGAGATCACGGTGACCTATGCCTTCAAGCGGGTCGTCACCTACGTTGTTCCGGAAAATCCTGCGCCTGAAGGGCTTATGCAGCTTCTTTCAACTGACTACAAATTTGCCGTCAGCTTCACGATCCTGATCATCGTGCTTCTGTTCAAGCCGACGGGCCTGTTCAAGGGGCAACAGTCATGACCATCAACATGCGAAACGTCGCGCTTTTCGCGCTGGTGGGGGTGTTGTTCATCATCACTGGGTTCCTGCAAAGCTGGAACGTCATGCTTACCATCCTGAACATGGGGCTTATCTCGGCAATCCTCGCGCTTGGTGTGAACATGCAGTGGGGTTACGCGGGGCTGTTCAACATCGGGATCATGGGATTCGTGGCGCTGGGCGGGCTTGCCGCGGTGCTTGTGTCCATGCCGCCGGTGCATGACGCATGGGCCGCCGGCGGGTTGCAGATCATCCTGGGCCTCGTGCTGGGTGCGCTGACGATCACGGCCGCCGTCCTGTTCTGGAAGCGCGCCCCTGCAGGCACCCTGCGGGGCCTCGGCGTCACCGCAATTCTGATCGTCGGCTTCTTCCTGTTCCGCAGCGTGTTCGATCCCGGCGTTGCGGCGGTGGAGGCGGTGAATTCCGCCAGCACAGGCTACCTTGGCGGCCTGGGTCTGCCGATCCTGCTGGCCTGGCCCGCAGGCGGGCTGCTGGCGGCAGGCGTAGCCTGGCTGATCGGCAAGACGGCGCTGGGCCTGCGGTCGGACTACCTGGCCATCGCGACGCTTGGCATTGCCGAAATCATCATCGCCGTTCTGAAGAACGAGGATTGGCTGTCGCGCGGCGTGAAGAACGTCGTCAGCCTGCCCCGCCCTGTCCCATATGAGGTCGATCTGCAACGGAGCGAGGCGTTCGTGAGCCGCGTCACCGGCTGGGGTTTCGATCCGGTGGCGGCGTCGGGGATCACGGTCAAGCTCGCCTATGCCGGCCTGTTCCTCGTGGTCCTGCTGCTGCTGGTCTGGCTGGCAGAGATGGCCCTGCGGTCGCCTTGGGGCCGGATGATGCGGGCGATCAGGGATAACGAGGTTGCGGCCGCGGCCATGGGCAAGAACGTGACCAAGCGGCACCTGCAGATCTTCGTCATCGGCTGTGCTGTCTGCGGCATCGCCGGGGCCATGATGACGACGCTGGACAGCCAGTTGACTCCGGGCACCTATCAGCCCTTGCGCTTCACCTTTTTGATCTGGGTGATGGTGATCGTCGGCGGGTCGGGCAACAACTGGGGCGCCGTGCTGGGCGGGTTTTTGGTCTGGTGGCTGTGGGTGATGGTGGAGCCGATCGGTCTGTGGTTGATGGGGGCTCTCACCTCTGGCCTGCCGGACGGGGCACTTCGCACCCATCTGCTGGACTCGGCGGCACATATGCGGCTGCTGACGATGGGACTCGTGCTGTTGCTGGTGCTGCGCTTCAGCCCGCGCGGCCTTATCCCGGAACGGTAGGCCTTGACTGGGCGCCAGTCCTCGTCGCGGGTTGAAGGGGCAGATATCGCGATCCTGATCCCCGCCGCGGGCGCCTCGTCCCGAATGCGAGGCCGGGACAAGCTGCTGGAAAAGGTTGACGGCCTGCCCTTGCTGGCGCGGCAGGTGGCCATGGCGCGGTCCGTCAGTCAGCGGGTCCTGGTCACGCTGCCCCCCGCATCGCAGCGCCGGAGCGTTGCGGCGGATGTGGAAGTGGTTGAGGTTCCAGACGCTTCCGAAGGCATGGCGGCATCGTTGCGGACGGGCATAGCGCTTTTGACCGATGCGCCGGGCGTGATGGTGCTTTTGCCTGACCTGCCGGAGTTGGAGCGGGGCGATCTGGCAGCGATGATGGCGGCCTTCCGGCAGGCGCCGGACCATATCCTGCGCGCCAGTTCCGGCGTCATCCCTGGGCATCCCGTGATCTTTCCGAAGGACCTGCTGGCGGATTTCGCGGCCTTGCAGGGGGACACAGGGGCTCAGCCGATCATCCGCGCCCATGCGGCCCGGCTACGGCTTTTCCCCCTGCCTGGTGACCGCGCAACACTCGACCTCGATACCCCAGAGGCATGGGAAGCTTGGCGCGCCCGTCGTTAGTCGAGCACGCCCATCTGTTTCTGTTCCCGCGCATAGGCCCAAAGCCCGGCCGAAACCGCAACCGCCCCTACCAGAAGCGCGACATTGCCTCCGCCTGCCACGGTGACCAGCCCCGGCGGCACAAGCAACAGCGCAATCAACAGCACCATCGCCGCCAGAAACCCAAGCGCCAGCGCCAGAGAGGCGCCCGCCACCCGCCCAGCCATGAGAAGCGCGCCCAGAAGCCCTGTCCAAACCGACAGCGCCCAAAGCAGGTCCGCCCAAAGCGGAAGAGAGTTCAGAAAGGTCGTCTGCTCCGGCGGGAACAGGGCGGTCCACATGTCATGTTCTATCCGCCAAAGCACGTAGACGGTCGCCAGAAAGGCCTGCCACACAAGCGTCAGCACGGTCATTGGCCAAAAATGCCATGGTGTTTCCGGATGATAGATCATCAACGCCCTTTCGCCTGCCGTGCCGGCAGCCTGCCCGTGCGGCGCGCTACTGTCCAGCCCGAA
The DNA here is from genome assembly GCA_008711135.1 of Rhodobacteraceae bacterium LNNU 3342. Classification (GTDB taxonomy): domain Bacteria; phylum Pseudomonadota; class Alphaproteobacteria; order Rhodobacterales; family Rhodobacteraceae; genus Halodurantibacterium. The sequence goes on from VUAW01000004.1 coordinate 30,104, forward strand.
GTTTGAGCGCATTTCCGCCGAACGCTACGCTAGCCTTTGCTTATGACACAAATTCGTTACATCGTTGTTAACGGAATTTTAACAAAGTCTGGGCCGGTGCGGCTTCTGAGGCATTTTTCTGTTCTCCTTCCTTAGCGCTCCTGCCCCTTGATGTGTTTTTTACAAGTACGGGTGCAGCATGCGACCAGAGACGGGCCTCAACGTGGTGCGGAGAGAAATTTCCGGAGCACGAGCCAAGCTAGGCAGCCTTACGCCGCAGCAAATTGAACATCTTATGAGGACCTATGCGCCCGGCGCGCTCCACCTCACCCGGAAGCTGCGCAAGGGAGAGCACGATTGGTGGGACCTCATGCGCTTTTCCAACGTGGCGGAATGCTTTGACAACCACGAGCTTTACGAAAACGCGATCCGCAAGCTCGACCCGTCGATCAACTTCAACGAGCGGATTGAGGCGGAATTCACCGGCGAGGGTTCCGGACGCCACTCCCTCAACAGCTACCGAAAAGTGCTTTTCGCGGGTCAGAATGCGCCTGTGTTCGAGAAGATCTATGCCGCGCGTTCCGATGACTACAAAAAGGTAACGTGGTACTTCGACAAGGTTCATCCCCTTGTTGGGGACAGGCTCCGGGTGCCGCGACTGCTGTTTGGCAAGGGAAAGAAGATCAGGGCGCTCTATTTCGAGTGGTTCGAGGGCCTGACCCCTGCCGCGGCACCTGACCTGCTTGATCTTTATGCGCCTTTCCAGGCGGTGGTGAATGAACTGAAGATCTCCAGCGATGATCCGGTCATCACCGACTATACCCGCCGCCCGGTGTTCCGGCAGGGCTGTGCGCGGGTCGAAGAACTGGTGGCGCGCTGGACCGGCGACAAGGGTGCCTTCCGCCAACTGGAGCAGGTGATCCGGCCGATCCTGCACACCCACGTACCCCGCGTTTTCACGCACGGGGATCTGACCACGCAAAACATTTGCCAGGATGGCACCCTGCTCGACTTTGACCTCTGTGGCCTTTTCCCGCGCGGCTACGATCTTGCCTATCTTGCGGCATGGGCGCTGCGTTTCGAAAGCGCGGACGAACTTGAAGCCACGCTTGCTGACAGGTTCCTTGGCGATCACGCGCCAAGCCGGCTGGCATTTACCTATTTCGCGCTGATCCTCTATGCCCGGCTACCGGCCACGCTGAATGAGAAACTCTTGCAGGAACTCTGGCAGTCGCTTTCACGCCAATGCAACCGCGGCCTTTCCGCGGCATGAGAACGTTCGGCAGCGCCGGAAACCTGATCCGGCTGCACCGATTTCCGATTGCAATGTGATGTGAAATCCGTGGTGCCCGAGGTCGGACTCGAACCGACATGCCTTGCGGCGGCGGATTTTGAATCCGCTGCGTCTACCATTCCACCACTCGGGCCACTGGTGTGTTCCTAGCCGGGTGTCACGTTCTGGTCAAGCGGCGCTTGACGTGCGGGCTTGGCCGTGGTGCATGGGGGCCGTGGCCGCAGGCAGGGATGCAGATGATCCGCGCAACTTATGACTGGACACTCTCGCTTGCGCAGAGCCGACACGCTCTCTGGGCACTGGCAGTGGTGGCGTTTCTTGAAAGCTCGGTCTTTCCCATCCCGCCGGATGTGCTGATGATTCCGATGGTGCTCGCCCGGCCCTCGCGGGCGCTGCTGATCGCTACTGTGGCGCTTGCGGCCTCGGTCGCGGGCGGGCTGCTGGGCTATTACATCGGCTGGGGCCTGTTCGAAAGCGTGGGGCGCCCGGTGCTCGAATTCTACGGCAAGGACGCGTATTTCGGCACCTTCTCTGACAGGTACAATGAATGGGGCGCCTGGGCTGTGTTGATCGCCGGCGTGACGCCCTTCCCTTACAAGGTCATCACCATCCTGTCGGGCACGACGGGTTTGTCACTGCCGGTCTTCATTGCCGCGAGCATTATCGCGCGCGGGCTGCGGTTCTTTGTTGTCGCTGCGCTTCTGTGGCGGTTCGGCGCCCCCATCCGCGACTTCATCGAACGCCGCCTAGCCTTGGTCTTCACGCTTTTCGTCGCGATCCTGCTGGGCGGGTTCGGCTTGGTGAGCTTCATATGAGCTTCAGACTCCTGACACTGCTGGCCGCTGGCGGATCTGCGGCGCTTCTGGGTGGGGCGCTGCTGTTTCAATACGTTGGTGGGCTGCCACCTTGCCCGATGTGCATCTGGCAACGCTGGCCGCATCTGGCCGCCATTGTACTGGGCGCGATCGCGCTGGCCATGCCCGCGCGGATCTGGGCGGCTCTTGGGGCGCTGGCTGCGGCCACCACAGCCGCGATCGGGTTCTTCCACATGGGGGTGGAGCTTCAGTGGTGGCAGGGCCCGACCACCTGCACCTCGGCCCCAATCGGGGGGCTGAGCAGCGAGCAACTGCTGGACCAGATCCTCAACGCCCCGGTCGTGCGCTGTGACGAGGTCGCCTGGTCCCTGTTCGGCCTGTCCATGGCAGGCTGGAACGGGCTGCTGTCGCTGGGGCTCGTGGCGCTCTGGCTTCTGGCATTTCGGGCGGCGCCGCGGCGCTGATCTTCTGGGCGCGGGCGGATGCGGCATTACCTTGCCTGCGGAAACACGCACGGCAAAGGGGCTGACACATGACCAAGACCTGTATCCTGATCGGCGCGCCGCTCGACGCGGGCCAGAAAACACCGGGCTGCATCATGGGCCCTGCTGCCTACCGCACCGCCGGTATTGCCCGCGCCATCACCGATCTGGGCCATCAGGTGCATGACCTTGGCGATGTCGCGCCGGGTCCCTTGCCAAGGGCGACATCGGACAATCCCGCTGTTCACTCCTTGGCCGAAGTCGTCGCTTGGACGGAGGCGCTTGCCCAGGCGGGCCGCAAGGCGGTCGGCATGGGGATGCCCATCTTCATGGGGGGCGACCACAGCCTGTCGCTTGGTTCTGTGGCCGGAATGGCGGCCCATGCGTCGCATGAGGGGCGCCCACTGTTCGTGCTTTGGGTCGACGCCCATTCCGACTTCCATACGCCTCGGACCACGCAGACCGGCAACCTGCACGGCACGCCCGTCGCCTATCTTGCAGGGCTGGAAGGGTTCGATGCCTTCCCCCCCTTCCCGGCCCCGCTGCCGGCTGAAAACATCTGCCTGTTCGGAATCCGCTCGGTCGATCCGGCCGAACATGCGGCGCTTCTGGCGCATGACATCGCCATCAATGACATGCGGGTTCTGGATGAATTCGGGGTCGTCGTGCCGCTACGTGCTTTCCTGGAACGGGTGGACCGCGAAAGCGGCATGCTCCATGTATCGCTGGATGTCGACTTTCTTGATCCGTCCGTGGCCCCTGCGGTGGGCACCACGGTCCCCGGCGGCGCCACTTTCCGAGAGGCGCATCTGGTGATGGAACTACTGCACGAAAGCGGGCTCGTCACCTCTCTCGACCTGGTGGAGCTGAACCCCTTCCTTGATGAGCGTGGCCGGACTGCCCGGCTGATGGTGGACCTCGTGGCCAGCCTCATGGGCCGGAAGGTGTTTGACCGGCCCACGCGGGTCTTTGCCTGATCCCTAGTGCAGGGTGAACTCGCCCACCACGTTGCGCCATTCGCCGGGGCCGATCAGCTTGCGGTGGGTAAAGCGCACCGAATGCAGCGGCCCCTCGATCTGTTCCTGCCAGAATTCGATGAACTGGAACAGGCGGGGGTAATCCGGCGCAAGGTCGTATTCCTGCCAGACAAAGCTGTTCAGGACGTGCCGATGGTCCGGCATCCGGTAGTAAAGTTCGGCCGTGGTGAGCCCATAGCCCTTCAGCATCAGTTCCGTCTCGTTGGGTTGCATCGCGCCCTCACTGCTTCTTCTATCCGAAATGATGACGCATCTGCAGCGATTTTCAACGATTACAATCTGTTAGCAGGCAGTCGGCGTGGCTGCTGACATGTGCGTCCCTGTGCCATTGCACCCACTGGTTGGGATGGTCTATACTGCACACAACAAAATCTAGCGACGACCGAGAGAGGCGAAAGCACCGTGAGCGACCTTCCGGAATCCCCTGAAAACGCAGAAGAAACGCCGCCTGAGCGGCCGCATTACGAGGGGCCCACGGTTTCCATCGCGGATGAGATGAAGGCCTCCTACCTCGACTACGCGATGAGCGTGATCGTCAGCCGTGCGATCCCCGACCTGCGCGACGGGCTGAAGCCGGTGCACCGCCGCATCCTGTACGCGATGCATGAAACCGGCAACACCCATGACAAGCCCTACCGCAAGTCCGCCCGTCCGGTGGGCGACACAATGGGTAAGTACCATCCCCACGGCGACGCCGCGATCTATGACGCGCTGGTGCGGATGGCCCAGCCGTTCTCAATGTCGCTCAAGCTTCTGGATGGCCAGGGCAACTTCGGCTCAATGGACGGCGACTCGGCGGCTGCTATGCGTTATACTGAAGTGCGGATGGACAAACCGGCAGCCTTTCTTCTCGCCGATATCGAGAAGGAGACGGTCGATTTTCAGGACAACTACGACGGCAAGGATCGCGAACCCACGGTCCTGCCGGCGCGGTTTCCGAACATGCTGGTCAACGGCGCGGGCGGCATCGCCGTGGGCATGGCCACGAACATCCCGCCCCACAACCTGGGCGAAGTGATCGACGCGACGCTGGCGCTGATCGAGGACCCGGACCTGTCGTCCGAGCAGCTGATGGAGTTCATCCCTGCCCCGGACTTCCCCACCGGCGGCGTGATCCTAGGCCGTTCAGGCGCACGCAAGGCCTACTTGGAAGGCCGCGGCTCCGTCATCGTGCGCGCCAAGACGCGGGTCGAGGAGATCCGCAAGGACCGCTACGCCATCGTCGTGGACGAGATCCCCTACCAGGTGAACAAGGCCTCGATGATCGAAAAGATCGCCGAGATGGCCCGCGACAAGCGTATCGAGGGCGTCGCCCATGTGCAGGACGAATCCGACCGGATTGGCGTGCGCGTGGTGATCGAGCTCAAGCGCGACGCGACGCCGGACGTGGTGCTGAACCAGCTGTTCCGCTTCACGCCGATGCAGACCTCGTTCGGCTGCAACATGCTGGCGCTGAATGGTGGCCGGCCCGAACAGCTGACGCTGCGTGACTTTCTCACGTATTTCATCAGCTTCCGCGAGGAAGTTGTTGCACGGCGCACCGCGTTCGAACTGCGCAAGGCACGCGAGCGCAGCCACATCCTGTGTGGCCTTGCCGTGGCCGTAACCAACGTGGATGAGGTCGTGGCGACGATCCGTTCCTCGGCCGACCCGGCAGAGGCGCGCGAGCGGCTGATGACCCGTCGCTGGCCGGCCAGCGACATCGCCGAATACATCCAGCTGATCGACGATCCAGGCCACCGGATGAACGAGGACGGGACCTACAACCTGTCGGAAACACAGGCACGCGCGATCCTTGAGTTGCGGCTGCAGCGGCTCACCGCGCTTGGCGTCAAGGAAGTCACGGACGAACTGCAGGAACTCGCGGCCAAGATCCGCGACTACCTCGACATCCTGCGTTCGCGTTCGCGGATCATGGCGATCATCTCCGATGAGTTGCGTGAGGTTCGTAACGCCCACGCCGTCCCCCGCCGGACCGAAATCGCCGACTGGGCCGGCGACATGGACGACGAGGACCTGATCGAGCGGGAGGACATGGTCGTCACCGTGACCTCCGGCGGCTACATCAAGCGGACCTCACTGGCGGAATTCCGGGCGCAGCGGCGCGGGGGCAAGGGCCTTGCAGGGATGGCCACCAAGGAAGACGACGTGGTGACCACGCTTTTCGTGGCCAATACGCACACGCAGCTTCTGTTCTTCACCACCGATGGGATGGTCTACAAGCTGAAGACCTGGCGTCTGCCTCTGGCGGGTCGCAATGCCCGCGGCAAGGCGATCGTCAATATCCTGCCGATCAGCCCCGGCGTCTCCATCGCGGCGATCATGCCGGTGGATGTGCCCGAGGATGAATGGGAAAACCTGCAGATCATCTTCGCCACCTCGGCCGGTGATGTGCGCCGCAACGCGCTATCGGATTTCACCAACGTCATGCGCAACGGCAAGATCGCGATGAGGCTACCCGACGGCGTGAGCCTTGTGAACGCGCGCATTGCGGATGAGAATGACGACGTTATGCTGGTGACGGCAATGGGCCGCGCGATCCGCTTCCCCACGACAGACGTGCGGATCTTCAAGGGCCGGGACTCCACCGGCGTACGCGGCATCCGTCTGACGGATGAGGATCGCGTGGTCTCGATGGCGGTCATCCGCCACTTCGATGCGCGCCCGGAGGAACGGGTGGCCTATCTCAAGATGCGCCGCGCAGCCGAAGGGGCACTTGATGATGGCGCCGAAAATGACGAGGACGAAGAAGGGGTCGAGGCAGGCCAGCTGAGCCTTGAACGGTACGCGGAAATGTCCGCGGCCGAGGATCTGATCCTGACGATCACCGCCCGCGGCACCGGCAAGCTGTCGTCGAGCCATGACTACCCGGTGCGTGGTCGCGGTGGCCAAGGCGTGATGGCGCGGGACAAGGCGATGCGCGGCGGGCCGCTGGTGGCAAGCTTCCCCGTTGATCTGAGTGATCAGATCATGCTCGCGACCTCTACCGGGCAGTCGATCCGGGTTCCAGTTCAGGGAATTTCGTTCCGGTCGCGAAGCGCGGGCGGGGTGAGGGTCTTCAACACCGGCACGGATGAATTCGTCGTCTCGGTCGCGCGGATTGCGGATCAGGGCGAAGAAGCCGAACAGACCGTCGCCGACGCCGTCAACAACGCCGATGAGGGGGGCGAGGCGTAACGCCCCCTTTTCATCCTGCAACGCCAAGGCTACATCCGCCCCATGACCGAGACACTTCATATCATCGGCGGCGGCATGGCCGGGTCCGAGGCCGCGTGGCAAGCGGCCGAGGCAGGCGTGCCGGTCGTCATCCACGAAATGCGGCCCCAGGTTGGCACCTTTGCTCACCAGACCGGCAACCTGGCCGAAATGGTCTGTTCGAACTCGTTCCGCTCGGACGATGACGAACAGAATGCCGTGGGCTTGCTGCACTGGGAAATGCGCACCGCAGGCGGGCTGATCATGGCCATGGCCGATGAGCATTCCCTGCCCGCTGGCGGCGCCCTGGCCGTTGACCGAGAGGCCTTTGCCGAAGCCGTGACTGCCCGGCTCCGCGCGCATCCGAACGTGACGGTTGAGGCCGGCGAGATTTCCAGCCTTCCAACCGATGGACAATGGATTATAGCGACCGGCCCCCTGACCTCTGGCGCGCTGGCCGAGTCTATCCGCGCCGAGACCGGAGCCGACGCGTTGGCGTTCTTCGACGCAATCGCGCCCATCGTCCATACGGACAGCATCGACATGTCGGTCGCCTGGGCCCAGTCGCGCTATGACAAGGGAGAAACCGAGGAAGAGCGGACTGCCTACCTCAATTGCCCCATGACCCGGGACCAGTACGAGGCATTCATCGACGCGCTTCTGGCCGCCGAGAAGACCGAGTTCAAGCCGGGCGAGACAGCCCAGTACTTCGACGGTTGCCTGCCGATCGAGGTCATGGCCGAACGTGGCCGCGAGACGCTCCGTTTCGGGCCGATGAAACCCGTGGGACTGACCAACGCACATCAGCCGCATGTGAAGCCCTATGCCGTGGTGCAGCTGCGCCGCGATAACGCGTTGGGTACGCTCTACAACATCGTGGGCTTCCAAACTAAGATGAAGTACGGCGCACAAACTTCTGTTTTCCGGATGATCCCGGGATTGGAGAATGCACAGTTCGCGCGGCTGGGCGGCATTCACAGAAATACCTTCATCAACTCGCCGACGCTGCTTGATGACCGTCTACGCCTGCGTTCCCGCCCAAACCTGCGGTTCGCCGGACAGATCACCGGCGTCGAGGGATATGTCGAAAGCGCGGCGATGGGGCTGCTCGCCGGACGGCTGGCGGCCGGCGATATTCTGGGTCGCCCACTTGCGCCACCGCCGGCTGAAACCGCGATGGGAGCGCTGGTGACCCATATCACTGGCGGGGCTGACGCCAAGACTTTTCAGCCTATGAACGTGAACTTCGGGCTCTTCCCGCCGATCGACGCCAAGGGCGGCCGGCGGGGCCGCAAGGATCGGTACAAGGCTTACACGGATCGGGCCAAGGCAGCCTTTCGTGACTGGCTGGGTCAGGCCGCCCAGGATGCGGCCTGACTATCGCACGCGTTTCGCGCCGTCGCCGACGGGGCTCTTGCACCTCGGCCATGCCTTTTCCGCCTTTACGGCGTGGGACCGGGCACAGGCGGCGGGCGGGCAGTTTCTGTTGCGGATCGAGGATATCGACGTTCCTCGTTGCCGCCCGGAATATGAGGCCGCCATTGACGAAGACCTGCGCTGGCTTGGGCTGAACTGGCCGCCCCCGCTGCGGCAATCGGAGCGGCTTCCTGTTTATCGCGCGGCAGTGATGCGGCTGGCGGCGAGGGGGCTTGTCTATCCCTGCCGCTGCACTCGTAGCGATATTCGCGCTGCACTGTCCGCCCCGCAGGAAGGTGTGGTTGGTCCTGATGGGCCGGTTTATCCCGGCCTCTGCCGCGGACGCAGTATGGCCGAGGCTGGCCCGACCGACGCGCTGCGGCTGGACATGGCCAAGGCGGTGCGGCTGCTGGGGAATGCAGGGTTTCAGGAAAATGGCCCCGATCATGCTGGATGGCACCGGCTCGACCCGGAACGCCTGATCGCCGAGGTGGGCGATGTCGTGCTCGCACGCCGCGACATCGGCACCTCGTACCATATCGCTGTGGTCATCGATGACGCTAAGCAAGGAATTACCGAGGTGGTGCGCGGGGCTGATCTTTTCAGCGCCACGCCGATCCACCGGGTTCTTCAGGCGGCACTGGAGCTTCCTATTCCAAGATATTGTCACCACAGGCTTATCCGTGACGATAATGGCAAGCGTCTCGCCAAGCGTGACGACTCTCGCGCAGTCCGTGTCTACCGGAACGACGGCGCCACGCCTGCGGATATTCGGCGCATGGTCGGCCTATAGCGGCGCCATGATCTCCACCTCTGCGCCCTCCCGGACTGCGGTGTAGAAACAGCTCTGCCGGTTCGTGTGACACGCGGGACCGGTCTGTTCTACCAATGCCAGCAGACAGTCCCGGTCGCAATCGACCCGAAGCTCCACCAGCTTTTGCACGTGGCCTGAGCTTTCGCCTTTGATCCAGAACCCCTGCCGCGAGCGTGACCAATAGGTGACGCGGCCGGTTTCAAGGGTTCTGCCAACTGCCTCGGCGTTCATCCAGGCCATCATCAACACCTGCCCGCTGGCATGATCCTGGGCAATCACCGGGATCAGCCCGTTGGCGTCATACTTCAGGGTCGTGGGGTCGAAAGCCATGGCCGGTCCTTTCTCAACTCTTTGCACGGTGGCAAGCGCCGCCTATCTATGGCAAACGCCGCAGCAGGGAAAGCGAAAGGACCGACATGAGCAACGACACCGACCTGATCAAGCTCTATTCGGGCCGCATTCTGGCGCTGGCCGCCGACATTCCCCATACCCGGCGGCTGGAGTCTCCGATGGCAAGCGTCCGGCGCCGCGCGCCGCTCTGCGGGTCGACTGTCACCGTTGATCTTGTTGTCCGGGACGGGCGCGTGTCTGAATTCGGACAGGATGTAAAGGCTTGCGCTCTTGGTCAGGCAGCAGCCTCGGTCGTCGGCAGCGCCATCCTTGGCCGCAGCCGGGCAGAGGTTGAACGCGCCCGGGACGAACTTGCGGCAATGCTGCGTGACGGAGGTCCCGCGCCCACGGCCCCTTTTGACGGGCTGGAGGTGCTGCTGCCAGCGCGTGACTACAAGAACCGCCATGCGTCGATCCTGCTGGCGATCGAAGCCGCCGCAGAGGCCATGGCCGAGGCTGAGAAGACCGCCTGCGCATAAAAAAGCCGCCGCACCCCAGGGGCAGCGGCGGCAGGACGCGTCCGGGCCACGTGGGGCGCGGGCCGGCGCAGGCAGGCTAGATGAATTCGGTCAGGTGCAGCACGCCGATCAGCATCACCATCAATGACAGGATGCCCAGCGTGTCGGCGAGCAGGATACGGGGGGAACGCGAAACGATCGCCTTGATCTGGTTCAACATTCTGCATCTCCTTTCACTTCCGTTCCTTATTTGTTCTCATCTTCTTTGGGATTCGTAAAGAACTTTATAGGAACGTCTGGAAGTTTATGCTGATCCCTACCCGACGGAGATCAGCCGGATGCCTCGGTCCTGTTCCATCAGCCACAGAAGGCACCGCACCGCCTGTCCGCGTGGCGAATTCAAGCCTGGATCATCGTGCAGCAGCTTACGTGCGTCGCTTTGCGCCAGCGCCATCAGCCCCGCCTGCCGTTCCAGATCGGCCACCCGGAAGCGCGGCAGCCCCGACTGCGCCGTTCCGATGAGGTCCCCTGCACCGCGCATGGCAAGATCCTCTTCGGCGATGCGGAACCCGTCCTCGGTGTCGCGGAGGATGCGCAGCCGCCGCTCTCCACCCTCGCTCAGCGGCGCCTGGTACATCAGCAGGCAGGTGGATTCTGCCGCGCCTCGCCCGACCCGGCCGCGAAGCTGGTGCAACTGCGCAAGCCCAAAAGTCTCGGCCCGTTCGATCACCATGATCGACGCGTTCGGCACGTTGACCCCAACCTCGATAACGGTCGTCGCCACCAGCACGGCAGTTTCACCCGCCACAAAGCGGGCCATGGCGGCGTCCTTTTCGGCAGGCGGCATCTGGCCGTGAACAAGCCCTACCACGCCTTCGCCAAGCGCGGCCCGCAGGTGGCGAAACCTGTCTTCGGCCGCCGTGAGGTTCACGAGCTCGCTCTCCTCCACCAGCGGGCAGACCCAATAGGCTTGGCGCCCTTCGGACACGGCGCGGACAAGATGGGCCACCACCTCCTCCATCCGGCTGTCGGCGACCAGCGCGGTGCGGACGGGTTTGCGCCCCGGCGGCTTTTCATCCAGCACCGAAACATCCATGTCGCCATAGGTGGCCAGCGCAAGGCTGCGCGGGATCGGCGTCGCTGTCATCACAAGAACGTCCACAGCCTGCCCCTTGGCGGCAAGCTCCATCCGCTGGGCTACGCCGAACCGGTGCTGTTCGTCGACCACCACAAGCCGCAGATTGTGGAACTCGACGTCCTTCTGGAAGACGGCATGCGTGCCCACCAGAATGCCGATGTCCCCGGCAGCCAGCGCCGCAAGTTTAGTTGCCCGTTCGTTGCCCTTGTCGCGCCCGGTGAGAAGTTCAAGCCGGACACCTGCGGCTTCGGCCAAGGGGCGAAGCCCTTCCAGATGCTGGCGGGCGAGAATTTCCGTCGGCGCCATCATCACGCCCTGCCCGCCTGCCTCCACCGCCGCTATAAGCGACAGCAGCGCCACCAGCGTCTTGCCCGCGCCGACATCCCCCTGCAGCAGCCGGTTCATCCGCTGGGGCTGCGCCATGTCGGCGGTGATTTCTGCCACCGCGCGGCGCTGCGCATTCGTCGGCTGATAGGGAAGCGACCGCAGAACCGCCGCTTGCAGCCGACCGTCGCCCCGGGTCTCCACCCCCGGCGCGCGCCGCCGGTTCGCGCGGGCGAGGCCCATTGTAACCTGATGGGCAAAAAGCTCATCATAAGCCAGCCGCTGCCGCGCAGGATGGGTGGCTGCAATATCATCGGGTCCCTGCGGTGCATGGGCGGCACGAAGTGCCTCGGCCCAGGCAGGCCAGCCCTCGCGGGCGCAAAGGTCGCGGTCGATCCATTCGCCGATCTCGGGCAGGCGTGCCAGTGCGCCCTGCACTGCCTTGGCCACCAGCTTTTGCGTTACGCCTGCAGTCAGCGGATAGACAGGTTCAAACGCCGGTAACTGGCTTGCCGCATCCGGCGGCAAAACGTGATCGGGATGCGGCATCTGCAGCGTACCGTCAAAAGATTCTACCTTGCCCGAGATCAGCCGCCGTTCCCCAACTGGCAGCAGGCGGGTCAGGTAGTCCTGCCGGGCGTGAAAGAACACAAGCTGGAAATCCACCGTCCCGTCGTGCATCGTCACCCGCCACGGCTTGCCCTTGCTGCGGGGCGCGTGGTGCGCGAGGACTGTCGCCTCGACCGTGGCGGTGACAGGCGGCACCACGTCACGCAAGCTGTCGCGGCGGCGCCGGTCGATGACGGCATAGGGCAAAGTAAACAACAGGTCGCGCGGACGCTCGACGTTCAGGCCGTGAAAGCTCTGCGCGGTCTTCGGCCCGATCCCGTCCAGCGTCTCCAGCCCCGCGAAAAGCGGAAACAGGCATTCCGGGCGCCCCGCCATCAGAGCGCGCCGATCAGCGCCAGCCAGGCGTCTTCATCGATCACCTCAACGCCAAGTTCCGCGGCTTTTTTGGCCTTGGAACCCGCGCCGGGGCCGGCGACCAAAATATCGGTTTTGGCTGAAACCGATCCTGCGACCTTGGCTCCCAGTTCCTCGGCCCGCGCCTTGGCTTCAGCCCGCGTCATCCGTTCCAGCGTGCCGGTAAAGACGACAGTCTTGCCGGCCACGGGGCTTTCAACACTGCCGCGGCGCGGAGCCTCCTGCACCTCCAGATGGGCAACAAGCGCGTCGATGGCGCGGCGTTCTGCCTCTTGGTGGAAGGTGGTGATGACCGAGGTGGCCATGACGGCACCGACCCCGTTTATCGCAATCAACTCCTCCCACTCTGGCCCTGCGCCGGGGCTGGCGTGGGTCATTGCCGTTTCGAAGGCGGCCCAGGTTCCATAATGACCGGCGAGCAGCGCTGATGCGCTTTCGCCGACGTGGCGGATGCCCAAGGCAAAGATCAGCCGGTTGAGCGGGATATTCCGCTTTTCCTCGATGGCGGCAAAAAGGTTGGCCGCGGATTTCGGCCCCCACCCCTCGCGGTTGCGCAGCTGACGTGGGCCGCTGCCAAAGCGGGCCTCCAGCGTGAAGATGTCGGCGGGCTCCCGGATCCAGCCGTCCTTGTAGAACGCCTCGATCTGCTTGGCGCCCAGCCCCTCGATGTCAAAGGCGGCGCGGCTGACGAAATGCTTGAGCCGCTCCACAGCCTGGGCTGGGCAGATCAGGCCGCCGGTGCAGCGATGAACCGCATCCCCAGGCTCTCTCAGCGCGGTAGAGCCGCATTCAGGGCAGGTCTCGGGGAAGCGGAAAGGTTCCGATTCCGCCGGGCGACGCGACAGATCGATCTCCTTGATCTTGGGGATCACGTCACCCGCGCGGAACACCTGCACCCAGTCGCCGACGCGAATGTCCCGTCCCTCCCGGATCGGTTGCCCGCGGGAGTCGCGCCCGGCGATGTAGTCCTCGTTGTGGAGCGTCGCATTGGCGACGACCACACCGCCCACCGTAACCGGGGTCAGACGTGCCACCGGGCTCAGCGCGCCGGTGCGGCCCACCTGGATGTCTATTGCCTCCAGCCGGGTCCATGCGAGTTCTGCGGGAAATTTGTGTGCGATGGCCCAGCGGGGCGTGGCAGACCGGAACCCAAGCCGCCGTTGCAGCGCAAGATCGTTCACCTTGTAGACGACACCGTCGATGTCATAGCCGAGCGTTGCCCGCTGCGCCTCGATCTCCCGATAGACCTCCAGCATTTCTCCCGGACTGGAACAGAGGCGCGTCAGCGGGTTGGTCACGAAGCCAAGTGCTGCCAGCCGCTCGATTGCGCCAAATTGCGTCGCCGCCAGCGGCTCTGACAGCGCACCCCAGGCATAGGCGAAGAAACGCAGCGGCCGCGACCGCGTCACCTCGGGGTCAAGCTGGCGCAGCGAACCAGCGGCGGCATTGCGTGGGTTGGCGAAAGTGCGCTCGCCGCGCGCCGCCTGCCGTTCGTTCAGCGCCGCGAAATCCTCATGCGCCATATAAACCTCGCCCCGTACCTCCAGCACATCGGGTGCCCCCGAGATGTTCTGTGGCAGGTCAGCAATGGTCCGCGCATTTTCAGTTACGTTCTCACCCACCGCCCCATCGCCGCGCGTGGCGGCCTGCACCAGCCTTCCGCCTTCATAGCGCAGCGAGAGCGAGAGCCCGTCGATCTTGGGCTCCGCTGTAAAGTCAAGATCACCCTGATGGTTAAGATATTTGCGTACCCGGTCGGCAAATTCCGCGACATCTTCGTCGTGGAACGCGTTCTCCAGGCTCAGCATCCGGACTTCGTGCCGGACCTTGCTGAACCCTTCGGCCAGTGCGCCGCCCACCTGCTCGGTTGGGCTATCCGGGCGCTTGAGGGTGGGAAAACGCACCTCGATCGCCGCGTTCCGCGCTTTCAGGCGGTCGTATTCGGCGTCGGTGATCTCCGGTGCGTCCAGCGTGTGATAGGCGTGGTTCGCCTGGGCAAGTACCTGCGCGAGCCGGGCAAGCTCTGCCCGCGCCTGGTCCTCTGTCATCGCCTCGATCGCGATCTCGCTCATGGCCGCTCCCCGCTCTATCTCTCCGCTTTGTGATAGGAGGGTCGCGGGCGCGGGTCCAGCCCTCAGGCGCCTATGGCCATCCGGCGTTCCTGCTCTGCCACCGGCACCGGATCACGCAGCACGTACCCGCGGCCCCAGACGGTTTCGATGTAGTTCTCGCCGCCGGTCGCGGTAGCCAGTTTCTTGCGCAGCTTGCAGATGAAGACGTCGATGATCTTCAGTTCCGGTTCGTCCATGCCGCCATACAGGTGGTTGAGGAACATCTCCTTGGTCAGGGTGGTGCCCTTGCGCAGGCTCAGAAGCTCGAGCATCTGGTATTCCTTGCCGGTCAGGTGCACGGTCTTGCCCGCAACCTCGACCGTCTTGGCATCCAGGTTCACGCAGATCTTGCCGGTACGGATCACCGACTGCGCATGCCCCTTGGACCGGCGGATGATCGCGTGGATACGGGCAATCAGTTCTTCGCGGTGGAAGGGCTTGGTCAGGTAGTCGTCCGCGCCAAACCCGAAGCCCTTGAGCTTGCTGTCCGAATCGTCAGCGCCGGACAGGATCAGGATCGGCGTGTCGATACGCGCCAAGCGGAGTTGACGCAGAACCTCATGCCCGTTCATGTCGGGAAGATTCAGGTCAAGCAGGATCAGGTCGTAATCATAAAGCTTGGCAAGATCGATCCCTTCTTCCCCCAGATCCGTGCAATACACGTTCAGGTTGGCGTGAGTGAGCATGAGTTCAATGCTGCGGGAAGTTGTCGGATCGTCTTCGACCAATAGAATACGCATGAGATTCTCTCCACTTAGGTGCCCTTCTTGGGCCCACTCTTTCCCGTATTAGTTAACCACACATTACTTGCGTGGCAAAAGAAACATTTCAATCTAAAGTTGTTTTATGATGTTGGATTTTTGTAACCTTCAGACCTGCTTCCCCATGTTTGTCGATAGCGAGTTGCCAAAGATCGAATTCCTCTTCGGAAAGTGAATAACGCTCCAGCGCCTCTGAAAGCTGGATCAGGCCGTAGCGGACAGCCTGCACGACCTTTGCCTTGCGGCTGGCGACCCAGCGGTATGTCTCCGGCGGCGGCAGGTCAGCCCGCGTCAGAACGGAACCGTCCGGCAGGGTGACCGCCCGGGGGCCGGCGATACGGCGAATATACATCTGCACCCTCGTCCTTTCATGCTGGTCCCGATGTTTGGGCATAGACAGTTAATGCCGGGTGAAGCGCGGGGTTGTTAATGCTTCGCATTTTCCTATATTCCGGCGGTCTTCAGGAGATATGCGATGGCCCTCGACAACATGCCCCTTAATTCGCTCGGCTTTGCGAAGCCGCCTTCGCAGACGCGGGTGGTGGTGGCAATGTCGGGCGGTGTCGACAGTTCGGTCGTCGCGGCGCAACTGGCCGAAGAAGGATATGACGTCGTAGGCGTGACGCTTCAGCTTTACGATCACGGGGCTGCGCTGGCGAAAAAGGGCGCCTGCTGCGCCGGGCGTGATATTCACGATGCCCGCCGCGTGGCCGAAGAAATGGGTTTTCCGCATTATGTCCTCGATTATGAAAATACCTTCCGTGAGGCTGTTATCGATGAATTTGCCGACGCCTATCTGGCGGGGGCGACACCGGTGCCCTGCATCCGCTGCAATGAGAGGGTAAAGTTCAAGGACCTTCTGGCAACCGCGCGTGATCTGGATGCCGATTGCATGGCGACCGGGCATTACATCCAGCGCAAGATGGGCGCTGCTGGTGCGGAACTGCATATGGCCGCCGATCCGGTTCGGGATCAGAGCTATTTTCTTTTCTCCACCACTGCTGAACAGCTTGATTATCTCCGCTTTCCGCTGGGGCATTTGCAAAGCAAGGCAGAAACCCGCGCATTGGCGGCGAAATACAACCTGCCGGTGGCGGACAAACCCGACAGCCAGGACATCTGCTTTGTCCCGAACGGCAACTACGCAGCGGTGATCGAAAAACTGCGCCCCGGCGCCGCCGATCCGGGCGAGATCGTCGACATGGACGGCAACATGCTTGGCACCCACCGAGGCGTCATCCACTACACCATCGGCCAGCGTCGCGGGCTGGGCATCGGCGGGCTTGCCGATCCGCTTTATGTGGTCAGGCTCGACCCTGAAACCCGCCGCGTCGTCGTTGGCCCAAAGGAAGCGCTCTCGACCCGCACCATCCCAGTGCGAGAGATCAACTGGCTCGGCGACATGCCCTTTGAGTCACGCGCCGAATGGCATGTGGCGGTCAAGGTCCGCTCCACCCGTCCGCCCCGCAGCGCCATCATCCGCCCCTTGGGGCCAAGAGAGGCCGAAGTTGAACTGCTTGCCCCCGAAGAAGGCGTAAGCCCTGGCCAAGCCTGTGTGTTTTATGACCCCGATAGCACCCGGATCTTTGGCGGCGGCTGGATCTGGAAGGGCCGCTAGGCCAAGGCCCGCAGCACTGACTGCGCTGCCCGGTCTCCGGGCGGCGGTCCTCCGGCACCCAGCCGCTCCATCGTCACGTCCATCGCCCGAAGCTGCTCCTCGCGGACGGGGCCGCCTTCGGCAAGTTGCAGCAGCGCGTCGGCGATCTTCTCTGGCACGCAGTCCGCCCCCAGAAACTCCGGTACCGCCCGCGTCTCGCTGACCAGGTTGACCAGAGTGGCGGTGTTTATCCGCAACATGCGCGAGATGATCTGCCGCGTCAGCCAGTTGAAATCGTAGGCAATCACCATCGGCACCCGGTTCGCCGCCAGTTCCAGCGATACAGTACCCGAGGCCGCCAGCGCCAGATCGGCAGCAGCAAAGGCCGCACGCTTCGTGGTAGCGTCGGCAGGATCGAGCAGCACCGGACGGCACGGCCAGTCCCGCGTGATCTCCTCCACCAGCGCAGCAGTGCCACGGACGCGGGGAACTACCACCTTCGCCTGCGGATGGGCTTTCAGGACCGGCTCCAGCGCTTGGCCAAAACGGGGTCCAAGCCGCGTCACCTCACCACGGCGAGAGCCGGGCAGCGACAGGATCAACGGGACGCCGCCTAGTGATGCGCGATATCCGGCGGCCTCGGCCACACTGGCGCGGGGTTCTGTCACGACAGGATGGCCGACGAAGTCGCAGGTCATTCCGGCTGCTTCCATGTAGGGTGGCTCGAACGGCAGCAGGGCCAGCACATGGTCCACCACCTTGGCCATCTTCTGCGCCCTTCCGGGCCGCCATGCCCAGACCGAGGGCGCGACATAATGGATGACCTTCTGCCCTGGACGCGCCGTCCTCACGATCTTTGCCACCCGCAGGCAAAAGTCCGGGCTGTCGATCCCGATCAGCGCATCCGGGCGGGCCTCAAGCACCGCATGGGCGGTTTCCCGGATGCGCCGCTTGAGCTGCCGGTATTTCGGCAGCACCTCGGCCAAGCCCATGACCGAGAGTTCCTCCATGGGGAACAGGCTTTCCAGCCCCTCCGCCTGCATCAGCGGGCCACCGACACCACTGAAGTGGGCATCAGGCACCAGCTTCTTCAGCCCCACCATGAGCGCGGCACCCAGCTTGTCGCCCGAAGCCTCGCCCGCGATGAGGAAGAAGTTCATTCCGCCTCTCGCGCCCAGAGGAAGATGCCGGCGCGGTCGGCCTCGTCAATCATGGTCATTCGATCAAGCAGCAGCACCCCGCCAGCCTGAAATGCGATGCCCGCAAGCCCCGCTGCCGCGGCGTTTTGTACCGTGGCGGGTCCCAGCGCCGGCAGGTCGATACGACGATCCTGCCCGGGCTTTGGCGCCTTGTAGAGCAGCCCTGCCCGCTGTGGCTTCAGCGACCCCAGCGCCGCCACCTGCCCAAGCATGGCATCCGTCCCCGGCAGCGCCTCGACCGCGAGGCAGAGCCCACGGGCTACTACCGCGCCCTGCCCGACATCGACCGCCCCCAGCGCCCCGACTATGGCCACTGCCCGGCGCGCATCGTCCCGATCCTGCTGGCTTGGCTGGTGGATGCCCAGCACCCCCGGCCCCGACACCAGATCGGGGGCTACGGCATCGGCGGCAAGGATCTGGAACCCGTCCTCCTCAAAAATGGCGATGACCTCGCGCAGAGTGGCGTCATCGCCCTGCTGCATCGCTGCCAGCATCCGCGGAACCATCATCGCCGTCTGCGGATCGAACTGCTCCGGATCAAGCCGCGGTCGCTGCACCGCCCCGGCAAAGATGATGCGGTCCACGTTCTGGTCATGCAGATGGGCCATGAACGGAGCGAGCCGCTCGATCCGGAAGCTGGTCAGGGCAACATCCACACCCTGAGGGGCAAATCCCTCCAGATGCGCCACGATCGGGGTGTCAGGGAGGGAACGCACCAGCGCCTGCGGTAGCGACCCTTGGCCGGCAATGATTGCGATCCGCCCCATCACGACCTCGGCGTCAGGAACGACCGGTCCGAGGCGCCGAGGATGAAGGACGCGATTTCTCGCACCATCGGGCTCTCGCTCTCGGCCAAGGCACGGGCACGTTCCAGAAAGGCGCCCTCTCCCGAACCAAGCGTTGCGTAGGCAGCCCGCAGCGCCGAAATTTCAGCCCGGTCGATGCCCTTGCGCTTGAGCCCGACAAGGTTCAATCCATCCAGCGCCCCGCGCGGCCCCTGAACGAGTCCATGTGGAATGACGTCATTGGTAACCATGGTCACCGCGCCGATGATCGCCCCGCGCCCGATCCGCACCCACTGGTGGATGCCGGACAGGCCGCCGATGATGACATCATCCTCGATGATGCAGTGTCCCGCGATTGCGGCTTGATTGGCGACGATGACCCGATTACCAACCTGCGCGTCGTGGCCGACATGGGCGCCCGTCATGAACAGGCAGTCGTCGCCTACCTGGGTGATGCCGCCCCCGCCCTCGGTCCCGGTGTTGAGGGTTGCGCCCTCGCGAATGCGATTGCGCTGGCCAACGATCAGGCGTGTCCGTTCACCCCGAAACTTCAGGTCCTGCGGCACCTCGCCCACGCAGGCGAAGGGAAAGATGACGGTACCAGCACCCACCTCGGTCCAGCCGGTGACAACGGCGTGGCTTTTAACGACTACGCCTTCATGCAGTACAACCTCGGGTCCGATGGTCGAAAACGGGCCCACGACCACGCCGGGCCCGATGGAGGCGCCCTCCTCCACCACTGCAGAGGCGTGAACGCGCGCGCTGGGATCGATCGGCATCAGGCGCCGTTCCGAAGGTCGATCATGGCAGTAAATTCCGCCTCGGCGGCAAGTTCGCCATCGACGCGGGCGGTGCCCTGAAACTTCCAGACCCGACCGCCGCCCCGCTTGGTGACGACTTCAAGCTCCAGCACATCCCCCGGGATCACCTTGCGACGGAACTTGCAGCCATCGACATTCATGAAATAAACCAGCGGGTTCTTGTCCACGAGGTCAAGCGTCAGCCCCACCAGAACCGCAGAGGTCTGGGCCATCGCCTCGACGATCAGCACGCCCGGCATCACCGGCACGCCCGGGAAGTGACCTTGAAAGAACGGCTCGTTGATCGTGGCGTTCTTGATGCCCACCGCGGACTTGCCCAGCACGACATCGCGCACCCGGTCGATCAGCAGGAACGGATACCGGTGGGGAATGATCCGCTGGATCAGTTGGATATCGACAAGGGTCGTTTCCGCCCAAGGATTGGCCACGGTTTCGTTCATCTCATTCTCCTTGATGGCGGTCTGCTGCGGCCCGCGCTTTGGTCAAGGAACTAGCAACTCGCCCCCAGAGAGGCAAGGCAGGCTCCCTCAGTCCTCGTCAGGAGTGTTGTTGTCGCGCAGGGCGGCGTCAATCCGCTCGCGCGCCTCGTCGGTGATGTCGATCCGCTGCGCCGCCACGAAGACCGAACGGGACTCGATGATGATCTCAGCACGGTTTTCTTCCATGATCGCGGCAAGCACTGGCAACGCCGTCTGCATGAAGGTCTGCACCGCCTCATCGTTGCGGGCTGCGATCTCGCGGCTCTTGCCGTCCTGGGTGCGCCGGATCTCAGTCACGCGGCGATCAAAAGCCTCGGCCAGCGGGCGAAATTCCTCTGGCGGAAGCGTCGGGCGAAGCTCCGTCAACCGGCGCTCCTCGGCTTCCAGCTCTGCCTCGATCTGGCGGTTTTCGGCGGCCAGCGTCTGATAGGCGCTGTCGATCTCTTCCTGCATGCGCTGGCCAAAGACCGACTCATCGAACAGCCGTTCCTGGTTCAGCGTCAGGATCGGCCGGGCCTCTTGCGCAGCCGCGCCTGTGGCTGCCGAAAGCAGCACACAGGTCGCAGCGATGCGCAGCCCGCGGATCATGGGCGCCCTTTCTCAGAACCGGGTTGAAACCGTCAGATCGAAGTTCTGTTCGCGGTCATAGTCAAGCTTGCGGATCGGCTGCGAAAAGTTGAAACGCAACGGCCCGATCGGCGTCGTCCAGAAGATGGAGAAGCCCGCGGCAGCCCGGATATGGGCGCTGTCGTCCACCGCTTCGCCGCCAAAGCCGGCAATGTCGTCCAGACCCCAGAGCGAACCGACATCCATGAACAGACCGCCGGAGACGCCATATTCCTCTGGCAAGCCGATCGGGAACTCTGCTTCGAACCGTGCCACGGCGAACATGTTGCCGCCAAGCGCGTCCTCATTCGGCGCGGCAAGGTCGCGGGGGCCGACGCCATTGGGCTCGAACCCGCGCATCCGGCTGCCCAGGTTGAAGCGGTTCAGCACCCGGCTCTGCCCCGAGATCATGTGGAGCATCCCGCCCTCAAGCTCTGCCCGCAGCAGCACATCCTCCCCAAAGACGCGGGTTTCGGCGCGGGCCAGCGCGGTTGTGGTCACCGACTCGACATCGCCGCCAAGCCCGGCGAAGTCCTGCCCCAGACGGAACAGATAGCGCGTGTTCGGGTCGATCCGGCTCCGCGCGGTGTCAAAGCTGTAGGTATATCCGATGGCGCTGGTGACCTGGGATCCCTGCTCGCGCACAAGGATGGGCGAGGATTCCTCTGCATCCACGTCACGCAAGGCGTCGTCGGACAGCGAATACCGCAGTTCCAGCCGTCCCAATTCGCTTACCGGGAAGTCGAGCGCCGGGCGGATGCCCGTGGCGCGGGTGTTGTAGTCCGCATAGTCTCGGTCAGTACGGGTCGAATAGACATTGAACCGGAACCCGAGATCGCGGTCAAGCAGCGCCGGCTCGCGGAAGTTGAAGCTGAACGACCGGTTGTTCGAGGTCGTGTTCAGCGTCAAGTCGACGTATTGCCCGCGGCCAAGGAAGTTCGATTCCGAGATGCTGACGGCAAAGCCCACGCCCGCCGCCACGCCATAGCTGACGCCAAAGGAAAGCGAGCCTGTCGGCTGTTCCTCGACATCCACGTCCACGATCACCTGGTCTTGGGCAGACCCCTGACGTGCGTTCACCTGTGCATCAGCAAAGAAGCCAAGCGCGCGAATGCGTTCGGCGGCCTCGCGGATTTCCCGCGGATTGAAGGGGTCGCCCTCGACGGTGCGGAACTGACGCCGGATCACCTGGTCAAGCGTGCGGGAGTTGCCCTCAATATCGATACGTTCGACAAAGATGCGTTCGCCCCGGACGAGCACATATTGCACGTCCAGCGTCTGGTCCCGTTCGTTGCGGGTGATGCGCGGGTCGATCCGGACAAAGTTCAGCCCTCGACGCAGGGCGAGGTTTTCCATCCGTGCGATGTCATTCTCGATCCGCGCGGGTGAATAGACCACGCCGGGCCGCGTCCGGATCAGGTTCTGGAACTCGGCGACATTGACCTCGGGCAGTTCCGATGCGGTGCTGACGTTGCCGATACGGTACTGCAGCCCTTCCTGAACCGTGAAGGTGATGAAGAAACCGTCCCGCTCACGTGCAAGCTGCGGCGTGGCCGACAGCACCTGAAAGTCGATATAGCCGCGCGACCGGTAGAAATCCGTCAACAGCTGCCGGTCGAGGTCGATCCGTTCCGCGATGAAGGTGTCGCGCTGGACGAAGCGGCGCAGAAGACCGGCCTCCTTCGTTTCCAGCACGCCACGAAGGCGGCGGTCGCTGAAGTTGCGGTTGCCGACAAAGGCGATCCGCTCGATCTCGACCACGTTGCCTTCGCGGATCTCGAACACGAGGTCGACGCGGTTGCCCGACCGGCGGATGATCCGCGGTTCCACCGTGGCGGCAAGTCTGCCTGACTGGGCATAGGCGTCGGTGATGGCGGCGGCGTCAGCCTCGGCTTGGGCAGGGCTGTAGACCCGGCGCGACTGCGTCTGCACCACGGCGGCAAGGCGCTCATCATTGATGCGGCGGTTGCCTTCAAAGCTGATGACGTTGACGATCGGATGTTCCTGCACCCGGATCACCAGCCGGTTGCCCTGCGGCTCCAGGTCAACGCTTTCGAACAGGCCTGAATTCTGGATCCGCTGCAGCGCCGCGTTCAGTTCGCCCGGTGACAGCGTCGCCCCCTGCCCGATTTCCCCATAGCTCAGGATCGTACCGGCGCCGATGCGCTCATTCCCTTCGACCTGAACAGAATCGAAGCGGAAGGTCTGGGCATAGGCGGGGCTTGCGAACTGTATCCCCGGCACCGCCGCCGTCAGCATCAGCGCCAGCGCGATATGCGACACGCGCCCAAGTTTCGCCGGCGCGCGTCCGCCCGAAGTGATGATCCGCATCTTCTGCCCCGTTCGTCGTTTTGTTGCCACCTGAGTAGCCGGAACAGGACCCCTTGTCAAAAGCCGCAAGCCGCCGCGGCCCCATGATCAGGGGCAGAAAATGTCGTTCGTCAGCGCAAAGACCATCAGCGTCAGCAGCATGGCCAACCCAGCGGTCATCAGCACCCGCAGTGCCCTTTCGCTGGGCGGGCGCCCGGTGACCGCCTCATAGGCGTGAAACACCAGATGACCGCCATCCAGAACCGGGATTGGGAATAGGTTCAGCAGCCCCACCGCAGTCGAGAGTACCGCAATGAACCAGATGAACGCCGTGAACCCCTGCGAGGCCGCCGCGCCCGAGGTTTCGGCGATCCCGATCGGCCCGCGCAGGTTGCAGGAACTGATCGCGCCGGTGATCATGTGCCAAAGGCCCGAAAGGCTCGTCTGCGCGATGAAGACGGTCTGGTCTGCGCCACGGCTCAAGGCCTCCAGCACGCCGGGGGTGCGGGTTTCGGGCTGGAAGGCCGGGCTGCTGGTGATGCCGATCAGCCAGCGGGTCTCGAACCCGCCTTCGGCCGTGGGCATGTCCATGCGGCGCGGCGCAAGGGCAACCTCGAACTCCTCGCCCGCGCGCCAGACCTGAAGCGCCAGCGGCGCTCCGTCCGAATTGCCAACAAGATCGCGCAGCTGGCTGAAGGCGTGGATGGGCTGACCGTCAATGGCGAGGATCACGTCCCCCTCGCGCAGCCCGGCCTCTGATGCGGCTGACGGCATCTGCACCGCCCCCACGAGCGGCGGCAGCGGAAACGGTCCTTGCACCGTCAGTTCCTGCCCGTCGCGTAGAACGCGATAGTCGACAACCGGCTCTGGCGGAAGCTCGTTCGCCACCGCGCCAAAGCGGGCGTAGTCCGGGGTTTCCTGCCCCTCGACTGCAAGCACCTGGTCGCCCGGGCGCAGCCCTTGGGCCTGAACTGGAAGCGTCGACACCTGCCCGACTACCGGCGCCTCAGTCGCGACGCCCTGCGCAAGGAAGATTCCCGCAAACACCAGGATCGAGAGTGCGAAGTTGAAGAACGGGCCGGCCGCGACCGTCGCCGCGCGGGCCCAGAGCGGCGCCCCATGCATCGTCCGCCGCCGCAGCGCAGGGTCCATCGCCTGCATCGTCGCGGCATCAGGACCCGAGGCCGCATCCGCATCGCCCAGGAACTTCACGTAGCCGCCCAGAGGCAACAGGGCAATCTGCCAGCGCGTCCCACGCCGGTCCACCCGGGAAAAGATCACCGGGCCGAACCCCAGCGAGAACACCTCGGCGTGGATCCCGCTCCACCGCCCGACGATGTAATGCCCGTATTCGTGGATCGCGACGATGATCGACAGCGCGACGATGAAGGCGGCGACGGTAAAGAAAAATCCGCCGAACGACGGCATCATCCCGATGATATCCACGAAACTTCCCCTGGTCTTGTCACTGCCGCGCGGCAATCACCTCGGCTGCACATGTGCGGGCGACATGGTCCATCCGCAACACAGTATCAAGGCATTCCGGCGGTGAAGTGAACCCCTCGCCGCCCGAAAGCCGTGTCATGACTTCCTCGACCACCTCGGCCATTGCCGGAAAGGCCAGACGATGCGCCAGGAAATGATCCAGCGCGATCTCCTTGGCAGCGTTGAAGGCGGTGCCCGCCATGCCACCCATAGCCATCACCTCGCGCGCAAGGCGCAGCGCGGGAAAGCGGTTTTCGTCCGGCGCGCGGAAGGTCAGTTGCCCGAGCCGCGCAAGATCAAGCCGCTCAACCGGCACATGCCCCCGATCGGGCCAGTTCAGGGCAAAGCCTATCGCGTGCCGCATGTCAGCTGGACCCAGATGCGCCATCAGCCCCCCGTCGGCAAAGCCCACCATGGCGTGGATGATCGACTCAGGATGGACAAGAACCTCGATGCGCTCGGGCGCGATACCGAAGAACTCTCGCGCCTCAATGACTTCCAGCGCCTTGTTGAACATCGATGCGCTGTCGACGGAAATCCGCTGCCCCATGTCCCAGTTGGGATGGGCAACGGCCTGGTCGGGTGTCGCGGTGGCGATGCGATCGGCGGGCCAGTCACGGAAGGGACCGCCTGATGCGGTGATGATCAGCCGTTCCACCGTCGTGGCATCTTCGCCCCGAAGCGCCTGAAAAACGCCTGAATGTTCACTGTCGACTGGCAGGATGGTGGCGCCATGTCGTGCGGCCTCGGCCATCAACAAGGCGCCCGCGGTCACCAGGCTTTCCTTGTTGGCCAAGGCCAGCGTCGTGCCCTGCCGCAGTGCCTGGAATCCAGGCGCCAGCCCCGCCGCACCCACGATTGCCGACATCACCCATTCGGCGGGGCGATCCGCAGCCTCGACCAGCGCCTGCGTGCCTGCGGCGACCTCTGTCCCCGTGCCCGACAGCGCCTCTTTCAGCGCCGCATAACAGTCTTCATGCGCGGTGACGGCCAGTTCGGCGCGATGCGCTCGGGCCTGCTCTGCCAGCAGCGTGATGTTGCGCCCACCTGTCAGCGCCACCACCTGCGCCTCTTGCCGCGCGACCAGATCCAGCGTGTTGACCCCGATGGAGCCGGTAGAGCCGAAAACCGAAATGCGCCGCATCAAAGCCCCGCAGCCGACACCGGCGGAAAGTCCACGATACGTTCAACCAGCAGCAACAGGATGATCGCCCCCAGCAGCCCGTCAAACCGGTCAAGCAGCCCGCCGTGCCCCGGGATCAGGTTCGAGGCATCCTTGACCCCCGCCTTGCGCTTGAGCGCGCTTTCCGTGATGTCGCCCAGTTGCGACGCCATCGATAGCGCCACCGAAAGACCCAGAAGCTCTGCCCCCGCGCCGGTCAGCGCCATCACCACGCCCCCGACCACGGCGGCGGCTATCCAGCCCGCTACCGTTCCCGACCAGGTCTTCTTGGGGCTGACCCGCGGCCAGAACTTCGGGCCACCAAACACTCGTCCCGCGAAATAGCCAAAGATGTCCGTGGCGATCACCACGCACACCAGCCACAACAGCCAGATCAAGCCGAATTCTTCGCGCGCATGATAAAGACCAAAGCCCGAAAGCACGATCAGCGCACCATAGCCTGCGAACAGGCTCCGGTTCCGCACCAGGAGCCCTAGCCCCGCGACCGAGGGCAGAAGCGCGAAAGGCAACACCAGCCCCACCGGCAGAACCCCCGATAAAAGTACCGCCGCCCCTGCCATCCCGCCAAGCAACCAGCCATGACGTCGCTGTGGCGCGGGCGTCAGGATCGCGTAAAGCTCGCCGATCATCACCCCGATGCTGACCGACACCAGCACGAGCAGCCACCAGCCGCCCGCCCAGATCGCGCCCAGACCGACCAGACCCATGACAATGGCTGATGCCACCCGCGGCAGCAGGTCCTGGAACTTGCCCGTACTTCCGATCATGCCTTCACACTGCCAAACCGCCGATCACGCATGGAATAGCGTGCAAGAATGCTCGCCAGTTCCTCGGGGGTGAAATCCGGCCAGTGCGTGGGCGTGAACTCGTATTCCGCATAGGCCGACTGCCACAGCAGGTAGTTGGAGATCCGGGTCTCGCCGCTCGTGCGGATCACGAGGTCCGGATCAGGCAGATCGCCCGTATCCAGCCAGCGAGAGAGCATCTCCTCGTTGATCTCGTCCGGGCGGATGTCGCCGCGGGCTGCGGCAGCCGCCAAGGCTCGCGCCGTGCGCGCCAGCTCGTTACGGCCGCCATAGTTGATGGCGACCGTGAGGTTCAGCCGCTCGTTTCCAGCAGTGCGTTCCTCGATCCCGTCCATCAGCCGGCGCAACCGGCCGTCCAGCGGACCGCGGTCGCCGATGAAGCGCATGCGCACCCCTTCGGCGTTCAGCCCCTCGGCCTCGCGTTCGATATACCGGCTGAAGAGCGTCATCAGCCCCAGCACTTCTTCGGTCGAACGCTTCCAGTTCTCGGTGGAGAACGCATAGATCGTCAGGTAGCGCACGCCTAGGTCGGGGCAGGCCTTGACGATCTGCTTGACGCGTTCCGCCCCCCGGCGATGACCCACAAGGCGGGGCCAGCCGCGCGACCTGGCCCAGCGTCCATTGCCGTCCATGATGATGGCCACGTGGACCGGCATCTGCACACTGATGTCTTTCGCGGCCAATTCATGCCCCCCTTGCCCGGTTCGTGCGACCGGACTCTGCAGGTTAAACCTGCATGATCTCTTGCTGCTTGGATTCGAGAAGCTTGTCCACCGCGGCAATCGCCTTGTCCGTCAGCTCCTGGATCTCGTCCGACCAGATCTTCTGTTCGTCTTCGCTCATCCCGGTCGATTTAGCCTTCTTGATCTGGTCCATCCCGTCGCGCCGCACGTTGCGGATCGCGACGCGAGCATGTTCGGCATATTGCGCGGCGACCTTGGTGAGTTCACGCCGGCGTTCCTCGTTCAACTCGGGGATCGGCAGGCGGATGATCGGTCCGTCAACCACCGGGTTGATGCCCAGCCCCGAATCGCGGATCGCCCGTTCCACCTTCCCAATCAACGCCTTGTCCCAGACGTTGATCGTGACCATGCGCGGTTCCGGCACGTTCACCGTCCCGACCTGGTTGATCGGCGTCATGGAGCCATAGGCGTCCACCATGATCGGTTCCACCATCGTGGCAGAGGCCCGTCCCGTACGCAACGAAGCGAATTCCTGCCGCAGTGCCGCCATCGCCCCGTCCATGCGGCGGTTCAGGTCGTCCAGATCGATTCCGGTTTCTTCGGACATGATGTCTCTCTTCTTCTTGCCGTGAATGCATGCGCGGCCGCGCCCCGGCCACGGTATAAAGCCAAAGCGCCCGCTTGGATAGCCTTAGCCATGCACGCGGGTATAGGTCCCCTCGCCGCTCAGGATACCACGGAAGCCGCCCGGTTCGTCGAGCGAAAACACGATGATCGGCAGGTCGTTGTCCCGTGCCAGCGCGATGGCCGACGCATCCATGACGCCCAGGTTCCGCTGCAGCACCTCGTCATAGCTGACACGGTCATACCGCTTGGCATCCGCGTTCTTGACAGGGTCCTTGTCATAGACGCCATCGACCTTGGTGCCCTTGAAGATCGCCTCGCAGGCCATCTCGTTCGCGCGAAGGGTCGCGGCGGTGTCGGTGGTGAAATACGGGTTGCCCGTCCCGGCGGCAAAGATGCAGACGCGCTTCTTTTCAAGGTGGCGCACGGCGCGGCGGCGGATGTAGGGCTCGCACACCTGGTCCATCGGAATGGCCGAGATGACGCGCGTGTGGATGTCCAGTTCCTCCAGCGCGGACTGCATCGCCAGCGCGTTCATAACCGTGGCCAGCATCCCCATGTAGTCGGCAGTCGTCCGCTCCATCCCCTGTGCGCTTCCCTGAAGCCCGCGGAAGATGTTGCCGCCGCCGATCACCATGCAGATCTCGACGCCCAGGTCATGGACCGATTTGACCTCTTGCGCGATGCGCTGCACCGTCGGCGGATGCAGCCCGAACCCTTGCGGCCCCATCAGCGCCTCGCCCGAAATCTTCAGAAGGACGCGCTTGTAGGTAACGCCCTTTCGCGGCTCTTTGTCATGAGTCATGGATATCGTCTTTCGCTGGCGCTGCCCGGACGGGCGCGGTATCGGCTGTTATCTGGCGCGCAAAATGTCGGAAAACAGCGGGGTGTTCAACCGCCCTGCAAGCACGATCATCAACATCAATAACATCATAGGGTTATGCAGCGTGTTTGATCTGATTGATGAGGTTGATCCCCGCCGCCCGGTGCTGATCGCAGGGCCGACCGCTTCGGGAAAGTCGGGGCTGGCCCTGCGGATCGCCCTCGCACAGGGGCGGCCGGTCGTGAATGCCGACGCGCTGCAGGTCTTCAGCTGCTGGCGTGTGCTTACAGCTCGGCCCCCGGCAGAGGACGAAGCGCAGGCCCCGCATCTGCTTTACGGTCACGTGGATCGCGGCAGCGCCTATTCGGTCGGGCACTGGTTGCGCGAGGTGGCGTCGCTGCTGCCGATGAACCCGGTGATCGTGGGCGGCACCGGGCTCTACTTCACTGCCCTGACCGAAGGCTTGGTCGAAATGCCAGCCACGCCGCCCGAGGTTCGCGCCCTCGCAGACCGCCGCCGAGAGAGCGACGGATTCGAGGCGTTGCTGCAGGAGCTTGACTTTCCGACCCGCGACAGGATCGACACCCGCAATCCCGCCCGCGTACAGCGCGCGTGGGAGGTGCTCCAAGCTACCGGAGAGGGATTGGCCACGTGGCAGGACCGGACTCCGCCGCCGCTGCTGTCATTGTCCGCCGCCACCGCCATTGTGCTGCGACCCGAACGTGACTGGCTGGGAGAGCGCATCGACCGCCGCTTCGACCAGATGATTGCCGAAGGTGCGTTGGATGAGGTGCGGGCGAACCTGCCTGCGTGGGACCCGCGCGCGCCTTGGTCCCGGGCAATCGGGGCGCCGGAGCTTGTCGCACATCTGAACGGCGAGGTGTCGCTGGAGGAAGCCATCACCGCCGCCAAGCTCGCCAGCCGTCAATACGCCAAGCGGCAGCGCACATGGTTCCGGAACCGGATGCGTGACTGGCGTCCGCTGCCGCTGCCGTAGGGGGTTCAGGCGGTCACGTCGTGACCATAGATCCAGTCAAAGCGCCGCAGCGGAGCGTCTGGTAGGATGCGCCCACCAATCCGCAATCCCAGATGCGCCAGCGTTCTGAGAGGCTCGCGCAGGTGATACGCCCGCGCATTACGGTTCGCGGCCTCGACCACTGCGCGCACTCGCGGCACCCGGCGCTGCTGATAGGCCGTCAGCCCTGCCGCCAGCGTGTCGTGGCCTGTCAGGCAATCCGCCAAGACCCAGGCATCCTCCAGCGCCATGTTCGCGCCTTGCGCCATGAAGGGTAGCGTCGGGTGCGCAGCATCCCCAACAATCGCAGTACCTTGGCCTGCGTTGTTCACCTGATACCAGCGTGTCGCCACTGGATGGCGGAACAGGCCCCAGATGTTCACCTGATCCACGGCAGCCAGCCAGCCAGGCACCGGCCCGCCGAAATCGGCAAAGGCCGCCCGGAGGTTTGCAGGATCATCCTCGTGGCTCCAGCCTTCCTCGGCCCATGCGCGGCGTTCTTCGACAGCGACAATGTTGCGTTGGCGGCCGTTGCGCAGGGGATAGCTGACAAGATGCCGGCCGGGCCCCATGAAGACCTGCGCCTCTGGCTTATCGGCAGGATCGGCGGGGATGATCGCGCGCCACGCAACCTGATGGGTGAAGAACGGCGCAACCGTGCCGTTCAGCGCCTGCCGCACTATCGACCGCAACCCGTCGGCGCCAATCACCAGCGGGCTTTCGCGGTCCCCCTGTGGGGTGACGACCTTGGGCATGTGGTCGCCCAGCTTTAGCGATGTGACTCGCTGCTGCAGTTCAATGGTGACGCCAGCCTCGCGCGCGGCATTGGCCAGCATGTCGATCAGGTCGGCGCGATGGCAGAAGTAATAGGCCCGATCTTCCCGCAGCCCACCTAGATCAAGCCGAAGCACCTGTCGCCCATTCCGCCCGTCGCGCAGCACGACCGCAGCGGCCTGACGTCCCCGTTCGGCCAGCACCTGCCCCAGCCCCAGCGCGTGCAGAACCCGGGTGCCGTTCGGGCTGATCTGAAGCCCTGCCCCTACCTCACGGATCTCATCGGCCTGTTCAAGGACCGTCACCTGCGCCCCGCGCCGCGCAAGTGCGGTCGCCGTGGCAAGGCCGGCAATCCCGGCGCCCAGAACCATGACCTTCTGCCCGATCAGCATTCCGTTCCCCCCTGACGCGAAACACCGGGACGCTGCCGCCCCGGTGCCTGATTTCCCGCCTGATCCAAAGTGGGATCAGTCGTCGCGGTGCACCTTCTCGCGGCGTTCGTGACGCTCTTGCGCCTCAAGAGTCATGGTCGCGATGGGGCGCGCGTCCAGCCGCTTGAGCGAAATGGGCTCACCGGTGACTTCGCAGTATCCGTATTCGCCGTTCTCGATACGCCGCAGCGCGGCGTCGATCTTCGAGACCAGCTTGCGTTGCCGGTCCCGCGTCCGCAGCTCCAGCGCGCGATCGGTCTCCTCGCTCGCGCGGTCGGCGATGTCGGGCACGTTCCGGGCGCTGTCCTGCAGCCCTTCCAGCGTCTCGCGGCTGTTGTCCAGAAGCTCGCCCTTCCAGGCAATCAATTTGCGACGGAAGTATTCGAGCTGCCGCTCGTTCATGAACGGCTCGTCCTCGGCGGGGCGATAATCCTCGGGTAGAAAGACCTCTGCCTTCATCTCGGTTCCCTTTTTCAAACCAGATACAGACACCCCGGCCAAAGGTTTTAAGTCATTTGCATCCGGTACCTTCCCGCGCCGCGTTTAGCCCAAGCACCCCCGCTTGTCACTAGGCGATAGTGCCGGTTGCGATGAATTAACCGTGGCACTATCGTGGCGTTAACGAAACGGTGCAGGCACAGGCAGGGCAGAGAATGAAGTTCACGGGCACGGACAGCTATGTCGCGACCGAGGATCTGACCATCGCCGTCAATGCCGCAGTGACCCTTGGCCGGCCGCTGCTGGTCAAGGGGGAACCGGGCACCGGCAAGACCGAACTCGCCCGTCAGGTCGCGGCCAGCTTGGGCGTGCCGATGTTTGAATGGCACGTAAAATCGACTACGCGGGCGCAGCAAGGGCTCTATGAATACGACGCCGTCAGCCGCCTGCGCGACAGCCAGTTGGGCGAGGAACGCGTCCACGATGTGCGAAACTACATCCGCAAGGGCAAGCTCTGGCAGGCGTTCGAGGCCAACACCCGGGTCGTGCTGCTGATCGACGAGATCGACAAGGCGGATATCGAGTTTCCGAACGACCTGCTCCAGGAGCTCGACCGGATGGAGTTCCACGTCTACGAGACGGGTGAGACGATTCGCGCAGTGCAGCGACCAATCGTGATCATCACCTCGAACAACGAAAAGGAATTGCCGGACGCATTCTTGCGGCGGTGCTTCTTCCACTACATCCGCTTCCCGGACATGGAGACGCTGAAGCGGATCGTGGCTGTGCACCACCCGGACATCAAGGAGGCGCTGCTGACCCGCGCCCTGACCCGCTTTTATGAGATCCGCGAGACGCCGGGGCTGAAGAAGAAACCATCGACCTCCGAGGTTCTGGACTGGCTCAAGCTGCTTCTGGCCGAGGATCTCTCGCCCGAGGATCTGCAGACTGACACCAAGTCGGCACTGCCCCGGCTGCATGGCGCGCTGCTCAAGAACGAACAGGACGTGCACCTGTTCGAGCGTCTGGCCTTCATGGCCCGATCAGGCCGCTGACGGCTTTCCCCGAAAGGACATCCGATGGCCGGACAAGACACCGCAACGTTTCGGCCGTCCCTTGGCGACCGGCCCCGGGGAACCGCGCGGCTCATGTTTCGTGTCGCAGCGGTTCTGGCCGTTGCGGCCTGTGCCCCGGTAAACATGCCGCCGCCGGAAACGGCAGAGGCACTGCCGCCGATGCGGACCTTTGCCGCAGTGCGCCCGCCGCCGCCGCAACGTCCCAACGCGAACATCGCGCAGGATTTCCTGGAACTGTCATTCCGCATGGAAAACGGGCGCGAGCTTGCGACGATGAGCCGGTTCGAAGGGCCTGTTCAACTTCTGGTCGCCGGCCCTGCCCCCGCGACAGCAGTGGCCGACCTCGGCATCCTGATCGGGCGGCTGCGGGACGAGGCAGAGATCGACATCACTACGACAACCGATCGCGCCGCCGCGCGGATCGTGATCGAGTTCCTGCCCCGCCGCGTCCTGCAACGATTCGCGCCCCAGACCGCCTGCTTTGTGGTGCCCCGCGTGGCCAGCTGGGGCGAGTTTCGCCGCAACCACCGTTCCCCGATCCTGGACTGGACAACGCTGGAAGAGCGTGACCGGATCGCGATCTTCATCCCATATGACACCAACCCGCAGGAAATCCGCGATTGCGTGCACGAGGAACTGGCACAGGCGCTTGGCCCGCTGAATGATCTTTACCGGCTGTCGGATTCGATCTTCAACGATGACAACTTCCATTCCGTCCTGACGGGTTTCGACATGCTGATCCTGCGCGCCTATTACGCGCCCGAACTGCGCAGCGGCATGACGAGGCAAGAGGTTGCTGAACGTCTTCCGGCGCTGCTGCGCCGGCTCAACCCTGCCGGCGAACGCCCACCCGCGCCCGATCCCGGCCCCACGCCCCCTGACTGGGTCGCGGCGCTCGAGGTTGCGCTGATCCCGGATGCACGGCCCGACCGGCTGGATGCCGCGCGCTATGCTGTCACGGTGGCGCAGGATACGGGCTGGCAGGACAACCGCCTGGCGCTCAGCCTCTATGCAATGGGACGTGCCGCGGCGCCGATGTTCAGCACGCTTGCCGTCGCTTCCTTTCTGCGGGCCGGGCTTGTCTGGCGCGACCTTCCAGGGACCGAGGTGCATATCGCCCACATCGACATGCAGATGGCCGCTTTTGCCCTGAGCGCGAACCAGCCAGACCATGCGCTGGCGTTGGCTGACCGTGCGGTGGGACCCGCCTACCGCGCCCAGAACGGCGCGCTTCTGGCAAGCATCCTGATGCTGCGCGCAACCGCACTGCAGGCCCTTGGCCGCGACGCCGAGGCGCAGGCCGATCGCCTCGACAGCCTTGGATGGGCGCGTTATGGCTTCGGCACGGATGAAGAGGTGCGCGCGCGGCTGGCCGAGATCGCCAGCTTGGGTGCACCGGAACAGGAAGGCACACAATGATCGTACTGGCCGGCATCGCAATCGGTGTCATCATCGGATTGATGAAGGCCCGCAGCCGCGGGGGCAACGGGTTCGACAAGGCGCAGTATGCCACCGTCTGGGCCATCCTGCTGGGACTGTTGGGCCTGTTCGTGACGATCGTGGTGGAAAGGATGCTCTGACGGCGATGTTCCTGCCCTTCTTCCAGAACCTGCGGGATGCTGGCGTGCCCGTCACGCTTCGCGAGTTTCTGGCGTTCCTGGAGGGCATGGCCGCCGAGGTTGTCATCTATGACACCGAAGGGTTCTATTACCTTGCCCGCACGGCGATGGTGAAGGACGAACGGCACATCGACCGGTTTGACCGCGCCTTCGCGGCCACCTTTGCCGGGCTGGGGGCGATAGACGCGCAGCAGGTGCTTGAAGCGCTGAACCTGCCGCGTGAGTGGCTGGAGAAGCTGGCCGAGAAGCACCTGACGCCCGAGGAGATGGCCGAGATCCAGGCCCTTGGCGGGTTCGACAAGCTGATGGAAACGTTGCGCCAGCGGCTGGCCGAACAGCAGGGGCGCCACCAGGGCGGCGACAAGTGGATCGGCACCGCCGGAACCAGCCCGTTCGGCGCGCATGGCTATAACCCCGAGGGCGTCCGGATCGGGCAGGAAAAGGGCCGCCACGGCCGCGCCGTCAAGGTTTGGGACCGGCGCGAATTCCGCAACCTTGATGACCAGGTTGAACTGGGCACCCGCAACATCAAGGTCGCACTCAAGCGGCTGCGGAAATGGGCACGCGAAGGCGCGCAGCAAGAGCTGGATCTTGATGGCACGATCCGCTCCACCGCCGAACAGGGGTGGCTGGATGTAAAGACACGGCCAGAACGGCGCAATGCGGTGCGGGTCCTGTTGTTCTTTGACGTCGGCGGCAGCATGGACCCCCACGTCCGTGTGGTCGAGGAACTGTTCAGCGCCGCGCGGTCTGAATTCCGGCACCTGGAGCAGTTCTACTTTCACAATTGCCTTTACGAAGGCGTCTGGCGCGACAACCGGCGCCGCTGGGACGCGCAGATCCCGACAGCGGAAATCCTGCGCACCTACGGCCCGGACTGGAAGTGCATCTTCGTCGGGGACGCCACCATGTCGCCCTATGAAATTACCCATCCCGGCGGGGCCAACGAACACTGGAACCCCGAAGCGGGGCACGTCTGGCTGGCCCGTGCGCGGCAGCAATGGCCCGGCAACCTCTGGATCAACCCGGTGCCCGAACGAGTCTGGGGCCATGCCCATTCCATCCGCCTGATTCAGGAAATCTTCGAAGGCCGGATGGTGCCCATGACGATCGAGGGGCTGACCCGTGGAATGCGCGTTCTGGGCTAGCGCAGAAACCACCCAGCCCCCATATTGCCGCCATGCTCAAGCTTTTACCGATCCTCCTAGCAATAGCCTACGCGCTGCTGATGTACCGCTTCTCGATGTGGCGGACAAAGCAGGAGCTGGACTCTCGTTCCTCACCCCTGTCGGATCCCGAGCTGAAGGGGATCACCGACCGGATGGCGGCCGCGCTGGGCCTTGAACGGATCAAGGTGCATATCTACGACGTGGACCCGGTCAACGGGCTTGCCGCGCCCGACGGTCGGATCTTCCTGACCCGGGGCTTCTATGAAAAGTTCAAGTCTGGCGCCGTGACGGGCGAGGAAATTGCCAGCGTCATCGCGCATGAGCTTGGTCACGTGGCGCTGGGCCATGCCAAGCGACGGATGATCGACTTTTCTGGACAGAACGCGATCCGGGTGGCGCTGTCGGCGGTGCTGGGCCGCTTCATCCCCGGGCTGGGCATCTGGATCGCCAACATGCTGACCTCGCTGCTTGCGGCGCGCCTGTCGCGGCAGGATGAATACGAGGCCGACGCCTATGCCTCTGCCCTGCTGGTGAAGGCCGGGATCGGGACCGGGCCGCAGAAGTCGCTGTTCCGCAAGTTGCCGAAACTGACGGGGGCTGGCGGCGGCGCCCCGGTATGGCTGGCAAGCCACCCCGCCACCGACGACCGCATCGCGGCGATTGAGGCGAACGAGGCCCGCTGGCGTGCCGCTATGAACTGAGCGCCTTGCCCAGACGCGGCAGCCGCGCACGTTTCATCAGCGGCCGCAGTCGTTGGGACTCCCCCGACAGTTCCTCGGCCGTGGCGCGGACGCGTTCCACCACCTCGGCAACGGTATCCGGGTGCTCCTGCCACAGCGCCAGCAGAAATGGATCGGGCGCCTGCGCACGGATACCTTCGCGGTCCAGCATCAGCCGAGGAAAATCCCGCAGGTTCTGGGTCACGATGACATCCGCCCTGCCCGCCAGCGCCGAAGCCAGAACGTGCCGGTCGGCAGCATCCGGCAGCCAGAGCCGCGCTTCGGCCTCTGGATCGGCCTGCACCTCTGCCGCCGGCCAGTTGCGCTGCAAGATGGCGATCTCGGCCCGCGCCACCTGTTCCTGCCCCAGCTTGATCGTGGCGAGCGCCCACTCCTCCAGCACCCGCGCGGACCATAGCGGCGTGAAAAGGCCCCGCGCGGCGACGCCGATCAGGATTTCCCGCAGCACGGTTGGATAAAGAACACAGGCGTCAAGAAACGCCCGCATCAATCCAGCCGGAAGAACAACGACTTCAGATAGCCGCTTTCCGCCAGTTGCGGCAGCATCGGGTGGTCAGGGCCTGCAAACCCCGTATGGATCATCTGTGCCGTGCGCCCGCCGCGCCCGATCCCCCGCGTGCTGGAGGTACGGAAGGCCGTCAGGTCAGCGGCATGGGAACAGGAACACAGGCACAGGTATCCACCCGGCGCCACCAGCGGCGCGGCCAGCCGTGCCACCCTCTCATAAGCCCGGAGCCCCGCCTGAAGCGCGGGCTTGGCAGGGGCAAATGCGGGCGGATCGCAAACGACCAAGTCGAATTGCGCACCCTCGGCGGCAAGCGCCTCCATCACGGCAAAGGCATCGCCTTGACGGGTGGCAAAGCGGTCGGCCATACCCATCGCCGCCGCCCCTTCCTCTGCCAGCCGCAGCGCCGGGGCAGATCCATCCACTGCAACTGCGGAAGACGCCCCGCCCGCAAGTGCTGCGAGCGAGAAGCCACCGACATGGCTGAACACATCCAGCACCCGCCCCCCCGGCGCGAGGCGCGCGCCAAAGGCATGGTTCGGGCGCTGGTCATAGAACAGGCCGGTCTTCTGCCCGCCCAGAACGTCGGCCATGTAGGTCGCGCCATTCATCGGCACATGGATCGGCCCGGCGACGGCGCCGCGCAGCGTGTTGATTTCTTCTGGCAGGCCTTCGAGCCCCCGGGCGCGGCCGGCCCCGTTCTTGACGATGTTCGTAACGCCCGTCACCTTCGTCAGCGCCTCGGTCAGCGGCTCAATGAGAAGTTCTGACCAGGCGGCGTTGGGCTGGATGACGGCGGTGTTGCCGAATCGATCGATGACCACGCCCGGAAGACCGTCGGCCTCGGCATGGACAAGCCGGTAGAAGGGCGCGTCGAACAACCGCTCCCGCAAGGCGAGCGCCCGTGTCAGGCGCACGGCCAGCCAAGCCTCATCGATCACGGCATCGGGGTTGCGGTCCAGCATCCGGGCGATGATCTTGGAATTCGGGTTGATCGTGACAATGCCCAGAACCTCCCGCGCCTCATCCTGAAGCTGGCAGATGGTGCCGGGGGGCAACGCGCGGGTGCGGCGGTCGGTCACGAGTTCATCGGCAAAGACCCAGGGCGCGCCGTGGCGGATGGCACGGGCGTCAGTCTTTGGGCGCAGGCGGATCACTGGGTATGTCATGCGCCTGCTTTAGCGGGAAGCAAGCGCCGGCGGAAGCCCCGGCGCAACAGGACGCTGGAAAAGCAAAACCCCGGCTTTGAAGCCGGGGTCTTGAAAACCTGGAGCGTTGATGGCTCAGGCGGGCTGATGCGCGCGGTTGCGGCCAGCGCCCAGGCGGCGGGCGATCCAGGCGCCAACCATGCGGACGAACTCGCGGGTAGCTTCGGCGCGAAGCTCACGGGCGCGCAGTTCGATGGCAGCAAAGTCAACGATTTCGATTTCGTTCTGGGTGTTCATGTCTCTGTTCCTTTTGGGTGTTTCTCAACTCTTCCCATGGCCCAGTAGATAGGTCAGAAGCACTTCCCATACCACGACGGATCAGGAATTGCTGCCATGCAGCATTCGCAATGCTGAAAATGCGACGGGCTTTTCCCCGACTGCCCTTGTCATTGGCGAATGCCGTCGGCATCTTGAGGGCGACACCACAACATCCCACGCCCGGACTTGTTAGCGCTAACACGATTTGCTATCTGAAGCCCGGGTTCTGCCGCTTGCACAAGGGACGAGGAGCGCCATGCCACTCGACAGCCGTATCGCCGAAGTCACCGACCGTATCCGTGAACGTTCACGCAGCACCCGGGACGCATATCTTGTCCGCATGCGCCGCGCCGCCGACGAAGGCCCTGCGCGTGCGCACCTGACCTGCGGGAATCAGGCACATGCCTATGCCGCGATGGGCGAGGACAAGGCCGCCCTCGCCGGCGGGCGTGCGCCGAACCTTGGCATCGTCACTGCATATAACGACATGCTTTCGGCCCATCAGCCGTACGAGAACTACCCCGAAATGATCCGCCGGGCCGCCCGGGCCGTGGGCGCCACCGCGCAGGTCGCGGGCGGGGTGCCGGCCATGTGCGATGGCGTCACGCAAGGTCAGGTCGGGATGGAGCTTTCGCTTTTCTCCCGCGACGTGATCGCCTTGGCCGCGGGCGTCGCGATGAGCCACAACGTATTCGACGCCTCAGTCTACCTTGGCATCTGTGACAAGATCGTTCCGGGGTTGGTAATGGCGGCGGCAAGCTTTGGCCATGTTCCGGCGGTCTTCATTCCTGCGGGGCCGATGACCTCTGGCCTGCCGAACGACGAAAAATCGCGCGTGCGTCAGCAGTTCGCCTCGGGCGAAGTTGGGCGAGACGCCCTCATGGCGGCCGAGATGGCGAGCTATCATGGCCCGGGCACCTGCACCTTCTATGGCACGGCGAACACCAACCAGATGCTGATGGAGTTCATGGGCCTGCACCTCCCGGGCGCGAGCTTCGTCAACCCGAACACCCCCCTGCGAGAGGCGCTGACCGTCGCGGGCGTGCAGCGGGCGCTGTCTATCACGGCGCTGGGGAATGACTACCGGCCTGTGTCGGAAATCCTGGATGAGCGCGCCTTCGTCAACGGCATCGTCGGCCTGATGGCCACGGGCGGGTCCACGAACCTGGTGTTGCACCTGCCGGCAATGGCACGGGCGGCGGGCGTGATCCTGGATCTGGAGGATTTCGCCGACATCTCCGCCGCCGTGCCGCTGATGGCCAAGGTCTATCCCAACGGCCTTGCCGACGTGAACCACTTCCACGCCGCCGGCGGGTTGGGCTACATGATCGGCGAACTGCTTTCCGCCGGGCTTCTGCATGATGACACCTGCACGGTCGCAGGCGACGGGCTTCACCACTACACGCGCGAGCCGAAGCTGATCGACGGCACCCTGACGTGGGAAGAAGGCGCGGGGGAAACCCTGAACGACCGGATCCTGCGCCCGGTGTCCGACCCGTTCCAGAAGCAAGGCGGGCTGCGCCAGCTTGCCGGCAACCTTGGCCGCGGGGTCATCAAGATTTCTGCCGTTTCGCCCGACCGGCACGTGGTCGAGGCCCCTGCCCGCGTCTTCCAAGACCAGTCCGAGGTGAAGGCTGCCTTCCAGCGCGGAGAGTTCACGGGCGACACCATTGTCGTCGTCCGCTTCCAGGGACCCAAGGCCAACGGGATGCCAGAACTTCACTCGCTGACGCCGATGCTTGCCGTCCTTCAGGACCGCGGGCTGCGCGTGGCACTGGTGACGGACGGGCGCATGTCGGGCGCCAGCGGCAAGGTTCCGGCCGCGATCCACGTCAGCCCCGAGGCCGCCGATGGCGGGCCGCTGTCGCGGCTGCGGGACGGCGATCTGGTTCGGCTGGATGCAGTCAACGGCACGCTGGAGGTTGTCGGCGTTGATCTTGACAGCCGCGAGCCTGTGATGCCCGATCTCTCCGCCCGCCAGTTCGGCCTGGGGCGCGAGCTGTTTCAGGCGTTCCGCGACAACGTTGGCCCCGCCACGGCTGGCGCGGCCGTAGTGATTTAACCCAAAGGAGATTTGCATGACCCCTGCCGAAGCGAGCGCCCGCGCCGCCGAAATCTGCCGTCTTGCCCCGGTGATCCCGGTACTGGTGATCGACGATGCCGCCCATGCCCGTCCGCTGGCCGAGGCACTGGTCGCCGGCGGCCTGCCCGCGCTGGAGGTGACGCTGCGCACCCCCGCAGCGCTGGAGGTCATCCGCCAGATGGCGCAGGTGCCGGGTGGCGTTGTGGGTGCAGGTACGCTGCTGACCCCAGATGACGTCCGCGCAGCCAAGGAAGCCGGGGCGCAATTCGGGGTTTCACCCGGCGCGACCGACCGCCTGCTCGCCGCGGCCGAGGAGATGGGCCTGCCAATGCTTCCCGGCGCTGCCACGGCGAGCGAGGTCATGGCCCTGCTGGAGCGCGGCTACACCACGCAGAAATTCTTCCCCGCCGAGGCTTCGGGCGGTGCCCCTGCGCTCAAGGCCATCGGGGCGCCGCTGCCGCAGGTCAGCTTCTGCCCGACCGGCGGGATCAGCCTGAAGAACGCGCGCGATTATCTGTCGCTGTCAAACACGCTGTGCGTGGGCGGTAGCTGGGTCGCGCCCAAGGACCTGATGCAGGCCGGTGACTGGGCCGGGATCGAAACCCTTGCGCGCGAGGCCTGCGAACTGCGCTAGGTCTTGTCCGATACCCTTGCCGCCCGTCCGCCCCGTCTTTGTGGGGCGGGCTGAGCGGCAAGACCTTCTGCCAGCACCTCGGTCATCGGATGACCCTCGATGCCGTGGGTGGCCAGCATGACACGCAGCGCCTCGCGCTGATCCACGGCTTCAGGCAGGCTCAGCGCCCAGTCGACAAAGATCGACCGGCACTCTGCCATGCCGATCTCCTCCATGTTGTAGCTTTCGCGGATAAGCCCTTTCGGGTCGGCCTGTTCCGGCTGCATGGCTGGTTTCTCCACATTCAGGCAACGGCAGGGCTGATACGGGTATCGATGATCCGCGCAGCGGTTTCACCTGCCTCGATCACCCGGCTGCGCAAGGTTTCAAGGTCCGGCATGTCGCATTCGCGCAGAAGGAAGGCAATGCCGCCGCCACCAAGTTCCGACGGCACAACGGCGCGGTCGCTCAGCAGGCGTAACCCCGCCTGAAGCCGCCACAAGAGCCGATAGGCACGCGCCAGAGCCGCCTCTTCCTCGGGCTTCAGCCAGCCTGACCGCAGGCCCGCGCGCAACTGCGCCTCGACCCGCCGCGCGGGATCGCCTGCCAGCAGGGCCGCCGTCTGGGCCAGAAGTTCGATGTCCTGAAGGCGGCCGGGGCCGGCCTTGGCATCCCATTCGCCTTCGCCCGGCTTGGCACTGCGCAGTCGCGCACGCATTTCTGCCACATCCTTCAGCACGCTGTCGCCCTTGCCCTTTTCGGGCAGCAGTGCGCGACGGAAGCTTTCTACCTCCTCGCCAAGATCAAGGTTTCCGGCAACAGGGCGCGCGCGGGTCAGGGCAAGATGCTCCCAGGTCCAGGCTTCGGACGATTGATACGCGACGAAGGACGGCAGGCTGGTCGCCACCGGCCCCTGACGTCCTGACGGGCGCAGGCGCATGTCGACCTCATACAGGCGCCCCT
Source organism: Rhodobacteraceae bacterium LNNU 3342 (assembly GCA_008711135.1). Taxonomy (GTDB): domain Bacteria; phylum Pseudomonadota; class Alphaproteobacteria; order Rhodobacterales; family Rhodobacteraceae; genus Halodurantibacterium. The sequence goes on from VUAW01000004.1 coordinate 71,595, forward strand.
CGGCCATCGGCGCCGTCAGCGCCGTGACCAGGGCCTGCGTCAGCCGCGCGTAATAGCTGCGCGAGGCCAAGGGCCGCGGCCCGTCCGAGGCCTCCACATCCTGCGCATCGTAGATGACGATCAGATCGAGGTCAGAACCGGCATTCAGCCGCCCTGCCCCAAGGCTGCCCATCCCCACCACAACAGCGCCCCGCCCCGGCGGGTTGCCGTGCTTGCGCGCGAATTCGTCCTGGCACACGGGCCAGAGCGCGGCGACCACCGCCTCGGCCAACTCAGCGTACTGTCGAGCGGCCTCGAACGCGTCGATCAGGCCGCGCAGGTGATGCACCCCGATGCGGAAGTGCCATTCCTTTGCCCAGCGTCGCGCCGCATCCAGCTTTCGTTCGTAATCCGCGGGTTCTGTGAGCTTCTGCGCCAGTTCGACCCGCAATGCGCCAGTGCCGGGCCAAGGGCTGAAGAAATCGCCACCGATCACCGCATCCAGCACGCCCGAGTTTCGCGACAGGTACCGGGCCAGCCCCGGCGCGGTTGCCGCAATGTCCACGATCAGTTGCGTCAGCTGCGGGTTCGCCTCGAACAGCGAGAAAAGCTGCACCCCCGCTGGCAACCCCGACAGGAAGCCGTCGAACTGGGTAAGCGCCTCTTCCGGGTCGGCGGCACAGTTCAAGCGGGCCAACAGTTCTGGCCGCACCCGTTCAAAGATCTGCACCGCGCGGGCGGAACGAAGGGCAGGATAGCTTCGCCAGCCTTCAACGATGGCGGCGGCGTGTGCGGAAAGTTCAGGCTCCTCCGCAGCCTCGGAGGGGGAAAAGAAGTCCTCGGTCAGTTCAACCACGCGCGCAAGCCGCGCAAGAAGATCCTCGCGGAAGCGGGCGGTGTCAGGCTCGCCCATGAAACGGGCGATCCGGTCAAGACCCTCGGCAGTATTCGGCAGCAGATGGGTCTGGGCGTCGTGCACCATCTGCAGCCGATGTTCGACCTCGCGGTGGCTGCGGTAAAGGGACACAAGCTCCTCTGCCTCGGCCTTGCCGACCCAGCCCTTTTCCGCAAGCGCCCGCAGGCCCGGAACAGTCGCACGGCTCCGCAGGTCAGGGTCACGGCCGCCGGCGATGATCTGCCGGGTCTGGGTGAAGAACTCGATCTCCCGGATACCCCCGCGCCCCAGCTTCATGTCGTGGCCTTCGAGCACCAGCCGGCCGTGCAGCCCCTTGTGGTCCCGGATGCGCAGGCGCATGTCGTGGGCATCCTGAATGGCGGCGAAATCCAGATGCTTGCGCCATACAAAAGGCGTCAGCATCTTCAGAAAGCGCTCCCCCGCAGTCAAGTCGCCGCCGCAGGGCCGCGCCTTGATGTAGGCAGCGCGTTCCCAGGTTCGACCGACGCTTTCATAATATCGTTCAGCCGCCTCCATCGACAGGCAAACCGGCGTGACCGAGGCATCCGGCCGTAGCCGCAGGTCGGTACGGAACACGTAGCCACCGGCGAGTGTGTCGGACAGAAGCGCCGTCATCTTGCGCGTGATGCGGATAAAGGCGGCCCGAGCATCGTGATAATCGGCGGCGTCAAACCGCGTCTCGTCGAACAGGCAGACAAGATCGATATCCGAGGAATAGTTGAGTTCCCTCGCCCCCATCTTGCCCATGGCCAGCGCCACCATCCCGGCGCCGGTTGCCGCATCTTCCGGCGTGGCGCCCGGCAGCTTGTTGCGGCGGATCTCATCGGCAACCAGCCGAGTGATCGACAGATGCACAGCCCGGTCGGCCAACGCGGTAAGTGCGCCAGTTACCTCTTCCAGGTTCCAGGCGCCGCCGGCGTCGGCTAGCGCGGTCAGCAGCGCGACCCTGCGCTTGGCGCAACGCAGCGCTACGCCGAGATCGGCCAGCGGAACGTCCTCGAGCGGTAGCATGACGCCGGCCATGGCAGCTTCGGGCGATTGGGTCAGCGCCCGTTCCAGCCAATCGCGCTCTTTCTCCATCAGGCCCTTGAGGTAGGGGCTGCATCCTGCCACGCCGCGCAGCAGTTCGCGCAGTTCGGGCGGCACGTCAAAGGCAGCCGCAGCCTCGGCCCCCTGATCCGGATCGAAGGGTATGGGACAGCGGGTCAGGCGGGCGGCAAATGTCATGGCGGCAGCATTAAGCCGGTCCGCGGAATGGTCAACTGCCCGCGTGCTGCGTCGGGCTGGATCAACGTGCTGCACGTGCCTAATCTGATCCCATCGAGCCCCTAGAAGGCCCACCCAGACCAAGGAGATCCGCATGAGCAAAAGCGTGAAGCGCGTCAAGCAGGCGCTCGCCGCCGCAGGAATAGAAAGCGAGGTGCTGGAGATGACTGCCGAAACCCGTACCGCGCGGCAGGCAGCCGATGCCGCGGGTTGCAGCCTTGACCAGATCGCGAAGTCGATCCTGTTCCGGGGTGAAAGCTCGGGGGCGCTCTACCTCTTCCTGACGGCCGGCGGGAATCAAGTCTGTGCCGAAAAGGCTGCCCACCTGGCCGGGGAACCCCTTGGCAAGGCCGAGGCTACCCAGATTCGTGCTGAAACCGGTTTTGCAATCGGCGGTGTTTCCCCGGTTGGGCACCTGACGCCGCCGCGCACCTTCTTTGATCCGCGGCTGCTGGATTTCGACGTGGTCTGGGGTGCGGCTGGCACCACGCGGCATATCTTTCCAGTAGATCCGTCCCGCCTGCTGACAGCGACAGCCGCCGAAAAGGCCGATTTCACCCTGCCACCCGAAAAAATGTAAAACCCATTTACATTCTCTCTTGACCCAGGTCCCCGGAGCCCCAATCTTGGGGATGTTAAAGCCTTTTACATCCCGTCTGGAGGAGAGCTCGATGTCCACCTACACGTCCCCCGTCTCCTGGTTCGGTCAGGCCGAGGCTTGGCTTGACCAGCGGGGCAAACCTGCCTGGATCGTCGCGATGATCCTTGGCTTCATCGTCTTCTGGCCGATTGGCTTGGCTATCTTGGCCTACATGATCTGGAGCAAACGCATGTTTTCCTGCAAATCCCGCCGCGGCGTCACCTACCGCAGCCGGACGCTCAACAGCACCGGCAACAGCGCATTTGACGCCTATAAAGCCGATACCCTGCGCCGTCTTGAAGAAGAGCAGGAAGCCTTTGAGGCCTTCCTTCAGCGCCTGCGCGAGGCAAAAGATAAAAGCGAGTTCGACGCCTTCATGGACGAACGCGCCCGCATCGCCCGCGCCAATCGCGAAGACGAAAATGCCTGAGCACCGGCCGGCCCTTCGGGGTCGGCCCCTCTGCTGCGAGCGCGAAGAAATTTTAAAAATCCGCTCTTGCAAATAAGTGTAAAAAGCCCACTTGGCGATGCTGGGACCAGTTGCTAACCTTCCCGCTAATCCCACAGTAGCCGAGCGAGCCGAAGACCTCTGATGCGTCACACCCTTCCCCTCGCCCCCCAGTTCTATGTGACGGCCCCGCAGCCCTGTCCGTACCTGGATGGCCGGCTGGAGCGGAAGCTGTTCACGGCGCTTCAAGGCGAATATGCCGACAAGCTGAACGACGCCCTGTCCAAGCAGGGCTTCCGCCGGTCGCAGAACGTGCTGTACCGCCCGTCCTGTTCCGAATGTTCGGCCTGTATGTCCGCCCGCATCTGCGTGGCGGACTTCGTGCCAACGCGCACCCAACGCCGCACCCTGCGCCGCAATTCCCACCTGCGCCGCGAGGCCACCAGCCCTTGGGCGACCGAGGATCAGTTCGCGCTGTTCCGCCGCTACCTGGACAGCCGCCATGCCGACGGCGGCATGGCCGACATGGATATCTTCGAGTTCGCCGCGATGATCGAGGAAACCCCGATCCGCAGCCGCGTCATCGAATATTCCCGTGCGCCCGGTCCGGGCGAGACGCGTCGCCATCTTACCGCCGTCTGCCTGACCGACGTGATGGATGACGGCCTGAGCATGGTCTATTCCTTCTACGATCCGGATCTCATGGCGGACAGCCTTGGCACCTATGTCGTGCTTGACCACATCGCGCTGGCGCGCGAGGCAGGGCTTCCCTTTGTTTACCTGGGCTACTGGGTCCCGGGTAGCCGCAAGATGGGCTATAAGGCCAAGTTCAGCGGGCTGGAGCTTTACCGCGGCGGCGAATGGCAGCCGATGCACGATCCCGAAGCCTATAGCGCCGATACTCACCCCCTTTCGGTCGATCCAATTGCCGAACAGGTTGCCCGCATCAGCCTGCCCGACACCCGTCCCGTCAAGCCATGAGCCGGGCGCCGCGTAACTTAATTAACGCGGAAAAGTGATGCTGCGACAGAAAATTGCACGCATTCGCTGTTGACGTGCTGTTTCCGGCTTCTTAATGTCCGCGTCGGTAGCAAAGGGACCGATGATGATCCGGATTATCGTACTTGTAGGACAGTTGCGCATGGGCCGGTGACGGACACCCTTACGGAACCCCATGCGCCCCCGAGTAACTCCGGGGGCTTTTTGTTACCTGAACGTAAATGCCAGCATATGGCGATGGAGTAGAACGATGACCGAAGCGATGACCGGTGCGAAGATGGTGGTTCAGGCCCTCAAGGATCAGGGCGTGGAGGTAATCTTCGGCTACCCGGGCGGTGCGGTACTACCGATCTACGATGAGATCTTTCAGCAGAACGACATTCGGCACATTCTGGTTCGCCATGAACAGGGCGCTGTTCACGCGGCCGAAGGCTACGCCCGCGCCACCGGCAAGCCGGGCGTGGTTCTGGTGACTTCTGGCCCCGGGGCGACCAATGCAGTGACAGGGATTGTTGACGCGCTGCTGGACTCCATTCCGCTGGTGGTTCTGTCGGGCCAGGTTCCGACCTTCATGATCGGCAACGACGCCTTTCAGGAGGCGGACACCGTTGGCATCACCCGCCCCTGCACCAAGCACAACTGGCTGGTCAAGGAAACGGACAAGCTGGCAGAAACGCTGCATCAGGCATTCCACGTCGCGCGGTCGGGCCGTCCGGGCCCGGTTCTGGTCGACATCCCCAAGGACGTGCAGTTCGCCACCGGTACCTACGTTCCGCCGCAAAAGGCGCGCGTGGCACATTACCAGCCCAAGGTGAAGGGCGACATCGAGGCGATCACCGCACTGGTCGAGCTGATAGAGACGGCCGAACGTCCTGTCCTTTATACGGGCGGCGGCGTGATCAACTCGGGTCCGGCGGCGAGCCAGCTTCTGCGCGAACTGGTCGATGCGACCGACTTCCCCATCACCTCGACCCTGATGGGACTAGGCGCCTACCCCGCTTCGGGGCGGAACTGGCTGGGAATGCTGGGCATGCACGGGCTCTATGAGGCCAACCTCGCCATGCATGGCTGCGACCTGATGATCAACATCGGGGCGCGGTTCGACGACCGCATCACCGGGCGGGTCGCCGACTTCAGCCCGAACTCGCGCAAGGCGCATATCGACATCGACCCGTCGTCGATCAACAAGGTCATCCGGGTGGATATCCCGATCCTTGGCGATGTCGGCCATGTTCTTGAAGACCTGCTGCGCATCTGGAAGGCGCGCGGGCGCAAGACCAACACGGCAGCGCTGGGCAAGTGGAAAGCGCAGATCGAGGAATGGAAGGCCGTTCGCTGCCTGAGCTACAAGCCCTCGGAAAAGACCATCAAACCGCAGTACGCGCTGGAGCGGCTGGAAGCCCTGACCAAGGGGATGGACCGCTACATCGCCACCGAGGTGGGCCAGCACCAGATGTGGGCGGCGCAGTACCTGGGGTTTGAAGCGCCAAACCGTTGGCTGACCTCTGGCGGGCTGGGCACGATGGGGTACGGGCTGCCCGCCTCGATCGGCGCGCAGATCGCCCACCCCGACGCGCTGGTCATCAACGTCGCGGGTGAGGCTTCATGGCTGATGAACATGCAGGAGATGGGGACGGCGATGCAGTTCCGTGCCCCAGTCAAGCAGTTCATCCTGAACAACGAACGGCTTGGCATGGTGCGCCAGTGGCAGGAACTGCTGCATGGCGAACGCTACAGCCATTCGTGGTCCGAGTCCCTGCCCGACTTCGTGAAGCTGGCCGAAGCCTTCGGCTGCAAGGGCATCCAGTGTTCCGACCCCAAGGATCTGGACGACGCGATCATGGAGATGATCCGCTATGACGGCCCGGTCATCTTTGACTGCTTGGTCGAGAAGCACGAGAACTGCTTCCCCATGATCCCGTCGGGCAGCCCGCACAACGAAATGCTGCTGGGCGAGGCAGAGACACAGGGCGTGATCGGCGCCCGGGGTGCCGTGCTGGTCTGAGCCTGGGCCGGGGCACCAAGCCCCGACCCGCCAAAGCCTCTTTGAAAGAACAAGACATGTCCCGACTGAATATCCAGCAAGGCTCCTCCAAACATTCGGCCTATGACCTGCGCGACCCCTATGCCGACGTGATCGAAACCCACACGCTAGCTCTGCTTGTGGACAACGAAAGTGGCGTTCTGGCCCGGGTGATCGGCCTGTTTTCTGGGCGCGGCTACAACATTGAAAGCCTGACAGTGGCCGAGGTTGATCATGCGGGGCACCGGTCGCGCATCACCATCGTGACGCGTGGCACGCCGCAGGTGATTGAGCAGATCAAGGCGCAGCTGAGCCGGATGGTGCCTGTCCATGACGTGCACGACCTTACGGTCGAGGGGCCGGCGGTGGAGCGTGAGCTTGCCCTGCTCAAGGTCGCCGGTCAGGGAGAGCATCGGGTCGAGGCACTGCGGCTGGCTGACATCTTCCGGGCAAACGTCGTGGACTCGACGCTGGAAAGCTTCGTGTTCGAAATCACCGGCACGGGGGAAAAGATTGACGCCTTTGCCGAACTGATGCGACCGCTGGGCCTGCGTGAGATTGCGCGGACTGGCGTCGCGGCCCTGTCACGGGGCGTCTGAAAGACCGCTCAGGCGGGCGGCTCCCGCCCGTCTTCGACGCCTGCGGCGTCTCATCCCGTTGAGCCGGGCGCGGGCTGCGCCCGCGTTGTCAGACCCGGCCAGGGATGCCCTGCGGCAGACACCAGCATTCGATGAAATCGGCAAATTCTTCGTAATAGTAATTTGCCTCTGCGACGCTCATCTCCTCGCGCCAGCGCTGCGAGATGCCTTTGTTGAGCTTGGTGTGCCGTGACCGCACCCGGTGAAGCACCCGGTCCGCATCGACATCCACATCCAGATGCCCGGCGATCCGGTCGATGCTGCGGCGGGTGTCGAAGGCGACCTCTTCGTAGTTCAGGGTAAGGAACCCGGGCTGGGCCTGCCACTTCAGGAACTTCTCGACATGGCCGCGCACCACCTCCATTGCCTCGCCGATATTGGCAAAAGGGCGCCCGTCGCGCGCGCCCCAGGCGCCGCCCGTGCGCGACGCGTCGAGGATCGAGAGCGCCACGTCCCGCGGGTCGCGCGCGATCGCATGGCCGGTCACTCTGCCCGCGGCAATCGCCTCGGCAGTGGCGGCCCAGACACCACCATGGGTCTTGATCGCGATGGGCCTCGGGTGCCCAACCTCGGAGATTTCCTGGATCGCCGCGCGCAGCATCATCGGCTTGATGAGCGGCACGAAATTGTCGCTTCGTTCCTCGCCCAGCACCCGGGGCGAAAGGCGGCGCTGCGGCACGCCGGCCTCCTCCAGCACGGCGACAGTCAGCTCGAATGCGAGAGTGGAGCCTGACTTCGGCATACCATAGCAGGCGTAAACGGCAGCGACCATTGAAGAATCCTCTCTCGACGGCTGCATCATAAGGAAGATGCCGCAGATGCAAACCCCATTTTCCTTGCATCGGCGGCAACTTGCGGAACCTTGCTGCTGTGACGGAGTTGAAGATTTCAGGGCCGGAACGTGAGAAGGAGACCACATGAACAGCGAGGAATTTGCCGCCTGGGAGTCCCGCATCAAGGAGCGTGCTCAAAAGATCTGGGAAGAGAAAGGCCGCCCCGCCGATGGCCCAGAGATTTTCGAAGAACAGGCCCGGGAATTGCTAGCCCTGGAAGAAGTTCCTGATGCAACGACACGCCCCGTCGAAACCCCGAGCAACCCGGATGAAGAACCCATCCTCGCCCTTCAAAATCAAGGCGACTTCCCGGGTTTGCATGATCAGGGGGCCGATATGGGCAGGACGAACGACGGCGATCCGCAGCGTACGGACGACAAGCACCAGTAATACCACTGCGCTGTGGCAAGTTTAGCCGCGGCGCATTGTCGCCTGCACTCAACATGCTTTTTCATGTTGACAGGCCAGAGCATAATCTTCATCATTTAGTAGTAACAAAAGTTAATATTTTGTTAAGTCTGTACGACTGACGTAAAGAGTTTTGTGGTTTAAGTGGTGGGGTCGTCTAAAATAACCTCTAAAATCTTATAAAGTTGCCGGCCGGTGCCAACCGGCCGGTCGTTCGCAAGAGCGCCGGGCACGCAATTCATGTCGCGTGTATCCGGGCGGCGCATATTTGTCCGGCTCTTGATTGTCCAATTGGACAATGACGTGTGGTGTAGCCAGGCCCGTCATGTGCGGCGCCTCGCCTTTGATAGTGAATTGGTGTTACGATGGAAAACTTCTCCCAAGGGTCCTCTTTCGGCGGCGCGCAGGAAGACGAGCGGTTCGCAATTTCGGCGGCCAGCCAGTCCTTCCTAATCCAGCTTGAGGCCGAAGACTTCGGCATCATCGACACCGTCGGCACCACGGGCACGCGCCTGACCCAGGTGCGCGACGAGAGCAATCCGGAAAACCCCACCGCCGACAACCCCACGGGGCTGCGCGAAGGCTTTACCGGCAACGGCTACCTCGACATGGGCGCGGACGTCGGCGACGCGGCGATCTTCTCGGTCGACGTGCCGCGCGACGGCGTCTACCACCTGACCTTCCGCTATGCCAACGGCGACACCAAGGATCGCCCGATGAGCTTCACCATCAACGGCGTCGAGGCCCCGGTGGTGTCCTTCCCGCAGGGCAACAGCTGGAGCGACTGGCGCGAGGTGACGGTCGAGGTGCAGCTGAAGGCCGGCAACAACGACTTCAAGCTCGCCAACACCATCCCCAACGGCCCCAACATCGACCACGTCCGGATCACGGCCGACACCTCTGCCGACGAGGACAACAACCTCGCGCTGGCAGTTGTGAACCAGAGCAACCCCGCCAGCACCCTGTTCGAGATCGAGGGCGCCGATGCGGACATCGCCAGCTACTGGGTCAGCATCGACAACGGCCCGCGCCAGCAGGTCACGCCCGACGCGCAGTGGCGCTTTACCCTGGACATGTCCAGCTATGCCGGCCGCGCGGTTCCGGTGCAGCTTTACGTGATCGACACCTCGGGCAACGAGGCCGCGGCGGCCACGGCTCCGACGGTCGGCAGCGGCTTCTCCATCCAGCTTGAGGCCGAAGACTTCGGCATCATCGACACCGTCGGCACCACGGGCACGCGCCTGACCCAGGTGCGCGACGAGAGCAATCCGGAAAACCCCACCGCCGACAACCCCACGGGGCTGCGCGAAGGCTTTACCGGCAACGGCTACCTCGACATGGGCGCGGACGTCGGCGACGCGGCGATCTTCTCGGTCGACGTGCCGCGCGACGGCGTCTACCACCTGACCTTCCGCTATGCCAACGGCGACACCAAGGATCGCCCGATGAGCTTCACCATCAACGGCGTCGAGGCCCCGGTGGTGTCCTTCCCGCAGGGCAACAGCTGGAGCGACTGGCGCGAGGTGACGGTCGAGGTGCAGCTGAAGGCCGGCAACAACGACTTCAAGCTCGCCAACACCATCCCCAACGGCCCCAACATCGACCACGTCAAGATCGTCGAAGGCCCTGCCCCGACCCCGCAGATGGAAGTTCGCATCAACTTCCAGAACGGCGCCGATCCGGTGGTGGATGGCTACCTGGTGGACAACTTCGATGGCTTCGGCGACCGCGGCAATGGTTTCACCTATGGCTGGGTCACGGAAAAGTCTGTCCTTGACAGCGACGGCACGAGCAACACCCCGATCAACCGCGCCGACTATCCCGCGAACGCGATCGGCGAACGCACCGGCGACGCCTTCGAAGGCTACGACCCGCGCCTGACCGGCTATGCCCGGTTCGACTTTGGCGACAACTTCCCGTCGGGCGACGGCAACCGCGTCGCCTGGGAAATCAAGCTGGAGAACGGCTGGTACGAAGTCACGGTCGCGGTGGGCGATACCGGCGGCCCGAACGACAGCCAGAACCGCCTGTATATCGAGGGCGAGCTTGCCGCGGACTTCGTGCCGACGGACATCTACAAGACGCAGTTGGTCACCAAGCTCGTCAAGGTCACCGACGGTCACCTGACGCTGAGCGCGCAGGACGGCGTCCGTACTGAAATCCAGTACATCGACATCAAGTCGCTGCCCGACCTGACCCCCGGCGACAACCGCGAGGCGCCCGCGGATTATCCCTCGTTCACCCAGCCCCGTGCCGTGGTGCAGGAAGGCTCCGAGGTCATCGCCGTGGACCTCAAACCCTCGTCCGGCATTGCCGAGGGCGTGGACCCGGCTTCCGACATCTTCCTCGGCATCTCGGTCGTGCAAGGGCGCGGCGGCATCGACATCGGCAGCCTCAACAACGGCTCGTTCCGCCTGTTCGAAACGCTGACGGGCGAGGAAGTCCTGTTCACCGCCAACGGCACCGCGGGATCGGATTCTGTCACCATTTCGCCGCGCACGCCGCTGAAGCCCTATACCAGCTATACGCTGGTGGCCGAGGGCGCCTTGGACCGTGGTCCGAACGACGACCCGAATGGTGCGCAGCGCGAGTTCCAGAAGCTGTCCACCACCTTCGTCACCGGCGCTGCTCGTGAGGTAGAGGCACGCGAGGTCGCGTTCGAAGACACGCTGATGATCGACGGCGCCGCCGACGGTGCCTTCATGTTCACGACGATCGAGATCACGGACGACGCCAAGCACATCTATGTCTCTACCCTGTCCGGGCAGATCCACCGCTGGGACCTCGACTCCGAAGGCGCGATCATCAAGAGCACCCAGCAGACCTTCACCCCCGGCGGCGACTTCAACGAGGCAGGCGGACGGCGCGGGATCGTGGGCCTGGTCTTTGACCCGGTCGATCCCAACGTCATCTGGGTTTCGGACAACGCCCCCGTCCCGTTGACAGGCAAGGACAGCAGCGTTCCGGACTTCAGCGGCCGCATCTCGAAGGTCACGCTTGGCCCCGACGGTTCGCTGGAAAACGCCACGATCGAAACCTACATCCGCGGCCTGCCCCGGTCGAACGGCGACCACGTCACGAACAGCGTCCAGTTCCGGCCGAACGTCGACTATGATCCCGAACTGAACCCGGACGTGCCGCAGTACCTGATGTATGTGCTGCAGGGCTCGAACACGGCGATGGGCGAAGCGGACAGCGCCTGGGGCTTCCGGCCGGAGCGGCTGCTGACGGCGGCCGTGCTGGAAATCGACCCGACCCGCGACGCACCTCCCGGCGGCTTCGACGTCACGACCGAACCCCTGCCCGCGGACGGCACCAATCGTCGCTTTGCGGACAATGACAACAACCTGAAGAACGGTGGCATTCCCATCACCAGCGGTGAACACAAGGGGAATTTCCTTCACTTCGACGAGCGGGGCGTGGCCTCGGTCCGGACCGGAGAGTCGTTCGACAGCCAGCTGATCCGCGAATACTACAACCCCTATGCCGACGACGCGGTTCTCAAGCTCTATGCCACGGGCATCCGCAACGCCTATGATCTCGTGTGGCATTCGAACGGCTACCTCTATGTGCCGACCAACGGCTCGGCAGCCGGCGGTACCGTTCCGAACAACCCGAACACGCCGGAGAACGAAGGGCTGACCAATGTCGGTCTGCAGCCGGACTTCCTGTTCCGCGTGGTCAAGGGCGGATACTACGGCCACCCGAACACGCTGCGGGATGAATTCATCCTGAACGGCGGCAACCCCACCGGTGGCGTCGATCCGCATGAGGTGACGCGTTATCCGGTCGGCACCCTGCCGGAACCGGGCTTCAAGCCGGAAGACATCTACAACCTGGGCAACAACCGTTCGCCCAACGGTGCACTGGAATATTCCAGCGACGTCTTCGGCACCTCGCTCAAAGGCGCGGTTCTGTTCACCGAGTATTCCGGCGGCAACGACGTGCGCGCCGTGCTGCTTGACGCAAACGGCCGCGTGATCAGCGATTTCGTGCTGCGCGACTTGCAGGGCAACGTGATCAACGGGTACCCGGACCCGCTGGACATCATCCACAACCCGGTGACCGGGCAGATCTACGTGATGACGCTGAACCGGTCCAACGGGCAAAGCCAGATCATCCGCCTTGATCCGAAGCCGGGTGCGGTTATCGGGGATAACACGGCCGATGAAGACGGCGATCTCGCGATCGTTGCGGTGGACCTGAGCAACCCCGAAGCCGCGATCTTCAAGATCTCCGGCATGGACGCCGATATCGTCACCGCAACCGTCAGCTTTGACGGCGGCAAGACGGTAGAGCCGGTCCCGGTGCGCAACGGTACTGTCGTCCTTGACCTGACCAAACTGCAGCCGGGTCAGCAGGCCGTGCAACTGAAGGTGGTCGATGGCGTGGGCAACGTGGCGCAGGCGACCCATGTCTTCAACCTGATGGAGCCGGGTTCGGAACTGCGTTCGCTGGTCATCATCCAGGCCGAAGACAACAACCCCCACGACGGGACCGAGGTGACGCTTGCCACTGGTTCGGGCGCGCAGATCGTGATCCGCGATGTGAACAATCCCGAACCCAACCCCACAGCGCCGGGTCTCGTTGCCGGGCTGCGTCCGGGCGCCTATGGCCTTGATGGCAACACCGACTACAGCGACGGCGTGCCGGGCGGCTATGCAGACTTCGGCAAGACCAACGCGGACTACATCACCTTCCACTTTGACGTGGCCCCTGGCGAAGCCGGAAGCGCGATCCTTCAGATCCGCTATGCCAACGGCAGCTCGCCCACCAGCGCGAACGGTGGGAACCGTCCGCTTGCGGTGGAGGTCAACGGCACCCTCGTGATGATCGCGCCGTTCAAGCCGACCTCTGGCAGCACCGAAAACGAACGTTGGAGCACCTGGGAAATCCAGGAGATCGAGGCACTTCTGGTGCCCGGCCGCAACACCGTCACGCTCCGTTCGGTCAACAACGACGGTCCGAACGTCGACCAACTGGAAATCCTCATCCCCGCTGACCGCGGCACGGCCTACGCCTATTACGAGGCCGAGGACGCGACCCTGATCGGCGGCCCCCTGGTCATCCCGAACAGCCAGGATGACCGGAATGCGGAAGGAACCGGTTTCGTCGACTACGAAGGCAAGAACGACCAGTCGATCCTCTGGGACGTGCCGGTTTCTGCCAGCGGTGTCTATGAGATCGCGATCCGCTACGCGCTTCCGGCCAGCAAGGGCGCACGCCCGCTGACGCTGGAGGTCAATGGCAAAGCCCAGTCGCTTCCGTTCGAAGGCTTCGGCGACGACAGCTGGACCGAGTGGCGCTATGAGATCGTTCAGGTCGAGCTTCACGCTGGCAACAACCAGATCAAGCTGACCGCGCCAAAGGCTCATGGTCCGAACATCGACCAGCTCCGGGTCACGACCCAGCCGCTCAACGACGGCTTCATCCCCGAGTTCAACCTCGTCGATGAAATCGAGCGGATCGAACTGGAGCAGACGGAGAACAACGGCACCCGCATCGTGTCTTCGAACACGGTCGAGTTCTATGTTCAGGTGACCGAGGACGGCTATTATGCCCTGGACGTTGCTGCCAATGCAGGCGCCAAGGGCGGCAAGCTGACCTTCTACGTCAATGGCCAGAAGGTGGGCGAAACTGCCTATCCGGGCGCCGGCGACGCGGGTGAGAAGACCGTCTTCGCGCCTCTTCAGGCTGGCCAGTCCTACCAGATCCGGATCGTGTCCGAAGGACCCGGCGCTGACCAGCTGGACTACCTTGACGTGCGCACGGCCCCCGAAATGGCGCCGGTCGCTGCCATCCGCGGTACCGATCCCGTCTTCTTCGAGGACCGCCTGCACTTCAGCTGGATCGACAACAACAGCCGCGCGGCGCCGAACCGCGACTACAAGGAGAACGGCTTTGTCGAGATCGCCAACAACGGCAAGAGCCCGCTGGAGATCAAGGGCCACGTCCTGACGGGTCCGTTCGTGCTCAAGGATCCGGGTGCGCTCAACGGGCTGGTCCTGCAGCCGGGCGAGAAGATGATGGTGGAGGTGCTGTTCAACCGCAGCGCCTACACCGCGGGCGGCAACCTCGACAACGGCGTGTTTACCGGTGGCCTGGACATCCTGACGAACGACCCGTTCAAGCCGTCCGTGCATATCGAACTGGCGGGCTTCTGGCAGCGCCGGGACGAAGGCGGCTGGGAACCGAACCTGAACGAGGTCTGGCAGGTCTTTGGCTTCAAGACCCACATCGACGGCCTGCCCTACAAGGACACGATCACCGGCCATGTTCTGGACAACAAGGACATCTACGAGAAAGCGAACGAGCTTGAGGTGCTGTCGCCCTACTGGCGTCTTGCCGATGGCGTGACCGAGGCCCGCATTACCCAGATCGCCGCCTACCATGGTGATGGCGGTGCGCCCTTCGGCATCCACAATCCCGGTGCCCGGAACCAGACCGTCATCATCGGCAACCACGCCGACGACAACAACCAGAGCATCCTGCCGATCAACGCTAACGGTGCGTTCACGACCGGGACCATCACAGGTACAAAGGTTCCTGACGGCTGGCGCGGCAACGACATCTTCGGGATCCATGTCCACGGGTATTCTTCGGACCCGCGGCTCAACCCGAAGGGTCCGGGCGAAGTGCCCGAGGGTACGCAGCGTGGCCACTTCGTCCGGTTCTTCCAGGCGCTGGACCGCGACGGCAAGGTGATCCCGAACACCTACCTGGTCATTCAGGACTATGCCGGGATCAACTTCGACTATAACGACAACATGTTCGTTATTCAGGGCGTGACCCCGGTGGGCTTCGGCGCGGACCTCCGCATCAGCGGGCTTGACCCCGCGACGGCGGACGACCGGCTGGTGTTCACCAACATCATGAACCCGGACGTACGCAACCCGACCCAGGCCATCGGCGGGCAGGAGTTCAAGAACGAAACCGTCATCACCCTGACCAACGACGGGTTCGAGACGCTGCAGATCAGCAAGTTCGCACTTGAGGGTCCCGGTGCCTCGGCGTTCCAGATCGTCAACGCGCCCAAGTCGATCGCGGCGGGCGGCAAGGTGGATGTCACCATCCGCTTCGTCGGGGTCGATCCGGTGCATGACAACAAGGCGGTCGCCTTCGATGCCGCGCTGCGGATCGAAAGCAATGCCTACACCCAAAGCAAGGTGATCAACCTTGCCGGGATCGCGCAGAACCAGTCCGAAAAGGGCCAGGAGCCGACTGTCACGCAGATCGTCGAGGCATTCGGCTTCACCACCGACATGGCCGAGGACAAGCTGGCCAACGGTGGCAAGGTCGAGGCCGTGGGCGACGAAGTGCTGATGCCGTATCTCAAGCGGCTCGACAGCTCGCGTCCGATCGAGGTCATTCAGATCGCTGCATTCCTGCAGCAGAATGACATCGCCCGGGTCAGCATCCATGACGTGAAGAGCTCGGCGCTGACGGAACTCTTTGCCCAGGACGACCAGCAGGGCCAGACGGTGCTGCCGGAAGGCCTGGTCAAGGGCAACGGCAGCACCGGAAGCGTGGCGCGTGCGACCATCGATCGGGATGAACCCTTCGGCCTTTACATTGCCGTTGACGGACGCCCGACCTATGCAAGCTGGAGCGACCCGATCGCCAACCGTCTTGATCCCGACTTCGGGCACACCGTTCCGCAGGATGGCGGCCATCTGGTCCGCTTCTTCCAGGCACGGGACGCGCAGGGAGAGGTCATCCCGGGCACGTACATCGTGATCCAGGATTATCCGGGCGGCGCGAACTACGACTACAACGACACGATGCTGGTGATCACCAACGTCGCGCCGCACAAGTTCTCGCGGATGGAAGACTACAACCGCGATGGCATCAACGACGCGCTGATGGCCGACGACAATGAAGACGGCATCCCCGACTTCTTTGCGGCGGGCAAAGGTCCGGCACAGACAGCGTTCAACGACACCAAGACGCCGTGGCTTGTGGGCGATGACGGGCTGCTGCTTTTCGGGGCGCAGTTCGACAACGGCGGCCAGGGCGTGGCCTACAACGACCTGGACGGGCCGAAGGGATCGGGCCTGCGCGGACCGGACGTGGACATCATCGAAAACAGCCAGACGATCGGCTGGATCTCCAACGGAGAGTGGGTGGAGTACACCATCAACGTGGCCGAGGCTGGTACCTACGCGATCAGCTTCCAAGCGGCGCTGGGTGCAGCGGGCGGGGCCACGCGGTCCATCACGGCCAGCTTCGCAAACGGAGACACGCCGTACGAGCAGGTCACCGTGACGACCCCGCGCACCGGCAGCTGGAACAACTATGTCCAGACCGACGCGGCAGAGGTTGAACTTCAGGCCGGGACGCAGATCCTGCGGGTTGCCTTCAACGGCGGCTCCCAGAACTTCGCCTCGTTCCAGATCAACCCAATTTCGGCAGGCGCCGGCGCCATGAGCATCAGCGGCTTTGCAATGGAACCCTTCGCCGAAGGGACCTCCTCGTCCGACTCCTTTGCCGAGGATGACACGTCCGACATGGCCTTCATGCAGGACGACGGCCTGGTCTTCGGCTTCGACGACTCGCTCGTCTAAGCCGAACGCTGAACGACAGGGCTGGCCCCGGCTACGGCTGGGGCTAGCCGACATTCTCCACCAGGAACGGAAGAGTTATGGGACGCGCAGAGAAAGAAGCCCTGGATACCGCGACAAAGGAGTTGCGCGCCCCGATGAAGGGGATGCGGCACCTGTTCATGATGGCGGGGCTTTTCAGCCTGGTGGTCAACCTGCTGATGCTGACCGGCCCGCTGTTCATGCTGCAGGTCTATGACCGTGTTCTGGCCTCGGGCAGCGTTTCGACGCTTGTGGCGCTGTCAGTTCTGGCAACCGTGCTGTTCATCAGCATGGGCCTGCTGGATCACCTGCGGTCGCGCATCCTTGCACGGGTCGGGGCACGTTACCAGGAAAGCCTGGACGCGCGGGTCTTTGACGCCGGCCTCAGCCGGGCCACCCTGCCGATGGAACGGTCGCGCCCGCTAACCGCGCTTCGGGACCTCGAGGCGATCCAGCGCCTGCTCGCGGGGCCCGCGCCGCTTGCGTTTTTTGACGCGCCGTGGACGCCGATCTACCTCGCGATCATCTACCTGTTCCATCCCTACATGGGCTACCTGGCCTTTGCCGCCATCATCCTAATGGTCATCCTCACCATCGCGAACGAGGCATCCTCGCGCACCGCGCATGAGGAAGCCTCCAAGGAGCAAGCGTCGGCAGACGCGATCCTGCAATCCGTGCGGCGGGATGCGGAAACCGCGGCGGCGCTGGGGATGCGTCAGACGCTGATCGACCGCTGGCAGCAGATCCGCCAGCGTGCCACCGGCAGCCGGATGCGTGCCAGCGACCGGTCCGGCGGGTTCTCCGCCACCTCCAAGACGATGCGGTTCTATCTGCAGTCGGCGATGCTGGGGCTGGGCGCCTATCTGGTGCTTCAGGGCGAAATCACCGCAGGCGTGATGATCGCCGCTTCGATCGTCATGGGGCGTACGCTGGCGCCGGTGGAACAGGCGATCGGCCAGTGGTCCACCGTCCAGCGCGCACGCGAGGCCTGGGGTTCGCTCAAGGAAGTGCTGATGGCCAGCCCGCCTCGGCCTGCGCGCGTGGCCCTGCCGGCCCTGTCGGGCGCGGTTGTCGCGAAGGACCTGCAGGTTGCCCCGCCCGGATCACAACGGCCGACGGTCGAGGGGCTCGACTTCGACGTTCAGCCTGGTCAGGCACTTGGCATCATCGGCCCGAGCGGCGCCGGGAAATCCACCCTCGCCCGTGTTCTTGCCGGAATCTGGCCGGAGCACGCAGGCTCGCTGCGGCTTGGGGGCGCGACCGTAAACCAGTGGGAGCCGGACGATCTTGGCCGCCAGATCGGCTACGTCGGCCAAGAATCTGCTCTGTTCGACGGCACGGTATTTGAAAACGTCTCGCGCTTTGTACCGGAACCTGACAGCGAGGCGGTAATTGCTGCCGTTCGTCAGGCCGGGGCGCTGGAAATGATCATGAACCTGCCCGACGGCTTCAACACGCCAGTCGGTACCGGAGGCTCGATGCTTTCCGGCGGACAGCGGCAGCGGATCGCGCTGGCCCGGGCGCTTTATGGCGACCCCCACCTCTATATCTTTGACGAACCGAACGCGAACCTTGACGCGCAGGGCGAACAGGCACTGACCGGCGCCATCGCCGACCTGAAAAAACGCGGCAAGATCGTCATCATCGTCGCGCACCGGCCCGCCGCCATCATGCTGTGCGACAAGCTGGTCATGATCCAGAACGGCCGCCAGCGCATGTTCGGGAACCGTGACGAGGTTCTGCGCCACACCGTGCAAGGCTTCCCCCGCGCCGTGCCGCCCGCAACTGCCGGAGTTACCCCATGAGCACCTCTCGCTGGTCCGCCCGCCGCCACACCCTTGCCGGGCTTGCCGTAACCGTCATGCTGACCGGAGGCGTCGGCCTCTGGGCAACGCAGTCGCAGATCGCGGGCGCGGTCATTGCACAGGGCCATCTGCGCGTCGATACCCGAAGCAAGGAGATCAGCCACCTTGACGGCGGGGTCGTTCAGGACATCCTCGTCCGCGACGGTGATCAGGTCGAGGCCGGGCAGGTCCTGATCCGCCTTGACCCCACAAGCGTCGCGGCCAGCCTGGAAATCGTGGACGCGCAGCTGGACGAACATCTGGCGCTGCGGGCGCGGCTGCTGGCCGAGAACCTTGGCCACGAGAAGCTGGTTCTGGACGACGCGCTGGCCGCCCGTATCGCCGCCCGCCCCGAGGCGCAGGCCCGCATCGAGGGGCAGCAGGCAATCCTTGATGCCGGCCGCACGCGGATCGAGCGGCAGACCAGCCAGCTTCGCGAACAGCTTCGCCAGACAGAGGAGCAGATCGTAGGCTATGAAGCGCAAATCGCCGCCCTTGACAAACAGCTTGAGCTGGTGACCGAGGAACTGGCGACGGCCCAGGGCCTGCATGACCGCGGCTTTGCCCCCAAGACCAAGGTCACCGAGCTGCGCCTGCGCGAGGCCGACCTGATGGGCAGCCGGGGCGCCATCGCATCCCAAGCGGCCGAAGCAGCAGCGCGCGGCGCTGAGATCGGGCTCCGAATTCTTGAGGTTGAGGCAGAACGTCACCAGGTCGCCGTCCAGCAACTGCGCGAGGTCGAGGCCAAGCTGAACGAGCTTCATGAACAGCGGATCGGCCTTGCCCCCGCGCTGCAGCGGATGGAGATCCGCGCCCCGGAAAGCGGTACGGTACTGAACCTTCAGACGCACACGATCGGCGGCGCGATTTCGCCCGGACGTCCGCTTCTGTCGATCGTTCCGGATGACGAGGAACTGGTGGTCGAGGTCCGCATCGACGCCGCCTCCCGCGACCGGGTCTGGATCGGGCAAGAGGCACGCGTCAAGTTCCCGAGCTTCAACCAGCGCATCACGCCGGACATCCCGGGCCAGATCAAGACGCTTTCGGCCGACGCGGTCGAGGATGATCGCACCGGCATGCGTTTCTACCTGGCTGACCTGGAGGTGGACCCGCAGGCCCTTGCCCAGATTGAAGAGATCAACGGTATCCGCCTGAGCCCTGGCATGCTTTCCGAAGTCTATATCCATACCGAAGACCGGACCGCAGCCAGCTACTTTATCAAGCCGGTGCTCGACAGCTTCAACCGCGCATTCCGGGAGAAGTAATCCGGCGGCAGGACGGCTGGTGCCGTGCCCCGGTGCCATAGCCGCTCCCGGGGCGCGCGGGCTGTCCGGATCTCTAGCCGGTCACCGTGGTCATGCAGCGCAAGGGTCCCGGTTCTGCCCAGCAGGTCCGGGTCGATGATCCAGCAGCCGGTTCCCGGATCGGGCACCGGCTGCGAGGCAATTACCAGCCGCCCCGGTACGCAGGCCGCTACGGCACGGTCCACGGCCCCACGTCCGGTAAAATGCGCCACCTCCCACCCCGCTATATCTATGCTGGCGGGCCAGCGGGCATGGGCATCCGCGACCGTTCCAAGATCCCCGTCATTTTCTAGCCAGCTTGTGGCCGCAAAGGTCTCGCCGCTGGCCTTTGAAAGCGCCCGGCCGTTCGGTGTCATCACCCCCAGCAGGCCCCCGCTGTCCGATATCAGAAGATCCGGCCGTTCCGCCTGTGACCAAAGCGCCAGCGCCGCCACCACCCCGGCGATCCCCCCCCAACGCGCCCGCCCCGGCCAAAGGATCAGCCAAAGCGCCCCCAGCGCCAGCAGCGGCAGAACGGCTCCGGGGGGCGTCACCACAGCACGCACCGCGCCATCCCAGCCCGCCACGGTCTGCGCCACATGGAGGATCCAAGCAGTTCCCAGTTCCATCGCCCGTAGCGGCAGTGCCGCCAAACCCAGCGGTGCAAGGACCGCCGCCAGCACGGCGCAGGGGATGATAAGCGTCCCCATCAACGGCACGCTCATCAGGTTGGCCAGCAGCCCGTAGTCCGACAGCCGCCCGAAGTGCGCTGCCGAAAACGGCGCCGTCGCAAAGCCCGCTACGGCAGAGGCCAGCACCAGCGACACCACCGGCGCCCCCCATTGCGGCAACCGGCGCGTAAGCGGCCCCACATGCTGGAATATCGCGACCAGCGCGGTCGTAGCCGCGAAGGACATCTGGAACCCGGCAGAGATCAGCGCCTCTGGCCGCAGGATCAGCACGATCATCGCCGCAATTGCCACCGACCGCAGTGAGACAGCCTGCCGGTCCGCCAGCACTGCCCCCAGCATCACGGCGACCATGACAAAGGCACGTTCCGTCGCCACGTTCCCGCCTGACAGCACAAGGTAAAAGCCCCCTGCCGCCAGCGCCAGCGCAGCCGCGAGCTTCTTGGAATTGACCCGCAGCGCCAGCATGGGGATCAGCGCAAAACCATAGCGCAACGCGGCAAAGATGAACCCGGTCAGCAACCCCATGTGCAGCCCCGAAATCGCCAGAAGATGGGCAAGATTCGAGGCCCGCAGATCATCCAGCACCTTGTTCGGGATCGCCGAGCGGTCGCCTGTCAGGATGGCGGCGGCAAAGGCGCCGGCATCGCCCGGCACCCGGTCGCGCACCGCATCCGCAATGCCCAGCCGCAGGCTCAGGATGGCAAGGTCCATGCCCTGCGGCGGCTCCAGCGCCAGCACCGGCGTCCGGGTATAGCCGATGGCCCCCAGCCTTTCGAACCAGGCGTGCCGGCTAAAATCGAACCCGCCGGGTTCTGCAGGATAACCCGGCGGCGAAAGATGCCCAGTCAGAATCACCGTCATTCCCGGCACCGGATCGATGAAATCCTGATCGCCATGCAGCGATACGCGCACCCGCGCCGGCGTACGTTCAGGGCTCACATTTTCCAGCACGACTTGGTCGAGCGTCAGGCGCGTCTGGTCAGATCCTGAACGATCTATGCCGACGATCCGCCCCTCTACCGGGCCATAGTAACGCCAGCCAAGTACCGGCGCGGCCACGTGATGCGCCCGCCCAGCCGCCCATAAAAGGCCCGCTGCCATCATCAGGATCAGCATCGCCACCGGCTGCCAACGTTCGGCCCCACTCCACCATGCAGCAAGCGCCAGCGCCGCAACTGCCGTCAGCCCCAGCAACACCGCCACCCGCGGTTCCTGCCCCAGCGCGAAGTAGCTGCCAATGCCGGCTCCAAAGGCAACCGGGACAAAGGGAAAGAGCTTGGGCCGCGCCTCGGCCAGCGCATCAAGCGGATGGATCAGGCGCACTTGTGTCCCCTTCGTCCACGGCCTAGACACTGGGGCAGAACTACTCGCCCTATGGTTTCCGAAAGGTTAACGCGCATGTCCGCCAGCCCGGTCGTCACCCGCTTCGCCCCGTCGCCTACGGGCTACCTGCACATCGGTGGCGCACGCACGGCGCTGTTCAACTGGCTCTATGCCCGCGGCCGTGGCGGCAAGTTTTTGCTACGGATCGAGGATACGGACCGTGAGCGTTCCACCCCCGAAGCGACAGAGGCCATCCTGCGCGGGTTGAAGTGGCTCGGTCTCGACTGGGATGGCGATGCCGTCAGCCAATTCGAGCAGCGCCACCGCCATGCCGAGGTCGCGCATGAAATGCTGGCCCGCGGCCACGCCTACAAATGTTTTGCCACAGCAGCCGAAATCGACGCCTTCCGCGAGGCCGCCAAGGCCGAGGGGCGCTCGACGCTTTATCAAAGCCCCTGGCGCGACGCCGATCCCGCCACCCATCCGGACGCGCCCTATGTCATCCGCCTCAAGGCCCCGCGGGAGGGCGAGACGGTAATCGAGGATGCCGTTCAGGGAACCGTGCGGTTCCGGAACGACCAGCTTGATGACATGATCTGTTTACGTTCCGATGGTACGCCCACCTACATGCTGGCCGTAGTGGTGGACGATCATGACATGGGGGTCACGCATGTGATCCGGGGGGACGACCACCTGAACAACGCGGCGCGGCAGACGCTTGTGTACCAAGCGATGGGATGGGATATCCCCATCTTTGCCCATATCCCGCTGATCCACGGCCCTGACGGCAAGAAGCTGTCCAAGCGTCATGGCGCGCTGGGTATCGAGGAATATCAGGCCATGGGTTACCCTGCCGCGGGGATGCGCAACTATCTCGCCCGGCTGGGGTGGAGCCATGGGGACGACGAATTCTTCACCGACGCGCAGGCGCAGGAATGGTTCGACCTGCCGGACATCGGGCGTGCGCCGGCGCGGCTCGACTTCAAGAAGCTCGAAAACCTTTGCGGTCAACATATCGCCGCCGCGGACGATGCCGCGCTGCTGCACGAAATCGAGGCATATCTTGCCGCCAAGGGCGATGCCCCGCTGACGGATGCGCAGCGCGACGGCCTGCTTCGCGGGATGTACTGCCTGAAGGAACGCTCGAAGACCTTCCCGGAACTTCTTGACAAGGCGCACTTTATCCTGACCGCGCGCCCGATCGAGCGTGAGCCGAAGGCCGAAGCGGCGCTGGATGCGGTATCCCGTGGTATACTGGCAGAATTGACGCCGCACCTGCAAAGTGCTAGCTGGACGCGGGACGCGCTTGAGCAGGCCGCCGCAACAGTTGCCGAGGCACACGGAATGGGCTTGGGCAAGCTGGCCGGACCGCTGCGGGCGGCGCTCGCCGGGCGGACGGTGACGCCCAGCGTGTTTGACATGATGCTTGTCCTTGGACGCGAGGAAACACTTGCGCGGCTTGGAGATGCGTCAGCCTGACGGATCCCCGTCGGCAGGGAATTCACCCGGCGCGGGCAATCCGCCCGCCCGGTTCGCAGGAGAGGAACCGAGATGGCAGAGACGACAAAGACCGCGACGCTTACGTTCGAAGGCAAGACCATCGAATTGCCGGTGCATTCGCCGAGCGTCGGCCCGGACGTCATCGACATTCGCAAGCTTTACGCCCAAGGTGACATCTTCACCTACGACCCCGGCTTTACCTCGACCGCGGCGTGCGACTCGACCATCACCTATATCGACGGTGACAAGGGCGAGCTGCTGCACCGCGGCTACCCGATCGAGCAGCTGGCGGAAAAATCGCACTTCCTCGAGGTCTGCTACCTCCTTCTTTACGGAGAGCTGCCGACCGCGGCGCAGATGGAAGATTTCGAAACGCGCGTGACCCGTCACACGATGGTGCACGAACAGATGCACAACTTCTTCCGCGGCTTCCGCCGCGATGCGCACCCGATGGCGACGATGGTGGGCGTGGTGGGCGCGATGTCGGCCTTCTACCACGACTCGACCGACATCACCGATCCCTGGCAGCGTGAGGTCGCGGCGATCCGCATGATCGCCAAGGTGCCGACCATTGCGGCAATGGCCTACAAGTACTCGATCGGCCAGCCCTTCGTGTACCCGCGCAATGACCTCGACTACGCGTCGAACTTCCTGCGCATGTGCTTTGCCGTCCCGGCCGAGGAATACCAGGTGGACCCGATCCTGTCCCGCGCGATGGACCGGATCATGATGCTGCACGCCGATCATGAACAGAACGCCTCGACTTCGACCGTGCGTCTGGCGGGTTCGTCGGGCGCCAACCCGTTCGCCTGCATCGCAGCCGGCATCGCTTGCCTCTGGGGTCCCGCCCACGGCGGCGCGAACCAGGCATGTCTGGAAATGCTGCGTGAAATCGGCACCGTTGACCGGATCCCGGAATTCATTGCCCGTGCCAAGGACAAGGACGACCCGTTCCGCCTGATGGGCTTTGGCCACCGCGTCTACAAGAACTTCGACCCGCGCGCCAAGGTGATGAAGCAGTCGGCCGACGAGGTTCTTGGCCTTCTTGGGATCGAGAACAACCCGACCCTGCAGGTCGCAAAGGAGCTGGAGCGTATCGCGCTTGAGGACGAATACTTCGTCTCCAAGAAGCTTTACCCGAACGTCGATTTCTACTCGGGCATCATCCTTGATGCGATGGGCTTCCCCACCTCGATGTTCACGCCGATCTTTGCGCTGAGCCGCACCGTCGGCTGGATTTCGCAGTGGAAAGAAATGATCGGCGACCCGGCCCTGAAGATTGGCCGCCCGCGCCAGCTTTACATTGGGCAGACCCGTCGCGAATACGTGGACGTCGAAGGGCGCTAAGATTTAGCGCCCTGTGAACTCGGGTTGCCGCTTCTCAAGAAAGGCGGCAACCCCTTCGCGAAAATCATCGGTCTGGCCGCAAGCACCCTGCAGCCGTGCCTCCAGCGCAAGCTGCGCCTCATACCCGTTGCCGAAGCTTTCCCGCAGTGCCTGCTTGATGGCCCCGTAGGCCAACGTTGGCCCCGAGGCGAGCGTCGCGGCGCGTGCCTGCCAATGCGCCTCAAAACTCTCGTCCGACACTGCTTCCCAGATCATGCCCATGGCGCTTGCCTGTTCGGCGCCAACCCGTTCCGCGAAAAGCGCGGCACCCATGGCCTTTGCCATCCCGATCTGCCGCGGCAGAGCCCAAGTTCCACCTGCATCAGGCATCAACCCGATCCGGGTAAAGGCTTGCACAAAGCTCGCCGAATGCGCCGCGATCACCACGTCTGCTGCCAAGGCAAGGTTGGCACCGGCGCCCGCCGCCACGCCGTTCACCGCCGCGACCGTCGGAACGGCGCAGGTCCGCAACGCCCGCAGCATCGGCTCATACTCTTCCCGCAGAACGCGCTCCAAGTCCAGTTCATCGGCCGAGGCCGCATCGCCAAGGTCCTGCCCCGAGCAAAAGGCCCTGCCTGCGCCCGTCAGCACGATCACCCGCGCCCTTTGTTGCCCCGCCTGGATGGCCTGCGTGATCTCTGCCCTCATCTGGCTGTTGAGGGCGTTCATCACTTCTGGCCGGTTGAGCGTCAGGACACCAACGCCGTCGGCAAGTTCCCATGTGATCGTCTCGTAATCCATCTTTGCCTCCCTCTGTCCCGCGAGACTATCCGGGAGGCGCAGATGGAAAAGAAATGACCGCGCGTCACTCCTTCAGGATTTCACGCAGGCGCGCCTCTTCCTCGGGCGAAAGCTGTTCGGCGGCGACACCCTGCCGTCGGCGGCGCAGATAGACCGCTGCCGAGCCTAGTGCCACCAAAAGCATCGCCGGCCCCGCAAGCCAAAGCGCGAGGTTCGTCCCTTGCGTCGTTGGCCGCAGCAGGACGTATTCGCCGTAGCGTTCGACGATATAGGCCAGAACATCTTGGTCGCTGTCGCCCGCCACAAGCCGTTCCCGCACCAGCAGCCGCATGTCGCGGGCAAGATCGGCATGAGACTCATCGATCGATTCATTCCGGCAGACGAGGCAGCGCAATTCACGCGAAATCTCTCGCGCCCGCGCCTCCATCGCTGGATCGGGCAGCACCTCGTCCGGCTGCACCGCGAAGACCGGCCCTGCCATCACGAGGCAGAGCACGAAGAGCAACTGGCGTATCATTCCGCAGGCACCGCGGCCCGTGCCGTGCGTCCCGCCCCGGCGGCAACACGGTAGCGGCGGTCGCTCAGGCTTAGCGCTCCGCCAAGGGCCATGATCAGGCAGCCGCCCCACAGCCAGTTGGCAAAGGGCTTCACATAGGTCCGAACGGCCCAGCCGCCGCCCTCCTGCGGATCACCCAGCACCAGATACACATCGCGAAGGAAGCCGTAGTCGATGGCGGCCTCCGTCGTCGGCATCCCCGCCACCGGATAAACCCGCTTTTCCGGGTAAAGCGTCGCCACGAACCGTCCGTCGCGGGCAACCTGCATCTCTCCCATCGTCGAGATGTAGTTGGGACCTTCTACCCGCCGCACGTCCACCAGCGTGATGTCATAGCCGCGGTGGTCAAAAGTCTCGCCGATCCGGACGACGCGGATATCCTCGCTCTCCCACGCCATCAGGGCTGCAACGGCAAAGATGGTGACGCCGAGCCCCGCGTGGGCAGTGGCCTTGCCCCAGTCCGACCGCGGCAGGCGCCTCAACCGCGCGAGCCGGTTCGTCAGCGCGCCGCGCCCCGTCCGCAGCCAGAGATCGGCCAGCGAACCGCCCACAACCCAGATGCCAAGGATCACGCCCACCGGCCCCAGCGCCGAACGCCCTGTCTGCATCGCCCAGACCAGTGCCCCCAAGGCCAGCGACAGCAGCGCAATGCCCCAGAGCGGCTGCATCGTCTTCGCGACCGTTCCGCGCTTCCACGGGATGATGGCGCCGATGGGCAGCAGCATGGCCAGCGCCACCACGAAGGGCGAAAACGCCATGTTGAAGAAGGGCGGCCCCACCGTCAGCGTCCGGCCAAAGAACATGTCGGCGATCAGCGGCCAGATCGTGCCGATAAAGACCACGAAGCTCGATACCGCGAGCAGGACGTTGTTCATCACCAGGGCGGATTCCCGGCTGATCGTGGAAAAGACACCCTTGGCCTCCATCGCGCTGGCCCGCGCCGCAAACAGCGTCAGCGCCCCGCCCATGAAGAAGCCAAGGATAAGCAGGATCATGACGCCCCGATCCGGGTCATTGGCGAAGGCATGGACCGACGTCAGCACGCCCGACCGGACGATGAACGTCCCGATCAGCGAAAACCCGAACGCGAGGATCGCCAGCAGGATGGTCCAGCTTTTCAGCGCCTCACGCTTTTCAACCACTATTGCCGAATGCAGCAGCGCCGCCGCGATAAGCCAAGGCATGAAGGAGGCGTTTTCCACCGGATCCCAGAACCAGAACCCGCCCCAGCCAAGCTCATAATACGCCCACCACGACCCCAGCGCGATGCCGATGGTCAGGAAAACCCAGGCCGCCAGTGTCCACGGGCGCACCCAGCGCCCCCAGGCCGCATCCACGCGCCCTTCGATCAGCGCAGCCACGGCGAAGGAAAACGCCATCGAAAGCCCGACGTATCCTAGGTAGAGAAACGGCGGGTGGAAGGCGAGCCCCGGGTCCTGCAGCAGCGGGTTCAGGTCCTGCCCCTGGAACGGCGGGGTCACCAGACGCTCAAACGGGTTCGACGTGAACAGGATGAAGGCAAAGAAGGCCACCGCCACCGCGCTTTGCACCGAAAGCACCCGTGCCCGCAACGTCGGCGGCAGGTTGCCGCCAAACCAGGCAGCACAGGCCCCGAACAGTGTCAGGATCAGCACCCAGAGCAGCATCGACCCCTCGTGGTTCCCCCAGACGCCTGAGATCTTGTAGATCATCGGCTTGGCGGTGTGAGAGTTCAGCACCACCAGACGCAGCGAGAAGTCAGAGACCACGAATGCATATGTCAACGCCGCAAAGGAAAATCCTGTGAGCAGGAATTGCGTGGTGGCGGCAGGCTCGGCCACTGCCATCCAGCCGCGCCAGCCCTTGTGGGCGCCGACCAACGGGATCACCGCCTGAACGACGGCAACCATGAACGCGAGGATAAGGGCGAAGTGGCCAAGTTCTATGATCATGGCGGGATCATAGGCGGAACTTGCGCCGCCGCCAATGGTCTCTGGATGGGCCAGATGTCGCGGCCCTCAGCCGCGGGCTTGCCACTCGGCCAGTGCGGGATTGTCCGAGGCAGGCCCGGCCGCAGGACGCGCGGGTTCTTCTGCCACCGGCTTGTGGCGCATGCGGATGTAATGCGCCTCTCTCGCCCCGAAGTAGAAAGACACTACTGCCCCCAGAAGCCACCAGAGCGGCTCTGGCACGTGATTCAGCCCCTGCATCCGGATGGCAAAGCCCGCGGGCTCTGTCATCGCATAGACGAACATCCCCATCGTCCCCAGCGCCAGCGCCGGCCGCGGCAGCCGGTTCAGCCCGTTGACGAACCGATCGAAAAGCCCGGGCCGGACATGTTCGAATTCCGCCCCATGCGCGGCAAGTGCGGCGACATAGGCCTCATGCCCCAGTTCCATGCGGCGGGTGGCATTGGGATGCAGCGCATCCGAAACCTCGCGCACCGCGCCACCAATGGCCCGCACCCCGCCTGCCGCCGAGAAGATCTGCCCCATCAGGCCCATGTGCGGACCCTTTCGCGATGCTCTGCCGCTGTGAGGTGGAACCGGGCAGAAATGAACTCCTCGGCCCGGGTGATCCAGCCGCCCTTGCCGCCGTCCTTGCGCCGGCAGTATTTGCGGCTGGCCGGACGTGCATCGCCCAGGCGGTAGTAATAGTTCCGCCGCGCGATCCCGTAGGCATCCGCCAGATGCACCGGTGCCTTGGCATAGGCCTGGTGGGCTACCCGGATCGTTTGCGGCCCGATAGCGCCGTCCACCGAAATCTCAAAGCCCATGTCGGCGAACAGCTGTTGCAGCAGGCGGATAGCGTTGCTGCCTGCATTCACATGCATGTCGAAAACCGTTGCATGCAGCGCGGCCGGAAGCTCGGCAATGCGCGGTCGGCGGAAGTAATGCTCCATGTAAATCTCGACCGCCTGATCGCGCGACAAAAGCCGCACGTCCTGCGCATCTACCTTGCCGTCACGGTTCAGGTCGATGCCAAGGCGGCGCATCGTGTGCACCGTCACGCCCCATTTCGTCGCCCCGCCCGGATCATCCGGATCGTTCACGAAGCCACCCTCTCGGGCAACGATCTCTGTAGCCAGTTTCCGCACATCGGTCATGAAGAAGCCCCGCAGTTTCACCTGCGGGACAGCCTGCCGGAGCGCCGTTAATTTCGCCTTTACCAAGCGTACGGTGGTCAGGCCCCGCCCGGCTCCTGATAGATGCCCTGCTCTTTCAGCGCGTCGATTACCTCCTTGGGCATGTAGGTTTCGTCATGCCGCGCAAGGATTTCATGCGCTTGGAAGACACCTTCAATCAGCCGGCCCGTGCCGACCATGCCTTCGCCCTCGTTGAACAGGTCGGGCAAAACCCCCTTGTACGTCACGGGGACCGAAGCGCCGCCGTCGGTCACCCGGAAGGACACCGTTTCGCCCTGCCCGCGGATCAGGGTTCCAGGCTCCACCAGCCCGCCGATCCGGAAGACCTCCTCCGGTCCCGGCGGGTTTTCGGCCACCTGCGTCGGCGCGATGAAGAAGTTTATCCCGTCGCGCATCGCATAGCCGATCAGGGCCGTCGACAGCACCAGCGCAAGTGCCGCCACGACGATGACCTGAATGCGCCGTTTCTTCTTCAGTCCCTTCATGGTCCCTTACGGAAAGACCGGCGCAAGCATAAGCCCGGCCGTCTCTTCCGCCCCCAGCATCAGGTTGGCGTTCTGCAAGGCCTGCCCCGACGACCCCTTGGTAAGGTTGTCGAGCGTCGCGACGACAATGGCCCGGCCCGGGATACGGTCCCCAGTGACGCCAATATGCACGAAATTCGATCCGCGCACATCCCTGGTCGAGGGGAGTGCGCCAAAAGGCAGCACCTCGAGGAAGACCTCATCGGCATAGCGTTCGGCCAGCACCCGGTGCACCGCCTGCGCATCGCCGCGGACATAGACCGTCGCAAGGATTCCGCGGTTCATCGGCAGCAGATGCGGCGTGAACTGCACCAGAACCGGCTGCCCTGCCGCGCGCGAAAACTCCTGGTCGAACTCGCCGAGGTGCCGGTGGGTGCCGCCAAAGGAATAGGCGTGCGTGCCTTCGGACAGTTCCGCGTGCAGAAGGTTTTCCTTGAGCGACCGTCCCGCCCCAGACACTCCGGCCTTGAGGTCGATGACGATCTGGTCAAGGTCGATCACCCCAGCCTCGATCAGCGGGCGG
Organism: Rhodobacteraceae bacterium LNNU 3342; assembly: GCA_008711135.1. Classification (GTDB taxonomy): domain Bacteria; phylum Pseudomonadota; class Alphaproteobacteria; order Rhodobacterales; family Rhodobacteraceae; genus Halodurantibacterium. The sequence continues at coordinate 101,823 of VUAW01000004.1, forward strand.
ATCGCGTACTGGCCGGTCGCGGCATTGCAGCCCGTGCCTGCCACCAGCCGCGCATTCCGGATGTCATCGCGATAGAATTCGGTCAGGCCATAGACCGCCTCGGCCTGAATCTCCGGCGCGGCATGGGCCTTGCTGTACCACTTCCGATAAGCCTCTGGATCGCGCAGGCGGAAGTCGGCGGATAGATCCACGATCTTCAGGTCCCGCGGCAATCCGGCGATGACCTCTTGCGAGGTCGCGTGCGGCAGGGCGCAGAAGGCCAGATCAACCCCTGAAAAATCAATCTCCTCGATCTTCTTCAGGCGCGGCAGCTTCAGGTGACGCAGGAAGGGAAAGACCTCGGACATCTCCATCCCCGCCTTGCGGTCGGCGGACAGGGCCACGATCTCCATCGCCGGATGGGTTGCAATCAGGCGGACAAGTTCTGCCCCGGTGTAACCGCTTGCGCCCAGTACTGCGATCTTGTGGGTCATATTCCTCTTCCGTGTTGTGGTAAGTCAGGCCGCTTCAAAGCGGATCGACCGACGCAGGAACTGCGTGGCCTTGTCGGAAACGGTGCGTGGTTCGCCCGTCGTCAGAAAGCGCGAAACGGCGCCGGGGCCAAGGAACTCCGGCCTGCGGATCAGATAGTCGGCGAGGCTTTCCGCCACAAGATTGGCCTGCGAATAGACATTCACGCGCGGTCCAAGCGCCTCACGGAACACGTCTTCCAGCAGCGGATAATGGGTGCAGCCCAGGATCGCCGCCTCGGGGTGCGGCATCCGACGCTTCAGCGCCTCGACATGGCTGCGCACCAGCGCCTGGGCCAGGATCATGTCGCCTTGCTCGATCGCATCGACTACACCGCCACAGGGCTGCGCCTCGACATCGACACCAATCGCGCGAAACGCAAGCTCGCGCTGAAAGGCGCGGCTTGATACCGTGGCCGGGGTTGCAAACAGCGCCACATGCTTCACCGCGACCTCCCGCGGCGGTGAGTTGTCACCCCACTGGCGTTCGGTCAGCGCCTCGATCAGCGGGACAAAGACGCCCAGCACCCGCTTGCCCTCGGGCAGCCAGGTCTCCTGCATCCGGCGCAGCGCGGCGGCCGAGGCCGTGTTGCAGGCCAGCACGACCAGGTCGCAGCCTTCCTCCCAAAGCCGTTCCACGCCAGCGCAGGTCAGGGCAAAGATGTCGTCGGCATCCCGTACGCCATAGGGCGCATGGGCATTGTCCCCAAGGTACACAAAGGGCACATCCGGCAGGCGCCGCGCCGCGGCATCAAGCACCGTCAAGCCGCCAAGCCCGCTGTCAAAGACGCCCACCGCCATACCTGCCCCCTGCCGTTCGACTGTGGCCGAGAGTCACCCCCGGCGCATGGCAAAGGTCATACGGCCTGCCGCGGGGGAAATCCATCATCCCTTTTGCTTTTTCCGCAGCTTGCCTCGGCTACTCGGCGGCTTGCCGCATCGGCGTCCCCCCCGCGCGGAAGGCGGCCAGAAGCTCCTCGCGCCGCTTCGCCGCAGCCTGTTCGTTCGCCGCCTTGACCGGGCCGAAGCCTTTGATCTGCAGGGGCAGCTCTGCCAGGGCGACCGCGATGTCGAGCGTCTCTGGCCCGACCTTGGGCAGAATCTCGTCCATGTCGGCTTCGTACTGCGCGATCAGCGCCCGTTCCATCCGTCGTTCTGCGGTCAGCCCGAACAGGTCGAGCGGGGTTCCACGCAGCCGCTTCATCCCTGCCAGCACTCGGAACACCGGCAGGATCCAAGGCCCAAAGGCGCGCTTGCGCGGTCGCCCGTCGCTGCCCTTGCCCGTCAGCAGCGGCGGCGCAAGGTGGAACGTCGGGCGGAAGTCGCCGTCGAACTCGACGCGCGCCTTGTCCATAGTTTCCAGATGCAGCCGCGCAACCTCGTACTCATCCTTGTAAGACAAGAGCTTGTGGTACCCTTTTGCCACGGCCTCTTGCAGGCGCGGATCCTGTGCCCGGGCCACCATCTTGCGGAACCGCTCCGCAAGGCGCCCATCCTGATAGGCTGTCAGGTTTCTTGCCCGCGTCTCGATCCGATCCGCCAGCGTCGGGGGCAACGTGACAACCTTTTCGTTCAGGATCTCCTGCACCTTGTCGGGATGAAGCACTGCCCAGCGACCGATCTCGAACGCGCGCTGGTTGCCTTCCACGGCGGCCTTGTTCAGTTCGACCGCGCGCAGGATGCTTTCGGGCGTCAGGGGAACCAGCCCCATCTGCCACGCCGCGCCAAAGATCATCATGTTGGAAAAGATCGAATCCCCCAGCAGCCGCTGCGCCAGTGTCGAGGCATCGAACAGCGCCACCCGATCCTGAAGCCGCGCCTGAAGAGAAAGCTCCAGATCATTGGTGGGAATGCGGAATTCGGTGTTCCGCGTGAACTCTCCCGTGACGATCTCATGGCTGTTCACCACGGCGCCGGTCCGCCCCCTGCGCGTCAGCGCCAGCGTCTTGGAACCAGCAGAAACTACCAGATCCCCACCGATAAGGGCATCAGCCTCACCGGTCGCAACACGGATGGCGCTGATATCTTCCGGGCGCATGGCAATCCGGCAGTGGATATGCACGGCGCCGCCCTTCTGGGCGAGGCCTGCCATCTCCATCAGCCCGACGCCCTTGCCATCCAGATGCGCGGCCATGGCCATGATCGCGCCGATGGTGACGACGCCGGTGCCGCCCACGCCCGTGATGACCACGTTATGCGTGCCGCGGATCTCGGGCAGCGTGGGGTCGGGCATGTCGGGCAAGTCGAAGTTCGCAGCCGCAGCCTTGCGAACCTTCGCCCCCTCAAGCGTCACGAAGGAGGGGCAGAACCCCTGCAAGCAGCTGAAGTCCTTGTTGCAGCTCGACTGATCAATGGCCCGCTTGCGGCCAAATTCGGTTTCCACCGGCACGATGGAGACGCAGTTTGACTGCACCCCGCAGTCACCGCAGCCTTCGCACACATCGGTGTTTATGAAAACGCGGCGGTCTATGTCCGGGAATTCGCCTTTTTTCCGGCGGCGACGTTTTTCGGCAGCACAGGTTTGGGCGTAAATGATGACCGACACGCCCTTGATCTGGCTGTACTTCTCCTGAACCGCCATCAGGTCGGCCCGTTCATGCACCTCGACGTCCGAGGGAAAGAGCGAAAGGTCAGGCTTCTCTTTCTCATCATAAACAAGAGCGACGTGCTGAACGCCCATGGCCTTCACCTCACGCGCGATCTGATGCGCCGTCAGCCCGCCCTCGTTCTTTTGCCCGCCCGTCATGGCAACGGCATCGTTGAACAGGATCTTGTAGGTGATGTTCGTTCCCGCGGCCAACGCCGCTCGGATCGCCAGCGAGCCGGAGTGGTTGTAGGTCCCGTCGCCGAGGTTCTGGAACACATGTTCACGCGTTGAAAACGGCGCCTCACCGACCCAGTTCGCGCCCTCGCCGCCCATTTGGGTAAAGCCCAGCGTTTCGCGGTCCATCCACTGCACCATGTAGTGGCACCCGATCCCCGCATAGGCGCGGGAACCTTCCGGTAGCCGGGTGGAGCTGTTGTGCGGACAGCCAGAACAGAAGAACGGAAGCCGAGCAGCAAGATCGGGCGCGTTATCGGCTTGCCGAGCTTCTTCAATACGTTGCAGCCCTGCCCTCACGCTGTCGGTGCCGCGGCCTTCCTCGATCAGGATCGCGCCGATCTTTTCCGCGATCATGATGGGGTCCAGCGCATAGCGCGTCGGGAAGAGTTCCGGCCCGTCATTGCCTTTGTGCCAGCCATAAACCCGGCGCCCACGCCGGTCGTCAAAGATCGCCTCCTTGACCTGCACCTCGATCAGCTTGCGCTTTTCTTCGACCACGACAATGAGGTCGAGCCGCTCTGCCCAGTCGTGGAAGCCCTTCATGTCCAGCGGCCAGGTCTGCCCGACCTTGTAGGTGGTCAGACCCAGACGCTCTGCCTCGGGCGCGTCAATGCCCAGAAGGTTCAGCGCGTGGACAAGGTCCAGCCAGTTCTTGCCTGCTGCGACAAACCCGATCTTGGCCCCCGGCCGGCCCCAGACGCGCTTGTCCATCCGGTTCGCATGGGAGAACGCCTCTGCGGCGAAGCGCTTGTAGTCTATCATCCGCGCTTCCTGCGCGACGGGCGTATCCACCAAGCGGATGTTCAGGCCGCCCGGAGGCATCTGGAACTTGGGCGTGATGAAGGACATCCGGAACGGATCGCCGTCAACGACCGCCGTCGCCTCCACCGTGTCCTTCATCGTCTTGAGCCCAACCCAGAGCCCGGAGAACCGGCTCATCGCCCAGCCGTAAAGCCCGTAGTCCAGCACCTCTTGCACGCCGGCGGGTGAAACGATGGGAATATAGGCGTCCACCATGGCCCAGTCTGACTGATGCAGCACGCTGGAGCTTTCGCCGGTGTGGTCGTCGCCCATGGCCATCAGCACACCGCCCAGCGGCGCGGTGCCTGCCATGTTCGCGTGACGCATCACGTCGCCCGACCGGTCCACCCCCGGCCCCTTGCCGTACCAAAGCGCAAAGACACCGTCATAGCGCCCTTCGCCCCGGAGGTTCGCCTGCTGAGTGCCCCAGATCGCCGTCGCCGCCAGATCCTCGTTCAGCCCCTCCTGAAACCGGACCTGCGCCGCTTCCAGCAACTTCCGCGCGCGCGTCATCTGCAGGTCCACCCCGCCCAGCGGGGATCCGCGATAGCCCGAAACATAGCCTGCGGTATTATGTCCTGCTGCTTTGTCCCGCGCCGCCTGCATGAGCATGAGCCGCACCAGCGCCTGCGTGCCATTGAGCAGAACCGGCGATTTCGTCAGGTCAAACCGGTCACTTAGGCTGATGTCCTGCCTGCCCATTGCGCACCTCCCAGCTTAACGAGCAACTTGCAGGCATTGTAGGTCAAGTCTCCTGACCTACAAAGGCAAAACTTCCTTACTTCACGCTTTGCTGTTACAGCCATGCGCTTAAGTACAAAGATGCGCGCTGTGCGCATGACATGTGACAAGAGATGCCGAATGGACTGGGACAAGCTTCGAATCTTTCACGCGGTGGCCGATGCAGGCAGCCTCACGCATGCGGGGGACGTGCTGCACCTGTCGCAATCTGCCGTTTCTCGCCAGATCCGCGCGCTGGAAGAGATGCTCGACACCACCCTCTTCCATCGACACGCGCGTGGGTTGATTCTCACAGAACAGGGTGAACTGCTGTTCGATGCCACCCGTGCCATGGCCCAGCGGCTTGAAACCGCCGCCGCCCGCATCCGCGACAGCGAGGATGAGGTCTTTGGCGAACTTCGGGTGACAACCACCACCGGCTTCGGCACGCTCTGGCTAGCCCCCCGACTGCCGGCGCTTTATGCAAAGTATCCGGACCTGAAGATCGACCTGATGCTGGAGGAACGTGTGCTTGACCTCCCCATGCGCGAGGCCGATGTCGCGATCCGCATGAAGGAACCGAGCCAGGCCGACCTGATCCGCAAGCGGCTGATGAGCGTCAACATGCGGCTCTATGCAACGCCGGAATACCTCAAGGCGCGCGGGACCCCCCAGCGGCTGGAGGATCTGAAGCTGCACCGCCTGGTCTGCCAGCACACAACCGCCGCGCAGGCCTCTGCTGGCGCGACGCTGGTTCAGATGCTGCTGAGCTATGACGTGCCGTCCACGCTTACCGTCAACAACTACTTCGGGGTGCTTCAGGCGGTTCTGAACCACCTCGGGATCGGCGTGCTGCCCGACTATGTGACCGAGGATTCACCCCATCTTGTCCGGGTCCTGCCCGAGGTGGAGTCGCACGAGATCCCTGTGTTCCTTGCCTACCCTGAAGAGCTGCGGCACTCCAAGCGGGTTGGGGCCTTCCGCGACTTCGTGCTGGACGAAATCTTCGCCCACCGGAAGCGCCTGCGGGACGACCGGAACGACTAGCAACCTGACGTTACGGCAAGTAAACTGGCATGCGCGGCTTGCATAGCCGGCATGCTGCAACTGCGATATATTTACCCTTGATCCGGGCAAAGGGGCGGCCTAAATCCCCCTCAGACGATGACGGGGCGACCCGGTTCGTCTTTACCTCCCTGTTGGACTTGGGCCGAGCTTCTGCTCGGCCTTTTTTTTGCCCAAACGGCACTTGCCGGTTATTTTTGCATCCCCGGACCCTGATGCCAGCCACTTACGCGCTGGTGGTGCGCCATCCGCCCCTGATCCGATTCCGCGTGCGACGCTTAAATCGGCCCTTTTCCCGTTGGCCCCCATCCCGTATGACCGGCGCAACCGGAACGCCTGACACGGGGACCCAGATGGAAGAGCCGAAGATCACCGAAGACCTGATTGCAGCGCACGGGCTGAAGCCCGACGAATACGCGCGCATCCTGGAGATCATCGGGCGGGATCCGACCTTTACCGAACTTGGCATCTTCTCAGCCATGTGGAACGAGCATTGCTCGTATAAGTCCTCGAAGAAGTGGCTGCGCACGCTGCCGACCTCTGGCCCGCAAGTGATCTGTGGCCCCGGCGAAAACGCGGGCGTCGTGGATATCGGCGACGGCCAGGCGGTGGTCTTCAAGATGGAGAGCCACAACCACCCCTCCTATATCGAGCCCTACCAAGGCGCCGCCACCGGCGTAGGGGGCATCCTGCGCGACGTCTTCACCATGGGCGCGCGTCCGATCGCCGCCATGAACGCGCTGAGCTTTGGCGAGCCGTCGCACCCCAAGACCCGGCAGCTTGTGAGCGGCGTGGTCGAAGGCATCGGCGGCTATGGCAACGCCTTCGGCGTGCCGAACGTGGGCGGCGAGGTGCGGTTTCACCGTGCCTATAACGGCAACTGTCTGGTCAACGCCTTCGCGGCCGGCCTCGCCGATGCTGACAAGATCTTCTACTCGGCCGCATCGGGCGTCGGGATGCCGGTGGTTTACCTTGGTGCCAAGACCGGACGCGACGGCGTCGGCGGGGCCACCATGGCTTCGGCGGAATTCGACGACACGATCGAGGAAAAGCGTCCCACCGTGCAAGTCGGCGACCCCTTCACCGAAAAGCGCCTGCTGGAGGCATGCCTTGAGCTCATGGCTTCCGGTGCCGTCATCTCGATCCAGGACATGGGCGCCGCAGGCCTGACATGTTCGGCGGTGGAAATGGGCGACAAGGGCGACCTTGGCATCCGCCTTGACCTTGATCGCGTGCCCTGCCGCGAAACCGGCATGACCGCATATGAAATGATGCTGTCCGAAAGCCAGGAGCGGATGCTCATGGTCCTGCGCCCGGAAAAGGAAGCCGAAGCCAAGGCGATCTTTGACAAGTGGGATCTTGATTTCGCCATTGTCGGCGAAACCATCCCCGAGGACCGCTTCCTCATCCTCCACGGCAATGAGGTGAAGGCCGACCTGCCGCTGAAGGCCCTGTCCGGCACTGCCCCGGAATACGACCGCCCCTACGTGGAAACGCCCGAGGCGCAGCCGCTGGCCGAAGTGCCGGAGGTCGACCCGATCGAGGGGCTGAAATCGCTCATCTCCAGCCCGAACTACGCCCACAAGGGCTGGGTCTGGGAGCAATATGACCACATGGTCATGGCCGACACGATCCGCCGTCCCGGCATGGGCGCTGGCGTCGTCCGCGTCCATGGTACTGACAAGGCGCTGGCCTTCACCAGCGACGTGACGCCCCGCTACGTCAAGGCCAACCCGTTCGAAGGCGGCAAGCAGGCGGTGGCCGAGGCTTATCGCAACCTGACCGCCGTAGGCGCCCTGCCCTTGGCCACGACCGACAACCTGAACTTCGGTAACCCCGAAAAGCCGGAAATCATGGGTCAGTTCGTGGGCGCCATCCGGGGCATCGGCGCGGCCTGTGCGGCGCTCGACATGCCGATCGTGTCGGGCAACGTCTCGCTCTACAACGAGACCGACGGTCAGCCGATCCTGCCCACCCCCACCATCGGTGCCGTCGGCCTGCTGCGCAGCATCGACGAGATGATCGCGGGCCAGCCGGAGGAAGGCATGGTTGCCCTGCTGCTGGGTGAAACGCGCGGGCATCTTGGTCAGTCGGCGCTTCTGGCTGAACATTTCGGGCGCGAAGATGGCGATGCCCCGCATGTCGACCTGATCACCGAGCGTCTGAACGGCGAGTTCATTCGCGCCCATCGCAACCTCATCACCGCCTGCACTGATCTTGCAGACGGGGGCCTTGCACTCGCGGCGTTCGAGATGGCCGCAGCCGCCGGCATCGGGATCACGCTGAACGTCTCCGGCACCGGCGCGCTGTTTGGTGAGGATCAGGGACGCTACCTGCTCGCCTGCACCACGGCGCACGCCGACGCGCTGCTGGCTGCCGCGGCCGAGGAAGGCAACGTGATCCTGTCGGCGGTGGGCAACTTCGGTGGCACCACCGTTGGTTTCGCAGACGCCGCAGACGCCGCAGCCCCGCTGGCAGAGCTTTCCGGGATCTACCGCAGCGCCTTTGCAAAGGCCGTCGCGTAACGCCCCGGCCTTGCACGGAACCCCGTGCAGGGCTACATCTTGGGGAGTGACCAAGGGGGAAGACGACGTCATGCCGATGCAGGCACAAGATATAGAAAACCTGATCCGCGCGAGCTTTCCGAACGCCCGGATCACTATCACCGACCTGGCTGGCGACGGGAACCACTACGCCGCAGAGGTGATTGACGAAAGCTTTCGCGGTCAGAACCGCGTTCAGCAGCAGCGCGCGGTATATGCCGCGCTCAAGGACAAGATGGCGGGCAGCCATGGCGAGCTTCACGCGCTTGCGCTGACCACCAAGGCACCGGAGTAACAACATGACCGACGCGCAGGATCAGATCCGCGAAACCGTCAATTCGAACAGCGTCGTGCTGTTCATGAAGGGCACCAAATCCATGCCGCAATGCGGCTTTTCAAGCCGCGTCGCAGGCGTGCTCAACTTCATGGGCGTTGACTACAAGGACGTCAACGTGCTGTCGGACGAAGCGATCCGGCAGGGCATCAAGGAATTTTCCGACTGGCCGACGATCCCGCAGCTTTACGTCAAGGGCGAGTTCGTGGGCGGCTGCGACATCATCACCGAGATGACCCTCTCGGGCGAGCTTGACCAGCTGTTCGACGCCAAGGGCGTGACCTACGACAAGGCGGCGGCGGAAAAGATCCGCGAAGCCAACGCCTGACCAACAGGGGCGCCCCGGCTGGTTCGGGGCGCACATCCTCAGGCGTCGCTGCGCGCCCGTTCTTCCACCACCGTAGCCAGCGCCTCGGTTCGCGCGGCGATCTCCGCCAGTGTCTCCATGACGCGCGGCGGGATGACCGGAACCTCGATCTTCTGTGGCGGCGGTGCGGGGCGGTTCTGAAGGGCCGTCACTTCCTGTCGCGCAAGCGCCAGCTCATTTTCCAGCTGCGCGATCCGGTCATGGATCGCAGCGGTCTTGTCGGCCAGCATGAGCCCCGCCATCAACAGCATCCTGTTTTCAGGCAGCCGCCCGATCTGCGCGCGCAAAGTTTCCGCCTCGGCATCAAGCAGCGCGGCAGCGGCCTTAAGATACCGTTCTTCCCCGTCTTGGCAGGCGACGTCAAAGGTCTTGCCCCCGATCGTGATTGTGATCTCAGCCATCGGCACCCTCCTCCAGCAGTGGTTCAAGCTCGGCAAGGATCTCGTCCAGCTCACTCCGTTCAGCGGCCCGGTCGGCGCGCAGCGCGTCCAGTTCCGCCTTCAGCGCGGTATTCACAAGTTCCGCATCGCCGACCTTTGCCGCCTCTGCCTCGCGCAGGCGGCCGATGACGTGGCGCAGGTGCCGGTTCGTCTCGCGCACCCGCTGCATCTCTTGCGCTTGGCGATCGGCACGAGCCGCGGCGTCATTGCTGCCCGCACCCGGGCGGGCCAGCGCCTCACGAAGGGCATCGGTGAGGGCAGCGTTGCTCGCCCGTTCCTTTTCCAGCGCGGCGGTCGCGGCCTCCAGCTCATGCATCAGCTGGATTTCTTTTTCCGATGGACCGGGTGGAGGGAGCGCCTCAAGCCCAAGCGTTATCCGGTCCAGCGCAAGGGTAATGCGCCCTTCCAGTTCGGCGAGATCTTTCATTCTGCCTGCTCCGTCGTCCGTTGGGCAGGCGCCAAGCCACCTGCGAATCGGGATTTTTCGGTTTCTAACCCCATGTATCCCACAGAACCATCCCCTTGGCACCCTTTTGGGCCGCAGCAATCGCCTGCCGTGCTTGAACTTCGCCGGCATGCTGCTATCAACCCGGCAACGAGCCACCAGCCGAAGGATCATGGCCTTGGACATCCCCACCCTGCGCGAGAAGCACCCCGACCACTGGAAAAAGGCCAGCGCACTCCGCGTTCTTGCTATGGATGCGGTGCAGGCGGCGAACTCCGGCCATCCGGGCATGCCGATGGGCATGGCGGACGTGGCGACTGTGCTGTTCGAAAAGCACCTGAAGTTCGACGCCCAGAACCCTGACTGGCCCGACCGCGACCGGTTCATCCTGTCGGCGGGTCACGGCTCGATGCTGCTTTACGGGCTGCTGCACCTGACCGGCTATTCCGACATCACGATGGATGAGATCCGGAACTTCCGTCAGTGGCATTCCAAGACCGCCGGCCATCCGGAATATGGCTATGCCAAGGGGATCGAGACGACGACCGGTCCGCTGGGCCAGGGCCTCGCGGCCTCTGTCGGGTTTGCCATTGCCGAGGAGGCGCTCCGCGCGCGCTTTGGCAAGAAGGTCGTGGATCACCGCACCTGGGTCATCGCCGGCGACGGCTGCCTGATGGAAGGCATTAGCCACGAGGCGATCGGCCTTGCCGGCATGCAGAAGCTGTCAAAGCTCGTGATCCTCTGGGACAACAACAGCATCACGATCGACGGCGACATCTCCAAGTCGGACATCACCGACCAGCGGGCACGGTTCGCGGCCTCTGGCTGGACGGTGCTGCACTGCGACGGCCACGATCCGGACGACATTGACCGCGCAATGACCGAAGCGAAGAAGTCGGACCGGCCGGTGCTGATCGACTGCAAGACCCACATTGGCTATGGCAGCCCCAAGAAGCAGGATACCGCCGCCTCGCACGGCTCACCGCTTGGCGCCGATGAAATTGCTGCCGTGCGGGAAATCTATGGCTGGCCCCATCCGGCTTTCGAGATACCCGAGGACATCCGGGCTGCGTGGGCTGCAATTGGCAGCCGCGGCGCCGAGGAACGCGCAGCTTGGGAAGAGCGCGTCGCCTCCCTGTCCGAAAGCCGCCAAGCAGAGTTCAAGCGCCAGCTGACGCTGGAGCCGCCGAAGCGTCTCGCGGCAGCCATCCGGGCGATCAAGAAGCAAGCGGCCGAGGACAAGCCCAAGGTGGCGACCCGCAAGGCAAGCGAGATGGTGCTGGCCGCGGTCAACCCGGTGGTACCGGAAACGATTGGCGGGTCCGCCGACCTGACGGGATCGAACAACACCAAGACAGCAGATCTGGGGGTGTTTGATCCCGAAAACCGCAAGGGCCGTTACATCCACTTTGGCATCCGGGAACATGCCATGGCCGCCGCGATGAACGGTATGGTGCAGCATGGCGGCGTGCGCCCTTACGGCGGGACGTTCCTGTGCTTCGCGGACTATGCCCGTGGCTCGATGCGGCTTTCGGCGCTGATGGGCGTGCCGGTTGTCTATGTAATGACCCATGACTCGATTGGTCTGGGTGAAGATGGCCCGACCCACCAGCCGGTGGAACACCTCGCCATCTGCCGCGCGACGCCGAACACCTGGCTGTTCCGCCCCGCAGACGTGGTGGAAACCGCCGAAGCCTGGGAAATGGCGCTGAACACCAAGGAAACGCCTTCGGTCCTGGCGCTGAGCCGGCAGAACCTGCCCACCGTGCGGACCACCCACACCAACAAGAACCTGACGGCGCAGGGGGCCTATACCCTGGCCGAAGCGACCGGCAAGCGTCAGGCGATCCTGATGGCCACGGGTTCCGAGGTGGAAATCGCGCTGAAGGCACGCGAGTTGCTGGAGGCCGAAGGAATTGGCACGCGCGTCGTGTCTATGCCCTGCTGGGAGCTGTTCGACTGCCAGCCGGAAAGCTACCGCCGCAAGGTGCTCCCCGCAGGCCCGGTGCGTGTCGCGATCGAGGCATCGCAGCGCTTTGGCTGGGACCGCTGGCTGCTGGGCGAGCGTGGGCGCGAAGGCAAGGCGGCCTTCATCGGGATGGAACGCTTCGGCGCTTCTGGCCCGTCAGAGCGGCTCTATGAGGAGTTCGGCATTACCGCCGACGCCACTGTGGCCAAGGTCAAGGAACTGCTGGGCTGACCTGTCAGGCGGGGCTTCTCCCGCCCGTCTTCTATGCCTAAGGCATCTCATCCCATTGGACCGGGCCCGCGCGTTGCGCGGGCCTTTTCCATGTCGGAAGAAAGATTCGCAGCGCCTTTGTAACAGCCTTGCACATGTTAGCGCCCAAACCGCTTGCACTCGCGCCACAGGTTAGCGCCAACATCTGAAGTTTGCGCTAACATATTGTCATTCTTTGCTTTTTGCGGTTTCCCCTGCCCTTGCCCCCCTGTATCAGATCGGCAACCCGAAATCCCTGACGGAGAGCATCATGACCATTACCATCGGCATCAACGGCTTTGGACGGATCGGACGCTGCACCCTTGCACATATCGCGGAAAGCGGGCGCAACGACGTTCAGGTGGTCAAGATCAACGCCACCGGTCCCATCGAGACCAACGCGCATCTGCTGAAGTATGACAGCGTCCATGGGCGTTTCGCTGGGGAGATCCGCGTCAAGGGCGATACGATGGATCTGGGTCGTGGTCCGATGCAGGTCATGTCCACCTACGACCCGCGGGAGCTTGACTGGTCAGGCTGCGACGTGGTCCTCGAATGTACCGGCAAGTTCAACGAGCGTGACAAGGCCGCGGTGCACCTGGAACAGGGCGCCAAGCGCGTGCTTGTTTCGGCGCCTGCCAAGAATGTGGACCGGACCGTGGTCTATGGGGTGAACCACCGCAGCCTGACGGCGAACGACCTCGTAGTATCGAACGGTTCCTGCACGACGAACTGCCTCGCGCCGCTCGCCAAGGTCCTGAACGAGGCCATTGGGATCGAACGCGGGATCATGACCACGATTCATAGCTACACCGGTGACCAGCCGACGCTGGACCGTCGGCACAAGGACCTTTATCGCGCGCGCGCAGCGGCAATGGCGATGATCCCGACCTCAACCGGCGCGGCCAAGGCGATTGGCGAGGTTCTGCCCGAACTCGCTGGGCGGCTGGATGGCACCGCCATTCGCGTCCCTACCCCCAACGTCAGCGCCGTCGACCTGACGTTCGAGGCTGCCCGCGATGTGACCGTGGCCGAGGTGAACGAGGTCGTCCGCATGGCCGCTGCCGGCCACATGGGCGCGGTTCTGTCCTATGATCCGGAGCCGAAGGTCTCGATCGACTTCAACCACACGCCGTATTCGTCTATCTTCGCCCCAGACCAGACCAAGGTTATCGGCGGCCGGACCGTTCGCGTCCTGGCTTGGTATGACAACGAATGGGGCTTCTCTTGCCGTATGGCCGACGTGGCCGCGGCGATGGGGCGCCTGCTACACTAGGGGCTGCGGCCCCTTCAGGGGGACGACAATGACAGACCGGATCGCCTTTGGCCTTGGCAGCATAGTTGTCGTGGCTCTTGGGGCGGACATGATCCTTGGAACCGGCGCAGTGCTCTTCCTGCTGCGCCGGCTTGATTCGTTGGTGGAATTTCTCGCCTTCTGGCGCTAACTGAAGCTTTGGAGTTGACCTTCTCGGCAGGATGCCGATGTTAGCGCTAACGCTCCGGCTTTCGCCGGGGCGGCCATAATGGTTGCAAAGGAGAGCATTCCCATGACCGTCAAAGTGGCAATCAACGGGTTTGGCCGGATCGGGCGCAACATCCTGCGCGCCATCATTGAAAGTGGCCGGACGGATATCGAGGTGGTGGCGATCAACGACCTCGGCCCGGTCGAGACGAACGCCCACCTCCTGCGATTCGACAGTGTCCATGGGCGCTTCCCGGCTCAGGTCATTACCGGCGAAAGCACAATCGACGTAGGCCGTGGCCCGATCGAGGTCACGGCGATGCGCAATCCGGCAGAGCTTCCCTGGGGCGATGTCGATGTTGTTCTGGAATGCACCGGTATCTTCACCGAACGGGACAAGGCCGCCGTCCATCTGGAAAACGGCGCCAAGCGTGTCATCGTTTCGGCCCCGTCGAAAGGCGCGGACAAGACCATCGTCTATGGCGTGAACCACCAGTCGCTGACCCGTGACGACCGTGTGATTTCCAACGCATCGTGCACGACGAACTGCCTGGCGCCCGTGGCCAAGGTGTTGAACGACGCAATCGGTATCCGCCGCGGATTCATGACCACTATCCACAGCTATACCGGCGACCAGCCGACGCTCGACACGATGCACAAGGACCTCTACCGGGCGCGCGCGGCCGGACTAAGCATGATCCCGACTTCGACCGGCGCAGCCAAGGCCGTGGGGCTTGTTCTGCCCGAACTGAACGGCAAGCTTGACGGTGTCGCGATCCGCGTACCCACGCCCAACGTGTCGGTCGTGGACCTGACGTTCGAGGCGAGCCGCGAGACATCGGTGCAGGAAATCAACGACGCGATCCGCGCCGCTGCCGAGGGCTCTCTGAAGGGCGTGCTGGGCTTCACCGAGGCGCCGAACGTCAGCATCGACTTCAACCACGACCCTCATTCCTCGGTCTTCCACATGGACCAGACCAAGGTGATGGAGGGCACGATGTGCCGCATCCTGTCGTGGTATGACAACGAGTGGGGCTTCTCCAACCGGATGGCAGATACCGCCGTGGCCTTCGGCAAGCTGATCTAAGCAGGTGCACCGCCTAGGCGTAACGGCGGTGCAGCGCCTCATTCACGGCGGGCGGCACGAACTTTGAAACGTCGCCGCCCAACCGGGCGATTTCCTTGACCAGTTTCGAGGCAATCGCCTGATGCCGCGCCTCTGCCATGAGGAACACGGTTTCGACCGAGGCATCGAGCGCCCGGTTCATCCCGACCATCTGGAATTCATACTCGAAATCGGCCACGGCCCGCAGGCCACGGATGATCACGCTGGCCCCAACGTCACGTGCGCAGTCGATCAGCAGGTTTTCAAAGGGATGCGCGACGATTTCGGTGCCGGTTTCCGCCTGAAGCTCCCGGCATTCATGCTCGACCATCTCCACCCGCTCCTCGAGTGAAAAGAGCGGCCCCTTGTCCCGGTTGATCGCGATGCCGATCACCAACCGATCCACCAGAAACGCCGCCCGGCGGATGATATCGATATGGCCGTGCGTGACCGGATCAAAGGTCCCCGGGTAAAGGCCGATGCGCATGTTGCTTCCCCCCTGCGGTGTTACTGCCCGTAGGCGGGCATTTGCTGCGACGCAACAATAACTTGCCCCGAAATGCAAGGGGGCGCGGCCTCAGTGGCCCATGATCATGCCTTCAAGGGCCTCCTTCTCCATGCTCAACTCGGACAGGCGCGCCTTGACCACGTCGCCGATGGAGATGATCCCGACCATCCGGTTTCCCTCCATCACTGGCATGTGGCGGAAGCGGCCATCGGTCATCCGCTGAAGGATCGAGTCACAGGTCTCATCGCAACTGCAGGACATCACGCGCGACGTCATCATGTTGCTCACCGGTTCCTCAAGGCAGCCGGGACCACGGCGGCCGATCTCGCGCACGATGTCACGTTCGGATATGATACCGACCACGGCATCGCCCTCGGTGACAACCAGCGATCCGATGCGCAGCTCGGACAGGCGGCGGGCAGCCTCGGCCACGGTGGCGTCGGGTGAAGTGCTGGCGATATCGTGGCTGGGCTTCATCTGCAGGATCTGACGGACGAGCATGGCTTCCTCCCTGTTGCCTTGAACAAGCGTCACCTCCGCTACGTCACCCTGTCAAGTCATCCCTTCTAACCGGTTGACCTCACGCCGAATCCCGTGCGCAAGACGTTCTGCAAAACGGTTGAGTCGATCAAGCCTCCGATCATCCGCATGGCGAATCAGGTAAAAGCTGCGGGTCAGGGAAAAGCCATCCTCAAGCACCTTTGCCAGGCCCGGCGCCGAGGGCAGCGCGAAGTCATGCACCACCCCGATCCCTGCCCCGGCCCGCAGCCAATTCAACTGGACCGACACTGAATTTGACGCCAAGGGAACGGTCGTCACGCCAGTCTCGGCCAGATAATCGAGCTCCTTGTCGAAGATCATGTCAGGGATATAGCCGACCATCCGGTGCCTGCGCAGGTCCTCGATGCTGTTGATCGGAGGATGACGCGCCAAGTAATCCCGATGCGCGGCCAAGTGCAGGCGGTAGTCGGTCAGCTTCTGCACCGTCAGCCGCCCCGCTGTCGGGCGGCTAACCCCGATCGCCATGTCCGCCTCCCGCCGCGACAAGTTGAACAACCGCGGCAGGGCGACGATCTGCACCTCCAGCCCAGGGTTCTCGTCGCAGATCGCGGCTAACACCTGCGGCAGCACATAGTTCGCGCAGCCGTCCGGTGCCCCGATGCGCACCTGCCCCGTCATCCCGCTGGCGCCGCCACGGAGCGCATCCTCGGCCCCGGTGACCGCCTGTTCCGTACGCACTGCGTGATCCAGAAGCCGTTGCCCCGCCTCGGTCAGCGCATAGCCCTGCGGGGACTTGATGAACAGCAGCGCGCCAAGTCCCTCCTCCAGCCGCGCCACGCGCCGGCCCACGGTGGCCGGATCAATCCGCAGCACCCGCGCCGCGCCAGACAGGGTTTCTGCCCGCGCCACGCCAAGAAATATCCGCAGGTCGTCCCAGTCCACCTCTTGCACCTTTGCAAAATGCTTTCGGAAAGTTGTGGCTGTTCGCGACAAAAACGCAAGGCTAACCTGTCGCCAACAAGGAGGACCCTATGCAGGAACTGACCCACTGGATCGACGGCAAGCACGTCAAGGGAACGTCTGGCCGTTTCGCCGATGTCTTCAACCCCGCAACCGGCGAGGTTCAGGCCCGTGTCCCGCTGGCGACCAAGGCAGAGCTTGACGCCGCCGTGGACTCTGCGGCCGCAGCTCAGGTGAAATGGGGCGCTACCAATCCGCAGCGCCGCGCCCGGGTGATGATGAAGTTCGTCGACCTTCTGAACCGCGACATGAACAAACTGGCCGAGGCACTGAGCCGCGAACACGGCAAGACCATCCCCGACGCCAAGGGCGACATCCAGCGGGGGCTGGAGGTAATCGAGTTCTGCATCGGCGCGCCCCACCTGCTGAAAGGCGAATTCACGGACAGCGCTGGTCCCGGCATCGACATGTATTCCATGCGCCAGCCGCTGGGCGTGGTTGCGGGCATTACGCCCTTCAACTTCCCGGCCATGATCCCGCTGTGGAAGATGGGCCCGGCGCTGGCCTGTGGCAACGCGATGATCCTGAAGCCGTCGGAACGTGACCCTTCTGTCCCGCTCATGCTGGCTGAACTGTTGCAAGAGGCGGGTCTGCCCGACGGCGTGCTTCAGGTCATCAACGGTGACAAGGAAAGCGTGGACGCCATCCTTGACAGCGAGGTCATCCAGGCGATCGGCTTCGTCGGCTCCACCCCCGTTGCGCAGTACATCTATGGCCGTGGCTGCGCGAACGGGAAACGGGTGCAGTGCTTTGGCGGTGCTAAGAACCACATGATCATCATGCCCGATGCCGACATGGATCAGGCCGCGGATGCTCTGGTCGGTGCCGGATACGGCGCTGCGGGCGAGCGCTGCATGGCCGTTTCGGTCGCGGTGCCCGTGGGCGACCAGACGGCTGACAAGCTGATCGAGAAGCTCGTTCCCCGGATCGAAAAGCTCAAGGTCGGCCCCTACACCGCCGGAAACGACGTGGATTACGGCCCGGTCGTCACCGCACAGGCCAAGGAGCGGATCCTGTCGCTGGTAGAAAGCGGTGTGCAGCAAGGCGCCACGCTGGTCGTCGACGGTCGCAACTTCAACCTGCAGGGTTATGAGGAAGGCTTCTTCGTCGGCCCGCACCTGTTCGACCATGTGACGACCGACATGGACATCTACCGGCAGGAAATCTTCGGCCCCGTCCTCTCTACCGTACGCGCCAAGAGCTATGAGGAGGCGCTGGGCTATGCCATGGACCACGAATATGGCAACGGCACCGCCATCTTTACTCGCGACGGTGACACGGCACGCGACTTTGCGAACCGGGTGAACGTCGGCATGATCGGGATCAACGTGCCGATTCCGGTGCCGCTTGCCTATCACACCTTTGGCGGCTGGAAGAAATCGGCCTTTGGCGACCTGAACCAGCACGGGCCGGATGCTTTCCGCTTCTACACCCGGACCAAGACGATCACCTCGCGCTGGCCCAGCGGCATCAAGGAAGGCGGGGAGTTCAACTTCAAGGCCATGGAATGACCAATAGGCCCCGGGTGACCGGGGCCTTTTCAGTTCCCATCCACCCGCAGGTAGCGTTCGCTTTTGCGGCCAAGGAAGCCCTCGATCCGCCCGAGCCCGGCACCCAGGGCGGAAAGTCCCTCAACCAATCCGCGCCCACCCAGCACGGGAATGGCAGCCAAGTTCAAAAGCCCCCGCAGCCATTTTCCAAGAGCGTAAACTGCTGTTCTTCTTGCATGGTGGCCACGCGAGGCGTGGATGAATCCCACTTGAAAATGCGACCGTTCCGCATCCCGAGCACGCTGGAAGATGTAACTAGGTGCAAGCCGCGCCTTTGGGATGGTCTCTTCGACATGGGCGTCGGCAATCCGGCCAAGCTTCCAGCCCTGCGCGATGGCATCACGGGAAAATTGCATGTCCTCGCCGCCCCCGGTGCCAAGGGCTTCATTGAACCGCAGGCCGGTCTCACGCAGCTTCTCCGCTCGGCAAAGCCAGTTCGACGTGGCATACAGGTCACGCGCATCTCCGCCACGGGCGATCCGGCGCAGGTGCCGCCGGTGGCCGCGCGCACCGCGAAAGCGCAGGCCCGACATCACCATCTGCTCGGTCATCGTCAGGGGTTGGCCCGGCGGCTTGGGCCAGACAATGCCGCCACAAAGATCAAGCCTTCGTGCCACCGCCCCCGCGTGGAGCCGCGCGATCCAGTCCGGGGCAGCCTCTTCATCATCGTCGATAAAGGCAATCCAGTCCGCCCCCATCCCCAGCGCACAATCCAGTGCCCGGTTACGGGCATTGGCGATACCGCGCCGCGGTTCGGTTTCGGCCGTTATCGAAGTTTCCCGGAATCCCGCCAAGATCGGCGCGATCGACAGTTCAGGCGCATTTTCCACGACAAGCAGATGGATCCTGGTCCCCTCTGGCACTTCTTGCCGGACAAGCGAGGCAAGCGCCGCCCGCAGCATCTGCGGCCGGCCCAGGGTGCACATCGCGATTACGATCCGTTCCATGTCTCTTCCTCGGCGGGTATTTGGCGCAGGTTACCTGCCCTGCACGCCGGTGCAAAGGGCAGCGCTTGCAAAAGCACCTGAAGGATTGGAAAATCAAACAACTGTTCAATTCACAGCTTGGGAGGAAGCTTTGGATTTCGCACTCACCGAGGAACAGGCAGCGATCTTTGACATGGCGTGCAGCTTCGGGGCGGAACATATCGCCCCCAATGCCCCGGATTGGGATGCAGAGGGCACGATCCCGCGCAGCCTCTGGCCCCGGCTAGCCGAACTCGGCTTCGGAGGGCTTTACGTGGCCGAAACCTCTGGCGGCGCGGGGCTGAGCCGGCTTGACGGCACCCTGGTGTTCGAGGCGCTGAGCATGGCCTGCCCGTCTGTGGCCGCGTTCCTTTCAATCCACAACATGTGCGCCGGGATGATCGACCGCTTTGGCAGCGACGAACTCAAGGACCGGATGCTTGGCCCTGCCACGCGGATGAAGACGATCCTGTCCTACTGCCTGACCGAACCGGCCAGCGGATCGGACGCCGCCGCGCTCCGCTGCCGGGCGGAACGGGTGGGCGACGGCTACATGCTGAACGGCACCAAGGCCTTCATCTCGGGCGGTGGTTATTCGGATGCCTATGTGGTGATGGCGCGTACCGGCGGTGATGGGCCGAAGGGGATTTCCGCGATCATCGTGGAAAGCGGAACCCCCGGCCTGTCCTTCGGCGCGCTGGAAAACAAAATGGGCTGGCGCAATCAGCCAACGCGGCAGGTTCAGCTTGACGATTGCCGGGTGCCTGCCGCGAACCTTCTGGGCGACGAAGGTGCAGGCTTCCGTTACGCGATGGCGGGGCTCGATGGCGGGCGGTTGAACATCGCAGCCTGTTCGCTGGGGGCGGCTCAGGCGGCGCTGACGATGACGCTGGCCTACATGCGGGAACGTCGCGCCTTTGGCAGGACGATCGACCAGTTCCAGGCGCTCCAGTTCCGGCTTGCGGATATGGAGATCGAGCTTCAGGCAGCGCGCACCTTCCTCCGGCAGGCCGCGTGGAAGCTGGACCGGCAGGATCCCGATGCGTCCAAGTTCTGCGCCATGGCCAAGAAGTTCGTCACCGAGGTCGGCAGCCGCGTCGCGGATCAATGCCTCCAGCTTCACGGCGGTTATGGGTACCTGGCCGACTACGGGATCGAGAAGATCGTCCGCGACCTGCGCGTGCATCAGATCCTTGAAGGCACGAACGAAATCATGCGTCTCATCACCGCCCGCCACCTGCTGGGAGATCGGGCATGACAGGGATCGACGTCCGCGTTCAGGGCCTTGCCGGCCGCATCACACTGCGCCGCCCAGAGGTGCTCAATGCGCTGAACCATCCTATGTGCCTTGAACTTGAACGAGCGCTCGACGCGTGGCGGGAGGACGAGGCCGTGGCACTGGTGATCATCGACGCCGAAGGTGATCGCGCCTTCTGCGCCGGCGGGGACATCACGTCGATCTGGTACACGGCCACCCAAGGCAACTTCGACTTCGCCCGCCGCTTCTGGTTCGACGAATATCGGATGAACCTCAAGATCCACCGCTTCCCCAAGCCCGTGGTCAGCTTGATGCACGGGATCGTCATGGGCGGTGGCGTCGGCATCGGGTGCCACGGCAGCCACCGGATCGTAGGGCATACGACGCGCATGGCGATGCCGGAATGCGCAATTGGGCTGATCCCCGACGTAGGCGGCACCTACCTTCTGGCGCGGGCGCCGGGGCAACTCGGCCTCTACCTTGGCCTGACCGGGACTAGGATGGGTCCCGGTGCCGCCATCGCCGCAGGTTTCGCAGACCATTTCGTACCAGAGGAACATTGGCCCGACCTGATTGCAGCGCTGGCAGAGACCGGAGACCCCGCCGCAATTGCCTATCACGCCGCCCCCGTACCGGAAGACCCGCTCTTGCAAAATCGCGACAAGATCGACCAACTGTTCGCTGCCCCTGATGCCCGTGCCGTCCTGCAGGCGCTGACCGAGGACCCGGATTCCTTCAGTGCCGAGACTCTGGCTACGCTGCGGCGAAACTCTCCTCTGTCGGTCTGCGCCACGGCAGAGATGCTTCGCCGCCTAGGCCCGGCACCGACCATGGCGGCGGCGCTCGCACAGGAATATCGGTTCACCTACCGCTCTCAGGAACAGGGAGAGTTGCAGGAAGGCGTCCGCGCCGCAGTGATCGACAAGGACCGTCAACCGCGCTGGCGACACGGCTCGGTGGATGACGTGACAGCGGAAGAAGTTGACGCCATGCTGGCCCCGCTGGGCGCCGCGGAATGGGAGG
The DNA here is from genome assembly GCA_008711135.1 of Rhodobacteraceae bacterium LNNU 3342. GTDB lineage: Bacteria > Pseudomonadota > Alphaproteobacteria > Rhodobacterales > Rhodobacteraceae > Halodurantibacterium. Next base: position 123,481 of record VUAW01000004.1, read on the forward strand.
AAGGGAAATGAAGATCGGCTTTATCGGCTTGGGCAACATGGGCGGCCCGATGGCCCGCAACCTCGCCAGCGCGGGGCACGAGGTACAGGGCTTCGACCCGGCAGCAACCTATCCCGAAGGCATAACGCCCTGCACCAGCGCCCCCGAGGCAGCCGCAGATGCGGAGGTCGTCATCACCATGCTGCCGAACGGCGCGATCCTTCGGGATGTCGCGGCACAGGTCATCCCGGCGATGGCGACAGGGTCAGTGCTGCTTGATTGTTCAACAGTTGACGTCGATACCGCGCGCGAGGTGGCCCGGCAGGCCAAGGCTGCGGGGCTGGAGGCGCTGGATGCCCCGGTTTCCGGCGGCGTGGGCGGCGCGGCGGCGGGAACGCTTACCTTCATGGTCGGTGGGCCGGAAAGCGCGTTTGGCAAGGCCAGGCCGCTGTTCGAGATCATGGGACAAAAGACGGTGCACTGCGGCGACGCGGGCGCGGGACAGGCTGCGAAGATCTGCAACAACATGATCCTTGGCGTCACCATGATCGCCACTTGCGAGGCCTTTGCCTTGGCAGACAAGCTCGGCCTCGACCGGGCGCGGCTGTTCGATGTGGTGTCAACCTCGTCCGGGTCGAGCTGGTCGATGAACACTTACTGCCCCGCCCCCGGCGTCGGCCCGACAAGCCCGGCAGACAAGGGCTACCGCCCCGGCTTTGCGGCCGAGCTCATGCTCAAGGACCTGCGCCTGTCGCAGCAGGCCGCAGAAAGCGCCGATGCGGACACGCCGATGGGTCAGCTCGCCACTGCGCTTTATGAACAATTCGTTGAACGCGAGGATGGCCGCGGCAAGGATTTTTCTGCCATGCTACCGCGGCTGGAACAGCGGAAACGCGCCAGCCCCTGACGGAAATTACAGCAAATGACTTGACAGCCGCGGAACCTTCCACGGCTGTTGTTTGTTTCCTCTCCAACCTGACATTGATATCCGTCCAGTCGGAGGAGAAACCATGTATTTTCGCGCCCTTGCGGTGGCAGCGGCCCTGTTGCCGACCGCCTCTTTTGCCCACGCCCACTGCGACACCGAAAAGAATGCCTGCACCCTGGCGCTTGCGGATTATACCGCCACTGAGGCTGTCCATGAAGAGACAGGGTATCAGACCGGCGACATTCTGCCGGTCTATGACTACAACATCCTGATCAATCCCGAATATTACGGGCTGCCGCCGGTTGACGGCTACTGGCGCTATTACCGCGTCAACGGCGAGATTTTCCGCGTCCACGCCGCCACGAACGAGATCCTGGAACAAGTAACCACGCAGAGCGCGATGTTCCGCTGATCATTCCGCCGCAATCGATCCCTGACGCAGCATCGGCCGGAGATACCGGCCGGTGTGGCTCGCCTCCACCTCGGCCACCTGTTCGGGGGTGCCAGAGGCCACCAACTGCCCGCCGCCGTCGCCGCCTTCCGGGCCGATGTCGATGATCCAGTCCGCCGTCTTGATGACGTCGAGGTTGTGTTCGATCACGACGACCGAATTCCCCTGATCGACCAGTTCGTGCAGGACCTCCAGAAGCTTGCGCACATCCTCGAAGTGCAGGCCTGTAGTCGGCTCATCAAGGATGTAGAGCGTGCGCCCCGTGGACCTGCGTGCAAGTTCCTTAGACAGCTTCACCCGCTGCGCCTCGCCACCCGATAGCGTCGTCGCCTGCTGCCCCACCTTGATGTAGCCAAGGCCCACCCGCATCAGCGCGTCCATCTTCTCGCGGATGCTCGGCACTGCCTGGAAGAAGGCTTGGGCATCTTCAACCGTCATATCAAGAACGTCGGCTATGCTCTTGCCTTTGAACTGAACCTCCAGCGTTTCGCGGTTGTAGCGCTTGCCTTTGCAGGTCTCGCAGGTGACATAGACGTCGGGAAGGAAGTGCATCTCGATCTTGATGACGCCATCGCCCTGACAGGCCTCGCACCGGCCGCCCTTGACGTTGAAGCTGAAGCGGCCGGGCTTGTAGCCCCGCGCCTTGGACTCCGGCAGACCGGCGAACCAGTCGCGGATGGGACCAAAGGCGCCGGTGTACGTCGCCGGGTTCGACCGCGGCGTGCGTCCGATGGGGCGCTGGTCGATGTCGATGACCTTGTCCAGATGCTCCAGCCCCTTGATCGTCTCGCACGGCGCCGGCGTCTGCCGCGCGCCGTTGAGCCGAAGCGAGGCCGTCTTGAACAGCGTCTCGATTGTCAGCGTCGACTTTCCACCACCCGAAACACCCGTCACGCAGACGAACCGCCCAAGCGGGAAATCCACCGTGAGGTCGCGCAGGTTGTTGCCGGTCGCCTTGACCACGCTGATCGCCTTCCCGTTCCCCTTGCGGCGCTCCTTTGGAACTGCGATCTCACGTTCGCCAGAAAGATACTGCCCCGTCAGGCTTGCCGGGTCTGCGGTGATCTGCGCGGGCGTGCCATGGGCCACAACCTGCCCACCATGCACGCCAGCCCCCGGCCCGATGTCAAAGACGTAGTCCGCCTCGCGGATCGCATCCTCGTCATGTTCGACCACCAGAACCGTGTTGCCCTGGTCGCGGAGGTTCTTCAGCGTGGTGAGCAGCCGGTCATTGTCGCGCTGGTGCAGCCCGATTGAAGGCTCGTCCAGCACATAGAGCACGCCCGTCAGGCCCGACCCGATCTGGCTCGCCAACCGGATCCGCTGGCTTTCCCCGCCCGAAAGCGTACCCGCATTCCGCGCCATGGTCAGGTAATCAAGGCCCACGTTCACGAGGAAGCCCAACCGCTCGCGGATCTCCTTGAGGATGGCGCGGGCGATCTCGTTCTTCTGCTTCGTCAGGCTTTCCGGCGCGTGTTCGACCCAGGCAAGCGCCTCGCGGATCGACATCTCCACCACCTGCCCGATGTGCATCCCGCCGATCTTGACCGCCAGCGCCTCGGGCTTCAGCCGGTAGCCGCCGCAAGCGCCGCAGGGGCGCGTATTCTGGTAACGTTCGAACTCTTCCCGGATCCAGGCGCTGTCGGTTTCACGGTAGCGACGCTCCATGTTGGGAATGACACCCTCGAACACCCGGCTGACATTGTAGATCCGCCCGCCTTCGTCATAGCGGAACGGAATCTCCTCGGTGCCGGAGCCATGGAGAAAAACCTGATGGACATGCGACGGCAGGTCCTTCCAAGCCTTCTTGACGTCGAATTCGTAATGCCGGGCCAGCGCCTCGATCGTCTGGCTGAAATACGGGCTCTTGCCCTTGCGCCAAGGCGCGATGGCGCCGTTGGCCAGCGATAGCGCCGCATCGGGCACCACCAGCCGTTCGTCAAAGAACAGCTCTGCCCCAAGGCCGTCACAGACCGGGCAGGCCCCGAAAGGGGCGTTGAACGAAAACAGGCGCGGCTCGATCTCCGGAATCGTAAAGCCGGACTCCGGGCAGGCGAATTTTTCGCTGAAGGTGATGCGGTCGGACTCACCTTCGGCCGGCGCGGTTTCCAGAACGGCAATGCCATCGGCAAGATCCAGCGCGGTGCGGAAACTGTCCGCCAGCCGCGTTTCCAGCCCCGCCCGAACCACGATCCGGTCCACGACCACGTCGATGTTGTGGCGGAACTTCTTGTCCAGCACCGGCGGCTCGTCCAGGTCATGGAATTCGCCGTTGACCTTGACCCGCTGGAAGCCCTGTTTGCGCAGTTCCTGGAACTCTTTCTTGTACTCGCCCTTCCGGTCGCGGATGATCGGAGCAAGCAGGTACGCCCGCGTGCCCTCCTCCATTGCCATGACGCGATCCACCATGTCCTGAACCTGCTGCGCCTCGATTGGCAGGCCAGTAGCAGGCGAATAGGGCGTCCCCACCCGTGCGAACAACAGCCGCAGGTAGTCGTAAACCTCGGTCACGGTGCCCACGGTCGAACGCGGGTTTTTCGAGGTCGTCTTCTGTTCGATCGAGATCGCCGGCGAGAGGCCCGAAATATGGTCCACGTCCGGCTTTTGCATCATGTCAAGAAACTGCCGGGCATAGGCGCTCAGGCTCTCGACATAGCGGCGCTGGCCTTCGGCGTAGATGGTGTCAAAGGCAAGGCTCGATTTGCCAGAACCCGACAGGCCAGTGATGACCACCAGCTTGTCGCGCGGAATGTCCACGTCGATATTCTTGAGGTTATGTTCGCGCGCGCCGCGCACCTCGATCATCTTCTGTTCTGACATCCCACGGTCCCCATTCCGGCAACAGCCACAGAGATAGGCGACCGAGACGGAATCTCCAACCCGGAAAAGTGAACAAGGGGTGAACGCGCAGGAAATGGCGCAGGGGTTTCCCCCTGCGCGCCTAGATCAGAAGTGTACTGCCTTGCCGTAGGCCGACAGCACGCTTTCGTGCATCATCTCGCTCAGCGTCGGGTGCGGGAAGACGGTGTGCATCAGGTCTTCCTCGGTCGTTTCGAGCGTCTGGCCGATGACATAGCCTTGGATCAGCTCCGTCACCTCGGCCCCGATCATGTGGGCGCCCAGAAGCTCGCCCGTCTTGGCGTCAAAGACGGTTTTGACCATGCCTTCGGGTTCGCCAAGCGCGATTGCCTTGCCGTTGCCGATGAACGGGAAGCGGCCCACCTTGACCTCATGCCCCGCCTCTTTGGCCTTGGCCTCGGTCAGGCCGACGCTCGCGACCTGCGGGTGGCAATAGGTGCAGCCGGGGATGGAGTTCGGCTTGATCGGGTGCGGATGTCCGCCCGCAATCAGTTCGGCGACCATGATCCCTTCGTGGCTGGCCTTGTGGGCAAGCCAGGGCGCGCCCGCGACATCGCCGATGGCATAAAGCCCCTCGACCCCCGTGCGGCAGTATTCGTCCGTCACTACATGGGTCCGGTCGATCTTGACGCCCAGTTCTTCCAGCCCAAGGTTCTCGATATTGCCGACGATGCCGACGGCCGAGATCACGGTGTCGAACTCCTGCGTCTCGATCTTGCCGTTCTGCTCGATATGGGCAACCACCTTGCCCTGCCCGCGGTCCAGCTTCTTCACGCCGGCTTTTTCAAGGATCTTCATCCCCTGCTTGACGAACTGCTTCTTGGCAACGGCAGAGATTTCGGCGTCTTCAACCGGCAGGATGCGGTCCATGACCTCCACCACCGTGGTATCGGCGCCCAGCGTGTTGAAGAAGCTCGCGAACTCGATCCCGATTGCGCCGGAACCGATCACCAGCAGCTTTTTCGGCATCCGCTTCGGCACCAGCGCCTCACGGTAGGTCCAGACCAGATCGCCGTCAGCCTCAAGCCCCGGAAGCTGCCGCGCGCGTGCGCCGGTGGCAAGGATGATGTTCTTGGCGGTCAGCTCATCGGTCCCCTTGTCGGTCTTAACCGAGATCTTGCCCTTGCCGGCAAGCCGCGCCTCGCCCATCACGACCGTGATCTTGTTCTTCTTCATCAGGTGTGCAACACCGGACGAAAGCTGCTTGGCCACCCCGCGCGAACGTTGAACCACCGCATCAAGGTCATAGCCGATGCCGTCCGCCTTCAGGCCGAACTCCTTGGCGCGGTGCATCAGGTGGAACACCTCGGATGAACGAAGCAGCGCCTTGGTGGGGATACAGCCCCAGTTCAGGCAGATGCCGCCCATGTGTTCGCGTTCCACGATAGCCACGTTAAGGCCAAGCTGCGCGGCGCGGATGGCGGCCACATAGCCCCCCGGCCCTGCGCCGATCACGATCAAGTCATAGGCCGTCGATGCCATGCACATCCCTCCGCATGAAAACTGGTTTAGCCTTAAACCATTTCTTGCCCCGGATCAATCGCCCTCACCTCGGCCATGTAACCGCCAGCCTCCAGAAACTCTTTTTCCTCTGGCGTGGTGTGTCGGCCAAGGACCGCGTTGCGGTACGGAAACCGGCCAAAGCGCCGGATGATGTTTCGATGCGCCTGGGCATGCAGAAGGTTTTCTGCCCCTGTTTCGGGCATCCGGGTCAGGAACAGCCGGACACAGCGATCCTGATCGGCCAGCACCTCCGAATGCATGAGAGGCAGGTAAAAGAACTGCCGCTCCGGTTCCGGTACCTGCCTGTCCCAGCGATGATGGATGGCCTGCCGTGCCGTCTTGCGGGCCAGAAGGTCGGTCGCGAAGGCCTGGGCATCGTTGCGGAACATGTTGCGCGGGAACTGGTCCGTCAGCACGATATAGGCAAGCGCCGCCCGCGGGTTGCAGGTGCCACTGCTGTCAAGCTGTGCCCGCTCCCAATCGCTCATGAACCGGTCGCGGATCTGGGTGTCAACGTCGGCATCCACAGCGTACCAGCCCGCCGGGCCGACCTCATGCAGCCAGAAATTCAGGATATCATCAGTCCGTAACATGCTCCCCCCCTTCACGGCCTGTCCTGACAGGGTGGCACGGCCACCCCGCCACGACAAGCATGATCAAGGCGTTGCGGGCTGCGGCTCGGTGGGGGTGCTTTCCTGCGCAGCCTCCATCACAGCCTCGATGGCCACGGCAGAGCCGACAGGCGCCACGGTGGCGAAGGCCCCGGTCTCGGACACCGCAGGCGCCGCACGCTGCGTGGTCCGCCATGCAGCATAGACCGTCAGGACCCCCAGCAGCACCCCGATGTAAAGGAAAAATCCATTGTTCCCCACCAGCCCCATCATCCACGCGGTGATCGGGGGGCCCGCGATCGCCCCGACGCCGTTGATGAACAAGAGCCCACCCGAAGCACCCGCCATGTCCCGCTGGTCCAGAAAATCGTTCGTGTGGGCAAGCAGGAGCGAATACAGGGGATTGGAGACGCCGCCGATGATGAGTGCCAGCACCAGCAGGACCTGGAACGGCGGATCGAACACCACCGGCAGCACCATCGTCACCGCCCCTACCATCGCCACAAGAAGGATCAGCAGCCGCCGGTCCATCCGGTCCGACATCCAGCCGATCGGATACTGGAACACCAGCCCGCCCACGTAGATGATCGCGATAAAGAGCGAGATCTGCGGCACCGACAGCCCCGCCTGCGTGGCCCAGACCGACGCCATCCCGAAGAGGGCCGAAAATACCCCGCCCACAAGGAAGATCCCCACGCAGCCAAGAGGCGACACTGCATATAACCGCTTGAGGCTCATGCTCTGCGTCGACTCGAAGGTAGGTGCCGGGCTGACCGTCAGCAGGATCGGCGTGAACGCCAGCGACACGAGCACCGAGGGCAGCACGAACAAGAGATATCCGGCCGCGTCTCCCACGTTCATCAGGCCCTGCGCCGTGATGATTCCGATCATCTGCACGATCATATATGCTGAAAGCGCCTGCCCCCGGGTTTCATTCGTGGCGGAATTGTTCAGCCAGCTTTCCGCGGTTACGTAGACGCCAGAGAAACAGAACCCCATCAGCACCCGCATCAGCGACCAGGCGATCCAGTTGGGCGCCACGGCATACAGCACCAGAAGCGCCGATATCAGCGATCCAAGCGCGGCAAAGACCCGCACATGCCCGACGCGCCGGATCATTTCCGGCGCAAGGCGCGACCCGAACAGGAAGCCCGCGAAATAGGCGGACATGACCATCGACATCTCGAAGGTAGAAAATCCCTCGATCGCGCCGCGCACGCCCAGCAGCGTTCCCTGAACGCCGTTCCCGACCATGAGCAGCATGACGCCGAGCAGCAGCGCCCAGGAATTGGCCAGAACGACAAGCATCTTCACCTCACAACCATCAATGTGCCGGGTATAGCCGTCCTGACGACGCGTAGACGTCAGCCCTGCGACGCCCCTCCAAGCTTTTGCGCCCCTTCGGGAAACAAGAGCGAGGCATCGCCATAGGAGAAGAAACGGTATCCCTGTCCTATGGCATAAGCGTAAAGGTCCAGCATCCGTTCCTTCCCCATCAGCGCAGATACCAGCATCAGTAGCGTTGACCGCGGCAGGTGGAAGTTGGTCATGAGCCCGTCAACAACCCGAAAGCGATAGCCGGGATAGATGAAGATGTCGGTTTCCCCGTCCCAGGGATGAAGCGTGCCATCTTCGGCCGCGGCGCTTTCGATCAGGCGAAGCGCGGTGGTGCCCACGGCGATAACCCGCCCGCCAGCGGCCCGGGTCTCATTGATCTCGGTCGCCGCCGCTGCCGTCACCTCGCCCCATTCGGCGTGCATGCGGTGGGTGGTCACGTCCTCGACCTTGACGGGCAGGAAGGTGCCTGCCCCCACATGCAGCGTCACCTGCGTGAAGGCCACACCCATGGCGGAGAGTTCCTCCAGCAGCCCCTCGTCGAAATGAAGCGAGGCGGTAGGCGCCGCCACTGCGCCGGAATGACGGGCAAAGACTGGCTGGTAATCTTCATGGTCCTGGGCATCGGCGGGACGGCGGGCGGCGATGTAGGGCGGCAGCGGCATCGCCCCGGCCTCGGCCAGCGCGGCATCGAAGTCGCCGCCAGCCAAGTTGAAGCGGATCTCGGCCGTCTCGGCGCCCCGCTCGGTGACGGTCGCCTCAAGCGCGGGGGAAAAACGGATCGTGTCCCCCTCGCGCAGTTTGCGCAGCGGCTTGGCCAGCACGCGCCAGCCCCCAGCAGCGGTGGGGTCAAGCAGCGTGATCTCCACCCCCGCCTCTACCGGTCCTTCGGCGCTGTCACGCAGGCGGCGGCCTGACAGCCGCGCGGGGATGACCTTGGTGTTGTTCAGCACCAGCCGGTCACCGGGGCGCAGCACCTGCGGCAGGTCGCACACATGCAGGTCCCGCGTCTGCGCGCCTTCGGCCACCAGCAACCGGGCCGAGGTGCGCGGACGCGCCGGTCGCGTGGCGATCAGATGTTCGGGCAGGTCAAAGTCAAAGTCGGAAAGTTTCATCGTGCATCCTGGGTAACGGCTGGCCCCTGCAGCGTCGGGGCTGGCCTGCGAAGCAGGTCCCGCACCGCCCCCGGCGCCAGCAGCGACAGCGGGTTCACCCCCACCCGCGGCGCCGAGGCAGGGCCGCTCAGCGCGTAGTTGAAGCCAAAGAGCCCCTCGCCCGGGCGGGCGATCAGGCTACCCACCACGTTGATCAGGTAGAACGGCGAGACGACGCCCTTCATGTCGATGCTCCGGTTCGTTGAATCGTAGATGCCGGCCAGCGTCACGCCAAGCGAGGGGCCGACGGCGGCGCTCCTGATGATCTCGATCCCCTGCGGGGTCAAGCGGAACTCTGCTGTGATCTCGTCGAAAACAAGGCCCTGCCCGTTCATCTGTTCCACAAGGCCCACAAGGGTCAGTGCCCCCAGAACCTCCAGCAGGACGGGGGCGCCGTGAACGCTCAGCCGGCCCACGCGAAGCGCCCCGTCGAAATGGCCGCCGCCCCGCGGGATGATCTGCAGGTCCAGCGCCCCGCCCACGGCGCGGGTAAAGATGCCGGTGGCCGCGAGGATCGCGCCCGCATCCTGCGACTGCACCCGGATCACGCTTTGCCCCATAAGCCGGCCATCCGGCAAAAGCGCGGGTGTGAAGCTGCCACTGACGGGGGTGGTGCCGTTCACCCGCGCCTCGAACAACCCGTTGAAGCCGTTCTGGGTGGAAAAGCGGCCTTGCAACCCTGTCAGGCTCAGCGCCTCGGTCACGATCACCCGGTCGAGCTGCCCGTTGATCGGCACCGACCCGGTGCTGCCTCCGCCCCCGCTGCCCATCTCGGGCAGGTTCCGCAGGTCGATGGTGCCCCCGTTCAGTTCGACCGCCAGCGACCGTCCTCCGCCCTGACCGCGCAGCACGACCGGCGCGTCGAGCCACCCGCCCAGCCTTACCCGTGACAGGCGCAGCGCATCCAGGCCGCCCGCCCGCAGCGCAAGGCTCCCTTCCGCCCGCAGCCCGGGCGCATCGACCGCAACACGGTTGAACCTTGGGACCTCGCCCAGCGTGCCTTCAAGCTGCAGCGTGCCGGCAGAAGCCGCAGGCTTCCGCCAACCAACCTGAGGAATGGCCACCGCCGCTCCGCGCAGATCACCCCGCAGCGAAAGCTGCGGCGGCTGGCCCGGCGGCAGCGCCACGGTGAACTCTGCCGCGCCCTGCCCGCTGATCGTTCCCTTGGGCAAGCCCGGCGCGAATTCGGCCAGAACCGCCGCCGTAAGTGGCGCGCTCCCCTCGATCCGGCTGCCCTGGCCGGCCGAACCCGGACCAAGCGGCTGAGTCCATGCCGCCTCGAACGGCAACCCCTGCAACTGGCCTGAGCCAGATATTTGCAGACGCGCCGGCGTGGCCTCCAGCGTCATCGCCTCGGCCCGTAGGGTGCGGCCGGGCAGGATCTGGTCCGACGTCACCCCGGTCAGGTCGCCGGTGACGTGGAAGATCACATCTTCTGCCGGCAGGTCGCGCTGGATCGGGAACGAGAGCTCCGCATGCAGCCGCGCCCGCCCGTCGGCCAGATCGACAGGGCGGTTGGAGCGGCTCAGGAAGCGGAAGGGCGGCTCGTCCAGAAAAGCCAAGGCGGCGGTGATGCTGCTGTCGGTGTTCAGCTCCAGCCGCGCCACGGGCGGGCGTTCCATCACGTCCCGCACCTGGAAGACCGAGTCCGTGATGTCGATCATCCCGCCCTGCGACGCCGCGACCTGCCCGCTATCCAGCACCATCGTATAGGTTGTCCCGTCAACCGTGGCATAGCCCTGGCCCGACAGGATCGGTGGCATCGTCCGCAGGAAGCTAACGTCGGCGCCGCTGAACTCATACCCCAGCGCAAGCCGCGGTTCCTGCCCCGGCGACAGCCGCAGCGCGCCGTTGACGTTGTAGATCAGCCCGGTCTGAACGTTTTCCACCAGCCAGTTGCGCATCCCCCGCACGATTTCCCGCGGCCAGAGCGCGAGCAAGCGGTCATGCGTGATCTCGTTCAGCGAAACATCAAGTGCGACCTCCCACCCCTGCGGCTGTGCGCCCAGTGATCCCTTGGCGGACAGGCGGCGGCCGTCCTCGACCAGCACCATCTGGCCCAGCGTCAGCATGAACGGATCAAGCGCCAGCCGCAAGTCCACAGCGCCCGTGGAAAAGCGGACTGGTTCGTCAAAGATTCCTTCGGGGTCCATCTGCACATCGGCAAAGCTGAACTGCCCCAGCATGGTGCGCGGCAACCCCTGCTCCATGTCGCGCAGGTAGGCATGGCCTTGGGCGCCCAGCCGCAGGGTCGGGCTGTCCACGGTCACATCCGCAAATTCCAGCCGCTGCGCCGCAGGATCGTAAGAAAGCGCAAAGCGGGCCACATCAAAGGCTATCGGGGGCATCCCGGCAACAGGGCGCACGGCGCCGGCGCCCAGTCCAAGTTCCCCCGTCAAGGCGGCCAGTGCTCCTTCGGCGTCGATCCGGGCGTTCAGCGTGCCGGAAATCGGCGCCTCCAGCACGCCCAGCCATGCGAGCGCCGCCCCCTGCGCTGCGAGGTCGGTAGAGGCGACATCCTCGACCCGCACCTCCAGCTCGGACTCGGGGCTGCCCTTGCGGCTGACAAAGCGCAGGTCGGCCCGTGCGGGCGTGCCCCAAGTGCCGGTCATGCCAAAGCCCACGTTCAGCGCCACAGCTTCGGCATCCTGCACCAAAGCTACACGCCCGTCCGTGACCTGCCAGACCTCTTGCGCGCGGGCATCCTCCAGCGTCAGGGTCAGGCCGTCAGCCTCGATCCGGGCGAGACCGCGCAGGATGGGAAGGTTGAAGACCCGGTCCACCGACGCCAGCACTTCGGCCAGGGAACCGGGACCGTCAAAGTCGCCCTGCCCAAAGGCAAGGTCAAAGCGGCCTTCCGTATCGCGCCGCAGGATGACGTGGCCGCCGCTCAGCCGCAAAAGCGTGGGGCGCAGGTGGCCGTCCAGAAGGTCCTGGCGCGAAAGCCGCGTCTCGATCATCGGGATCTGCGCAAGCGGCGCGCTTCCACGCCCCGGCACATGAACCTCTAGGTCCCGCAGGGCAAGGCGAGGCGTGAAGCCGTCTTCAAGCTGGATTTCTGCCGCACCGAGGCGAAGCTGCAGCCTGTCGCCTAATGCCGCGTTCAGACGCGTTTCGACATGCGCGACGATCACCCCCGGCACCTGAAATGGACGCCCCGTGACCGCCAGCAGCGCAAGCCCCGTCAGGGTTGCCAAGAACAGCACGCTCGACATCAGCCAAAGCCCGAAGCGGGCGCTGTGCCTTGTCTTGCGCGGGTGCGCCCGCGCGGGTTGCCGGTTGCCTGCTGTCACGCGCGCTGCTGCCTCCGGCGGGTGTTGCGCCCCGCCTTTATCTTTGTTTCAGGATAGCTCAAACAGGAGCGCATCTCAAACCACAAGGGGACAGAGAAGCCATGAGCATGATTGCGCCGGGAATGCCCGCCCCCGATTTCACCCTGCCGCGCGACGGTGGCGGCGAGGTCACCCTTTCCGCCCTCCGCCCGGCGCCGGTGGTGCTGTATTTCTACCCCAAGGACGACACCTCTGGCTGCACCCGGCAGGCGCAGGACTTCACCGCAGCCACCGAGGCCTTTGCCGAAGCGGGCGCCGTCGTTCTGGGCGTGTCGAAGGACAGCGTGGCCCGGCACGACAAGTTCGTCGCCAAGCACGGGCTGCAGGTCGCGCTTCTGTCTGACGAAAGCGGCGAAGTCTGTGAAAGCTATGGCGTCTGGGTGGAAAAGAGCATGTACGGCAAGACCTATATGGGGATTGAGCGGACGACCTTCCTGATCGGCGGCGACGGGACTGTCCTGCGCGTCTGGAACAAGGTGAAGGTGCCAAGTCATGTTCAAGAGGTTCTTGCCGCGGTAAAAGCATCATGAAGACGCTTGCCGACCGCGCGACCGAGGTTCTGAACACCCCTGACGGGCGCGCCAAGACGGCGCTGTCGCGCCAGCATGCCGCCGAGTGGTTTGCGGCCCGCGCCGCTGGTACGCTGATCCCGGTGGGAACCGCGTCCCCGCCGCCCCGTCCCGCCCGCCCGGAACGCCCTGAACTGCTGGCCCCGCGCGACGTGCCGCGCCGCCGCCCCGGCACACCCGAGGGACGCATTGCCCTGCTTCATGCCGTTGCGCATATCGAGCTGAACGCCGTGGACCTGCACTGGGACATCATTGCCCGCTTTGGTCATGTGCCGATGCCGATGGGTTTTTATGACGACTGGGTCAAGGCGGCGGATGAGGAATCGAAGCACTTCAACCTGATGTGCGACTGCCTGGAGGCGATGGGCAGCCACTATGGCGCCCTGCCCGCCCATGCCGGCATGTGGCGCGCGGCCGAAGACACGGCCGAGGATCTGATGGGCCGGTTGGCGGTGGTGCCAATGGTGCTGGAGGCGCGAGGCTTGGACGTGACGCCGGGCATGATCGAGGTCTTTCGCAAGGCCGGGGAATCGGACGCGATCGCCGCCCTGGAAACTATTTATGCCGAAGAAGTTGGACACGTGGCTTACGGGTCCAAGTGGTTTCACTTTCTTTGCGGGCGGGAAAATGCCGACCCCAAGGATATATTCCATAAACTTGTAAGGAAATACTTTCACGGGGCACTTAAACCCCCGTTCAATGAAGAGAAACGTGCCGAGGCCGGACTGCCGCCTGATTTTTACTGGCCGCTGACTGAGGATTTTGATCCCTGAGCCCCGCCGAAAGATCGGCGGGATCTTGCCATGGCATCGGCCAGATTTGCACCAAACCGCCGACAAAATTTTAAGATGTTGCAGCAAAGCCGCGGCCTTTGTATCCACTCGCCTCAGGCCTGCAGACCCGGAACCGGGCGGGGCCCGTCAGGATGGGGCAAACGGGACAGGATCATTGAAAACTCGTCTTAGCAACCGACTGAACGCTTCGTTTGAACGGTGGTTCCCGGAACGGCGTCTGTTCCTGCGTTCCGAAACCGAAACCAGGTTCATCAGGCTGCGCCCGCTGACCCAGGTGGGCATCCTTGCCGGAAGCACCGCCATGGTAGGATGGACGATCATCGCCTCGGCCGTGTTGATGATGGACAGCATCGGCGCCGGCAACTATCGCGATCAAGCCAAGCGCGAGCAGATCGTCTATGAAAGCCGCCTGAACGCCCTGTCCGAAGAACGCGACCGCCGCGCCGAGGAAGCCGCCAAGGCGCAGGAACGGTTCTCCATCGCCATGCAGCAGATTTCGGACATGCAGTCGGCACTGCTTGCCTCCGAAGACCGGTCGAGAGAGCTTGAGACGGGGCTTGAGGTCGTACAGACCACTCTGCGCCGCACCATCAAGGAACGCGACGAGGCCCGGACCGAGGCCGAAACCGTCACCGCCGCCCTTGCCGAACAGACCGGTTCCGCCCGCACCGAGGCCTCGCGCCTGGGCGATGTCGAAGATACGCTCGACTTCCTGTCGGTCGCGCTGGGCGCGACTGCCGCCGAACGAGACGCGATGGCGCTGCTTGCCGTCCAGACGAAGAACGAAGTGGAAATGGTCGCGCTGGAAAAGCGCCTGCTGGAAGAGCGGAACGACCAGATCTTCTCCAAGCTCGAAGAGGCGGTCACCGTGTCGATGGAGCCGCTGGACCGGATGTTCCGGGCCGCCGGGCTCTCGACCGATCAGCTTCTGACCCAGGTGCGCCGCGGCTATTCCGGATCGGACGCGCTGACCCCGCTTTCGGTGTCCAGCAAGGGCACCGGCGATCTGGGCGTCGCGGAAGAGCGCGTCAACAACATCCTTGGCGGGCTGGAGGAGATGAACCTCTACCGGATCGCGGCACAGAAGGCGCCCTTCGCCAGCCCGGTCAAGACGGCGGTGCGCTTCACCTCTGCCTTCGGGATGCGCCGGGACCCCAAGAACGGTTCGCGCCGCATGCACGAAGGCATCGACTATGCAGGACCGACGGGCACGCCGATCCTCGCAACGGCGGACGGGGTCGTGGTCGAGGCTGGGCGGGCCGGCGGTTACGGAAACTTGGTCAAGATCCGCCACGAATTCGGGATCGAAACCCGCTATGCGCATCTGTCGCGAATCCACGTGAAGCCCGGTGAAAGGGTCTCGCGCGGGGACCGGATCGGTGATATGGGCAACACAGGACGCTCGACCGGCACGCACCTGCATTACGAGGTGCGCCTTGGTGGAAGCGCTGTGGATCCCATGAACTACATCAAGGCGGCACGCAATGTTTTCTAAAAGCCGAATTCAGGAACCCGGGCCGAAAAAGGCCGAGGCAGAAGCCACGGCATCCTATGACACGCAGACGAGGCCCATGAACGACTATTCCACCCCCGCGCCCAAGGCAAAGCCCGCCGCGTCTGTCCTGTCTTCCGACCTGACGATCGTGGGCAACCTCAAGACCACCGGCGACATCCAGGTTGAAGGTACGGTTGAGGGCGACATCCGCGCCCACCTGCTGACGGTCGGCGAACAGGCCACCATCCGGGGCGAGATCGTCGCCGACGACGTGGTGGTGAACGGGCGCGTCGTGGGCCGGGTCCGCGGTCTGAAGGTGCGGCTCACCTCCACCGCGCGGGTCGAAGGCGACATCATTCACAAGACGATCGCGATCGAGTCCGGCGCCCATTTCGAAGGCTCGGTACAGCGTCAGGAAGACCCGCTAAACGGCAACAATCAGCGCGGCCAGCAGGCCCCCAAGGCGGCACAACCGCAGCCGCAACAGTCGCAGGCCGTATCAGAGGCCGTCGCCGCGAAAACCGCGGTCTGAGGCGAACAAGGGCACCCTCAGGTGCCCTTTCTTTTTGTGGCGGGTACGGTCAGTTCCCTGGCACCGCGCTTTCAGGCGGCAGGATGGTTTCGACATCGACATCCGGCATGTCTGTGCCCTCGCCCGGCCAGCTGCAGGCATAAAGCCCCACCGCCGCCAAGATCAACGTCAGCACGACGATGATCCCCAGCGATCGCTTGGTTTCCTTCCGGTCCACGGGCTTGTGGTTATTGGCCATGCGTATCCTCCTTGCAGCCACGGATGCGGCGATGCGGCGCCTGTTCAGGAACACGCCAGACGGGATTTCGATCCCTTGAACCGGCATTTTCCACGTCAGGTCAGCGAGGTCACCCAAAGCACGGTCGCGTCATCGGCGCTGACGGACACAAGGTTATGCCCCATGGTGGCATCGTAATAGGCACTATCGCCGCGGCGCATTTCCACGGGCTCATAGAACTCGGTGTAAAGCCGGATGACGCCGGTAAGGACGTAAAGAAACTCTTCCCCGTCGTGCCGCACCCAGCCATCGAACTCCTCGATCCGGCGGGCGCGGATGCGGGCGCGGTAAGGCAGCATCTGCTTGCGGGTCAGGGTGCCGGCCAGAAGTTCATGCTCATAGGTGGCGGTGGCATGATGCTGGCCCTCGCCCGACCGGGTCAGCGCCATGCGCCCGTTCGCCTGCGCCCGGCTGGGTGGCGTGAACAGTTGCGGGACCGAGATCGAGAGCCCCTCGGCCAGTTTCTTCAGCGCCTCGTAGGTGGGCGACATCTGCCCGTTCTCGATCTTCGACAGGGTGGAACGGGCAAGCCCCGCCTGCACTGCCGCCTGTTCCAGCGTCCAGCCGCGCGCCTTGCGCAGTTCGCGCACCCGCTCCCCCAGGTTCAGCGGCTCTACCGCGACCTGATCGCCGTTTTCGCGGGCGATGCGGATGATGCTTTTTGGATCGGCTGTGGTCATGCCGGGGCTTTACGCCCGCAAGCCCGGCCATGCAAGGAATCCCTTGCTTGCAACGCCGGGGCACGGGGCGTAGCACTGCCCTATGCTTTCTGTCGTTGATCGCGGCCCGCCGCCCACTTGTCCCAACCCGTTCAACTTGGCCGAGGAAGTGCTCTCGGCCGGGGCCGTGACGCCGGATCGCATCGCGCTGCAGATCCTGCGCGCTTCTGGCGCCGAGCGGTGGAGCTATGCCCGCCTGATCGCGGCCGTGCGGGGAACCGGGGGCGGGCTGTTGGCAATGGGGCTTCAGCCCGGGGACCGGGTGCTGATGCGGCTGGGCAATGGCGTGGCCTTCCCAATCCTGTTCCTTGGCGCAATCGCCGCAGGGCTGGTGCCTGTTCCGACCTCGGCCCAGCTTACGGCGGCAGAGATCACTTCCATGGCGACCAAGGTGAACCCACAGCTGATCGTCGTGGAACCCGGCATCGCACTACCCGATCACCCGGCGCCGGTGCTGGATGTGGACGCGCTGCGCAAGATGCAGGACGGCCCGCCCTGTGACTGGGATCATGGCGACTCCGAGCGGCTTGCCTATGTCATCTTCACTTCGGGCAGTTCCGGATCTGCACGCCCCGTCGCACATGCCCATCGCGCGGTACGGGCGCGGCGCATGATGTGGGACGGCTGGTACGGCCTGCGTCCCGACGACCGGCTCCTTCACGCCGGGGCCTTCAACTGGACCTATACGCTGGGCACCGGCCTCTTGGATCCGTGGGCGATTGGTGCAACGGCGCTGGTGCCGGCAGCGGGGGTGGATCATGCCGCGATCCCACTGTTGATGAAACGGTTCGATGCCACGATCATCGCGGGTGCGCCGGGCGTGTTCCGACAGATCCTGCGCGGTCCCGGACCTTTTGCGCTCCCACAGTTGCGGCACGGGCTTTCTGCGGGTGAAAAGCTGCCCGACACCACCCGCAAGGCGTGGGAGGATGCGACTGGCACGCCCATTCACGAAGCGCTAGGGATGTCGGAAATCTCGACCTTCGTCTCATCCTCACCGACCTGTCCGGCGCCACCCGGGACGACAGGCTATGCCCAGCCCGGACGGCGCATTGCCGTTTTGGGTCCGGAGGGCGAACCTGTTCCACGAGGGACGCCAGGCGTTCTGGCCGTGGACCGGAGCGATCCGGGCCTGTTCCTCGGCTATCTTGACGACGCGCAGGAAACTGCGGCGCGTTTCTCGGGCCGTTGGTTCCTGACCGGCGACACCGTCCGGATGGACGACGACGGCGCGATCACCTATCTCGGGCGCGAGGATGACATGATGAACGCGGGTGGCTTCCGCGTCAGCCCGGCAGAGGTCGAACAAGCGCTTGCCCAGCATCCCGGCGTCGCGGAAGTCGCCGTGGCCGAGGTGCGTGTGAATGACGCCGCCACCGTCATCGGCGCCTTCTACACCGGCCCTGTCGCGCTGCCCGAGGGAGAGCTTGCAGCATTTGCCGCCGAGCGGTTGGCGCGCTACAAGCAGCCCCGCATTTACCGGCATGTGGCGGAACTGCCGCGTGGACCGAACAACAAGATCCTGCGCCGTGTCCTGCGCATGGCCGAAGCAAGGAACCCGTCATGATCCGGCTCGACATCTTTTCCGATCCTGTCTGCCCGTGGTGCTACATCGGCAAGGCCCTGCTGGACCGTGCGCTGGAAGCGCGGCCCAACCATCCCTTCACCGTGGAATGGCACCCGTTCCAGCTGAACCCCGACATGCCGCGTGAAGGGATGGACCACGCCGCCTTCCTTCAGGCGCGCTTTGGCAGCCCCAAGCAGGCGGTGGAGGTTCTGGCCGAAGTCGCAAAGGCCGCAGCCAATGCAGGGCTCGACCTTGATCCTTCCGCGATCCGGCGGATGCCGAACACGCTGGATGCGCACCGGCTGATCCACTGGGCGGGGCTTGAGGGGGTCCAGACGCCGGTGGTCAGCGCCCTCTTCCGGGCGCATTTCCGTGAAGGGCGGGACATTGGCCAGCACGATACGCTTGTCGAGATCGCTGAGGGTGCAGGCATGGACGGCGTGGTGGTGCGGCGGTTGCTGGGTTCGGATGCGGACCTTGACACTGTTCGGGCGCGCGAAGATCATGCGCGGGAACGCGGCGTTCGCGCCGTTCCAACCTTCCTTGTCGCCAACGCCCATGTTCTGCCGGGCGCTCAGCCGGTGGCGCTTTGGGAACAGGTGATAGACGAGATCACGTCCCTTCCAAGCACCCAAAGCCAGTAAGGGTTGCACTTGACGCAAATCCGATTTGCAGATGCTGCACCTTATGCGCTTCATGCATAGGTGAACGACTGTCAAGTCATTGATTTCTCTGTAGATGCAGCCAAAGGTGTTTTGCACTTTCTGCACGGCTGCTGCGCCGACTGCATAAGGGCCAGCGGTGGCGCCTTCATCAGTGGCATGCTAGCGAAAGTGCATGCCACAGTTATTCCGCCCTGCGCGCCCGCTGTCCTTCCCGGAATTCATCAGCCTCATGGCTGCGCTGTTCGCGCTCGCCGCGCTCAGCATCGACGCGATGCTGCCGGCGCTGCCGCAGATCGCGGATGATCTCAGCCCCGACGCGCCAAGTTCGGCGCAGCTTGTGGTGACGAGCTTCGTGCTGGGGCTTGGCGGCGGCATGCTGTTGATGGGTCCGCTTTCGGACGCCATAGGCCGGAAAAGCGTGATCGCCCTTGGCATCGGGATCTACATCGTCGGCGCCCTACTTGCCGCTGTGGCGGACAGCCTCCCGATGTTGCTGGCGGCGCGGGTGCTTCAGGGCTTTGGCATCTCTGCGCCGCGGACGGTGGGTATCGCCATGATCCGCGACCTGTATCAGGGCCGGCTGATGGCGCGGGTGATGTCCTTCGTGATGACGGTGTTCATCCTTGTTCCGGCCGCAGCGCCCTTCCTCGGGCAAAGCATCCTGACCTTTGCGGGGTGGCGAATGATCTTTGGCGCCTTCATCGTCTTTGGGGCGTTTGCCATGTGCTGGCTGCTGCTTCGCCAGCCCGAAACCCTGCCGCAGACCGCGCGGCGCCCCTTCCGCCTTCGGGTTATTCTTGACGCGCTGCGGCAGGTGCTGTCGAACCGCCGGGTCGTGCTTTACATTGGAACACTGATGCTGGGCTTCGGGCAGATGTTTGCCCTGCTTTCGGCGGCGCAGCCGATCTATGACCACTACTACGACCGGGCAGACAGCTTTGCCTTCTGGTTCGCGGTGCAGGCGCTGATCGCCGGGACTGCAGGGCTTGTGAACGCGGCGCTGGTCGTGCGGCTGGGAATGCGGCGGATCGCCCTTGCGGCCTTTGTCGGGCAGGCGCTGATTTCTGCCGTTATGACGATCCTTTGGACGACAGGCATCATCGGCGGGGCAGAGTCCTTCCCGGTGTTCTTCTTCTGGACGGTCAGCGTCTTTTACGTGGCGGGCCTCGCCTTTGGGAACCTCAACGCGCTGACACTTGAACCGCTGGGGCATATCGCAGGGCTCGCCTCGGCGGTGGTTGGCGCGGTGTCCACGGTGCTTGCAGTGGGTGTGGCGGTACCGATCACCCTCGCCTTCGACGGAACGCCGCTGCCGCTGATGGTGGGCGTGCTTTTGGCGTCCGGCCTTGCCGTCCTGACGATGATCCTGGCCGACCGGGCGCCTTAGGCCCCGGTCTTGGCCTTCGCGCCCTTGCCCTTGACCTTGGCGGCAAGGTCGCGGGCGATGGCAAAGGCGTTCCGGATCCGATCGGATTCCCGCGGCGAGTCCTGCTGAATGACGATGCGGTTGTCCTTGACCCGCGCCCCTGGCCCCGCTTCCTGCAGGAATTCCACCAGCCCCGCAGGGTTTGCGAACTTGTCGTTGTGGAACTGCACCGTGATGCCCTTGGGCCCGCCGTCCAGCCGCGAGATACCGGCCACCTTGCACATCGCCTTGATCCGCATGATCAGCATCAGGGTGTTCACCTCACGCGGAAGCTCACCGAACCGGTCGATCAGTTCCGCAGCAAAGCCTTCAAGTTCGACTTTAGTCGTCAGGGTGGACAGCCGCCGGTAAAGCCCAAGCCGCACGTCCAGATCGGGCACGTAATCCTCGGGAATCAGCACCGGCACGCCAAGGTTGATCTGCGGCGACCACTCGCCTTCCTCGGTCAGCCCTTCAAGCTCACCGGACTTGAGCCGCGCGATCGTTTCCTCCAGCATCGACTGGTAAAGCTCGTAGCCAACTTCCTTGATGTGGCCGGACTGTTCTTCGCCCAGCAGGTTGCCGGCCCCGCGCAGGTCCATGTCCTGGCTGGCAAGGGTGAAGCCGGCACCCAGCGAATCGAGGCTTGCCAGCAGCCGCAGCCGCTTCATCGCCTGTGGGGTCAGCGGCGTGCGCGGCCGCGTCGTCAGGTAGCAATAGGCCCGCGTCTTGGACCGGCCCACCCGCCCCCGGATCTGGTAAAGCTGCGCCAGCCCGAACATGTCGGCGCGGTGAATGATCATCGTGTTGGCCGTGGGAATGTCGAGCCCGGATTCAACGATCGTCGTTGCCAGCAGCACGTCATGCTTGCCGTCGTAGAACGCGTTCATCCGGTCATCCAGTTCACCCGCCGCCATCTGTCCGTGGGCGACCAGGAAGCTCACCTCTGGCACATGTTCGCGCAGGAACTCCTCGATCACGGGCAGGTCAGTGATGCGCGGCACCACATAGAAGGACTGCCCGCCACGATAGCGTTCACGTAGCAGCGCCTCGCGGATCGTCACCGCGTCGAATTCCGACACGTAGGTGCGGATGGCAAGGCGGTCTACCGGCGGCGTGGCGATCACCGAAAGGTCGCGCACGCCGGTCAGGCTCAGTTGCAGGGTCCGCGGGATCGGTGTCGCCGTCAGGGTCAGGACGTGGATCTCGCTTCGCATCTCCTTCAGGCGTTCCTTATGGCTGACGCCGAAGTGCTGTTCCTCATCGATGACCAGCAGGCCAAGGTTCTTGAACTTCACTGTCTTGGCCAGCAGCGCATGCGTGCCGATGACGATGTCCACCGTTCCATCAGCAATGCCTGCACGGGTGGCCGAAGCCTCCTTGGCCGAAACGAAGCGCGAGAGTTGCCGCACCTCCAGCGGGAAGCCACGAAAGCGTTCGGCAAAGCTGCGGTAGTGCTGGCGGGCGAGCAGCGTCGTCGGCGCGATCACCGCCACCTGCGCACCCGACATCGCCGCGACAAAGGCCGCGCGCATCGCGACCTCCGTCTTGCCGAAGCCAACGTCGCCCACGATCAACCGGTCCATCGGCCGGCCCGCGGCCATGTCGTTCAGCACGTCTTCGATGGCGGAAAGTTGGTCGTCAGTTTCCTCATACGGGAACCGCGCGGCAAAGGCCTCCCACGCGGCTCCGGGCACCTCATAGGCTGGGGCGCTGCGCAGGATGCGTTCGGCGGCCACGCGGATCAGCTTGTCGGCAATTTGGCGGATGCGTTCCTTCAGCTTTGCCTTCTTGGCCTGCCATGCCCCGCCACCCAGCCGGTCGAGCAAGCCTTCCTCATGCCCGAAGCGCGAGAGCAACTCGACGTTTTCCACCGGCAGGAACAGCCGGTCGCCGCCTGCGTATTCCAGTGCAATACATTCATGCGGCGCGCCCATGGCGGTGATTGTCTCAAGCCCGGTGTAGCGTCCGACTCCGTGATCCACATGCACCACAAGGTCGCCAGGGGTCAGGCTCTGCGCCTCGGTCAGGAAGTTTTCGGCCTTACGCCGTTTTCGCGTGGGCCGCACCAGACGGTCGCCCAGTACGTCCTGTTCGGAAATCACCGCAAGGCCCGGCCCGGTGAAGCCGTGCTCCAGGCTCCAGGTCGCCAGGAACAGACCGCCGCGGCCTTCGGGCACGTCGCGGATGTCGCGGATCTTGGTGGCGCCCTCGACCTCCTGATCCTCCAGCAGACCCTTCAGGCGTTCCCGGGCGCCATCCGAATAGCTGGCGATGATCACCTGCCGTTCGTGGCGCAGTTCCTTGATGTGACTGGCCAGCGCCCCGAACAGGCTGATGCTTTCCTGCTGCCGTTCCGGCGCAAAGTTCCGCCCGATCCGTCCGCCTGCATCCAGCACGCCCGGCCCCGTTCCCTGTGGCAAAGGGTTCAACTGAAGCTGCCGGTGCCCGGTCAGCGCCTGTTCCCACGCGGGATCGTCAAGGTACAGGAGCTGCGGCGGGCAAGGCTTGTAGACCGTGTCCACGCGGTTCTTGGCGGTCATCGCCTCGCGCCGGGTGTCGTACTGGTCGGCGATCCCTTCCCACCGGCTGAGCCGCTGCGGCGTGATCTGGTCGTCCAGCGTGACCGATGCGCTGGGAAGATAGTCGAACAGGGTCTCCAGCCGCTCGTGGAAAAACGGCAGCCAGTGCTCCATCCCCTGATGCTTGCGTCCCGCGCTCACCGCCTCGTACAGCGGGTCGTCGGTGCCGGCCGCGCCGAACTCGATCCGGTAGTTCTGGCGGAAGCGGGTGATCGCGGCCTCGTCCAGAACGATCTCGGACATGGGCGCCAGTTCGACGACATCCAGCTTTTCCGTCGTCCGCTGGTTGGCCGGATCAAACCGTCGTGCCCCGTCCAGCACGTCACCGAACAGGTCCAGCCGTACCGGACCGGCCTCTCCGGGCGGGAAGATGTCGATGATGCCACCGCGGACGGCATAATCGCCGGGTTCCGTCACCGTGGGCGATTGGGTGAAGCCCATGCGCACGAGGAACTTGCGCAATGCATATTCGTTCACGCGGCCGCCGACCCGGGCAGAAAATGACGCGCCTGCCACGACCTCTCGAGCCGGAATGCGCTGCATCGCCGCCGAAAGCGTGGTCAGCAGGATGAACGGCCCCGGCATCCCATGGGCCAGCGCCGCCAGCGTTGCCATCCGCGCCGCCGAAATCGCCGGGTTGGGCGAGGTCCGGTCATAGGGCAGGCAGTCCCAGGCAGGAAAGCTCAGCACCACCGCCTGCGGGGCAAAGAATGCGAGCGCGGCACGCATCGCCTCCAGCCGCTTGTCGTCCCGCGCGATGTGGATCAGCGGCTGGCCAGAGCGCTCAAGCTCCCGCGCCAGAAGCCTTGCGTCAAAGCCTTCGGGCGCCCCGCCCAAGGTGATGCGTTCTGTCTTGGTCATGTGGGCGGAGGTAACGGCTGCAGCGTCAATGTCAATTGCCCAGCACCCCTGTTGTCAGGCTGTGCCACATCCCCCACAACACCGTCAGGAACACCGCGATCATCCCGATAAGCTGCACCCAGAACCGGTGCCGCAGCAAAAGCTGCGCCAGCGCCTCTCCCTCCGGCGCCTCGCGCGCGATCCGGCGCGCCAGCCGCAGCCGAAGCAGCGTCAGCACGCACATGGGCAGCACGAAGAAGAATACGGCCTGTGCCAGCTCCAGTCCAAAGGAAAACCCCAGCACGAACAGGCTGCCGACGACAAAGCCGGTCAGGCCTGCCAGCACCATGCCCGCCCCCTGCCCGATCCCAAGCGTCCGGCTCACCGCGATCCGGGTCATGGCATGCAGGTCGGAACTGGCGGCCTCGCTCCGCCGCGCGTCAAGCAGCAGGTCGTGGGGAATTCCCAACACCCGCGCCCCTGCGGCATGCCAGAAGGCCAGAAGCGCGATCCAGTACCAAAGCGTGGCAAAGGACCGCGTGTCGAGCACGTCGAGGATGGTATTGTAAAGGCTCACGTCACGCGCCCTGGGTTCTGTCCTACCGGGTACCCTAGCGCCCTGCGGCGGGGAACGCCAGCCGGCTGCAGGACGCATGACCCTTGAGCCTGCGACGCAAATCTGCGAACCCGTATCAGGAACCTGAAGCGAGAGGCCAAGATGCATCCGACGTTTGCTCCCTTCCCCGCGACGCGGCTGCGCCGCACCCGCCGCTCGGCACCGCTGCGCGATCTTTGTCAGGAAAACGTGCTAACGGTGAAGGACCTCATCTGGCCAATCTTCATCCGCGAGGGGCAGGACGTGGCCGAACCCATCGCCTCGATGCCCGGCGTCTTCCGCCTGTCAATCGACAAGGCCGTTCGCGCGGCCGAAGAGGCCGCATCTTTGGGCATCCCTGCCATCTGCCTGTTCCCCTACACCGACATCAGCCTGAAAACCGAAGGTTGTGAGGAAGCATGTAACCCGGAGAACCTCACCAACCGCGCCATCCGCGCGATCAAGGCCGAGGTGCCGGGCATCGCGATCATGACGGATATCGCGCTCGACCCCTACAACATCAACGGGCACGACGGTTTTGTCCGCGACGGGATCATCCTGAACGATGAAACGGTCGAGGCATTGGTGAAGATGGCCATGGCCCAAGCCGATGCCGGCGCCGATATCCTTGGCCCGTCGGACATGATGGACGGCAGGATCGGCGCGATGCGGGCGGCGCTGGAAGCCGCTGGCCATACTGATGTCGCGATCCTGTCCTACTCGGCGAAATACGCCAGCGCCTTCTACGGGCCCTTCCGCGACGCCGTGGGCGCAAGTGGTCTTTTGACCGGCGACAAGAAGACCTACCAGATGAACCCCGGGAATGCCGACGAGGCGCTGCGCCTCGTCGCCCGCGACCTGTCCGAAGGTGCCGACATGGTGATGATCAAGCCGGGGATGCCCTACCTTGATATCTGCCGCCGGGTGAAGGACAGCTTTGGCGTACCGACCTATGCCTACCAGGTGTCGGGTGAATACGCGATGATCCGCGGCGCTGCCGACCGCGGCTGGATCGACGGCGACCGCGCGATGCTGGAAAGCCTGCTGGCCTTCAAGCGCGCGGGCTGCGACGGGATCCTGACTTACTTTGCCCCTGCCGTGGCGCGGATGCTGGCCCCTGCCGCCTGATCGGCGGGACACCGCAGGTGTGAGGTACAAGCCGGTGACACGGCAGGGAAAATCCTGTACGGTCAGGGAAAACATCGACAAGAGGCGGGCAGCATGACACACCTTACTTCGCGCAGGACCTTCATCTTGGCGGGCATGGCCCTGACCGCGCTGGCAGCCTGCGGCAACCCGATCGGCAGCGACGGTGCGCAGCGTCTTGATGCGCGGGTGGACGCGACGCGCGATTTCCTCTTCAGCCGCTATCCGGGGACGCAGGACCTTGCCTCGCGGGCACAGGGCATCCTCTATATGCCCCTGATCACCGAGGCCGGGCTTGGCATCGGCGGCAGCTATGGGCAGGGCGCGCTGCGCATCGGGGATGTGACGGTTGATTACTATTCGGCCGCGCGGGCGACCGTGGGCTTCCAGATTGGTGCGCAACAATACGCCCACGCGCTCTTCTTCATGACGCCAGAGGCGCTGGCCGAATTCCGCCAGTCCGAAGGCTGGGCCGTGAATGCCGACGTCCGTTATGCGCTGCCCGATCAGGGCGCGGCCGCAGGGCTCGACAGCACCACCCAGCAGGCACCGGTCATCGCGGTGATCTTCGGCCAGTCGGGGCTCATCGCCGGCGCGACGCTCGGCGGTACGAAATACACCCGGATCATCCCCTGATCTGCCTGCCGCGGGCATAGCCCGCGGCCCGGCCCAACGGGATGAGGTGCGCCAGCATCGAAGACGGGCGGGAGCGCCCCTTCTACGACAGCGCCCGCAGGCGGCGGATCAGCGAAGACGTATCCCAGCGCCCGCCCCCCATGGCCTGCACGTCCTTGTAGAACTGGTCCACCAAGGCTGTCACCGGCAGGGGCGCGCCGATTTCCTCTGACGTCTCAAGGCAGATGCTCAGGTCCTTGCGCATCCAGTCCACGGCAAAGCCAAAGTCGAACTGGTCGTCCAGCATCGTCCCGTGCCGGTTGGCCATCTGCCAGGACCCCGCCGCCCCCTGCGAGATCACCTCGACTACCGCGCGCCCATCCAACCCCGCCTTTTCGCCGAACCGAAGCGCCTCGGACAGGCCCTGAACTAGGCCAGCGATGCAGATCTGGTTCATCATCTTGGCAAGCTGACCCGCGCCGCTGTCACCCAGCCTGCGGCAGATGCGGGCATAAGCAGCGATGACGGGTTCAGCCTGCGCATACTGCGCCTCATCGCCCCCGCACATCACCGACAGCACGCCGTTTTCCGCCCCGGCCTGTCCGCCTGAAACGGGCGCATCGACGAAGCCCAACCCGCGGCCCGCGGCCTCTGCCGCAAGCTCTCGCGTAACCTTTGCGGATACGGTTGTGTGATCGACAAAGATCGCACCGTCAGCCATCCCGGCAAATGCGCCCTCCGGGCCAATGCAGACGGAACGCAGGTCATCGTCGTTGCCCACGCAGGCCATGACGAACTCGGCGTCCTTGGCGGCGGCGGCAGGGGTTGGCGCATGGGCGCCGCCATGTTCGGCTACCCAGGCTTCGGCCTTGGCAGCGGTGCGGTTGTATACCGTCACCTCGTGCCCCGCCCGGCGCAGATGGCCGGCCATCGGATAACCCATGACACCCAATCCAAGAAACGCGACCTTCGCCATCTTTCGCCCCCTCCTCCGCCGATTGCACTTTGCTGGCTTTATCTCTAACTACCGGGTTCACTTCTGCCGTCAACTGCGGGCTTTTCATGGTCGTCGCCTTCCGCTGGCTCCTGCGTCTGTTCATCGGTCTTACGGCGCTTGGCGTGCTGGTGACGGCAGTGCTTTACTACTTCGTGTCACGCTCCATCCCCGACTACTCTGCCACGCACCGGGTCACCGGCTTGGGGGCCGAGGTCGAGATCGTTCGCAGCAACGCCAACGTCCCGCACATATTTGGCGCAAGCGACGAGGACGTGTTCTTCGGCCTGGGCCTTGCCCATGCGCAGGACCGGCTGTGGCAGATGACTCTGCTGCGCCGCACTGCCCAAGGTCGCCTGTCCGAGATCTTCGGCCCCCGCACCCTGCGCACCGACGAGTTGATGCGCCGGATCGACATCTACAGCCTCGCCGCGGCTTCGGTCGCGGCGCAGGACGATGCGACACGCGCCGCGCTTGAGGCGTATTCGCGCGGCGTCAACGCCTGGATCACCGAGATCAATGAACAAGCCATGGGCCGCGGCGCGCCGGAGTTTTTCCTCTTCTCGAATGAAATCGCCTTCTGGCAGCCGGCGGACTCCATCGCGCTGATCAAGCTGATGGGCGTGCAGCTTTCCGGCCATCTGGCGGATGAGGTTCTGCGTGCGCGGCTCTCGCTTGTCCTGCCGCCGGAACGGCTGCGCGACATCCTGCCCGATGATCCGAACGCGCCCATTGCTGCCCTGCCCGACTATGGCAGCCTGTTTCCGCAGGTCCCGCCTTCGTTCGGGCGGCTGAAGGCGGGGGATGACCTGCTGTCGCCCTTCCCGCAGCCGGGACTGGGTGGCGCGTCCAACGCCTGGGCAGCGGCGGCGAACCGTTCCGCCGCCGGGGGCACGTTGTTGGCCAACGATCCGCACCTTGCCTTCACCGCCCCATCGATCTGGTACCTCGCGCGGCTGGAGCTTGCATCGGGCGGGGTCATCGGGGCGACCATGCCGGGCATTCCGGTCGTCCTTGCGGGCCGGTCGGATAAGCTGGGATGGGCCGTCACCTCCTCTTACCTCGACGATCAGGACTTGTTTGTCGAACGGCTGAATCCCGACAACCCCGAGGAGTACGAGACGCCAAACGGCTGGGCCCCGTTCCAGACCCGCCACTCCATCATCCGCGTCGCAAATGAGGAACCTCGCACCTTCACCCTGCGGTGGACGGAAAACGGTCCTGTCCTGCCGGGGCATCACTATGACCTCGCCTCCATCACGCCACGCGGCCATGTGATGAGCGTCAGTTGGACGCTTCTTGATCCGCAGGACACGTCGATGACTGCAGCCATGCGGCTGATGCAGGCCCAGACGATGGAGGAGGCGCTGGAAGCCGCGCCCCTGTTCATCGCGCCCTCGCAGAACCTGACGGTAGTGGACGCGCGGCGCATTACGATGCAGGTGGTGGGCGCCATGCCGGCGCGCCACCCGCAGCATCAGACCCAAGGACGCATTCCCAGCCCCGGCTGGATCGCCACCAACCGCTGGCAGGGCCGGCTGCCGTTCGAGTCGAACCCGGCCTTTATCGATCCTGCCACCGGCATCCTGGGCAACACGAACAACAAGATCATCGACAGGCCCTTCCCCGAACACATGAGCTTTTCGTGGGGCGACACGCAGCGGATCCAGCGCTGGCTGCGCCTGATGCAGATGCGCGATGTCCATACCCGCGAAAGCTTCATCGAGGCGCAGCTTGATACCGTCAGCAACGCGGCGCGGACCCTGCTGCCGCTGGTGGCTGCCGACCTCTGGTTCACCGGCGAGGCCGCACCCGAAGGCACGCCCGAACGTCGGCGCCAGCGCGCGCTTGCTCTGCTGGCCGAGTGGAACGGAGAGATGAACGAGCATCTTCCAGAGCCGCTCATCTACTCCGCCTGGATGCGGGCACTTCAGGACCGGCTGATCCGGGACGAACTTGGCCCTCTTGCCGACGGGTTCCGCCATGTCGACGCCGTGTTCGTGGAACGCGTGTTCCGCGACATCGGCGGCGCGGGCATCTGGTGCAACATCGTCCAGTCCTCTTCGCGTGAAAGCTGCACCGACATCAGCCGGATGGCGCTGGACGATGCGCTGGTTTACCTGACGGAACGGCACGGGCCGAACATCGAAAGCTGGCGCTGGGGCGACGCGCATCAGGCGACGCATGACCATCCGGTGCTGGGCGACGTGCGTGTCCTGCGGCACTTCGTGAACATCCGCCAATCCACCAGCGGCGACGGCGACACGCTGATGCGCGGTTCCACCGCCGGGCGCGGGCCGGACCCGTTCTTCAACGTGCATGGTGCGGGCTATCGCGGCGTCTATGACTTTGCCGATCCCGACAGTTCGGTCTTCATCATTTCGACCGGGCAGTCGGGTCACCCGCTCAGCCGGCACTATGATGATCTGGGAGAGTTGTGGCGCCGGGGAGAATACATCCCCATGTCGCTGGATGCGGATCTGGCACGGGCGGCTGCCGTCGGCGTGACCCGGCTCATCCCACAGGAAGATTAGGAACAATCACAACACTCTCGCGTTGGTCGGCGTCAATCAAGGCAGGAGTGTTGAACATGATTTATCGAATTCTTCCCGTCCTGATCCTGCTGGGCGTCGCCGCCTGCAACACTGTCGAAGGCGCCGGACAGGATCTGTCGGCCGCTGGTACCGCGATTACCCAGGAAGCGCGTCAGGCCCAATAAGCATGCTGGAACAGCGGGCCCCTGCGGGTCCGCTTTCCCATCGTGAAGGAATAGCGATGGCGGAAGCCAACAAGGGAGAAATCTCCAAGGTCCTTGATGACCTGGACGAGGCGGGCGACGAAGATACGGTTTCGGTCGGTCAGGTGGTCGAGGGTATGGGGGACCGATCCCTTGCGCCGCTTCTGCTGGTGCCCGCGCTAATAACGGTGTCGCCCGTTTCTGCCATTCCGGGAACGCCGACGCTTTCGGCGCTGATCATCGCGCTGGTCGTGGTGCAGATGCTCATCGGCCGCAATGGGCTGTGGCTGCCGGCATTCCTCAAGAGCCGCAAGGTGTCATCCGACCGCATGCACAAGGCGGTCAACTTCCTGCGCAAGCCGATCAGCTATGTCGAGCCGGTGCTGAAGGAACGGCTGACGCTGTTCGTGGACCGGCCCGCCAGCTTCATCGCGCTGCTGACCTGCCTGATCATTACCCTGATCATGCCGTTGATGGAATTCGTGCCGATGATGGCCTCGATCGCGGCAGCAGCCATTTCGCTGTTCGCAGCGGGGCTATTGGTGCGCGACGGGCTTCTGGTGCTGCTGGGCTACCTTGTAGTCGGCGGCGGCATCTGGATCGCCACGCTGTTCATCTGAGCGTATGCCTCAAGGAACCCAAGCAGCCGGCGTTCATCACATGTCAGGCCACGGGGCTGCGCCGGCGCCCGCAGGGGCAGAAGACGCTCCCGTTCCGCCGGCTCCATTGCCGCCAGCTCCAGTATTGCCGGATGCACGTAGGACTTCCGGGAGATCGCAGGCGTGTTGTGCAGCCGCTCTGCCGCGGCCTTGGCCATGATCATTGGTGTAAGGCGGGTACCGGCCTTCTGGCATTCGGCAGCCGCCTGCAACGCAGATACGCTGCCCGCCCAAGTACGAAAGGTCTTCGCGGTGATTGGTGCGCCGCCCGCTGCCTCGGCCAGCCAGTCGTTCACCTGCCCCGAGGTAACCTCGCGCGGGGTGCCTTCGTCATCGATCCAGGTGAACAGGTTGCGTCCGGGAAGGTCGTCGATCTCGTGCAGCACGCGGTGAAGCTGCCGGTCGCGCAGGGTGCGGCGCACGCGCTTGCCACCCTTGGCCTTGAAGGCCAGCCGGACGGTCCCGTCGCGGCCAAGCGAGACGTGTTTGTTCAGCAGCGTTGTTGCGCCATAGGTGCCGCTCACATCACGGTGCCGGCGGCTCCCGACCCGCAGATGCGCCTTGTCCAGCAGCAGCACAAGCGCCGCAATGCTGAACTCGGGGCTGCCGGGGCTGGCCCGCAGGTCACGCTCGATCCGGCGACGGATGCGCGGAAGCGCCTGCCCGAATTCCGGCAGTTGCGAAAACTTGACCTCGGCGCGCCAGGCGCTCCAGTCTGGATGATAGCGGTACTGCTTGCGCCCGTCGCCGTCGATGCCCGTGGCCTGGATGTGACCGGCCGGATCGATACAGATCCAGACGTTGCGCCAGGCGGGGGGCACGGCCAGCGCCTCGATCCGCGCACGAGTTTCGACGCAGGTAACAGTCTTGCCGTCTGGATCGACATAGGTGAAGCCCTTGCCGCAGCGGCGGCGCTGGATGCCGGGGATGTCATCGGAAACATGGGAAAGGCGCGGCCGGGCCGCGACGGGCGCCGCGGCTGTGACACATTCCTGCACGGTCATGGGAACCTCCAGATGGGCAAAGCGAAACGCGCTGATGCCCGTCTCGGTTCCCGTTGCCCGCGGACATGAAAAAGCCCCGCAGGCGAACCTGCGGGGCCCCGGCGCCGGACGGGCGCTTTACTCGGCGGCCTGATTTACCCCGCCGGTGGCAATATCGGTCATCGTCTGATCGCCGCTGTAGGAATGATCCAGGCATTCCTGCAGCGCCGCCGCATCATCGGACAGGTCCAGGCGGCTGGCAAAGGCAACCAGACAGCCGTAGCCCGCGATCGCGTAATGCACCATCCGCTGATACTGTGTAATGATCATCGCATCGCGCGTGTCGTCCGAGCTGAAATCCTCTTCCAGGGAATGAGCGCGGGCTTCCGCGACCAGTCCTTCCATCCCCTTGCAGTGTTCGCCTTCGGGGTCTTCGCCGTGGCCGCGGAGGATTTCGTCAACCGCGCTAATGCCCGAGCGGATACCCTCTACCCCCGCCTGAAGAGCTTTGCGGAGGTCGCGGTTCTTGGCGGCGGCGGCAAGCTCTTCTGTCACCTCCAGTGCCTGGGAGTTGGCGCTGTGAATGTCCTTCAGCTGGTCGATGTAAAGGTCCTTGAGCGAGGCGATCGGCATGTGTTCCTCCGTTGTCTCCGTTACCACTACAACTCCGGCGTCCATGCGTTGTTCCGATCAGATCCCGTGCAGAAGACCAAATCCGATATAGGTCACCACCCCCAGCCCAAAGGCGCGAAAGCTGCTGTCCTTTTCCGACGGAAGCTCTTGCTTGAGGATGTTGAGGATCATCCCGCCAGCGAGGAAGGCGAAAAGTAACCCGGTGACAACATGTTCCACAGCAAGCACTGCACCGATGACCCAGCCCAGCACCACCAGCCCCGATAGCACCCAGCGCCCGACCTGCCGGTAGAGGTCGCCGAACTCCTCCTGCAGATCATGGTCGTTAACGAAAAAGTGCATTCCCAAGGCGGCGACATAGGCTGTCAGTTCAGCCAGGCCCATCTCTTGGCGCTGGCCCAAAATGTAGCCCACGATCGCGTTGTAGATCCCGAAGCCACCCATGTGCAGCCAGAAGTCCGGCTTGCTCATCGCGCGATGGATCACCGGCAGCCGCAGGGTCTGCCGCCGCCGCGCCAGCCGGTCGAGTCCGTAATAGGCCGCCAGCCCCACCAAGGCCATGAGGAAGATCTCGCGCTCGTACATGGTCAGCTGGTCGCCTTCGGTCATGCGCGCCTGATGCGCGGCAAGTTCGGGCAGGATGAAGACAAAGACATAGCCACAGCCAGCGCCGCCCACGAACGACCGCCACCCGCTGCGGGACAGGCTGCGTTCGGGGCGCACTGCGCCCGCAAGCTGATGCGTTCCCGCCAGGATCAGCGCGCCCAGCAGCGTCAGCAGCCACGTCGGGGTGTGCTGAAACATCTGCATCATGCGAAGATGTAGACCATCACCGCCGTTACGATCAGCAGGAACAGCCCGATGTAGCGGTAATTCTGCCAGGCCGGCAGGTCGCGCAGCTCGCGGCTCTCCTCGGTCCAGAAGCGACGCGACCAAGTCAGCTCGTCCAGATCGACGTCGCCGGGTTCTGTCCCCAGGCTGACGGTGACAAAGATCGCCACGCTGAGCACCAGCATCAGGCCAGCGGCGTACAGGAACTGAAGCTCGAACAGTTCCAGCACCTGCCCCGCCATGAATGCCAGGATTCCGACCGGCACGCCGATGACCAGCGTCCAGAAGGCCGCCGCGGCCGTGCCGCCGCGCCAGAACAGGCCGCCAAGGAACACCGCCACCACCGGCATGGTCAGATGCCCGAGGAATGATTGGAAGTATTCCACGATATTGCCGAACGATCCAATCATCGGCGCCCAAAGCGCGGCGATCACCATCAACACTGCCACCGTTGCCCGGCTGAGCCACATGAGCTTGGCGTCACTCACCTGCCGGTTCCGGGTCTTGACGAAGTCGTTGATGACCATCGACGCCGAACCGTTCAGCACGGAGTCCAGTGTCGACATCAGCGCCGCGATCAGCGCTGCCAGCGCCAGCCCCCGCACCCCCACCGGCAGGAAGTCGAACACCAGCGCAGGCCAGATGTGGTCGGGGTTTTCCAACTCGGGGAAGAACTGGCGCCCCATGAGGCCGGGCATGATCAGGATGAACAGGAACGGCAACTGCAGGGCACCCGCCAGCAGAACGCCCAGCGGCCGTTGTTGGTGTCCTTGGCCGCCAGCACCTTCTGCACGACCACGTGGTTGGCAATCCAGTAATAGACGCTGAGCCACAGCACGCCGGTCAGGATGCCGGGCGCGGGCATGAAGTCATCGTCGGCGGGCTTGAACAGGGTAAAGCCGCCCTCAGGCGCCGCATTGCGCACCGCTTCCCACGACCCCATTTCAATGAACAGCATCACGAAGATGGTGGTGCCCACCGCCAGAAGCAGGACCGCCTGGATCGTGTCGGTGATCATCACCGCCCGCAGTCCGCCAAAGATCACGTATGACCCGCCAAGGAACGCGATCACGGCGATCAGGAACCACAGCGAATAGTCCGGAAACAACAGCTGGAGCGTGAGGCCACCGGCGAACAGCGCCCCCGCACTGTCGATGAAGATGGCGGTGATGACCGAAAACCCAGAAAAGACGTAGCGAGTGCGGCGGTCAAAGCGCTTTTCCAAGAACTGCGGCATCGTGTCGACCTTGGACCGCAGGTAGAATGGCAGGATGAACAGCGCAAAGAAGATCAGGACCACCGTCGCGGCCCACTCATAGTTCCAGACCGCGATCCCGTCGTCATACCCCGATCCCGCAAGCCCGACATAGGACGTGCCCGAAAGATTGGCCGACATCAGCGACAGCCCGATCAGGGGCCAGATCGCGCCGCGCCCGCCCAGGAAGTACGACCCGGCCTCTTTCTGCTGGCGGCCGACGTAGATACCGATGGCGAGGATTCCGATGATGTAGGCGGCAACAATTGCCAGATCGATGGTTGTGACGTCAAACTCTGGCACTACCGCCCTCCTTCTGTTCACGAATTCGTGGTGAAACGCAGCCTTAAGCGGGCGGGTTCCTCTGCCGATGATCATCGAACGGAACGAGGCAACGGTGAGACACCCGCTACCCGAACGCATGCCCATGAAATTTCCGCGCCCTGAGGCGGAGAAATCATGACCTTTCAAACCTCCCTGACCACGCATTTCTTCGGCTGGACAAGCCAGCTTCCCTTTCTGCCCAACATGACCGCCATCCTCGTGGCAGTAGGGGTCGCGCTGCTGATCCACTGGGTCCTGGTCCAGTTCATGCGCCGCCTGCCGAAACGCGAGGAGGGGTTCTTCGCGCTTCTCTTGCGCAGCATCCGACGCCCCAGCAGGCTGGCCTTCGTGGTGCTGGCCATGGTCGTGATCGCGCCGACGCTCAACTTGCCGCCCTTTGGCATGTTGATGTTCCAGCGCATCGCCACCATGCTGCTGATCCTGACCATCGGGTGGATCTTCAGCGTGATCGTCAGCCTGATGGCGGAACGGGCGAACCGGCGCTACCGGATCGATGTCGAAGATAACCTCCGCGCCCGCCAGTACATCACCCAGGTGCGCGTGCTGCATCGCACTGCACAGACGCTGATCGTGCTGTTCACGGTTGGCGGCATGCTGCTGACCTTTGAAAGCGTCCAGCGCTATGGCGTCAGCATCCTTGCTTCCGCGGGTGCCGCGGGCCTTGTGCTGGGCTTTGCGGCGCGGCCGGTCTTTGCTAACCTGATCGCCGGCATCCAGATCGCGCTGACCCAGCCCATCCGCATTGACGACGTCGTGATCGTCGAAAATGAATGGGGCTGGATCGAGGAAATCCGCGCCACCTATGTCACCATCCGGCTCTGGGACTGGCGGCGGCTTGTGGTGCCGATTTCCTACTTCATCGAGCAGCCGTTCCAGAACTGGACCCGTGACAGCGCCAGCATCATCGGCACAGTTATGTGGCACGTGGACTATACCATGCCCATCGACCGGTTCCGCGAAAAGGCGACCGAGATCATCCGCGCCTCGTCGCTATGGGATGGCAACGTGGTGAACATCCAGGTAGTCGAGGTGACGGAGCGCACCATTCAGGTCCGCGGGTTGATGAGCGCCCGGACTTCGCCGATCGCGTGGGACCTGCGGTGCGAGGTACGGGAAAAGGTGCTCGCGTGGATCCAGCAGGAATACCCGCACTGCCTGCCCCGCCACCGCGCCGAGATCGGCGCCGAGGTTCAAGCCACCACCACATCGCGGCGGCCGCCCCGTCCCGAACCTGCGGCACGTCCGGAGGCGTCGGATACGGACGTTCACCTTTTCGACTCGTCGCCGGGGGCAGAACGGGAGCCCCTTCCCGAACCCGTGGAACGCCAGGGACCGCCCGCGCCGCCCAAGGATGGTGGTGTTCAGGGGCCGCCGGTGCCGCCCGGCTCCGGCGGGGTGTAGGCGCCAAGCATCCCTTCAATCGTGGCGTCATACCAGGCCAGCGACTGGCGGAAGTTGTGGTCAAACACTTCCGCCGGATCGTCCGGCAGGCTTGCGTCCTGCTCGACCTGGGTCACAGGGTCCGCGTCTTCCTCGGCCGGTTCAAAGCGTGCGAAGTGATGTGCGGCCTCGCCCGGACCGATCAGCGGCCAGGCGGGATCGGAATAGTCGGGCGGATTGGTGAAGGCTTCGGTTAGCTCGCTCAGCACCGCCTCTGCCGCCGCCCTGGCTTGGGCCTGCGCGATTGCAGCGGAACGTGGCAGGCCGCTGATGTGCACCGCATCGCCGATTACCTGAATGGCCGGATCGGCTTCCCATTGCAGGTTCCACGGGCTGACGGGCACGAAGCCCGATCCATCCACCAGCCCCTGCGCGAGCCGCCCCGCCACCTGCGCCGGGATCGCGTTGCAGACGTCGACAGCGAGGACGTCGTCATCCAGGACCACCTCCATCGTCTCGGGGCGCACCTCGACCGTTTCGGGAACCACGCGTTCGACCATGCCGGGCGCGTGACGCTCCCACGCCGCGGCAAAGACCGGAAGCAACGGCGGCTCTTCCTCTGCATCCACCAGCAGGATCTTGGCCGTAGGGTTCGTTTCCACCAGAAGCTGCGCCGCCGCCGCTACCCGTTCGTGTACCGCAAAGGCACCCCGCGACGGGCCACGCGGCGCAATGATGCAGAAGGTGCCGCCTTCTGGCATGGCGGCCAGTTGATCGCGCAACATCCGGACCTGCACACCGCCCCGCCAGGCATGGGGCATCGCCCCCTGCCAAGTCAGGTCCCAACCGGGCAACGCGCCTTCCTGAAACTCGATGCCGGGCGCAAGAACCAGCCGATCCCAGCCAATGGCCCCGCCAGAGCTTAAGGCAACCTCACGCTTGAACGGATCGACCGGCAGGGCCCAATCGTGGATAACGGTGATGCCATAGGTGCGCGTCAGGGCGCCGTACCCATGCCCCGCCGCAGCAGGCGCATCTACCCCCGCGAGCGTGTGGTTGGAGAGGAACGCCGGATGATAAAGCCGCGCGGGCTCTATCAGCGTAATCTCGATCTGGCCCTCGCCCGCATTGGCAAGGCGGCGGGCAAAGCTTGCCCCGCCCGCGCCGCCGCCGATCACCACCATCTGGGGAAGGCTTTGCCCAACCACAGGCGGCGCGGCCAACAGCGCCGCCGTCCCGGCAAGGAACGTCCGACGTCGGATCATGACGGCGCCCCCGGCGATCACGTCTCTTCGACGATCACCAGATCCCGCTCGGACGCGCCCTTGGCAAAGGCCAGTGCCTCTTGGTAGCGGGGCGAGTTGTAGCAGGCGATGGCGTCATCAAAGCTCGGGAAGCGCGCGACCACGTTGCGCGGGCGCTCGTTCCCTTCCAACTGCTGGTAGCGGCCCCCACGCGCAAGGAAGACGCCGCCGTGATCGGCGATCGCTTCCGTCGCGATGGCTGCGTATTTCTTGTATGCCTCGGTGTCAGTCACATGCACATGGGCAATCCAGAGTGCGCTCATTCCATCCCCCCAAGTACGGCCTCGGCCGCGCTGATCGCCGCATCGGCCCGCGAGGCATCCGCGCCCCCGGCCTGCGCCATGTCCGGACGGCCGCCGCCGCCCTTGCCACCCAGTTCCGCCGCCGCGGCCTTGACCAGATCGACCGCCGAAACGCGGCCCGTCAGGTCCCCGGTCACCCCTGCAGCAACGGCTGCCTTGCCGCCGGTATCCGCCACCAGCAGCACCGCGCCCGAACCGATGCGGGTCTTCATCTCGTCGATCAGGGCAGGCAGGTCCTTGCCCGAGACGCCGGACAGCACCTGCGCAAGGAACTTGACGCCGTTCACGTCCTTCGCCTCTGGGCCGTTGCCGGAACCACCGCCCATCGCCAGTTCACGCCGCAGCTGCGCGACCTCATTCTGAAGGGCGCGACGTTCATCCAGCAGCGCACGCAGACGATCCGCAAGCTCTGCCGGCTGGGCCTTCAGCACGCCGGCAACCTCGGCCAGTTGGGCCGACTGTTGGGCCAGATGCGCCAGCGCACCCTCGCCCGTCAGCGCCTCGATCCGGCGCACGCCCGAAGATGACGCGCTGTCCCCCAGCAACACGAAGACGCCGATGTCGCCGGTACGTGCCACATGGGTGCCGCCGCAAAGTTCCAATGAGTAGGTGCGCCCGTCGTTGCCCTTGCCCGAGCCGTCCTGCTGGCCCATGGACACCACGCGCACCTCGTCGCCGTATTTTTCGCCGAACAGCGCTTGCGCACCAAGCGCCCGCGCCTCGTCCGGCGTCATGATCCGCGTCGTGACCGGAGAGTTCTGGCGGATGAAGGTGTTCACCTCATCCTCGACACGGCGCAGCTCCTCGGGCGTCAGCGCCTTCGAGTGGCTGAAGTCAAAGCGGAGGCGATCCTCGGCATTCAGCGACCCGCGCTGCGCGACGTGATCGCCCAGGGCCTGACGCAGTGCCTCGTGCAGCAGGTGCGTTGCCGAATGGTTGGCGCGGATGGCGCTGCGCCGGGCGTGATCAACCTCAAGCTCCGCACCTTGGCCGGTGCTGATCGTGCCTTCGGTCACCTCGGCCACGTGGACAAACACGCCTTGCGCCTTTTTCGTGTCTGTGATGCGGGCGGTGCCGGTCTCGGTGCGCAGCATGCCGCTGTCGCCCACCTGCCCGCCAGATTCCGCATAGAACGGCGACTGGTTCACGACGATCTGGACACTGTCGCCCGCCTTGGCCTCCGCGACAGCGGCCCCGCCTGCGACAAGCGCCAGAACCTGGCCTTCGGCCTTTTCGGTGTCATAGCCCAAGAATTCCGTGGCCCCGTGCTGTTCGGCAAGGTCAAACCAGATCGCGGCTTCCTTGGTTTCGCCGGAACCGGCCCAGGCGGCACGTGCCTTGGCCTTCTGTTCGGCCATTGCGGCCTCGAAGCCGTTGACATCGACTGCCCGGCCCTTTTCCCGCAGGGCGTCCTGCGTCAGGTCAAGCGGGAAGCCATAGGTGTCGTAAAGCCGGAACGCGGTTTCGCCAGGCAGCGCCGACCCTTCGGGCAGGCGGCCAAGCTCGTCGTCCAGCAGCCGAAGACCGCGATCCAGCGTTTGGCGGAAGCGCGTTTCCTCCAGCCGCAGCGTTTCCTCGATCAGCGCCTGCGCGCGGGTAAGTTCGGGATAGGCGGCTCCCATCTGCCGCACCAGCGCGGGCACCAGCCGGTGCATTAGCGGATCCTGCGCGCCCAGCTGATGGGCATGGCGCATCGCGCGGCGCATGATCCGGCGCAGCACATAGCCTCGCCCTTCATTCGACGGCATGACTCCGTCCGCGATCAGGAATGAGGTCGAACGCAGGTGGTCCGCAATGACCCGGTGGTGCATCTTGCCGGGACCATCCGGGTCCGCGCTCGTCGCGTGGGCCGAGGCCTCGATCAGGCTGCGCATCAGGTCGGTGTCATAGTTGTCGTGCTTGCCCTGCAGCAGCGCGCCGATCCGCTCCAGCCCCATGCCGGTGTCGATCGACGGGCGCGGCAGGCCGGTGCGGCTGCCATCCTCATGCTGTTCGAACTGCATGAAGACGAGGTTCCAGATCTCGATGAAACGGTCGCCATCCTCATCGGCGCTGCCGGGGGGGCCGCCCCAGATGTGGTCGCCATGGTCAAAGAAGATTTCGGTGCAGGGACCGCAGGGACCGGTCGGACCCATCATCCAGAAGTTGTCGTTGGTCGGGATGCGGATGATGCGGTCATCCGACAGGCCCGCGGCCTTTTTCCAGATGTTCGCGGCCTCGTCATCCGTGTGGTAGACGGTGACCAGCAGCCGGTCCTTGGGAATGCCGAACTCCTTGGTGATCAGCTCCCAAGCATAGGGGATGGCCTCGGACTTGAAGTAGTCGCCGAAGCTGAAGTTGCCGAGCATCTCGAAGAACGTGTGGTGCCGGGCGGTGTAGCCCACGTTGTCGAGATCGTTGTGCTTGCCCCCGGCGCGGACGCATTTCTGGGCCGTCGTGGCGCGGGAATAGTCGCGCTGCTCAACCCCGGTAAAGACGTTCTTGAACTGGACCATGCCCGAGTTCGTGAACATCAGGGTCGGGTCGTTTCGCGGCACAAGAGGCGAGCTGTCCACCACCGCGTGGCCGTTCCGGCCAAAGTAGTCGAGGAAGGTCGAGCGGATGTCGTTGAGCGATGGCATGAGGGCCTCCGGCAGGTGCGGTTCGGAAACACCGTTTAGCGGCAGCCCGTTGCGCTGTCCACTGCCGCCGTAGAACTGGAAAGCCGCAGATACGAAGGCCCCGCCGGAATGCGGCGGGGCTTTGGTGCTTGATCAGCTGTCGACAACGTCGTCAGACGCGTCATTCTCGCTCATGTGAAAGTCGAGCCCGTGCGAGGCGCGGATCTTCTCCTCGATCTCACCGGTAATGGCCGGGTTCGACTTGAGGAAGTTCTTCGCGTTCTCACGTCCCTGGCCGATCCGTTCGTCGCCATAGGAATACCAAGAGCCCGATTTCTCCACCACGCCGGCCTTGACGCCAAGGTCGAGGATCTCACCGGTCTTGGAGATGCCTTCGCCGTACATGATATCGAATTCCACCTGCTTGAACGGCGGAGCCACCTTGTTCTTCACCACCTTGACGCGGGTGGAGTTGCCGACCACCTCGTCCCGGTCCTTGATCGAGCCGATGCGACGGATGTCGAGTCGCACGGAGGCATAGAACTTCAGCGCGTTGCCGCCGGTGGTGGTTTCGGGGCTACCGAACATGACGCCGATCTTCATCCGGATCTGGTTGATGAAGATCACCATGCAGTTCGACCGGCTGATCGAGCTGGTGAGCTTGCGCATCGCCTGGCTCATCAGGCGGGCTTGGGAGCCCATCTGCATGTCGCCCATGTCGCCCTCGATCTCGGACTTGGGCGTCAGCGCCGCGACCGAGTCGACAACCACAAGGCTCACCGCCCCCGACCGCACCAGCGTGTCGACGATCTCAAGCGCCTGTTCGCCAGTGTCGGGCTGGCTGATCAGCAGTTCGTCCAGGTTTACGCCCAGCTTGCGTGCATATAGCGGATCAAGTGCGTGTTCAGCGTCGACAAAGGCGCAGACGCCGCCCTTCTTCTGTTCCTCAGCCACGACATGCAGCGTCAGCGTAGTTTTCCCTGAACTTTCAGGGCCGTAGATTTCGATGATGCGCCCCTTCGGCAGGCCGCCGATGCCAAGGGCGATGTCCAGACCCAGCGACCCGGTAGAGGTCGCCTCGATCTCGGCCACGGGATTGTCGCCCCCCAGGCGCATGATCGAGCCCTTGCCGAACTGCCGTTCGATCTGGGCAAGCGCGCTGTCGAGCGCCTTCTGCCGGTCTGTTGTGCGCTTGTCGGTCATGTCGAGTAAGCTCGCGGTTGCCATAGGGTCTACCCTTTGTTTCATAGCGTGCTGGAAACGGCAATCGCCGCCTGTGTTCGCCAGTTGTTCGCATATAGGACCAAACAGGGAACATTTCCAGAGCATTCGCTTCAAATCCAACTTTTTAACGCAGAGGTTAAGAAGATGTTTACGCGGGCCTCGGAGCGGGGCATTTTCCCCGGGCAATAGAAAGTAAAGGATTGCCATGCTTGTTTTTTGGCAGCAGCGGCTGGTGTTTCTTGCCACGCCCAAGACTGGCTCCACCGCGATTGGCGCAGCGCTCGAATCGCTGGCCAGCGTTTCTATCCAGCGTCCGCCAGAACTGAAACATACCAACGCACAGCGCTATAGGCGTTTCCTGGCCCCCTATCTTGAGAAGTCCGCGGGCCACCAATTCGAAGTGGCGGCCCTGATGCGCGAACCGATCGACTGGCTGGGCAGCTGGTATCGCTTTCGTCAGCGCGAAGATCTGTCCGATCCCCGCAAAAGCACCCGCGACATGAGCTTCAACTCCTTTGTCGAGGCGTATCTGGAAGCTGAACGTCCGGCCTTTGCGGATGTGGGCGCCCAAAGCAAGTTCCTCACCAAGCAGGGTGAACTGATCGTCGATCACCTGTTCCGGTACGAGGATATCCAGGATTTCGTGATCTTCCTCGAAGACCGGTTGGATTGCGAGGTTCTGCTACCGCGGGTCAACGTCTCGCCGGATGCGGACGTGACGCTGGACCCGGCACTGGCGGACCGGTTGCGCGCGGAACAGGCCGCGGATTTCGAACTGTACAACAGCATTCCCCGCTACGTTCCGGCGCATGCATGAAACGGCTGGGGGCCTTCTGGCCCCCGCCCTCAGCTTAGCTGCGCCTGAACGGTCGCTGTCAGGTCAGTCAGCGAAAACGGCTTGGGCAGGAAGACCGAGTTCGGGATTCGCGCCTGCGTGTCGGCAAAGCTGTCCTCGGCATATCCCGACATGAAGATGACCTTGACGCCGGGACGGTCGCGCAGCGCCTCACGCACCCAGGTAGGCCCGTCCACGCCCGGCATGATCACGTCGGTCAGGAACACGTCCACCTTGACCTCGGGGTTTTCCAGAATCTCGAGCGCCTCCTCGGCATGTTCGGCCTCCAGCACCGTATAACCGCGCAGCCGCAGGGCCCGGGCGGCAAAGGCCCGTACCGGCGCCTCGTCCTCGACCAGCAGAACAACCCCCTCGCCGGGACCAAGCACCGGCGCCGCAGGCTCGGCCGGTTCCGGCGCTGCGCGGGTGCCTTCGTGCGCCGGGAAATAGAGGGAAAAGGTTGTACCCTCGCCCACGACGCTGTCTGCAAAGACGAAGCCGCCGGTCTGCTTGACGATGCCGTAGACCGTGGACAGGCCCAGCCCTGTCCCCTCGCCGGCCCGCTTGGTGGTGAAGAATGGCTCAAAGATCTTGGTCATGCTTTCCGGCGGGATGCCCACGCCCGCGTCGATCACCTGGAGTACGACATAATCCCCCGGCGGAACTACGGCCCGATCTCGGCTGAGCGGTTGCTCCAGCCGGATGTTTCGGGCGGTCACCTGCACCTCGCCGCCTTTTGGCATGGCGTCGCGGGCATTCACTACGAGGTTCATCAGCACCTGCTCCAGCTGCCTCGGGTCGGCGCGGATCAGGTCAAGTTCGGCCGGCTGCGCCACCCGAAGCCGCACCCGTTCCCCCACAAGACGGTTCAGAAGATGGCCCAG
This sequence comes from Rhodobacteraceae bacterium LNNU 3342, assembly GCA_008711135.1. Lineage (GTDB taxonomy): Bacteria > Pseudomonadota > Alphaproteobacteria > Rhodobacterales > Rhodobacteraceae > Halodurantibacterium. The sequence goes on from VUAW01000004.1 coordinate 166,400, forward strand.
ATCGGTCAGCGCATCCCGCAGGTCAATAAGCTGCGGCTGCAGCGTCTGCTTGCGTGAAAATGCAAGAAGCTGCCCCACCAGGCTTGCCGCGCGATTGGCGTTCTGGTGGATCTGCACAAGATCGGCATAGTCCGGATCAGACTTGTCATGCCGCAACAACAACAGGTCACAATGACCTGAAATCGCAGTCAAAAGGTTGTTGAAGTCATGCGCAACGCCGCCGGCAAGCTGGCCGATCGCCTGCATCTTCTGGCTTTGCACGAACTGCGCCTCAAGCGCCTTCATCTCGGTTGCGTCATGAAGCAGCGCGTAAAGAACCGGCGTGCCTTCCTCCTGCCCGCGGCGCAGCGTCACTTGGACAAAGACCTCCTCAGGCGCATGGCTGGCCCGAACGATTTCAGGCCGGCCAAGGATGCGGCCAGCGAAGGCGTCGGCCACCCAGTCGCCAACAGGACGCCCCAGCCCTTCGACCAGATCCGACAGGCGGTCATCCGGCCCCGGCTCTGCCGCAAGCAGTTCCCGGGCAAGCCGGTTCGCGGCAAGAACCTCGCCCTGCTGGCCCAGACGCAGCAAGCCTACGGGCAGTTCCTCAAACCCAAGACCCTGGCCCTCTTCCCCGGTTGATTGCATCTCAGCGTCTCCCAGTAGAAAGATTTCCTTGCGCCCTGCGGCGGCATTGGTCGCGGCAACAAGCATCCGCTCGCCATTCGGCAGGGTCACCTGCTGCCCCGATCGCGGCTGTTCGGGAAAAACGTCCGACCAGCGAGCAATTTCCTGTCCCAGAAGCTTCTTCATGGCGCGGTTTATCGACAGCACGCTGCCGGCAGAATTCACGATCACCCGCGGCAGTGCCACCGGCTCTGCCGCCCGGCCTTCGAGGTCCGAGCCCGCCGTTTCTTCCAGCCGCCACAGGAAACCGCCCGGAACCTGATGCACCGAAAGCCGCGCGGTGCCGCTGCAGGTCGCAACATCCTCGCGGGCGGCACCCGACTCCTCTGCCTGCCGTTGCAGTCGGTAGAGTGTGCTGGAAGGCTGCGCGAACAGCCCTTCGAGCCGCCGCCGTAGGGTCTGCCCGTCCGCGCCGAACCGGCTGGTGGCCGCGCGGTTCTGGTAATGGACAGTCCCGTCCGCGTCGGTCGTAAAGGCCGGCACTGCGTCCCGCTCCACTACACCCGCCACCTGCCGCCGCATCCGCCGCAGCGAGTGGTCGTGCAGTATCCGCAGCAACCGGAACAGCAGCACTGTCCCAAGGATCGTGCCCGCAAGCGTCAGAAGCGCCAGCCCCACGATCTGATCGGCCGCCAAGAGAGCCCCTCCGCCCAGCACAAGCACGACCGGCAGCACCGGCCAGAGCCGCGGGCTGAACTGAGAAGCCATCCGCAGGATCGGGTGCGGTGTAAGAAGCGGCTGCGGCAAGGAATGTCTCCGTCAGAATCACATCCCTATTGCGCCCGTAAACGGTTAATGTGCGATTAACTGAGGTGATCATGCCTGGGAAAGGATGGATCAACCTCTGGCGGAGTCAAGCCCGGCGCATGATGCAGAGGTAGAATCCATCGCCGCCATCCAGCGGGGTCAGGCGACGCTCTTCCTCTATCCGCCAACCCGTATGCCGCGAAAGGAACGCCGCCGTCTGGTCCCGGTTCTCGGCGTCCAATAGTGAGCAGGTGACATAGGCAATCGCACCCTCATCCGCTACCAGTTCGGCCGCGATATCAAGTATCTTTGTCTGTATCCTCACAAGCTGCGCGAGCCGTTCGGATGTCAAGAGCCACTTCGCTTCCGGGCTGCGGCGCCAACTACCGGAGCCTGAACAGGGCACGTCCAGCAGCACCAGATCAAATGGCCCCGCCGCCCGCACCTTGGCCGTCTCCAATATCCGGACGCTGGTCCCTGCCCGCGCCGCCCGCGTCGGAAGGTCCGCCATCCGCCGCGGATCGACATCATGTGCGTAAAGATCAAGCCGCGCCTGCGCTGCGGCAGCCAGCGTCTTGCCCCCGCCACCCGCGCAGTAATCCAGCACCCGCATTCCGTCCCGCAGGGGCAGCATCTCTGCGACTGCTTGGGACGCCGCATCCTGAAGTTCCACCAGCCCCTCGGCGTAAAGGCGCGAGGCCTGCACCTTTCGCGCGCCCTCCGTCACCTCAACGGCCGAGGTGGCCAGCGCAACCGGGCGCGCCACGATCCCTTCGTCGGCAAGGGCGGCAATCGCCTCTTCCCGCCCAATCCGTGAAAGGTTGACCCGCAGAAAGACCGGAGCGCGGGACTGAAGAGCTTGGAAGACGCGCGCAGTCTCTTCGCTCAAGCTCTGCTCCATCAGCGGGTAAAGCCAGTCGGGACAATCCAGCGCCTCTGCCGGCGCCATCTGCGGAGCAACCGGTACCGTTTCCGTCAGCGGCGCAGGCGCGTGCCCGACGCCGGTAAAGAACTCCGCCGGCTCCAGCCCAGTCAGCCGCAGCGTGCCGATCATCAGCCCGCGCCCCGTATCGGCACCGCCCATCGCGGCAGCGGATCGGCGGCGGCGCACGGCGTCGAAAACTAGGTCGCGGATCGCAGCGCGATCCTTAGACCCGGCAAAGCGGTTCTGCCGGGCCCAGTTGGTCAGCACCTGCTCGACCGGGCTGCCCGCCAGCCAGCGGTCAAGAATCTCGATGGCTGCGGCCACCCGGGCGGCTGGTGTCATGTCTTACCTCAACTTCACGGTGCAGAGCGTTGATTATCCTGCGCGGTAGTTCGGACTTTCACGCGTGATCTGCACGTCGTGCACGTGGCTTTCCTTGAGCCCCGCGCCCGTGATCCGAACAAAAGAACAGTTCTTCCGCATTTCTGCCACGGTGGCACAGCCGGTATAGCCCATCGCTGCCCGCAGGCCGCCGACAAGCTGATGCAGCACGGCAGCAGCGGAACCCTTATAGGGCACCTGCCCCTCGATCCCTTCGGGCACCAGCTTGTCGCTGGCCGCATCCTTCTGGAAATAGCGATCGGCCGAACCGCGTGCCATGGCGCCAAGGCTGCCCATGCCGCGGTAGGACTTGAAGCTGCGGCCCTGGTACAGGATCACCTCGCCCGGGCTTTCGTCCGTGCCGGCGATCATGCTGCCCACCATTGCGCAAGAAGCGCCAGCGGCGATCGCCTTGGCGAAGTCACCCGAAAACTTGATGCCGCCATCGGCGATCACCGGAATATCGCCGGCGGCGCGGGCCGCGTCCATGATCGCGGTCAGCTGCGGCACGCCAACGCCCGCCACGATACGTGTGGTACAGATCGAGCCGGGCCCGATGCCCACCTTCACCGCATCCGCCCCAGCGTCGATCAATGCACGCGTTGCCTCGGCCGTGGCCACGTTACCCGCCACCACCTGTACCGAATTCGACAGCGCCTTGACCCGTTCCACCGCCCGGGCCACGCCTTCGGAATGTCCGTGTGCCGTGTCGATCACGATCAGGTCGCAACCCGCGTCGATCAGCGCCTCGCTACGCTCAAACCCTGCATCACCCACGGTCGTGGCGGCAGCCACGCGCAGACGACCCAGATCATCCTTGCATGCATTCGGATTAAGCACCGCCTTTTCCGTGTCCTTCAAGGTCAGCAGGCCGGTCAGCTTGCCCTCCTTATCGGTCACCAGCAGCTTTTCGATCCGGCGCGCCTTCATCAGGCTCTTCGCCTCGTCCAGATCGGCCGGCTCGTGCAGCACGGCCAGGTTTTCAGAGGTCATCATCACCCGCACGGGCGTCCGGTCATCGCTCGCAAAGCGCATGTCGCGGTTGGTGACGATGCCGACCACGCGCCCCGCCTCATCCACGACCGGGAAGCCGGTGACGTTATAGCGGTCCTGCAGCGCCTTTGCATCGGCCAGTGTCTGGTCGGGACGCAGGGTGATCGGGGAATAGACGATGCCGCTTTCGAACCGCTTGACCCGGCGCACCTCGGCGGCCTGCGCCTCGACGTTCAGGTTGCGGTGGATGACCCCCATCCCGCCTGCCTGTGCCATGGCAATGGCCATGCGTCCTTCGGTCACCGTATCCATGGCCGATGAAAGAAGCGGAATGTTCAGCCGGATCGACCGCGTGACGAAGGTGGTGGTGTCTGCCTCGGACGGCAGAACCGTGCTTGCGGCCGGAACCAGCAGAACATCGTCGAAGGTGAGCGCCTCGCGAATCTCCATGGGGGTCTCCTTGGGAGTTTTCGTTTGGCGCTTCCCTATTTCATGGCTTGCCGGAAAAGCAAAGCCCCTTCTTGCCTTGCGCGCCAGCAGCTGTACCGTAGCGGAAAAACAGGGAGACGCGCATGGCGCATGGATATGAAAGCGGGCGGCTGAACCTGCCCTTTGTCGGAATTTCGACCTTTGGCAAACGCCCCTATCAGCCCGACTGGTCCGCGATCGATGCCGATGTGGCCGTGCTGGGCGCACCCTTCGACTTTGGCACGCAGTTCCGTCCTGGCGCGCGCTTTGGCCCCCGCGCGGTGCGCGAGGCATCGACGCTGTTCAGCTTCGGCCACGCCGGCGCCTATGACCATGAGGATGACGCCACCTACCTTGGCCCGGACGTGCGGATCGTGGACATCGGCGACGCCGACATCATCCATACCGACACGATGAAAAGCCACGCCAACATCGAGACCGGCGTTCGCGCCATTCTGGCCGCGGGGGCGCTGCCGGTGGTCATCGGGGGCGACCATTCGGTCAACATTCCCTGCATCAACGCCTTTGACGGACAAGGCCCGATCCACATCCTGCAGATCGACGCGCATCTGGACTTCGTGGACGAACGGCACGGCGTGCGTTTCGGACATGGCAACCCGATGCGGCGGGCGGCGGAACGGTCCCATATCACTGGCATTTCCCACTACGGCATCCGCAACGTGAGCTCCACCGCCCGTGAGGGGTATGAGGCAGCCCGCGCCATGGGCGGCGACATCCTGTCTGTCCGGCAGATCAGGGCAATGGGCGTGCCGGCCGCAGCGGCACGGATACCGTCGGGCGCAAAGGTTTATGTCACGCTCGACATCGACGGCTTCTGCCCTTCGATCGCGCCCGGCACCGGAACGCCCAGCCACGGCGGCTTCCTGTACTATGAAGTTCTGGAACTGCTGCAAGCCGTCAGCCGCCAGCACAAAATCGTGGGCATCGACCTGGTCGAGGTTGCCCCGGACTATGACCCAACGGGCGGCACGGCGATCCTTGCCGCGCAGGTGCTGCTGAACCTGCTAGGCTTCGTGTTCCACGCGCGGCAGGCAGGCTGAGCCATCACGCCGCGCTGGTTTTGGCCTCCTCGGGTGCTTCCTCGGCGGCCACGGCAGCGAGCTCCTCTGCCGCCACTGGCTCGGCAACCTGCGCGGTGGTGGGCGGCAGTGCCTCGTCGTCCGGCAGGCTTCCCTCGGCCAGCTTTACGCCACGGCGGGCGGCGCTGTCACGCACCGCCTGCCGCAGCGACGGTTGTCGTTCCAGCAAGCGACGGAAGCGTGTCTCGTCCAGCGCCAGCAGGGTCGAATGGCTGATCGCCGTCACCTGCCCGCGCCGCCGCTGCCGCGCGAGGATCGTCAACTGGCCGAACATCTCACCCCGGCCGAGGCGAATCTTGTTACCCGCAGTATCGACCTCCACCGCGCCGGTGGCGATGAAATAGACGCTGCGCGGCGCCTCGCCCCGGCGGATCAGGATGTCGCCGGGTTCAGCATAGATCGTGTTCAGCGCGCGCACCAAACGCTTGCGGACACGTTCGTCCAGATCCGCGAACAGCGGGAACTGGCCAACCAGTTCCGTCTTCCGCACCGCAAGATCCAGCTTTGGCCGCGGCTCCACCTCGGCGCGGGCGCGCTGGATCTGCTGGCGCAGCTTGGTGTGAAGTTCGGGACCTATCAGCCCGTCAGCGAACAAAATATCGTATTCCCGCTCCTCCAGCCTTAAGGCGGTGCGGCGCAGGTATTGCCTTTCCAGTTCCTCAGCGTAACCCGGATACTGAAGGCGAAGCCCCTCCAGCGCGCTCTCGGCCGCTTCCTCGCGCCGGGCGAGCAGTTCGTGCAGAAGGTCGGCCACCCTTCGCCCATGGATGCGGCGGATCTTGGTGTCGATGTAGCCGTGCAGATCCTGAAGGATCATGCGCTGGTTCAGCAGGATCTCGAACCGCTCCGCCGTCAGCCGGGCCAGCGGCCCCGAAATCCGCAGCCGGTTGTTGAGCGCGACGGCCCAGCGATAGCCAAGCCCGTAGCCAAGCGCCCTGCGCCCGGCGTTGCGGTAGCCGCCACGTCCTTCAAGACGCGTCGCCTCGATCAGCCGGTCGACGTCAGAAAGCATCCGTTCCACCAGCCGCTGCGAAACAAGCTGCTGCAGGAAATGTTCAAGCACCAGATCACGTTCGCGACCCGCAAGCGCGATCAGCCCCAACGTGATCCGGTCGCGGTCCTGGATCTCGGTTCCCGCCTCGGCCCGGCGCACGGCCTCATCCAGACGTTCGCCGAACCGCTTGGCCTCGGCCCGGACGGTTTCACGCGCAAAGGCGTTGTGGCGGGCGGTATCCGCCACATCCTCACGCACGTTCTGAAGCGCGACGGCGATCACCTGATGCGACAGGGCCGCATCGATGGGCGACAATCGGTCAAGGCCCAGCCGCGCGATGATCCAGCGGAGCGTCGTCCCTTGCGCGATCAGCGTGAACAGCGTGAGCCCCGTGGCCAGGATACCGACTAGACGCTGCACCTCTGGCGCGACGCGGACGTTCTCCGTCACCGCCAGAGCAAGCGCCAGCGTCACGGCACCGCGCAGGCCGCCCCAGAGGATGGCAAGCCTGTAAGGCCGCTGGACGCGCGGTGACAGGCGCATCCCGCTCAACATCGGCAGGACAAGGAACAGCATGAAGATCCGCGCTCCCAATGCCGCGCCGATCACAACCAGCAGCAACCCGAGGTCGGCCAGCTGCACATCCCCCATCAGCCGTGGGATCAGCAACGCCGCCAGCACGAAGATCAGCGCGCCCGCCCAATGGGCCAGAAGGTCCCACACTTCCCGCAAATAATTCCAGGCAGCCGGTTGCAGCCGCGCCGGCCCCACGAGGTTGAGCGTCATCCCCGCCGCCACCACCGCGATCACGCCAGAGACGCCCAACAGCCGTTCGCCGAGCACATAGGTCAGATATGGCAGCGCCACGCTGATCGACACCTGCGCCAGCAGGTAGCGCCCAACCAGCGACATGACCCCGACGGCGATCCGCCCGGTAACCCAGCCGGTAGCAAGCCCGCCCACCACCAGCCAAGGAAACTGCAAAAGCGCCGCGCCGATTTCGGGATCCGGAACGCCGCGCATCACGAAGGTGATGAACAGGCCGAATAGCGCGATGGCCGCGGCATCGTTCAACAGGCTTTCACCTTCGACGATGCGGGTCAGGCGCTGGGGTGCGGCAATGTTGCGGAAGATGCCAACGACCGCGGATGGATCGGTGGTGGACACGATCGCCCCGATCAGCAGGCAGGCGGTCAGCGGCAGACCCGCGATCGGCGCCAGCGCATAGCCAACCGCAAGCGTCGCCACCACCACCGCCACGACCGCCATGGTCAGGATCGGCACCCAGTCGTCCATCATCCGCCGCAGGTTCAGGCCCAGCGACACCTGGAACAACAACGTCGGCAGAAAGACGTAAAGGAACACCTGCGAAGTGATCGGCAGGTTCACGATGACCTGCGCCACCGGGTTGAGCGCGTCGGTCAGGTCGGTCTGGACGAAGTAGGTTGCACCGACCGCGATCACGATCCCCACGGCTGCAAGCATCACGCTGTAGGGAATCCTGAACCTGCCGGCGAGCGGCTCTGAAATGCCGATCAGCAGGAACAATGCAGCAAAGAGAGTAACCGTGATAATGACGTCCATAAGTTGACCATAAGTGCTTATGGTGACGTCGAGAAGGGGCAGTAGCCCCTGTTGGCTCATCTGTGACCGGATGCCGCCTATTTCCGCAGGGGCACACGCGGCGGCCCGCCGGTCATGCAGCGACACAAGCCGCCGCGGCCCATTGCGCTGGCGCACCGGCGGTCGTAGGGTCCGCGCCATGTCATGGTATTCGTCACTTGGCCCCGGGTCGCGGGGCATTCTTCTGATGATCGGCGCGGTGTCCCTGTTCACCGTGATGGACGCGTTGGCAAAGACGCTGATCGCGTTTTATGGGCCGGTACAGGTGGTCTGGGCACGCTATGCCGGGCAGACAGCCATCATGATCGTGCTACTGTTCGGGCGGATGCGGCCGTTGCTGCGGACGAACTACCTTGGCACCCACGCGCTGCGATCGGTCTTTCAGGTGGGGGCGACGGCGCTTTTCTTTGCATCCCTGCCCTTCATCGGCTTGGCAGAGGCCACGGCGATCATGGACATCAACCCGGTCCTCATCACCTTGGGCGCCGCGCTGTTCCTGGGCGAACGGATCGGGCCACGCCGGCTGTTCGGGGTGATCGCCGCGATGTGCGGAGCGCTGATCATCATCCGCCCGGGCAGCGGCGTCTTTTCCCCCGCGGCACTTCTGCCCCTCCTTGGGGCTGTCTGCTATGCCGGCCATGCGATCACCACGCGTCTTGTCGGGCGCGAGGACAGCGTGTGGACCGCGCTCCTTTACACCGCGCTGATCGGCACCGCCCTGACCACGGCAGCCCTTCCGTTTGGCTGGACCACGCCGGAATGGCGGCACGTTCCCGGCTTCCTGATCATCGGGTTGATCGGCGCCTCCGGTCAGCTTCTGCTGATCCGCGCCTTTACCATGGCCGAGGCCGCAGTGGTCGCCCCTTTCGGCTATGTCGGGCTGCTGTTCGCAACGCTCTGGGGGGTCCTGCTGTTCGGCGAATACCCCGACATCTGGACCGGCGTCGGTGCGCTTGTGATCGTAGGGGCCGGGCTCTATGTCTGGCACCGGGAAACGCGGGTGGCGACGCCGCCGCTGCCACAGCAAAGCGGTACGGGATGACAGAGCGGCACAAAGGCCAGGGCTGGGGCGACTGGATGTCGGACCGGGTATTCCGCGGGATGATCTGGCTGGCCCTGCGGCTGCCGCGCGGTCCGCGTATCCGGCTGATGGGCTGGATCGCCGAACGGATCGTGGCGCCGATGGCGGGCTATCTGGACCGGGCGCGTGAAAACCTTGCCCTTATCCATCCGCAGATGCCAGAGGCAGAGCGTGACCGCATCGCCCGCCGCGTCGCCAACAACATGGGCCGGCTGCTGATCGAGAATTACGCCACCGACGAGCTGATGGCACAGGCGCGGGCGCACCAACCCACTGGCCGGGGAATGGAGGCACTGCGGCAGGCGCGTGACCAGGGGCGGCCTGCGATCTTCGTGACCGGCCACTTTGGCAACTTCGGGTTCGGCCGCGCCGTTCTGGCGGCACAGGGGATTGAGATCGCAGGACTTTACCGTCCGATGCGCAACGTGTTCTTCAATGAACACTACACACGCATGATGGAGGCCGTGGGCGGCCACTCATTCCCGCAGGGGCGCAAGGGCACCGCCGGCTTCGCTCGCCACCTGCGCGACGGCGGCCAGGCGGTCCTTCTGGTCGACCAGCATATCGCCGGGGCGCCCCAACTTGATTTCCTCGGCCAGCCCGCCCGGACCGCCCTTTCAGCAGCGGAGCTCGCGCTCAAGTACGACGCGCTTCTGATCCCCTTTTACGCGACGCGCCTGCCCGACGGCCTGAACTTCACGGTGGATCTGGAAGCGCCGATTCCTCACACCGATCCGGTAACGATGACGCAGGCGCTGAACGACAGCTTGGCGGAACGGGTGCGCGCACACCCTGATCAATGGTTCTGGATCCACCGCCGCTGGAAATAGACCTACTGCAGTCGGGCCACACCCAGAACCGGCCCGTAGTCCGGCGCCTGCACGACCACGACGACAGGTTCATCTCCCTCGGCGGCGCTCAACATCTCCATCGGGGCGGCGCCGTCCCAGCGGGCAATCGTCTCCCACAGGGTGACAATGTTGTAGTAGGTCAGCGTCTTGCCAGCGTTCTCCCCTCGCTCGATCGCCACCGTTTCCTGCGGGCGATATCGGACAAGCTGGATCAGCGCCTCATGCGGCAGCGGCGGTTCCGCCTTAAGATGGATGCGGATCTGCGTCCCCTCGCGCGTCAGGGTCACGCGTACCGGGTGCTGGCGGGTGCGGTGCGTTGTCACCAGGTCGGCCACCTGAATAGGGCGGAAGCCCTCTACCCTGTCCTGCCCGTTCACGATCATCTGCGGGGTGTAGATCGACCGGTCGCCATTCGCGCGGGCATAGCCCTTCTGGCGGTTAGTGAAGGCGGGATCGGCAAAGCGATCCGCCCAGCCGATGTAGTCCCAGTAGTCCACGTGCAGCGCCAGCGGGATCACGTCGGCCCGCGCCGCAAGCCGTTCCATCAGCTCGTCCGCCGGCGGACAGGCCGAACACCCCTGCGAGGTGTAAAGCTCAATCAGAACCGGATTTTCCTGCGCCCCGGCAGGGTTGGACAGACCTATGGCCCCCGCCACAAGAAGACCAAGGGCGGTACTGATGATCCGGCGCATGGGCGCTCCTTTGCGTGGTTCTGCATCGTGGGTAGCCGCCACCATGCCCCTTTGCCAATCAAGGTTTTGAGAGTGTTTCCAACATGCAACAGCATCGGGCAAAAAATTCTGTGCACAACGGTATACAAATAGGGCCCTTCCCCCTTGAACGGCGCGGCGCAATGGGGCAAGAGCATGGCAGCAAGACCCCGGTCCATGCCAAGGGAGCCATCCATGACCATCATCGTCGGACACGATACCGCCAAGACCCGCCGCACGCTTTCCTCGGGCGACCAGTCGCTCGCCTACTACTCGATCCCGGCCGCACAAGAGGCAGGGCTCGGCGACTTCTCGAAGCTGCCGGCCGCGCTCAAGGTGGTGCTGGAAAACATGCTGCGGTTCGAGGATGGCAAGACCGTGCATGTCGAGGACATCAAGGCCTTTGCCGAATGGGCGCAGCGGGGCGGCAAGAACCCCCGCGAAATCGCCTACCGTCCCGCGCGCGTGCTGATGCAGGACTTCACCGGCGTTCCCGCGGTCGTGGACCTTGCGGCAATGCGCGACGGCATCAAGGCGCTGGGCGGCGACCCGCAAAAGATCAACCCGCTGAACCCGGTTGACCTGGTCATCGACCACTCCGTCATGATCGATGAATTCGGCAACCCCCGCGCCTTCCAGATGAACGTGGACCGCGAGTATGAGCGGAACATGGAGCGCTACACCTTCCTGAAATGGGGTCAGAAGGCGTTCAACAACTTCCGCGTCGTTCCGCCCGGAACCGGCATCTGCCACCAGGTGAACCTCGAATACCTCTCGCAGACCGTCTGGACCGACCAGGACCAGAATGGTGAAGAAGTCGCCTACCCCGACACGCTGGTCGGCACCGACAGCCACACCACCATGGTGAACGGCCTCGCCGTCCTTGGCTGGGGCGTCGGCGGGATCGAGGCCGAAGCCGCGATGCTGGGCCAGCCGATCTCGATGCTGATCCCGGACGTCATCGGCTTCAAGCTGACCGGCTCGATGGTCGAAGGCACTACGGCGACCGACCTCGTGCTCAAGGTCGTGCAGATGCTGCGCAAGAAGGGCGTGGTCGGCAAGTTCGTCGAATTCTACGGCGAAGGCCTTGACCGCCTGCCGCTGGCCGACCGTGCGACCATTGCCAACATGGCCCCCGAATACGGCGCGACCTGCGGCTTCTTCCCGATCGACGACGAAACGCTCCGCTACCTGCGCCAGACCGGCCGGGATGAGGCCCGCATCGCGCTGGTCGAAGCTTACGCAAAGGCCAACGGCATGTGGCGCGGCGCGGACTACGAGCCCGTCTACACCGACACGCTGCACCTCGACATGGGCACCGTGGTTCCCGCCGTTTCGGGCCCGAAGCGTCCGCAGGACCACACCCCGCTGACCGACTCTGCCAAGTCGTTCTACAACGTTGTGTCGGAATACCGCGGCGGCGCGCAGGACGGCGACACGCTGGTTGACGTGCGCAAGACCGCCAAGGTCGAAGGCGAGGATTACGAGCTGCGCGACGGTTCGGTCGTGATCGCCTCGATCACCTCCTGCACCAACACCTCGAACCCCTACGTGATGATCGGCGCCGGTCTGGTTGCACGCAAGGCGCGGGCGCTGGGCCTGACACGGAAGCCGTGGGTGAAAACCTCGCTGGCACCCGGGTCGCAGGTCGTGTCCGAATACCTTGAAGCTGCAAACCTGCAAGAGGATCTGGACGCCATCGGCTTCAACCTCGTGGGTTATGGCTGCGCCACCTGCATCGGCAACTCTGGCCCGCTGCAGCCGGAGATTTCGAAGGCGATCAACGACAACGACCTGATCGCGACCGCGGTTCTCTCGGGCAACCGCAACTTCGAAGGCCGGATCAGTCCGGACGTGCGCGCGAACTACCTCGCCTCCCCGCCGCTGGTGGTGGCCTATGCGATCGCGGGCGACATGAACATCGACCTCACGTCCGAGCCGCTTGGCAAGGACAAGAACGGCAATGACGTCTACCTGAAGGACATCTGGCCAACGACGCAAGAGGTTGCCGATCTGGTCGAAAAGACCGTGACGCGCGAGGCGTTCCAGAAGAAATACGCCGAAGTCTTCACGGGTGACGAGAAGTGGCAGGGCGTCGAGGTCACCGACAGCGAAACCTATGACTGGCCGCCGTCGTCGACCTACGTCCAGAACCCGCCCTATTTCCGTGGCATGAGCCAAGAACCCGGCGTGATCTCTGACATCAGCGGCGCCCGCGTGCTGGCGCTGCTGGGCGACATGATCACTACCGACCACATCAGCCCCGCTGGTTCCTTCAAGGAAACCACCCCGGCTGGCCGCTACCTGATCGAACGTCAGGTTCCGGTGCGGGAATTCAACTCCTACGGCTCGCGGCGCGGCAACCACGAAGTCATGATGCGCGGCACCTTCGCCAACATCCGCATCAAGAACGAGATGCTTCCGGGGGTCGAAGGCGGCTATTCCAAAGGTCCGGACGGGCAGCAGACGTCGATCTTCGAAGCGGCCATGGCCTATCAGGAACAGGGCACACCGCTGGTGATCTTCGGTGGGATCGAATACGGCGCAGGCTCCAGCCGCGACTGGGCTGCGAAGGGTACGGCACTGCTGGGCGTCAAGGCCGTGGTGGCTGAAAGCTTCGAGCGTATCCACCGCTCCAACCTCGTCGGCATGGGCGTTATCCCGTTCGAGTTCACGAACGGCGAAAACCGCAAGAGCCTGGGCCTTACGGGCGACGAGGTGATCTCGATCTCCGGCCTTGCCGGCGACCTGAAGCCGCTGGCGCTGGTGCCCTGCACCATCCGCTATGCCGACGGCACGGAGAAGACGATCCAGCTCAAGTGCCGGATCGATACCGAGGTGGAAATCGAATACGTCCAGAACGGTGGCGTGCTGCACTACGTGCTGCGGAACCTCGCCAAGTCCTGATCAGCAAGCTGACATGGAAACGCCGCGCGAACCTTCGCGCGGCGTTTTCTTTTGCTCGCCTTCCGCGGGCGCAGCCCGCGCCCGGCCCAACGGGAGGAAGGCGCCTTGGGGCCTGACGACGGGCGGGAGCCGCCCGAACCGCGCAAAGACCTTGATTTCCTTGACGCTCTGCTGTCACATGCCCGTCATAAAAGACCACTAACAGGCGGTAGCAGGTTCGGAAACCTTCCTGCTTCAGACCCAACGGGAGAGTACGCATGTCCACCACCGTCACGCGCGTCACAGGCGCGTCCCTTGCCGTTCTGATGGCCACCAGCGCCATCGTCTCGGCGCAAAGCATGGAAGAACTGATCGAAGGCGCCCGGGCCGAGGGCATGCTGACCACCATCGCCCTGCCGCATGACTGGTGCGGCTATGGCGCCGTCATCCAGGGCTTCAAGGAAAAGTACCCCTTCATCACGGTGAACGAGCTGAACCCCGACGCCGGCTCCGCCGATGAGCTGGAGGCCATCCGCGCCAACAGGAACAACACTGGCCCGCAGGCGCCCGATGTCATCGACGTGGGCTTCGCCTTTGGCCCCGCTGCCAAGGAAGAAGGTCTGATCCAGCCCTACAAGGTCTCGACCTGGGACTCGATCCCGGATGCCGCCAAGGATGCCGAAGGCTACTGGTACGGCGACTATTACGGCGTTCTGGCCTTTGCCGTGAACACCGATCTGGTGGATGAAGTCCCGCGGGACTGGGAAGACCTGCTGAAGCCGGAATATGCCAATTCGGTCGCCCTCGCCGGTGATCCGCGCGCGTCCAACCAGGCGATCCTCGCCGTGCAGGCCGCAGGACTTGCCCGTGGCGCCGAGGCTGGCGAGGCCGCAGGCCAAGCAGGGCTGGAGTTCTTTGCGGAGATGAACCAAGCCGGCAACTTTGTCCCCGTGATTGGCAAGGCCGGCACGCTAGCCCAAGGCGCGACCCCGATCGTGATCGAGTGGGACTATAATGCCCTGGCAAGCCGCGACACCCTGAACGGCAACCCTCCGGTCGAGGTCGTGGTGCCGCAGTCCGGCGTCGTCGCGGGCGTCTACGTGCAGGCGATCAGCGCCTATGCCCCGCACCCGAACGCCGCGAAGCTGTGGATGGAATATCTGTATTCTGACGAAGGTCAGCTCGGCTGGCTAGGCGGCTACTGCCACCCGATCCGCTTCAACGACATGGTGGAACGCGGCGTGGTGCCGAATGACCTGCTCGAAGCGCTTCCGCCGGCCGAAGCCTATGAGGCCGCTGTCTTCCCGACGCTGGAACAGCAGGAAGCGGCCAAGGCCGTCATCACCGGCGGCTGGGACCAGGTCGTGGGCGCGAACGTCCAGTAAAGCGACAGCCTGAACGCCCGCCCTGCCACGCGCGGGGCGGGTTTTGCGTGGAAGATCAGGAGGCATAATGGACATTCCCGACGCCCGGCCGCGCCGGCAGCTGCCGCTGCATTGGCTCGGCATCCTGCCGTTCACCGCTTTCGCGGTGCTGTTCCTGATCTGGCCGACCATGCATATCGTCGCCGGCGCCTTCCGGACACCTCAGGGCGATTTCACGCTGCAGAACATCGCGAACCTCTGGACGCCGTCGATCATCGCCTCCTACTGGATCTCGATCCGGATCAGCTTTGCCTCGGCGCTATTGGGCTGCGTGATCGGTTTCGCCATCGCGGCGGCAGTGACCCTAGGCGGGCTTCCGCGCGGTATCCGGGGACCGTTGCTGACCTTTTCCGGGGTTGCGTCCAACTTCGCAGGCGTGCCTCTGGCCTTTGCCTTTCTTGCCACGCTCGGGCGGCTCGGGCTGGTCACGGTGCTGCTGCGGGAATGGTTCGGGGTCAACATCTACGCGATGGGCTTCAACCTCCTGTCGTTCTTTGGCCTCACGCTGACCTACCTGTTCTTCCAGATCCCGTTGATGATCCTGATCATCACCCCTGCCCTTGACGGGCTGAAGAAGGACTGGCGAGAGGCTGCGTCGATCCTTGGGGCCACGGGCGCGCAATATTGGCGCATCGTCGCCTTCCCGATTCTCTGGCCGGCGCTGCTGGGCACCTTTGCCCTGTTGTTTGCGAATGCCTTTGGCGCGGTGGCGACGGCTTATGCATTGACCGGGTCGTCGCTGTCGATCGTGCCGATCCTGCTTTTCGCGCAGATCCGGGGCGACGTGCTGCAGGACCCACACCTGGGATATGCGCTGGCCTTCGGAATGATCCTCGTCACCGGCATCGCCAACCTGATCTACGTCATTCTCCGTGCGCGGAGCGAGAGGTGGATGCAATGAGGATGCAGCGGGTATGGGCTTGGGTGGCGCTCGCCTTCGGGCTGGTCTATTTCTTCCTGCCGCTGATCGGCACGGTGGAGTTTTCGCTGCGCATGCGGCGGGGAGAATACAGCCTTGACGCCTATCGGGTGGTGCTGAGCGATCCGCGCTTTCAGCAAACCTTCAGCTATTCCGTGGTGATGGCGCTTTGCACCATCGTCGTGGGCGTGCTGATCGTGGTGCCCACCGCGTACTGGGTACGGCTGCGGCTACCGCGCCTGCGCCCGATCGTGGAATTCGTGACGCTGCTGCCACTGGTGATCCCGCCGATCGTGATCGTCTTTGGCTATATCCGCATGTACAACACGTCGTCCTTTCTACCGCTCACGGGTTCGGCGACCGGGACGAACTTCCTGCTGATGATGGGCTACACCACACTGGCGCTGCCCTACATGTACCGCGCGGTGGACACCGGCCTGCGCGCCATCGACATCCGTACCCTGACCGAGGCCGCGCAGAGCCTTGGCGCAGGCTGGTTCACGATCATGGCGCGGGTGATCATGCCAAACGTGCTGGTCGCGATCTTGTCCGGCGCGTTCCTGACCTTCGCGATCGTCATCGGGGAATTCGTGCTGGCGGCTCTGCTGAACCGTCCAGCGTTCGGCCCCTATCTCCAGCTTGTCGGCGCCAACCGCGCCTATGAGCCCGCGGCGCTGGCGGTGATTGCCTTCTCGATCACCTGGATCTGCATGGGGCTGATCCAGCTTGTCACCCGCTTTTCCCGACACACACAGGCCAGGCGCTGATCATGGGTTATCTTCATATTTCCAACCTCCAGAAAAGCTTTGGCCCGACGCAAGTCGTCAAGGACTTCAACCTGAGCGTGGAGAAAGGAGAGTTCATCTCCTTCCTCGGCCCCTCGGGCTGTGGCAAGACAACGACGCTGCGCATGGTGGCAGGGTTTGAGACACCGTCAGCCGGTACGATCCAGATCGAGGGGCGCGACATCGTCCGCCTGCGCCCCAACCAGCGCAACATCGGCATGGTCTTTCAAAGCTACGCGCTGTTCCCGAACCTAACGGTGGCTGACAACGTGGGCTTTGGCCTGCGCGTGGCGGGCGTGAGCCGAGCCGAACGGGCCGAACGGGTGGCAGAGATGCTGGGGATCGTGGGCCTTGGCGAATACGGTGCACGTTACCCGTTCCAGCTGTCCGGCGGGCAGCAACAGCGCGTGGCACTGGCCCGTGCACTGGCCGTGCGCCCGCAGGTCCTGCTGCTGGACGAGCCGCTCTCGGCGCTCGACGCAAAGATCCGCGTGTCCCTGCGAGAAGAGATCCGGGCCATCCAGCGCAAGCTCGGCATCACCACCATCTATGTGACCCACGATCAGGAAGAGGCCCTGTCGATGTCCGACCGGATCGTGGTGATGAACAACGGTGTGGCGGAACAGGTGGCCGCGCCCTATGAAATCTATAACCGCCCCACGACGCGCTTCGTCGCCAACTTCGTCGGCACCCTGAACCTGATCGAGGCGCAGGTGGCAGATGGCCCCGCTGGTGTCGTTGAAATCGGCGGCACTCCCCTTCCGCTGGGCCGGCCGGTGCAGGGTGCGACTGTGGCCCTGGCGCTTCGCCCGGAGTCGGTAAGCCTTGTGCCCGCGTCGGGGCGCGATGTGCCGCTTCCAGCTGAAATCTCAGAGGTTCATTTCCTGGGGTCCGTCATCCGCATCCGCGCACGGGTCGGTACCGCGTCTCTCTCGCTTGACACGTTCAACACGCCTGACGCGCCGCCCCCGCCCGTTGGCGAGCAGGCGCGGATCTGGCTGAACCCGCGTGACCTGATGGTGCTGGAGGAATGAGCAGAGGAAGGATGGTGGGTCGTGACGGACTCGAACCGCCGACATTCTCGGTGTAAACGAGACGCTCTACCAACTGAGCTAACGACCCGGCGAGGCAGGTCTTAGCAAGACCTGCCAGGGCTTTGCAAGCCCGTTCTGTTCCAATTTATAGCAATCAGCTAACAAAAAAGCGCCCCGGAAAGGAGCGCCAGTTATTCGTGTGAATACGAGAAAACGATGGTGGGTGATAAGAGATTCGAACTCCTGACATCTTCGATGTGAACGAAGCGCTCTACCACTGAGCTAATCACCCTTCGGCGCTGTCTTTAGCCTCAGTCCTCCGCGCCTGCAAGGGTAAATCGCACGGTTTTTCTACTCTGCCGCGGTTTCCTTTGGCTCGGCTGCATTGGCGCCCCGGACGCGGATCTTGACCGTCAGGGTTTCGCCGTTTGGACGCTCAACGCGCTTGATCTGGTCATAGCGGCCCAACTGTCCCAAGGCCAAGGACTCGCCCTTGGACAGGGACTCCAGCAGCACGGACAAGGCGGCCTCGGCGGCGCGCTTCACGTTGCTGCGCTTTTCGCCGGACCGTTCTACGACACGGTCGATGAACGTCTTGCGGTCAAGGGGCTCTACCTCGGCCGCGTCTTCCTTGTCTTCCACTTCCTTGGGCGGAGCTGCCACAGCGACGGCAAGCTCTTCCGCTTCGGGCTCGGTCTTGGGGGTGGTACGGCGTGCCATAAAAAAAACCTCTGGGAACTGGATAATGTCCCGACGGTAACCGCCTTGCGTCCCGGAAGCGAGGGATTCGTATGCAGCCAAGAAAAAGGCCCGCCAAGGGCGGGCCTTTCTGGCTTAATGTGCGGTGGGTACGGCGCCCCCCGCTTCGGCACGGCGGGCTGCCATGGCGGCCTCTTCCGCCGCCTCGTCCCATTCCACCGGCTCCGGCTGGCGAACCAGCGCGTGTTTCAGCACCTCGCGGACGTTGCTGACCGGGATGATCGTCAGTCCTTCCTTCACGTTATCGGGGATCTCGGGCAGATCCTTGGCATTGTCCTGCGGGATTAGCACCGTCTTGATGCCGCCCCGGAGCGCCGCCAGAAGTTTCTCCTTCAACCCGCCGATCGGCAGGACATTGCCGCGCAGCGTCACCTCGCCCGTCATCGCGATGTCCTTGCGGACGGGGATGCCGGTCAGGACTGAGACGATGGAGGTCACCATCGCGATCCCTGCGCTTGGCCCGTCCTTGGGCGTGGCGCCTTCCGGAACGTGGACGTGGATGTCCAGCGTTTCGAACTTTGGCGGTTTCACCCCAAGTTCCGGGCTGATCGAGCGCACGAAGCTGGAAGCCGCGTCAAT
Source organism: Rhodobacteraceae bacterium LNNU 3342 (assembly GCA_008711135.1). GTDB lineage: Bacteria > Pseudomonadota > Alphaproteobacteria > Rhodobacterales > Rhodobacteraceae > Halodurantibacterium. The sequence continues at coordinate 185,328 of VUAW01000004.1, forward strand.
CGACTCCTTCATCACGTCGCCCAGCTTGCCGGTCGTCTTCATCCGACCCTTGCCGGGCAGGCGCAGCGCCTCGATCGACAGAAGCTCGCCGCCGACGCTGGTCCAGGCAAGGCCTGTGACGACGCCGACCTGATCTTCCTTCTCGGCCAGACCATACTTGAAGCGCTTGACCCCAAGGAAGTCTTCCAGCCGTTCCGGCGTCACCTCAACCGTCTTGGTCTTGCCCTTGATGATCTCGGTCACGGCCTTACGCGCGAGTTTCGCGATCTCACGCTCAAGGTTCCGCACACCGGCCTCGCGGGTATAGGTGCGCACCATTTCGGTCAGCGCCGCGTCCGTCACCGAGAACTCGCCCTTGCGAAGAGCGTGGTTCTTGATCTGCTTCGGCACCAGGTGCTGCTTGGCGATCTCGCGCTTTTCATCCTCGGTGTAACCCGACAGCGGGATGATCTCCATCCGATCCAGAAGCGGCCCCGGCATGTTGTAGCTGTTCGCCGTGGTCAGGAACATGACGTTCGACAGGTCATATTCCACTTCCAGATAGTGGTCGACGAAGGTTGCGTTCTGTTCGGGGTCAAGCACCTCGAGCATGGCGCTGGCCGGGTCGCCACGGAAGTCCTGCCCCATCTTGTCGATTTCATCAAGCAGGATGAGCGGGTTCGTAGTCTTGGCCTTCTTCATCGCCTGGATGATCTTGCCGGGCATCGAACCGATGTAGGTCCGGCGGTGGCCGCGGATCTCAGATTCATCGCGTACGCCGCCAAGGCTGATGCGGATGAACTCGCGCCCCGTCGCCTTTGCCACGGATTTGCCCAGCGAGGTCTTACCCACGCCCGGAGGTCCAACGAGGCAGAGGATCGGCCCCTTCAGCGTCTGCGACCGCGCCTGAACGGCAAGGTACTCGACGATCCGCTCCTTGACCTTCTCAAGGCCATAGTGGTCCTTGTCCAGAACCTCTTGTGCCTTGTTCAGGTCTTTCTTGACGCGGCTTTTCACGCCCCACGGGATCGACAGCATCCAGTCGAGATAGTTGCGGACAACCGTCGCCTCGGCCGACATCGGGGACATCGACTTCAGCTTCTTGATCTCGGCTTCGGCCTTTTCGCGCGCCTCTTTCGACAGCTTGGTGTTCTTCACCCGCTCCTCGAGTTCGGCAATCTCGTTCTGGCCTTCCTCGCCGTCGCCCAGCTCCTTCTGAATGGCCTTCATCTGCTCATTCAGGTAGTACTCGCGCTGGGTGCGCTCCATCTGCGACTTGACGCGGGTCTTGATCTTCTTCTCGACCTGCAGGACCGAAACCTCGCCCTGCATCAGGCCATAGACCTTCTCAAGCCGTTCGGCCACGTCGAGCGTTTCCAGAAGCTCCTGCTTCTGCGCAACCTCAAGCCCAAGGTGACCGGCCACAAGGTCGGCCAGCTTCGCCGGCTCGCGCGTCTCGGTGACGGCGGCAAGGGCTTCCTCAGGGATGTTCTTCTTGATCTTGGCGTAGCGCTCAAATTCCTCGGCCACCGAACGCAGCAGCGCGGTCACGGAGTCGCGGTCGCCGGGAGTTTCCTCCAGAAGCGTGGCGCGGGCCTCGAAGAACGCGGCGTTTTCGACGAACTCGGTGATACGAACGCGAGCACGGCCTTCGACCAGCACCTTCACGGTGCCGTCGGGCAGCTTCAGCAGCTGCAGCACGTTCGCCAGAACGCCGGAACGGTAAATGCCTTCAGTCGTGGGATCGTCCACCGAAGGATCGATCTGGCTGGACAGCAGGATCTGCTTGTCGTCGGCCATGACCTCTTCCAACGCACGGACCGATTTGTCCCGCCCAACGAACAGCGGCACGATCATGTGCGGGAACACGACGATGTCGCGCAGCGGAAGGACGGGGTAGCTATGTGCGAGAGGTTCTTGCATCATCTTTCCTTATGCTGGCAGGAAGGCACTGGCCCCGGTCATCGGCGGCCCCGGCCTCCCCCGGTCTTGGTCGATATTTGGGGGGTCGGCCCACTGGTTTCAACCAACCCGTTACAGCTTGGTTACAGACAATGCCGCGCTGCGCCGCCAGCCGCAAGGCCCTCTACCGGGTGAAGCGCGTCACCACGCGCGCCACTCCACGCGTCCCATCCGGGGCATCCAAGTCGGCCGTAGTCACCGCATAGGCGCGTTCTGCATCCGGAACCACGAGGTAAAGCGTGAAGGTCACGCCGCCCAGTTCATCCTCGACCCGCCCTTCGGCGCGGTAGCGCGGCAGCTCGGACAACGGGCAGGCAAGGCCGAAACCGAAGGTCGGGTCGGCAAAGACTTCCTCGGCCGGAAGCGGCGGTTCCGATCCCATTGAAAGATCCCAGTCCTCGCCCGCAGCAGGCAGCAGTTCGACCTCGCCCTGCACGTTCGGTGGGTTGAGGAACAGGCGCCCGCCTTCCGCCCGCAACTGCGCGATCCCTTCCACGCGTTCCGGCATGGCCATGACATCACCTTCGACAAAGGCAAGGCCCGAAAGCGCCTCGGTTTGCCACGCCCCTGACAACACGGGGGCCAGGATCGCGGACCAGTCGCCTTGCGGCAGGTTGCAGAAGGTATCCGCCCAGGCAGCGCCCGGAACGGCTGCGGCCAGGACAAAGGACAAGAGGACGGGTTTCATGAAGCTCCTTTCCGTTTCTCGGCGGGTCAGAGCGGCTCGATATCCCCCTCTGCCCGCTGGGCATGGAAACCTGCGACGAAGGCGGCCAACTGCCCCTCGGCGATGGCGTCGCGCAGGCCCTGCATCAATTCCTGGAAGTAATGCAGATTGTGCCACGTCAACAGCATCGAGGAGATGATCTCTTGCGCGCGGTTGACGTGATGCAGGTAGGCGCGCGAATAGTTCCGGCAGGCCGGGCAGCTGCAATGTTCGTCCAGCGGGCGCGGGTCGTCCTGGTGGCGGGCGTTGCGGATGTTGACCACGCCAAAGCGTGTAAACGCCTGCCCCGTCCGTCCAGAACGCGAGGGCAACACGCAGTCCATCATGTCGATGCCCCGTTCCACCGCGCCCACGATGTCGTCGGGCTTGCCGACGCCCATCAGGTAGCGCGGTCGATCCTCTGGCAGCATGTCGGGCGCATAGTCCAGCACCTCGAACATCGTCTCCTGCCCCTCGCCCACGGCAAGGCCACCAACAGCATAGCCGTCGAACCCGATCTCGCGCAGCTTCTCCGCACTTTCCTGCCGCTGGTCGCGGTAGACGCTGCCCTGCTGGATGCCGAACAGCGCGTGCCCCGGCCGGTCGCCGAAGGCATCCCGCGACCGCTGCGCCCACCGCATCGACAGTTCCATCGACCGCCGCGCCGTCGCCTCATCGGCAGGAAACGGGGTGCACTCGTCGAACGCCATCACGATGTCCGATCCCAGCAGGCGCTGGATCTCCATGCTCCGCTCGGGGCTCAGCATGTGGCGCGAACCGTCGATGTGGCTTTTGAAGGTCACGCCTTCCTCGGTCAGCTTGCGCAGGCCGGCAAGGCTCATCACCTGGAACCCACCTGAATCGGTAAGGATCGGCCGCTCCCAGTTCATGAACTTGTGAAGCCCGCCCAGCCGCGCGATCCGTTCCGCCGTGGGCCGCAGCATCAGGTGATAAGTATTGCCCAGAAGGATGTCGGCCCCCGTGGCACGGACGCTTTCGGGCAACATCGCCTTGACGGTTGCGGCGGTGCCCACCGGCATGAAGGCCGGGGTGCGTATCTCGCCACGTGGGGTCTGGATCACGCCGGTGCGCGCCCGCCCGTCGGTGGCTGTCACATCAAAGTTGAACTTCTTTGTCATCTGGTATCTCTGCGCGTCCTTCGGGGCCGCTGCCCTTGTAGGCGATTCACGGGCAAAGCCAAGGCCGGAAGCCTTCACATTCAGGAAGACCACACGATGCGAGACAGTGATCCGGGATTCGGCGAAAGCTTCCGCCTTGGGTGGGAGGAATGGCTCTCTCTGCCTGGGCTGGGCCTGCCCGCGCTCAAGGCCAAGGTGGATACGGGGGCACGAACCTCGGCGCTGCACGCCTTCGACATCGAACCGTTCGGCCCGGCCAACGCGCCCCATGTTCGCTTCACGGTCCACCCGATCCCGGGGCGGATGGACCTCGCCATTCCCTGTTCAGCCGAGGTGATCGACCGGCGCGAGGTCACCAGTTCGAACGGCGAAACTGAATTCCGCTATGTCATCCGTTCGGAACTTGCCATCGGCCACCGCCGCTGGCCGATCGAGCTGACGCTGACTGACCGGGGCAGCATGGCCTACCGGATGCTGCTGGGCCGGCAGGCGCTGGCCGAGGATGTGGTGATCGTTCCAGGCGAAAGCTTTTGCCAGCCCCTTCTGTCCTACGACGTCTACCACTCGGCCCAAGTGGCGACCGAGGCCCCTGCCCGGACGTTGCGTATTGCCGTCCTGTCCCGGGAAGGTGGCTCTTACTCCACCCGTCGGCTGGTCGAGGAAGGCACCAACCGCGGCCACGTGATCGAGGTGATCGACACCACCCGCTGCTACATGGCGATCAACGCGCTCGCCCCTGAAATCCACTATGACGGAACCCGCCTGCCCCGGTTCGACGCCGTGATCCCGCGGATCGGCGTTTCCGTCACCGCCTATGGCGCCGCGCTGATCCGGCAGTTCGAATCCATCGGTACCTTCTGCGTGAACAGTGCCGAGGGCATTCTGGCCAGCCGCGACAAGCTGCACGCGCATCAGATCCTTGCCCGGCACCGGATCGGGATGCCCGCCACGGCCTTTGCCTCCAGCCCCAAGGACACCGATAACCTCATCGCGTTGGCAGGCGGCGCGCCACTGGTGGTCAAACTGCTGGAAAGCACGCAGGGCAAGGGCGTCGTGCTGGCAGAAACCAAGCAGGCGGCGCAGTCGGTGATCTCGGCGTTCCGGGGACTCAAGGCCAACTTCCTTGTGCAGCACTTCGTGAAGGAGGCCGCAGGTGAAGATATCCGCTGCCTCGTGATCGGTAGCCGGGTCGTGGCCGCAATGCGCAGGCGAGCTGGCAGCGGCGAGTTCCGGTCGAACCTCCACCAGGGCGGAACAGCCGAACCCGTCCGCATCACCCGCACCGAACGCGACACCGCCATCCGCGCCGCCCGCGCCTTTCGGCTGAACCTTGCAGGCGTAGACATGCTGCGATCGTCCGAGGGGCCAAAGGTGCTGGAAGTGAACTCCTCCCCCGGCTTCGAAGGGATCGAGGGGGCGTCACACCGTAACGTTGCCGCCGCCCTTTACGATGAAATCGAAAAACGCGTCCGCCCCAGCCCTGTTCGGCGGCGCGCGAAAGGCTGACACTGGACGTGCGCGGCGGGTTTCCCTATATAATCGCTCAACTACCAGCGAGGCCCCCATGAACGTTTCACCCAACGACCAGATCGAGGGCACGCCCCTGATCCGTCCTTCTACCACCGACCATCCGCTGTATGATCAGGTGGTCGAAGCCTGCCGCACGGTCTTTGACCCGGAAATTCCTGTGAACATCTACGACCTTGGCCTGATCTACACGATCGAGATCAGCCCCGAGAACGAGGTCGAGATCGTCATGACCCTTACCGCCCCCGGCTGCCCTGTCGCGGGCGAGATGCCCGGTTGGGTTGCCGACGCGGTCGAGCCGCTGCCGGGCGTCAAGCAGGTCAATGTCCAGATGACCTTCGAACCCCAGTGGGGCATGGACATGATGAGCGACGAGGCACGGCTGGAACTGGGCTTCATGTAAGCCGTCCCGCCGCCTTGTCCCAAGGCGGCGCCGGGCTTACATAGGCCAAGGAAAGCAAAGGAATATCGTCATGTTCGGCATCCCAGGCAAAGCCGCAGTCACCCTCACCCCCGCTGCCACCCGTCAGATTTCGCGTCTGATGGACAAGCAGAACGCGGCGGGCCTGCGCATCGGCGTCAAGAAGGGCGGCTGCGCAGGCATGGAATACACGATGGACTATGTGTCCGAGGTGAACCCGATGGACGAGGTCGTTGAACAGGACGGCGCCCGCGTCATGATCGCGCCCATGGCCCAGATGTTCCTCATCGGGACGGAAATCGACTACGAAACCTCGCTGCTCGAAAGCGCATTCAAGTTCCGCAACCCGAACGTGGCCGAGGCCTGCGGCTGCGGCGAGTCCATCAAGTTCAAAGAGCCCGGCTGATCAAGCCTTTACCCGGCGCGCCCCTTCTTCTACCCTTTTCCGATCACGCAAGGGGAGATGACGATGGCGCGCCGGATGGCAGTCGGAAATTGGAAGATGAACGGGCTCGTCCAGGACCTGGGCGAGATTGACCTCCTGAAAAGCGAACATTCCGCCCCCGGCTGCGGGGTGCTGATCTGCCCCCCGGCCACGCTTATTGCGCGAATGGCTGATCACGTGGCGGGCAGCGCCATCATGGTGGGCGGGCAGGATTGCCACGCCGCCGAAGCAGGCGCCCACACCGGCGACATCTCCGCCTTGATGCTGCGCGACGCAGGCGCCAGCCACGTCATTCTTGGCCATTCCGAACGCCGCGCCGATCATGGCGAAGATGACGCGACTGTGCAGGCAAAGGCGCGCGCCGCTCAGGCAGTCGGCCTGACCGCTATCGTCTGCGTCGGCGAAACCGAGGCGCAGCGCGACGCAGGCGAAACGCTGGATGTCATCTCCCGCCAGCTCGATGGCTCGCTAACCGACGATCCTGCGCTTCTGATCGTGGCTTATGAACCTGTCTGGGCAATAGGCACCGGCCGCACCCCAACGCTTGAGGAAATCGCGCAGCTCCACGATGCGATGCGCGCGCACTTGGGCGACCGCTTCGGCGACAAGGCGGCAGACATCCCTCTGCTTTACGGCGGCTCGGTAAAACCCGGCAACGCGGGTGAAATCTTCGCTGTTTCGAACGTCGACGGCGCACTCGTCGGCGGCGCTTCCCTGAAGGCTGCAGACTTCGGGCAGATCATCGCCGCCCTTGACGCGGCCTGAAACGTGAACCCCCGCGCCGTCAGGCACGGGGGTGAGGCAATCGCTTGGCCGGGCTTGCCCGGCCTCCGCCAACTTACGCCATACGCGCGGCGACGTTTTCCCAGTTGACCAGCTTCTCAAGGAAGTTCGTCAGGTAGGCCGGCCGCTTGTTGCGGAAGTCGATGTAATAGCTGTGCTCCCACACGTCGCAGCCCAGCAGTGCCGTCTGACCGAAGCAAAGCGGGTTCACCCCGTTCTCGGTCTTGGTAACTTTCAGACTGCCGTCCGTGTCCTTCACCAGCCAGGCCCAGCCCGAACCGAACTGGCCTGCACCGGCGGCCGAGAATTCTTCCTTGAACTTGTCAACCGACCCGAAGGCTTCGGTCAGCGCCTTCTCAAGCTCGCCCGGGACTTTCTTTTCGCCCGGCCCCATCATTTCCCAGAACTGGTTGTGGTTCCAGTGCTGGCTGGCGTTGTTGAAGATGCCATTCTGGGCGACCGCGCCGGGCTGGTAGGTGCCCTTGATGATCTCCTCAAGGCTTTTGTTCTCCCACTCGGTGCCAGCGATCAGCTTGTTACCGTTGTCGACATAGGCCTTGTGGTGAATGTCGTGGTGGAACTCCAGCGTCTCCCGCGACATGCCAAGATCGGCTAGGGCGTCGTGGGAATAGGGAAGATCGGGAAGTTCGAAAGCCATCGCGTGTTCCTCTCGCGCTTGTGTAGTACCAAGGGGAATAAGGCGCGTGTCGCGGGCAAGGTCAAGGCTGGCGCCCGGATTTTGCCACCGGGCGGCCCAGCCGCAACGCCCGCGCAGGGCCTAGAATGCCCGCACCTCTCCGCCTTCGGCCGCGGAAACGGCCAGCAGGTCGAAGACATACCGTGCCACCGACCGGAAGCAGATCAGCGCGATTTCCTCTGCCCCGCTCAGCCAGAAGGCAGCGGCGACCTGCGCCACGCGGGTGCGGCGCAACTCTCCTTCGGCAAAGGCTGCGGGCGAAAGGTCCACCGGCGCCAGCTTGGCCAAAACCTCACGTGCCCCCGGCCCGGAGAGACGGAATGTCACCCGCGCATCCGAAACATCGACGGCAAGGTGATGCTGCCCGGCAAGCGCCGCGCGCAGTTCTACCAGAACCCCGCCAAGTGCCGCGTGCGGCATCAGAAGGATAGCCTCATCCGGCGACATCCATCCAAGAGCTCGCTCCTCTGCCTGCACGATCCCGCGCTGAGCGGGCATCTCCAGGCCGGTGGCAGCCCGCAGCGCCTCTTGGACCACCGGGTCGGAAAGATCACCGCGGAATGAGATCATGCCCTGCGGCGCCAGTTCCTCAACCCTGGCGAAGCCGGTGAAAGACGCTCCTCCCAAAGCCTGTGCCACGTCAGACATTCTGCTTTTCCCCCTTCGGGTCATAGAAGACCGGCTCGACGATCCGCGCCTTCACCACAGTGCCGTCAAGCTTGCCAAAGCTCACCGTCTCGCCCATCCGCTCCGGTCCGCGACGGACCAGCCCCATCGCGATGCCCCGGCCCAGGGTGGGAGAGAAATAGGTAGAGGTCACCCGCCCCTCTGTCGCCTTCTGGCCATTGGCCGTCACGCCTTCGGCAACCGCATAGGCGCCGTCGGGGATGACCGAACCATCCAGCGTCTCCAGCCCCACCAGCTTCCAGCGGTCCGGGTTGGTCAGGAAGCTCCGCTGCTGCCCGCGCTTGCCGATATAGTCGGCCTTCTTCTTTGAGATCGCCCAGTCAAGGCCAAGATCCTGCGGGATCACCGTGCCGTCAGTCTCATCGCCAATCATGATGAAGCCCTTTTCGGCCCGCAGCACATGCAGCGCCTCGGTGCCATAGGGCATCACGCCCAGATCCGCCCCCTTGGCCAACAGCAGATCCCAAAGCGCGCGGCCCTGCCCGGCTGGAACCGCAATTTCATAAGACAGTTCGCCCGAGAAGCTGATGCGGAACACCCGCGCGGCGATGCCGCCAAGCACCCCTTCGCGCCACTCCATGAAAGGAAGCGCCTCTCGGCTCACGTCCATCCCGCCCAGCCGTTCCAGAAGCTGGCGGGCCTTGGGGCCGACGACCGCGATCTGCGCGAACTGCTCGGTCAGGTTCGCGGTATAGACCTTCCAGTCCCACCACTCGCACTGCAGCCAGTCCTCCATATGGGCATGGATGCGATCCGCCCCGCCCGAGGTGGTGTGGCAGAGGAACGTGTCCTCATCCAGCCGCGCCACCACGCCATCGTCGATCAGGAACCCGTTTTCGTTGCACATCAGGCCATAACGGCATTTGCCGACCGGCAGCGTGCTCATCATGTTGGTGTAGAGCATGTCGAGGAGCCGCCCCGCGTCCGGCCCCTTCACCAGGATCTTGCCAAGCGTCGAGGCATCCAGCAGCCCCACCGCATTGCGCGTGTTCCTCACCTCGCGGTGCACCGCCTGTTCCTCGGTTTCCCCGGCACGCTGGTAGCAATAGGGGCGCCGCCAGTGGCCCACCGGCTCCCAATAGGCGCCGTTCGCCTCGTGCCATTCATGCATTGGCGTGCGGCGCAGCGGCTGGAAGATGTCGCCCCGCGCCTCTCCCGCAAGCGTCCCGAACGTTACCGGCGTGTAGGGTGGCCGAAAGGTCGTCGTACCTACCTGCGGGATCGGTTGAGAGATCGCATCAGAAAGCACTGCCAAGCCGTTGATGTTGCTCAGCTTGCCTTGGTCCGTAGCCATGCCCAGCGTGGTATAGCGCTTGGTGTGCTCGACGCTCTGATACCCCTCACGCGCGGCAAGTTGTACGTCGGAAACCTTCACGTCGTTCTGGTAATCGAGCCACATCTTCGCGCGAAGATCGGCCTTCGCCCCCTGCGGCATGATCCAGATTGGCTCCATCGGCGCTTCCTCAGGGGCCTCGACCTCTGCCGTGCCACCCGCATCCGCCAGGCATTCCGCCGCATGCATCGCGCCGGATGCCGAACCCGCCGTCCGGACGAACCCCCGCCCATCCGCGCCTAGCGGCGGGCGGGCGGGATCGGGCCGGAACATGGCCGCGTCTTCGTCCCAGGTCAGCTTGCCGCCACAGTGGGACCAAAGATGCACCGCCGGCGACCAGCCGCCCGACATGGCGACGGCGTCGCAAGTGATCTCCTCCAGCACCGCACCTTCGCCGGCCTGAGAGCAGACTGTCACGCCGGTGACCCGCTTGCCCCCCTTGACCGCGGCGATGGCCTTGCCGGCCTCGACCCGGATGCCGAGCGCCCGCGCCTGTTGCACCAAGATACCGTTCGCCCGCGCCCGCGCATCCAGAACTACGGGCACGGAAAGCCCAGCCTCGACCAGCGCGATGGCGGTGCGATAGGCGTCGTCGTTGTTGGTCACAACCACCGTCCGGTCGCCCGGGCTTACGGCCCAGTTCGTCAGGTAGTCCCGCACCGCGCTGGCCAGCATCACGCCCGGCACATCGTTGCCCGCAAAGCTGAGCGGCCGTTCGATGGCCCCCGTCGCCGCAATGATTTGCCCTGCCCGGATGCGCCACAGCCGCTGGCGCGGGCCCATTGCGCCCGGCACGTGGTCCGTCAACCGTTCCGCCGCAAGTACATAACCGTGGTCATAGACCCCGGCCACCATGCAGCGAAGGCGCAGGGTCACATTCTCCATCGCCTCCAGTGCCGTCACGGTCGTGGCGATCCAAGCTGCGGCAGGCTGGCCATCGATCACGACGCCGTCGATTGGGGCGCGGCCACCCCAATGGGCCGTCTGCTCCATCACGATGACGCGCTTGCCGTCGCGCGCAGCATTCAGCGCCGCCTGAAGACCGGCGATGCCGCCACCTGCCACCAGAACATCAGTAAAGGCATAGAACTGTTCGTAACGGTCCGCGTCCCGGTCCTTGGGCGCGCGCCCAAGCCCTGCTGAGCGGCGGATGATCGGTTCGAATACATGTTTCCAGAAGGGGCGCGGGTGGATGAAGGTCTTGTAATAGAACCCCGCAGGCAGGAATCGCGCAAAGGCGCTGTTCACGGCGCCCAAGTCGAACTCAAGGCTCGGCCAGTGGTTCTGGCTTTCGGCCTTCAGCCCGTTGAACAGTTCGGTCGTGGTGGTGCGCTGGTTCGGCTCGAACCGGGTGCCCTCGCCCAGGTTCACCAGCGCGTTGGGCTCTTCGGCGCCACTGGCGACGATGCCGCGCGGGCGGTGGTACTTGAAGCTGCGCCCCACCAGCATCTGGTCATTGGCCAACAGCGCCGAGGCGAGCGTATCGCCTGCAAAGCCCCGCAGCCGCTTGCCGTTGAAGGTGAATTCCTGCGGCCGGGTGCGGTCGATCAGCCGCCCCCCACGCGAAAGACGGGTGCTCATTCACTGCCCTCCCATTCGGGGCGACGTTTCTTGATTGTTGCGATGATCGCGGCGGGCGGCTCGGTCGTCTGGGCGGGATAGGTCCCAAAGACCTCAAGCGTCGCGGTGCAGCGGGCGGCGATGAACCACTTGCCGCAGCCATAGCTGTGGCGCCAGCGTTCGAAGTGCACACCCTTGGGGTTCTTGCGGGCAAACATGTAGGCCTCGAACTCGGCATCCGACGATCCGGGGCCAAAGCGCCTCAGATGCGCCTGCCCGCCGTTGGTCAGTTCGGTTTCATCGGCTTGGACGCCGCAGTGTGGACAATGAACGATCAGCATGGCGCGCGCTCCGCAGGGCGCGCCATGCGCGCCAGGTCAGTTCCCGCCTTCGGGAACGTCGATGTTGATGGAGGTGTCGCCACCACCACCACCACCGCCTCCTCCGCCTCCGGGGAGCCCCCCGCCGGCAAAGAGGTACCAGAGGATCCCAACAAGCAGGATGACGATGATCCCCATGATGAAGCCCATTCCGCCGCTGCCGTTCGGTTCGGCCATGTCGCATGCTCCGTTTGCGTTTCCTTCGAAACACCAACGACTTGAAGGAGGTTTCGGTTCCTCTTCATCAGTGTGCCACCCCTGCGGCAACGCTCTCGTCGATAAAACGCCCCTCGCGGAAGCGATACATCGAGAACTCCTCGGCCAGCGGTCCCGGCTCTCCCTTGGCCATCAGTTCGGCCATCGCCCAGCCGGACCCTGGGATGGCCTTGAAGCCCCCCGTCCCCCAGCCGCAGTTGACAAAGCACCCGCCCAGCGGGGTCTTCGAAATGATCGGCGAACGGTCGCCAGTCATGTCCACGATTCCGCCCCACTGCCGCAGCATCTTGAGCCGGGACAGCATCGGGAACGTCTCGATCAGCGCGCGCAGCGTTTCCTCGATATGATGGAAACTGCCCCGTTGGGTGTAGTTGTTGAAACTGTCGGTGCCGCCGCCGATGACCATTTCGCCCTTGTCGGACTGGCTCATGTAGCCATGCACGGTGTTGGCCATGACAACCACGTCCATGCAGGGCTTGATCGGTTCCGACACCAGCGCCTGCAGCGCCATAGATTCGATCGGCAGCCGGAAACCGGCCTTTTCGGCCAAAACGCTGGAGTGCCCCGCGACAACCATGCCCAGCTTCTTGCAGCCGATGAAGCCCTTGGTCGTGTCCACGCCTGTGACCTGCCCTGCCTCGGACCGGACGCCGGTAACCTCGCACTGCTGGATGATATGCATGCCCATGGCCGAACAGGCCCGTGCATAGCCCCAAGCCACCGCGTCGTGCCGCGCCGTACCGCCCCGCGGCTGCCAGAGCGCGCCAAGCACCGGATAACGCGGCCCGTCGATGTTCATGATCGGGCACAGTTCCTTGACCCGGTCGGGCCCGATCCATTCCGTTTCCACCCCCTGCAGCACGTTGGCATGGGCGGTGCGCAGGTAGCCGCGCACCTCATGATGCGTTTGGGCCAGCATCATCACGCCGCGCGGGCTGAACATGACGTTGTAGTTCAGGTCCTGGCTCAGCGTTTCGTACAGGCTGCGGGATTTTTCATAGATCGCCGCCGAAGGGTCCTGCAGGTAGTTCGACCGGATGATGGTCGTGTTCCGGCCGGTGTTGCCGCCACCCAGCCAACCCTTTTCGATCACCGCCACATTGGTGATGCCGAAGTTCTTGCCAAGGTAGTAGGCAGTGGCAAGTCCGTGGCCACCCGCGCCCACGATGACGACGTCATAGGCAGCCCGCGGCTCGGGCGAGGCCCAGGCCCGTTCCCAGCCAAGATGATGGCGAAGCGCCTCACGCGCGATGGCAAAAGCGGAATAGCGTCTCATGGGCCCTCTGGTCTGGCGGGTCGCTTGGCTCGTTCTGCGTCACGCCGTTGTTCTAGCCGCTTCCGCCAGCGGCACAATCGGGAAAATTGCGACATTCCCCTGCGACGCGATGCCCCGCCACCGTTTTCGTGATCGGCCGGATGGGGGCTTTTGCACCGGGCCACGCACCGTTACATCAGGACAGGACAAAGGAGGGGCCATGGTTTTCTGGATTGCCGCTGCGGGAATGGCCATCGCGGTCGCCGTTCTGATGGCGCTGGCGCTGCTGCGCGGCCGGGCGGAGGGCGCCCCGGCCGAAGGCCACGACCTGCGCGTCTATCGCGACCAGTTGCGAGAGGTGGACAAGGATCTTGCCCGGGGCGTGATCGGTGCCGAGGACGCCGAACGGCTGCGAACCGAAATTTCGCGCCGGATTCTGGACGCGGATCGCGCAAGGGCACGGTCGGGCGCACGGACGGGCCCCGACACCCCCCGCACCGCGACGATGGTCGCTGTCGCCCTGCTGCTGGTGGCCAGCGTCGGCGCGTTCTGGACCTACACCAGGCTGGGCGCACCGGGCTATCCGGACCTGCCGCTGGCCGCGCGGATCACCGCGGCCGAGGAGATGCGCGGCAACCGCCCCGTACAGGCGCAGGCCGAAGCCGCAGCGGCCCCCGCCCCTGAAACCGCACCCGACCCGCAATATGCTGCCCTGATGGAGCAGCTTCGCGCCGCGGTGGCCGAGCGCCCCGACGACCTTCCCGGGCACGAGCTTCTGGCCCGGAACGAGGCGGGGCTCGGCAACTTCGCCGCTGCGCATCAGGCCCATGCACGGGTTCTGGCGCTGAAGGGCGATGCCGCCACCGCAGATGATTTTGCCGCGCAGGCCGACCTGATGATCCGCGCGGCCGGCGGCTATGTCTCCCCTGAGGCTGAACGCGCCCTCACCGAGGCGCTGCGCCGCGATCCCACCCATGGGCCGTCGCGCTATCTTTCCGGCCTGATGTTTGCTCAACTGGGCCGACCTGATCTCGCGTTCCGGCTCTGGCGTCCGTTGCTGGAGGAAAGCAGCGAGGATGATCCCTGGACCGCCCCCCTGCGGGAGCAGATCGAGGAAATCGCCTGGCGCGCCGGAGAGAACTACACTCCGCCGCCGGCCAGCCTGACGCGCGGCCCTGACCTTGCGGATATGGAGGCCGTGGCGGCGCTTCCCCCCGAAGAACGGGAGGTGATGGTGCGCGGCATGGTCGAACGCCTTTCGGACCGGCTCGCGACGCAGGGCGGCAGTGCCCAGGACTGGGCGCGTCTGATCCGCGCCTATGGCGTTCTGGGCGACCGCACCTCTGCCAGCGCCGTCTGGACTGAAGGCCAGGTTCATTTCGCCAATCGGCCATCAGAAATGGCGCTTTTGCAAGAGGCTGCCGAGGAAGCCGGCGTTGCCGGGGATGGGCTGACGGAGGGTACGGAATGATCTGCGAGACGATCGAGGAATTCGCCGCGGCCCTGTCGCCGATGAAGGCGCTTGCAGGGCTTGATCTTGGCGACAAGACGATCGGCGTCGCGGTGTCGGACAGCTTCCTTTCGGTGGCGACCCCGCTGGAGACGATCCGCCGCAGCAAGTTCAGCGCGGATGCCGCCCGACTTTTGGAGATTACGACCGCCCGGGGCCTGGGTGGGCTGATCCTCGGCCTGCCCCGCAACATGGACGGGACCGAGGGACCGCGCTGCCAATCCACCCGCGCCTTTGCCCGCAACCTAACGCGGCTGACCGATCTGCCCATCGGCTTTTGGGACGAACGGCTGTCGACCGTTGCCGCCGAACGCGCCCTGCTGGAGGCGGATACGTCCCGAAAGCGTCGCGCCGAGGTGATCGACCACGTGGCCGCAGGGTTTATCCTTCAGGGGGCGCTGGATCGGCTGGCGCATCTGCGGCGGACGGGCGCATGACCGAGGACATCTGGGCGCGGGACGAGGTCGAAAGCCCCTGCGTCAACATCTGCACGATCCATCCTGCGGAAGGCCTTTGCATCGGCTGCCTGCGGACGCTTGATGAGATCGCAGCGTGGTCGAAGATGGCCCCCAAGGCCCGGCGGCAGGTCATGGACGAACTGCCGCAACGCGCCCCGCGGCTACGCCAGCGGCGCGGCGGAAGGGCTGCGCGGCTGGGGACGGATCTGTAGCCTACTTCAGTATCCCAGCGCCTTGCGCAGCATGTTCAGCGCGACGACCGTGATGAAGATCGCAAAGACGCGTTTCAACGGCTTGGGGTCCATCGCATGCGCCATGCGCACGCCCAGCGTGGTGGTGAAGGTTGTCGTCAGCACCGTGATCAGGAATGCGGGGAAGTTGACGGCGCCGACGGTGAAGGGCGGGCGTGCCTCTGCCGGGATCGGCACGAACAGGAACGCCAGCACCGAAGGTACGGCGATGATAAGCCCAAAGCCCGCCGCCGTCGCCACCGCACGGTGGATGGTCTGCCCGTAAAGCGTCATCAGCGGCACCCCGAACGACCCCCCGCCGATCCCCATCAGAACGGACAGGAAGCCCAGTATCGGCGACAGGATCGTCCGCGTGATCAGGCCGGGCATCTCGTCCGCGATCTTCCAGCGGCTGCTGCCCACAAGGAAGTACAGGCCGATAAGCACGCCGAGCACGCCAAAGATCCCCTGCAGTGTCGTGGAACGGAGCTGCGCGGCAATCACCACGCCCACCAGTGCGCCAATCATGATCCCCGGCGCCCACCGTTTCAGGACATTCCAATCGACCGCGCCCTTCTTGTTGTGGGCCGTGACTGACCGAGCAGAAGTGACGATGATCGTAGCCAGCGAGGTCGCAAGGCAGATCTGCATGATCTGGGGACTGTCAAACCCCAGAGCGTTGAACGCGTAGAAGAAGGCGGGCACCAGCACGATGCCTCCTCCGACGCCAAGAAGGCCCGCGATGACACCGGCAAAGGCGCCGATGACGAAAAGCATGGCGAACATCAAGGCGATAAGGGAAGGGTCGGTCACGAGGCAAGCTCCTTTTCGGTCGCCCTTCGATACACAACCCTTCCCCTACATTCCAGAGCATGCGGCAGAAGAAGCTCTCCCGCCCGTCTTTGCCACGTTTCGCGCGGCTCATCCCGTTGGGCCGGGCGCTGCGTCCCGCAGCGCTTTCAGGCGGTTCTGACGGCGGGATTGAGTTCCGCCAAGGCACGATCCAGCAAATCGAGGCCCACGCCCGGGCGATGCGCCCCTTCCGACAGCACCCGACGCCAGCCCCTTGCGCCCGGACGGCCCGCGAACAGACCAAGCATGTGGCGTGTGATGGAATGCAACCGCCCACCCGCTTCCAGATGCCTGGCGATGTAGGGACGCATTGCCTCTACCGCCGCGAAGGCGTCACCTGCATCCCCTGAGCCAAAGACACGGGCATCGGCCTCGGCCAGGATCTCGGCAGGCGCGTGATAAGCAGCGCGACCGATCATCACCCCGTCGAGGCCTTGTTCCAGCAGCGCTTCGGCCTGATCCAGGGACCCGATGCCGCCGTTGATCGAGATATGAAGCTGCGGGAATGCGCGCTTCATGTCGAGCACGAGATCGTAGTCGAGCGGCGGGATCTCTCGGTTTTCCTTGGGGCTAAGCCCTTGCAGCCAAGCCTTCCGCGCGTGGATTGTGAAGCGTTGCACTCCAGCCGCCGCCACGGTTTCCAAAAAGGCAGGCAGCACCTCTGCAGGGTCCTGATCATCGACGCCGATGCGGCACTTGACCGTCACCTCCGCCCGGCAGACGGCCTGCATTTCTGCGACGCAATCGGCCACCAGTTGCGGCTGTTTCATCAGCACCGCGCCAAAGCAGCCAGACTGGACCCGGTCAGAGGGACAACCGACGTTCAGATTCACCTCGTCATAGCCCCAGTCATTCGCGATTTGCGTGGCCGCCGCCAGTTCCTTGGGATCGGAGCCGCCAAGTTGCAGCGCCACTGGATGTTCTGCCGGGTCGTAGTCGAGATGCCGCGCCACATCGCCATGAACGAGCGCGGGCGCCGTCACCATTTCGGTATAAAGAAGTGTGTGCCGGGAAAGCTGACGGTGCAGGAAGCGGCAGTGGCGGTCAGTCCAATCCATCATGGGCGCAACCGACAGACGGGCTGCGCGGGTGACGCCCGAGGTGTCTTTATGTTCTGACGCTTGCATGTGGCGCTGCCATTTCCTGCTAGTCCAAGCCGTTTTCGGACGCGAACCTGCGACGCAGGCCTGCCCAATCCTTCCTGCCCAATCTTCGAAAGGACGGGCCGCAGGATATATTCGCCTGCTCAGGATAATGCGAGTCGCCCGTGACTTTTTCTTGTGGCAGCTGAAAAAACTAGGACCGCCTCAGCGGCGCAGTGGAAGCGCCCTGAACCCGGTAGGGGCGTTGGCATGGCCGTTGTAACGATAGCTGCTCTGCCCTTCTGCCTCTTGGTTCAGCACGACGCTCAGCTGCGTGGACGGCGTGATCGCCTCCTGGATCTGGGACACGCACTGGCGCAGGTCATTTTGCCCGGTTGCGGCGGCCTGAACGACCAGAACCACGGCATCGACGAGTGGCGCGATGTAGCGGGCGTCGACCACCGGCAAGACCGGCGGACTGTCCAAGATGACAATGTCGAACGCGTCGCGCGCCTCGGACAAGAGGCCGGCGAAGGCTTCTGACGCAAGCAATTGATCCGTCGGCTGCTCGGCATGGCCGGCGCCCAGGATCACTTCGGCCCCGCTGAGCGGATCGCGGGTGCAGAACCCCGACGCTGCCCCGGTCGCGCCGGACAGGTAGTCGAGCAGGCTCTGGTCAGGCACCAGCCCCATGATCTCGTGCAGCGAGGGGTGGCGCAGGTCGCTGTCGATCAACAGCACCCGCCGCCCTGCCAAGCCGTAAGCCCGCGCAAGCGCAAGGGCGAGCGTGCTCTTCCCTTCGCCGGAAAGGCTGGAGGTGACAAGGATGACGCGCTTGCCTTCACCTTTCGCCTGATCAAGGGACGCCCGCACCCGCCGGATCGCCTCGGCAAACGGGGAAAGGGGCGCGTTTGCCATCGCATCCGCAATCGTTCCCCCCTCGCCCGAGACCAGCGGGACCGCGCCCGCCACCGGCAGGTGCAGGACGTTGCGCAACTGCCGGACCGACGTCACGCCGCCGACGTAATACTCGCGCAGCAGCGCGAGCCCTACGCCCAGCCCCAGCCCAAGGATCAAGGCTACAGCCATCATCTGGCGCTTGTTGGGAAAGCTCGCGTAAACCGGTGGCGTGGCGGGGGAAACCAAGCGACTGTCGGCGATCTGCAGGCTGGCTTGGGCTTCAAGCTCTCTCAGCCGCTGCAGGTGGGTCTGGTACTGACGGCGGGCGATCTCCGCCTCTTGCTGAAGCTCATAGATGGTGGCAAGCGTCGGCGGATCGAGCCCTTCCCGCAGCAGTTCCTCGCGCAGTTGTCGGCGGAGGGCTGAAACCGTTCCTTCGTGACTTGTGACGTCTTCGCGAAGCACCTGCAGCCGGTCTGTGGCAGCCTCTGCCAGGTTCTCCTCGGCCTGCGCAAGGTTGTCGCGCACGGGATCCCCCGGCCGATCTGTTACCGCGGTGGATAGCGACTGCCACTGCGCCTGAAGTGCGGCCAGCGGCCCTTCGGCAAGCGTTTCGGCTCCCCAGTCGCCCAGCAGCCCAGTATCCGCAAGGCGCGCGGCGCGGGCTTCCGCCTCACCCGCCCGTTCGTCTGCCGCGGCGAGGGTGTCGCGCAGGCCGGCGACGCGGCTACCGGGTGCGGCGGGCGTGGTTTCCAGCGTCCGCGCGATGAAGTTGTCGAGCGCCTGTTCGGACTGCTGCACCGCCTGCCGCGCGGTATTGATACGGCTCTGCAGAACATCCCGCGCCGCAAGCGCCATCTGGATCTTGGCATCCACCTGCCTCGCGACATAGGTTTCCACCGTCGCATTCGCGAGCCGCGCCGCCTGCACAGCATCGGGCGAGCGGACGGATACCGTGATCAGATAGGTCAGCCCCCGCCGCCGCACGGTTGTCTGGTCCTTCAGCTGCAGCAGCAGCTTCCCTTCCGACGGTTCGTCGGCGCCATCTGAAACCAGTGCGGCCAGCCGGTCGCGGAGCCGGGGCTGGGCCCGGAACAGGGGGTCATCCGCCAGCCCTTCCCGCGCGATCACTGCAAGCGCGGTGGCATCCGACCGCAGGATCTCAACCTCACTGTCCACCCGCGCACTTTCGGTTGCGGCCGAGGGTGTGGCGCGCTCTCCCGGGTCAAGCAGGTTCTTCTGCGCCGGATCGACCAGCACAAGCGCAGTGGCCTGGAATATCGGCGTCACCGTCAGCAGCCAGACCAGCACCAGCGCGCAGATCGCCGCCGCCGTCAGCAGGATCAGCCGCGCCTGCCGCCGCAAAAGCGCCAGCAACCCTTTCAGGTCTGACTGCCCTTCCTGGATGTCCATCAACTGTCCCCGCGCCCGCAAGCGGCCATCGCACAACCAGAAGGAGAAGGTCACGGTTGCGTCCATTCCGCAAGGCAAAATTGCCCGAAGCGGTTGTACGCGCATGAAAAAGCCGCCGGAAAACCGGCGGCTGATCTCGTGCTGCGGTCCGATTATTCGGCCTTCATCGCCTCGAGCGAGATCTGAACCTCGACCTCGTCGCTGACGAAGGGGGCGAACATGTCCAGCCCGAAGTCGCTGCGCAGCAGCGTCGTGGTGGCGGAGAAACCGGCCCAAGGCTTGTTCTCCATCGGGTGGTCACCGGCGCTGTTCAGGCGGGCGTCCAGAACCACTTCCTTGGTCTGGCCGTTCATGGTCAGGTCGCCGGTGATCAGCGCGGTATCGTCGCCCGTCACCTCGATCCCGGTAGAGGTGAACGTCACCTCCTGATCAGCACCACCGAAGAAGTCGTCGCCCATGAAGTGTTCGTCACGGGCGTCCCAGCCGGTCATCATCGCGCTGACCGGGAACGAGACGGAAACGCTGGATGCGGCGGGATCTTCCTGATCGAACTGGATCTCGCCTTCGATGCCGGCGAACATGCCCCAAGTCGTCGAATAGCCAAGGTGGTTGTAGGAAAACAGGATCTGGCTGTGGCTGGGATCAAGCACATAGGCTTCGGGCGCGGCATTGGCAGCAGCGGCGGCAAGAACGAGTGCCGAGGCGGCAGCGAGAGTTTTCATGGAAGCTCCTGAAGATGGGTTGGGGCTGCATTGCAGATGACGGGATATTTGACACACTGGTCTACAACCGCAATCCTGCATCACCTCACATGCCCTGTGCGCGGCCAAACAGCTTGCATCCGGACGCGCGCGCTGTATAACGCGCCATCCTTCCGCATTTGCGAAACCGGCGTCCCCTCTCGCAAGCGGGCCGCGGAAGGCAATGCCCGCCTATGAAGTGCGCCTGATAGACTGGAGTAATGCATGCCGCTTTACGAGCATGTCTTCATCGCGCGTCAGGACCTTTCCAACGCGCAGGCCGAAGGCCTCATCGAACATTTCTCCGCAGTGCTTTCGGACAACGGCGGCAAGGTCGTTGAAAACGAGTACTGGGGCGTCAAGACGATGGCCTACAAGATCAACAAGAACCGCAAGGGCCACTATGCCTTCCTGCGTTCGGACGCCCCCGCCGGCGCCGTGCAGGAAATGGAACGCCTGATGCGTCTGCACGAGGACGTGATGCGCGTTCTGACCGTCAAGGTTGAAGAGCATAACGAAGGCCCCTCGGTCCAGATGCAGAAGCGTGACGATCGCGAACGTGGCGACCGTGGCGATCGCCCGGACCGCGGCGGCGATCGGCGTCGTTGATCCAGGGCTTCAGGAAAGGATCCTAACACATGGCCAACAAACCGTTTTTCCGTCGCCGCAAGGTTTGCCCCTTCTCGGGCGACAACGCACCTGCGATCGACTACAAAGATGTGCGCCTTCTGCAGCGCTACATCTCCGAGCGTGGCAAGATCGTCCCGTCGCGCATCACCGCCGTTTCGGCAAAGAAGCAGCGTGAGCTGGCACGTGCGATCAAGCGCGCCCGCTTCCTCGCCCTGCTCCCCTACGCCGTGAAGTAAGGAGAGACCTACATGCAAGTCATCCTTCTGGAACGTGTGGCCAAGCTGGGCCAGATGGGCGAGGTCGTGAACGTCAAGGACGGTTACGCTCGCAACTTCCTGCTGCCGCAAGGCAAGGCGATGCGCGCTTCCGAGTCGAACATCAAGTCGTTCGAAGCACAGAAAGCTCAGCTCGAAGCCCGCAACCTCGAAACCCGCAAGGAAGCCGAGGCCGCTGCAGAGAAGCTGAACGGCCAGACCTTTGTCGTGATTCGCTCGGCATCCGATGCCGGCGCTCTCTACGGCTCGGTCACCACCCGTGACGCTGCCGACGCGGCGACCGAGGCAGGTTTCTCCGTGAACCGCGCCCAGGTCGTGCTGACCCAGCCGATCAAGGAACTGGGCCTGCACACCGTCTCGGTCGTGCTGCACCCGGAAGTTTCCGCGGAAATCACGCTGAACGTGGCCCGTTCGAACGAAGAGGCCGAAGTTCAGGCTTCCGGCAAGTCGATCCAGGAACTCGCAGCCGAGGAAGAAGCCGCGGCTGAATTCGAGATCTCGGAACTGTTCGACGACATCGGCGGCGCACAGGACGAAGACGAGTAAGGTTTCACGTCAGACCTTAAAAGGCCGCCCCGGTATCCGGGGCGGCCTTTTTCATTGTCCTGCCCGATGCTCCATCCTTCCCGTCGCGTCTGTACGGGATGGCGCCGCAAGGCCCGTGCAACAATCAGTGTGCGACATCGTCCGGAACCTGCGGTTGCTTCAGCTCGCTCCGGATCTCCAAAACGGCGGCCCTGCCACCCCCCCGATGTCCCGCCCACCTTCCGCCACCGGGTGACGGTGCGCGTTCGCGCGCATTGTGTTGGCGCGCTTGGCCAAATAGCGTCTCATCGTCATCTTCATCGGACCTACATCAAGCCAGCCCGCTCACGTCAACAGGAAGCGTCATGCCCTCGTTCTTCGCCACCTATGCCATGTTGTTCACCGCGATCGCCCTTGAGGTCATCGGCACCAGCTTCCTCCAACGATCCGAACAGTTCACACGCGCCCTTCCCACCTTCCTGATGGCGGTTTCCTACCTCGGCGCGTTCTTCTTCCTGTCGCAGGTTCTGCGCACCATGCCCGTCGGCGTGGCTTATGCCATCTGGAGCGGCCTTGGCATCGTTCTGATCTCGATCATCGGGCGGGTGGTGTTTGGGCAACGGCTCGACCTGCCGGCGATCATCGGCCTTTGCCTGATCGTGGCCGGGGTTCTGGTCATCAACCTTCTGTCCAAAACCGTGCAGCACTAACAAAAAAGGCCGCCCAAAGGCGGCCTTTCTGGTTCAGTGTAGTAAAGCTCAGGCTTCGTCGAGTGCTTCGACAGCTTTCTGAAGCTCGTCCTTGCTGACTTCCTTTTCGGTCACATTGGCACCTGCCACGATGTGATCGACAACCTTGTCTTCGAAGATCGGCGCGCGAAGCTGCTGCTGAACAGCGGCGTTCTTCTGCACGAATTCAAAGAAGGCACGCTCCTGCCCCGGGTACTGACGTGCTTGGGCCAGAACGGCTTGCGTCATCTCAGCGTCAGTCACGTCAATCTCGGCCTTGCGACCCACTTCGGCCAGCAGCAGGCCCAGGCGCACGCGACGCTCGGCCAGCTTGCGGTGCTCGTCCGTCACCTCGATGTTGCCGTGGTTGTGGTCGTGCACTTCCGGGTGCTCGTCATGCCACAGCTGGTGCGCAATCTGCTGGGCCTCGGCCTCCACCAGGCTCGGCGGCAGGTCGAATTTCACCAGGTTGTCCAGCTGGTCGAGCAGCGAGCGCTTCAGCACCGCGCGTGCGGCGCCGGCGTATTCGGCTTCCAGACGCTCGGCGATCTGCTTCTTCAGCGCGTCCAGATCCTCGGCACCATACTGCTTGGCCAACTCGTCGGTGATCTCGGCAGCCTTCGGCGCTTTCACGGCCTTGACCTTGCACTCGAACACGGCGTCCTTGCCGGCGAGGTTCGCAGCGCCATACTGCTCGGGGAAGGTAACGTTGACGTTGACTTCGTCACCGGCCTTGGAACCGATCAGCTGGCTTTCAAAACCCGGGATGAAGGAGTTGGAGCCCAGCACCAGCGGGTAGTCTTCGGCCGCGCCGCCTTCAAAGGCTTCGCCATCCACCTTGCCCAGGAAGTCGATCACGACCTGATCGCCCTCGGCCGCTTCGGCGCCCTCTTCCTTGTCCTCGAAGTTCTGCGCGGTCTGGGCGAGGTTGTTCAGCGCGTCCTGAACGGCCTCATCCTCGGCCTTGACGACCAGCTTTTCCAGCGTGACCGACGACAGGTCGACCTCGGGGATGTCGGGAAGCGCTTCGTAGGACATGTTCACGACAACATCGTCGCCTTCCTTCCAGTCCTCGTTCGTCATCTTGACGTCGGGCTGCATGGCGGGACGGTGGCCGGTCGACTCGAAGTGGTCGCGCATCGCGCCGTCGATGGCGTCCTGCATCGCGTCACCCAGCAGGCGCTGACCGAACTGCTTGCGCAGAATCGCCAGCGGCACCTTGCCCTTGCGAAAGCCCTTTACTTCGATCTCGGGCTGGGCCTCGACCAGTTTTTCCTGCACCTTGGCATCCAGCTCGGCGGCAGACACGGTAATCGTGTAACCGCGCTTCAGGCCTTCGTTCAGGGTCTCAGTGACCTGCATGTGTTTGTCCTTCTTTCCCAACCTGGTGCGGGTGGAGGGACTTGAACCCCCACGCCTTGCGGCGCCAGAACCTAAATCTGGTGCGTCTGCCAATTTCGCCACACCCGCATAACCCACGAGGCAGCCCGCAGGGCCGCCCCGGAAATCCGCGCCCTTCTAGCAAAGCCCCGTGAGGGATGCGAGAGGAAAAACGGCCCTTCAGTCCAACTTGCGCAGGACGACCGGCAGCGTTTCCGGCAAATCCTCTGCGATCAGGCCGGGACCAAAGGCGCGGGCGCAGTCTACATGCAGAAGCGCGGCCTGCTCTGCCGCCTTCAGCGGGGCGATTCCCCGGGCCATCAGCCCCGTGATGAACCCGGCCAGCACATCCCCTGCCCCCGCAGTGGCAAGCCAGGGTGCCCGCCGGTCATAAAGCGCATGGCACAACACTGCCACTCCGTCCGGTGCAGCAATTATGGTCGTGGGGCCCTTCAGAAGCACCACCGCCCCTGCGCGCGCCGCCGCTTGCCGGACGACTTCGGGCCGCGGGCCGTCGCGCAGCGACAGGTCGGGGAAGATGCGTGCGAACTCCCCTTCGTGCGGGGTCAGGACCACCTGCGGATGCAGCAGCTCGAAAAGCCGGTCCGGTGCCTCGGCGAAAGCCGTGATCGCATCGGCATCCAGTACCAGCCCCCGCCGTGCCCCTGCTGCGACAGGCACAAGCGCCCGTGCCCGATCAACGCCCAGCCCCGGACCCAGGCAAAGCGCGTTGAGCCTCTGGTCATGCAGGATCTCATCCAGCGCGGCGGCATCATTGGCCTGCCGCAGCATGATCGCGTCCAAGCGGCTTGCATTTTCCGCCATCGCCTCTTCCGGGCAGGCCAGCGTGACAAGCCCCGCCCCGATCCGCAGCGCCCCCCGCGCTGCCAGCCGCGCCGCCCCGCCGCGCCCGGCACCACCTGCGATGACCAGCGCATGGCCGTGGTCGTACTTGTGCCCGCCGGTCTTCCGGATCACCGCAGGATCCACAGCCCCCAGCCGCAGCGCCCGGCCCGTCGCCACGCCCTCCAACCCGATGTCGGCGACGACAAGCCGCCCGCCCATCAGGTCATACTCCCAAAGGTAGTGGCAGGGCCGTGGCCGGTGGAAGGTCACCGTCAGGGCATAGGCGCAGGGCCACCCGCCCCCGCCCGTCCAGAGCCCGCTGTCAGCGTTCATGCCGCTGGGAACATCCACCGCGACCCACGCCGCGCGGGCGCAGTCACGCGCCAGTTCCAGAAGGCGTTGCCGCAGATCATCCGGCAATGGGCGGGACAGGCCGGTACCGAACAGCGCGTCTATAACGACATCCGGGATCTCGGGGGGTGCATCAACTGGCAGCACCGGCCCGATCTGCACCCAGCGGTCATGGTTGGCGCGGGCGTCAGGTGGCAGGCCGTCCGCCTTCCCCGCGAACCGGCAGTCAATCGTCCAGCCCCAAGCGTGCAGCAACCGCGCGATCACGAAGCCATCGCCGTCGTTGTTGCCCGGCCCGCAGAGCACCAGCGCCCGCCCCGGCCCCGGGCAAAGCGCCAGCACCGCGTCCACTACGGCCTGCCCCGCACGCTCCATCAGCCCCTGCCCTGTGGCCTGCCCTGAAGCTATGGCGGCATCTTCTGTGGCGCGCATTTGGGCAGAAGTCAGCAGTTCGGTCATTTCTTGCACCGTTTACGATTTTCATTCCGCCCGCTCTCCGAGCGTATTGCACAATTTTTAGGCACCACTTGCGGATTTCCGCAGACGCGTCCCCTCGGGTGATCCTATGCAATTGTAGCCCCCCGGCGAAAGTGGTCTGACGGTTCCCGAACGGCCAAGGCGAGGGAGTCGTCCACATGAAAAAGATCGAAGCGATCATCAAACCCTTCAAGCTCGACGAGGTGAAGGAGGCGCTCCAGGAGGTCAACGTTCAGGGCCTTTCCGTCATCGAAGTCAAGGGCTTCGGCCGCCAGAAGGGTCACACCGAACTTTACCGGGGGGCCGAATACGTCGTGGACTTCCTGCCCAAGGTCAAGATCGAGGTGGTGCTGGCCGACGACCAGGTCGAAAGCGCCATCGAGGCGATCATCTCGGCCGCGCGCACCGACAAGATCGGTGACGGCAAGATCTTCGTCAGCCCCGTGGAACAGGTTATCCGCATCCGCACCGGTGAAACCGGCGAGGACGCGATCTGAAGGTAACGGGCCCCGCCACGGCCCGAAGCAATGCTCAAGGAAAGGGAATCTACGATAATGAGCAAAGAACAGGTTCTTTCGCTCCTCAGGGACGAGGAGATCGAATATGTGGACATCCGTTTCACGGACGTTAAAGGCAAGCTGCAGCACGTGACCATCGTCGCCGATCTGGTGGACGAGGACTTCCTTGAGGAAGGGTTCATGTTCGACGGTTCGTCGATTGCCGGCTGGAAGTCGATCGACCAGTCCGACATGAAGCTGATGCCGGACACGGAAAGCGCCTATATCGACCCGTTCTATGCGGAAAAGACGCTCTGCATCCACTGCTCGGTTGTGGAGCCTGACACGGGCGAAGCCTATAGCCGCGACCCCCGCTCGACCGCGCAGAAGGCCGAAGCCTACCTGCAGTCCTCGGGCATCGGCGACACCGCCTTCTTCGGTCCCGAAGCTGAATTCTTCATCTTCGACGACGTGCGCTTCAGCGTGAAGATGAACAAGGTGTCCTACGAAGTCGACGCGATCGACGGCGCCTGGAACACCGACACGCAGTACGAACAGGGCAACTCGGGCCACCGTCCGGGCATCAAGGGCGGCTACTTCCCCGTCAACCCGATCGACGACGCCCAGGACCTGCGCGGCGAGATGCTGTCGACCATGAAGCGCATGGGCATGAAGGTGGACAAGCACCACCACGAAGTGGCCTCGTGCCAGCACGAACTCGGGCTGCTGTTCGGCACGCTGACCAAGCAGGCGGACGAGATCCAGAAGTACAAGTACGTCATCCACAACGTGGCGCACGCCTACGGCAAGTCGGCAACCTTCATGCCGAAGCCGATCAAGGGCGACAACGGCACCGGCATGCACGTCAACATGTCGATCTGGAAAGACGGCAAGCCGCTGTTCTCCGGCGACAAGTATGCGGATCTCTCGCAGGAAGCCCTGTGGTTCATCGGCGGCATCCTGAAGCACGCCAAGGCGCTGAACGCGATCACCAACCCGGGCACCAACAGCTACAAGCGCCTGATCCCGGGCTTTGAGGCCCCGGTTCTCCGCGCGTACTCGGCACGCAACCGGTCGGGCTGCATCCGTATTCCGTGGACGGAGTCGCCGAAAGCAAAACGTGTCGAGGCCCGCTTCCCGGACCCGTCGGCGAACCCCTACCTGGCCTTTGCTGCGCTGCTGATGGCCGGCATCGACGGGATCAAGAACAAGATCGATCCGGGCCCAGCTTCGGACAAGGACCTCTATGATCTGCCGCCGGAAGAGCTGGCCGAAATCCCGACCGTCTGCGGCTCGCTGCGCGAGGCGCTGGAGGCTCTGGAAGCTGACCACGACTTCCTGCTGGCCGGTGACGTGTTCACCAAGGACCAGCTGGAGGGCTACATGGCGCTCAAGTGGCAGGAAGTGTATGCCTACGAGCATACGCCCCACCCGATCGAGTTCCAGATGTACTACTCCTGCTAAGGCATCTGAACGAAAAAGCCCCCGCCAACGCGGGGGCTTTTGCTTCGGTGGCTATGACGACTGAGGCGCCCGTTACCGATCGCCCTTAGCGAAATCAGCCAGCGTTCGGGAAGAAAAGCTGCTCGCCGTTAATGGTGAAGCTGGCAATGGCCTCCTGGCCCGCCTCTGACAGGAGCCAGTCGATGAAGGCCTGCCCTGCCTCTGCCTTGACATGCTGGTGACGTTCCGGGCTGACGAGGATGACGCCATAGGGGTTGAAGAGCACTTCGTCGCCTTCAAACACGATCTCCAGCGGCCCGCGGTTTTCGAACGACAGCCAAGTGCCGCGGTCGGTCAGCGCATATGCCGGCACCTGTGCCGCAGTGTTCAGCGTCGCCCCCATGCCCGATCCGGTGGAAAGATACCACTCTCCCTCGGCCTCGACCCCGGCTGCCGCCCAAAGCGCCATCTCTGCCACATGGGTGCCGCTGTCATCCCCGCGCGAAGCGAAAGGCGCCTCCGCCTCTGCGATTGCAGCCAACGCATCCGCAGCAGCCGCGGCCTCACGTACCGCTGCCGGGTCATCGGACGGCCCCACCAGAACGAAGTCATTGTACATCACGTCAAAGCGCTGAACTCCATACCCTTCGGTGACGAACTGTTCCTCTTGCGCGCGCGCGTGGACGAAGACCACATCGGCATCGCCCCGCCGCCCGGTTTCCAGCGCCTGCCCCGTGCCTTGGGCAACAATGCGTACCTCGATCCCGGTTTTGTCTTCAAATACTGGCAGGATATGCGCGAACAGTCCCGAGTTCTCGGTCGAGGTCGTCGAGGCGACAGTGATGAATTCCTGCGCGGCGGCCGGCAGCGCTGCCAGCAGCACGGCGCCCGAGGCAAAACCCAGAAGAACGGCACGACGTAGAATTGGCATGAAATATATCCTTTCGTTACCAGATCAGTTCGCCCGCAAGAAATGCCCGGGTTTCGGGCGCCTTTGGCCCAGAAAAAAACATGTTGGCGGGCCGATGCTCGATCAGCCGGCCGCGGTGCAGGAAGGCCACGTCCTGCGCCAGACGCCGCGCCTGACCAAGGTCGTGGGTGGTCATAACAATGGCGATGCCCTCGGCCGAAAAGCCTTCGATCATCGACTCGATGATCCGGGTGGCTGACGGATCGAGCGCCGATGTCGGCTCATCTAGGAACAGTACCTGCGGGGCCATCGCCCGCGCCCGGGCGACCGCAAGCCGCTGCTGTTCGCCTCCAGAGAGAAGCCGCGCGGGCCGGTCGGCCAGATGCTCCAGCCCGAAACGCCGCAGGGTGCTGGTAACGGTTTCGCGCCGCTCTGCCCGCGGAACGCCGCGCAGCGACAGCGGATAATCAAGATTGGCGGCCACCGAACGCCGCAGCAGAACGGGGCGCTGGAATACCATCGCCTGTGCCTCGGCCCGCGCCTCGCCACTGGCCCAGACGCGGCTGCCAGAGGTAGGCTCGATCAGCCCGTGGCACAGCCGCAGCAGCAGGCTTTTGCCTGCGCCGTTCGGGCCTAGGATCACCAGCCGCCGCCCCGGCGCGATGTTCAGTGTGATATCGGACAGAAGCTGCGCACCGCCGACCCGATAGCCCGCGCCCTCCAGTCGCAGCGGCAGGATCGCAGTGTGGATGTCGCGCAGGGACCTCATCCCAACCGCCCCCGCGCCCACTGCCCTGCCCCCCAGGCCACCGCGTTCAGCGCCAGCGTCAGCCCCATCAGGATGATCCCCAGCGCGACCGCCAGGCTCAGGCTGCCCCGCGCAGTTTCCAGCGTGATCGCCGTGGTCATGGTCCGCGTGTGCCCAGCGATGTTGCCGCCGACGATCAGCACGGCCCCCACTTCGGCCGAAGCGCGGCCAAAGCCTGCGAGGATCCCGGTCAGCAGGCTGACCCGCCCGTCCCAAAGCAGCGTCGGCACTGCACGCAGACGGCTGGCCCCAAGGCTGCGAAGCTGGTCGCGGTATTCAGCCCAAAGATCTTCGACCACCGAACGGGTCAGCGACACCACGATGGGCAGGATCAGGATCGTCTGCGCGACGATCATCGCCGTCGGTGTGAACAACAGCGCCAGCCCGCCTAGCGGCCCCGACCGCGACAGCATCAGATAGACAAGCAGCCCAGCGACCACCGGCGGCAGTCCCATCAGCGCGTTGAACAGCACGATCACCGCGCCCCGCCCCGGGAACCGCGCCAACGCCAGCCCCGCGCCCAGCGGCAGGCCGATCAGGCTCGCGATAGCCACGGCGGTCAGCGTGACGCGCAGCGACAGGCCGATGATCTGCATCAGCGCTGCATCGCCTGAGGCGATCAAACCAAAGGCTGCGGTGAACGCCCCGTCCATCCAGAATCCTTGCGTAAATCGCTAGCAAAGAAACAAAAAACGCGATACAACGCAATCGCGTAAATCCTGCATGAAAGCGCAACCTAATGCAGCCAAGCTTGATGACGACGGCCGAAGTTGCCGACTACCTCCGGGTTAAAGAGCGCACGATCTATGAGATGGTCGCGCGGCAGACGATCCCGTTCAGCCGGGCGACGGGCAAGCTGCTGTTCCCGCGCCGTCTGGTCGATGCGTGGCTGGAGACTCAGACCGACCTGCCGCAGAACGTCATCGTCCAGGCGCCGCCGATCTATGCGGGCTCGAACGATCCCCTGCTGGAATGGGCGCTGCGGCAGTCGGGCGCGGGGCTTGCGGTGCTTGCCTCTGGCTCGATGCAGGGACTTGCGGATCTGGCGGCGGGACGTGCGGTGCTGGCCGGTTGCCATCTGGTGGAACCCGAAAGCGGAAGCTGGAACATCCCGGCGGTCAGGTCGCATCTGCCGGGCGGCGCGCATGTGCTGATCCACTGGGCCCGCCGCACGCAAGGGCTGATCACCCCGCCCGGCAACCCGCTGGGGATCACCAGCCTGAGGGATGCGGTAAACCGCGGCCTGCGCTTCGCTACCCGGGCCGAGGGCGCGGGTTCGCAGCGCCTTCTTGACCTGCTGCTGTCACGTGAAGGGCTGACGCTGGCCGACCTGACCACCGCCGACCGCCCCGCCGAAACCCATGCCGATCTTGCCGCGCTGATCGAAACCGGCGAGGCTGATTGCGGGCTGGGCTTGCAGGCCGCTGCCGGGCGGCTGGGCTTCCTGCCGCTGGTGGAGGACGAAAGCTTTGACCTTGCCATGACACGCCGCGACTACTTTGAGCCGCCGATCCAGACGCTGCTGACCTTTGCCCGGACCGAGGCCTTTGCCCGCCGCGCCGCGTATCTCGGCGGTTATGACCTGACGAATCTTGGCCGCGTTGTCTGGAACGGCTGATCCTCAGCCAAGGATTGTCTCGATCAGGGACCGACCAAGGATGCCCGGAGGACGTTCCAGCGGCCAGACCACGCCCACGGTGCGGACCGGATGGAACTTGGGGTCAAGGCAGGCCAGTTCGCGCACCCGGCCGTCGCGGACCTCATCCTCGAACGTGTGGGCGGCGCCGAAGCACCAGCCAAGCCCGTCGATCACGAGCTGCCGCACCTGCTCCACATCATCCACCGTCCAGACGTCGGTGCTGAAGACGCGGCCGATCCGTTCAACCTCCAGCTCCGGCGCGCCAACATAGAAGATCTGCCGTTCACCCCGAAACACCTCGGGCGGCAGGGGGCCGGGCAGCCGGGCCAGCCGATGCGTGGCGGCGCAATAAGGCGACAGCCGTTCATCCGAAAGCGCGCGCACCTCCATATCCGACGGGATCGAGGCGCTGAGCGTCAGCGCGAGGTCAAAACTGCCGCGCCGAAGTTCCTCCCACAGGGTATTGAGCGAACTGTTGAAGAACTGAAGCCGGGTGCGCGGGTGTCGTGCATCGAACCGCGCCAGCGCCTGGTTCAGGAACCTGCGCGGAAACAGCACGTCCACGAGGATGCGCAGCCGGGTTTCCTCGCCGGTTTCCAGAAGGCGGGCGTGGGCCGTGAAGCGCCGGGCATCGTCCACCACGGCGCGGGCCTCGGAGTACAATGCACGACCGCGTTCAGTCAGCTCCACCTGCCCTGTCCCACGGATCAGAAGTGCGAATCCACATTGTTTTTCAAGCTGTGCGATCGAGTAGCTGATGGACGACACTCCCCGCCCCATCACCCGGGCGGCAGCGGAAAATCCGCCTTCCTCAAGCACGGTGACGAAGGCCTCGAGGTGGTCCACGAGGTTGGGCGGCGTTCTGAACTTTTGAATGTTTCGTTCCATTCTTTTCGTATTAGCAGAACGCCAGGTCTTTGCTAGCGTCTGATTCACCATAAGATGATGGCGTACTGTCTGGGAGGAACGGTCATGCAAATCGTCGAGAAGCGGCCCGTTGTGGCCGTGGCGCCGCTATGACGGAAGGAAACCCGCTTCTGCATTGTGACGGCGTTAGCCGCTGGTTCGGGGGAATTCACGCGCTCAAGGGCGTCTCGATCGCCGTGGAACGTGGCGAGATCTTTGGCCTTGTCGGGCCAAACGGATCGGGCAAGACCACCCTTGTGAACTGCATCACCGGCTTCTACCCGCCGCAGCAGGGCCGCATCCTGTTCGAGGGGCGCCAGATCAACGGGATGAAGCCACACCGCATCGCCGCAAGCGGCATCGCGCGGACGTTCCAGAACGTCGCCCTGTTCCGCGGGATGACCGTGCTCGACAACATCCTGATGGGGCGGCACATCTTCATGCGGCCCAATCCGCTCGCCTCGCTCTTCTACCCGTGGTGGGCGCGGCGCGAGGAAATCGCCCACCGCCAAAGCGTCGAGCGCATCATCGACCTTCTGCAGCTGGAAAGCGTGCGCGACGAACATGCGGACGTGATCCCGCTTGGCCTGCAAAAGCGAGTGGAACTTGCCCGTGCGCTGAGCGCGGAGCCGCGGATGTTGGTCCTGGACGAGCCAATGGCCGGGATGAACCAGGAAGAAAAGGAATACATGGTCCGCTTCATCCTGGATGCGCAGGAACAGCTGGGCCTGACCGTGCTGATCATCGAACACCACATGGATGTGGTCACAGCGATCTGCGATCGCGTGCTGGTCCTGAATGACGGCGCGGAAATCGCGCAGGGACCGGCGCGGCAGGCGATCGCGGACCCGAAGGTGGTGGCCGCCTATATCGGGACGACACGCGATGCAGCATGATAGCGTAACCCTTCCCGATCCCGCCACCCTCCACCCGAACTGGAAGCGCGACGACCACCTGATTGCGCTGCTCGCGCGGAATGCCCGCGACTATCCCAAAGGCGTCGCAATGCGTGAACGGGACCGCGGCATCTGGCACGAGATCACCTGGCCCCGATACCTCGACGCCGTTCTGTGCCTCGCCGCGGGGCTGGAGGAACAGGGGATCAAGGCGGGCGACGTGGTGCTGGTCACCGGCGACAACCGCGCGCAGCTTTACTTCGCGATGCTTGCGCTGGTCACGCTGCGGGCTATCCCCTCGCCCGCCTATTCCGACGCGCAGCCCGAAGAGGTTCTCGGCCAGATGCAGCGCGAGAACATCCGCGCCGCCATCGCCGAGGATCAGGAGCAGGTCGACAAGATCCAGTCCGTCCGGGACCGGCATCCCGAGCTGCGGGCGATCTTCTTTGATGATCCGCGCGGGCTGGAAAGCAAGGCGCCAGCCGGCGCACGCGCGCTTGAGGATGTGGCCGAGGCCGGGCGGCGGAGGCTTCAGGTCACGCCGGGGCTGCGTGAAGACCTGATCAGCCGCCCATCGGTCCATGACGTGGCGGTGCTGCTGCATTCGTCGGGGACGACGGGCGCGCCGAAGGGCATCCCGCTGAAGCACGGCCATGTGCTGGCAGGGGTGCGGAATGCGGCGGCGGCGGGCTATTTCCATGTGGGCGAGGAACACATGGCTTACCTGCCGATGGCTTGGGTCGGGGATTTCAGCTTCTCCATCGCGGCGGGGCTGGAGCTTCGCTTCACCGTGAACATTCCTGAGAACCAAGAAACTGCCCTGCACGACCTGCGGGAAATCGCGCCGACGCTTTATTTCGCCTCGCCCCGTGCTTGGTCGTCAATGTTGACGCGGGTGCAGGTGGGGATCGCCGAAACGACAGGGTTGAAGCGGTGGCTTTACGACCACTTCATGCCCTTTGCCGTGCGGCTGGAACGGGCGCGGCTGGATGACCGCAGCCCCAACGCGCTGCAACGGCTTTGGCATGGGGTCGGAGAGGCCGTGATCTATGGTCCGATCCGTGACCAGTTGGGGCTGCGACGCGTCAAGCGGGCCTATACCGCCGGCGAGGCGATTGGAGAGGACGTGTTCCTCTACTTCCGCGCGCTGGGTCTGAACCTGCGGCAGTTCTATGGCCAGACGGAAAACTGCGCCCTCGCCGTGGCCCAGTCGCCCGAGGATGTAAGCCTTACCACCGTCGGGCGCCCCTTCCCCGGTGTCGACCTGCGCATCGACGAACAGGGCGAGATCCTGCTCAAAGGCGACAATATCTTTGACGGCTATTTCCAGAACGAAAAATCGACCGCGGAAACGCTGCGTGACGGCTGGCTCCATACCGGCGACGCAGGCGAATTCGCCGCGGATGGGCAGCTTGTGGTACTGGGGCGGCTGTCGGAGCTGGTGCACAAGGCCGATGGCACACGCTTCATCCCGACCTGGCTGGAAAACCGGCTGAAGTTTTCGCCCAACATCCGCGATGTCTGCGTGATCGGCGCAGGCAAGGACTTTCTGTCGGCCATCGTCTGCATCGACTTCGAATCCGTCGGACACTGGGCGCAGGAACAGGGCATTTCCTATTCCTCCTACGCCGAACTGTCGCAACGTCCGCAGGTGATCGCGCTGATCCGGGACGAGATCGCCCGGCTCAACGCAGCGGTGCCAGAGACACTGTTCATCCAGCGCTTCGTCAACCTGCACAAGGAGTTCGATCCCGACGACGGAGAGGTGACCCGCACCCGCAAACTGCGCCGGAACGTGATCGACGACCGCTATGGCGCGATCATCGATGCCATCTATGACGGCCGGGACGGCATCGATTACGAGGCAAAGATCACCTATGAAACCGGCCAGAGCGGTACGCTGACCAGGCATCTGGCTATCACTGACCTGCCGGAAAGGAGGGCGTGAGTATGGCCTATTTCCTTGAGCTTCTTGTCAACGGCGCCCTGACCGGCCTGATGTATTCACTCGCAGCATTGGGGTTCGTGCTGATCTACAAGGCCTCGGGCGTGCCGAACCTTGCGCAGGGGGCGATGGTGATGGCCGCAGCCTATGTCGTGTGGTTCTTCACCTCGCTGGGCCTGTCGGTGTGGCTGGCAATCCCGCTGGGGGTGGCGACTATGTTCCTGTTCGGCCTGATGACCGAACGGGTCCTGTTGCGGCGCATGGTGGGCCAGCCGGTGATCATGGTCGTGATGCTGACCCTTGGGATGGAGATCGTGCTGCGCGGGCTGGTTCCCGGGTTTCTGGGTGCCGCTCCCAAGCCGCTGGACATCGGGATCGGTCTGGCGCCGGTGATCATCGGGGACGTGTTCATCAACCGCGAATACCTGGTTGGGGGGGTGCTGGCGCTTGCGCTGATCGGCGGGTCGATGCTGTTCTTCCGCACCCGGACCGGGACCAAGATGCGCGCGGTGTCCGACGATCATGTCGCAAGCTGGGCAGTCGGCCTGTCGGTAGAACGGGTGATCGGCCTGTCCTGGGGCATCGCGGGCATCGCGGCAGTGGGCGCCGGTACCCTCTGGGGCGCGGTGCAGGGCGTGGACTGGACGCTGTCGGGCCTGTTGTTCCCCGCCGTCGCCGTGGTGATCCTGGGCGGCGTGGATTCAATCACCGGCGTGCTGGTGGGCGGGCTGCTGGTCGGCATCCTTGGCAGCGTAATCCCCGGCTATCTGGACAGCTATGCCGGTGGCAGCACCCGCGACGTGGTGACCTCCCTCATCATCCTGGTGACCATCGTGTTCCGTCCCTACGGCATTTTCGGCCGCGAAGACATCGAGAGGATCTGACGCATGTTCTACCGACTCTCGGGCATCCATCACACGCGGTACGAAAGCGCACGGGCGCTGTGGCCGGTTCCGGCAGACCGCTGGCAGGTCGTGGCGCTGGCGGTGCTGGCGCTGGCGGCGCCGCTCTTCGTGTCAAACCTGTACCTGGGCAGCTATATCCTGCCTTGGCTGATCTGGGCGGCGGCGGCCCTATCGCTGTCGCTGCTGATGGGACTGGCAGGGCAGCTGCATTTCGGCTTTGCCGCCGTGATGGCGATCGGGGCCTATAGTTCCATCCATCTGGTCCGTGCAGGGGTGCCGTTTGAACTCGCCCTGCTGGGCGCAGGGGTGGTATCGGCCCTGATCGGCACTGTCTTTGGCGCGGCGGCCCTGCGGGTGAAGGGGCTGTACCTCGTAATGGCGACGCTGGCGATGCAGTACCTGGTCGACTGGGTGATCATCAACGTGCCCGCCATTTCAGGCGGCGCGCAGGCGACGCTGCGGACGCCGGCAGTCAGCTTCCTTGGCCTGCCGATCAGCACGCTGATAGAGCGCTATTATTTTGCCCTAGGCTGGGCGGTGCTGATCACCCTGTTCTTCATGAACGTCAAGCGGACCAGCTTTGGCCGCGCGCTGGTCGCGATCCGGGACAAGGACTTTGCCGCGGCGGTCATCGGCGTCGATCCCTTCCGGTACAAGCTGATGGCCTTCCTGACTTCCTCGTTCATCGGCGGGGTGACGGGGGCAGTGCTGGCCTTCTGCTATTACCGCGCGGTGACACCGGAACAGTTTTCGTTCAACGTGTCAATTCAACTTGTCGCAATGGTGCTGGTGGGCGGGCTGGGCAGCGCGATCGGCGGGTATCTTGGCGCGGGCTTCGTGCTGCTGGTGCCGATCTTCCTGACGAACTTCATCGCCGGGCTGGGCGAAAGCGGCTGGATCTACATTTCCCAGAACCTGATGGCCCACCTGCCCCTGATTTTCTATGGCGCGATGATCATCGGCTTCCTGCTGCTGGAGCCGCTGGGCTTGGCGAAGATCTACGACAACATCCGGAAAGCATTGCTGGTCTGGCCGTTCCGCCATTCCAGAAGCTGACGCCCCAATGCGGGCAAAAAGGGAGGAAAAGATGAAGTGGTTCACCAGAACTGCCGGAATGGCGGCAATTGCGGCCGCGATGACCGCGGGCGGGGCCGTGGCGCAGGACAACACCATCAGGTTTGGCCTGCTGCAGGACTTCACCGCCGTCTACACCTTCGTGACGGGCGAATATAACCAAGGCCAGCGGGATTACCTGACACTGGTCAACCAGGAAGGCGGCATCGACGGCCATACCTTCAACGCCATCGTGCGCGACACCGGCAACCAGCCGCAGCGCGGGATCGAAGCCTATAACCGCGCCCGGGAGGAAGGCGCGATCCTGTTCGACTTCCTGTCCACCCCGGTGTCGCGGGCGCTGGTCGATCAGGTGCTTCAGGACGAGGTCGTGCTGATCACCCCGCTGCACGGGCGCGGCGATGCATCCGACGGAACGACTTTCCCGTATGTCTTTCCGATGATGGCGACCTACTGGTCGCAGGCGACGATCCTTGCCCAGTACCTGAAGGACAACGGTGGGCTGGACGGCAAGAAGATCGCCGTCGTCCACATCGACAGCCCCTTTGGCCGCGAGCCGATCCCGGTGCTGGAGGCGCTGGCCGAGGATGAAGGGTTCGAACTTCGCGCCTTCCCCTATGCCAGCCCCGGCAACGAACAGTCGGCAACCTGGAGCGAGGTGCGCCGCTATCGTCCCGACGCGGTCTTCATCTGGGGCGCGGGCGGCGGCCAGTCCGTTTCCGTACGCGAAGGCATCCGTAACGGCATCCCCGCCGAAAACATCTATTCGGTCGTCTGGCTGGCGGAAACCGACGCAGCCAACGTGGGCGCGGACGTCATGACCGGCGTGCATCGGTATGAGGCCGTGGCCACGGGCACTGACTTGCCCATCCTGCAGCGCATCCAGGAACAGGTCATCGACGCCGGCCTTGGCGCGGGCGATGCCGCCGCTGTTGGCTCCACCTACTACAACATCGGTGTGGCGACGATGGCCGTCGCGGTCGAGGCCGCGCGCCTTGCGCTCGAGCATGAGGGCGCGCCGCTGGACGGGGCCAAGCTCAAGGCCGGGTTCGAGCGGATCGAGAACTTCGACGCCGAAGGCCTGATGCCGCCGATCACCATCACCGCCGAGGATCATCAGGGCGGCGGCTTTGGCCGCGTGTCCCAGTGGAACGGAACGGCGTGGGAACCGGTGTCCGACTGGTTCGCAGCGTATCAGGACGTGGTGCGCGAGGAAATCGAACAGGGCGCCGCCGAATACGCAGGAGGCAACTGATCATGCCGGGGCTCGCCCTTTCCAATGTCGAAGTCATCTATGACAAGGTGTTCCTCGCCATCAAGGGCGTGTCCCTAGAGGTGCCGGAGGGCGAGATGGTCGCCCTCCTTGGATCGAATGGCGCAGGCAAGAGCACCACGCTTAAGGCAATCAGCGGTTTGCTGGGGCCTGAACGGGGGTTGGTAACGCGCGGCACCGTGCGGTTCGGCGACATCGACCTGCTATCGATGGGCCCGCCGCAGCGGGTGGCGCGGGGCATCGTCCATGTCTTGGAAGGGCGGCGCGTCTTCGGCCACCTGACGCCCGATGAAAACCTGGTTGCCGCCTATCGCGGCGGCCGGGACGCGCGCCCGTTCGAGGAACTGCGCGACCAGGTCTATGCCTATTTCCCCCGGCTGAAGGAACGCGCTCGGTCCAAGGCCGGGTACCTGTCGGGCGGTGAACAGCAGATGCTGGCAATCGGCCGGGCACTGGTGACGGAGCCCAAGCTCATCATGCTGGACGAGCCGAGCCTGGGCCTTTCTCCGCTGCTGGTGCAGGAGATCTTTGGCATCATCCGTGAGATCAACGCCCGGCAGAAGCTGACCGTGCTGCTGGTCGAGCAGAACGCCGCTGCGACGTTGGAAATCGTCAACCGCGCTTACCTGATCGAAAACGGCCAGATCGTGATGTCGGGCGATGCGGCGACGCTCCGGGAAAACCCGGATGTCCAGGAATTCTATCTCGGAGGCAGCGGCGGCAAGGTCGACTACCACGCCGTCAAGCACTACCGGCGCCGCAAGCGCTGGCTCGCCTGACACGATGCTTCAAAACAAGGATCTATCCGCATGACTGACAGTCAGGATGAAGCCGCGACCATGGCCGCGCTTGGCCGTTGCCTTGCCCGCGCGATGGGTGAAAGCGCCGGCTGGGTCGCGCATCTGGCAGGGGTGGACCCGCAGTCCGTCACCTCGCGCGCGGCACTGGCGCGGCTGCCGGTGCTGCGCAAGTCTGACCTTCTGGATCTGCAGGCCGCCGCACCGCCGCTGGGCGGGTTGAACCTGACCCAACCGGGGGACATGGCGCGCCTCTTCCTGTCGCCCGGCCCTATTCATGAGCCCGAAGGCCGGGGTGAAGACTGGTGGGGCGCCGCACCCGCCCTTCGGGCTGCTGGCGTGCGGGCTGGCGACATCGTGCTGAACACGTTTTCCTATCACCTGACCCCGGGCGGTTTCATGTTCGACGGCGGCGCGAGGGCGCTGGGCTGCGCGGTAATCCCTGCCGGCCCCTCTGCCCCGGCCGACCAGGTCGCCGCTATTCGCCAGTACCACCCGCGGGTCTATGTCGGCATTCCTGATTTCCTCAAGATCCTGATCGAAAAGCTCGATGAGGCCCGCGTGGAAAACCCGATCTCGCTCGGCATCCTGTCCGGCGGCGCGCTGCCACCCTCATTGCAGGACTGGTTCAGCGGGCGCGGCGTGACGGTGCGGCAAAGCTACGGCACCGCCGACCTCGGCATCGTGGCCTATGAGGACGGCGGCCCGGGGATGCGGTTCGGCAGCAACGTAATCCCGGAAGTCGTGAGCCCCGGCACCGGCACCCCCCTCCCCGACGGCGACGTGGGCGAGCTTCTTGTGACGCGCGTCAACCCGGACTACCCGCTGTTCCGCTTCGCGACCGGGGACATGACCTCGCTGATCCCTGGGGATCCCCTGCGGATGAGCGGTTGGAAAGGCCGGGCCGATCAGGCCACCAAGGTCAAGGGCATGTTCGTCCGTCCCGAACAGATCGCGGCACTGGCCCGCGCCCTGCCCGGCCTTGGCCGCCTGCGTCTCGTTGTCACACGAGAGGAAGAACGCGACCGGATGACCCTGCTTGCCGAACACCCCGACGCAGGCGTGGCCGCGCAACTGACCGATCTGCTGCGCGAACACACCAAGTTGGGGGGCGAGGTGCGGATCGTGGAGCCGGGGTCATTGCCGAATGATGGTAGATTTATTTATGATGAGCGTGAATAAGGGCTTCGTCCAATACCGCCGGAAGATCGCACCTCGCACATGTCACTGGCAAAAGTGAAACATGGCTGCCGCCTCTTCGCTTGACCGAAACTTCGTGTCGCTGACCTGCGACCTGAAGTGGACTTTCCGGATGGTATTTTCAGGCCCCCCTTCCGCCGCTTCTCATTCTTGGCCGCCGATGCTGGTGTTTCCAGCTTCGTCATGGCGACAGGTCGGCTACGTCGCCGGGATACTGCAGGGGCGATCGGGATTTACATCCAATAGCGCTGTGGGGACAATCGTCGTTGTGGTGCCGGCGCCAATCCTCCAGCTTTCAACCGTCTTCGGGAGGCTCATAAAGTTGCCACTGT
The DNA here is from genome assembly GCA_008711135.1 of Rhodobacteraceae bacterium LNNU 3342. GTDB lineage: Bacteria > Pseudomonadota > Alphaproteobacteria > Rhodobacterales > Rhodobacteraceae > Halodurantibacterium. The sequence continues at coordinate 225,440 of VUAW01000004.1, forward strand.
TGCGCCATTGTCCAAGTGGAAATTGCGACTGGCGTTCAGGCACTCTGAGCGAGCTTGCCGTTGAAGGCCTTGATGACGCCATCGTTTATGGCAAGTGCCTGATGCGGGCGGCGGGTGTTGTAGAACTGGATCCAGTCGCCGA
>VUAW01000050.1 GCA_008711135.1 Rhodobacteraceae bacterium LNNU 3342
TCCGCGCCATTAGCGGGCATGAAAAAGCCACCCCCGGTCGCCCGGGGATGGCCAGCAAGTCCGATTGGACCCTTTTAGAACAGGTCGACGCGCCGGCTGTCCGAATATCCAAGTAGCTGAGTATCCGCGCTGCCAAGGTGCCGATCATTCGCCCCTCTTCCCACTCACTGCTGAAGATGGCGGGAATTGCAAAAATGTACACCTCGCCTCCATCTCGCGCTGTCTGTACTGGCTCAAACCGCTTCAAGGGTGAAGAACAGCGACGTCGCGACCCGCAAGGTACGGCCGCGCATGCACCTCTCCTCGTCAGACGTAGATACAAGTGCGGGTGAAGATCACAGGCTTCGATCGTGATGCGGGCAACTGGTCCAAATGCAGCAAGCCCTTGAGGTTCTTCCTTTTGGACGTTCTTGTCCCAGCTGTTGTGCAGCGCTTCCCCGAGTGCGGGTCAGCGCAACGAACGAGACGAGCTTGAGATTGAAACCCGCAGCGCGCAGGGCAAACATTGAAGGCTCGATGATAGTTGCCATCAGGGCAGTGCCTTAACCCTCGAAGCCGACTGTCTCCGAAACATTTGCAACTGACGGATGGCTCATTCCAGCCGATGTGGCGGGAAGCAAAACAAAAGGAAAAGGCTAGCGGAAGTCCACTAGCCCCCTCTTGAGCTCGGATGTCTGCTCAACCCCCAACTTGGCGCTGAACTGCCTGATTGAGGGCCTCAGAGGTGTTCTGAGCTTCGCACTCAGCTGGCGCGTCGCCACCACCCTGAGCCAGAACGTTGGCTTCCACGTCGCAAACGTTAGCCGCCACGCCTACTGGAACCTGCACCGTCACCGGCACTTGGCTCACATCGATTGACAGGTTCTCGGCGATATCATTCGCTACATTCGAGATGTTCACGTTCACCAAGTTGTTGGCGTTCACGTTCTGCGCCATCACAGGCGCAGTCGAGAGGGCCATCGATGCTGCGAAGATGGCTGCCGCTGCTTTGGTATAAGGCATAGCTTGCTCCTCCTGCTTGGTTAAGCACTCGCCCAACGCATCCGATATCATTTGGTTGCAGACCAAAGGACTCAGGGTCTTTGACCTTGGCTTGGACACCCCAAGCGCCACCGGCAAGCTGATGCTGAACGTCCCGGCGTAGGCGGTCATCAATGCACAGGACGGGCATGTGAAGGCTAACTAGGCATCGTTAGGCCTCTGGTTCCGCTACCGGCTCGTTAGGATGGCCCGTAGCCTGCATTCAGGCTCAAAGCTGTGAGTCACGGATCCATGTATCACCAGTTCGGTAGCAAGAAGCGCTGGGAGCGCGCCGGCCCCTTGATCTAGCCGGACGTCGTTCCCGCCAGGCACGTCGGCCTCATGAACCGGTTCTTTTCCGGCTCTCGATCCAGCC
>VUAW01000051.1 GCA_008711135.1 Rhodobacteraceae bacterium LNNU 3342
CGCGTTTCAGTACAGCACGACGGACCGGATGGATTCGCCTTTTTTCATGAGGTCGAAGCCCTTGTTGATGTCGTCGAGCGGCATGGTGTGGGTGATCATGGGGTCGATCTGGATCTTGCCCTCCATGTACCAGTCGACGATCCGGGGCACGTCGGTGCGCCCGCGCGCGCCGCCAAAGGCCGAGCCTTTCCAGACGCGGCCGGTGACCAGCTGGAAGGGGCGGGTCTGGATCTCGGCGCCCGCGGGCGCCACGCCGATCACGATCGACTGGCCCCAGCCGCGGTGGCAGGCCTCCAGCGCCTGGCGCATCACCGTGACGTTGCCGGTGCAGTCGAAGGTGTAGTCGGCGCCGCCGATCTGGTCGAAGGGCGTCTTGGTCATGTTCACGAGGTGGGCCACGATGTCGCCGTCGATCTCGCGCGGGTTGACGAAATGGGTCATGCCGAAGCGCTCGCCCCATTCCTTCTTGTCGTTGTTGAGGTCCACGCCGATGATCATGTCGGCGCCCGCCAGCCGCAGGCCCTGGATCACGTTGAGCCCGATGCCGCCGAGGCCAAAGACCACCGCCTTGGCGCCGATCTCGACCTTGGCGGTGTTGATCACCGCGCCGATGCCGGTGGTCACGCCGCAGCCGATGTAGCAGATCTTGTCAAAGGGCGCGTCCTCGCGGACCTTGGCCAGCGCGATCTCGGGCAGCACCGTGTAGTTCGAGAAGGTCGAGCAGCCCATGTAGTGCAGGATCGGCGTGCCATCGAGCATCGAGAACCGCGAGGTGCCGTCGGGCATCAGCCCCTGGCCTTGCGTGCTGCGGATCGAGGTGCAGAGGTTGGTCTTCTGGCTCAGGCACGAGGGGCACTGCCGGCACTCGGGCGTGTAAAGCGGGATCACGTGGTCGCCGGGCTTGAGCGTGGTGACCCCGGGGCCGACCTCCACCACCACGCCCGCGCCCTCATGGCCCAGGATCGCCGGGAACATCCCCTCCGGATCCGCCCCCGACAGCGTGAACTCGTCCGTGTGGCAGATGCCGGTGGCCTTGATCTCCACCATCACCTCGCCCGCCTTCGGCCCCTCGAGGTTCACCTCCATGATCTCCAACGGCTTCCCAGCCTCTACCGCAACGGCAGCACGCGTGCGCATCAGTCTTTCTCC
>VUAW01000052.1 GCA_008711135.1 Rhodobacteraceae bacterium LNNU 3342
GACGAGATTGGAGCGATTGCGCGGACGCTGACGGAGTTTCGGGACCAGCTGGCGGAGGCGGCGGTTCAGGAGGAGCGGCGTTTGCTGCGCCAGCGCGAGCAGGAGCGGGTGGTGCGCGACCTGACGGCGGGGCTGGAGCGTCTGGCGGAGGGGGATCTGACCGGGCGGATCGAGAGCCCGGCCGAGAACCCGTTCCCGGCCGAGTATGAGGCGCTGCGGGCCACCTTCAACGCGCTGGTGGACAGCCTGTCGGCGATGGTGGACGCGATCTCGGACAGCGCGCAGGGGGTGCGCGGCGGCGCGGGCGAGATCGCGCAGGTGGCGCAGGACCTGTCGTCGCGGGCCGAAACCCAGGCGGCGACGCTGGAGCAGTCGGCGGCGGCGCTGAACGAGCTGACCGACAGCGTGCGGCTGACGGCGGACAAGGCGGCCGAGGCCGACCGGGCGACGGTGGAGAACCGCGCGCAGGCCGAGGCGGGGCGCGGCGTGGTGCGCGAGGCGGTGGCGGCGATGCGCCAGATCGAGAAGTCGAGCGAGCAGATCACCCGGATCATCGGGGTGATCGACGACATCAGCTTTCAGACCAACCTTTTGGCGCTGAACGCGGGCGTGGAGGCGGCGCGGGCCGGCGAGGCGGGGCGCGGCTTTGCGGTTGTGGCGTCCGAGGTGCGGGCGCTGGCGCAGCGGGCCTCGGGCTCGGCCAAGGAGATCAAGGCGCTGATCTCGGAAAGCTCGCAGCAGGTGGAGGAGGGCTCCATGCTGGTGGGGCGCACGGGCGAGAGCCTGGAGGACATCCTGGCGCGGGTATCGCAGGTGTCGGTGCTGGTGGCGGAGATCGCGGCGGCGGCGACCGAGCAGGCCAAGGGGTTGTCGGAGATCAACACGGGCGTGAACCAGATCGACGTGGTGACCCAGCAGAACGCGGCGGTGGCCGAGGAAAGCACCGCTGCGGCGCAGTCGCTGCTGAGCGAGGCGGACGAGCTGGCCGCGACCTTGTCGCGCTTTCGCACCAGCCGCGGCAGCACCCGCCTCGCCGCCCCCCGCCCCGCACCCGCACCGGCACCGGCCCACGCACCCTACCGCGAACCGGCCCGAAAGGTCGCAAACGGGGGTGATGACTGGCAGGCCTTCTGAC
>VUAW01000053.1 GCA_008711135.1 Rhodobacteraceae bacterium LNNU 3342
CAGTTTGAAGCACGATCAGCCCGCCCTGTGAATCCCTTTTGTCAACACGACCTAGCGAGTGTACCGGCACGGGACACTCGTGCCGGTTTTTCTTTAGACAACCAGATTAGCGCCCGCCCTTCATGCGCTCGACCCACTGCCGCTCTGTTTCGGCCTCGCTCAGGAACTGCAGCCGGTGGCGGGACAGCGCCCGGCTGCCCGTCGCGCCGCACGCGCTGCACCTGGCGCGGCGCACCATGCCCTCGGCCTGCGCCCACTTGGCAAAGCTCAGTTCGGCGCCTTCGCGGTATGCCGGGTATCGGCCCGATCTGCGCTATGGCCATTGAGGCTTTCTCACCACCAATGATGGGGTTCCGCCGTGGCCGGGACTTCGCCGCGTGGCTCGCCTCGTGCCTCGTCAACATTCGAGCGGTGGCAAGCAGAAGCTCGGCCGCACATCAAAGATGGGTCAACGCGACATTCGTCGCCTTCTAATTATTGGGGCAATGTCCATGGTGCGCTAGCGCAGTCGAAACGGCAGTCAACCCGGATCATGGTTGGTGTGCATGCTGGCCCGGAAACCAAAGATGCTGGTGGCCATCGCTCTTGCAAACAAGATGGCACGGGCTGTCTGGGCGATGCTGACGCGCGAAGAGGATTATCAGGTTCCGAAGGGCGCAGTATGCTGAAGCAACGGCGCCCGTTTGGAGCGGTGTGAGGAGGACAGCGACCCGTATGGGTAAATGATCGAGAAGATCGGGATCGGGAAAACCAGAACCGGACAATGAGCCCTACGAGCTCGCCTGAGTGATTTGGATCCGATCCGCGCACCATACCGGCCCGCGGCCGATAAAAGCCGCACGATGAGGCCTGACACATGTGAGCACCCGATCACGCGCCCTGAAGGTTGAAAAAGTCCTTGCACCAAGGGGAGCATCCACACATGTCCGGTGAAACGGGGGCAAGACCACCATACCTTCACACAAACCCTGAACACGATCCGCACTTCGGCGGGACTTGGCGTTTCGCCCTACTTAGGTCGTGTTGACAAAAGGGATTCACAGGGCGGGCTGATCGTGCTTCAAACTGG
>VUAW01000054.1 GCA_008711135.1 Rhodobacteraceae bacterium LNNU 3342
CACTGCTCCTTCAGCGTCCGGATCACGCGCTCGACCATACCGTTCTGTTGCGGGCAATGTGGGGTGATGAACTCCTGCTTCAGGCCGTAGCTGCGGACCAGGGCCGTGTAGTGGCGACTGGTGAAGAATGAGCCATCGCGGCGCCATCGGTTCGAGCCTGGTGGCGAATGCCGTTGTCCGATCTCAGCAGGAACTCGCGGTTGACGCGGCCCAAGGTGCCGAAGCGGCTGATCAGGGCATGCTCCAGCGCGCTGGCAGCCGTCGTTGCCTTGCCGGTGCGCGACAGGTGCCAACCAAGAAGCTCGCGCGTGTGGCAGTCGATGACCAGCGCCAGCGAGGTCCATCCGTCCTTGCCAGCCCAGACACGGCAGAGATCGGTCGACCAGCGCTCGTTCGGCGCGGTCGCGACGGACGGCAGCGCCTGGATGCGGGGGCGCATGCCAATGGGACGCTTGCGGACCTGCCAGTTCTTCAGCTGGAAGATCCGCTGCACCGTGTTCTTGTTGAAGCCCAGCAGGAACGCCACCGTGCGGTAGCCGAACGAGGGGTTCTCCTCGATCATGGCCTTGATCGGCTCGGCAAAGCGGGGATCGACCTTCGGCGCAGCTTTGATCGGCTTGTAGTAGACCGTCCGCCGCGGCACGCCGAACCAAGCGCAGAGCTTTGCCAAAGACACCTTGATGCCGTCCGCCAGAAGGCCCTCATGGAGCGTCCGGATCAATTCCTCGCCATGGTCGCTCGGACCAGTGGCGCAACCATGGCTCGATCCTCCCGCTCCATGAGGGCCGCCAGCTTTTTTCGCGCGCGCAGCTCCAGCATGGCCTCGCCATAGGCCTCCTGCAGATCGCGGAGCTGCTTCTCGTATTCCTGCCGAACGTCCAGCGGGTTCGCCCGCAGCGCATTCTCCATGCCCCGACGGGCATCATCGACCCAACCCTCGATCTCGGATGGGGAGAGGTCATAGCCGCGGCTGGCTTCCGCCACCGTCGTCTTACCCTGAATGATCTCGATGACCAGCGCTGACTTGCGCTTGGCCGTCCACC
>VUAW01000055.1 GCA_008711135.1 Rhodobacteraceae bacterium LNNU 3342
TGCTGGCCTGCATGGAGGAAGGGCTGCGGCACGGGGGGCTGGCGGCGGTGGTGGGGGATGTGGCGCGGCTCTCCATGACCGCCTCGCGGCGGCTGCACCTGGCGGCCAAGGCATCGGGCACCACCGGGATTGCCTTGCGCCGCTGGCGGCGGCAGGCGGAGGCCTCCGATTTCGGCCAGCCCACGGCGGCGATACGCGCTGGCGGATCTCGGTGCTGCCGTCCGCGCCGCTGCCGGTGCCGGGGGTGGGCCGGTCCCGCTGGCTGGTGGAGCTGATCCGGGCGCGGGCGGGCGAGAGTTTCGATCTTGAGCTGGAGGCATGCGATGGCACGGGTCATCTCGGTCTTCCTGCCGATGTGGCCGGTGGACCGGCTGCGGCGGCAGGCGGGCGATACACTGTCTCTCGCTGAGGGGCCGCTGATCATCGCCGGGCGCGTGGGCAACCGGCGCCACGACTTTCGGATCGGGAGCGACGCAGGCGACACTGGGGCTTTGCTCAGGTGACGGCGAAGACGCCGCCACCGGCGCGCATGGGCGGTTCCTGTATGGGGTGCTCGGGTGAGGCCGAGGCAGGCGAAGAGGGGCGGTCTGTGCCGTCAGGCAGACGATGAGGCTGTGAGTAGGGGATGGCGGTAATCCGTGCACAGGTCCTTTGCGATCGGGATCAAGAAGCGCAACAGGCGCTGCCGGTGCTTGTCACAGCATCTTCAACCCGCCACACTTCGGCAGGACCTTGGTCGGAGGACACATGAAGCCTTCTTTAGCCTTCATCGACTGCACGCTCATTTTCCTGTCCTGCTTTGCATTTTCTGCATTCATCCTTTCCGCGGCTGTTTCCTCGTCCGGGAAGAAAAAGGCCGAACGGGCAGCGGAGGATCAGGTGTGCCGGGCACTGGCCGCTGACGTCCTGGCCGGATCCCTCAGCCGCCTGGACTACATGACGACCCGTTG
>VUAW01000056.1 GCA_008711135.1 Rhodobacteraceae bacterium LNNU 3342
TAGGTCATGTTGACAAATGACGGAACCAGAGGCGGATCGATGTGATGTCGATGAAACCGAGGAAGCTTTCGGCGGTCTTGTCGTAACGGGTAGCGACGCGGCGGGCGTTCTTCAGTTTGTTGAAGCACCGCTCGACGAGGTTGCGGAGCCGGTAGAGCTTCCGGTCGATGGCGACGCGCAGTTTCCGTGATTTTCGCATCGGGATCACCGGCACGACGTTGCGATCCTCCATGGTTTTGCGAACTCTGTCAGCGTCGTAGCCACGATCCGCAAGCAGGACGCGGGGCTCGGGCAGGTTGTCGTCCATGACCAGATCGAAGCCCACATAGTCCGAGGTCTGCCCCGGCGTGATGTCTGACCTCATGGGCAGGCCGACACCATTGACGCGGAGGTGGATCTTGGTCGTGAAGCCACCGCGCGAACGGCCAAAACCCTGTTTCGGAGTCCCCCTTTAGCGCCCGCTGCCTGATGATGGGCGCGGACCACGGTGCTGTCGATCATCTGGAGCCCATCCGGCACGGCCCGGCTTTCGTTCAGGGCCTCCATGATCTGCTCCCACAGCCCCGCAAGGGTCCAGCGCCGGAACTGGCGGTAAACACTGGACCACTTCCCGAACTCTTCCGGCAGGTCGCGCCAAGGAGAGCCCGTCCGCGCGATCCAGAAAATTCCATCCAGAACAAGGCGGTGATTAGCGGGCTTGCGCCCGTTCGGGGCGCGCACGGCCAGAATGAAGCGCTCATGGAATGCCCATTCCTCGTCCGACATCAGGTCTCGTGCCAAGCTGGTCTCCATCGCAGATACCAGTTTGAAGCACGATCAGCCCGCCCTGTGAATCCCTTTTGTCAACACGACCTA
>VUAW01000057.1 GCA_008711135.1 Rhodobacteraceae bacterium LNNU 3342
GCGCACCCCTGCGCGCACCACAGGATCGGGCCCTTGCGCTTGCATTTCCTGGTGCATCATGATTTCGCACTTGTGTTAAGATACACAAACGCGAAAGGCCGATCATGCTCTGCTATGTGTTCCTGGGCCACGGGCCAAAGCCCTTGGAGCCGGTAAAGCTCGCTGATCTCCCGGCGGCAAGAACCCAGCTGGCGAACTTCAAGCTCCTTACCGACAGGGTGGGAGGACATGTCAGGCCTCGATATATCGTCGAGCACGCAAGAACCGTCCGCAGCCTCCAGTCCCTGCCCCGGCTGCACGCGCTCTTGCCGCAAGTGCGGGATCTGGGCGGTGCCATCTTTCTGGACGAGATCGATCGGATCGTCCGGAAGTGCGAGCTCGGGAACCGCGCTGACCTTCTCGCGGAACTTCAGGTCTTCGGCGACCAGATCAACCTGCTCCGGCCGCGGAAGAAGTTGTCCGCGTTCAACAGGGCGGAACTCCTGAGCCTTGTGGCGCAGCCCCGGACCACGGCCCTGAGGCTCACAGGAAGCCGCGCATACACATCCACTCCCCATGAGCGGCAGGATCAGACAGATGCCGCGCGGATCCAGTCCGAGCGCGTCAGAGGGCAGCGTGCGGACGCCTTGGCGGAAAAGCTTGACGCCATCCGCATGGAACTGCGGACGGTCCATCCGAAGGTAACGAACGCCATGATCGCCGACGAGGCCAACCGCCGCGGTATCCTGACCGCCCGCGGCAAGCACTGGATGCCGTCTACCGTCGCCAGAGCCCTCAAGCGCCTGGAGGACGCGTGACGCCGCTGCGGGAGCG
>VUAW01000058.1 GCA_008711135.1 Rhodobacteraceae bacterium LNNU 3342
GGTGGCTCCGGAAATGTGAGCAGCCGGGATAAGTGGATTTTCCGCGCAACGGCAGCATGATGCTGCGAGCGAGGAGAAGACCATGACCAGACGACTGCGCCGGAACCACAGCCCGGCATTCAAGGCGAAAGTGGCTGTAGCTGCGATCAAGGGCGAGAAGACGCTGATCGAGTTGGCGCAGGATTTCGACGTTCACCCGAACCAGATCAAGCAGTGGCGCGATCAGCTGCTTGAGGGCGCGACCGGGGTGTTCGGTGAAGCTCCGAAAGCTGAGCCAGAACCGATCGTCGATGTGAAGACCCTGCATGCGAAGATCGGAGAGCTGACGCTGGAGAACGATTTTTTGTCCGGCGCGCTCGGAAAGGCGGGTCTGTTGCCGAGCGCAAGAAAATGATCGATCCCTCAGCCAAGCTGAGCGTCAGCCGCCAGGCCATCGTGCTGGGGATCAGCCGGGGCAGCGTGTATTACAAGCCCGCCCAGTGTCGGACGCCGATCTGAAGCTGATGCACCGCATCGACAAGCTGCACATGGAGTTCCCTTGCGCGGGCAGTCGGATGCTGCAGGGCCTGCTTGTCCAGGAAGGTTCAAGGGCGGGCGGCTGCACGTTGCCACGCTGATGAAGCGGATGGGGATCGAGGCGCTCTATCGCAAACCGAATACCTCGAAACCGGCACCAGGGCACAAGATCTACCCCTATCTGCTCAGGAAGCTGCCCATCACCCGGCCCAACCAGGTCTGGGCAATGGACATCACCTACATCCCCATGGCGCGTGGGT
>VUAW01000059.1 GCA_008711135.1 Rhodobacteraceae bacterium LNNU 3342
GATGGCATCGTCGATTGCCGCCTGCACCTCTGGGTGGCCGGGGTTGCCGGGGTGGCCCATGTCGGCGGACAGGTCGGAGGGGCCGATGAAGACGCCGTGGACGCCCTTGACCGCAAGAATATCGTCCAGCGCGGTCAGCCCCGCCCGGGTTTCGACCTGCAGCAGCAGGCAGATCTGGTCGTTCGCCGTGGCAAGATAGTCCCCCTCGGCCCCGTAACCTGAGGCGCGCGCCAGCGCCGCCCCCACGCCGCGCACCCCCGCGGGCGGATAAAGCACCGAACGCACGGCCTGCCGCGCCTGTTCGGCAGTCTCGATCATCGGGACAAGGATCGTCTGGGCGCCAATATCCAGCATCTGCTTGATCTCGGCCCGGTTGTCGTCGCGCACCCGCACCACCGGGTGGGCTCCGCGCTGCCCCACGGCGCGCAATTGCGCCAGCACGTCGCGCAGGCGGTTCGGCGCGTGTTCGCCATCGATGACCAGCCAGTCAAAGCCGGTGCCGGCAGCCAGTTCGGCCACGCTGGCGTCGCCAAGGCCGACCCACAGGCCGATCTGCGTTTCGCGAGCCAGCAGCCGGCGCTTGAAGGTGTTTTCTGGTGCAGGCATTATTCACTCAAAGCTGATGGAAACCTCGCCGAACGCGCCAAAG
>VUAW01000005.1 GCA_008711135.1 Rhodobacteraceae bacterium LNNU 3342
CCGCCAGCTGGTCCCGAAACTCCGTCAGCGTCCGCGCAATCGCTCCAATCTCGTCTCGATGCTGGGTCGCGGGAACCGGGGTGTCAAAGTGACCGGCGGCGATCTGGTCGATCGCGGCGTTGACCTCGCGCAGCGGCGTCATCAGCTTGCGGACCGCGAAGTAGGAGGCTACCGAGCCAAGCGCGACAAACAGCAGCGTCATCGCTGCGGCCGTCATCGCCGCCTCGCGGATGGCCGTATCCACTGCTTCGCGCGACACGCCGGTATAAAGCACCGCCACGACGTCTCCTTCGGGATTTCGGACCGGCTGGTAAATTGTAAGATAGTCCTTACCAAAGATCTCGGCCTCGCCCCGATAGGTGTCGCCACGCATGACGACGGGATGAACCGGGCCGCTGGCGCCAAGAACGGTGCCGACTGCCCGCTCTCCGTCCGAGTTCAGCACATTGGTGGTGCGGCGGACGAATTCGCCGCGTGCCGTCTCCCACGTAAAGATCGTTGCCGTTTCGCCCGTCAACTGACCGACGCGGTCAACGATCCCGTGGTTGCCGAACTGCGGAACCCGCTCCCACGCAAGATCGACGAGGTCGCCCTGGTCGTTGACCGTATATTTCAGGCCCAAGGGGGCCAGCGCGGCTGCCAGCGCCCTCATGGATACCTTTTGCATCTGCACCGCCTGGCCTTCGATGCTGTTCTCTAGATCGCGCTCCACCATGATCGTGACGACGGTGGATACCAACAGGATCAGGCCGGAGATCATTCCGACAAGCTTGAGGCCAAGCGGGAGTGTCGCGAAACGTTTCATCTGGAACTCCATGATGGGGCACGAGTTTTCGGCAGGTTAGCGGCCGAAGATGGACGAAAGGTTATCAGCGATGGATGAACAGGTCCGACTGGCTGAAAGCATCGCCGCCCGCGCGCTTGCGGGACAGCAGGACAAGCTTGGGCGGCCTTTCGTCACCCATTGCGCCCGGGTTGCCGAAGGGCTGGAGGGCGCCCCGCGCGCGGTCGCGCTGCTGCATGACGTGCTGGAAAAGGGGCCGGGTTGGACTGCCGCGCGCCTTGCCGAGGAAGGCATCGCCCCCGACATCATCGCGGCGGTCGAGGCAATGACCCGGCAAGAGGGAGAGGATTACCTTGATTTCGCCCGTCGCGCCGCCGCCAATCCCCTGGCACGCCCCGTGAAATGCAACGACCTGCGCGACAACATCACCCAAGTAGAAGAGCTGGGAGATGACAGCGGCAAGTACCATGCAGCCCTGCGGCTGATCCTTGCCGAATACCCGGCGCAGGAACAGTGAAGCCCGCATCTGCGGAACAGTCTGCGCTTCTGCGGGTTCCTTTTCAGTCGAACCCCGGCGCGCTTGCGCCGCCGGAATCACAAGAGGTGAACGATGAGACTGTTTCCCCTTCTGGCCCTCTTTGGGCTGGGCTATCTGGCCTCCCGCCAGATGATGAAAGCGTCCCAAGGCATGAATTATGATAGCGGCCCTCGGGCACTGGGTATGGCGGGCAGCCAGGACAGGATGAGCCGCGACGCAGGCGATGGCAACGAAGTCCGCCCGGCCGGCCCCGAAGCAATGAGGAACCCGCCCCGCCAATGGGATAAGGTTGACGAGGTGGCGGACGAATCCTTCCCCGCCAGCGACCCGCCTTCCACCTACTGAACGCGGCGGCCCCCGGGGCCGCCGTTTTCATTACAATATGAAGACCACGGCGACGATCAGCGCCAGCGCGATGATGATCCCCGCCACCGCCGCGCCCGACAGCATCGGCCCCTGCCGGTCTGGGATGGTGCGGTTGTTTTCAGCCCGCCCCCCATCATCGGACCGCATGTGAACCTCTGCCGCCCGGGCGCGCGCGATCTGCTCCTGGCTCGGCGGGGTTCCCGCGGCCTCATCATCGGTGCCAAGGGGGGCTGCCGCCGGGTCGCTGAAGGGAATCTTGTCCCCGGCCTGCCCGCTGTCGATCTCTCCCCGAAGCTGGTCGGTGGTCATCCGACCGTCCCTGTCCTGTCCGCCCCTGTCCGGATTATCGCTCATGGAATGCGCTCCCGCTGTGTGTTCCGGGGAAACAGATCAGCGCCGTTAAGGTTCCTGCGTCTGCACGGGGACCAGGTACGCCTTTTCAGTTGTGCGAACGCGTAAATGAGGTTCTACTGAAAGTATAGCGAAGAGAGCCTCACTCCACCTCCGCTTATGTGGCGGGCCACAAGGGAATGCAGATGGTGCAGGACCTTCAGTTCACGGAGAACGGCAGCCCGGCGGCAGAAGCCCTGTTTCTGGCCGGATGGGACCAGACGGCGCTTGGCCCGGTCAGGTGCTGGCCCAACGCCCTGCGTGACGCGGCGCGGATGATGCTCGACAATCCCCTGCCGCAGTGTGTCATCTGGGGACCGGCGCAGACCACGATCTGCAACCCGGCCCTGCTGGGTCTTCTAGGCCCACAGCCTGCGGGCCGGATGTTCCGGACGCTCTGGCCGCGGGACTGGACGACGCTGGCCCCGCTTCTGCAAGAGGCGCTGGCCGGTCGCGCCCCGCCCGTGCAGGAATTGGCGCTGACGCTTCGCCGTGGACGGGTCGTGCATGTGCTGCTGTCCTTCAGCCCCTTGCGCTGCAGTAACGGCGCGATCCGGGGCGCCATTGGGACCTTGGTTGACGTCACGGATCGGGTTCACGCTGAACGGCAGGCGCGTCTGCGTAACCAGGAACTGATGCACCGGCTCAAGAACGTGTTCGCGGTGGTCTCAGTGCTCGCGCGGCAAAGCTTCCGCAATGCTGCCACGCCAGAGGTTGCGCAGACCCGGATCATGCGCAGGCTTTCGGCGCTGGGAGAGGCGCAGAAGCTTCTTGCGCATGATGACGTGAACGTGGCGCTAATCGGAACGGTGGCGGAACACAGCCTTGCCCCTTTCCGGCAGGGATTGGGCAGCATCCGGATCGGCGGGCCGCCACTTGAACTGACGGGGCGGCAGGTGCTGGCCTTGGCGCTGGCGCTGAACGAGCTGGCCACGAACGCCACGAAATATGGCGCACTGTCCACGCCGATGGGCAAGGTGGACCTGGGCTGGAGCCTGGGCGACGGCCTCCTTCGCCTGTGGTGGAGAGAGCGCGAGGGCCCGCCCGTTCCCCCACCCGGCACGGAAGGGCTTGGCAGCGTCCTGATCCGTCAGTCGCTGGCCTCGGAATTTGCGGGAACGGTGCAGCTTGATTACGAGGAAACGGGCGTGGTGTGCCTTCTGACTGCCCCGCTGCCGCACTGCAGCCAAGGCCCCTGCTGAACAGGGCCTGACTTTCATCTGCCGGCGTTGGAACCCGCCGCACTTCTGCGGGTTTAACAGCATCGCCCGGCCCGTTCGCGGACCCGGGTCGTTACGACTGGCAGGAGGCCGCATGATACACTTTTCGCCCCGGAGTGCCGATCTTTCGGGACCGCAAGGGGATGACCCGCGGCCTGTGAAGCTTTCCGCGTCCTCGATGTCGAGCCCGAGTGCCATGACCTCAGCCTTGCCCATCCCCCGGGATCCCGCCCCAGATGCGACGCTGGCGCTGTTCCGCGAAGGTTATGACTTCCTGTCCAAGCGCGCCGACCGGTTCGGCAACGTGTTCCGGACCCGAATCCTCATGCGCGACGTGATCTGCATGCGCGGCCCTCGTGCGGCAGAGCTGTTCTATGGCACCGAGGGGCTCACCCGCGTGAAGGCGCTTCCGCCCGGGATGCAGTGGTTTTCCGCAGACCCCAGAACCGTCCACCTGCTGGAGGGCGCCGCCCACCGCCAGCGCAAGGCCCTGTTCATCCGCATGTTGATGAGCCCCGGCCGCGCCGAGGCGCTGTCGGCCCTGTTCCGCGCCGAACTGACCCGCAGCATCCCCCGCTGGCAAGAACGGGACCGGATCGTCCTGCTGGATGAGGTCAATCTGGCACTTGCCCGTGCGGGGTGGGAATGGTGCGGCCTGCCGCCCCTGCAGGACGATGCCGAGGCAGCGGCTTTGGCCACGGATCTTGCCGGCGTGATCGAGAGTGGCGGCATCCCCGGCCTGCGCAAGTGGCAGGCGCGCCTGCGGCGGCAGCGGCTTGAAAACCGGCTGTGCACGATCGTCGAGGATCACTGCGCCGGCCATCTGCCCGCCGCCCCCGGGACGCCGCTGGCCGAGCTGTGCCACCACCGCGACGGGCAGGCCCGGATGTCGCCCGCCATCGCCGCGGCCGAGCTTTTGAACATCCTGCGCCCCACCGTGGCCGTGGGCCGCTACATCGTGTTTGCCGCGCTGGCCCTGTTACAAGAGCCTGCATGGGCGCAGCTTTTCGGCGGCGGCAACGACGACCTGACCGAAGACTTCGCCGAGGAAGTCCGCCGCATCACGCCGTACTTCCCCATGGTCGGCGCCGTGACCACGCAGCCCATTGATTGGGACGGCCTCAGCCTGCCCAAGGGGCAGTGGCTGCTGCTGGACCTGTGCGGCACGGCCCTGGATCCGGACTGCTTCCCTGATCCGACCCGGTTCCGGCCGGAACGGATGTTGTCCTGGAAGCAGGCCGATCCCGGCTTCATTCCGCAGGGTGCGGGCGATGTGGCACGAACCCACCGCTGCCCGGGCGAACAGATCACGCTGGAACTGATGAAGACGGCCATCACCTTCCTTTGCCGCGACATCGCGTGGACACTGCCGGATCAGAACCTGAAGGTGGACCGCCGCCGCATGCCGGCGCAGCCCGCGTCGGGGCTGATCCTTGCCGATGTCCGCCCGGCGCACCGTGAAGGTGGAACAATCGGACATCTTGCCGGTTCTGGTCCCAGACAGGGGGTCGGCGTGGCGCTGACCAACCGCCCCGAGGCCCTGCAAACCGAGTAGGAGACGAAGATGGAAGATACCCGTCAGCATTTCGTGGACTGGCTTCGTGACGCCCACGGCGCCGAGGAGCAGGCGCTCACCATGCTGCGCGGCCAGGTGGGCCGCATCGAGAACTACCCGGCCCTGCGCGAGCGCATGGAGCAGCACATCACCGAGACCGAGGGCCAAGCCCAGGCTCTCAAGCAGCTCCTGGAACGCTATGACACCAGCAACTCGGCCATCAAGGACATGACCATGAAGGTCACCGCGTTCTTCCAGGACGCCAGCGGCGTCTTTGCGCAGGACGAGGTCGTGAAAGGCGCGATGTTCAGCTACGCCTTCGAGAACATGGAAATCGCGAGCTACCGCATCCTTATCACCACGGCGCAGCAACTGGGCGACACCGAGGCCGAACAGGTGCTGTCGCGCATCCTCAAGGAAGAGGAAGCCATGGCGCAGTGGCTGCTCGACAACCTCGACCCGCTTACCCGCAGCTTCCTCTCGCGTTCCGAAGCGAACATGGACGCCAAGCGCTAATTCGCGACCACCACTCGCGAACAGCCGGGCCGGTTTGCCGCGCCCGGCTTTTTCATGTCCGCGACCGCCTTTCGGAACATCTGCCTGCCCGGGCGGTTCGGTAAGGAAAGGCAAATCTGGAGAATGCGATGAAAGCCCTGACCTACCACGGAAAGGAAGACATTCGTTGCGATCACGTCGATGATCCCCGCATCGAACACGCCCGCGATGCGATCATCAAGGTCACGTCCTGCGCGATCTGCGGTTCTGACCTGCACATCTATGATGGCTTCATGCCCGAAATGCACACGGGCGACATCATTGGCCACGAAGCCATGGGCGAGGTGGTCGAGGTCGGCCCCGAGGCAGGCGATCTGAAGGTTGGTGATCGCGTCGTGGTGCCCTTCACCATTTCCTGCGGCGAATGCTTCTTTTGCAAGCGCGGCTTCTTTTCTGCCTGCGAACGGTCAAACCGCGATCAGGACAAGGCGCGCAAGCTGTGGGGCAACACGCCCGCGGGGCTGTTCGGCTATTCGCACCTGCTGGGCGGTTATGCCGGTGGACAGGCGGAATACCTGCGGGTGCCCTATGCCGATGTTGGCCCGATCAAGGTCCCGGGCGGGATGAGCGATGATCAGGCGCTGTTCCTGTCCGACATCTTCCCGACGGGCTACATGGGTGCGGAGTTCTGCGACATCAAACGCGGCGACACCATTGCGATCTGGGGCTGCGGCCCAGTGGGACAGATGGCGATCCGTTCAGCCTTCCTTCTGGGGGCAGAGCGGGTGATCGCCATCGACACCGTGCCAGAGCGGCTGGAACTCGCCCGCGCCGGGGGGGCGGAGACGCTCGATTTCCTCGAAGTCGATATCTATGACGAGATCATGGCCAAGACCAACAACCGGGGCGCCGATGCCTGCATCGATGCCGTGGGAACCGAGGCTGCGGGGAACTCCTCGTTCATGGCGATGGTGGACCGGGTCAAGCAGGCGACCTTCATGGGCACCGACCGCCCGCATGTGCTGCGCCAGGCGATCCACTGCTGCCGCAGCTTCGGCACGGTGTCCGTGATCGGGGTCTATGCCGGCCTGCTGGACAAGATCCCCTTTGGCTCGGCCTTCAACCGGGGCATCACCTTCCGCATGGGCCAGACGCCGGTGCAGCGCTACCTGCCCAAGTTGCTGCAGCATATCGAGGAGGGCGAATTCGATCCGAGCTTCGTCATAACCCACCGCGGAAAGCTGGAGGACGGGCCGGAACTTTACCGCCAGTTCCGCGACAAGCAGGACGGCTGCGTCAAGGTCGTGCTGAACCCCTGAACAACAAAGGCCCCGCATCGGCGGGGCCTTTCCTTTTCGGATAGCAAAGGCGTTACTTGGGGTCGTCCAGGCGCGGGTCTTCGCCCCCCTCGTGGTCGGTCTCGTTGATCCCCTCTGCGTGCTTGTCGCGGGCACGGGCACCTTCGGGGAAGGTCGTATGCTCGAATTCCTCGGGCACCCGGTTCTTGATCTCCTCGCGTAGTTCTTCCACGCGCTCCTTGCTTGGTGTCTCGTCGGCCGGGGGAACGCTGTCCGGCTTTTGCTGATTGGCAGCCATTGCCTTACTCCTGCGTGTTGCCCGATCTGCGGGCCTACGCTGAACCAACCCGTGCCGGGGCGGGCGGGTTCCCGACCGGGGCGGGCGAAAAAACCCAGCATCACGTCTGCTTGGTGCAACAAAACCGGCCATTGGCGGTTGATCCTTCATGCAGCCGGCTCGGCCGGCACCCCTGAACATCCGAAATGGAGGACTGTATGACGATCAAGAACAGCCTGATGTCTTCGGTGCTGCTGGCCTCTGTGGCAGCTTTCCCTGTCTTCGCCCAGCCCGCGGCCGATACGCAGACCGATGTCGTTTCCCCCACCGAAGAGGGTGCGACCGGCCCCGCTACAGGCCTCGGCAGCGCCGCCGGCGGCCAGGGCGGCCAAGGCATGGGTGACCATGGCGGCCAAGGGGGCACCCCCACGGCAGGCCAGAACAGCCAGACCGGCACCGGGGGCAACGCGCCCGGCGATACCACTGGTTCGCCCACCAATGTGACGCCCATCCTGCCGACGCCGGATCAGCCCTCGGCAATCGTTCCGGATGCGAGCGCCCCGGCGGGCACGACCCAAGGTGCCGATGGCTCTGGCGGGATCGGCACGCCTCCCCAGCCGACGCAGGTGGTGCCCGAGGGTGTGGAAGAGCAGCAACAACAATCCGGCGCTGGCAATCAGCAGGCTGCACCCGGCGCCGCTGCACAGATCACGCCGCCTGAGGGGTTCGAGCTGTTCCAGGATCCCCGCACCTTGACCGCTGACCAGCTGACCGGCCAGACCGTCTATAGCCCCACTGAAGAGAACATCAGTTCGGTGTCGGATCTGGTGCTGGATGCGAACGGCCAGGTGGCAGCGATTACATTGGACGTAGGCGGCTTCCTCGGTTTTGGCGCGCGTACCGTCCTTGTTCCGTTCGAGCGGGTCCATATCTTCCGCAGCGGCCAGGACAACTACCGTGTCTATATCGACATGACGCGCGAAGAGCTTGAGGCCCAGCCCGAATACACCCCGGGCGCCGAAGGCGGCACCGGCACCTACGGTGCGGCCGACCGGCTTGGCGAAGGCTTTGACGGCGGCGCCACGAGCACCGAGGGCGTTGCGCCGATGAGCGGTGACGCGATGGCGCCCGACACGAACTCGCCCTCCAACCAGCCGGCGAGCCAGCAATAAGGCGCCGGGGCCTGCGGCAGCGCAGGCCCCTACGCCAAGTTGATTGACGTCAACAATTACATCCTTGACGCGCAGGCCGAATACGCATAGCGCAAAAGTTGCACAAACTGCAATTCGGTTCCAATGTCCTTAAGACAGAGCAGACGGCAGCAAACAGCTGCCGACATACAGGCCGCGGCACTACGGCTTGTCCGTCAGCATGGCCTTGAACAGGTCACGACTGACGCCATCGCGGCCGAGGCTGGTGTCAGCCCACGTACCTTCTTCAACTACTACCGTTTCAAGGAAGCCGCGCTTCTTGGCCCGCCGCTTGGCCTGCCGGAAGAGGCGGCCGAACGGTTCCGCACCTCTACCGGGCCGCTGCTTGACGACTTGATCGTGCTGTTGCGCGCGCATCTGGCCCGACGGGAAAAGGACCGGGAGGCGTTCCGCCTGCTGCGCCGGCTGGCGTTCGAAAGCCCCAAGATCCTGGCGCTGCATCAAACCTCTATCCTCGCACTGAGGGACAAGCTGACGGCGCTGATCATGGCGCGGATGCCGGGCGACATGGTGATGGCGCGGCTGCTGGCCTTGCTGATGATCGACCTGATCCGCATCACGATGGAGCGCTGGCTGGAACAGGACCAGACGCTGGACGAAACGCTGGTGCAGATCGCTGCCCGCCTGCCCGACCTTGGCACCCTTCTGCACAACGAAGAGGCCCAGGCATGAGCGCGGGCAAGCCGCTCTGGCGGTCATTCATCGTGTTCCTGCTGCCACTGATGGCAACCAACATCCTGCAATCCCTGTCGATGACGATCAACAACATCTTCATCGGCCGGATGCTGGGGGTAGAGGCGCTGGCGGCGGCTGCCGTCTTCTTTCCCGTTGCGTTCTTCTTCATCGCCTTCCTGATCGGGCTGTCGGCGGGGGCAACCGTCCTGATCGGGCAGGCCTTCGGCTCTGGCCAGACGGACAAGATGAAGGCGATCACAGGAACGACCCTGACGGTCGCGCTTGTAGGTGGGCTGCTTGTGGCGGCAGTCGGTGCGACCTTTGCGCCGAACATCATGAGTGTCTTGGGAACGCCGCAGGACATCCTTGGGGACGCTGTGGCCTTTGCGCGGGTCAGCTTTGTCCTGATGCCTTCGACGTTCCTGTTCCTTGTGGCTGCCTCGCTGCTGCGGGGGACCGGCGACACGATGACACCGCTGATGGCGCAGGGTTTCGCCACG
The DNA here is from genome assembly GCA_008711135.1 of Rhodobacteraceae bacterium LNNU 3342. Lineage (GTDB taxonomy): Bacteria > Pseudomonadota > Alphaproteobacteria > Rhodobacterales > Rhodobacteraceae > Halodurantibacterium. The sequence continues at coordinate 9,310 of VUAW01000005.1, forward strand.
GCGCTTGGCGCGGTTCTGACGCCGGCGCTGATCCGGGGATGGTTCGGCCTGCCGCAACTCGGCGTGATTTCAGCGGCACTGGCGGGTGGGATTGCGTTCCTTGCCGCCTTTGTGGCGCTGGGGATCTATCTTGTGCTTCGGGGGCATCCCATGGCGCCTGACAAGGCGCTGCTGCGCCGGCTGGTTCCTGACCTGCAACTGCTGAAGCTGGTGCTGCGGGTGGGCCTGCCAACCGGGGTGCAGGTTGTGGCGGGCTCGTTGGCCGGGCTGGTGATCGTGGGGCTGGTCAACAGTTATGGCTTCCAGGCGACAGCAGCCTATGGCGCGGTCAGCCAGGTTCTGACCTATGTGCAATTTCCTGCCCTATCGATCGCGATCGCAGCCTCGGTCTTTGGCGCGCAGATGATCGGCGCGGGTCGCCCTGACCGGCTGGGCGAGGTGCTGCGAACCGCCATGGTGATGAACCTGGCCTTGACGGGTTCGCTGGTCGCGGCGGTCTACCTTGGATCGCGACACCTCGTCGGGCTGTTCCTCACCGACCCCGAGGTGATCGACCTCAGCCAGCATCTGCTGCACATCATCACCTGGTCGTCGCTGATGTTCGGGGCCGGCACGATCTTTTCCGGGATCATGCGGGCGTCGGGGACAGTGTTCGTGCCGATGCTGATCGGGCTTTTCGCCATCGGCGGGGTAGAGCTTCCGGTCGCGATCATCCTGTCGAACCTGATCGGGCTGCCCGGGATCTGGTGGGGCTATGTCGCCTCGTTTGGGGTGATGATGGTGATGCAGGGGTCGTTCTACTGGTTCGTCTGGCGGCGCAAATCCATCCGGGCGCTGGTGTGAACTGCCCGCCGCCCGCGAACGGGCGGCGGAAAGATCACTTGCCGGAGACGAACTTGTTGAAGCGGCTGGTTTCGCCGTCCGCCGTTTCCTCCTGGTAGAGAAACTCCAGATTGTTGTCGTCGAAGATCTGGAAGAACTCTTCCCAGCTGATCTCGGTCAGGTTCTTTTCCGGCTCGTTGAAGTCGATGCGGAGGATGCCGCCTTCGCCACCGGTATCCACCTTGGCTGGATGGCCCTGCCGGGCCTCTGCCCATTCGCGGATGGTGTCATGGTCGCGGGTCGTCTTGGACTGGGTCATGGAATGCTCCTTTCCCCGGCTGAACCCGCCAAGGCCGCCGCTGTTCCCATAGCCCCGGCGACAAGGCCGGGGCCGTGCCTGTCAGAAGCGGGCGTTCACGCCGACATAGAAGGCGCGCCCCGGCTCGTTATAGGTGTTAGCCCCGGCGGCAGAGCCGTTGGCTTCACGGTAAAGGCGCTTGTCAAACAGGTTGGTGATCCCGGCCGACAGGCGATAGCTTTCGGTGAAGTCGTAGGTGACGCCGAGGTTCGCCAGCGTATACGCCTCCCGCGCCTCCGGGTTTTCAAGCGGTACGCCCGTGGTGGCTGTCAGACTCGGTGCGGGCGTTCGGCCATAGTGCGTCGCGGAAAGTGTCACCACCACGTTGTCACGTGCTTCCCATTCCAGGCTGGCGTTCACAGTGTAGTCAGGGACGAGGCTGAGCGGCTGGCCATTGGACTTGTCCTCGGACTTGATCATGTAGGTGGCGTTCGCAGCCAAGGTCAGCCCTTCGACCAGCGGCAGGCGCAGGTTGCCTTCCAGCCCCGACACCACCGCCTCTGGCACATTATCCCAGCGGAAGATGCGGGCATAGGTGACTTCGCCGGTGACCGGGTCGGTTATGCCGACCGGCTGCATGCCGCTGGAAATCCGGTCGCGATAGTCGTTGTGGAAATAGGTCAGCCCCGCATCCACGCCATTGAAGCCGTTGTAAGCGACGCCAATCTCCTTGTTGATGCTGGTTTCGGGCTTCAGGTCAGGATTGCCAACGACATAGCAGCCCGCCTGCCCCGGATGATCGGCATTTCCCCAGCCAACCGGGCAGCCAAAGCCGCGGGTGTAATAGACGTAGTTCGGGTTCAGCTGGAACAGGTTCGGGGCCTTGAATGCCCGTGCCACGCCCATCTTCAGCGTCCATTCATCCGTAACCTGGTATGATACGTTGAGGCTCGGGCTCCAGTTCGTGCCGAAGTTGCTGTTGTGGTCGAAGCGGAGGCCGGGCGTTACCATCAGGTCAGGCGTGACCTCAACGTTACTTTCCGCATAAAGACCCAGGGACCACTGTTCTGAATTCGGATCTCGGTTGGCGCCCACGGGATCGACGCCGGGGATGACCCCCACGCTGGTATCGCCACGGATCGATACCGGATCGTGCATGTATTCGCCGCGGAACTCGGTCCCAAGGGTCAGCATCTGCTCCATCCCCCCCCAGTCCTGCGGCAGGAACCACTCACTTTTGGCAGTCAGGTTGTCGAGCGTGATGGTGCCCTTTTCATCCGTGTTGATCGCGCCCTCCACACTGCCCGCCAGCCCTTCAAGGTTGCGGCGATTGCGGGTGCTTTCCCATTGAACAAAGCTGCTGGAGGTGCCGAAGTCATAAGTGCCGCGGTGGGTCAGCGCGTAGGTGCTGCGCGTCAGGCGGTTGGTTTCCGCCCCCGCAGCAGCAAGACCCTCGATAAGATCGTTGACGACCTCAAGCTGCCGGTCTCCGGCATAGATGTTGCTCTGCCGGCTGTAGGACGCTTCCAGGTCAATCTCCTGCCCCGGTGCGGCCTCCCAGGTCAGCAGCGCGCCGGCATCGCGGTTCACCACGCCCTCGCGCCCCGCGGCGGGTGGCACGTCAGGCTGGATATGGGCGGCCGCGTTGATGTTCGGGTCGTCTGCCTCGGTCCGGTTGTAGTTGCCGAACAACCGGAAGGACAGTCTTCCGCCGATTGGGCCGCCGATCATGAAGTTGCTGCGGGCGGTCTCACCTTCCATTCCGCTTTCAGGCAGGTTGAAGTGCAGCCCGACGCTGCCAAAGAAGGTGTCCGGGCGACGGGTGATGATGTTCACGACACCGCCCGACGCCCCAGAACCATAGCGGGCGGCGGCGGGGCCACGCAGAACCTCTATCCGTTCCACCAGTTCAGGCGGTACCCAGTTGCTGTCCCCGCGCGAATCGCGTTCCCCCGCCCGGCCCATGCGGACCGAATTGCGCGACAGCACTGGCTTGCCGTCGATCAGGATCAGCGTGTTTTCAGGACCCATGCCGCGGATGTCGATCTGGCGCTGGTTGCCCCGCTGCCCCGAGGCCGAGGTGCCCGTGAAGTTCACCCCGGGCATGCGGCGGATGGCTTGGGACAGGTCATTGACCACCGGCTGCCGGGCAAGATCATCCGCCCCGATGACGGACACGCCGGGGGCCTGCTTCAACTGCTCCTCGGCAGATTGGACCACGATCCGGTCAAGGATGAGGACGTCTTCCTCCTCAATCTCGGGAACGGACTGCGCGTGTGCTGCCGTGGTGAGCAGACAGATACCAAGGGCGGCCGAAGAAGCCAAGCGGGACCGACAAGACATAGGAACCTCTGGATAAAGGGGCCGTAGCTTGCGGTCATGGCTGGCGCGGCAGTGATGCCGCTGCCATAGGACGTTCCACGGTAGAGGTCAATGCCGAGATAAAGAGTCAGGAAACGCGCCCAGCCGTGCGGTGCAAATGCTGCGGTTCATCGAGCGTCTCGCGGATGAAGCGCGCGGCTGCAGGGACCGGATCGGCAGGATCAAACGGAATGACATGGCCGTTCGCCGCCCGGTGCAGTACCTCTGCCTGCGCGCCAAGGTCAAACGCAAACACTGGAAGCCCGGTCGCAATGGCCTCATGCGTTGTGAAGGAAAACGTCTCGGGCCAGATCGAAGGAACGATCCAGGCGCCGATGCGATAGCGTTTCACCAGCGCCGGCAGGTCCGCCACCCCATAGCTGCCGTGCACCCGCACCGAAGCCGGAAGCGGCACCGAGGGATCCACGTTTCCGACGACAACCAACTCGCGCCCCAAGGAGTTCGAGAGCGGACCCAGCAGCGCCGCGCCCTTTTGCAGCCCGATGTTTCCCAGAACTGCGAGCGTCTGCCCCGCCGGGGCGACCGTTGGCACTGGCGCGGCCTGATGGGGACGAAGCTGGATCCGGTCCGTAAGTCCCGGATACGCGGCCGCCACGTGACTGGCACTGTCGGCGCTGAAAACCACCAACTCCTCCGCCCGTTCCAGCAGCGCCCCCCACGCGTCCCGCCACTGGCGCAGCGTCACGCTGCTGCCGTCCGGCCGCGATGTCTGGTGCGCCGGATCGGGATCGGCAAGGGCCGGCACCCCATGGAACCGCCCGTCTGACCCAAGCAGAGTGTAGGAGGGGCTGAGCGGATAGAAATCGTGGAACAGAACCTCGGTCCGGTCACCTTCCCGCATGATCCGCAGCAGGGTCTGGGGAACTGATACCGGGTCGCGATCACCTACCGCGCAGGAATAGACAATCCGGCGCTGTGCCACGGGTGCAAGCAGGCGGAGCATCGTCTCCTCATCCTCAGTTTCCGTCCGGGTGATACCTGAGGAACTGTGAAGCTCGATCCGCCAGCGAGAGCGCCCTCCCAGCCGCAGCACGATGGCGCAGCCCTCGGCAAGATCTCCTGCGATGCGACGCTGCAGGTAGTGCTCCGCGCCTCCGCCCATCGAATGCGCAACATAGATCGGGATGACCTGTCCGAGGCTTCCGGCCCAGGCGAGCGCGAGCGCGATCCGTGCGCTCGACAACGGGTCGCGGCGCAGGAAATCCTGAACCTCTGCGTCGTAGTACGGGTAGCGTTCGGCCACGATCCGGTTGTTCGCCTGGATCAGCCGCAGCTTTTCTGCCGAGCCAAAGGACTCTCCGCCCCGATGCTCGACAAACAGGCTGGGCAGGCCAAGATGCCGCCCGCCAAGGGCGCGGGCGCGCTGGCACCAGTCGACCTCTTCACCATAGCCACGGCCAAAGATCGTATCCAGCGTCGGCAGCCGCCGGAGGTAATCTACCGACATCGCCATGCAGAAGCCGACGCCGGTGGGGGCTTCGGCCATCCCCTCTCCCAGCGCCAGGTCGCGGGCGGTGGCGTCGATGGCATCGCCCTGCCCCGGCCGCAGCACAGTGCGGCGGCAGATCACCGGCACGGTGAAGATCTCGGCATCATTGGCCATGGGCGTGACAGTGGCCACCCCCGGATCAGCGAGCGGGGCGAGCAGCCGCGACGCCCAGGCTTCGGGCAGGAACGCATCCGAGTTCAGCAGCACCACGTGCCGCCCGCGGGCAATCGCAACCTCCAGCGCGCGGTTGACGCTGCGGATGAAGCCCAGGTTGGTGTCGTTTTCCAGCAGGGTCGCCCGGCCTTCGGGCAGGGCTGCCACCCAATCGCGCAGCCAGGGACGCACTGCGGGATCGGGCGAGGCATCGTCTATTACTACCAGGTGCCACGGCAGGTCGGTGTTGCGCAGGACGCGGTCAAGCACCTCTGGCAGCAGGTCAAAGGCGTTGTAGACGGGCAGGACGATGGTGATCTCATCCTGTGCGGGCGCCAGCACCGGGGGGCCGAAAAGCGCCATGTCGAAACTGGCGCTCGCCGGTTCGACATCAAGCTGAAGGGCCGCGCGGATACGCGGGCGCAGCCCCGGATCGCGGCTGAACAGCCACCGCAGGATCAGCGGTGCCGCCCGCATCAGGTCGCGAACAAAGGCCACGGCCACGCGCAGCCGTTCGCGCAAGGGGACAGGCCCACGCAGGTCCGGCAGGGGAACCTCTGTCCGCGCGCCGCCATCCCGCAGCACAAGGCGCAGCGGCCCCTCGCCCAGCGGAAGATCAACTTCGAACCCCCGGCCGCCTTCCGGTGTGTCGGGGCGGGGGATGTCAGGATGGGTTTCCGCCTGGTCCGCACCGCGCATCAGGGTCACATGCGCCGCGTCAGTCCACGCGACCACCTGCACGCGCCCATCGCCTGTCCGCAGCCGGTCGATGTAACCCCGGACCGGCCCGCCGGATCCCTGAAGCGGAATGCCGCGCCATTCCCGCACGATGTGCAACTCGGCGTATCGCCGGAACAACCTGGCCGCCCGCCGCAACATCGGCACCCTCCACATACTGTTTCGCATCGTGCTTAGCCCGCGGCCCGGGACTTGTCCATGAGGTTGCCCAAAGGGTTGAAGCGGCTGTGCCCCTTGGCTATCACTGGCGCCGACCGGAGCTTCACTCGTGACATGCAGGTGCAAAATGACGACCCCCTACATCATGGAGCTCCGCCACTTTTCGGATGTGCGCGGATCTCTGGGGGTGGTGGAGGGCGGGGATCTGCCTTTTGCCATCCGGCGGCTTTACTACCTTTATGACGTGCCCAGTGGCGCAGTCCGGGGCGAACATGGGCACAAACGGTTGGAGCAGTTGATCCTGTGCCTGCACGGGCGCGCTGAAATCATCCTGAACGATGGCGAGACGCGTTACCCCTTCCTGCTGGAACGCCCGACGCAGGGGCTTTACGTTCCGCCCGGATTGTGGCGCAGCCTGCACTTCCGCGCCTCGGGTTCGGTGGTCTGCGTGCTCGCCTCGCGCCCCTATGAAACCGAAGATTATATTTATGAATTCGAGGATTTCCTCGATTGGGTCCGGGCCGGCCGGCCGTTAGAGGAGACACCTGCATGAGCTTCAGCTTCCTTGACGTGGGCTTTACCTACCGAAGCCTTAAGTCGGAGTTGGACGCGGCCCATGCCCGCGTGATGGAAAGCGGCCATTACATCGGCGGGCCGGAGCTCGAAGCTTTCGAGGCCGCCTTTGCCGGGGCTTGCGGGGCAAGGCATTGCGTGGGCCTTGGAAACGGGCTGGAGGCGCTGGTGCTGCCGCTGCGGGCACGCGGCATCGGTCCGGGGGACGAGGTCATCGTGCCGGCCCATACCTTCATCGCGACTTGGCTTGCCGTCGCCCAGACGGGGGCAGAGCCGGTGCCGGTGGATGCCGATACCGACACGATGAACATGGACCTGGACCTGGTGGAGGCCGCGCTGACCCCCCGCACCAAGGCCATCATGCCCGTCCATCTTTACGGCGCGCCGGTGCGGATGGAACGGCTGCGCGCCTTGGCGCAAGCGCGAGGAATCATGGTGATCGAGGATGCGGCCCAAGCCCATGGCGGCCGGGACGGCGACCGCAGCGTTGGCGCGCTGGGTGATGCGGCAGGCTTCAGCTTCTATCCCGGAAAGAACCTTGGCGCGTTTGGTGATGGCGGTGCGCTGGTGACCGATGACGCGGACCTGGCTGACCGGGTGCGAATACTGGCCAACTATGGCGCGCGGCGGAAGTACGAGCATGAGCTCGCGGGTGGCAACTCACGGCTCGACCCGCTTCAGGCGGCCTATTTGGCCGTCAAGCTGAAGGCCCTTCCAGACTGGACCGCCCGCCGGCAGGAAATCGCGGCGGTTTACCTGTCGGCGCTGGCCGACACGCCGAACCTGCGCCTGCCCGTGGTGGCCGAGGGAACAGAGCCGGTGTGGCACCTGTTCGTCATCCGCCACCCGCGCCGGGATGCGCTTCTTGCGGCGTTGCACGAACAGGGGGTGCCTGCTGCCCTGCACTACCCCGTCCCCAACCACCGCAGTGGCGCTTTCATCGACACGCACGGGCATCTTTCCTTCCCCGTGGCCGAAGATATCTGCGCCACATGCCTCAGCCTTCCCATCGGTCCGCACCTGAGTACGGATGACGCGCGGACCATTGCCGGAATTGTCGACCAGACCGCGCGGAGGGTTTGATCGTGGACGGCCAGGCGCGCCGCACTCACGCGACGACCCGCATTAGGCGCGCGCTGAATCAGGAAAACCCGGCGCTGGCGCTTGAAATCCTGTTCGCAGAGGCGCGGGCCGCGACGCGGCCGGGGGCGGACGGCGAACTTGACGCGCTTGAAACGTCAGGGCAGCAGGTTCTCGCAGCAATCGCGGCGCGGCATCCGCTGCCAGAGGCCACAGTCGGCTTTGACCGGCCGGCGTCGATCTATGTCGTGACCGAAATCTACCAGGCCGGCGGCCATCGCGCCCTGCTGGAGGCGCTGATCGCCGCGCGGCCGCAGGATCGGCACGTCGTTCTTTTTACAATGGCCGAAGACCGGATGCGCGGCTTCAGCCTGCAGCGGATGCAAGAGCTTGGTATCCTGGCGCTTGCACCCGATCCGGCGCTGGGGCTTTACGACAAGCTGCTCTGGCTGCGGGAAAAGCTTGGCACGCTTGCGGCGCGGCGGCTGTTCCTGATGCAGCATCCCGAAGACGTGGTGGCCGGGCTTGCCGTTCGGGAGATCGCTCCGGTCTATGGGCCCCGACTGCATGTGCTGCGCCACGCCGACACAGTTGCCTCATTTGGGGTGGACCTGCCGCAGGCCACGCATCTTGCGATCCGCCCCACGCAACGGGACATGCTGCGTCACACCGACCCGCGGCTGAAGGTGGCCTTGCTGCCACTGGTGGCGCCGGTGCCAGACCCCGCGCCGCCCATGCCGCAGCAACCCCGGCGCTGGTTCCGGACCAGCGAACGGCGCATCAAGGTCACGGCAACCTGTGGCACCGAACACAAGTTCTCGCTCGACGGGCCGCTGGCGCTGCCTGAGCTTGTGGCGCGGCTGGTTGCGGCCACGGGCGGGCGGCATCTGCACGTCGGCCCGGCAAGCCCCACCCTTGTCGCCGCCACTCATGCTGCCCTTGACGCGGCAGGCTTGCCGCACGACCGACTGATCATGGCGGGCGAGGTTGCGTCGGTTCGGGACGCGCTGCGTAAACATGAGGTGGATCTCTATCTGGGCTCCTTCCCCGTGGCGGGCGCGCTGAGCCTGTTCGAGGCGATCGCCGCCCGCGTGCCGGTGGCTCTGCGCGATCCGGGCGCAGATGCCGCGCCTGAAACCCGTTACCTGAGCGGCACGGGCCTCGTTCCCGGCGCCCTGCGCTGGCACAGCGCCGAGGATCTGGTTACGCTCGTTTCTCAGCCGATGGACGATACGGCGCGCGCGCAGATGGTTCAGCAGGCCGCAGGCTGGCTTGCGCGGCATCATTCGCCCGACCGGTTCCGGCGCAGGATCGCGGCGCTGGTCGCCGCCACCGAAGGGTGGCACCGGACGCCGCTGGACGGGCCAGAACGCGCAGCAGCGCTGGCGCGGTTGTTCGACGAGACGCATTACCTTACGCGTAACGGCGACGTGGCCGCGGCCGGCGTTGATCCTTTCCAGCATTTTCTGGATTACGGCGAGGCTGAACACCGGGCGGTCCATCCGCTGTTCGATCACGAATGGTACCTTGCCCAGCTGCCGCCAAGCGAACAGGGTCGGGCACGCAAGCGTCCCCTGACGCATTACGCGGTGCGGGGTTCTGCCGCCGGGCTGTCACCCCATCCGCTGATCGACCCCGAACTTTGCGCCCGACAGCTTGGCCACTGCGAACCGGGGCAGACCCTGCTTGAACGCTATCTGGCTGCCGAAACGCCCGTTCGACCGCATACGTTCTTTGACCCCGACCACTATGCCCGCCAGAACCCGTTCACGGTGCGCGGCCCGCTGCTGCCCCACTTCCTGACCGAAGGCGCCGCAGCAGGGCTTTCTCCGCATCCACTGATCAATCTGGAGCATCTTTGGGGCAATTCCGGCCGGGCGCGGGGCTATCTTCACAGCTTCCTGGGCTGGCTGCGCGGTTCCCCCCACGCGGGCGAGGCTTCACCCCACCCCCTGTTCCTGCCCTGGCGCTTTGCCTGGCAGAACACGACGGTTTATGCCGGGGCCGTGCCCCACCTGCTTTGGGGCCATCTGGTTGAAGGCAACCATGCCGACCACATCCCGCACCCGCTGATCCTGCCTGCCCATGTGGAACGGGCCCGCCCGGGCACGCTGACCCGGGCGCGACTGGTAATCATGGACCTCGCCCGCAACCGGCTAGGGGTGGACACGCATCCGCTGGTCAGCAACAGCCACATCCAAACCCAGGCGCCGCACCTGGCGAATGGCGCGATCAGCCCGACCGAGTTTTTCATCACTCATGGACGGGAAGCGCAGATCGATCCGCATCCGTGGTTCTCCACCAAGTTCTACCTGCTGCAGAACCCCGACGTCACCGGTGCGGGTGTCAATCCGCTGGTGCACTACCTGCATAATGGCGAAGGCGAAGGGCGCAAGCCGCACCCGTTCTTTGATCCCGGCCACTACCGCAACATGCACCAAGGCGGATCGGCCGAGGCTTCGCCCCTGATACATTACGCACGGCATGGCGCGGGGTCTTTCGCGCCGGTAATGCCGATGCCCGACGGTGATCGCCGGGTGATGCTGAAGATGGCGCAGAGCGTGCTGGACGGCGGCGGCTCTGACTGGCTGGCCGAACAGCACCTGTCAGCGGCGCTTCATCCCGAACGCGCGCCCCGGCATCCCAGCCTGCGGACCGAGGTCAGGCCTCTGCGCCTGACGCTGCCCCCGGAGGCGGCGGGCGAGGAGATCCTGCCTGCCCGCGAGGTGGCACTGCTGCGTCCTCGCGTCGTCTCGCCCACGCCGGTGCGGCCACCCAGCGGCAGCTACCGCGCCCCGGCGCTGATCGCGGCGCGGCATTCGGGCGCGCTGGTGGTGGCAGGCAACGACGGCTTCGTACTGGCGGACGGAACGTGGTACGACCCCGGGCTCGAGGGCTTCGACCCCGAGATTACCCACCTCAAGGAAGGCGGGGCCGTGGCGGGGTTACGAATGCCACGCGGCGCCGACGACGGGGCGGTACTGCTGCGCCGGTTCGAGCCCGAGGAGCCGATCGCCGAGGGGATCTTTGCCTGCGGGACCTATGCCCACAACTACTACCACTTCCTGATCGAGGTCCTGCCCCGGGCCATGCTCGCCGCCCGGATCGCGCCGCGCGGAACGCCGGTGCTGGTCGATGCGGCCATGCCGGCGCAGCATTACCAGGCGCTGCGGATCTACCTGCCCGACAACCCCGTGCTGCGCCTGCCCCGGCACCGCACTTTCCGCGTCGGCACACTTTACGCGGCCAACATGCCCAACATCATCCATGATGCCTTTGGCCGGCCCGAAGGCTCGCTGGGCGCCGTCCGCTATTATCCTGAGGTGCTGCGGGACCTTGGCGCCCCCGGCCGCTCGCTCGCCTGTGGGACGACACCGCGGCGCCTGTTCCTGTGGCGACAGGGCTGGGTGCGCCAGATGGTGAACGCCAAGGCGCTGACCGACACGCTGCGCGACAGCGGCTTCGAGGTGGTGAACTTTGCCACCCTGTCCTTCGTCGATCAGGTACGCCATATGGCCAACGCCGAAGCCGTCGTGGGCCAGAGCGGCGCGCATTTCGCCAACATGCTGTTCGCTGCGCCCGGAACGCAGGTGCTGCCGCTTTTTTCAAACGCGCCCGGCACGAATTTCGGCCTCTGGAGCGGGTTGGGGGACGCGCTGGGACTTGAGGTCATCAACATCGCCGGCTGGCGCATGGTCGGCACCTCGGGCATCGACCCTGAGGCGCATGAGAACTTTACCCTGCCGCCCGACCAGTTGACGGCCTTTTTCCCGCCTCGGCGTGCCAATGCGCCGGAACAGGAAGCACCCGCCGCCGTCATGGACCTGCTTTGGCAGGCAGTGCGGGCCGCAGGTACCGTCAGCAGCGGATGGAGCGTGCGGGCCGGCACAACGCCACCTGACCATGACGTACGGCTCGTTGATCTCCGCCGCCGTCTGCGGAGATCGCTTCTTGCCGCGCCCGAAGATCATATCGCGCCTGCATTTTTCCACCCGCTGCTCTTGCACCCCGAGATGGGGGCCGGGGCGGGGCTGACCACTCTGCGCCAGTTCGATGCCGAGGAACAGGCGACGGTGGCCATGTTGCGTCGGTCGTTCGCGGCCCTGTCGGAAGGGGCGGCGGCCGAGGATGTGCTTGATGAGCTTGCCGGTGATCCGCGGCGCCTGATGATGCTGGCGGCGCTGTACCAGCCGGCAATGGAACTGCCGCTTATTGCCGATCTTGGGGCGCTGCCAGACGTGGTGGTGGGCCGCTACCTCGACTGGCTCGCCTTCCCGCCCTTCCTGTTCCGACAGGGCGAGGATGCGGCCTATGCACGCTTTGCGGCCGAGCTTCTGGGATGGATCGCCGATCAGGCCGAACGTGACTACCGCCCGGCGCTGCGGCTTGCGCTAGGGCGGATGGCGCGGCGGTTGGACCTAGGGCTTTTGCTGATGGCCGACGTGCCTCTGGAAGGCGTGATTGCCGGGCGGAACAGGCTGCTGTCGCTCATGGCCGTGACAGAGGGGCAGCCGCGGGCGCGCCCAAGGGCCGCCGACGGGTCCGAGGGCCGCATCCGGATCGGCATCCTGTGTCGGACCTTTCACAAAGGTCCGGATAGCGAGGCGGTTGCCGCCCTGTTTCAGGCCTTTGACCGCAACCGGATTGAGATTGTTGCCTATTCCATCGGCCATCAGGACCGGGTGGTGAGCGATGACGCCGAATTTGCCCGGATCTTTGCCCAGATCACCACGCGCCGCAGGGTACTGCCGGACGATCCAGCGGAAATGCGGGCGCGGATCATCGAGGACCAGCTGGATGTCTTCCTGCATGCCAACGCCACGACCTTTGGGATCGGGCCGATGGACCTCGCGCTGTTCCATCGGGTCGCGCCGGTACAGGTGGAACTGAATTCGCATCTGCCTGCGGCTTCGGGCTACCCATCCTTTGACGCAGTTATCACCGGGATCAGCGACGATCCGGAGGCAGAGGTTCCCGACAGCGCCTTCCCCGCCCGAACGATCCGGCTGCCGGGGCCGGTCATCACCTACCTCACCTCCCTGCAGCCAAAGGACAAGCCGCCGCTGGATCGGGCGGCCCTTGGCCTTGGCCCGCAGGACGTGGTGCTGTTCAACGCGGGCGCGGCGGCAAAGCTGCGGCGGGACGCGCTGCGCTGCATGATGCAGGCCACCGCCGAGATTCCGAACGGGGTCTTGATGCTCGCCCCCTACAACCCCGGCTGGGCGGGGCGCAGCCAAGCCTATGCCTTCAACCGGCAGCTTGCGGAAACGGCGGCAGAGGTCGGCCTGGACCCGACGCGCATCCGGGTTCTGGGCGAACTGACCGTTGCGGAAACCGAGGCAGCGTTGGCGCTGGCCGATTTGTACCTGGCACCGTTCCCCCACGGAGGCGCGACGATGCTGCATCTGGCGCTGATCTACGGAGTGCCGCCGGTGGTGCTGCGGCGCAGGTCGCTGCGGTCGATCGACCAGTTCCTGGTCGGAAGCCTTGGCCTGCACGAGCTTCTGGCCAGCACGCCCGACAATTACGTTGCTCTGGCGGCGGACCTTGGCCGCGATCCAGCCAGGCGGCAGGCGATCGCCGACCGCATCCGCGCTACCGTGCGCAAGCCGCCCTTCGTCGACAACCCGGAACATTCGCGTGCGATGCAGGACGCGATCCTGCGCCTTGTGGCAGAGGAGGCCCCATGACGAACATCCCGACCCAAATCATTGGCCACGCTGCGACGCTCCGCCTTGTGACAGAGGATGACGCCGAATATATCTGGGGCCTGCGGATGGATCCCCGCTACAACACGCATCTGTCGCAGGTCAGCGGCACGGCGGAAGATCAGCGCGCTTGGATCACCCGCTACAAGGCGCGTGAGGCTGCGGGGTCGGAATACTACTTCGTCATCTGCCGTCGCGACGACGGGCGGCGCTGCGGGACCGTCCGCATCTACGATATCCGTGACGGGCAGTTCACTTGGGGCAGCTGGATTCTGGACGACGCCAAGCCGCCAAAGGCCGCGCTGGACAGCGCGCTGCTGGTCTATCGTTTTGCCTTCGATGTGCTGGGGCTGGAACGCGCCGTCTATGACGTGCGGGCCGACAACGCCCACACGCTTGCCTTCCACGACCGGTTCGGCGGCCAGCGCACGGGTATGGATGCCGAAAACGTTTATTACGAGATCCCCGCGGAGCTGTTCCGCACGCTGGAGCCTGGGCTGAACGCGGCCTTCGCTCAGCCGGCTAGCAGCCGTTCGTGATGGGCGATGGCCTCATCAAGGTCATCGAACATCTGCAGCCGACCGCTGTCCAGCACCGCGCCCATGGTGCACATCCGCCGTACCATCGGCATTGAGTGGCTGACGAAAATGGCGCCGCTTTCCTGCATGCGGAGGGCAAAGATCTCTTCGCTCTTGCGGCGGAAGCTGGCATCGCCAACGCTTGTCACCTCGTCCACCAGATAGGTGTCGAAGCGGATGCCCATGCTGACGCCAAAGGCCAGCCGCGACCGCATGCCCGACGAATAGGTCCGGATCGGCAGGTGGAAGTGGTGGCCAAGCTCGGCAAAGTCCATCACGAAATCGACCAGCGCGTCCGTGTCCACGCCATAGACCCGGGCGATGAACCGCGTGTTCTGCACACCGGTCAAATCAGGGTGGAAGCTCCCGGCAAAGCCCACCGGCCACGAGATCGTCCCGTCGGAGATGATGCGGCCCGACGTCGGCTCCATGGTGCCGGCGATCATCCGGAGCAGGCTTGACTTGCCTGCCCCGTTCCGTCCCAGCAGCGCGATCGACACGCCGGTCGGAAAGACGGCAGTGATATTGTCGGCCACCACCTTGCGGGTGCCGTTCACGACATACTGCTTGGTCAGGTTCTCAAGCCGGATCATGGCCTAGCGGCGGTCACGGACGCTGTAGTAGACCAGCACGCCCACTGCCCAGCCCATCAGCAGGAACAGCGCCGTCAGCATGAACAGCATGCCCCGTTCGGGATAAAGCGCGCGCTGCGCCTCGGTCGGGCGGATATGGGCGGCAAGGTAGCGCGACTGGCGCTGCGCCTCTGCCACGGCGAGGTCGTAGTTGGCGAGCGCGGCGCGGTAAGCCCCTTCCGCGAATTCCTGATCGACCATCAGCCGTTCGAATTCACCCACCAGCCGGGCATAGTCGGCACCGCCCGGGCCTTGGCCACCCTCGCCAAACTTCCGGCGTTCCTCGGCGATGCGGTTTTCGATCACCTCGATCCGGCGCTGGGTCTGGGCGATGCGGACATCGCCCTCGCGCGTGGTTTCCCGCAGCAGGTCAAACTCGACCAGCGTATCGGCAAGCTGGGCCTGCAGGGTGTTGATGACCCCCATCTGGCCCTGCAGGTCGGCCTGCGGATCAACGATCTGCGTCCGCAGGCGGAAGCCGGTCATTTCGGACCGCGCGTCCTTGAGCCGTTCCACCGCACGGTCAAGTTCAGCCCGGGCAAAGCGGGTCGCATCCTCCCGCGCCTCGTGCGAGAGGGCGTTGATCATGCGGCTGCTCTCGTCAAAGATCGCCTGCGCGACCTGCTGCGCCTCTTGCGGGGTGAAGGCGGTGGCGCGCAGGGTGATGATGCCGCTACTGGTGTCATAGATGATCTTGATCCGGCGCTGCCAATGGCGGTGCAGATCCTCGATCGTGCCCGAAGGGCGGTAGGCAAAGACGGGATCCCAAGGCCAGGCACGTGAAAAGATCGCCGTAAGATCAAGCTGGCTATCAATTTCCGCCACAAGATCTTGGCTGCGGATGAAATCGTACAGAATGTCGCTGTCGGCGCTGGCCGAACCGGTCAGCCGTGTGATCCCGCCGATCAGGTCGAGCGAGGAGGAGCTTTCCTCCTTCCGGACGGAAAACGCCACAGTCGAAGCATACTGATCCTCTGCCCAAAGCCAGAGATAAGCGGCCGCAATCAGCGTCGGAAGCAGGACCAGCGCCATAAAGCTTACCATGATGCCGCGATGGCGCAGGCGCACCGGGGCCGGCCCCGCGACAGGGCGCGGTGATGCCGCAGCCGGCGCCGCAGCAGGTGGGACAGGCACGGGCCGGGCCGGCGCCGCGTCCAGTTTTCGGGGTTGTTCCGCCACCTGTCCTGCCTTTGCATTGTCTGGAAGTCTGATCGGTGCAAGGTTACAGCGTCAGCGGGGGGACAGCAACCTTCCCTCGGCAGGAGTGGTGATGCAGATACTGGAACGGGATCGGATGCGCGCCCGCCCGATGCGCATGTCGCGCACCGTCGTCGCGCTGATGCTGCGCGAGATGGCGACGACCTATGGACGTTCGCCCGGCGGCTATCTCTGGGCGGTGGCAGAGCCTGCGGCGGCGCTGGCGCTGATTTCGCTAATCTTCTCGATGGCCTTTGCGGCGCCGTCACTTGGAACGAACTTCCCGCTGTTCTATGCCACAGGCTACCTGCCCTTCATGCTGTTCAACGACCTGTCGGGACGGATCGGCAACGCCATCCGCTTTTCCAAGCCGCTTCTCGCCTATCCCAGCGTCACCTTCGTCGACGCGCTTCTGGCGCGTTTCGCGTTGAACGTGCTGACGCATGCGGCGGTGATGGCCCTCGTCTTTGGCGGCATCCTGTGGATATTCGAAACGCGTGCCGTGCTGCACATGCCGTCGATCCTGCTGTCCCTGGGGATGGCCTCGGCGCTGGGGCTCGGGATCGGGTCGCTCAACTGCTACCTGATGACGGCCTTTCCGGCGTGGGAGCGGACGTGGCAGATCCTGACGCGACCGCTCTTCATCATATCCGGCATCTTCTTCATCTATGACGACATCCCGCCAGAGGGGCAGGAGATCCTGTGGTGGAACCCGCTGATGCATGTGGTAGGCGTGATGCGTCGGGGATTCTACGGGTACTACGATGCCCCCTACGTCAGCGTGACCTTTGTGCTGGTCGTTGCGGGGATCACCCTGACGACCGGCCTGATGCTGCTGTACCGCCACCACCGCAAACTGATGGAGGATTAGGGCGTGACGGTGGCGATCCTGATGGCCCTTTACGAAGGAGAGCGTCACCTGCAGGCGCAGCTGGACAGCTTCAGGGAACAGACGCACCGGGACTGGCACCTGATCGTGTCCGACGACGGGTCAAAGGATGGCGGGCCGGCGATCCTGAGGGGCAGCGGCCTGCCCGTGACGATGATCGAGGGGCCTAGGCAAGGCTTCGCGCAGAACTTCCTGCACCTGCTCACGGCGGCGGGCGATGCGCCTTATGCCGCGCTGTCGGATCAGGATGACGTCTGGCTGCCGGAAAAGCTTGCCCGCGCGGTGGACCGGCTGTCGCGCCTGCCAGCGGGGCGGCCGGTGCTGTATTGCGCGCGGACAATCATCTGCGGTCCGGATCTGCAGCCGGTGGCCCAGTCGCCGCGCTGGCGCCGGCCGTTCGGCTTTGCCAACGCGCTGGTGCAGAATGTGGCGGCGGGGAACACCATCGTCCTGAACCGCGCGGCGCTGGACCTTGCGCAGGCGGCGGTGGCTGCCGCTGCCGGAATCTCGGCGCATGACTGGTGGCTGTACCAGATCGTTACTGGTGCCGGCGGCCTTGTGGTACGTGACGATGCGCCGGTGCTGCTGTACCGGCAGCATGAGGGCAACCAGATGGGTCGCAACGATACGGCGCGGGCGGCGCTGTCGCGGCTCTCGCAGATCGCGGACGGCACGTTTCGCCGTTGGATCGACGCGAATATCGCCGCGCTGATGCCCCTGCCGATGCTGACCACCGAAAGCCGCACGCGGCTGATGCGCTTTGCCGAGGCGCGAGAGGCACCATTGGCCGCGCGCCTGCGAGGGTTGCGCCGCGCCGGGATCTATCGCCAGACGCGGGCGGCCAATGCAGCCATGTGGGGCGCCGCGGCAGCCGGCAAGCTGTAACTATTCCGCCAGAAGCTGCGCCAGATGGCGGCCATAGTCGTTCTTGCGGTAGCGTTCGGCCATCCGCCGCAGGCTGTCCCGGTCGATCCAGCCCTTGTCAAAGGCGATCTCCTCGGGGCAGCCGACTTGGGTACCCTGCCGCTTTTCCAGGGTGCGAACGAAGTTCCCTGCATCAAGCAGGCTGCCATGCGTCCCGGTGTCGAGCCAGGCGAACCCGCGGCCCATCGTTTCGACCGTCAGCGTGCCATCCGCCAGATACATCTCCAGCAGGCTGGTGATCTCCAACTCTCCACGATCCGAAGGGCGCACCTGACGCGCCCGTGCTGGGGCAGTGCCATCAAGGAAATAAAGCCCCGTCACCGCATAGGACGACGGCGGCACCTGCGGCTTCTCGATGATCGACCGCACGCGGCCTTCCCGGTCGAAATCCACCACCCCGTAGCGTTCGGGATCGGCCACCCGGTAGCCGAACACCGTCCCGCCGGTGTCGCGCGCATCCGCCGCCGCCATCAGGTCGGTCAGCCCGTGGCCAAAGAAGATGTTGTCCCCCAGCACCATCGCCGACGGCGCCCCGTCCAGAAAATCCTCGGCCAGGATATAGGCCTGCGCCAGCCCGTCGGGCGACGGCTGGGTGATCCAGCTCAGCTTCAGGCCCCACTGGCTGCCGTCGCCCAGAAGCCGGCGGAACTGGTCCTGATCGTCAGGGGTGGTGATGATCGCGATTTCGCGGATGTTGGCGAGCATCAGCACCGACAGCGGATAATAGATCATCGGCTTGTCATAGATGGGCAACAGCTGCTTCGAGATGCTCATCGTGATCGGGTAAAGCCGGGTCCCCGACCCACCGGCCAGAATGATCCCCTTGCGCTGTGTCATCTGCCACCTGTTCCAAGTTGTTCCAGCACGTCCGAAAGCCCCTGCCGCCAGTCGGGCCGGACGATGCCATAGGCGCCCTCGATCGCGCGGCAGTCAAGGCGGCTGTTGCGCGGCCGCCGCGCCGGGGTTGGCCATGCGGTCGAGGGGATGCCGTTCACACGGCAGTTCAGCCCGGCCTGCGCAAAGATTTCCCGCGCGAAGCCAGCCCATGTCACGTCGGGCTCGCCTGAAAAATGCCAGGTCCCGCTCGGTCCGGACCCCCTGACCAGCGCCTCGGCCATCCTCAGCAGGGCTGCAGCAATCGCGGCAGCGGGCGTCGGGCCGCCCCACTGATCATCAACCACGTTGATTTCGGGGCGTTCCTGCCCTAGCCGAAGCATCGTCCGGACGAAGTTGGTGCCTTGCGCCGAAAACACCCAGGATGTGCGCAGGATCGCATAGCGGCCGCCGGCGTCGCGCACGCCTTCCTCACCCAGAAGCTTTGACTGGCCATAGACCGAAAGCGGCCCCGTCCGGTCATCTTCTACCCACGGGCGTTCGCCGCTGCCGTCAAAGACATAGTCGGTCGACAGATGCAGGAAGGCGATGCCTTGTGTAGCTGCGGCCTGCGCAAGTGCCGCAGGCGCCGCGGCGTTGATGGCAAAGGCGGCGTCAGCCTCGCTTTCTGCCTGATCGACCGAGGTATAGGCCGCGGCATTGATCACCACATCGACGTCCTGCACCAGCGACGCGGCACGTTCGGGGTGCCGTAAGTCGCCTCCGGTGCGCGGGGCAAGCACAAGCTCCCACGATTCGGGACAGTGGCGGCGGATATCTGTCCCAACCTGACCGCTGGCACCGAACAGCAGAAGTCTCATGCCGCGGTTCCCGTCGCCATGCCCAAGCGCTGACCGACGCCCGCCCGGTCCTGCAGCGCACGCCACCAACCTTCATTGTCCAGATACCAGCGCACCGTCCGGCGAAGCCCTTCCTCCAGCGTGACAGATGGCCTCCAGCCCAGTTCATCGCGGATGCGCGACGGATCGATCGCGTAGCGCAGGTCGTGGCCGGGACGGTCGGCGACAAAGGTGATCAGCCGGTCGTGCGGCGCGCCCTGTGGCCGCAACTCATCCAGGATCGCGCAGATCATGCGAACGAGGTCGATGTTGCGGGCCTCGTTCTCGCCGCCGATGTTGTAGCTACGGCCAAGCCGGCCCTTTTCCAGCACCGTCAGCAGCGCATCGGCGTGATCCTCGACATAAAGCCAGTCGCGGACGTTTTCGCCGGTGCCATACACCGGGATCGGTTCGCCCGCCAAGGCCCGCAGGATGACCACGGGGATCAGCTTTTCCGGGAAGTGATAGGGGCCGTAGTTGTTGGAACAGTTGGTGACCACAACCGGCAGCCCATAGGTTTCATGCCACGCCCGCACAAGGTGATCCGAAGCCGCCTTGGACGCGGAATAGGGGCTGTTCGGGGCATAGGGCGTATCCTCAGTGAACATGCCCGTGGCGCCAAGCGTGCCGTAGACCTCATCGGTGGAAATATGGTGGAAGCGGAAGCCGTCGGGTCGACCGCGCCCTTCCCAGTAGCTGCGCACCGCCTGCAAGAGCGTGTAGGTACCGGTCACGTTGGTGTCGATGAAGGCGCCGGGTCCGTCGATGGACCGGTCCACGTGGCTTTCGGCGGCAAGATGCATCACGGCATCCGGCTGATGCGCCGATAGGATCCGGTCCAACGCCGCCCGGTCACGGATGTCGGCCTGTTCAAAAACATAGCGCGGGCTGTCCGCGACGCTGTCCAGGTTTTCCAGGCAGGCTGCATAGGTCAGCGCGTCGAGGTTCACCACCTCATGCCCCCGCGCCACCGCAAGCCGCACCACGGCAGAGCCGATGAATCCCGCCCCGCCCGTCACCACAAGTTTCATCTGTCCCGCCCCCTGCTTTTCGCCTTGACGGCGTGGTGTTCCTCCAGCCTTTACCATCCGGGGAAAATCAGTTTCAACCACAACATGCCGGAAACGCGGGAGGCAGCGAATGGATGATGCGGCTGTGCCGCTCGTGGTGCTGGGGGCCACTGGGCGCGTCGGGCGGCTGTTGCTGCGCGCGTTTTCATCCCGCATCCGCCCCCTGCCACAGACTCGCGGAGGGGATGTTCCGCCCGGCTGGTTCCATTGGCAGCCGGGAATGGCGCTGCCCGAAGCGGCGCGGGGTGGCGTGATGCTCAACCTTGCGGGACCAACCCCCAGCGGGGCCGGGGCCGGCTACGACGATCACGTGGCGCTTGGGCTTGCGGGCTATCGAGCGGCGCGGGCGGCGGGAATGATCCACGTGCTGACGGCCTCATCGGCCGCGGTTTATGGTCCGCGTGGTGACGGCCCGCTGGATGAAGACGGCCCAGCCCGGCCCACGACCCCCTATGGCGCTGCAAAGCTGGCGATGGAGGCCGCGGTCAGCGCCGAGGCAGAAGGCGGCCCCGGCGTCACCTTCCTGCGGATCGGCAATGTCGCCGGAACGGACCTGCTGATGCGGAACGCGCTTGCCGCCACCCTCTCGGCGCCGTTGCGGTTGGAAACCTTTGCCGACGGGCGCACGCCCCGCCGCGCCTATATCGGCGCCGAAACGCTGGCCCGCGTGATCGAGACGCTCGTTTCCCGCGCCCCGGAACTGCCCCGCCTGCTGAACATCGCGGCCCCCGGAGAGGCCGAGATGAGCGACCTGCTGGCGGCGCTGGCGTCGGCCGGGCTTCCCGTTCCGCATGTGCCCGTTCCTGCCCCCGCCACTGCGCTGCCGGCGGTGCCGCTGGCGACTGGGCGGATCGAGGCGCTGCACCCCTTCACCCCTGCCGACAGCCTTGCCCGGACGATGATCGACCAGTGGCTGCGGCTGAGGGCTGCGCCGTGACCCCGGGCAAGCGGCTGCTGGACCTGGTGCTGGCTACCCTGCTGACGGTGGTGCTGGCACCGGTGATTTGCACGGTGGCACTGGGGATCCTGATCCTCGACGGGCGGCCGGTGCTGTTCATATCCGAACGGATGCGCAGCCCCACCCGTGGCTTTGCGCTGTGGAAGTTCCGGACGATGCGCGTGGCCGCCACGGATAGCGGCGTGTCGGGCGGGGACAAGGTGGCGCGGATCACGCGCCTTGGACGCCTTCTGCGCCGCACCCGGCTGGACGAGCTTCCGCAGCTTTGGAACATCCTGAAGGGCGACATGAGCTTTGTCGGCCCCCGCCCCCCGCTGCGGCAGTACGTCGAACGGTTTCCCGACCTCTACGCCCGCGTGCTGCAGAGCCGCCCGGGGGTCACCGGCCTCGCCACGATTGTCTATCATGGGCACGAGGAACGTCTGCTGGCCCGTTGTGCCACGGCCGAGGAAACCGATGCCCTCTACGCCCGCGCCTGTGTGCCGCGCAAGGCCCGGCTGGACCTGATCTACCACCACAAACGGAACCTGTGCATGGACCTGTGGCTGATCGGGCGCACCGCCGCGCGGCTGCTGCCGCGCCGCCGCGCCTGACACCGCGCGGGGATGCGGGCCGGACCAAAGCCGCTTACAAGACCCGAAAGGTCATGGTGGCGAAGCTGCCCTGCTTCTGGGTTTTGACGTTGGCCGTTCATCAGCGGCAGTACGACGGCGCCAAAGCATTACAGCCGCCCTTTGGTCAGGCCAGGTACATAATCCTCTGGCGGCGGTAAGCAATTTCCGTTCTGTGAATGAGTGTCCACCAACCTGCCGCCTCCCAGTGCTTGGCACCAGACAAGAGCCCGATACGTGACGGCTGTTCCGGTAGCGTCAGCGTCTTTCCCGCGATCCGCCAGAGAAGTTACGGTACAGGAACCCCTCGGGTGTTGCTGCCGACTCGGCTTCGGCAAGTTGGAACAGTTCGCGATGCCGTGCCGACTTCGCGCAGGCCGGGTCGGCATTGGCGGCATTGCCTGTCAGCGCAAAGGCCTGGCATCGGCATCCGCCGAAATCAACTTCGCGCAGATCGCAGCTTCGGCAGGGCTCCGGCATCCAGCCCGTACCGCGATAGCAGTTGAAGGCGTCGGAGTTGTGCCAGATCCATTCCAGCGGATGGTCCCGAACGCTGTCAAAGCGCAGCCCGGTAATGGTTTCCGCCGCGTGGCACGGCAAGACCTTGCCCGAAGGCGAGATGTTGAAGAACTGCCGCCCCCAGCCGCCCATGCACTGCTTGGGCTGGCGGGCGTAGTAGTCGGGGATGACGTAGTCGATCTCCAGCACACCCCGCAAACGTGCCCGTGCGGCCTCGACCAGTTCCGTCGCCACATCAAGCTGTTCCCGCGTCGGCATCAGCGCCTGCCGGTTCTTGAGTGCCCAGCCGTAGTACTGGACATGCGCGACCTCCATCCGCGCCGCGCCCAGTTCGACCGAAAGGTCTATCAGCGCCGGAAGCTGATGCAGGTTCTGCCGGTGCACCACGGCGTTCACCGTCAGCGGCAGGTCCAGCGCCCGCGCCCAACGTGCGACCTCCAGCTTCTTTGCATGGCCGCCGCGGAAACCGCCAACCCTGTCAGCCACGCCCGGTTCCGCACCTTGAAAGCTGATCTGAACATGAGCGAGCCCCGCATCGGCTAGCTCCACCAGCCGCGCCTTTGTCAGCATGACGCCAGAGGTGATAAGGTTGGAATAAAGACCGACCTCAGTGGCGTGGCGCACCAGCGCCACCAGATCCTTGCGCACCGCAGGCTCCCCGCCTGAGAAATGTATCTGGAGCACGCCCAGATCTGCCAGCTCGGTCATGACGCGGCACCATTCCTCCGTCGTCAGTTCCGCACCTGAAGTCTCCAGCTCCAGCGGGTTGGAGCAGTAGGGGCACTGCAGCGGGCAGCGGTGGGTCAGCTCGGCGAGAACCGCCAGCGGCAGGCCATAGGCCGTCGGCGCGGCGCCTTCGGGGGCAATGATGCGAAAGTCATCGGCACTCATGCTGCGCCCTCGGCTGCCGTGGCAATCTGCAGGCAAGACTTGTCGGCAAGGCTTTGCAGGATGGACAGCACGTCGCCTTCGATGATGCCGGGGTCCGCCACGTATTTCTTGGACAGCGTGTTCACAATGTCACCGATGCTGCGCGCTCCGTCGCACAGCTGAAGGATCTCGACGCAGATCGCGTCGGGCACCATGACCTTTTCCGGTACCAGCAGGATCCAGCGGTCGCGCAGCTTGTCAAAGCGCAACCGCGCGTGGCGCGCCAAGGCCACGCGCTGGACGGGGGAAAGCACAACCCGCCCCATCAGCCGGCCTCCTCGGGGCGGAAGGCGCCAAGAGGGATGTGCCCGGTGACATAGGCATGGTAAAGCGCATCAAGTTGCGCCCAAAGCACATCGGTTTTGAAGACGACGGCAGCACAGACGGCGGCGCGTGCTTCGGGAGTGGTGGCATGGTCGCGCACATAGTGCAGCGCGAAATCCGCGTCGCGCGGCGCCTGCGTCAGACGCCGGCGGAAATAGGCCATCACGTCCTGATTGATGAAGTCGTAGTGCTCCAGCATGCCTGCGATGCGCCGTTCGTGGATCGAGGGCGCGAAGAGTTCGGTGAGGCAGGACGCGATCGCCTCCAACGGAGTCCGGCTGCCGACGAAGTTGACATAGGCGTCCACTGCAAACCGTGTGGCCGGAAGAATGCCGTGGCCCGACTCCACATATTTCCGATCAAGGCCCAGCCCATCCGTCAGGATCAGCCAGCGGTCGATGCCGCCTTCCTCCCCTTCGCTGCCATCATGATCTTCAAGCCGGTGCCGCCACTCGATCCGGGTCGCCCGGTCGCGGAAACGGGAAATCACGATGGCGTCCTTCAGTGGAATGCTGCTTTGGTAATAGTAGCGGTTCAGCGCCCACGCCTGGACCTGACCGCGCGTCAGCTTGCCCTCATGCAGCAGGTGATGGAACGGGTGCCGGTCGTGGTAGCGCGCGGCACCGATGGCGCGCAGTTCGGCCTCCATCGCGTCGGCGCTGTCCAAGGGTTTGGGCGTGAAGTGGATCGTCATGGCGTGAACTCCATTCCGGGGGCCGCGACGCGCCAGCCTGCGTCCTCGACCCGCGCATGTTCAGGGGTTCCGGCCCGCAGGACCGGGTTCGAGTTGTTCAGATGCACGAAGACCTTCTGCCTTATCCCCAGCCCCTCCAGCGCCGCCATGGCGCCATCGGGACCGGAGATCGACATGTGGCCCATGCGCTGCCCGGTCTTTTCCGAAAGGCCGGCGCGGATCATCTCGTCATCCGTCCAGAGCGTGCCGTCAAAGAACACGAGGTCTGCCCCCCGCAAGCGATCTGCCAGTTCGGGCGAAAGCCGGGCGCAGGCCGGCACAACCAGCGCACGGGTTTCCCCGCATTGCAGTTCAAGCCCGATGGTGTCGCCCTCGCTGGCATCCGCGCCCTCGCGGTAAAGCGCCACCTTGCCCGGCACCGGGAAGGCTGTGACCACTAGTCCAGAAAGCGTCGCATCGGGTAACGCAGGCTCAAACGGTTTGCCAAGCGCGATAGGCATGCGTGGAACCAACCCGGGCGAGAGCACGTCAAAGATGCTGTTTGCCCGAAGCACCGCCAGCACATCGGGATGGGCGTAAAGGGAAAAGGCAGTCCCTTCCCGCAGCGACAGAAGCCCCGCGACTGCGTCCACCTCCGATCCCGTCAGGATCACGCCGGCGATCGGCGAGTGGCGCAGCGCCCCGTTCCGCGGATGCAGTTCAGGCGTCTCGATGATCTGCTGCCGCAGGTCGGGCGAGGCGTTGATCAGGAACCAATGTTCCCCGTCCGCGCTGACGGCCAGGGTCATCTGGCCGTTGCGTAACGTCGGGTTCCGGCGCGCGGCGCGGCACCCGTGGCAGTTGCAGTTCCACTGCGGGAGTCCGCCGCCTGCTGCCGAGCCAAGCGTGATGATGCGAAGCCGACCCTTTCCGGCAGCAGGCGGGGCCGTCACTTCTGCTTCGCGCAGGCGTACATGTTGATTTCCATGCCAACCGGCGTTTCGTCCAGCTTCGGGGTTTTCCAGGCCATGTTCGCTCCTCTCGATCATGTCTGGCGGGGCGAAGTGCCTCCGCCGGACTTGATGTTATCCGGGCACGAGGGTGGCGCCATCTATACGGCCGATAGGATGAGCCTATGGGCAGAGCGGGGGCAGCGGAGAGGCGTCGGGCAAGGACAGGCCTCGTGCTACAGCCTGCAAGGCTGATAGAAGCGGCGCGTGACGCCCGTTCCGATGCTGAGCAGGTTCGACAAGCGCGACCACCCGCCGCGGCGCGAGCCCGGCCCGGTAAAGCCGCAGGCCCCGTGCCCCGCCTGCCGCGACGACAGCCAGCGCGGGCACGACACAGACGCCAAGGCCTGCCCGAACCATCGCAAGCGCCGTCTCGAAGCTGCGGACGCGGGCGGCGAGGCGGTTGTCAGGCAATGTCTCGTTGTACCACGCTTCGATCCGCCGGCTGTGCTGCGTGCCAAAGGCGATCTGGAACGAGGCGTTGAGCACCCGTCGCCCCTCGTCCGTCAGAGGGCAGGCAAGATCTAGCGCCGCCGGGACGGCCAGCATCATCGGGTCTTCCATGATCGGAACCTGAACAAATCCGGTGCTGGCATCGGAGATCGCGTTCGCCGCCAACAGGCCGACATCAGCACGGCGAGCGTAAAGCATCTCCAGAATCTCGGCCGGGGCGGCTTCGAGCAGGTCGCACTCCATCCGCCCCAGTTCAGCACCGACGTGCACCAGCGCGGCCGGCAGCAGCGTCCGCAGCAGAGACTCAAGCCCAGCAAGGCGCAGGGGCTGGTGCTGGCCCCCGCCATAGGCGCTGATGCCGTCCTCAAGCTCCTGCATTCCGCGCAGGACCTGTTCGGACTTGGCCAGCAGGAAGCTGCCGGCATCCGTCAGCACCATCCGGTTGGAACGGCGCTGGAAAAGCTGCTGGCCAAGTTGTTGTTCAAGGGCCGCGATCTGCTGGGACAGTGACGGCTGTGCGATGCCTAGCAATTTGGCGGCGCTGGTAAGCGACTCGGCATGGGCCACTGCCCAGAAGGCGCGCAGCTTGCGGATGGTGAGTTCGCCCGACGGGGCGCGGTGCGCCTCCGGGCCACTGCAGGGTCTGGATGGCATGATGACCGTCCCCTCTGGCTTCTGAGGGGAGCCTGCCACGGCGGGCGGCAGGCGTCTCTCGGCCTTTGGGATGAGGCGGGCCTAGAAGTCGACCTTCTCGTTGTCGCCCATGTCAGGCCGTCCGCCGGTCACTATCGCACTTAGCATCTTCATGTTTGCCATAGGCCCGGAGGGGCTGTCCCAGTACTCGGCATCTTCTGGCGTGACCTTGATCACCCGGATCTGCGGATCATCGGGGCTGTCCCACCAGGCCTTGGCGAAGGGGGAAAACAGCTCGCGGATCTTTTCGCGGTCGTCGCTGACCTCTGCCCGGCCGGTGATCGAGACGAACTCGTTATGCGACTTGTCGGCATAGGCCAGCGTGATGATCGGAAAGCGGTCGATCTGATGCGACTTCGCGCTTTCCTCGTCGGTGAGGAAGTAGATCGCGTGTTCCTCCTTCGCAGGCTGCGAGGCCATGGGCCGGGCGCGCTGACGCTCGCCATCCCAAGTGATGAACATGCAGAACTTGATGCTTTCGGCGAGTTCCCAAGCCTTGTCCTGCTTGTCGTGGTCATGATGGGTCATGGGTGTCCCCTTGCAAGTGACTTGGCCCAAAACGCCTCGGTGGCGTCGATGTTCCCTGTCACAGCCCGAACGGCCAGGTCTCTGCCTGTTCCACCCCCGGCGCCCGGTGGTCAAGCGGTGTGACGGCAGAGGTCCGGTCGAACCACACCCACGCGTCGAACTGCCGGGAAAGCGCGGCCTCGGCATAATGGCTCTGGCGTTCGGTCGCGGGGCGGTAGACCACGCCGATGAAGCGTTCCGGCCGGTCCTGCGCCATCACTTCGGCCGCTTCGCCCCCCCGGCCAAAGTCCAGCAGGAAGCGGTCCATCGCGGTTTCATGACAGAGCCGTTCGTGGCTGCCGGGAAGCGAGGGACGGACGGACATCACCTGCATCGCTTCGCCCCAGTCGTGGGCGGCAGCGACAGTGCCAGTGTGCGTGCCAAAGCCGATCAGGGCCGCATCCTCCCCAAAGTGCTCGCGGCACAGTTGA
This sequence comes from Rhodobacteraceae bacterium LNNU 3342, assembly GCA_008711135.1. Lineage (GTDB taxonomy): Bacteria > Pseudomonadota > Alphaproteobacteria > Rhodobacterales > Rhodobacteraceae > Halodurantibacterium. The sequence goes on from VUAW01000005.1 coordinate 36,883, forward strand.
CCGATGTTCAGCTCTCCGTACCGGCCCATGGCGGTGTGGCGCGCATCGCCGATGTGGGAGTTGTGCGCCCAGACTACGGCCTTGGCCGCCGGCCCCCGCGCCCGCAGGAGCGCGTCCAGCGTGTCGAACATGTGCTGATCACGCAGGTTCCAGGATTCGGCGCCGCCCCGGTACATTACCCGGTAGTACCGTTCGGCCGAGGCAACGAGCCGCGCGTTCTGCGCCGCATCAAAGAGCCCCTCTCCATCCTCTTGCATCTGCCGCTGCAACAGTTCCTGGCACTGGGCGACGACGGCAGCCTCGCAGGCGCGATAGCCGCGCGACAGGGCCATGCGGCCATAATCCGCAGGTTCGGCCTGCCAAGGCGACAAGCAGCCATAACGTTCGCGCGCGATGGCTGCCGCCTCGGGGTCTGTTTCATCAAGATATTTCAGCACCCCCATGATCGAGGCGCGAAGGTTGTACATGTCGAGCCCGGCAAATCTCACCCGCTGTTCCGGGGCCTTGTCCGCGTTATGGGCATGCAGCCAGCGCAGAAAGGCGGCCACATCCGTATTCCGCCACATCCATGTAGGGAAACGGCCAAAGTCGGCGCCCGGCACATCGCGCGGCGGCAGATGGCGCACGTGGCGGTCCACGGCTGCCGCATCTGGCCAGTCAGCCTCGACCGCGACGATGGTGAAGCCGTGCTCTTCAATCAGACGGCGGGTGATTGCCGCGCGGGCACGATAGAACTCCGACGTTCCGTGGCTCGCCTCGCCCAGCAGGACGACACGGCGGTCCCCAAAGCGGTCGAACATCCGGGCAAAGCCGGGGCTGTCGATGTCGTCAAAGGGTTCCGCGGCCGCCGCGAGCGTTTCAACCGGTGTGGGCATGGCTCAGGAATCCGACTTGTGTTCGGGCTTACCCTTGCGACTGATCGAGGCGAGTTCTTCGAGTTCCTTCTCGCTCATCGACTTTTCCATGCTCTTTGAAGGGCCCTTGAGGTCGCTTTTCTTGGTATCGCCGCGTTTTGCGGACAGGGCCGCCCCAGCCGCCTTCTGCTGGGCCTTGGATTTCGCAGGCATCGGATCCTCCATCGTTGCCTGTCAGAACAACGCGGAAGCCTGCCTTTTGTTCGCGATCAGCCTTCAGGCGGCTGCCCCACCTGCAAAAGCACCGCTACATAAAAGACGCCTGTCGCGGTCAGGACAAAGCTGTGCCAGATCGCCTTGCGGAACGGCAGCCGCGGCGACAGGTAGATGAACACGCCGACGGTGTAGATCAGCCCCCCTGTCACGATCAGGCCCAGCACCAGCCCCGGCAGCGCAGACATCAGGGGCCAACCCGCAATCACCGCGATCCACCCCATCGCCAAGTAAAGCCCGATCGCTAGCGCCCGGAGCCGCCCCGGCGCCAGCACCCGCAGGCAGGTTCCGGCAATTGCCGCCGTCCACAATACCGCCAGAAGCCCCCGCCCTTCGCCCGCCAGCAGCGCAAAGGCCGTGTAGGTCCCGGCGATCTTGAAATAGATGGCCGCGTGGTCCAATCGGCGCAGCAGCGGCTGCCATTCTGACCGGCGGCTCATGTTGTAAAGCGCCGAGCACAGGATCATCGCCAACAGCGTCGCGCCATAGATGCCGGTCGCCACAAGCGCGCCCGGGTCGTCGCGCTGGAACGCAGTGAAGGTCAGCAACGCCGGGACCGCAATGACAGCGGCGACAAGACCGATTACGTGGACTATGGCATCGCCAAGGTATTCCGCATGCTGGCGGTCACGGACAGGCTGGTGCATGAATCCTCAGGGGCAGCGAATGACCACGGCCGAATATTAGCCCGCCCGCCCCGGTCGGCAAACCCGCTAGCCCAGCTGCATCCGCAGCAGCGGGTGAGGCAGGCCATTGTCGTCAGTCTCTCGGCGAAGGACGGGGGCAAAACCCATACGGCGGTAGAAGCCAACCGCCTGCGGGTTTTCCTCATAGACCTCGACCGTCAGGGTGCCGTGGATGCCCTGCGCATGAGTGACGAGCTGCGCGCCGATCCCCTGCCCCTGCGTCGCAGGGGAGACGAACAGCCCGCCAATGTGATTGTCCAGCAGGCCAATGAACCCCAGCGGGCGATCGCCAACCGCAACCCAGGTTTCCGCTTCCGGCAGGTAGATGTCCCGCACCGCCACGGCCTGTTCGACCAACAGTGCTTCCGGCAGGAACCCATGCGCCCGGGCCGAGGCGTCTTGCCAGATCGCGACCAGCGGATTGGTGTCGCCGGATTCAAACCGGCGAATGGTGATGGTATCCATGTTCTTTCCCTCCTCCGCTTCTGTCCGCCAGCTTGCCGCGCGGGTCAAGACCGGCGTCTGGACGGGCATCCCTCACGGGCTAGATATGCCTGAAGATTGACGGGAAGGAGTGCGTGATGAAAAGCTTTCTGGCCGCCCTGCTGTTCTTTGCGGCGGTGCTGACGGCGGCCCTTGTGGGCTATCCGTTCCTGGGGGTGTCGTCGAGCGATGCCTTTGCCCGCGATAGCGCCCGCGTGGATCATTTGGCTCCGCGCGATGGCCGTCTGGGCTGGATGCCCGGCGCAGACGCTGAATAGGGATCACGACATGAAAAAGCCCCCGCCGCTGCGGGGGCTTTCGCATGGACAAGGTGATCATTCAGCCGGCATCGAGGCGCCGCGTGTTTTCTTGCGGATCTTGGCGTCATACCAGCCGCGGTGGTGTTCCTTGGCCCAGTTCTCATCCACCTCGCCGCGGGACATGGCGTCGAAGGCGCCCTCCATCCCGAGCGTGCCAAGGTAAATATGCGCGATGATCACCGCGATCAGGACCGCTGCCAGCAGCGAATGGATGACATGGGCGATCTGCATCCCGGAAATCCCCGTCACCGCGAAAGGCATCATCAGGAACGCCCCGGATACCGAGATGGCCAGCCCGCCGAGTATGACGATCCAGAAGATCCCCTTTTGCCCGGCGTTGAACCGTTCTGCCTCCGGGTGGGGGGTGCCAGGCTTGCTGAACATGCCACCTGCCTGCCGCAGCCAGATCAGGTCCGTACGGTTGGGGATGTTGTCACGCAACCACACCACAAGCATGACCACGATCCCCAGCACGAAGGGCAGCGCCGAGGCGTTGTGAACGCGCTTCGACGCCTCGGCCAGGGGCGAGAACGCGCCGTGCCCGATCAGCGGGATTAGCAGGGGCCGCCCGAAGGTGATGATCAGCCCGCTGATCGCCAGCGACAGGAAGCTCAGCGCCGTGACCCAGTGGGTGAAACGCTCGAACCCGCTGAAGCGCGGAACCCAGCGGCCCGATCGGCCGCTTTCGATCCGGATGCGACCGCGCCACAGGAAGAAGATCGCCAAGAGCGCGATGGTCCCCAGGATGAAGGCGCCCGCGGTCCAGAACAGGCCGCTCATCCGGAAGGCGCGCCACTGGCGCCCCTCGGGCTGCACAAGAACCGACAGCTTTTCATCGGGGATCGAGATGAAGCCCTGCACCTGGTCTTCATGCGGGATCAGGATCTGGACATCGTCCGGGTTGATCGGACCCGCTGCCGGCGTTCGGGCTTCCAGTCCCGGCGAGGCAAAGCCTTCAACCACACGGCCGGCGCCGACCTCGACGTCCCGGGTTTCCTGCGCCCAACCCTGTGGCGCCGCGGCAAGAAGGGCAGCGGCGATTGTAACTGCGGCAGCAAGTTTCATCACGCGTCTCCTTCCCTTGGGGCCATTACATGCGGGCGGAAGCTGTCGGCCTGCTGGCGATAGGCCACCGACCAGCCCCAGGCGCCCGACCCATAGCCGCGGCGCACGACCCGCTCCTTGTAGATCTCGACTAGGATGTCTTGGTCGCCTGCCATCAGCGCGCGGGTAGAACACATCTCTGCGCAGAGCGGCAGCTTGCCTTCGGCCAGACGGTTGGTGCCGTACTTGATGTATTCGGCCTCGCTGTTGTCCTGTTCAGGACCGCCAGCGCAATAGGTGCACTTGTCCATCTTGCCGCGCCCGCCAAAGTTCGTGGCCTGCGGGAACTGCGGCGCGCCGAACGGGCAGGCATAGAAGCAATAGCCGCACCCGATGCAGATGTCCTTGGAATGCAGCACGACCCCTTCGACCGTGGGGTAGAAGCAGTCCACTGGGCAGACAGCGGCACAGGGCGGGTCGGTGCAGTGCATGCAAGCCATCGAGATCGAACGTTCACCCGGCTGCCCGTCCTGAAGCGTGATCACCCGGCGGCGGTTGATGCCCCAGGGAACCTCGTGTTCGTTCTTGCAGGCCGTGACGCAGGCGTTGCAATCGATGCAACGATCCGAGTCGCACAGAAAAGTCATTCGGGCCATGGTCGCTCCTATGCCTTTTCGACCCGGCAAAGGGTCGCCTTGGTTTCCTGCATCTGGGTCATCGGGTCATAGCCATAGGTGGTGATGGCATTCGCCGGCGCGCCCAGCACGTAGGGGTCCGCCCCTGCCGGGTAGAGCTCGCGCAGGCTTTCGCCTTCCCAGTGGCCGCTGAAGTGGAAGGGCAGGAATACCACCCCCTGCGCCACCCGCTGGGTGACCATCGCGGGCATCCGCGACCGCCCACCTTCGGGACCGTAGAGCCAGACATCCTCGCCATCGGCGATGCCGAGCCGTTCGGCATCGGCTACGTTGATCTCGCAGAACATGGTCTGCTGAAGCTCTGCCAACCAAGCGTTCGACCGGGTTTCCTCGCCGCCGCCCTCGTATTCGACCAGCCGGCCCGAGGTATAGACGAAGGGGAAGTTGCGGGCGATGCCGGCATCCACCGCCGCCTGCTGCACCGTGCGGTTCAGCAACGGAAGGCGGAAGTCGCGCATGTCCTCGATTGCAGGGAATTCTGCGACCAGGTCGGGGCGCGGGGTGTAGACCGGCTCTCGGTGGATCGGCACCGGGTCGGGCAGGTTCCATGCGACCGCCCGGGCCTTGGCGTTGCCATAGGGCAGGCAGCCGTGGCTCAGCGCAACACGCATGATCCCGAACGAGAGGTCGGCGGCCCAGGAAACCTGATCGACATTGTCACCGCCGATCTGCTCGATCACGCGCAGTTCTTCGGGCGTCAGCTCGGCGTCCCAGCCGAGCGTGCGCAGCACGGCCATGGTGAATTCGGGATAGCCATCCTCGATATCCGATCCAACGGTATAGCTGCCTTCAGCCAGCAGTGTCTCGCCGTCCCGTTCGATCCCGAAGCGGGCGCGGAAGGTGCCGCCGCCGTCCATGACGTGCTTGGAGGTATCGTAAAGCACCCCGCTGCCAGGATGACGCCATTCCGGGTAACCCCAGCACGGCCACGGAAGGCCATAGTAGTCTCCCGCGAGCGGCCCCTCGGTCGCGCGCATGGTGATCTTGTCGAAGGTGTGCTGATACCGCATGTGCAGCTTCAGCCGTTCCGGCGACTGGCCGGTATAGCCTGTCGAGATGCAGCCGCGGTTGATCTCGCGCAGGATGTCCTCTGGCAGCGGGTTGTTGTCCACGACACCGATGTGCTTGAACAGGTCATCCGCAAAGCCAAGCTTGCTGGCCAGGCGATACAGGATCTCCCGGTCGTTCTTGGACTCAAAGATCGGCTCCACCACCTTCTCGCCCCATTGGACAGACCGGTTTGAACACGTGCGGCTGCCGTCCTGTTCGAACTGGGTGCAGGCGGGAAGGATGTAGGTGCCGTTCTGCCGGCCACGTATCGCGGCAAAGGTCGTGGGATGAGCGTCCACCACCACCAGCAGATCAAGCGCGGCAAGCCCCTCGATCATCTCGGGCATGCGGGTCACGGTATTGCCGCCGTGACCCATCACGAACATGCCACGGATCGGGTTGGGCTGGTCGATCTCGTTCCGCTCGGCATCGGCGCCGTCGAACCAGCGGGTGGTGGGAATGCCCTTGCGCTCCATCAGCGCCTTGCGTTCCTCGAAGGTCATCCCCTCAACGCCGAAACGCCCGACAAGCGTCTCATAGTCCACGTCCCAGACGCGGGAGAAATGCCGCCAAGCGCCTTCCTCCAGCCCGTAGTACGAAGGCAACGTTGTCACATCGAGGCCCATGTCCGTCGCGCCCTGCACGTTGCAATGGCCGCGATAGATGTTGGCGCCGCCGCCCTCGACTCCGATATTCCCAAGCGCGAGTTGCAGGATCGAGAACGCCCGCACGTTCGCGGTGCCGACGGATTTCTGCGTCGCGCCCATGCACCAGATCAGCGTGCTCGGGCGGTTCTGGGAAATCGCACGGGCGACCTCCAGCAACTGCGGGCCGGGAACGCCGCTGATGCGCTCGACCTCCTCGGGGGTCCAGCGGGCGACCTCAGCGCGGATCTGATCCATGCCATAGACGCGCTGCGCGATGTAGTCGCGGTCTTCCCAGCCGTTTTCAAAGATGTGCCACAGGATGCCCCAGACCACGGGGATGTCGGTGCCGGGACGGATGCGGACGAACTGCGTGGCATGCGCCGCGGTGCGGGTAAAGCGCGGGTCGATGACGATCCAAGGCGCGCGGTTGTGTTCCTTGGCCCGCAGCATGTGCTGAAGTGCCACGGGATGCGCCTCGGCAGGATTCGCGCCAATGATCAGCAGGGCCTGCGCGTTCTGGATGTCGTTGTAGCTGTTGGTCATCGCGCCATAGCCCCAGGTGTTGGCAACACCCGCGACCGTGGTGGAATGACAGATCCGCGCCTGGTGATCGACGTTGTTCGTGCCCCAGAAGGCCGCGAACTTGCGCATCAGGTAGGCGCTTTCATTGGAAAACTTGGCCGAACCGAGCCAGAACACGCTGTCCGGCCCATAGGTGTTGCGGATCTCCAGAAGCCTGTCGCCGATTTCGTCGATGGCCTGGTCCCAGCTGATCCGGGTCCATTCACCATCCACCAGCTTCAGCGGGTATTTCACCCGCCGTTCGCCCTTGACCAGTTCCCGGACCGACGCGCCCTTGGCGCAATGGGTGCCTTGGCTGATCGGGCTTTCCCAGCCCGGTTCCTGCTGGACCCAGACGCCATTCTGGACCTCGGCCACCACGGTGCAACCGACGGAACAGTGGGTGCAGATGTTCTTGCGAAGCTCCTTGGGCGCATCGTGGTTCAGGGGCGCGGCCTCGGCCGGTTGCACGAACCGGCCTGACAGCGCGCCAAGCCCGGCCAGCCCGCCCGAGGCGACCATCGATTTCTGGAGGAAGTTCCGCCGAGTCAGCCCGCCTTCCGCCCCGGCCGCCAGCCGTGCGGCAAGCCCTGCCCCCGGCTTCGTTGCCCCTGCCTTGCATTTGGTCAGCATCAACTTGCCCCCTACAGCCGGTTGAGGAAGTAGAACCGCTCCACATGAGGGGTAAGGCGATAGCGGGCCTTGCCCTCCTCATCCTCCTGCAGCGGTTCCCATGCGGTGGCGGCGGTCCCGCCGGCAGCCGCGGCGAGGCCGGTACCCAGCCCCAGCTTCAGGAAGCTGCGGCGCCCGGCTTCGGGCTGGTCCGGTTTGCTGGCATGATCATCTTGCATGGCGCTCCCTTTCTTCGTCACGCTGCCCTCAGGTCAGGGCAGCGGCCTCCGCTTCGATATCCATGAGAACCCGCCCGCAGACGGCCACATGGCGATAGAAATCCGCGCTCTCCGCCCGCTCCAGATCGGCAAAGCACCGTGACGCCCACGGCGCGAGATGCCGGCGGAAAAACGCGGTCTGGGCGTCAAGGCTTGCGCCAAAGCGCCCTTCGATCAGGCCGGCCATGATTTCCAGGATGCCGGCGATATGATCTTCGGGTTCGGCCACGCCGGGCGCGCGCGCGATCCCCAGCCGCACCATGTCGTCCCGCAGGGCGACAAGGGGCCGGTCGTGCAGGAACCCGGTGATGTAGAACGAGGCGTAAGGCAGAAGCTCGCCCCGCTGCAGGCCGATGAACAGGCGGTTGAACTCGCGCTCCACCTCGTACGCGTCAGCGGCGCGTGCCGCGGCCGACAGCGCGTTCAGCGCCGCGCCCCACGCACCCTCGCCCTCGGGTATCGAGCCCAGCCCCCGCAGCAATTCAGCCGGGGGCGGCGCGGCCAGCAGGGTCGCGATCAGCATGTATGACCTTGTGCGCAGCGCCTCATCGCCCTGCATCGCTGCTGTTAGCGCTGCATCTGACATGCCCGTGCACCCCGTCTTCGGAACCAGTTCACAAGCAACAACTGGCGGGAAGGCAATCTGTTCCGCCACTACGGGAACATGACGCCGCGGCTCGCGTTATCCGGCACTGACCCCCGGCGGAGAAGCCTGATGCCCCATCCGATCCTTTCCCGTCTTGCGCCCGTCCTTGCGGCGCTTGTCCTTGCCGCGACGCCCTTGGCGGCCCAGGGCGTGGCCGATCCTGCGCCCCCCACAGCCCCTGCCCCGGAGCAGCCTGCCGCGCCCGGTGGTGCGGCTGCCCCAGATCAGCCAGCCGGCGAACAACCCGCCCCCACCCCGGAGAATGCCACCGAAGCGCTGGAGAATTCGACCGAGGTCGAGGAGAACCAGCCTCCGGAACCCGACGGGCAGGGAACGCGCGATCCGATGGCAACGCCCGGTGCCGGCAACGAAGAGCGGCTTTACGACATCCTGGCGCAGGTCCGGCGCGCGCCGCCCGCGCTGGATGGGACACCAGTGCCACGCCCCAACGCCTTGGCCAGCGGACCGACGACCGAGATGACGCCCGCACCCACCGATAACCTTTCGATGTTCCCCGAAGGCTATGTCGAATAACCGCCGCATCGAACGCATCCGTGTGGGCCTTGTCATGGCCCGCCTGCCGTCGCGCAACCGCTGGCAGTCGCACTACTGGAAGCCGGTGGGGCTTTGGCCCGTGCGCGACGACCTGCCGGAGTGGACGCCGATCCCCGGTGACGAACAGCATTTCTATGCCGGCGCGCGGGACATCATGCTGCATCACGGCGATACGGCCGTCTACAAGGACAACCTCGAAAGCCCGGCACCCTCGGTCTGGGCCGTGTTTCGCAGGGGCGGGACGATCTCCGGCTGGCAGTTGCATCTGGTGACCGTCGACCCGACCGAGGCGCACGCCCATGTGGATGTCGGCGATGACCTGGTCGAGGCGCTACCGATGCCGCAGGAGATCGCGGCGCAGCTCGCCGCCTTTGTGACGCTGCACCATGTCGAGCGGAAGCACTGGAAGCGGCAGCGTGATGAGGTCGATCCCGAAGTCCTTGCCCGCGGAGGTCGCGATGCCGGAACCTGATGGCTTCCTGCGGCGCTGGTCGCGCCTGAAGACGCAGGAGCCCGCCGAGCCCGAACCGACCCCTCCGGAACCGCCCGAAGAACCCGCGCCGCCAGAGGCCGAGGAGCAGCCCGCCCTTCCCCCGATCGAGGAACTGGGCCCGGACAGCGACTATACCGTCTTCCTGAAAAAGAACGTCCCGGCTGCCCTGCGCGCCGCGGCATTGCGCAAGGCGTGGAGTTCAAACCCCGCCATCACCGGGCACAAGCCCTTGGTGGAATATGCATGGGACTACAACGCGCCCGGCTTTGGTGCGCTGAACGTTACGGACGACCCGCTGCTGATCATGGCGCGGCTGCGCGACCAGTTGCGTCAGGGCATGGCCGACGCCGACGCGCGCGAAGCGGCCTTGTCCGAGGCGCAGGAGCGCGATGAGAACGAGGCCGAACCCGAAGAGCCGCGCAGCGCCTAGGGTTGATCGAACAGCGACAGCTGATCGCCAGGCCGCGCGGGCGGCGCAAAGAGGTCGGTGCGCAGCGGTGGCAGCTTGCGGTCCAGCCCCAGCCGCGCGGAAGCGAGCACAAAGCGTTGTTTCAGCAGTTGCGCCCAGACGCCGTGGCCTGTCATCCGCTGGCCAAAGGCCGGGTCATAGTCCCGCCCGCCGTGAAGCTCCCTCACCCGGCCAAGGATCCGTGACGCCCTGCCCGGGAAGGCTTCTTTTAGCCACTCGCGAAATAGGACCGAGACCTCGCGCGGCAGGCGCAGCGGGATTGCACTGGCCGCGACGGCGCCTGCCCGCTGCGCCGCGTTCAGGATGGGTTCAAGTTCGTGATCCGTCAGCGCAGGAACGATCGGGGCGACCATGACCCGCACCGGGATGCCGGCGTCAGACAATGCGCGGATCGCCTGAAGCCGCCGCGCAGGGGCCGGCACTCGCGGCTCCATCGCCCTAGCCGTCGCGGGGTCAAGCGTCGTCACCGAGATCCCCACCCGCGCCAGCCCCTGTCGCGCCATGGGGGCAAGGATGTCGATGTCGCGCTCGATCAGCGTGCCCTTGGTCACGATCGCGACGGGGTGCTGGAAATCGCGCAGCACCTCCAGAATGCCGCGCATGATCTTCCGGTCACGCTCCAGCGGCTGATAGGGGTCGGTGTTGGTGCCGATGGCAATGACCTTCGGGACGTAGCGCGGCGCCCGCAGTTCGGCCGCAAGCAGCGCCGGCGCGTCAGGACGGGCGATCAGCCGGGTCTCGAAGTCCAGACCTGGGGAATACCCAAGATAGGCATGGCTCGGCCGGGCAAAGCAGTAGATGCAGCCGTGTTCGCAGCCACGATACGGGTTGATCGACCGGTCGAACCCGATGTCAGGCGAGTCGTTGCGGGTGATGATCCGCCGAGGCCGTTCATCGCGCACCTCTGTCCGCAGGGGCGGTGGGTCATCCGCAAACCAGCCGTCATCCACCGGCTCTTCACTCAGCCGGTCAAAGCGGTTGGGGACATTGCTGACCGCCCCGCGGCCCTTTGGGGTGTTCCTGGTCATGATCTGACCATAGAACATTACAGGAACATCCGCTAGGGGCTGTAGGCCGCTCGTCAGGCGCAGGCGGCCATCCGGATCGTGCGCCGGTCATCCCAGACCGCGATGCCCAGCATGCAGAGCCCGGCAAATGACAGCCCTGCCCCGACATATCCAGATGATTCAAACCCATACCCTGCCGCCAGTGCAAGCGAGGCCGCCCACGGCCCCAGCGCATTCGCCGCGTTGAAGGCCGAATGGTTCAAGGCAGCGGCAAGGGTCTGTGCCTCTCCGGCCACGTCCATCAGCCGGGTCTGGAGCACAAGGCCAAGCGAACCTGTCATGCCGATCAGGAACACCGTCGGCGAGATCGTCCAAAGGCTGCCCACCATGGACGGGTAAATCAGCAGCATCAGGGTCGAGCTGATCAGGAGGCCCGCAGCCGTCCGCATCAGCCCACGATCGGCAATTCGCCCGATCAGCAACGTGCCAGCCGTCATCCCGGCACCAAAGATCATGAAGACCATCGGCACGGCCCAAGGTTCGGCCTGCGTGACATTCAGCAGCGTAGAGGCAACGTAGGTATAGACTGCGAACAGCCCCCCAAAACCGATGGCTCCGGTCGCCAGCGTCAGCCACACCTGCCGCCGTTTCAGCGCGCTCAGTTCCTTCAGCGGGTGTGCCTTCGGGTTGGGGGCATCGGCAGGCGCATGTCGGAGGATCAGGACGACGGCGCTCAGCGCCAGCAACCCGACTGAGGCGAAACCCCAGCGCCAGCCCGGGCCCTGCCCCAGCAGTGTCGCGGCGGGAACCCCCAGAACGGTCGCTATGGTCAGCCCCATCATCACCATCGACACCGCCCATGTCCGCCGGTGCTGCGGCACGAGCGACGCCGCCACCAGCGAGGCCACGCCAAAGTAAGCCCCGTGCGGCAGGCCGGACAGGAACCGCATCGCCACCATGGACCGATACCCCGGCGCAACAGCGGCCATTGCGTTTGCAATACCGAACACTGCCATCAGCAGAACCAGCAGCACCTTGCGCGACATCCGCGCGCCCAGCACCGAGATGACCGGCGCGCCGACGACCACGCCAAGCGCATAGGCGCTGATCACATGGCTCGCCGTCGCCTCGTCAATGCCAAGGTCTGGCGCGAAATAGGGCACAAGGCTCATGGCCGCAAACTCGGTCGTTCCGATCGAGAAGCCGCCCATGGCAAGCGCAAGAAGAATTATTCCGGTGCCGGAGGTGCGTTGACCGCCCAACGTCATGTGCTGCGTCCTGTCCCAGGCCGAACGAGTCGGCGCGCATCCCCCCGGCTGCGTATGTCGCGGCTCGGGCTTCAGTCTTCAAGGCCAAACTTCCTCTTTTGCTGCTGGCGGTGCGTCCAGAAGATGCGCGTGGTCGCGGACCACCTCCGTTAGAAAGGCCATGACAGCGCGTTCGCGCGGGATCTGCTGCACGTCGCGGTGGCAGGTCAGCCAGTAGCTGCGGCGAAGCAGCACCTGCCCCGGCAGCACCAGCCGCAGGTCCGGATAGTGGCTGCCGATATAGTTCGGCAGCACGCAAAGCCCCATCCCGTGCCGCGTCGCCGAAAGCTGGTTGAAGATGCTTGAGCTTTTGAATTCGGGCCGGATGCCCAGATGAACCTCGCCCAGATAATCGAGCCCGGGGGCAAAGATCATCTCCTCGATATAGCCGATGAAGGGATGATCCAGCAGTTGCGCGCGGTCGGTGATCGGCGGATGCGCCGCCAAATAGCTTTCCGCGGCATAGACGCTGAGCGTGTACTCCGTGATCTTCTGCGAATGATACGTGGTGGTCTTGGTCGGATCGAGCGCGACAGTGATATCCCCTTCCCGCCGCGACAGCGACAAGACCTGCGGCAGCGTGATCAGTTCAAGCGAGATCGCCGGGAACCGCTGCGTGAACAGCGGCAGCAGGTGTCGGCAGAAAAACCGGCCGAAACCTTCCGGCACCGCCATCCGCAGGGTGCTGCGCTGGATCGCGGCGCCCTCGCCCTCCAGTTCGGCGCAAAGCTGGGCTGTTTCCGCCTCCATCCTCTCGGCCGTCTCGATCAGGCGGCGCCCCTGCGGTGTCAGGGCATAGCCGCGCGGGTTCCGTTCGAACAGCCGCAGCTTGAGCGCGGCCTCAAGCCGATCAATGCGGCGCGCGACGGTGACGTGGCTAGTCCGAAGCTGCCGTGCCGCATGTGAAAGCTGGCCGCAGCGCGCGACGGCCAGAAAGAATTGCAGGTCGTCCCAAGTGAACTGCCCCATCCTCGCCCCCTGCCCTTCTGTCCGAAAATGAACAGAACCTGTATGAAATTAGCGGTGCCAAAAGACTTGCGTCAAAGGCTTATCACGGTATCGTTCCAACAGGACCGCGTGCAGTGGAGGGCACCGGACCATTTTCGAACAGAGCCGTCACCGCGTGGATATCTGTGCCGCAAGGCGGACGGCCGTCTTGGGAGGATACAATGAAGAGAGTTCTGCTCTCCGCGGCTTCGGTCGCGGCGCTGGCTGCACCTGCCTTGGCCCAAGTTTCGGACGATCGTGTCCGCATCGGCATCCTGAACGACCAGTCCGGTGTCTATGCCGATTTCGGCGGCCAGTATTCCTATCAGGCCGCGCTGATGGCGGTCGAGGATTTCGGGGGCACGGTGCTCGACGCCCCGATCGACGTCGTGACCGCCGACCACCAGAACAAGCCCGACATCGCCTCGAACATCGCGCGGCAGTGGTACGACACCGAACAGGTCGACACCATCATGGAACTCACTGCCTCTTCCGTGGCGCTTGCGGTGCAGGCGCTGTCGCGAGAGGCGGGCAAGATCACCATCACCACCGGCGCGGCCACGACCGAACTGACCGGGGCCCAGTGCTCTCCGCTTGGTTTCCATTGGGCCTATGACACCCATGCGCTTGCCGTGGGCACTGGCGGCGCGCTGGTGGAACAGGGTGGCGACACCTGGTACTTCCTGACCGCCGACTATGCCTTTGGCTATTCGCTGGAGGAAAACACCGGCGCCTATGTGCAGCAAGCAGGCGGGCAGGTGCTGGGGTCGGTCCGTCATCCGCTGGCCACGACGGACTATTCTTCGTTCCTGCTGCAGGCGCAGGCCTCGGGCGCCAAGGTAATTGGGCTCGCCAACGCAGGGATGGACACCCAGAACGCGATCAAGCAGGCCAGTGAGTTCGGCATCGTTCAAGGCGGGCAGAGGCTCGCGGCACTGCTGTTTACCCTGGCGGAGGTTCACGGGCTGGGGCTTGAGGCCGCGCAAGGGCTGACCCTGACGGAAAGCTTCTACTGGAACCGGAACGAGGAAAGCGCCGAGTTCGGCCGCCGTTTTCTGGAACGCACGGGCATGATGCCGAACATGGTCCACGCCGGGACCTATTCAGCCGTGCTGGCCTACCTGCGCGCGATTGAGGCAGCCGGCACGGATGAGGCCGAGGCCGTTGCCGCCAAGCTGCACGAACTGCCCGTCAACGACGTCTTTGCCCAGGATGCGCGCGTGGCCCCGAACGGGCGGCTGATTTCGGACGTCTACCTGCTCGAGGTCAAGGCGCCGGGCGAAAGCGACGTGGAGTGGGATTACTTCAACGTGCTGGCCACCATCCCCGGAGATCAGGCCTATATCGATCCCGCCGAAAGCGGCTGCAGCCTGGTCACGAACTGACAATGGTCGCGCTGCCGCAAACGCAGGACCAGCCGCGGGTGGTGCTTTCCGCCCGCGGCCTGGGCAAGGACTTTGGCGGTTTCACGGCCGTCAATGATGTGAACATCGACGTGCATCATGCCCGCATCCACGCGCTGATCGGGCCGAACGGGGCGGGCAAGACCACCGTCTTCAACCTGCTGACCAAGTTCCTTCAGCCCACGCGCGGGCAGATCACGCTTCTGGACACCGACATCACCCGGATGAAGCCCGATTACGTCGCGCGGATGGGGCTGGTGCGGTCGTTCCAGATCTCTGCCGTATTTCCGCATCTGACAGTGCTGGAAAACGTGCGGGTGGCGCTGCAACGTCCCAACCGGCTGTCCACGCAGTTCTGGCTGCCGCTCTCCTCGCTCGACCGGCTGAACGAGCGTGCGGACCGGCTGATCCGCGACCTCGGCCTGGCGGAGTTCCGCGACCTGCGCGCCACCGACCTGTCCTATGGCCGCAAGCGGGTGCTGGAAATCGCGACAACTCTGGCGCTGGACCCGAAGGTCTTGCTGCTGGACGAACCGATGGCCGGCATGGGCCAAGAGGACGTTCGCATGGTCGCCAACATCATCCGCGATGTGGCCCGCGACCGGGCCGTTCTGATGGTGGAACACAACCTGTCGGTGGTGGCCGATATCTGCGACCACGTGACTGTCCTTCAGCGGGGCGAGATCATCGCCGAGGGCGACTATGCCTCCGTCAGCCGGGACCCGCGTGTCCGCACTGCCTACATGGGGACCGAGGAATGACGAAGCCGCTTCTCACTGTCGCCGGCCTGCAGGCTTGGTACGGGGAAAGCCACGTGCTGCACGGGGTGGACCTGCATGTGAACGAAGGAGAGATGATCTGCATCCTGGGCCGCAACGGCATGGGCAAGACCACGACGCTGCGCACGATCATGGGGATCCTGCGCAAGCGCACCGGCCAGATCATCTTTGACGGGCGCGACATGATGGGCGTGCCCCTGCACCGCACCGCGCAGGCGGGCCTGGGCTTTGTGCCAGAGGAACGCGGGATCTTTGCCACCCTCACGGTGCAGGAAAACCTGCTGCTGCCGCCGGTGGTGGCGCCGGGCGGGATGAGCATCGACGAAATCTACACGCTGTTCCCGAACCTCGCTGAACGGCGGTCCAGCCCGGGCACCAAGCTGTCGGGCGGCGAACAGCAGATGCTGGCCATGGCACGCATCCTGCGCACCGGCGCGAAATGCCTGCTGCTGGACGAACCGACCGAGGGACTCGCCCCCGTTATCATCCAGCGGATCGGAGAGGTTCTGGTCACGCTCAAGGAACGTGGCATGACCGTGATCCTGGTGGAACAGAACTTCCGCTTTGCCTCACGCGTGGCGGACCGGTTCTACGTGATGGACCATGGCAAGATGGTCAGCGAGTTCCCGGTGCAGGAGCTGCCGGCGCGGATGGACATGCTCAACCAGGTGCTGGGGGTCTGACATGACAACACTCTTTGGCGTTCCTGTTCAGGCGCTTCTGGGGCAGCTTCTGGTCGGGCTGATCAACGGGTCCTTTTACGCCCTGCTCAGCCTGGGGCTGGCGGTGATCTTCGGCCTGCTGCGGGTGATCAACTTTGCCCATGGGGCGCAATACATGTTGGGGGCCTTTGTCGCCCTGCTGCTGGCGACCAAGGCCGGCATCGGCTACTGGTTCGCGCTGCTGCTGGCGCCGCTGATCGTTGGCGGGTTCGGCGCGCTGGTCGAACGAACGATGCTGTCGCGGCTATATAAGCTGGACCACCTTTACGGCCTGCTGTTCACCTTCGGCCTTGCCCTGACGATCGAGGGGACGTTCCGCTATTTCTTCGGCGCCTCGGGCCAGCCCTATGCCGCGCCGCCGGCGCTTCAGGGGGCGGTGAACCTAGGCTTTATGTTCCTGCCGATCTACCGCGGGTGGGTAGTCATCGCCTCGCTGGCCGTGTGCATCGGCGTCTGGCTGCTGATCGAGCGGACGAAGCTCGGCTCTTACCTGCGCGCGGCGACGGAAAACCCGGTTCTGGTGCAAAGCTTCGGGATCAACGTGCCGCTGCTGCTGACGCTGACTTACGGGCTGGGCGCGGCGCTGGCGGCGCTGGCCGGGGTGCTGGCGGCGCCGGTCTACCAAGTGTCGCCGCTGATGGGGTCGAACCTGATCATCATCGTCTTTGCCGTGGTCGTGGTGGGCGGCATGGGGTCGATCCTTGGCGCCATCGTCACCGGCTACATGCTTGGTGTGGCCGAGGGGATGACCAAGGTCTTCTACCCCGAAGCGTCCAACATCGTCATCTTCGTCATCATGGCGATCGTCCTGATCCTGCGCCCGGCGGGCCTGTTCGGAAAGGATGCCTGACATGGCACATCACAGTGACACCCCTGCCGTTCCCGGCGTCAGCGTCATCCCGGCAGCGGCCTCAATCCGGGTGATCTTCCTGCTGGGGCTGCTGGCGCTTCTGCTGGTAGCACCGTTCTTTCTCTACCCGATCTTCCTGATGAAGCTTCTGTGCTTCGCGCTCTTCGCAGCGGCCTTCAATCTGCTGCTGGGCTATACCGGGCTCTTGTCCTTTGGCCACGCAAGCTTCTTTGGTGGCGCCGCGTATTTCACCGCTCATGCCGTCAAGGTCTGGGGCTGGACGCCCGAGGCCGGCATCCTGCTGGGCGTCGCGGGTGCTGCGGGGCTGGGGCTGGTCATGGGGGCTATCGCTATCCGGAGGCAGGGGATCTACTTCGCGATGATCACGCTGGCGCTGTCGCAGATGTTCTTCTTCTTCTGCCTTCAGGCTGGCTTCACCCATGGCGAGGACGGGATCCAGTCCGTCCCGCGCGGGCAGCTTTTCGGGATGATCAACCTGTCCAACACGATCAACATGTATTTCTTCGTGCTGGGTGTGTTCCTGATCGGGCTGTTCATCATCTGGCGCTTCGTCAACTCGCCCTTCGGGATGATCCTGCGAGCGATCCGGGAAAATGAACAGCGTGCCATCTCGCTTGGCTATTCCGTGTCACGCTACAAGCTGGGCGCCTTCGTGATGTCGGCGGCGCTGACGGGGCTTGCGGGCGGGGTCAAGGCGCTGGTCTTCCAATTCGCCACCCTGACCGACGTCACCTGGCAGATGTCCGGAGAGGTCATCCTCATGACGCTGCTGGGCGGGATCGGCACGCTGATTGGCCCCGTGGTGGGCGCAGGGCTGGTCGTCACGTTGCAGAACTACCTCGCCACCTCGAACTTCCCGGTCACGATCATCACCGGCGTGGTGTTCATGGTCTGCGTGCTGGTGTTCCGTCGTGGCCTGGTGGGCGAATTCTATGCCTCGCGACTGGGGCGGCGTCTTGGCCTGACCTCGGAACGCTGACCAACCGGCTGCTGCTGCCCGCCCACGGCAGGCAGCAGGGCCATGGAGATATTCATGGAGATTTACGACTTCATCGTCATCGGCGCAGGCAGCGCCGGGTGCGTGCTGGCCAACCGCCTGTCGGCCGATCCGCGCAACCGCGTCCTGCTGTTGGAGGCGGGCGGCAAGGACAACTACCACTGGGTGCATATTCCGGTGGGCTACCTTTACTGCATCGGCAACCCGCGGACGGACTGGTGCTTCAAGACCGAGGCCGATCCCGGCCTGAACGGACGGGCGCTGGCCTACCCCCGCGGGCGGATCTTGGGCGGCTGCTCCTCGATCAACGGGATGATCTACATGCGGGGTCAGGCGGCCGACTATGACGGGTGGCGGCAGCTTGGCTGTACCGGCTGGGGTTGGGACGACGTGTTGCCCGTCTTCAAGCTGCAAGAGGATCACTACCGCGGGGCAAGCGATCTTCACGGCGCCGGGGGTGAATGGCGTGTGGAAAAGGCGCGGGTGCGCTGGGATGTTCTGGACGCTTTCATGGACGCTGCCGAACAGGCAGGCATTCCGCGCACCGATGACTTCAACACCGGCGACAACGAGGGCGCCGGCTATTTCGACGTTAACCAGCGGTCGGGCATCCGCTGGAACACCGCAAAGGCGTTCCTGCGCCCGGCGCTGCGCCGGCCAAACCTGCGGGTTCTAACCAACGCGCAGGTCGCGCGCTTGATCGTCGAAGAGGGCGAGGTGCGTGGCGTCGTCTTCCACCACCAGGGCCAGATGAAGGAAGCCCGTGCTGCGCGGGAAACCGTGCTGTCCGCCGGGGCTATCGGATCGCCCCATGTGTTGGAGCTTTCGGGCATCGGCCCGGGTGCAGTGCTGCAGGCGGCCGGCATCGATCCGGTGGTCGATGTACCGGGGGTCGGCGAGAACCTGCAGGATCACCTGCAGCTTCGGCTGATCTACAAGGTGACGGGAGTGCCGACGCTGAACGAAAAGGCCTCTACCCTCTTCGGCAAGGCGGCGATCGGGTTCGAATACGTGGCGCGGCGATCCGGTCCGATGTCGATGGCGCCCAGCCAGGTCGGCATTTTCACCCGGTCCGGGCCGGAAAAGGCGACGGCCGATCTGGAATACCACGTTCAGCCTGTGTCGCTGGACAAGTTCGGGGACAGCGTGCACCGTTTTCCAGCGATGACGGCCAGCGTCTGCAACCTGCGCCCCGAAAGCCGGGGTTCGGTGCATCTGACCAGCCCAGACTTCCGCGCCCAGCCTGCGATCCGCCCCAACTACCTGTCCACCGAAGGCGACCGCGAAGTCGCCGTCCGCTCCATCCGCCTGACACGCAAGATCGCCGGGCAGCCTGCGTTCGCCTGCTATCACCCCGAAGAATACCGCCCCGGCCCCGCCTATGACAGCCGCGACGACCTGATCCGCGCGGCGGGCGAAATCGGCACCACCATCTTCCATCCAGTCGGCACCTGCCGCATGGGCGCGGATGATCAAAGCGTGGTGGACCCCCGCTTGCGGTTTCGGGCGCTTGGCCGGTTGCGGATCGCAGATGCCTCGATCATGCCGCGGATCACCTCGGGCAACACCAACGCGCCGACGCTGATGATTGCGGAAAAGGCCGCCGCAATGATCCTGGAAGACGCCCGCTAGCCCGACTGCCCCTGCCGAAGCGGATAGAGCACCTGCCCGTCTTCCTCTCCGCGCGGGAACTGGCCGTCGCGGGACCGGCGGATGTGGTCCTGATAGCCGCGCGGGCTGGTGCCGATGTGGCGCTTGAACATCCGGGAGAAGTAATAGGCGTCGTGATAGCCTACCTCATGCGCGGTTTCCGTTACGCTGCGGCCGATCTCCAGCAGGTGCATGGCGCGCTCCATCCGCTTGAACTCCTGGAACTTCTTGGGGGTGCTGCCAAAACGGTTCCGGAACTCGCGCCGGAAATAGTCGGGGTTGTAGGGGGCCCCGGCCACGATCTGTTCGGCAAGACCGGGGCGGAGCGGGTCGGCGCTGATCTGCGTGGCGGCCATCATTACCGCCATCGGAAGCCCTTCGGCCTGATCCATCGGCGCATCGGCCGGTGTGATCCAGCCTTCGAAGGCATCCTCGATGAACTCCACAAAGATGAACATGAAGGCATGGTGCATCATCAGCGTGGTCGATGACGGCGGCGCCATAGCGCGGTAATGCCGCACCACCGGTTCGAGCATGTCCCAGCGCGACAGCCGCACCACCCGGCGCAGCTTCATCCGCGCTACCAGGTCGTACTGGCCGAAAAGCTGCAGACGGAAGTGCTGCGCAAGCCCGGTGTAAATCTGGTTCGGGTCAGGATTGGTCCCGCGGAACCGTAGTCCCGCGGGAATGAACATCGCGTCACCGGGTTGAAGAAGGTAGGTCTGGTCCTCGATCTCGTACCTTCCTTGGCCGGTCAGGCAAATCACAAGGTCATGCACGCTGTTGATCTTGTCGATCGACCAGCTGTGGGAATGCTGCATCCGGATGGCCGACCGCGTCAGCGACAGGCTGAGCGCGCTCGCCGGAATGCCCGTCAGGACGCTTTGTTCGATTTTGTCCATCTTTTTCTGCGCAATCGTGAATTCAGCCACCAAGGGATTCGCACATAATAAGCGACATGGGCGGGGGATACCGCATTTTCTGTCGTTTTTGGGAGGAGCGGCATGCGTTTACGGCGCACCTTTAGGGGTGTCGGCATGAACGGCCGGACACATCATGAGTGACAATCACAAAACGAAATCAGCGGCATCAGACCTGCCCGAACTGCGCATCGCCTATATCGGCGGCGGGTCGCTCAACTGGGCAGTGCGGCTGATCGGCGATCTTGCCGCGCAAAACCAGGCCGGCGGCGCGGGCTTCGCAGCCGACCTGCGCCTTTACGATCTGGACCACGCGGCCGCCGAACGGAACGCGCGGCTTGTCGGCCGCTACGCCGCCGAAGGCGCCCCGCTGCGGGCCGAAGCATCCAGGACGCTTGCCGGGGCGCTGCAGGGCGCGGATGTCGTCGTTGTATCGATCCTGCCGGGCCGGTTCGACGATATGGCGCAGGACATCGCCATTCCCGAACGTTACGGCGTCCTGCAGGCAGTGGGCGACACGGTGGGTCCCGGCGGGTTCGTGCGCGCCCTGCGCGCCATTCCGATGATCGCGGATATCGCCCGCCCCATCGAACAGTACGCCCCCAACGCCTGGGTCTGCAACCTGACCAACCCGATGTCGACGCTGACCGGCGCGCTCTACTCCGCCTATCCCGGCATCCGCGCCTGGGGCGAGTGCCACGAGGTCACCAAGCTGCGCCAGATCATCGCTTGGCTGGCCAACCGCCGCGAGGGGCACCTGCGCTGGGGCTTCCGCGACGTCACGGTGAACGTGCTGGGGATCAACCATTTCACCTTCGTGTCGTCAGCTTCCGTTGGCGGGATCGACATGATGCCCGTCTACATGGAATTCGCCCGGGAACGCCTTGCCACCGGCTGGCGCGCCACGCCGCGCGACCCGGCCGACGAACATGCCCGTTACTTCGAGGATGAAAACCGGGTGAAGTTCGACCTTGCAAGCCGCTTCGGCATCGCTGCCGCAGCCGGCGACCGCCATCTGGCAGAGTTCCTGCCCCAGTCCTGGTACCTTGACCGGCACGAAGCCTTCGGCTTTGGCCTGACCCCGGTTGATTACCGCAAGCGCGACCAGGCCGCCAAACGTGCCCAGGCAGAGGCGCTGGACAACGGCGCCCCGCTTGCCCCGGCGCAGCGGTCCGAAGAGGCGCTGGTCGACCAGCTCCGCGCGCTGGCGGGACAGGGGATGCACCTGTCGAACGCCAACTTGCCGAACCGGGGCCAGATCCCGAACCTGCCGCAAGAGGCCATTGTGGAAACCAACGCCCTTTTTACCGGGCTGGGCGTGCAGCCGGTTGTGGCGGGCGCCCTGCCGGACGCGCTTGCCGCCGTCATCGCCCCGCATGCGATGCGCCAGACGGCACTGGTCGCGGCGGTCATGGAGGAACGGTGGAACGACCTCTTCCCGCTGTTCGTGACCGACCCGCTGGTCGCGCCGCTTGGGACCGACCGCGCCCGCGCGATGTATGACGAGATGCTTCAGGCCACCGCCGCGCATCTTCCCGAAGAACTTGTACAGGGAGCCGCGTGATGGGTCAGGGACGTTACCTGGGGCTGGTATATCTGTCGCCCTACATCTTTGGGCTGTTGCTGTTCACGCTCCTGCCCTTTGTCGGCTCGCTCTACCTGAGCTTCACCGACTACAACCTGATCTCGAGCCCGATCTGGACAGGGCTGGAAAACTACTACCAGCTGTTCACCAGCGACCGAACCTTCATCCGCTCGTTGAAGGTGACGCTGCTTTACGTCTTCCTGACCGTGCCGCTGAAACTGGCCTTTGCGCTGTTCATCGCGGCGATCCTGAACTACCGGCTCAAAGCGATCGGGTTCTTCCGCACGGCTTACTACGTGCCCTCGATCCTGGGCGGGTCCATCGCGATTGCGGTGCTGTGGCGCTACATCTTCGCCGACGCGGGGCTGGTGAACATGGTGCTGACCGGACTTGGGTTCGAGGCCGTGAATTGGTTCGGCGATCCCACCAACGCGCTGTTCACCATCACGCTGCTGCGCTGCTGGCAGTTCGGCTCGGCCATGGTGATCTTCCTTGCGGCGCTTCAGTCCATCGACAAGTCGCTTTACGAAGCGGCGGCCATCGACGGCGCGGGCAAGGTCCACAGCTTTGTCTTCATCACCCTGCCCCTGATCACGCCGGTGATCTTCTTCAACCTGATCATGCAGATGGTCCAGGCATTCCAAGAGTTCAACGGCCCCTACGTCATCACCGGGGGCGGGCCGCTCAAATCCACCTACCTGCTGCCGCTTTACATCTATGACGAGGCGTTCCGGAACTTCCAGATGGGCTATGCTTCGGCCATCGCCTGGGTGCTGTTCGTCATCATCATGGTGCTCACGGTCCTGGCCTTCTGGTCGTCGAGGAAGTGGGTCTATTACGCCGGCGACAAGAGGAGCTGACCATGACCATGATCGCAACTGAAACGGCGCCCGTCGCCACGACCGATACGACCGCCGTCGACCGTCGCCGCGCCCAGATCTCTGCCATGGTCCGGTACACGCTTCTGTTCGGCGTCGGGCTGCTGATGCTCTATCCGCTGATCTGGCTGGTGGGCGCGTCGTTCAAGACCAACAACGAGATCTTTGGCAGCATCGGCTTCATTCCGGAAAACCCGACGCTGGAAGGCTACCGGCAGGGGTGGGAAACCTCGACCCCCTATACCTTTGGCCGGTTCTTCTGGAACACCTTCCTGATCATCCTGCCCAAGACGATCTTTACCGCAATTTCCTGCGCCCTTGTGGCCTATGGGTTCGCGCGGTTCGAGTTCCCGGGCAAGAAGATCCTGTTCGCCAGCCTGATCGCCACGCTTCTGCTGCCGAACGTCGTCACCCGCATCCCGCAGTACATCCTGTTCCGGGACCTGGGCTGGCTTGATACCTACCTGCCGCTCTGGGTGCCGTCGGCCTTTGCCGGGGATGCGTTCTTCGTCTTCATGCTGGTGCAGTTCCTGCGGGCCATCCCCCGCGATATGGAGGAAGCCGCCCGCGTCGATGGCGCCAACACGTTCCAGACGCTGATCTACATCGTGGTTCCGCTGCTGATGCCGGCGCTGATCTCGGTCGCCCTGTTCCAGTTCATGTGGACCATGAACGACTTCCTCGGCCCGCTGATCTACATCTCGTCGGTGGAAAAGTTCCCGGTCAGCCTGGCGCTCAAACTCTCGATCGACACGACGGAAGCCTTTGAATGGAACCGCATTCTGGCCATGTCGGTGCTGGCGCTGCTACCCGCGCTCGTCGTGTTCTTCATCGCTCAGAAATACTTCATCGAAGGCATCTCGGCCGGTGGGGTGAAAGGATAACTCATGGCACGTCTTGAAATCAGGAACCTCGAAAAGGTCTATGGCAACGCCTTCAAGGCGGTCCACGGGATCAACCTGGATGTCGCGGACGGGGAATTCATGGTGCTGGTCGGCCCGTCCGGCTGCGCCAAGTCCACCACGCTGCGGATGATCGCGGGGCTGGAAACCATCAGCGGCGGCGAGGTCCGGATCGGCGGGCGCGTCGTGAACAACCTGCCCCCGGGCAAGCGCGGCATCGCGATGGTGTTCCAGAACTACGCGCTTTATCCCCACATGAAGGTGCGTTCGAACCTGTCCTTCGGCCTGCGCCTGCAGCACAAGTCCAAGGCCGAGATCGAGGCCGCCACCGCCGAGGTTGCGCGCATCCTCGAAATCGAGCCGCTGCTCGACCGGCTGCCCAAGGAACTGTCCGGCGGTCAGGCACAGCGGGTGGCACTGGGCCGGGCGCTGATCAAGAAGCCGGAAGTGTTCCTGTTCGACGAACCGCTGTCGAACCTGGACGCCAAGCTGCGGGCCTCGATGCGGGTGCGGATCACCGACCTGCACAAGCGGCTGAAGGCTGAAGGCATGTCCTCGACCGTGGTCTACGTCACTCACGACCAGACCGAAGCGATGACCATGGGCGACCGGATCTGCGTGATGAAGGAAGGCCGCATCATGCAGGTGGCCGACCCGAAGACGCTGTACAACGAACCGGCCAACGCCTTTGTCGCAGGCTTCATCGGCAGCCCCGAAATGAACCTCGTGGATGGCGCGCTGGAGGGTGGCAGCGATCCCGTCTTCCGCATCGGCGGCCAAGCGGTGCGGCTGGGTCCGCAGATGGGCGCGCGGCTGCGTCCCGGCGCGCGCGGCGACGTGACGCTCGGCATGCGTCCGCAGCACCTGAAACCTGCCGCCGACGGGCTGAAGGGGCAGATCGTCAACGCCGAATTCATGGGCCATGAGGTTGTCGTGCACCTGGACATCGGGCGCACGCGGCTCGTCTCGGTCCTGTCGGCGGCCGAATACGAAGGGCTCGACCGGTCCAGCGGGGCGATTTCCGTCGCACCCGATGCGTCTGCAGCCCATGTCTTTGCGCGTGACGGCGGCGAGAACATCTCGCTTGCCCACGCATCGTGAACCTTGAGGGAGGAAACCAATGAAGAAACTTCTCATGCTGGGCGTCGCGCTGGCGACGCTTGCACCGGCGGCAAATGCAGCCAATCTGCGCATGTCCTGGTGGGGCGGCGACGGTCGCCACGCCGCGACGCAAGAGGCGCTGAAAGTTTGCGGTGAAAAGCACGGCCACACCATTGCAGCCGAATTCACCGGCTGGGCCGGCCACCAGGAGCGGATCACCACGCAGATCGCGGGCCGCACCGAAGCCGACATCATGCAGATCAACTGGCCGTGGCTGCCGCTCTTTTCCCGCAACGGCGACGGCTTTGTCGACCTGCGTCAGTACGAACACATCATCGACCTGACCCAGTGGAGCGAAGAGGCCCTGAAGGGCGGCGAGATGAACGGCGTCCTGAACGGCATGCCGATCTCGGAAACCGGCCGGGTGTTCCTGTT
Organism: Rhodobacteraceae bacterium LNNU 3342; assembly: GCA_008711135.1. Lineage (GTDB taxonomy): Bacteria > Pseudomonadota > Alphaproteobacteria > Rhodobacterales > Rhodobacteraceae > Halodurantibacterium. The sequence goes on from VUAW01000005.1 coordinate 62,093, forward strand.
CAACAAGACCACCTTTGAAAAGGCTGGGCTGGAAGTTCCCACCACCTGGGAAGAGGTGATCGCCGCAGCTCCGGTGTTCAAGGAAAAGCTGGGTGACGGCTACTACCCGCTGGAAGTCGTGACGCTGAACGCCATCCTCGTCGTCTCGCTTGTGACGACGCAGGCGACCGGCAAGGACATGATCGACCCGGAAACCACCACAGTCGCCTGGACGCCCGAAGAACTGGCCGAAGGCATCCGCTTCTACGAACATCTCGTGGAAACCGGCACGATCCGCCCCTGGCGCGCCGCGGCGGGTGAAGGCAACGTCGAACTGTTCGAGGTGCGTACCTGGGCCGATGGCCGCATCGCCGGCACCTATGAGTGGGACTCGACCTATCAGAAATACGCGGATCCGCTCGACGAAGGGCAGGAACTGGTGCCCGTCCCGATGCTGACGATCGAGAATGCGGTGACGCAGGGTGTCTATCGCAAGCCGTCGATGCTGTTCGCGATCTCCAAGAACTCGCAGAACCCCGAGGCTGCCGCGCAGATCATCAACTGCCTGCTGAACGAGCCGGAAGGGATCGACATCCTCAAGGACTCGCGCGGGATCCCGTCGAGCACCGTCGCGCTGGAACGCCTGATGGAGCAGGAGGTCATCGACCCGACGCTTCTGGCCGCGAACGAGATCGTGACTCAGGGCGAAGGGCCGCTCGTCTCGCCCTACAACGAACATCCGCGCGTGCGCAGCGTGTTCGGCGACAACCTTGAAGGCGTGGCCTACGGCATGCTGTCGGCCGAAGAAGCCGCGGAAGAGATCATCAACGGGGTCAACAGCGCCCTGCGCAGCTTCCGCTAAATGCAATCGGCGCGGCCCCTTGTGGCCGCGCCTCTTTGACGGATGACGGAATGGAACCGCTTCTTCCCGTGGCGCTCTCGCCGCGATCGATCGCGCTTTGCCTGCCGGAACCTGGCGCCCTTTATTACCTTGACCAGCCACGGCGCTGGCAACTGACGGGACCCGAAACGCGGGAAGGCGAAACCCGGACCGTCGTGACCTGCTGGCACGACCTTCACCCAGGCAGCGCTTACCGCCTGACAGTTGAAGGCTTCGCCCCCCATGATTTCTTCACGCCCCCCTGCCCGCAAGAGGTCGTTCTGAACGATCCCGCGCAGGCCCAGGCGCTGATCGACGCGCTGCCCGAAGGCGGCATGCTTGTGGTCCCGCCGGGCCGATGGGTAGTCGCGCCCCTGATGCTGCGCAGTGACATGGTGCTTTATCTGTCCGAAGGCGCGGAACTTGCCGCCCCCGACCGGCGCGAGGATTATCCGATCCTTCCGGTTGCCGAAGGCGCGACATGGGAAGGCCTTCCGGAACCTTGTTATCGCGCTGTCCTGACCGCGCGCGGCTGCCGGAACCTCGTCATCGCAGGCCTTGGAATCGTCGACGGCGGCGGCAGCCGGGGCGACTGGTGGACCTGGCCCAAGGAAACCCGCGAGGGTGCCCGCCGCCCCCGTCTTCTGCACCTTATTGACTGCGAGGATGTGACGGTCATCGGCACCACGCTGCAGAACGCGCCAAGCTGGACGCTGCACCCATGGAAAAGCCGCCGGCTGGTGTTCGCAGGCCTCTCCATCATCAATCCGCCCGACAGCCCCAATACCGACGGGCTGAACCCCGAAAGCTGCGAGGATGTGCTGATCACCGGCGTCCATTTCACAGTGGGCGACGACTGCATCGCAATCAAGGCGGGCAAGCGCGCGCCGGGCGTGACGGATCATCTTGCCCCCACCCGCGACATCACGATCAGCCATTGCCTGATGGAGCGCGGCCACGGCGGCGTCGTCATCGGGTCGGAGATGAGCGGCGGCGTCCACAATGTGACCATCGAGGCCTGCGAGATGATCGGCACCGACCGGGGCCTGCGTATCAAGACCCGGCGCGGCCGCGGCGGCGCGGTCAGCGGCATCCGGATGCGCCGCGTACGGATGCATGAGGTAGACACCGTGCTGGCGGTGAATGCCCATTACTTCTGCGACCCGGACGGGCATGAGCATTGGGTCCAGTCGCGCGTGCCAGCGCCGGTGACTGAAACCACGCCCTGCATCTCTGATATCCAGCTGGAGGATGTGACCGCCACGGGCATCCGACTTGCCTTTGCCGCGCTGCTTGGCCTGCCGGAGTCGCCAGTGCGCGGCCTGTCGATCCTGCGGTCTAGCGTGGCTTTTGACCCGGATGCCGCACCCGGCGTGCCGCTGATGGCAGAGGGGCTGCGGCCGGTCCGCGGCGCCGGGCTGCTGACGGAACATTGTGAAATTCTCAACGCCCCCGCGCTGGAACGCGGGACCCTGACCTCAGAGGAAATGTTGCCATGCTGATGGATTACTTCGACGCCTTCGCCGCGCGTTACCAGCCCTACAAAGGCGGCACCTGGTGCTATGAGGATGGGTGCATCTACCGCGGCCTGCAACTGCTGCACGAGGCGACGGGCGAGGATCGTTGGCTTGCGCATCTGCTTCGGCTGGCAACCGCGCAGGTGGCCGAGGACGGCAGCCTGAAGGGTTATGCGATCGACGAATACAACATCGACAACATCCTGTCGGGGCGGGTCCTGTTCTACCTCGCCGACAAGACGGATGATCCGCGCTGGATGAAGGCGGCCGACCTGCTGGCCCGCCAGCTTTCCACCCACCCGAGGATCGGCGCAGGCGGCTACTGGCACAAGAAGATCTATCCGCATCAGGTTTGGCTTGACGGGCTGTACATGGCGCTGCCGTTCCAGTTCGAATATGCGCAGCGCCGGGGCGATAGCCGGATGGCTGCCGATGCGCTAGATCAGCTTTTCTCGGCGCTGGAGCATACGGATGCCGGCAACGGGCTCTATGTGCATGGCTATGACGAGTCGCGCGCACAGGCTTGGGCAGATGATGCCACCGGCCGTTCGCCCGCCTGCTGGGCCCGGGCGCTTGGCTGGCTGGCCATGGCGATGGCGGACCTGATCGCCCTCGCCGGGCCAGAGGCTGACACCACGCTTGTGGCACGGACTGAGACCCTGCTGCGGCGGATCGCCCATCTCCAGATGCCAGACGGCGGCTGGCTGCAGGTCATCGACCAGCCGGACCTGCCGGGGAACTACACGGAAAGCTCCTCTACTGCGATGTTCGTCTACGCGTTCCTGCGTGTCGTTCGGCTGGGTCTGGCACAGGAGCTTCGGGGCCCTGCCACGCGCGGGCTCGACTTCCTGCAGGCGCGTCTTCAACCGCAGGATGGGGTCGTTCAACTGGGAGGCATCTGCCACGTCGCGGGGCTGGGCGGGTTTTCGGATGTCTATCGCGATGGCACCCCGGCCTATTACCTGACGGAGAAAATCGTCGCCGACGACTCCAAGGGAACCGGGCCGCTGATGATGGCGGGTGCCGAGGCGGTTCTCGCCGACCTCGTCCCCGTCCCAGCCTGAGAAACAAGGGCGGAAGCCCCTACCACGACCTGAAGGTGCCGCGCCAAATTAGAATGGCGCGGCTGCAGGACCCTCGGCTAAACGTCGGTGAGGGAGGCGGTGGCTACTAATGTTGCCGGCCGGCAGCTTTGGAAACTGGACTATCTTCTGCCGCCATCATTTAGCTGCTCGAACCCCCAGCTAAAGCTGCAGGGTTTGATGACGATGATGTGCCCGCTTCTGCCCTTGGCAGCACGTCGCCTGAAAACTCTGCACAAACGATAGGGGCACCCGCGCCCCTGGTCTTCCGTAGACAAAATTCAGTTCTCTGCACAAGAGGACAGTGGCCAGCGCACATTGACGACGCAACTAGGAAAAGTCAGGCAGCCCCAGGTCACCGAACCTGAGGCGCCCGGCCCTTCCGGATTCGGACCGCTAGCGGGCGAGCCAGCCGCCGTCGACGTTCAGAACCGCGCCGTTGATGTATTTCGCCGCACGGGAAGCGAGGAAGACGGCCGTGCCGCCGATGTCCTCGGGCTCCCCCCACCGGCCGGCGGGAATACGGTCAAGGATCGCCTTGTTCCGCTCGGCATCGGCGCGAAGCGCCTCGGTGTTGTTTGTCGCGATGTAGCCCGGCGCGATGGCATTTACGGTGATGCCACGGGACGCCCATTCGTTGGCCAGGATCTTCGTAAGTCCCGCCACGCCATGCTTGGACGCCGTATAGGACGGCACGCGGATGCCGCCCTGGAACGACAGCATCGAAGCGATGTTGATGATCGATCCGCCTGCCCCACGCGCAAAGGCTGCCCGGGCAAAGGCCTGGCACATGAAGAACACCGCCTTGACGTTGACGTCCATCACGGCGTCCCAGTCCTCTTCGGTGAAATCCACCGAGTCGGCGCGGCGGATAATGCCGGCGTTGTTCACCAGGATGTCGACGGGAGAGTCGAACGCCCCCGCGCCCGCGAGCGGATCCGACAAGTCGAGCTTCAGCCCGCTTGCCTGCCCACCCGCGCCTTCGATCTGCGCGATGGTTTCGTCACAGGAAGACCGTCCGGCGCAGATAACCGAGGCGCCTGCCTGCGCTAGACTGACTGCGATCGCCTGGCCAATGCCGGTGTTGGCCCCGGTCACCAGTGCCGTCTTGCCATTCAGGTCGAAAAGGCTCACCGCAGATCCCCCATCGCGACCATCTCGACGTCACGGTAATCCACGTTGTCGCCCGCCATCGCCCAGATGAAGGTGTAGTTCGAGGTGCCGGCGCCGCTGTGGATCGACCACGGCGGGGAAATCGCGCCCTCTTCGTTCTTGACCACCAGGTGGCGGGTTTCATCAGGGCGGCCCATGAAGTGCATGACGCGGGCGTCTTCGGGCAGGTCGACGTAAAGATACGCTTCCATCCGCCGATCATGCAGGTGCGCCGGCATCGTGTTCCACACCGAACCAGGAGCAAGCTTGGTCATCCCCACCACCAGCTGGCAGGACTTCATGACGTCCGGGTGGATGAACTGGTAGATCACCCGTTCGTTCGAGGTTTCGATCGAGCCAAGCTCGACCGTCGCGGCCTCGTCGATCTTGACCAGCCGCGAGGGATAAGTCTGATGCGCCGGGGCCGAAAGGATGTAGAAACGGCCCTCGCCCGAAAAGGTCACCGGCCCCACGCCCATGCCAAGGTAAAGCATGTCGCCGCGGCCCATCTCATATTCCGCGTCCGCAGTAACTGTGCCAGCATCGCCGATGTTGACGATCACCATCTCGCGCCGGTCAAGGATCGTCGGGGTGCCAGCTTCGGCAACCTTGTCCAGCGTCAGGCTGCCGGCACCCGGCACCGCACCGCCCACGATCATGCGGTCGTAATGGGTGTAGATCAGCCGGATCTCCCCGTCCTGGAACAGACCGCCAACGTGGAAATGTTTGCGCAGCGCTTCGGTGTCCATGCCCTTGGCGGTGGCGGGATCAATGGCGTGGCGGGTTTCGACAGTCAGCATCGGTCAGTCCTTTCAGAGAAAATCGTCGCGGCGAGGGGTGAAGGTGTCAATCAGCACCCCATCCTCGAGCGCGCGGCAGCCGTGCCGCACCCCCGACGGAATTACAAAGCTGTCCCCGGGCCCGACCTCGAAGTCGCGCCCGTCGACGGTGAAGGCAAAGCGCCCAGATTGCACATAGGTCGCCTGTACATGCGGATGGTCGTGCAGCGCGCCCTCGCCCCCCGCCTGGAAGCGGAAGGCCACGACCATCAGGTCCGGGCTGTCAGCCAGCACCTGACGGGTGGCGCCGGGGCCAGAGGGTACTTCGGGATAGGTGGTCATGGGGCTACCTCAGCGGAACAGGGCCGGCAGCCACAGGGACAGGCCGGGAATGTAGGTGACGAGCATCAGCGTAAGAAAGGCTGCGCCGTAGAACGGCCAGATCGTGCGCATCGCCTGCCAGATGCTGATGCGGCCGACGGCACAGCCGACGAACAGCACCGCACCGACAGGGGGCGTGCAAAGGCCGATGCCCAGGTTGAGGATCAGGATGACCCCGAAATGCACCGGATCGACGCCGAAGGCGGTGGCAACCGGCAGAAAGATCGGCGTGGTGATCACGATCAGCGGCGACATGTCCATGAAGGTGCCCAGCACCAGCAGGATCAGGTTCATCAGGAGCAGGATCACCAGCGGGTTGGATGACACGTTCTGCAGCATCTCGACCAGCTGGGTTGGCACACGCAGATAGGCCAGCAGCCAGCCAAAGCAGGCAGCGGTTCCGATCACCAGCAGCACCATTGCGGTAGTGCGGACGGCGCCCTTGGTGGCCTCCACGAATTCAGCCCAAGGCAGGCTGCGGTAGACCAGCGCGGTGATCAGCAGGGCATAGACGACGGCGACGTTGCTGCTTTCAGAGGCGGTGAATATCCCCGAGCGCACGCCGCCGAAGATAATCGCGATGAGGATCAGGCCCGGCAGGGCGGAGACGAACAGCGTGCCCAACATACGCAGGCCGGGGAACGGCTCGGTCGGATAGCCCTTCTTGCGGGCCACCCACCAGGCAGCGCACATCAGCGAAAAAGCCAGCAGCAGGCCTGGAACGATGCCGGCCGTAAAGAGGTCAGCTATCGACAAGCGGCCGCCTGCGGCAATCGAATAGATAATCATGTTGTGGCTGGGCGGGACCATCAGCGCGATGATGGAGCTGACAACAGTAATGTTTACGGCGTAATCAACATCGTAGCCACTCTTCTTCATCTGCGGCACCATCAGCCCGCCAACGGCGCTGGCATCCGCGGCCGCCGATCCCGACACGCCGCCGAACATCAGCGATGCGATGATATTGACCTGTCCCAGCCCGCCGCGCATGTGCCCGACCATTGCACCGGCCAGCGCCACAAGCCGCCTTGCGATGTCGCCCCTGACCATCAGGTCGCCAGCGAAGATGAAGAAGGGGATCGCCATCAGCGCAAAGACCGAGATGCCGCTGTTCAGCCGCTGGAACACGACCACCGGCGGCAGCCCCAGGTAAACCACGGTCGCAAAGCTGGCTGCACCCAAGCAGAAGGCAACCGGTGTGCCGATCAGCAAGAGCCCGACAAAGCTGCCGAAAAGAATCCAGTATTCCATCGGCTCACTCCTCGCCGGTGCGCGGTTTGCGCGACTTGATCACGTCCTCGGCCTGATCGCCTTTGGCTAGGCCGTCCACCTCGGCATCAGCGGCATCATCCATATCGCCGAACCGCATCGTGCGCAGCCCTGCCGCCCGGCGCAGGATGCGCTCGATCGAGAACAGGATCAGCAGTATGCCTCCACCGATAAGCGGCGCAAAATCCCACAGACGCGAAATCCCCAAGCCCGGGATTACGCCGGTGGAGGCGCGCGCCGCGAGTTGCCAGCCGAACCACACCATTCCGGCACCGAAGGCAGTCACGACCAGATCAGAAATCGTATAAAGCCAGGGACGCCAGCTGTCGGGCACAACCATCAGCCCGACGTCGAAGGACAGGTGGTAACCTTCCTTCACACCCACAGCCGCGCCGATGAAGATGAACCAGCCCATCAGCATCACCGCCGCCGGTTCCGCCCAGAACAGGCTGGAGCCGATGACATAGCGGTAGAATACTTGGGCAAAGACAAAGGCGGTCATCAGGACCAGCCCAGTCCCTGCCAGCCACAGCCCCGCCTGCGCCACCGCGCCGGTTGCTCTTGCCAACCTAATCAATGCGTTACGCATTCCGGTCCCCGGAAAAGAAAAGGCCGCCCGCGATATCGCGGACGGCCGGTTAGATCACTCAGTCGCCCGAATACGCTCGACCAGGTCCTGAGCCTCAGGGCTGGTGGCGTATTTCTCGTAGACCGGGGCCATTGCGTCGATGAACGGCTGCTTGTCGATCTCGCGCACGATCTCGGCGCCCGCGGCGATCACGTTCTGCTCGGACTCCTGCTCCTGCTCGGCCCACAGCTGGCGCTGCGTAGCGGACGAGTTCCGGCCGGCTTCTTTCAGGATCTGCTGATCTTCAGGTGACAGCTTGTCCCACGTGACTTTCGAGATGGCCACCAGTTCCGGGACCATCAGATGTTCGTCCAGGGTGAAGTACTTGGCCACTTCGGCATGGCCCGAGCTGTCATAGCTGGGGAAGTTGTTTTCAGCCCCGTCGATCACGCCCGTCTGGATCGCGGAATAGACCTCACCATAGGGCATTGGCGTTGCGGTCGCACCCAGTGCGGCCATCATGTCCACGAAGACGTCGTTCTGGATGACCCGTATCTTCAGGCCGGCAAGGTCCTCGATCGAGTTGATCGGCCGCTGCGAGTTGTAGAAGCTGCGCGCGCCACCGTCATAATAGCCCAGCACGACCAGGTCGCGTTCTTCGAACGCCGCACCGAGTTCTTCGCCGATCGGGCCGTCCATGACGGCATGCATATGCTCGACCGAACGGAACAGGTACGGCAGCGAGAAGGTCTGCGTCACCGGCACAATGTCGTTGAACGTGCCAAAGGACGCACGGACCATGTCGATCACGCCGAACTGAGTCTGTTCGATGGTATCGCGTTCCTCACCCAGCTGCGACGAGGGAAACACCTCGATGCAAATGCGGCCGTCAGTTTTTTCCAGGACTTCGGCAGCCATGGCCTTGACGCCCTCGACGGTCGGATACCCGTCCGGATGGGTATCGGAGGAGCGGAGCGTGATTTCACAGGCGCCGGCAAAGCTCGCCGAGGCCAGCAATGCCGCGATGGTGGTGGTCAGGAACTTCATTTTATCCTCCCAAATATGAAGCTCAGAGTTTGTATGCTTGTTTCGCCAGACGATAGGCCAGATCATGCGCGACCTCGGGCGCCTCGTCTTCCGAAAGACGTCCCGTGGTGACCAGCGTGGCGAGGTAGGCGCAGTCTACCCGCCGGGATACATCATGTCGTGCCGGAATCGAGCAGAAGGCCCGCGTGTCGTCGTTGAAGCCGACGGTGTTGTAGAAGCCCGCCGTTTCGGTCGTGGTTTCGCGGAAGCGGCGCATGCCCTCGGCACTGTCAAAGAACCACCACGCCGGCCCCAGCTTCAGCGCCGGATAGACGCCAGCCAGCGGCGCGAGTTCGCGGGCATAAGTGGTTTCGTCCAGTGTGAAGAGGATTACCGTCAGGTCAGGGCGCATCCCCACGGCATCCAGCAGCGGCTTCAGCGCGCGGACGTAATCGGTGCGCGTCGGGATGTCGAAGCCCTTGTCCCGCCCATGTCGCGCCATGACGGCGTCCGAATGGTTGCGGAACGAACCCGGATGGATCTGCATCACCAGCCCGTCATCAAGGCTCATCCGCGCCATTTCAGTCAGCATGTGACCGCGGAAGGCATCGGCTTCGTCTGCCGTGCACTGACCAGCGCGGGCACGGGCATAAAGTGCTGCGGCCTCATCCTGCGGCAGGTCCGCGGTCCGCGCGGTGGCATGGCCGTGGTCGCTGCTGGTCGCGCCGTGGTCCTTGAAGAAGGCGCGGCGTACCCGGTGCGCCTCAAGGTATCCTTCCCAAGTCGTGGTGTCGCAGCCGGTCAGTTCGCCAAACTTCTCGATATTCTGGGCGAAGCCCTCGAATTCAGGATCGATGACGCTGTCGGGACGGTAGGCGGTGATAACGCGCCCGGTCCAGCCGCTTTGCTGGATCATCGCGTGCCAGCGCAGGTCGTCCAGCGCGCTTTCCGTGGTCGAGATCGCCTCGATCCCGAAACGCTCGAACAGGGCGCGGGGCCGGAATTCCGGGCGCGACAGGCAGTCGGCGATGTGGTCGTAATACTGGTCAGCCGTCTCTGCGCTCAGCCGTTCCGTCAGGCCAAAAACTTCCTGGAATGAATGATCAAGCCACAGCCGGCTCGGCGTACCCCGGAAAAGGTGGTAGTTTTCCGCGAACAGCCGCCAGATCTTGCGGCCATCAGTTTCCGTCGGCCCGCCATCTACGCGCGGCACGCCCAGATCGGTCAGCGCGATGCCCTGCGAACACAGCATGCGGAAAACGTAGTGATCCGGCGTCACGAACAGCTGGGCCGGATCAGGGAAGGGCTCATTTTCCGCGAACCAGCGCGGATCGGTATGGCCGTGGGGGCTGATGATCGGCAGGTCACGCACTTGGTCATAAAGCGACCGGGCCAGCGCGCGGCTCCTCTCCTCGACCGGAAACAGACGGTCGGGGTCCAACAAGGCCATGCTTTTCCTCCCCACAGCTGGTTGTCATTGCGTCTTCCGGATAAACTAATATGCTAGTCGGCATATCGAGTCAACGAGGGCATTTCATGTCCCCCAACATCCCCCTGCGTCCGGTCGAGGAACTGCGTGCCCCCACCATGTCAGAGCTTGTCTTTGACGAGCTTTACCGGCGCGTGGTGGATCTGAGCGTTCCGCCTGGAACCAAGCTTTCGGAAATCGAGGTGGCACGGCAGATGGGCGTATCGCGCCAACCGGTGCGGGACGCGTTTTACCGGCTGTCGCAACTGGGCTTCCTGATGATCCGGCCGCAGCGGGCGACGACGGTGGCCCGCATTTCCGAACAGGCGGTGCTTCAGGCCCGCTTTATCCGCACGGCACTGGAAATGGAGACCGTCCGCACCGCGGCACGGATGCTCAACGAGTCCGACCTTGCGGACCTGCAGGACCTGATCGCGCAGCAGCAGGCAGCGGTGGCCGCCGATGACCGACTGCTCTTTCACGCGCTGGACGACCAGTTTCACCGCCGGATCTGCGAAGGCGCCGGGCTTGACTTTGCCTGGGGCCTGATCCGCGAAAACAAGGGACACATGGACCGCGTGCGCTATCTCAGCCTGTCCTTCGGGGCGCAGGCCGCGCTTGATGACCATGTCGCCATCCTTGACGCGCTTCGCCAGCAGGATGAAAACGCTGCTGCCGACATCATGCGCGTGCACCTGAGCCGTATCACCACGATCCTTGACCGCATCCGCGAGGATCATCCAGACATCTTCGAGGAGACCCGTCCATGACCACCGTTCTTTGCATCGGCGAGTGCATGATCGAACTCGCCCCTGTCGGCGATGGCCTGTTCCGCCGCGGCTTTGCCGGCGACACCTTCAACACGGCCTGGTACCTGCGGCGCGAACTTGGGGACGGGGCACAGGTCGGCTATTTCACCGGCGTCGGCACCGACACCGCCTCGGACGAGATGCTGGACTTCATGTCGTGTTCAGGCGTCGATGTCAGCCGCGTTCGCCGGATCGAGGATCGCACCGTCGGGCTTTACATGATCACCCTGACGAATGGTGAACGGAGCTTTTCCTACTGGCGCGGCCAGTCCGCTGCAAAACGGCTGGCCGAGGATGCCGAGGTGTTGCGAGCGGCGTTTGAGGGCGTGGATCTGCTGCTGTTTTCCGGCATCACGCTTGCGATCCTGTCCGAAGAAGACCGGGCGCGCCTGTTGGCAGAGCTTTCAGCGGCGCGGCAACGCGGGCAGAAGGTCGCCTTTGACCCCAACATGCGGCCGCGCCTATGGCCGGGCGCGGACACCATGCGCGCCGCGATCATGGAGGCCGCAGCGGTCGCCGACATCATCCTGCCCTCGTTCGACGAAGAAAGCCTGACCTTCGGGGATGCGGATCCCGAAGCGACCGTCGCCCGCTACCGTGAACGGGGCGCTGGGACCGTCATCGTCAAGAACGGCGCCGGCACCGTTGCCGCCTGGGACGCGGACGAAGGATTGGTGCGCTACACCCCCGCCCCGGTTGAGGATGTTCGCGACACGACCGCCGCGGGCGACTCCTTCAACGCGGGCTTTCTTGCGGCGCGGCTGAAGGGTGCCGCGATGGGCGAGGCAATCGCCGCCGGGGCGCAGCGGGCAGCCTATGTCATCCGCCACAGCGGCGCCCTGGCAGAGTGACGCGACGTCGCCGCGTTCCGGCGCGGCGGCCGCACAAGCGCAACGAAAGCTTCACTTTTCTGAAGGTGAACGGGCGGCTATGGTGATGCGATCGCGCGGGCACAGCCCGCGTTCGCATGATCAGAGGTGCCTCATGTCACTCACGCTTTCCCGTCGAAAGTTCCTGTTCGTCACCACCGCGGCGGGCAGTGTTGCGCTGCTTCACCCGTTCTCGGCGCGGGCGCAGGCCGGGCAGGCGCATCTGCGCATCCTGTCCACCACCGACTTGCATTGCCACGTCCACCCCTATGATTATTACGCCGACCGGCCAAACGACACGATGGGGCTGGCGCGCACCGCCTCGATCGTCGAACAGATCCGGGCCGAGGCGACGAACACGCTGATGGTGGACAATGGCGACTACCTGCAGGGCAACCCGATGGGGGACTACGTCGCCTATTCGCGCGGGATGCAGGACGGCGACGTGCATCCGGTCATCGCTGGGATGAACGCCCTTGGCTACGACGTCGGCACGCTGGGCAATCACGAATTCAACTATGGGGTCGAGTTCATGGACCGCGTCAACGCAGGGGCGGACTTCCCCATCGTCTGCGCGAACTTTGCCCGGACCCTTGGTGCCACGCCGCTGGAGGATGACCTGCATCAGCAGCCCTACGTGATCCTTGAACGGACCCTGACCGATGGCGCAGGCGAAAGCCACTCGATCCGCGTGGGCTTCATCGGGTTTGTCCCGCCGCAGATCATGCAATGGGATGCCGCCCATCTGGCCCAAGGCTATGCCGCCCGTGATATTCTCGAAGCCGCCCGCGCTTGGGTGCCGGTCATGCGCGAGGAAGGCGCCGATATCATTGTTGCGCTGGCACACACGGGGATTTCCACCGCGCCGGAAGCGCCGATGATGGAGAACGCGGCGCTCTACCTCGCCGGGGTCGAAGGCATCGACGCCATCGTCACCGGCCACAGCCACCGCGTATGGCCGTCCGAGGATTTCGAAGGCGAAGGCATCGACCGCGAGGCTGGCACGCTGATGGGCAAGCCCGCCACCATGGCCGGGTTCTGGGGATCACACCTTGGCATCATCGACCTGATGCTGGTACGCGACGGCGATGGCTGGCGCATCGCGGGATCGGAGTCTAACGCGCGCCCGATCTATGAGCGCGCCGAAGACCGCAGTGTCGTCCCGCTGGTCGAGGATTACGAGCCTGTCATCGCCGCTACGGCAGAGATGCATGAAGACACACTGGAATATGTCCGGGCCGAGGTCGGCACCACGACCGCACCCCTTCATTCCTATTTCGCCTTGGTGGCGGACGATCCTTCGGTCCAGATCGTGAGCCTTGCGCAGACCTGGTACGTGGCCCAGCTTCTGCAGGGAACGGAGCACGAAGGGCTGCCGATCCTGTCCGCCGCCGCGCCATTCAAGTCGGGCGGACGCGGAGGCCCAGACTACTACACCGACGTTCCGGCGGGGCCGATCGCGATCAAGAACGTGGCCGACCTTTACCTGTACCCCAACACGCTGCAGGCGGTGCGGATCACCGGCGAACAGCTGACGGAATGGCTGGAACGCTCCGCCGGCATCTTTAACCAGATCACACCCGGAGAAGCCGACCAGCCGCTGATCAACCCGAACTTCCCGGCCTTCAACTTCGACACGATCGATGGCGTGACCTATGCCATCGATGTTACGCAGCCCTCGCGCTATGATGGCGAGGGCAATGTCGCCGATCCCGAGGCGCGTCGGATCGTGGACCTGCAGTTCGAGGGCGCCCCGGTCGATCCCGCACAGGAATTCATCGTGGCGACCAACAACTACCGCGCATCGGGCGGCGGCAGCTTCCCCGGCGCGGACGGCAGCACGGTGGTCCTTGCGGCGCCCGATACCAACCGGGACGTCATCGTCCGCTACATCGTGGATCAGGGGGAAATCTCTCCGGCCGCGGATGGGAACTGGCGGCTTGCACCGGCAGACGGGGCGACAGTGCTGTTCGACAGCGGTCCCGCTGCCAGCGCCTATCTGGAAGATGTTCGTGCCCGTGGTGTGCAGATCGAGGAAGCTGGCGCGGGCGACGACGGATTTGCCCGCTATCGCATCACGCTGTGATAGTCAGCCATTGACGACGGCGGGACGCCGTTCCCGCCAAAGCGCCGGCAGCGGCAACAACAAGAACGCGACCGCCGCAATGACGGTCCGCTCTGCCACCGTCAGCGGTCCGGTCTGCGCGTCCAGGTAGCGGGCGGCGTAGACAATAACCACGTGCCACGCGTAGATCTGGAGCGAGTGCCGCCCGATCAGCCGCAGCGGGCCAAGCATGAAGATCCCGCGCAGCAGCGTGCCCAGCCAGCGCACGCCCTGCCGCGGCGCCTCTGGCCCCGCCACCACCAGCCAGGTCACCAAGGCGCCGACCCCGATAAAGTTCAGCAGGTAAACCGGCCCGAAGGAGGATCGGACTTCCATCGCCGAAAAGCTGCGCAGGACCTCGAAATCCGCAAACCCATGCGCGGTCGCAATGCGCAATGGCACAAAGAACAGCACAACCATCAGCGCCGCCAGCGGCAGGGTGGTGTTCTTTGCGTTAAAGATCCGCGACCAGTCGATCCGCCCCGTCCCGGTCAGGGCACCCAGCACCAGCCCGGTTACAAAGATGATCTGCCAGGCCAGCGGATCGAAACTGACCCGCAGCCCCTGATCGTCAGAGGCACGCAGCCATTCATTCACCGGCAGTGCCACCAGACGCCCCAGCGAAAGCTGCGACGCCATCCAGAGCAACACCGAAAGGGTCATCACGATGGCCCATTGCCCGCGCAGGACCATGTGGATCAACAGCGGCGAAATGGCGAGGTACAGGATATATTGCGGCAGGATGTCCATGAACGTGGGCTGGAACAGCAGCGCCATGATCGCAAAGGCCCGCTGTGGTTCGGCCAGCCCCGCCGTGCCGATCCAGTTGCGGAAGGCCTCCATCCCCCCCGGCAGCAGATCGCGCGCAATCAGCGCCAGCAGGATCAGGCCCATGGAGTAAAGGTAAAGCTCGAACACCCGCTTCCAGATATCGGTCCGCATGGCCTCATAGCCGCGCCTTTCCGTCCGACGGGCTTGGATCAGCCCGATCAGAAGGCCAGACAGGAAGACGAAACCCTGTGCATCCTCTACGAACATGAACTGCCGGTGGTTGATCTCGACCAGCCAGAGCCCACCTTGAAGCACAAGATGGTTGAGCGTCATGAAGAGGAGAAAATACCCCCTCATCCCGTCAAGAACTTCAAGTCGCCCCATGCGCGCACCTCCCCGACTTGGAGGGGAACGGCGACTTTCGCGGGCTGGTTCCCCCCGCACGGCAGCGTGATCACGGGCTTGGCGGGGGTCTGCCGTCGAACGCAGAGGCTTGCGCGGAAAACGGCGGGATCAGCCGGGGCGCGTCAGGTCCAGATCGCGTGGCGGGCGCGGGCGGCCAAAGTAATATCCTTGGAACAGGGTGCCCCCGTTGGCGATGAGCCATTCAAGCTGGGGCTCAGTCTCCACACCCTCAGTAATGACCTTGAGCCGCAGGCTTTCGCCAAGTGACAGGATCGACCGGATGATCGCCGGGTTCCGCCCGCTTTCCCACAGGTTGCCGATGAATGCCCGGTCGATCTTGAGCACATCCACCGGCAGGTCGTGCAGATAACGTAGCGATGAAAAACCCGAACCGAAGTCGTCAAGCGCAAGTGAAATCCCCAGCTCCTTCAGCCGGCCCATGATATGAGCGGCCGCGGCGGCATCCTGCAAGAGGCAGCTTTCCGTCAGTTCGAACCGCAGCCGCGCAGGGTCCACGCCCGAAGCATCAAGCGTCGCCTCCACCGCGGCGGGAAAACCCGGCGCCACGAAGCGGGCCGAACTGATGTTGAGCGACAGCGTCAGCCCCTGCCCCAGCCCCTGTGCATCCCAAGTGCGGATCTGGGTGCAGGCGCTGCGCAGAACCCAGTCGTCGATGGCGGCAACAAGGCCGGTTTCCTCTGCATGAGGAATGAACTCGCTGGGTGGCAGCAGGCCCCGGACCGGGTGCTGCCAGCGGATCAGCGCTTCATAGCCGATGGTGGAAAGGCCCGCGGGCGAGGCCTCGACCTGCGGCTCGAAGAACAGGCAGAACTCGTCCCGTTCCAGCGCGCCTTGCAGGTCGGCATCCAGCTGCGCCCGCGCCACAAGCAGCCGCCGCAGCGCCGGGGCAAAGACCTTGGTGCGGTCGCCTCCCTCGGCCTTGGCAACACGGTTTGCGATTCCGGCCTTGTTGAGCACGGAATCCGCGTCGCGCGATCGGGAAAAGGGAACGACCGCAACGCTGGTGGTGGCCGAGATGCTGCCGACACCCACCCGCACCGGTTCGCGCGCAGCGTCCCGGACCAGATCGCCAAGCTGATTGCCCGCGCTGATCGCGGCGGCTTCGTCCGGATGGGCGGCGGGAAGGATCACCACAAACTCGTCCCCCGCGGTCCGGCCAAAGCGGGCGCCCTCGGGGGCTAGGCCTTGCAGGCGCTTTGCCAGTTCCAGCAGAAAATAGTCGCCCCGGCGCATGCCATGAAGTTCGTTAATGCCGCGCATCCCGTCAACGTCAATCGATAGCAGCGTGAACCACTGCTCGCCGGGCCGCTCGTCCGTGATCATGGCCTCCAGATCCTCCACCAAGGCGCGGCGGTTGGGCAGGCCGGTAAGGGGATCGACATAGGCCAGTTGATGGGCATCGGTCAGCGCGCTCTGCAGGGCATTTCGAATCGAATCCTCGCGCGTGAGGTCGATGAAGCTGCAGACGACCCGCGCAGCCTGCCCCGTCCCATCACGTACCGGGGCGGCATTGACCGACAGGACACAGCGCTCGCCATCGCGGGTTTCCACCACGTGGTTGACGTCGCGGACTTCGGTATCCTCGGCCTGCACGCGCTGGAAGAAATGGCTCAGGAATTCCGCCGCGCCGGTGCTCTGGCTTTCGGGGCGTTCCAGCCGCGCAAGGATCTGGTCGGCCTCCTCATTGGCAAAGATGATCCGCCCCTGGCCGTCCAGTGCGACAATCCCCGACCCTGTGGTATCGAGGATGCTTTGCAGGAAGGCTTGACCGGCGCGCAGGGCGGCCTGCGCCTCGCGCGCGGCGGCTTCGCTTGCCCGGCGCTGCAGGACGCTCATGATCACATCGGCGGCGGACTGGAGCAGATAGACCTCGGACTGCAGGAAAATCCGGCGCGACCGGACGGTGTCGAAGCCCACAAAGCCGCGCAACTCGTTACCGTCCAGCATCGGCACGACCAGCAGCGACTGGATGCCCTGCTGCTGCAAGATCGCCCGTTCTTCCCGGCTGGCTGGCAGCCGGTTGACCGAGGTGATCCGGACCGGATCGCGGCGCATGAACGGTGGCAACCAGTACGAGATCATGTCGAGCGGCACGTCCTGCAGCATCGCCTGCATGGGCTCGATCCCTTCGGCGCACCATTCATGGGTGTTGTCGACCCGGTCGCCGTTGCGAACCTGCATCACGTAGGTCCGGTCGCACCCAAGGAACGATCCGATCTGGGCAAGCGCGTCGCTGATGGCAGGATCGACTCCGGTGCCCTCAGCGCGCAAAAGCTCATGCAGGACCCCGAGCACCAGTTCCTGCGTACGGACCATCCGGCCCAGCCGTTTGCCAACCGGTTCGCGCGGCGCCTTGCGCCGGGCGGAATCTGCATCGGTCCGCGCCGAAGCAGGCTTGCCGCTCATTTCCGCGGCGTCCACTCTGCCCGATCCGAAACTGCGGCACGCGGTGCCGGCCGGGGATCTTTCCTGATCAAGATGACCTTCTCCTTGTTCCCCATCGACCTGCGGCACTGAATATTAAAAGGGCTCCCGATGCTCGCATAAGGAGAGCACGGGTTCAACCTGCACATCCAAAGGTTTCCCGACTGTGCCTTATCTACAAGGCCTGCCGCCGGGGGATAGGGTCAGATCCGGTCCAGCGCCGCACGCACCTTGGCCGCCAAGTCTTCAAGGCTGTAGGGCTTGGGCAGAAGATAGGGCGTCGTAGTGCCTTCAGGCAGGCCGTCACGGGCATAGCCGGTGGTGTAGAGGATGCGCAGCCCCGGATGCTTGCGCCGCGCGAGGTCAGCCAGTTCACGCCCCGACATTCCAGGCATTACCAGATCGGTGAACAGCAACGACACCGTCCGCTGGCTCAGCAAGTGGAGTGCGTCTGCCGGATGCGCGGCCTCAATCACCTCGTATCCCAGTTCGCGCAGCGCCTCCACCGAAAGGACACGCACGCGTTCCTCATCCTCGACCACCAGAACCGTCTCGCCGGGGCGCGCCCGATGCTGCGGTCCCAGTTCCACGGGTTCGGGCTGCGCTTGCGGCTCTCCAGACTGGCGCGGAAGGTAGATGGCGACGGTCGTCCCGCCCCCGACCGAAGATTTGAGACGCACCGTTCCGCCCGATTGCTGCACGAAACCATAGACCTGGCTCAGGCCAAGGCCGGTGCCCTTGCCAACCTCCTTGGTCGTGTAGAAAGGCTCGAACGCGCGGGCCATGACCTCTTCGCTCATGCCAAGGCCAGTGTCCGTGACCGCGACACGGACATAGTCGCCCGGCTGCAGCGCCAGTTCCCGCGACAGCGGACCCGCCACCGCCACGTTGCTTGTCTCCACCCGCAGCGTGCCGCCCGACGGCATCGCATCGCGCGCATTCACCGCAAGGTTCAGGATCGCATTTTCAAGCTGCCCCGGATCGGCGCGCAGGGTCCAGATAGCGTCGCCCAGAACGGTCTGAACGTGAATTGCCTCCCCCAGGGTGCGGGTCAGAAGTTCCGTCATCCCATCGATCAGCGCGTTCGGGTCGATGACCTCAGGGGCAAGCGACTGCTGGCGGGAAAAGGCAAGCAGCCGCTGCGTCAGCGCCGCCGCCCGCCGCGCCCCGTCAAGCGCCGCTTCGGCATAGCGGTCCACGTCGGTTTCCCCCTTGGCCAACCGCCGCCGCAAGAGGTTGATGCCACTGATGACCACCGCCAGCATGTTGTTGAAGTCATGCGCAATGCCGCCGGTCAGCGCGCCCACCGCCTCCATCTTCTGGACTTGGCGAAGCTGATCCTCGGCCTTGGAGCGTTCATAGACCTCGTCCAGCACGCGCTGTTCCAGTGTGGCGTTCAGACTTTGCAGCGCAGCCTCGGCCCGCCGACGCTCTGCCAGTTCGCGTTCCGCGGCTTCCAGCAGCCGCGCGTTATCCAGCGCGGTCGCCGTCTGGCCGGCAATGCCGGTGAGCATTTCCTCATGCTCGGGAAGAAAGCGGCCCGGCTCCCGGTGACCAAAGAGCAGCCCGCCTAGCACCATCCCGTTACGCGACCGCACCGGCACCGCCAGATAGCTGCGCACCGGCAGATGCCCCTTGGGCATGCGCGATCCTTGGTCAACACGGGGGTCAGCGAACACATCGTCGGATCTAACCGCGCCCGCACCATTCCAAGTCGGCTCGAACAGAGGGGTGATCCGCGGCTCGGGGAAGTGGGCGAAATGATCGCGCAGCGCGCCTGACAGCGCCGCCAGCCGATAGCGGTCCGGATTGCGTTCGTTGAAGAAGAAGCCGCCGAACTCTGCCCCCAGCAGTTCGGTGCAGGCGTCGGTCGCGATCTGGACGATCCGGTCGGCATCAAGCTCGGCGGCAATGGCCGCGCCGGAACTGTTCAGAACCGCCAGCTTGCGGGTTTCGCGCCGGATTGCTTCCTCGGCCTCGCGCGCCTCGGTCGCGTCGGCCATGGCGCCGATCAGCCCAAGGAAAGCGCCGTCCGCTGCTGTCCGCCGTTCGGCGGTCATGGTCATGATGCGGATATTGCCCCGGCTGTCGCGCATCCGGACCTCGATGCTTCCACCATCGGCCTGCATTTGGCGGAACGCGGTCAGATCTTCGGGCAGGATGCGGGCGTCGAGGCTCATGTCGCTGTGCGAGGTCAATCCAAGGAAACTCCGCAGCATGCGGTTCTTGAACAGGCAGTTTCCCTGCGCGTCGGACATCCACAGCATGACTGGCGCATCCTCGGCGACCCGGCGAAAGCGTTCCTCGCTTTCACGCAGGGCAAGTTCCACCCGCATCTGGTCGGTCACGTCGTGGCCCTGGGCAAAGACGCCGCTGATCGTGCCGTCTGCGGCCTGGATCGGCTGATAGATGAAATCGACGTAACGGGTTTCAGCCGTGTCCCCTGTGCCCACGTCCAGCCGCATCCCCTGCCCGACATAGGCCTCGCCGGTGCGGTAAACCTGATCAAGCAGTTCAATGAAGCCCTGCGGTTCGACCTCTGGCAGCGCCTCGCGCACCGGGCGACCCAGAAGCTGCCGTTGACCGACAAGGCTGTAGAAGCTCTTGTTGACCATGGTGACGCGGTGATTGGGGCCGTTGACCAGCGCGATGAAGCTTGGCGCCTCATCGAACATGCGGTGCAGGCTTTCCCGTTCGGCCTGCAGGTCCTGTTCAGCCCGGACCTTGCCCGTGGTTTCAACCACGATCGCCATGACACCGGCAGGCTGGCCATGATCATCGGGGATAGGCGAATAATCAAGGTTCACCCAGACCTGTTCAGGCACACCATTGCGAAACAGTGTGAATTCCTGGTCGGAATAGGCGAGGGTTCCGCCCGCCAGCCCCACCTTCATGACGTGGTCGTTGAAATCCGCGACCTCGGGCCAGCCTTCGCGCACCTTTGCACCGAACAGCGCCGGGTGGCGGCCGCCGGCAAAGACGGAATACCCGTCGTTGTAGATCATGATCCCGTCTTCGCCCCATAGCGTAACAATGGGAACGGGCGAACGCAGGATCATCCCGAGGGCCGTTCTCATGCTGGCGGGCCAGCCTTCGATCGGGCCAAGCGGCGTCCGGGACCAGTCGTATGCCGTGATCAGCCGCGCAGCTTCACCGCCGCCGGCCAGAAACGGATACGCATCCAACGGGGTCTCGAGCATGCGCTTCTTCCTCGGCCTGCCCGCCTCTGGGTGGCTAGCGCTCCTTTTGCCAAGTTTTGTGACAGGGCGTCAAGGCAGCCATAGAACCGCGCCCTGAAAAACACCGTCGCCGATCGTCCTTGCCGATATTGCCGAGCCGCTCCATCTTCACCCGCAGCGGATTGTCAGGGGACATCATGAACTACATTCTGGTACTGGGCGGCCTTGTCGGGCTGTTTCTGGGGGGCGAATTTCTGGTGCGCGGCGCGGTCGGCATCGCGCGGCGGCTGGCGATCCCGCCGCTGCTGATCGGGCTGACGGTCGTGGGCTTCGGCACCTCGACGCCCGAGCTTCTGGTGTCGGTCGATGCCGCCCTGCGGGGCGTTCCGGGCATCGCGATCGGCAACGTCGTCGGGTCGAACATCGCGAACATCCTGCTGATCGTGGGCGTCTCGTCGCTGGTCTGGCCAATCCGGGTGCTGGCCGGCAGCATGACCCGCGACGTGGCGGTGATGATCCTCGCGCCGCTGCTGCTGGTGCCGATGTTCGCGACGGGCATGGTTGGGCGTCCGGCGGGGCTGCTGCTGGTGGCGGCGCTGGCCGGCTACCTGACCTGGGCCTACCTGCATCCCGGCCCCGACCCCGAGGAAACCGGTGCGCCGGTGCTTCCCGTCTGGAAGTCGCTGATCTGGGTCGCGGTGGGCCTTGCGGCGCTGATGGCAGGGGCGCGGTTCCTGGTGGATGGGGCGGTGGCGATCGCGCGGGAATTCGGCGCGTCCGAGGCATTCATCGGGCTGACCATCGTGGCCGTCGGCACCTCGCTGCCGGAACTTGCAACCTCGCTCATCGCGGCGCTGCGGCGGCATTCGGAGATCGCGATCGGCAACGTCGTCGGCTCGAATGTATTCAACATCCTTGGCATTCTTGGCCTGACGGCGGTCGTCGCGCCCGTCCCCGTGGAAGCGCGCTTCCTGAGCTTTGACCTGCCGTTCATGATCGGCGTGTCGATCCTGCTGGGGGTTCTGCTGCTGTGGCGCGGGGGCGTCGGGCGGATTGCCGGGGCGGCAATGCTGGCAGGATATGCCGCCTATGTCTGGGCGGCGCAGGGGTAGCGCCCGCCCCTTACGGGCGGGCGCAGCGTGTCAAAGTACCGCGCCGATCTTCCACGGCACGAATTCATTGTCGCCATAGCCGAATTCTTCGGAACGGGTGCGCTGGCCCGAGGCCATGTCCAGCAGGGCGTCATAGATCCGCTGCCCCATCTCCTCGAGCGGGACGCCCTCCTCGACCACGACGCCGCAGTCGATGTCCATGTCTTCGGGCATCGACCGGTAGAGCGCGCTGTTCGAGGCGAGCTTGATCGACGGCGCCGGTTTCGCGCCAAAGCACGAACCCCGGCCGGTGGTAAAGGCGATCAGGTTCGCCCCCGCCGCTACCTGCCCGGTCGCCGCGACTGGGTCATAGCCGGGGCTGTCCATATAGACGAACCCCGGCGTCCGGATCTGTTCGGCATAAGCGAACGCACCTGCGAGCGGCGCAAGTCCGCCCTTGGCCACCGCGCCCAGCGACTTTTCCAGGATCGTGGTCAAACCGCCGCGCTTGTTCCCCGGGCTCGGGTTGTTGTCGAGCGAGGCGCCGTTCTTTTCGGCATAGTCGCGCCACCACTCGATCATCCCGGCGATCTTTTCCGCCGTTTCGGGCGCGGCCCGTGCCATCAGCAGATGTTCGGCACCAAAAATTTCGGGCGTTTCCGAGAGGATCGAGGTGCCGCCGGCAGCAACAAGCATGTCGCTTGCCACACCCAGCGCCGGGTTGGCGGTGATGCCGGAAAATCCGTCCGACCCGCCGCACTGCATGCCCAGCACCAGCTTGGAAACCGGCAGCTCCTCACGCACGTCACGGCTGGCTGCGGCAGCGATCGGCTCCAGCAGTTCCAGCGCGCGACGCACCGCCGAGGCCGAACCGCCGACTTCCTGGATGTTGAAGGTACCGAAGCGTTCCCGCGTCCAGTCGTCCCGCTTGTAGAGCGTCAACTGGTTGACCTCGCACCCGAGCCCAACGATCAGCACGCCGCCAAAGTTCGGGTGGTCGCGATAGCCCTTCAGCACCCGCACCAGCGCGTCGAACCCTTCGCCAGAGCTTGCCATGCCGCAGCCTTGGTCGTGGACGATGGGCGTGAACCCGTCGATGCCCGGGTATTTCGGCAACAGCACCCGGTTGGCTTGATCCGCGATCGCGCCGCAGACGGTGCTGGAACAGTTTACCGAAGCGATGATGCCAATGTAGTTGCGCGTACCGGCGCGCCCGTCGGGACGGGCATAGCCCATGAAGGTGCGACGGGCCGGGGGCTCACGCATGACGCCGGTCTGCTGCGACTCAGTCGAGTGGGTATCGGACATGCCGCAGTTATGGACATGGACATGATCCCCGGGCGCGACCGGGGCTGTGGCCACGGCCATGACCTGCCCGTACTTCACCACGGCCTCGCCCACCGCGATGGGGCGGATGGCGAACTTGTGGCCAAGCGGCACATCCTGCGACAGTGTCACGCCTTGTTGCACCTCGCCCGCCGCAAGAGGGCGGAGCGCGATCGCGATGTTGTCCGCGGCATTCAGGTGCATGCTTTCAGGACGGTTGGCGGACATGATCAGGCCCTTTCCACGATGGCGTTCAGCCGGGGCATCGCCGGCCCGTCATTCCCCACCCACGCGATGAAGGCGCCGATGCGGCGTTCGACCTTTTGCGCGTGGTTCTGGGCGATATCGCTCAGCCGGTGGTCGAGGAACGGGTTCATGAACCGCTCCATCGTCGTTGCGATGTAATCCTGTGCGGCATCGCCACGTCCCTTGTGGGCAAAGCCCGGCAGGACTTCTTCATTCAGGATGGCATCAAGCTCGGCGCGGCTCTCGCCCTCCATCATCTGGCGGACGAAGGTGTCGGGGTTTGCCCCTTGCCGTTGCCAGATGTCAACCAGCGAGCTGTGCCCGAGGTTCAGGATATGCAGCTTCAGTCGCTCGATTTCCTCCAGATCAGGGACGATCTGGATGCAGGAATGGCTCGTCGGCGCCTGAAGGCCCGGCTGTGCCTCGATCGCCCAAAGGGCGTAGGGCTCGGCCACGGCGCCCGCGGGTTCCAGAGGTTCCGACACGATGCGGTCCACAAGGCTGTTCGCCCAGACAAGCCCGGCCAGCCAGTCGATCAGCGCCTGATCCACGCCCAGGTCCTGCGCGATCTCCAGCACCCGCGCTCGAAGGACGTGACCGTTTTCCGGCACCAGTTCCATCGGCATCACCGTCACCGGCGCGGCCCCGGCCCGGAAGCGTGCCGCCAACAGGTGGAACAGCTTGGCTGGATAGCTTTGCCCTTGCGAGGGTTCGGGCAGCCGGTCATCAGGACGCGGTGCATACCCGGCGTCGCCGGTGTTCGACAGGATGAACTCCGCCTCCTCGACCACGACGCGGGTGACTTCGTCCCAGTCGGTGGCGGTAGAGAGCGTCCGCTTGACGCTGGTCACGCGGCGTTCCTCATCCAGCTGCTGCCCGTCAAGGATGCCACGCACCCGGACCGGATAGCCTTCTGGCGCGGCCAGCGCCGCAAGCCGCCCGGCGCGTGACGCATCACCTGAAGATTGCACAACGGTCACGCCGACCGGCGGCGCACCTTCGGACAGGAACAGGTCGGCGTGGGCTTGCAGGAACCGGCTGGTGCCGAACTGAACAACGGGGGTTTTCACAGGCTCAGACACGGATGATCGCCTTTACAAGGGTGCCACGGTCACCGGCCCAGGCCGGCAGGTTGGAAACCGCATCTTCGAAAGTGGTTTCATGCGTTGCCAGCGCCTCCACCGGCACACGGCCGTCGCGGATGCAGGCCATCACATGTTCGAAGTCCTCTTTCAGCGCGTTGCGGCTGGCAATCAGCGTCGTCTCGCGCTTGTGGAATTCCGGATCGGCAAAGACGAGATCCGCCTTCACCACCGACAGCAGGACATAGGACCCGCCATGGGCCAGCCACTGCAGCCCCGCATTCATGGCGTGAATGTTGCCCGTCGCGTCAAAGACTGTCTCGTAAGCGGCGTGCGCTTCCTGCCCCACGAGTTCGGTGCGCGCCGGCGGCAGGATCGACCTGGCAAGATCAAGCCGCGCCTGCGAGGTATCGCGCAGCGTCACCTCTGCCCCTTCGATTGCGGCAAAAAGCGCGGCGCCAAGGCCGATCGGGCCTGCCCCGACGATAAGAGCCGACGAGCCCGGTCGGATGCGCGCGCGGCGAACCCCGTGCGCCCCGATGGCAAGGAATTCAACCATGGCCGCAGCCTGGTCGGTCAGACCCGTCGCCGGGTACAGGTTTTCCTGCGGCACGACGATTTCCTCGCACATGCCGCCGTCGGTATGAACGCCCAGCACAGCGATATTCTCGCAGCAGTTCGGCTTGCCGATGGTGCAGGCATGGCAGGTGCCGCAGGTCAGGTAGGGGTTCACCACGACCAGATCGCCTTCTGCGATGCGCCCGTCCACGGACGCCTCCATCGCGCGGCCGGAAAGCTCATGCCCCATGACGCGCGGATAGCTCAGGAACGGCTGGTGACCGCCGTAGATGTGGTAATCGGTCCCGCAGATGCCGATGTGCCCGATCCGGACGCGCACGGCACCGGGGCGCGACTCGGGCCGGGGGCGGCTTGCCAGTTCAAGGGTGCCAGGTTCCTGGCAAACCAGGACTTTCATTTCGGTCATTGCTGTCTCCGTTCGTCTGTGGTTTTTTATTGATAAAAGACCAAACATGTCAAAATGTTTTTAAACAGACCGAGGAACCGATGGCCCGCGACACCAAAGTCTTCAAGGACGTGACGAACCGGCTTCTGTCCCATCTTCAGGGGTTGACGCCGGGCGCGGAACTGGGGTCTGAGGCGACGCTGGCAGCGGCGCTGGGGGCCAGTCGGACGACAGTGCGCTCGGCGCTGTCGCATATGGCGCAAGCAGGGATCATTGACTGGTCCGGCCGGGACAAGCGCCTCGCCCGCCAGCCGCGCCGTGACGACTTCTTCAGCCTTGATGAAACCCGGCCCACGGCAGAGCGGATTGAGGAGGCCTTCCTCCACTGGATCCTGCAGGGCGACGTCGCCCCCGGCACCACCTTGAACGAAGCCGAACTTTCCCGGCGCTATGACGTTCCCGCCGCTGCAGTGCGCGAGTTCCTGATCCGGTTCGAGCCCTTCGGCCTGATCGAAAAGCGCCCGAACCGGCATTGGGTGCTGAAGGGCTTCACCCGAAGCTTCGCGCAGGAAATGTTCGACGTGCGCGAGATGTACGAGTCCCATGCGCTCGACCGGCTTCTGGCGCTGCCCGCCGAGTCGCCGATTCGGCAGGCACTAAGGGAGATAGACGCAGAACACCGGGCACTGCTGAAGGCCGAGGATGCCGCAATGCTGTCCTTTCCCGCGCTTGACGCAAGGTTCCATCGGCTGCTGCTCAGCGCGGCCTGCAACCGCTTCATCGACAATTTCGGCCAGACGATCTCGATCATCGTCCATTACCACTATCGCTGGAACAAGAAGGACGAAACGCTTCGGAACCGGAAGGCAGCCGAAGAACATCTGCGCATTCTGGCCGCGCTTGAGAACGGCACCGCCGCCGAGGCCCGTGATGCGCTGGCCGCCCATCTTGCCACGGCGCGGGACACGCTGATGCGGTCAGTCCCTTGGGCGGGTGCTTGACAATCCGCCTGGTCCTGCGCCAGAAGTCTGGTCCAATGGTAGGACCAAACTGCGGAGGAGGCAGCCATGGTCGGCAAGTCCGCAGTGGAAGACGTACTTGAACAGCTTCGACAGGAAATCGTCGAACATTATGCCGTGGGCGACGTGCTTCCCAACGAACGGGAGCTGGCCGAACGCTTTGGCGTCGCCCGCAACACCATCCGCGAAACGATGATCCACCTTGAAGCGTTCCGGCTGATCGAAAAGACCCGGCGCGGCGCCAAAGTCCGCAAGCCGGGCTTTGACTGCATGTTCGAGGCAATGGCGCTGCACTTCGATCGGTCGGCTCGAACCTTTGCCGAAGTTCTGGACTTTCGCCGCATCATCGAAACCGGCGCTGCCCCCTCGATGGTGGTAGAGGCCACTGACGACGACATCGCCCGGCTGGAGGAGGCCAACGCCGGCCTGCGCCGCGCCCTGACCGCGGCCGAAGCGGCAGCGGCCGATTTCGCCTTTCACCTGAACCTCCTCCGCGCCACGCACAACTCGGTGCTCTGCCGCCTGTACGAGGCGATGGCTACCCCGCTGAAGTTCTATCTCGAGGTCGGGAAGACACGTGCCCCGGCCACTGAGACCGCGATGGAACAGCATGCCGCCATCATCGACGCCCTGCGCGCACGGGATGTTGCGGAGCTGACCGCCGCGCTGCATCGCCATTTTGACCATTCGGGCAAGGTGCTCGCGTCCCACCGGGACGAAGACACGCCCGACGCACCGCCGGCCGCGCCGGTATCCAAGACCTCAAGGGAGGAATTTTCAGCATGAACATCAAGGCATTTGTTCTGGCGACCGCTTCGGCGCTCGCACTGGCGGGGGGCGCCTCGGCGCAGGAGGTGACCATCCGCGTCGCCTATGAGAACAACCCGGACGAGCCGGTGCATGAGGTCATGACCCACTGGCAGCAGCTGGTCGCCGAAGCGTCGAGCGGCAACGTCGCGCTCGAGCTTTACCCGTCCTCGCAGCTTGGTGCCAAGCAGGACGTGATCGAGCAAGGCATGCTGGGCGTCAACGTCATTACTATCGCTGACGTGGGCTTCCTGACCGACTACGACCCCGACCTTGGCATCCTGTTCGGGCCCTACCTGACCGACAACCCGGACAAGCTGTTCGAGATCTATGCAAGCGACTGGTTCAAGGAGAAACAGGAAGCGCTGCGCGAACAGGGCATCCACATCGTCATCTCGAACTACCTGTACGGCACCCGGCAGCTGCTGGCGTCGCGCAAGGTTGAAACGCCCGCCGACCTCGTGGGCATGAAGATCCGCGTGCCGAACAACGTCATGCAGATCCGCACGTTCGAAGCCATGGGCGCCACCCCCACCCCGATGCCGCTGGGCGAGGTCTATCCGGCGCTGACCCAGCGCGTGATCGACGGCGTGGAAAACCCGCTGGCAGTACTTTACGGGCAAAAGCTGCATGAACAGGCCAAGCACCTGTCGATGATCGGCTACCTGACGAACACCTCGCTCTGGCTTGGCGGCGAAGCGTATTTCGCAACGCTCGACCCCGAGGTCGTCGAGATGCTGCATGAAACCGGCTACCAGGCGGGCCTTTACAGCCAGGAAGTCGCCGCCCGCGAAGACGCCCGTATTCTGGAAGAAATGGAAGCCGCCGGCGTCGAGATCACCTACCCCGACATCGCCCCGTTCCGTGAACAGGCAATGGCCGTCTACAGCACGTTCCCCGAGTGGTCCGAAGGTCTCTATGAAGAGATCCAGGCCCAGATCGCGGACTGATACCGCCCGGGGCCGCCACGCGCGGCCCCTTCCCCATCCAAGGAGCCGCCATGCGATACCTTTCCAGCGCCGCCTCGCTTATTGCCGGACTTCTGATCGCCGTCCTCGTGCTGATCACGGCGGCTTCTGTCTTCATGCGCTATGTCATGGCAGCCCCGTTCCAGTGGACCGAGGAACTTTCCGGCCTGCTGCTGATCTGGATCGTGCTGGTGGGCGCCATCGCCTGCGAACGGAACGACCAGCACCTGACCATCGACTTCATCGTCAAGGCCCTGCCGCCCCTGTTGCGCCGGGCGATCGGGATGGCCGTGGGGCTCGCCTCTATCTCGCTCCTGCTCGTCATAGCATGGTACGCTTGGGAACTGGGACAAGCCGCGGGGCAAAAACGGACGCAGATCCTGCGCATCTCGTGGTTCTGGCTTGACCTTGCGCTGGTCGTCGGCGGAATCGGCACCGCAATCGTGACGCTGGTGCACCTGTTCCGCCCGCGCGCGCAGCAATAATACCTGAAGGAAAACCCGAATGTCGTGGTTCGTCATCATCCCCGTGATGTTCGCCCTCTTTGCGCTGAACATGCGGCTTTATCTTGCCATGTTCGCCGCGGTGATCGGGTATTTCATCTTTTTCTCGAACCTGCCCCTGTCGATCGCGGTGCAGCGGATCATGGCGCCGACGCAGAACGCGTCCCTGCTTGCCATTCCGTTCTTCGTACTGCTGGGAACGCTGCTGGGAACAACCGGCATCGCTGAACGCCTGCTGAAGGTCGCCGACCTGATGGTCGGCCGGTTCCGCGGCGGGCTTGGGCATACCAACGTCATGCTGTCGACCATGATGGGCGGGATCTCGGCCTCCAACCTTGCCGACAGCGCGATGATGTGCCGAATGCTCGTGCCTGAGATGGAGCGTCAGGGCTGGCGCCGCGCATCCGCCGCAGCCGTCACCGCGGCTTCGTCGCTCATCACGCCAATTATCCCGCCGGGAATCGCTCTGATCATCTACGGGCTGGTCGCAAACGTTTCCATCGGGTCGATGTTCATCGCCGGGATCATCCCGGGCCTGTTGTGCGCGGCGCTGCTGCTGGGCACCGTCTGGATCGTGGCCCGGAAAGAGGGATATCAGCCTTCGCGCACCACCCGGCCCACGCTGGGGGAAACCGGCCGCACGATCCTGGGCGCCTGGCCCGCAATCCTGCTGGTCGTGCTGATCATCGGCGGTATCCGCTTGGCGATCTTCACCCCGACCGAGGCCGGAGCCGTCGCCTCTGTCATCACGCTGATCATCGGTGTTTTCGTCTATCGCCAGACGCGGCTGTCCGATATCGGGCAGGCCCTTTCGGAAACCGCGCGGCAGACGGCGGCGGTGATGCTGGTAATCATGACCAGCTCGGCGCTTGCCTGGATCTTCACGATGGAGCGGGCGGGCGTGCAGCTGGCCGACTTCATCACCGGGCTTACCGCCAGCCCTTGGGTCTTCCTGCTGGTGCTGAACCTTCTGCTGCTGGGCCTTGGCATGTTCATCGAGGGCACCGCCCTCTTGATCATCCTTGTCCCGCTGCTGAAGCCCGTGATCACTCAGCTTGGCATTGACCCGGTGCATTTCGGCATCGTCATGATCCTGAACCTGTCGCTGGGAACACTTACCCCACCTGTGGGAACGGTCATGCTTCTGGTGTGCAACCTGACGCGCACTTCGATGCCCGAATTCCTCCGGGCGGGTTGGCCCTTCCTTGCGGCGCTGATATTGGCGCTGGGGCTGGTGACATATGTCCCGGCGCTGTCGCTGATGCTGCTGTAAGGGGACCTGATGAAACGCGTGGTGGCCATTGGCGAAGCCATGGTGGAATTCGCGCCGTCCGGTGTGCCGGATGGCTATACCATGGGCTTTGCGGGGGACACCCTGAACACTGCCTGGTACGCGCGGCGGGCCCTGCCTGCGGATTGGGAAGTGGATTATGTTTCCGCCGTGGGAACTGACGCGGTTTCGGATCGGATGCTGGCCTTCCTGAACGAGGCGGGCATCGGCACCGCCCATGTGGCGCGCCATGCCGATGCTACCGTCGGCCTTTACATGATCGCGCTGGAGAAGGGCGAGCGAAGCTTTTCCTACTGGCGCGGCCAAAGCGCGGCGCGGCGTCTTGCGGCCAACCCGGCTACACTGGCGGCGGCGCTTCGGCCCGCGACGCTGATCTACCTGTCGGGGATCACGCTTGCCATCCTGCCGGACGAAGATCGGGCGCGGCTTCTGGCGGCGCTGGCCGATGCGCGCGAGGCTGGCAGCCTGATCGCGTTTGACCCAAACCTGCGCCCCCGGCTTTGGCCCGACACGCAGGTGATGTGCGATGTCATCACCGAAGCTTCGGCTATGGTCGACATCGTCCTGCCCTCGCATGAAGATGAAGCGCGCTGGTTCGGCGATGCCTCTCCGGCGGGGACGGGTCGGCGGTATTCCCGTGCCGGCGCGGCGTTGGTCGTCGTCAAGAACGGGCCGGGCACGATCCTGACCATCGAACATGGCAGGGTCGAAGAGCACGCCGCCGAACCGGTAACCGAGGTTGTCGACACGACTGCCGCCGGTGACAGCTTCAACGCGGGCTTCCTCGCTGCGCTTCTGGCAGGTTCCCCGACCGAGGATGCCGTCCGCGCCGGCGCGCGGCTGGCGGCGCAGGTCATTACCCGTCGCGGCGCCCTCGTCCCGGTCTGACCTCGCACAGCGGCAAGATCCGCTCCACGTCCGCCATGCGGAACAGTTCGGTGGCGGGGGTCATCACCGCCGCCGCCGCCGCCGCAACCCCCAGCCGCAGCGCATCTGCCACGGGTTCCCCCCGTGCAAGCGCAAGAGCGAGCGCGCCGGTAAAGCTGTCGCCTGCGCCAACTTTGCTGTCCACCTCCACCCGTGGCGGGACGCAGTGCAGGGTATCCCCAGAGTGGGCGAGTACCGAACCGTCAGCCCCGCGCGCCACGACCACGACCTGCGCGACCCCACGCGCTACAAGAGCCTGCGCGAACTCGACTGTATCGGCGGCATGCTTCAGCGCTCCGCCGGCAAGCGCTTCGGCCTCGGCCTCATCCATCCGCAGCAGATAGGGCGCGTCGGTTGTCGGCACCTCGACAAGGCGCTGAAGTGCAGTGCCTGAGGTATCAACGATCAGCCGCGCGTCACGCAGCGCCCGCGCAAGCCGGGCCGGAAAATCCTCGGCCACACCCGGGGGCTGGCTCCCGCTCAGCACCACAACGCTTTCCGGCGTGGCAAGCGCCGCAAGGACCTCCATAGCCCGCGCCTCGTCATCAGGTTGCCAGGAGTCGCCCGGCAGGACAAAGCGGAACTGCTGGCCCGTCGCCCTTTCGGTGACGGTCAGGCATTGGCGCGTTTCGCCCGGCGCGGGAAGCGGATGCGGGTTCAGCCCCTCCTGTCGCAACAGCGCGGCAACCCGGTCCCCTGTCGGCCCGGCCAGGGCCACGGCAGGCAGGGCCTCTGCCCCCAGCCGGTGGATGGCCCGCGCCACGTTGACGCCACCCCCGCCCGGGTCCATGCGCGGCGGACCCAATCGCAGCTTCGGGCCTGCGACCACCGGCACCGGGCTGTCCGCCGCCACATCCAGCGCCGGGTTGAGAGTGACCGTTACGATCGGCGCATGAGACATGGCTTCCTCCGAAGCTTCAGGCAGGGGGTCCTTTTGTTCAACCTAGCAGCGTTCCTGCAATGGCCAGTGCCGCAAGGACCATGGCCGTGCCGCTCCACCCCCAGCGGAGGAGCCTGCGCTCGGCGACCTCGGCCACGACCCCGGCGCGACCGGCCCGCGGACGCGGCGCACGCACCTTGCCTGACCGTTCCAGCGCCGTCCGCAGAAACCAATGCCGCAAGTCTCGCACGGTCCGCTCTACCCAGATGACGATGTCGCCTGCCGGAACGTGCGACACCGGCCGCAGAGCGACAAGCGCCAGCACTGCCAGCCCCAGTCCCACCGGCCATGCTGATGACCAGACCGTGTCGGCGTGAAGCGGATAGTCAGCCGGAAGCCCCGTCCAGCCCTGCCAAAGCCACCACGGCACCACGATCGCCGCCAGCGCCAGCGCCAACGTGGGTACGGTTAGCAGCAATGACGGCCGCCCCTTGCCCGGCTGCCGGGCGAGGCAGAGCAGGAACCAGCCCAGGATCAACGTCGTGGTCGCTCCAGAAACCGTTACGGCAGTGGCCGCCCAAGGTTCGAGCGCGCCCTTGCCCGCCGCCTTGGCCAGTGCGCCCCCGGTCAGCGGCACCCCCGCGACAGACATCGCGGCAAGGGCCACCGTGCCAAGCGCCAGCCAACGCCAGCGGCCTGCCGCCGCGGCCACCAGCCCCACCGACAAGAACAATGCACCCTTGGCCAATCCATGATGCATGGCGTGGTAAGCAGCCGGGCCCGCGTCCCCCGCCCCCAACAGCGCCACGATCAGCCCCATCTGGCTGACCGTGGAATAACCCAGGATCGCCTTCGGGTGCCGCTGTGTCAGCCCCAGCACTGCGCCCAGAAACGCGGTCGCCAGCCCCGCGGGAACCAGCCAAGGCACCTCTGGCACCAGCAGGATGAAACCGATCACACCCGCCTTGACGATGGCCCCCGACAGCACCGCCGAGGCAGGCGTGGGCGCCGCCGGATGCGCCAGTGGCAGCCAGACATGCAGCGGCACCAACCCTACCTTAACGCCAAAGGCCACGATCAGCAGGACCGCTGCCACCGGCTCCCCCACCAACGCCGCGCGCACCTCTGGCAGCGACAGACTACCCGCCGCCCCTGCGCCAAGTATGAGCCCGAGAAGCAGGCAAGCCTCTCCCAGCACGGCAAGAACCAGATAAATCCGCCCGGCCCGCAGCGCCTCATCCGTGCCATCCGCAACGACCAGCGCATAGGCCGCAAGCGATACCGCCGCGAACGAAACATAGAACGTCGCCACATCCGCCGCTACGAAGACGCCAAGGTTGCCCGCGAACGTCAGGCACCAGAATCCCGCGAACACCGCCGGCCGCCGCGTGTCGCGCAGGTAGACCAGCGCATAGATCCCCGCCGCGAACCAAAGCACCGCCGTCATCCCGAACAACAGCGCGCCTTCTGCCCCTGCCGAAAGCACCGCACCCAACAACAGGTCCGGCACCACTGTTTCACCCCGCACCCCCGCCCATGCGGCGGCAAGCGCTGGCAGCGGCGCCAGCGGCAACAGGCTGATCGCACGCGCCTGCATCGGCGGCAGCGAGGCAACGACCCCCAGCAGCAGCGGCCAGACCAGGGACAGAAGCGGCAGGATCGGCCCCTCGATCATGGCATGTACTCCCGCGTCACGATCAGGGTGGCCCAGCCCAGCGGGCTCATCGCAGCCCCGGCGAAAAGCCCTGCCCCCAGCGCCGCCGCCGCGGTGACCGCCGCCGGCACCACCAGCCCCGGCGCTGGCGCGACCGGCAGGTCCTCATTCCCCGGCAGGAACCAGATCCGGTACAAAAGCGGCAGGAAATAGGCCGCGTTCAGCAGCGTAGATCCTGCCAGCACCGCCACGACCCAGGGCGCGCCTGCCTCGATAGCCCCGATGCCCAGATAGAGCTTGGTGATGAAGCCCGCCATCGGCGGCAGCCCGATCATTCCCATCGCCCCCAGCGAAAACGCTACCGAGGTCCAGGGCATCCGTGGCCCTATGCCGCCCAGATCCTCGATCCGGGTGATGCCGGCGCGTTCCTGATAGATGCCGGCGCAGAAGAACAGCGTGATCTTCATCAGCCCTTGGTGCACCAGGTGGACAAGCCCCCCGATCACCGCGTAGGGGCCAGCCAGCGCCGCGCCCAGAATGATGTAGGACACCTGGCTGACGGTGGAAAAGGCCAGCCTCTTCTTGACCTCCGTCTGCTGCAGCGCCCGGATGGAACCCCAGATGATCGTCACCGAGGCCAACATGGCCAGCGGCAGCCCCACCCCCAGCTGCGCCACCAACCCGATCCCAAAGACGTCATAGATCACGCGCACGATCCCGAAGGCCCCGGCCTTGACCACCGCCACCGCATGCAGAAGCGCGCTGACCGGGGCGGGGGCGGCCATGGCCCCCGGCAGCCAGCCATGCAGCGGCACCAGCGCGGCCTTGACCCCCAAGCCCAGGATGAACAGCGCAAAGATCGCCCGCAGCGACGCTTCCTCCAGCCCGCCCAGCGGATGGGGCATGGCGAATTCCAGCGGGCCGGTCGCGCTTTCCAGCCAGATGATCGCGATCAGAAGCACGGCACTGCCCGGCAGCGCATAGCTCAGGTAGCTGCGACCGGCGGCCAGCGACTTGTCGTCCTGCTTGTGAACGACCAGCGGCCAGGTCGACAGGGTGAGCAATTCGTAGAAGATGAAGAACGAGATCAGCGTCCCCGACAGCGCGATCCCCGTGGTTGCCGCCACGCACAGGCTGAAGAACCCGAAGAAGCGCGACAGGTCGTGCTCCTTTTCGAAATAGGCGATGGCATAGACGGTCGTCAGTAACCACAGAAACGCCGACAGCGTCAGGAACAAAAGCGACAGCGCATCCGCCCGCAACAACAGGTAAAGCCCCGGCGCGAAGTTCAGCCGCGTCTCGTAAACCGTACCGGCGGCGACTTCGCGCAGCATGAAGACGATCAGCGCCAGCTTCAGGACTGCCCCGGCAAGGTTCAAGGTATTGCGCAGCCGGTGGCTATCTTCGGCAAGGAAAAAGGTGATCACCGCCGGCACGGCGGATGTCATGAGGATCAGAAGCGGCAGCAGTGCAGTCATTCCACCCCCCTTGCCGCCGCCTCGGGCCGCCCGATCTGCAGCAGGTCAAAGGGCGGGGCCGAGGCGAGTCCCAGAACAATCGCCCCCAGCGCCAGCGCCAGCGGAACCGCCTGCTGCCCGCGGGGCACAGGCCGCAGTTCGGGTTCGACGGGCGCGAAAGCCGCGGCGATGGGACGATAAAGATATGCCGCCGCCAGAAGCCCCCCCAGAAGCGGCCCCAGCGCCCAATAGGGCGCACCGGCTGCGAAGGCCGATGTCACCATCAGGTATTTCGCCGTGAACCCGCCAGAGGGCGGCAGGCCCATCAGCGAGATCGCCGCCAACGCAAAGGCAAAGACAGCCATCGGCGTGGCGCGGGCCGCGCCGCGCAGCGCCTCGATCCGGTCGTTGCCCGCTGCTGCCAACCATAGTCCCGCGCACAGGAACATCGCCGCCTTGGCCAGCCCATGCGCCAAAGCATGAAAAACCACCCCCGTCCATGCCCCCGCTGCCCAGGGCTGCGCCGCGCCGCCACCGCCTGCCAGCGGAAACACCAAAAACAGGTAGCCGATCTGCGCCACCGTCGAATAGGCGATCACCAGCTTCAGCCGCGCCTGCCGCAGGGCCATGACGCCGCCGTAAAGGATCGCTGCAGTGCCAAGCGCCCCCATCAGCCACAGGAAGCCGGGCCGCCCCAGATCCGGAAGCGCCTCAAACCAAAGGCGCAGAAGGATGTAGAAGGACGCCTTGGGCACTAGCGCCGACAGCATCGCCGAGGCTGGCGCCGGCGCCCCCGAATGCGCAGGCGCCAGCCAGGCATGGAACGGGAAAAGCGCGGTCTTGACCAGAAGCCCCGCTGTCATCAGCCCTGCGGCCAGCGCATCCGTCGGCTGCGGATTCCGCCCCGGAAGCGCCGCAAGGTCAAGCGCCCCATGCGCGGCATAAGTCAGCGCGACCCCCAGCAGGAACAGAAGCGATCCCATCAGCGCGAAGACCATGTAGCGGATCGCCGCCGCCAGCGCGCCCGCGCTTCCGCTTAAGGCCGCCAATGCCACGGCAGCCAGCGTCAGCAGCTCCAGCCCCACATAGAGGTTGAACAGATCGCGCGACAGGAAGATCGCGTTCAGCGCCCCCCAAAGCAGCAGGGCAAGCGGCCAGAAGGCAGCTGCCTCGCGCCCCGCCCCACGATAGGGCGCGGCGATCAGCACCCCTGTCATCACCACCGCCGCCAGCCCAAGGAACGCCGCCGCAAGCCCATCGACGCGCAGGGCGATGCCCAAGGGCGGCTCCCATCCACCGAGCGGAAGGACAACCGGCGTGTTCAACCCGCCGACCAGCACGGCAAGCGCCGCCAACAGAACGATCGCCACACCCAGGCCAATGCCCTTTCCAGCCCGTGGCGCAAGCACCGCGGCAATCGCTCCCAGAAGTGGTACTGCCGCCAGCAGCGGAAGGATCAGGCTCATGGCTCATCCTCGGGCAGGCGGGTGGCGGAACTGGCGTGCAGATGGGCCAGTACCAGCGCGACCGCCAGCGCCGAGGCCGAAAGTGCCACCACGATCCCCGTAATGATCAGCGCGTGCGGAACCGGATCGGCAGCGCCCCCGCGTGCCCCCGCAGCACCAAGGTACAGGAAGATGCCCGATCCGATGACGTTGAAGGCCAGCACCCTGCGTAAAAGATGCCGCTGCCAGAGGAAGGCAAACACGCCGATGCCCACCAGCAGCGCCCCGCAAAGGCCCAGAACGGTCACGTTCATGCGCGATCCTCGGGCGGGCCGGCGACCAGTGCCGCAAGGGTCACGGCGATTGACAGGGTGAGCATAAGCTCGATCCCCAGGATCAGAGACTTGGCATGCGCTTCGGGCAAGGCCAGGAATGCCGCCCCCGGCTGCCAGAGCGACAGGACCGCTCCGATGAAGGCCATCCCAAGAAACACAAGTGGCCCTGCGACCAGCACAAGCCGCAGTGCGCCTGAGGTAACCCGAGGGGCCTGCGCAAGCCCCGCCATCGACACCAGAAGCGCAACCGCCGCCAGCACCGTCCCCCCTTGGAAGGCGCCGCCGGGGCGGCTGGTCCCGGCCCAGACCAAATAGACCCCGACAACCGCCCCGATCGGCGGCAGGATGCGCCCGAACCCGGCCAGCACACCGTCAGGCCGGACGCGCTGCGGCAGCCCCGGCGGCAGGCCCCATGCCTCGTCCCGGCTGAGCGCCCAGACACCCAGCAGCGCCGCCAGCAGCACAATCGTCTCCAGCAGTGTGTCCCAGGCCCGAAAGGCCAGAAGCACCGCCGTCACCGGGTTTTCCGCACCTGCGCCGGGGGCCGCGTTGCGAACGACCGGACCTAGTCCCGCACTTTCAGGCAAGGCGAGAAATGCCCAGCCAAGCGCCAGCGCCAGCCCCGCCCCCGCAAGCGCCGGGGCAAGCGCAGGGCCCGGACGATCCTCTGACGCGGGCATACGGCCAAGCGCGCGCAACAGCAGGATGCCGGTCAGGCCCGCGCCCATCGCAGCCTCGGCCAGCGCCACGTCGAAGGCGTCAAGCCGCAGCCAGGCCAATGACACGAAGATCCCGTAGACAATGAAAAAAACCGCTGCGGCAAAGATCGTGCCCGCCACCGCCGCGCAAATGGCAGCGCCCACGATCATCGCGCAAAGGACCAGGTCAAAGGCCAGCGTCATCGCCTGTCCCCAAGCGCCGTGCGCGCCACCAGTTGCGCCGCCGCTCCCGCTGCGATCAAGGCCAGCACCCAGGTCAGGAGCAGCTTGCCCAAGGTGACCCACCCATCCGCCTGCGCCATCAACCCAAGGATCAGCAGTCCCAGCCCAAGATTGTCGGCCTTGGTCAGCGCATGAAGCCGGCTGTGCGTATCCGGAAAGCGAATAAGACCCACCGTTCCCGCCACGTAGAACAGCAGCGCCGCCGACGTCAGGATGACCGAGAAGACGTCACCCATCGGCGTCATCCTCGGGGTCGCCCGCCCCCTGCGGCGTCTGCGCCTTCACAAAGGCCACCGCCGCAAAGGCCGCAAGAAGCGCCAGCACCACCGCCACATCGATCATCGCCCAGTCGCCCGCAGCCGCCAGCAACAGCACCACGCCCACACCACCCGTTCCCACAAGCTGCGCCGCCATCATCCGGTCGGCCTGCGAAGGCCCGGACCAGACCCGCCAAAGCGCGCCCGCCAGTGATAAGAGCAGCACTGTCGCCAAAAACATGAACCACCCGCTCATCGATCAGTCTCGATCAGGGTGGCGATGCGGGCGGCCTCGGCTTGGACGGCTTGCTCGACTTCCTGGCCACGGTCCAGCATGTGGACCAGTAGGGCGGTGCCGTCACTGCCGGCGACGAGCGTTCCGGGCATCAGCGACAGTTCTGCCCCCAAAGCCACGCGCCCGCCCGGCGGCAGCGCCACCGGAACCCGCACCCATGATGGGTCGATCGGCAGCCGCGGGTCAAAGGCGCGGCGGGCGACGTCGATCCCGCCGATCAGGGACCGCCACAGGAACCAAGGCACAAGCGCGAGAACCCGCAACGGCCGGATCTGGGCGGGCGGCAGCAGGCGCAGGCTCAGCCAGCAGGCGGCGGGAACAGTCACAAGGCCAAGCAGCACCCCGTCCAGGCTGCCACCGGTCAGGATCAGCCACAGAAGCCCAAGCAGAGCCAGCCTGATGCCAAGCAGAGGTATCATGGTACGCCCGTTCATGACCGTGATGATGGGGCGGGACGCCGGCTTGGCAAGGCGATGTCGCTATGAGCCCTGCGCGTGTTCCCGTGGGTAAGCGGCAGCGTCTTTATGTTTTGGGCACAGGAAGTATCCAAAGCTGTTGTCGCTGAAAAACGTCCCGCTGGACCCTATCCAAGACAGGGCACCGACTTGAACACGAATTAGCGCTTTAGCTCGTTGTGCAGACTGATCAGGCACAAATCACCGCTATGGCACAGTTCCACCAGATGCGGGGGCTGGCTGGAACTGGATGCCGGACATCCGCTGATCCCTTCGATAGGCCAGAACCTGCGCAACGTGGTCAACAGGCTAGGGGCGGCGCGCATCTGCGTCGCCACCCCAGCCCCAGAACTTGGAAGCCCTCTATGTACCGGGCGTCAGCCGCGGCTAGGCCCTGCCCCCGCGAATGGCACGGACCAGCCATATCAGGATCACCGCCCCGATGAAGCCCGCGATCAGGTAGCCGAGCCAGCCAAAGAACGCCACGCCAAAGAGGCCCAGTATCAGGTTGGCGATCGCGGCACCCACGATCCCCAGGATGATGTTAAGAATAATGCCCGTGTCGGTTTTCATGACAAGCGAGGCGAGCCATCCCGCAATGCCGCCGATGATGATGGCGGCGATCCAGCCGACTTGTGCGTCCTCCATGAAGATACTCCTCTTTTGCTAGCGGCGGTCGCCCTTGAGGGCAGAGCCGATAGCAAGCCCAAGCCCGAAGCAGACCAGTCCGAAGGTGGTGAGTGCAGTCGTGGTCGTGGTAGAATTCTGGCGCATCGTCTCGCCCAGATCAGATGCTTCCCGCCGTGCGCGGCTGGTCAGGGCCCGGGCGCGGGCGCTTGCCCCATCCCAAAGTTCGCGCCCGTCGGAAGAGGCGCGGCTGACGATGTCACGGGCCTTGTCGGCAAGCCGGCCCGCTTCCGCCGCTGCGTCTTCGTGAAGTTCCTCGCCTTTCTCCTTGATCTTGCCGGATTCAGCCATGCGCGCCTCCTTGTCCTTCCAGTTCTCCGGCAACGCGCCAAGGGCAGCATGGTTCCTGACGATGATCATCATCAACCGGGCGGGTGCTGCCCCAGCGCAACAAGCACGACCTCCGCGGGGCTGCTGGTTTCGTATTGCCGCGCCGCGCGCCATGCCCGAAGGCCGGAACGGCAGCACAGCACAACCCGCTGTCCCGGCGCCGCAGCCGGTGGCTCCGCGCCAAGCCGTTCGGGCGAAATCCGCAGCGCCCAAGGGGTGGCAAGTGGCCCTTCCTCCGGATCGCGCAAGTCGATGGTCAGATCCCCGGCTTGAATGGTGGCTGGCGAGATGAAGCGCAGCGGCCGATCCGGTTCAGGCGCGCCGTCAAAGCGGAATCCCCCCATCCGCCACCCTGCCGCGTCCCAGGTCACCATCTGCCCGAGCGGCGACGGCGCCATGTCCAGCAGTACCGCGAGCGCCATCTGCGCCTGCATCGCCCCGATGGCACCCACCACGGGCCCCATAACGCCTGCAGCGGCACAGGTGGCCGCCCGTTCGGGCAGGTCCGGAAACACCGCCCGAAGCGAGGGCGCGCCACGGCAGAACCCGCCGGCATATCCCGACCTTTCCAGCGCCGAGGCGGAAATCAACGGCAACCCCAGCGCGAGGCAGGTGTCGGACAGAATGTAGGACACCGCGAAACTGTCCGCGCAATCCAGCGCAAGATCATGCGCCGCCACAATTTGCGCGGCATTGTCGGGGTCAATCGCCTGCACGCACGCTGTGATCCGCAGTTCCGGGTTCAGCGCCAGCAGGGCTTCGCGCGCCGCCTCTGCCTTGGGCACACCACAGTCTGCTATGCGATAAAGCGGCTGCCGGTGAAGGTTTGACACCTCCACCCGATCAGGGTCCAGGATGGTGATCTGGCCCACGCCTGCCCCGGCGAGGTACTGAAGCACCGGCACACCCAGCCCGCCCGCGCCGACCACCAGCACCCGCGCCGCCCCCAGCCGCGCCTGCCCTTCGGACCCGATGACCGCCTCTTGCCGGGTGTAGCGGGTCATGCCGTGACCTTCAGCCATTGCGCCACGCGCGCCTCGGGGTCAGGGTTCAGCGTGATGTCGGTGACAACCGACACCATGTCAGCCCCGGCAGCCAAGACCCCGGGCGCGCGCTCAACACTCAGCCCGCCGATGGCACAAAGGGGAATATCGCCCACGCGCCGCTTCCAGTCGGCCACCCGATCAAGCCCCTGCGGCGCCCATTTCATCTGCTTGAGGATCGTCGGGTAGACCGGCCCCAGCGCAATATAGTCGGGCGCGAACGACAGCGCGCGGTCCAGTTCGGCCTCGTTATGGGTGCTCAGCCCCAGCCGAAGGCCCGCACGGCGGATCGCAGGAATGTCGGCATCGTCCAAGTCTTCCTGACCAAGGTGAACCCACCCTGCCCCTTCGTCTATCGCGATCTGCCAGTAGTCGTTGACCACCAGATCAGCCCCATGCGCCTGCGCCAAGGCATTGCCGCGCCGGATCTCGGCCCGGACATCGTCCAGCGGGCGGTCCTTGATGCGCAGCTGCGTGAAGCGCACCCCCAGCGGCAGCATCCGCGCCAGCCAGTCGGCACTGTCGAAGATCGGGTAAAAGCGCGGCAACGTCATGAGAGCCACGCCTTACCCAGCACCGGGGTCGAGGGCGCGGCCATGTCGCGGGGCTCCATCGGATTGGCGGCATGGGCAAGCTGCCCCGCCTCGGCGGCGCGGGCAAAGGCACGGGCCATCTGCGCCGGGTCGCCAGCCTTTGCCACTGCTGTGTTCAGCAGGATCGCGTCGAACCCCATCTCCATCGCCTGCGCGGCGTGGCTGGGCAGACCCAGCCCTGCGTCGATCACCAGCGGGATGTCAGGGAAGTTGGCGCGCAAGCTCCGCAACCCGTAGGGATTATTAAGCCCGAGGCCCGTTCCGATCGGCGCTCCCCAGGGCATGAGCACCCGGCATCCCGCCTCGACCAGCCGATCGGCGAGCACGAGGTCTTCGGTCGTATACGGGAAAACCTGAAAGCCCTCGTCGCAAAGAACCCGTGCGGCCTCGACCAGACCAAAGGGATCGGGCTGCAAGGAGTCCGTGTGGCCGATGACCTCGAGCTTGATCCACGGCGTGTCGAACAGTTCGCGCGCCATATGGGCGGTGGTCACGGCCTCCTTAACGCTGTGACAGCCGGCGGTGTTGGGCAGAATGCGCACGCCAAGATCCTGGATCAGGGCCCAGAAGTCATGGCCGCCGCCGGCCTCTCGTCGCAGGGAGACAGTCGCCACCCCTGCCCCCGACGCTTGAAACGCCGCAGCCAGCACCGCCGGAGAGGGATATTGCGCCGTCCCCAGCATCATCGGGCTGTCGAGCGTGATGCCATAAAAACTGCGCATCCCTAGCCCCCCTGCATTGGCGACAGGATCTCGATCCGGTCGCCCTCGGTCAGTGGCTGCGCGTCACGGGCGCTTGACGGGATGAACCGACCGTTCAGCGCGGTGGCCACGCGCGTGGTTTCAAGCGCCAGCTCTGCAACCAGCGCCGCAAGCGTGGTGGCCTCGACCTGCTGCGGCTGGCCGTTAATCTCGATCTTCATCCATCACCTCCGGTTTCACGTCATGGAGCACAAGATCCGCCACCATCCGCGCCAGCGCAGGTGCCAGCAGGAATCCGTGGCGGAACAGCCCGTTCACAAGGATCATGCGCCCCCGCCTGCGGATGCGCGGCAGGTTGTCGGCAAAGGCGGGGCGGGCATCGACGCCGATTTCAAGCACCTCGGCCTCGGCAAAGGCGGGATGCAGGGCATAGGCCGAAGACAGAAGTTCAAGCAGCGAGCGGGCGGTGATCCGCCCCCGTTCGCCGCTTTCGATCTGGGTGGCGCCCAGCATGAAGACGCCATCGCCGCGCGGCACGATGTAAAGCGGGTGGCGCGGGTGCAAAAGCCGCACAGGGCGGGACAGGGTCACCTCGGGGCAGCGCAGCACCAGCATCTCCCCTTTGACGCCGCGCAGGTCGAGCAAGGCGTCGCGGGCGGCAAGGCCGCGACAGTCGATGACAAGGCCGTCGCTGGGCGCGCCAGTGGTCACCTGAAGGCCGCGCCGTGCCAGCCCTTCGGCAAGGGCCGCCAATGCCTGCCGGGGCGGCAGATGCGCCTCGTCGGCAAAGTAAAGACCCGAACGGGTCTGGGACAGGTCAGGTTCCAGCGCCGCGATGCCTTGGGCATCCAGCCAGCGGTGCCCAGTCGTTCTTTGCGCAAAGCGGACGAGTTCCGCCCGATCCCGGCTTGGGGCGACGACAAGGGTGCCGTTGCGGCTGACGCAACCGGCATGGGTTTGCCACCAGTCTGCCGCGCCTTGGCCAAGGCGCACCACCGGCTCCTCGGCGCTTTCGCCTTCGCAGAAGGGGGCAAGCATTCCTCCCGCCCACCAGGAACAGGCCTGCGGCCCCGGCGCGGGGGAAGGGTCCACCACCACCGGCCGCAGGCCCCGCGCGGCAAGTTCGGTCGCCACGCAAAGCCCGGCCACCCCAGCCCCAAGAATGGTGATGTCAGACATGAGGCCAGATCTCGTGAAAATGGTGGACTGGTCCGTGACCCTGCCCGACGCCCAGCCGATCCGCCGCCCGGATTGCGCCCTGGAGCCAGCCGTGCGCGCGGGTCGTCGCCGCGGCCAGATCCGCCCCCTGCGCCAGGCCAGCCGCGATTGCCGCCGAAAGGCTGCATCCCGTGCCGTGGGTATTGCGGGTTGCCTGCCGAGGCGCCTCCAAGCTATGGACGCCGGTCCGGGTTACCAAAAGATCGACGCAGACCGGCCCGTCCGCGTGCCCCCCTTTCATGAGCACCGCAGCAGGGCCAAGGTCCAGCAATGCCTCGCCCTGCGCCCGCATTCGCTCCGGCGTGAGGGCCATCGGCTGGTCCAGCAGCGCTGCGGCCTCTGGCAGGTTCGGGGTCAGCAGCGCCACCTGCGGAAGCAGCATTCTCAGCGCCGACATCGCCTCGGGCGCAAGCAGCCGCGCGCCGGACTTC
This sequence comes from Rhodobacteraceae bacterium LNNU 3342, assembly GCA_008711135.1. Taxonomy (GTDB): domain Bacteria; phylum Pseudomonadota; class Alphaproteobacteria; order Rhodobacterales; family Rhodobacteraceae; genus Halodurantibacterium. The sequence goes on from VUAW01000005.1 coordinate 105,722, forward strand.
GCGATCATCACAGGGTCAAGCACCACCGGCACATCGCGCCCCTGAAGCCCCGCCTGCACCGCCGCGATCGACTCCACCCCGCCCAGCATTCCGAGCTTTACCGCCCCAACCGCAAGATCATCGAAAACCGCGTCGATCTGCGCGCGGATCATCGCAGGGCTCGCCGGTTCAACCATTGTGACGGCGCGGGTGTTCTGCGCGGTCAGGGCGGTGATCACACTCGCCCCATAGACGCCAAGCGCCGAGAAGGCCTTGAGATCCGCCTGGATGCCTGCGCCCCCGCCAGAGTCAGAGCCCGCGATCGTCAGTGCAATGGCCGCCACAGCCCTACTCCTTGCCGTGCTGGGCATACGGGACGTGGGGCTGAGCAGAAGATGCGCCGGTGCATCCTGTGACCGTTCCCTCCGCCGGTATGACCCGGATCAGGTTCCATGGGTTGGTGCAGGACCTCTCAGCCCCTTGCGGGGCACCCCAACGGTTAACGAGGCAAGTCTAGCAGGCAGATCGACAGGCGCAAGGGGTCAGCAGACCCGGATCTCGTTCTCGAAGCTGTGCACCTGGGACTGCAGGCCGGTCAGGGCATCCAGAACCTGATCGACGCCGCCCGTCATCTGGCGCGAGATGTTGTCAGTTTCGGCGGCAGCAAAGCTCATCTTCTCGATCATGCCCGCCATGATTTCAGTGCCGCGGGCGGTGGCAACGGCATTCTGCGCGATATCGGCAGTGGCATTTATCTGCTGTTCGATGCTTTGGGATAGCCGGGCGGTGATGGCGTCCTGTTCAGAAATCGTGCCGGCGATGCTGCGCAGCGTGTCGGCTGCTGCACTTGTTTCGGACCGCATGGCCTGGATCTGGCGGCGGATCTCATCGGTTGCATCAGCGGTGCGGATGGACAGCATCTTGACCTCATGCGCCACGACGGCAAGGCCCTTGCCTGCATCGCCTGCCCGCGCGGCCTCTACCGCCGCGTTCAGTGCCAAGAGGTTGGTCTGCGATGCGATGTCGGCGATCAGTTCGACCAAGTTCCCGATCCTCTCGCGCGATGCCCGCAAGCTCTGCACGACCTGTCGGTCGCCCGGGTCTGGTCCCAGGCGGCGGCAGAGAGGGAAGACGCGCGTTTGATCTGCTGCGCGAAGATGCGGGCTGACTGCGACATTTCCCCGGTGGCATTCGACACGCTCTGGACACGGCAGCGGATTGTTCGGCCGCGCTTGCGGCCTCTTGCGCCATGCGGGAACTTTGGTTGGCCCGCGGCAGCACCCCTTGCGCATGGCGCGAGAGGCTACCGGCCGAGGAAGCGATACCCTCCACGATCTCTGCAGCCTGATGGTCGAAAAGATGGCTGATCCGGGTCAGGAAACGATCCCGTTGCGCATGATGGAAGGCGGTCGAGGCGATCTCGATGTCCAGGATCAGTGCCGGTCATGGCCGTGCGGAGGCGCATCGCGCGTCCATGTCGCAGCGCCCGAAACGGTGCACGAAGGCCGTCATCATGATGCCCTGAAGATCCGCGCCAACCGAAGCATAGGCCGCGACAAATTGTTTCAGCGGCAGGCCAATTTGATAATGCACCGTCCCAATCCGTTCGGCAGCGTCGAAATAATCTTTATCGAAGCGGTCGGAAAACAGGCGCTGCCAGTGTTTTTTCTAGGCATCACGTGCGTGATCCATCAGGCCCGGCGCCTTGAAATGCCTTGGCCAGGGCGGATTGGCAGAACGACAGCGTAAAGCCGGCCAAGGATCGGCTTAAGCTGCGGGACGATAAGGCTTCCCGCCTCGGCCAAGGCCGTCCGATTGTCCTTGCCACCGAACCCGAACCAGTCGAGTTGCTCTGCCATGTCGTTGTTCATTTTCTTTCACCGCTTCGGGAGGTGCCTTTACTGGCAATCATGGCGCAGACAGTTTAAGCCGAGATTGATCGGAAAAACCTTGCTTCGGCTCCGGCGGAATTAACGCTCTCTTAATCAATATTGAGCAAATGTCGGCGCGCGGTGCGAATACGGGCCGCTCTGAACCGCAAGCAGAAGGCGCACGAATGGCACTGCCAAAAAGGATCATTCTGGTGGACCGCCGGCCCATCCGCGCGATGCGGCTGGCCGATGCGCTGCGCCGTCAGGAAGATATGGCCGTCCTTGAAACAGTGGTTTCGCTGCCCCTGGCCCTCAAGAGCAGCGCTGCCGCTGAGGCCGACGCCGTGGTTGTCGTGGGCGCGGCCGATATTGCCGGCCTCGATCGTGCCCGGCCGGAACTGCTGGCGCGGCGCCTGGTGCTGGCTGTCCTGCCCGAGGAGGAAGTGGACGCTCTGCGCCTTGGGGATGATTACGGGCCAGTGGCCGCACGCGTGGTGGAACAGCTGCGCAACCCGCAGCCCCTGTCGGGGACGGTTCCCGGCGCAAGGTCGCTGCCGCTGGTCTGCATCGGAGCCTCGACCGGCGGGCTGAGCGTGCTGGAACAGATCCTGTCGGTCTTCCCTGAAGATTGCCCGCCTACCCTGATCGTTCAGCACATTCGCGGCAGCTTCAGTGCTGGCTTGGCAGAACGGTTGAACCGGATCGTGCGCCCAGAGGTGGCAGAGGGCTTCACCGGTGCCCCGATTGAACCTGGACGCGTCTATCTTGCGCCCGGCGATCAGCACCATCTTGAACTGCGGGCCCAGCCCAGCCCGCACTGCCGCCTCATCGCCGGGGAAAAAGTGACCAGCCACCGCCCTTCGGTCGATGCGCTGTTTAATTCTGCGGCCCTGCACGCGCCCGCGCCGGGTGTAGGGGTGCTGCTGACCGGGATGGGCCGCGACGGCGCCGCCGGTCTGCTGAAATTGCGCCAGGCCGGCTGGCACACGATCGCGCAGGACGAGGCGACTTCTACGGTCTATGGCATGCCTCGGGTGGCGGTCGAACTTGGCGCCGTCGACGAGATCCTGCCCGATCGCGCGATCGGCACAGCAATTCTCCGTGCCTGCGCCCGGATCGCGCAGAAGCAGGCCGGTATCACCTCGTGACAAGCCCCACCCAGAACGTGATCCACGTCCTGCAGGGCGAATACCGCCTGTCGAACCGGCCAGAGGACATGTTCACCACCCTTCTGGGTTCCTGCGTTGCCGCCTGCATCTATGATCCTGTCGCAGGGGTAGGGGCGATGAACCATTTCCTGCTGCCCGGCGGAGCGCTGAACGACCCGGCGAGCCTGCGCTATGGCGTGAACTCGATGGAGCAGATGATCAACGCCCTGCTGAAGCACCGCGCGGATCGCCGGCGGCTGGAAGCCAAGATCTTTGGCGGCGGGCGGATGCTGCCCGGCTTGCGCAACATCGGGCAGGAGAATGTGGACTTTGCCCGCTGGTTCCTGCAGGGCGAAAACATCCGCTGCGTTGGCGAAAGCGTAGGCGGCACCCAAGGGCGCAAGGTTCGGTTCTGGCCGCACACCGGCCAGGCGCAACAGGCACTGATGGCAAGCCACGAGGCGACGGAACTTCTGGCCAAGGCGCCCCCGCCGCGCGGGGCCGAGGATGCGGGAACGGTCACCCTGTTCTGAATGCCGCGCTTTACAGCGCGCCATTGTCTTCCTAGCCTGTTCCCAGACCGGCCGTCCCGCTGGCAGTTCAGGAGCTTTGCGATGATCCCCATTGTCCCGTCCCACGGCGCGAACATTCCCGCGCTCGGCTTTGGAACCTACCGGATGAGCGGCGCCGAAATTCACGAGGTGCTGCCGCAGGCTATCCGCGCAGGCTTTCGCCATATCGACACCGCCCAGATCTATGAAAACGAAGACGCGGTGGGCAGCGTGATCGCCAGTTCGGGCATTCCGAGGGACCAGTTCTTCCTGACCACCAAGATCTGGGTCACCAACTTTGCCGAAGGGGATTTCGAGCGCTCGCTGGACGAAAGCCTTGCGCGGCTGCAGACCGATTACGTGGACCTGCTGCTGCTGCACTGGCCCGGCGGCAGCGAGGTACCGATGGCGGACCGGATCGGTCGGCTGAACGAAGTTCACACGGCCGGCAAGACGCGGCACATCGGCGTCAGCAACTACAACGCCGCCCAGATGCGCGAGGCGGTGCAGCACTCCGACGCGCCACTGGTCACCAACCAGGTGGAATATCATCCCTGGCTTGCGCAGGGTCCGGTGCTTTTGGCGGCGCGCGAATTGGGGCTGTCCATCACGTCCTATTACGCAATGGCCGATGGCCGTGCCGCCACGGACCCCCTGCTGGCCGAAATCGGCGCGGACCATGGCAAGACGGCCGCGCAGGTTGCGCTTCGCTGGCTTGTGCAGCAGCCAGGCGTGATCGCCCTGTCAAAGACCGCGCGGGTGGAGCGTCTGGCCGAAAACTTGGCGATCTTTGACTTCACGCTGAACAAGGAAGAGATGGCCGCGATCCACGCGCTTGCCCGCCCCGACGGCCGGATCGTGAACCCCGGGCACCTTGCGCCGCATTGGGACTAAACAGAACCGCGGTCACAGGTTTGCCTCAAGCTCCCGGTGCAGGCGCCGACGCGCGAAGTAGGACCGGATCTGGCGGGTCTTCAACCCCACGGGTCTGACCCGCAGGTTGCCTTCGGTGCCTTCTGCCTCGACGATGCGGAAGGCGCGCCGCGCCGCGATCAGCGATGCGTTTGACGCTGCCTGCGCAACGACCGTCACCTCCATCTCCTGGTAATTCGCCAGCGCCACATCCCGGTTGATGGCCTGTGCGCGGGCCACGAGGTTGTCGAAGCTGCCGATGTCAGCGGACTCGCCCGACTTCAGCGGCCCCTGGTTCGTGCCCTCTGCGGGGCGTGACAGGTCTTCGGGCCGCAGTTCCTCGCGTTCGGTGACGAAGGCGCGGGTCTCTCCGTCGGCACCGCGCAGGCAGAGCACGATGTCCGACAGGTAGATCGGCTCCATCCCCAGATTACTGACGAAGCAGCGGGCGCGGGTTCCGTGTCCTGCCCCGATGCTGATCAGGATTTCCGACCGGGTCTGGCGCAGGAAGGTGATCAGGAAAAGCTGCAGGTAGACGATCCAGACCACCGCGGTCGCGGCGCTCAGGAACAGGTCGATCTGTGTGCTGTAGGTGTTTATCCACTCAAGCATGGCCCGTCCCGCAGTTGCCTGTCTCAACCCGCGTGAAAGGGGCAAGTTCCGTCAGTGGTGCCAGCCGGCGTCGGTCCGGTGGATCTGCACGACCGGAAGCGAGGCGAAACCATCCGGACCCGCGATGTAGCGCGTCACGCACAGGGCATGGCCATCGTGGGTGATCAGGTTGAAGTCGTTCTCTTCGCCGCGCAGCCGGTTCGACAGGCTGGTGCCGGCTTGGATCTGCAAGGCGCCGGCCCCCCCACGCAGGCGGCGGTAGGGGATGACGGACCATTGGTGCAGATGCCCGGTCAGCACGATGTCCAGCCCGCAGCCGCGCAGGACGCGCAGCGCCGCCTCTGCCCCCACGGTGGCGGTCTTGGCCGCGTCCTCAGGCTGCTCGAACGGGTGATGTGCCACCAGAACCCGCAGCGCCTCGGGCGGTGCGGCCCGGAAGCGGGCGCAAACCCGTTCAAGCGCCGCCTGCCGCACCCGTCCGCGTTGCCAGCTGAACGGGTCCACCGTGTTCAGCCCGACCACCACCATATTTGGCCGTTCGAACGCCGGCTCCAGTTCTGTTCCGATGGCGCGGCGCCAAGAGGCAAAGGGCCGCACGAAGCGCTGCGGGAAATTATAAAGCGGCACGTCATGGTTGCCCGGCACACAGAGTACAGGCGCCTTGATGCGGTCGATGAAGCGCCGCGCCGCCGCAAATTCCGGTGCCAGCGCGCGCTGGGTCAGGTCCCCCGAAATCGCAACCAGATCCGGCTTGATCCGGTTCACCGCCTCGATCAGCGGGTCGTGCAGTTCCGGCAGGTCGCGGCCGAAATGCAGGTCGGACATATGGACAAGCCGTGCCATGCCCGGAAGCTAGGCCCGCTCGGCGGGCAGGACAAGGCGAAGCGCGCCCCGTTCCACCGCAAAATGAAACGGCCCCGGCACGTGCGCACGTTCCCCATCGCGGGCGAGCCAGTCGCGGGGACGGCCCGTATCGATGATCAGGGAGCGTGCAGAGATCAGCTCGAAATCCCGCACCGGCTCCAGCCGCCGGCGGGCAAGGGCGATGGCTGTGGTGATCATCCCCCAGCGGCTGCGGGCGGGGGCCACGAAAACGGCAAAGCGCCCGGACCGGATGATCTCGCCGCCCTCCAGCCCCAGTTCGTCAAGCTGGTACGCGTTCAGCATCACGAAGATGAGCGGCGAGCGGATCTGCCGCCGGCGGCCTTCGACCTCCACATCGATCGCCAGGTCGCGGTGCCCCTGCAGAAGCGCCACAAGTACGGACCAATAGGCAGCCACCCTGCTGCGGCCCCAGCGGCCATAGATCCGCTCCCGCGTTCTGAGGATTGCGGGATAGACCCCGAGGCTTGCATTGTTCAGGAAGGTCAGGTCATTGACGCGACCGACGTTCACCGGACGCGGCTGCCCTTGCGCCAACAGGTCAAGCGCCGGTCCCACGTCTTCGGGAATGCCGAGCGAGCGGGCAAAGTAGTTGAAGGTGCCTAAGGGAAGAACCCCCATCGCCTGACCGGTGCCTGCAAGTGCTCCGGCAACGCCGCCAATGGTGCCGTCCCCCCCCGCGGCCGCGACAATGTCATATCCATCCGCCGCAGCCGCAAGCGCCTGTTCACTGACGGGCCGCCGACGATCCAGCACCCGCACATCGACCTCAAGCGGCAGCCGCGCACAGGCTGCGGCGATTTCTCCCCGCAGGTCCGGGCGCTTGCGGCCCGAACGCGGGTTCAGCAGGACGCATACCGAACGGGCGCCATCCTGCCGGGGGGGTTCATCCTTCACCATCGACACGTGCTCCTGCTGGCGGGACCTGGACGCGTCCGGCGTCAGCCAATGCAGCAGCCGGTTGTTGGTTCCCAGCCAGCTGCTGACATGGACGGCCATGACGGCCAACCCTGCGTCATTTCTAGAAAAAACGATTGCAGTGACAGGAAGAAGCGGTAGAAATGGAACGCCCGGTCGTATTTCCGAGGCCTGTTCAGATATTAGTTCCAAAGGTTGCCGCGTACAAATGACCAGCACTGCCTTCGTACGCACGACGCTTGCAATGCTGTTGATCGGTGCCAGCATCCTGATGGGGGTCGTGGGGTCCACGATCTGGCTAGCCGACCGGTCGAACCAGCTTTTCCTTAATATCGTCGAGGAACGGAATGTCCGGCGGGTGGCGGCCGATCTGATGTCGGCGGTGCAGGATGCCGAAACCGGCCAGCGCGGATATCTTCTGACGCTCGATGAAAGCTTCCTGCGCCCCTATCAGGACGCCATTGGCCGGATCGCGGTGCTTCAGTCCGCGCTTGAGGATGCGGCACAACCGCTGCCCGAACGCGGCAGGAACCTGCCCGAGCTTCGCCAGCACATCGCGGTGAAGCTTGATGAACTTGCCGAAACGGTTGCCCTTGCCGACGCACAGGAACAGCAGGCCGCGGTGGCGATCGTGCTGGCGGAACGGGGCAAGCAGGCGATGGATGCGATACGCCGCATCCTTGGCAGCATCATCAGTGAATCTGACATCGCCGTGCGGGCGGAGATCGACCGTCAGATTGCCACCAGCGCGCGGCTGCGGCTTTTCGCGGCGCTGAGCGCGGTGTTCATGATTCCGGTGGTCGGCGGGGCGATCTACCTTGTCGGGCGCCACATCCGCGACCTGCAGGCGGCACAGCAGGAGACGGCAAGCCTCAACGCCAGCCTTGAGCAGAAGGTGACCGAGCGGACCGAGGACGTGATGCGCGCCAACCAGGAGATCCAGCGTTTCGCTTATATCGTGACGCATGATCTTCGCGCCCCGCTCGTCAACGTCATGGGCTTCACCAGCGAGCTTGAAGCTTCGCTCCGGGCGCTTCAGAACTATGTGCTGGCCGACGACAAGCCGGTTTCGGAACAGGATATCATCGATGCCCGCGCCGCCGCGTCCGAGGACCTGCCCGAGGCGATCGAGTTCATCCGTTCCTCGACGCGAAAAATGGACGCGCTGATCAACGCGATTCTCAAGATTTCCCGCGACGGGCGGCGCCAGCTTCGCCCCGAACGGATAGACCTGCGCGAGCTTGTCGAACAGACTGCCGATACCGTGCAGCACCAGATCGCGGAAACAGGCGGCAGCGTGGAGGTGGCGATGGACGTGCCCCCCGTGGTCAGCGACCGTTTGTCGCTTGAACAAATCCTTGGCAATTTGCTTGACAATGCGGTCAAATACGGCCACCCGGACCGGCCGATCAGCATCAAGATCCGCGCCCGCACCGAGGGTCCGCGCCTGGTCCGGATCGAGATAGAGGACAACGGCCGGGGGATCGCGCCGGAGGATCACGAGCGTATATTCGAGCTGTTCCGCAGGTCCGGCCAGCAGGACCGTGCAGGCGAAGGGATCGGGTTGGCGCATGTGCGGTCGCTGGCCCGCAACCTGGGTGGGGAAATCACCGTCTCTTCGAAGCTGGGCGCAGGGGCCACTTTCATTCTGCGGCTTCCGGTGGATCTGTCGCATATCATGAGGACAATGCAACGATGAAAGCCCTGGGCAAGGAAGTCACGATCGTCATGATCGAGGATGATGAGGGCCACGCGCGCCTCATCGAAAAGAACGTCCGCCGCGCCGGCGTCAACAACGAGATCATCCCCTTCACCAGCGGCGGTGCGGCACTGGATTTCGTCCTTGGCCCGGACCGCAGCGGCGTCGTGTCTGCCGACCGCTATCTTCTCATCCTGCTGGACCTCAACCTGCCCGACATGTCGGGGATCGACATCCTGGAAAAGGTCAAGACCAACCCAAACACCCGCCGCCTTCCCGTGGTGATCCTGACCACCACGGACGATGAGGGAGAGATCCAGCGCTGCTATGACCTGGGCGCCAACGTCTACATCACCAAGCCCGTGGACTACGACAGCTTTGCCAACGCCATACGGCAACTGGGGCTGTTCTTTTCGGTGATGCAGGTCCCGTGAACGGTCCGGTCAAGGTGGCCTCCACCCGCATCCTCTACATCGACGATGACCGGACGCTGGTGCGGCTGGTACAGAAGGTGCTTGGCCGCCGCGGATTTGAGGTCATCCATGCAGAGGAGCCTGATCAGGTTCTCTCGCTGCTGGCGACCGAACGGGTCGAGCTTATCGTCCTGGATCATTACCTGCGCAACGGCACCGGGCAGGATATCCTGCGCCGCCTGCGCGAGGCTAATCACCACCACCCCGTCATCTATGTCACCGGGTCGAGCGAGGCTCAGGTCGCTATCGACGCCATGAAGGCGGGGGCGGCTGATTACGTTACCAAAACGGCTGGCGAGGACTTCCTGACGCTTCTTGCCAACGCCATCGAGCAGGCCATCGCGAACGAACAGTTGCGCGCCGCCAAGGAACTGGCCGATGCGGAAATCCTGCGCGGTAAGGAACGGGCCGAGGCGCTTCTGGCAGAGGTCAACCATCGCGTCGCCAACAGCCTGGCGATGGTGTCCAGCCTGCTGCGGCTGCAGGCCGCACGCAGCAAAAGCGAGGAGGCCAAGGCCGAGCTGACCGAAACTCACGCCCGCATTACGGCGATCGCACGGATGCACCGGGCGCTCTATACCTCTGAGGACGTGCGGCGGGTCGAGATGGAGAAGTACCTCGGCACGCTTGTCCAGGATCTGGACGCGACAATGCAGGACGAAGGGCGCGACATCCGCCTCACCCTGAAGTCCGAGCCGATCGAGATGAGCGCGGACCGAGCAGTCTGCGTCGGCATGATCGTGGCCGAGCTGGTGACGAACGCGATGAAATATGCTTATCCGTCTGGCAGCGGCGAGATCCGGATCAGCTTTGTCCGCGACACCCCCAGCTCTGCCTGCCTGCGGGTCGAGGATGACGGCACCGGCTTTGACCCGGAGGCCGCGCCAAAGGGAACGGGGCTGGGGACCGGCATCATCAACTCGATGGCGTCAAGCCTTGAAACTGAACTCGTCTATCCCCCGCAGCCCCGCGGCACCCGGGCCGAAGCGGTGATCCCGCTGCGCTAGAATCTGGCGGATCGGCCGACGCTGGCGCGTCTGTCCTGCGGAAACCATGCCCACTGCGGCCGTTGCGCGGACCGGGTGAGGCGCCAGTTCAGCCCTCACATGCCCGAGGGCCCGCCTGCTTGCTCTGAGAAAATGTCCCCGGCCAGCTTGGGGCCGCCCCACCCTTACAGCCAGCAGCCGACGCCACCTGGCGGATCAGCGAGAGCGGACCCAAGTCCGTACCAGCGCCGCCGCCGTGTTCGCCAGATGACGGCGGCGTTCGGCATGAAGCTGCGCGGTGATCGCCTCCAGCCGCTGGAGATCAGAGCTCAGCCCGTCCACGTGCCGGCCACTTGCGTCCAGTATATCCGGCGCCTCGCCCACAAGCTCGAACTGCGAACCAAGATAGTATTCCGGCCGCCCGTCCACCTTTCCGATCGGGTGAAGGAACAGCAGGTTGTCAAAGGGCTCGCCCCCCTTGCGGTAGTTGCGGAAGATCACCTGCACCTCTTGGCCGGCTGCCATGGCCTCCTTGACCTCGGCCCGGGCCTGAGGATTCTCGCCCTCTTTCTGCAGAAAGCGGCAGTTGACGCCCAGCATCTCAGTCTCGCCATAGTGGGTCAGGTTGGAAAACCGCGCGTTCGTCAGGATCAGCGGCTGGTCGGGCTGCGACATGTCGGCAAGCGTCAGCGCCACGGGCGACCGCTCGAACACGCCCCTGATCTTTTCGAACTCCAGCGGCATGGTACTTTTCCCCCTGTCACTTGCGCCTAACTGATGGGCATTGACCTTGCGCCCCGATCCTGTAGCTGTAACGCGATGCGACGCGAACGGCCAGCCCACCGGTGTTCCGAATGAAGGATGCCGACCCGAACCTTACGAACCACGACGGCCGCGAGACCGTCATCTTTGGCGTGGGCGCCTCGGCCGGCGGGTTGGAGGCGTTTCAGTCGCTTCTGGGCACCCTGCGGGCCGATGACAACTTCGCGCTGATCCTGGTGCAGCACCTGGACCCGGAACACGTCAGCCTGCTGCCGGAAATCCTGTCGAAGCGGACACGGCTTCCCGTCCTTTCGATCGAGGACGGGATGGAGGTCAAGCCCGGCCACGTCTACCTGATCCCGCCCGCCTACGGGCTGGAGATCGAGGGCTGGCGGCTGCGGCTGGTGGAGTTCCAAGACCCCCGGGGCCTGCGCCGCCCAATCGACAAGTTCTTCGAAAGCCTTGGTAAGGCCCATGGTACCCAGGCAGCGGCGGTGGTGCTTTCAGGGACGGGCAGTGATGGAAGCCAAGGCGTGCGCGCGATCAAGGAAGGCGGCGGGCTGGTCTTTGCCCAGGACCCGCGCGAGGCGCGCTATGATGGGATGCCGCGCAGTGCAATTGCGACGGATGCGGTGGACATGGTGCTTCCCGTCAGCGACATGCTTGCAGTCCTGCGCGATTTCCACGACCGGCGGCAGGGTCTTGCCCCAGCAATCGAAAGCGACGCGGAACTGCTCGACAAGGTGGTCAAGAACGTCCGCTACCGCACCGGCCATGATTTCTCGGGCTACAAGCACGCCACGGTGCTGCGACGCGTGTCACTGCGGATGTCGGTGCTGGGGCTTGACGAACCGGCAGATTACCTGAGGGAACTCGTGCAGAACAAGCGCGAGGCAGAGCGGCTTTATCGCGACCTCCTGATCAACGTCACCTGCTTCTTCCGCGACCCCGAGGTGTTCGAGACCCTGCGCACGCGCATCCTGCCGCAGATCCTTTCCACCAAGGGCAATGGCGACGAATTGCGCGTCTGGGTGCCGGGCTGTTCCACCGGCCAAGAGGCCTACAGCCTTGCCATGCTGATCGACGACGCGATGGAGCGGATGGATGTCCGCCCGCGGGTGTCCATCTTCGGCACCGACATCGACGACGAGGCGCTGGACGTCGCCCGCCAGGGATCTTACCCCAATTCGATCATCACTGAACTGCCGCCAGGTTTCGCCGAACGCTATTTCACCGCCACGCGCGGCGGCTTCGATGTCAGCGGCGGGCTGCGCGACATGGTGCGGTTTTCCAGCCAGAGCCTGATCAAGGACCCGCCGTTTTCCAAGCTCGACCTGCTGTCCTGCCGTAACCTGATGATCTATTTCGATCTGGGCCTGCAGGAGATAGCGACCCGCATCTTCCACTATGCGCTGCGTCCCGGTGGCTACCTTGTATTGGGACCAAGCGAGACGCCGCGTGCCAGCGACGGCAGCTTCCGCGAACTCGTTGCTGGCCAGCGGGTGTTTCAGCGCAACGACGCAGCGGCGCGGCTTCTGGATCTGCCGCGGGCCTACCGGCCGCCAGTCGTCACTCCTCCCGAGGAAGCCCCGGCGGCGCGGGTTGAGGATGCGCGGCTGGAGATGTCGATCCCCGCGGCACGGGCCCTGCTTTCCCGGCATGCTCCGCCCTTCCTCCTGATCGGTCAGGGGGATGAGGTTCAGCTTGTTGGCCCGGGGGCCGAACGCTACGTCAAGGTTGCCACCGGGCGCGCGTCGCTCGGGCTGCGGCGGCTGATCCTGCCGGCGCTGGAACCGGCGGTGCGGCGGCTGCTGACGGGGCTTGCCATGGGCCCCGGCGACTATCGCCAGATCGAGATCGCCGATCCCGGTCCTGACCTGCCCTCGCGGCTGTTGCTGGCAGCCGAACGCCTGCCCGACGGGACGCGGCTGGTGACCTTCCAGACCGGCCTGAGCGGGAGTGCCGTCCCAGAGGCCGGGGCCGAGGCGCGGATCGTGATCGACGAAGCATACGTTGGCCAGCTTGAGGACGAGCTTGAGGATGCCCGCCAGACCATCCGCACCACCATCGAAGAGCTTGAGACATCAAACGAGGAGTTGAAAAGCTCCAACGAGGAAATGATGTCGATGAACGAGGAGCTCCAGTCCGCGAACGAGGAGCTTTCGACTACCAACGAAGAGCTTCAGAACAAGCTGCGCGAACTGAACGAGGTGAACGCCGATCTCGCGAATTTCACCGAAAGCACGCAGATCGCGACCGTCTTCCTAGACGACCACTTCCGCCTGCGGAACTTCACCCCCGAGGCCGTGGCCTACTTCCGCTTCGTCGAACAGGACCGCGGGCGGGCGCTGGAGGATATCGGGTCGCGGCTGGACATGCATGCGGTGATGGAATGCTGCCGCCGCGTCGCCCAGACGGGCCTGTCCGAGGAGCAGGAATTCACCACGCTGGACGGCAAGACCGAGGTTTCAATGCGTTTTGCCCCCTACCGGTCGGATGGGCTGGGCGCCGGCGGGGTCGTGTTCTCGATCTTCGACATCACAACGGTCGCGCGCTATGCCAAGGAGCTTGAGAAAGCCACCGAAGCAGCACGTACCCGGCTGGAAGAGGTCGAGGAGCTTTACCGCGTCAGCCCGATCGCGATGGCGCTTATCGATAGCGACCTGCGCTACATCCGCGTGAACCCGCATCTTGCCGCGATCCATGGCATCAGCGTCGAGGATCATATCGGTCGCACCGTAAGTGAAATCCTGCCCGAGCTGGGCAGCGTCGTCACCGAGCCGATCCGCGAGGTGCTGCGCACTGGCAAGCCCTTGCTGCGGCAGATCCTGCGCGGCCACGTCCAAGCCAATCCCGACGTTCCCCGCATCTGGGAAATTGACTGGTATCCGGTCCGGCAAGAGGGGCGCGTGGGCGCTGTCGGCATGAACGTGCGCGACGTGACCAGCCACATGGACCTTCAGGCCGACCTGCGCCGCATCATGCGCGAGCTGCAGCACCGGGTGAAGAACATGCTGTCAAACGTGATCGCGCTGGTGAACCGGGCACGACGTGAAAAGGGCGACCCCAAGCAGATCCTTGAGACGCTTGATCAGCGGATCCGGGCACTGGCGCATACCCACAACCTGCTGACGGCGGAAAACTGGTCCTCGACGGCGATCCGGGATGTGCTGACGCCGGAACTCCTGCAGATCTATGGCCCCGAACGGGTGATCCTGCGCGGGCCGCAACTGCGGCTGAATGCCCGCGGGACGCTGGCGGTGGGGATGGCGGTGCACGAACTGGCGACGAATGCCGCCAAATATGGTGCCTTTTCCAGCCCCTCGGGGCAGGTCCACGTCCGCTGGTCGCGCCTTGACGAGGGTGATGGCGAACGCCTGATCCTGCGCTGGCAGGAAAGCGGCGGCCCCCCCGTGTCCAAACCGGAACGCGCTGGCTTCGGCACACAGCTCATCCAGTCGCTGATCGCAGGGACAATGGGTGGGCAGGTGTCAATGTCTTGGGAACCGCAAGGGCTTGAGGCGGTTTTGGATCTACCTTGGGATGCAGCAACGGAAGTAGATTATGACACAGAGGTGGACCCCCTCCAGCATGCGGCTCCTTTACCTGGAGGACGAGGCGATCATAGCGCTGGAGACGGTCGATACCCTTCATGATCTGGGGTTCGAGCATGTAGAGCAGGTCTACACGCTTGAAGCAGCCGAACAGGCGCTGGCCCGGTCAGCCCCGGACATCGCGTTGCTGGACGTCAACCTCAGCCACGGACGCACGTCGTTCGACCTGTCCGCGCAGCTGATCGCCGCCGGCGTGCCGGTGGTGATGGCCACCGGTTATTCCCGCACGAACCTGCCGGTGGATCCTGCCGTCGAAGTCATCGAAAAGCCCATCACCCCGTCCCAGCTTGACGAGGCGCTGCGCAAGGTCTGGTCAGCGCGTGTGCTGGCCGGACAGTAAGACCAAAATTTTCACGACATGCGCATGATCCCGCCGAACCTGCGGAACAAATTCATTCCTTGAATGTTGACATGGACAACAACTGAGTCCGCCGCCCATGCAACAAGACCATTCTGTCATAAAGCTTCTGGAAGTTCTGGAAGCCAGCGTCCTGCAGCTTGAAGCACATGTACGCAGTGGCCAGCCCCTGCCGAACGCGTCCTTTCTGTCCAGCCGCCGCCGTGCGGCTGCCATGCTGCGGGCGGCCCTGCGATATGCGGGCTACTGGCTGCCCGAACGGCGCTTGGTCGCGATAGACTGGGGGCGGCAGACATCCTCTGCGGAACTGTGGCAGACCGAACGGCACATCGTTCAGCTTTACCGCGACGCGCTTCTGGATACGGCCCCGGATGCGCCGGAATACCGCCTGCTTGTCGAACAATGCGCAATGGCAGAGGCCGGGCTCGGCAGCGTCGCGGGCATCGCCTATGACTGGCGTCCCAGCGTGACCCACGTCGCCCATCCCTGACATCCGGAACATCGGCCCGCCGCACGCGTTGCAGCAGGGATGGTCATTCACAGGAGGACCCGATGATCCGACACTTCCTTGCCGCCTGCACCGCCCTCACCGTGCTTGCACCCGCCGCATTTGCCCAAGATGCCTCGGCCACCTTTGTCGATGCCGAGGGTGCTGAAAACGGCACCGCCACGCTGACCGGCAGCCCCGACGGCGTCCTGATCCGGATCGAGGTCGAAGGCCTGCCCGCCGATAGCTGGGTCGCGTTCCACGTCCACGAAAACGGTACCTGCGACCACGAAACGGACCACGACTCGGCCGGTGGGCACTTCAACCCCGACGGCAGCGACCACGGCTACCTTGTCGAAGGCGGCCCCCACGCGGGCGACATGCCCAACCAGTATGTGCCAGCTGACGGTACACTGCGGGCAGAGGTCTTCAACAGCTTCGTAACCCTTGATGAGGGCGACAACGCGATCCGCGGTCGTGCCCTGATGGTGCACGCTGGCACGGACGATTATCAAAGCCAGCCTTCGGGTGACGCAGGCGCGCGCGTAGCCTGCGCAGTGATCGAATAACCACCTGAGGGGCGGCTAGAGGATCAGGTCGCCCCTGTCCAAATGCTCGATCCCGTCCAGCGCGATCACGAAGTCCGCTACCCCATCTCCGTTCACATCGCCGATCAGCCGGCCTGACCCATAGGCGACGTTAAAGATCAGTTCCGGTCCGCGTCCCGAAAAGGTCCAGGCAGGTCCACCCCAGCGCACGCCAAAGGCGCTTAGATCAATCTTGTCGATACCGCGTTCAAAATCGGTGATCCGGTCACGGGTCGCGCCGATCCCGATCTCGGCGGCAGAGGTGAAGACGAAGACATCGGCCCCGGCACCCCCGGTCAGCACATCGACGCCTGCGCCGCCGTAGATCGTGTCATTGCCGTCGCCGCCAAAGATCCAGTCGTCCCCGTCCCCGCCGTAGAGCACGTTGTTCCCGGTGACGCCATACAGCCAGTCATTTCCGGCAGCGCCGTAAAGCATGTCGTTCCCGGCATCCCCATAAAGCGTGTCGTCGCCCAGCCCGCCGCCGATCGTATCGTTGCCTGCGCCGCCATAGATCAGGTCGTCGCCGCTTTCGCCAAGGATGTAGTCCGCGCCGTTGCCGCCAAACAGCGTGTCATGGCCGTTGCCGCCATAGATCGTATCGTTGCCGTTCCCGCCATAGATCAGGTCGTTGCCGTCCTCGCCATAGATCAGGTCGTTGCCGTCGTCGCCGTGGATCACGTCGTTGCCCGCGCCGCCGTAGAGGCGGTCGTGGCCTGCGCCGCCGAACAGCCAGTCATTTCCGTCGCCGCCGTAAAGCCAGTCATCCCCCAGGCCGCCATAGAGCCAGTCATTGCCCGCGGCGCCATAGAGCATGTCGTTCCCGTCCTCGCCGTGCAGCGTGTCGTCCCCATCGCCGCCGCCCAGCGTATCGTTGCCGGACCCGCCGTGGATCAGGTCATGCCCGGCGCCCCCCAGCAGGTAGTCGTTGCCGTCGCCGCCAAAGAGCTTGTCATCCCCCGCCCCACCATAAAGCGAGTCATTGCCCATCCCGCCAAACAGGGTGTCGTTCCCGTCGCCGCCATAAAGCTCGTCATCTCCATCGTCGCCGTTAAGAACGTTGTGGCCACCGCCCCCATAAAGCGTGTCGTTGTCGGCGCCGCCAAACAGCCAGTCATTGCCTTCGCCGCCGAAAAGCGCATCGCGCCCCAGCCCGCCGTACAGCCAGTCATCGCCATCGCCGCCGTAAAGCCAGTCATCGCCCTCGTCGCCGTGAATGGTGTCATTCCCGGTGCCGCCGCCCACGATGTCGTTGCCAGCGCCCCCGTAGATCAGGTCATCGCCCTCGTCGCCTTGGATGTAGTCATTCCCGTCCCCGCCAAAGATCAGGTCATGCCCCGCCCCGCCGTAAAGCGAGTCCCGCCCGGCGCCACCATGGATCGTATCGTTGCCCTCCTCCCCATAGATCTGGTCGTCCCCCGCCCCGCCGTACAACAGGTCGTCGCCCATTCCGCCATAGATCCGGTCCATGCCCGCATCCCCGTGGATCGTGTCCGATCCGTTGCCACCATAAAGCCAGTCGTCGCCATCGCCGCCGTAGAGAAGGTCGTCCCCATCCGCACCGTAGAGCCAGTCGTTGCCGCCGCCGCCATACAGCCGGTCATGGCCGGGGCCGCCACCGATGGTATCGTTGCCGTTGCCGCCATAGATCAGGTCGTTGCCGTCGCCGCCCAGCAGGTAGTCGTGCCCCTCCCCGCCATAGAGCGTGTCTTCGCCCGGGCCACCCTCCAGCGAGTCGTTGCCGTCGCCGCCGTACAGGACGTCATCGCCTTTGCCGCCATAAAGTGTGTCGTTTCCCACATCGCCGTGAAGCGTGTCGTTTCCCGGCCCTCCAAATAGGACATCATGGCCGATCCCGCCGTAGAGCACGTCATGGCCCAAACCACCGTAGAGCGTGTCGTTGCCTGCCCCGCCGTACAGCAGATCGTCGCCGTCATCGCCGGAAAGCTCGTCGTCACCATCCTCGCCATAAAGCGTGTCATTGCCGGCCCCGCCGAACAGTGTGTCGTTGCCCGTGCCACCGAACAAAAGGTCACGCCCCGGCCCGCCGTACAGCCGGTCTGCGCCAAGGCCGCCGTACAGCGTGTCCTCGCCGTCGCCGCCGTAAAGCCAATCGTCGCCATCGCCGCCATAAACTTCGTCGTTGCCGCCGCCGCCATGGATGGTGTCGTTGCCTGCGTCGCCCATGAAAACCTCGTCGTCATCCGTGCCTTCCAGAAGATCGTGGCCAAGGGTGCCGACGATCATCGACTGGGTGGCAAAGGGGGGATAGCGTGACAGGTTCAGCAGAACCTGGTTGGTGAAGTGGCTGGCGGGAATGGGATCGCCGGTCGCGCTCGTGATCTCGATGGTGGTGGCGCCATAGGTGATCCTTGCACCCTGCGCTGTCGTCTGGATCGTCAACTGCCCGACGTTCCGCAGCATCGGGAATGCCGACATGTCGATCCGGTCAATGCCGGGCTGATAGTCCATGATCCACAGGGTCCGCGGTCCGGGCGTGAGCACGAACAGGTCACGCCCTGCCCCGCCCCACATCCGCAGCGCCCCGCTGCCCGAAACCAGGATGTCATCCCCCGCGCCGCCCCGCAGTTCTACCGTATCGGCCGAGGCGGCGAGCAGGTCGTTCCCGGCGGTGCCATGCAGTGTGCCCGCGCCCCCATGCCGCGAAACACCCGGCGTCCCGAGGTCAAGATCGAACTGGGTGATGCCCACCTCGGTCAGGCTGCTGACAAAGACTTGCACCCGCCCGTTGTGGTAGGTGGCCGCAATTGCGCCGACTTTTGCCAGCGTCGTGGTGGTTGTGTCCGCAAGGCTTGTCAGGTGGATAAGCCTTCCGTCGGGCAGCAGGGTGAACAGGCTGATGCCATCATCGGCCCCGCCTGCCAGCACGAACACCCTCTCGCCGATGGTGAAGGTTTCCAGCGCCGTCACCGACTGGAACCGCGTGTCGAGCGTATCGATGACATGGTCGACTGCGACCATCCCACCCCCCGGCAAAAGCCGCAGCACGCTGAGCGACGAACTGCCCGTTCCCGCGACGATCACATAGGTCGCCCCGTGCAGTGTGACGGTGGAAATGGCGGTGGGGCTGGCAAAGCCCGTTCCGCTGTCCATGCCGATCCGCCCGGTCTGCACCACGCTGCCATCAGCGGACAGGCGGTAGCTTGTGATCGTGTCGCCAAGCGCCGAAACGGTCAGCAGGTACTGCTGCCCCCCGATCGTGGCCGGGATCATTGCATCCACTATCGGGCCCGGAACAGGTGTGCCGCTGATATGGGTGATGGCCCGGGGGCCTGTCATTTCATAGGTCTGTGGGGCGGTCTGGCCCTTTTCGATCAGGTAGACAAAGGTGCGCCCGCCAATCGTCACCTCGGTCAGCGCGACGATGTCAGCGGGCAACCGATGGCCTGCGACCATCGTGTAGCGCTCACCCAGGGAGCCGTCTGCGTTGATGCGATAGGCGCCTGATACGTCCTGCCGGAAACCGATCGGCATCAGGATCGGGCCGCCACTGGTGGTGAACACCCCCAGTTGCGGACTTGCCAGGTGCCGCACCTGCGAGAGATAGGTCTCTTGCCCCATCAGGACCGCCCGATTGCCCGTCACGTCAAAAACGCTGAGCCCGCCGCCCGTCCGCGTTGTAGCGTAGAGCCGCGGAACCCCGCGCACCAGCACCACGTGCAGATCCGCAATCCCCGTCAGATAAGTCGCATCCCCCGCGACATGCGTCGCGACATGGCGAAAAACGGCCATCCTCTTGATCCCTTACCCAGCACCTTCGTGCCGGGTCAGGCTAGAAACCGGGTTTTAATCCGGGCTTAATCCGGCATTCAAAGAGTGGAATGCAATTTAAACGTCTTTTACCGGCATGTTCTGGTTCGTAAACGGCACCTGCAACAGAACCCCTTGTTTCATTGGCGCTGGTGGTGACGATTCCGGTGCCGCGGCTGGCGCCTGGCGATGGGCTTGTTCATGGGCAGGTAGGCCGTCTTGCGTCTTTGTTAGCGCCAGTGGCCGAAGTGGTGATTCCGCCACGGCGCGGGGCAGGGCGGATTTGGCTGATGACGCGTGCTGCAGGGCAGGATAAGCTCTGGCGGCATCCTGACCCATTATCAGGATCGCAAGTGACATTTCCCGTGACCCGGAGGCCGGACCCGATGCAACGCAAGACCCTTACCCAGTTCCTTGTGGAACAACAGCGGCGCGAGGCGGCGCTGCCCGGCCAGCTGCGCCTGCTGATCGAGATCGTGGCCCGGACCTGCAAGGCCATCAGCATTTCGGTGAACAAGGGCGCACTTGGCGGGATGCTGGGTGACATGGGTGCCGAGAACGTCCAGGGCGAGGCGCAGAAAAAGCTCGACGTCATCGCGAACGAGCGCCTGCTTGAAGCAAACGAGTGGGGCGGCCATCTTGCCGCCATGGCGTCCGAGGAGATGGAGACGATCCACCTCATCCCGAACCGTTACCCCAAGGGCGAATACCTGCTGATGTTCGACCCCATCGACGGGTCGAGCAACGTTGACGTGAACCTGACGGTGGGCACGATCTTTTCGGTTCTGCGCGCGCCCGAGGATGTCTCAGGCCGGGCGGTGACCGAGGAAGACTTCCTTCAATCCGGCCGTCACCAGGTCGCGGCCGGCTATGCCATCTATGGCCCGCAGACGCTGCTGGTGCTTTCGGTCGGGACAGGGGTCTATGAGTTCGGCCTTGACCGCGAAACGGGGTCCTGGGTGATGACGCAGGAACGCATCCGCATCCCCGAAGGCAACCGCGAATTTGCCATCAACATGTCGAACCAGCGGTTCTGGGCCCCTGCCGTGCAGCGCTACGTCGGCGAATGCATGGATGGCAAGGACGGCCCCCGCGAGGCAAACTTCAACATGCGCTGGACGGGTTCCATGGTCGCCGACATCCACCGCATCCTGAAGCGCGGTGGTATCTTCCTGTACCCGTGGGACAGCCGCGACCCGAAGAAGCCCGGCAAGCTGCGCCTGATGTACGAAGCCAACCCCATGGGCTTCATCGTCGAACAGGCGGGCGGCAAGGCCTTCGACGGCCCGCACCGCATCCTCGATATTGCCCCCACCGGGCTGCATCAGCGGGTCGGCGTCATCATGGGCGACCGGGCCGAGGTGGACCGCGTGATCGACTATCACCGTGAGGCCGTGGACGCCTGAAGAAACGCGGGCGGCGTATCACGCCGCCCCGCCACCTCTGCTTGATGAAGGGCGAACAGCTTGACCCCCCGTCGCATCCCGCGCCAGATCGGGCGCATCCTGGCAGTCGCGGCGCTTTGCCTTGTGGCGCATCCTGCCCTGGCGACACGCGAATACATCCTGCCGACGCTGTTCAATGTCGATGGTGTCGCGGCGAACGATGTACTGAACGTGCGCGCCAGGCCCGACGCCTCGTCGCCGATCATCGGAACGCTTGCCCCCGATGCGCAGGACATCGAGGTGGTGGAAGAGGATGAAACCGCCCGCTGGGGGCGCATCAACCTGCGCGAGGACAGCGGCTGGGTCTCGATGCGCTACCTCGCCTATCAAGTGGGCGTATGGGAAGAAGGGCGCATCCCTCCGAACATGATGTGCCTGGGGACGGAGCCGTTCTGGTCCCTGCGGCATGACAATGGTCAGATGACCCTCAGCAAGCCAGATCAGGAGGATCAAACCTATGCAGTCGACGCCGTCGCGCCGTCTCCGATCTTCCGGGACCCGCGCCGGGTCATCCTGACCAGCGACGGGGAAACGCGCCTGACGGCCTTCATCGTGCCACGCGTCTGTTCAGATGGCATGTCCGATCGCACCTACGGGTTGGAGGCGACGATCGTGCATGAAGAGGAAACGCCTGAGCTACTGCTTGGATGCTGCACCATTCAGCCAGCCCACTGATGGGCTTCGGCCAGCAGGAACGAGGGCCTTGCGGGCGGGCTGATCATGCCCCAAGGCCCGCTACCCATGCGGCCACGCAGGCCGCCCGAGCAGCGGAGCCGTCGGCGCCACTTAGGGGTGGCGCTTCTGTTCTTCGACAACAAGCGCCGTGAAGCGGAAGAAGCCATGCACCATCTTGGTGAACGGCAGCAGCAGGAAGAAGGCCAGAACCGCTCCAAGGTGGATGGCCAGCAGGCCCGGGACGAGCCCGGTTCCCGTCGCCGCATAAAGTGCAAGACCGGATGCCGACACGAAGCAAAGCAGCAGGATGAAGGCCATCTCTCCGCCCCACACCCGCGGCGCGCCCAGCGTGGGGTCGGCCTTTGCCTTGAGATGCGCAAGCCCCAGCGTCCCGATCACCAACAGGATGCCACCCGGCACGCCAAGAAGCTTGGGGATGCTGAACAGCCCATAGGGGGCGTGCATGTTGAAGACATAGTGCATGATCGTAGCACTTGAGGTCGAAGCAAAGGCCAGCAGGAAGCCATACATCGTCGCCTGGTGGAACCAGCGCCGCCGGTCGGAATACCGGTCTTCTTGCTCAAAGTTGCAGCCCTGCCCCTGCCCGCCGTTGAGATTGCGCATGTAGCTCGCCTGACGCGCCGCACCGAACAGGTCCTTCAGCCGGAACGGGCCAGCCCCGACTTCACGCCAGTACGCGCGAATGCCAATGGCGACCGAAAGCAGCGGCAACAGGAAGGCGGGCGCAAAGATCGCGACCATCGCGTTATGGGCAAGATAGGCATAGAAGCCGTCACCCTCTTCGGGGCGCAGCGCGGACACAGCCCAGAACAGCGCCGCGAACCCTACGACCAGCGCCGCCGCGATCCGCACCCCATGTTCATGGAAAGCTTGCGCAAGAGGCTGCGGCCAGACCAGCCGTTCCCAGCTGTCCTGCCGCACCTCATAAAGCGCCGCCGGAAGGTTCAGCGCGAATTCATGCGGTTCAGTGTACTGGCACGAATAGTAGCAGCCACGGCAGTTGTGGCAGAGGTTCGCCAGATGCGTAATGTCACCGTCGGCAAAGGCCTTCTGCCGGTTGATCGACGGGAAGACGGTGCAGAACCCCTCGCAATAGCGGCAGGCGTTGCAGATTTCCACCTGCCGGCGCGCTTCCTGGATAAGGTCGGCGGTGCGAAGTTCAATTGACATGGGCCGCGGCCTCCCGTCCTGCGATGCGTCCGAAGACTGTTCCGATGGTCATGCCGAATCCGGCAAGATAGCCCTGCCCAAGGATCGAGCCGGCCATGATTTCCCCAGCGGCCCAGACGTTCTTCAGCGGGCCTTCGGGAGTATGAACCTGCGCGTTCTCTGACACCTTGAGCCCCAGGTAGGTAAAGGTCACGCCGGGGCGCAGTTGGTAGCCATAGAAGGGCGGCGTATCGAGTGGCCGGGCCCAGTTGGTCTTGGCGGGCGTGATCCCTTGGGTTGCGGTGCCGTCAAGCTCGAACGGCTTGAACTCGTTCGGGCGGCAGGCGGCGTTGAATTCCGCCACGGTGCGAGCAAGCTTTTCCCCGTCGAGGCCCATCTGTGCGCCGAGCTCCTCGATCGTGTCGGCCTTGTTGGGCGGAAAGACAGAGGGCATGAACAGGTCGATAGACTTGGCGTCGATGATCGCATAGCCGACCTGATCGGGCTGCGCAGCCACCAGTCGGCCCCAGATCGCATAGCGCTTGGGCCAGACATCCTCGCCCTCGTCATAGAACCGGTCGCCGTCGCGATTGACCACGATGGAAAACGGCACGCAGTCGAGCCGGGTGACGATGCCGCCATCGTATTTCGGCGCGCGCCCGTCGATGGCAACCGCATGGCACTGTGTGGGGTCGCCCACGGTGTCGCAGCCTTGGTCGATCATGTCCTTCAGCACGACGCCCCGGTTGTAGGGCGTGCCGCGGATCAGAAAGTTCGCCGCTGCCGGTCCCCAGGCGCGGGTCAGCCACTCGATATCCGACTGGAACCCGCCCGAGGCAAGCACCACGGCCTTGCCCGCGACCTGGTGCGACTGCCCGTCCACCGTCACGTCCAGATGGGTGAAGCGGTCGCCTTCCAGATGCACATGGGTCACCTGCGCTTCATAGACAACGGAAACGCCCAGATCCTCGGCCGTGTTGTAATAGGCGTTCACGAGCGCCTTGCCGCCGCCCAGGAAGAACGCGTTGGTGCGGGACAGGGACAGCGTTCCGGACAGCGAAGGCTGGAACCGGACGCCATGCGCCTCCATCCACGGCAGGCATTCCTCGGAACTGCGGATGGCGAGCCGGGCGAGGTGTTCGTCTGTCTTGCCCTTGGTGACCAGCATCAGGTCGTGGAAGTATTCATCTTCCTCATAGGCACCTGTCAGCACGGACAGGGGCCCGCAATGCATGCAGCGGAAGTTCCGCGTGTGGCGGCTGTTGCCCCCGCGATAGGGCTTGGGCGCGCCTTCCAAGATCAGGACGCGGGCGCCTGCCTCGGCTGCGGTGATGGCGGCGCAAAGGGCTGCGTTGCCACCACCCACGACAACAATGTCCCACGGCCCCTGCAGGGACTTTGGCTCAGACCGGCTCATCCGTGCCCCCTTTCTCGTCAATTCAGATTTCTTCGACCGGCCGCTCGCGTTCCCGCAGCGTCCGGACACGCACCTTGTGCGCGGCTTCGATGTGCTGGCGCATCAGCGCTTCTGCGGCAGCGCCGTCTCGGGCTTCCAGCGCAGCCAAGATGGCCCAATGCTCCTCGACCGCCGCGCGTGCACGTTCCGACGACACCAATGTTGTCCTGCCCAGGATCATCATCGTCTTTTGCAGACCGCTGATCGCCCGGATGAGGAACCTGTTCTTGGCGGCATCGAACAGCGTCAGGTGAAACTGGCGGTTCAACTCGTACGACCGACGCGGATCGGTGACTTCCGCCAACTCGTTGTTCAGCGCCGCCAGTTCTCCTAGCTCGATGGCCGAAGCCGCTCGGGCTGCCATCCGCGCCGCCGTGCCCTCAAGTACCGCGCGCATTTCATAAAGTTCCATGACCTCAGGGTAATCCAGCGTCCGCAGCGCCGCCCCCTGCCGTGGGAGATGCACGACAAGCCCGTCAGACTCCAGTTGACGGATCGCCTCGCGCACCGGGGTGCGGCTGATGCCGAACCGCTCTGCAAGCTCGGTCTCGCGCAGACGCGCGCCCGGCACCAACTCGCCGCTGCGGATTTCCTCCAGCAAGCGACGGTAGGCGCTCGAACTTTGCGGCGAACCGGTAGTGGGATCTTCAGAAGCCATGTACAAACATCGTCGATTGCATCCTGTGTCCGCCTGTATACAGTTGGATACAAAATAGTCAACGGAGGAGATTGCGTGTCGTTCTTTACGCAAAGGCGGGCGATGACGGTGGCGATAGCTGCCGCCGGCGCGGGTTTGTTCTACGTGTTGGGCCTGCCGCTGCCGTTTCTTTTCGGGCCCATGGCCGCCTGTCTTGTGGCAGCACTGGGAGGGGCACGGCTTCAGGGGCTGGGGCAGGTGTCGGTGGCGGCACGCACGATTCTTGGGGTAGCCGTGGGCGCTTCAATCACCCCGGCAGTGCTGGGCCAGTTGCCGCAGATGGCGCTGACGGTGGCATTGATCCCGCTTTATGTCATGGTGATCGGGCTGGTAGGCGTGCCGTTTTTCCGGCGGGTCTGTGGCCTTGATCCCATCACCTCATACTATGCGGCGATGCCTGGCGGCCTGCAGGACATGGTGATCTTCGGGCAAGAGGCAGGCGGCGACGTGCGCGCGCTGTCGCTGATCCACGCGACGCGGGTGCTGATCATCGTCACGCTGGCCCCCGTCATCCTTTCGACCCTTTACGGGGTGGAACTGACGAATCCCATCGGCGCGCCAATGGCGGAAACGCCCGTGCTGGAAATCGTTCTGATGATTCTGGCCGCCTTTGTAGGCTGGAAGGGCGGCGAACGCATCGGCCTGTTCGGCGCCTCGATCCTGGGGCCGATGATTACCACGGCGGCACTGTCGCTCGCCGATGTGATCCATGTCCGGCCGCCGGCAGAGGCGATCCTTACCGCCCAGTTCTTCATCGGCATGGGCATCGGGATTTACTATGTCGGCATCACGGTGCGCGAATTGCGCAACATCGTCGCTTCGGGCGTGGCCTTTGTCTTGCTGCTGGCGGCCCTTACTGCCGCTTTCACGGAAATCGTCGTGCTGAACGGGCTGGGCCAGCCGGTCGAGGCGTTCCTGTCCTTCGCCCCCGGAGGGCAGGCCGAAATGACAGTGCTGGCCATTGTCGCGGGGGCCGATCTGGGCTTCGTGATCGTGCACCACCTGACGCGGATCATCCTGGTGATTACAGGCGCGCCCTTCGTGGCCCGCTTCTTGTTGCGGAAAGAGAAAAGGGGCCGCTAGGCCCCTTTTCATCAGGCGATTAGGCGTGCCACTTGCTCGCCAAAGGCCTTGGTTCCTAACTCCCCGCCCAAGTCGCGGGTCCGCGTCTGCGGCTCGGCGAGCGAGGCATCGATTGCATCCTCTATGGCCTGGGCCGCAGCGACAAGCGGTTCCGATCCTTGCCGCCCGCCAAACCAGCGCAGCAGCATCGCGGCAGATAAGATCATCGACGTCGGGTTGGCCCGGTCCTGACCGGCGATATCGGGGGCCGAGCCGTGCTGAGCCTGCGCCGCGGCCAGATCCGCCCCGGCGTTCAGTGAACCGGCGAGCCCCAGCCCACCTGAAAGCTCTGACGCCAGATCGGACAGGATGTCACCATAGGAATTGGTCGTGCAGATCACGTCATAGCGGCTGGCGTCGCGGACAAGGAACGCCGCCATGGCATCAACCAGAACCTCCTCCAGCTTCACATCCGGATAGTCCTGCGCTACGCTGCGCACGACCTCAAGGAACAGGCCATCGGTCAGGCGGAAGGCGTTGGCCTTGTGAACCGCCGTCACCTGCCCCCGCCGCGTTTGGGCAAGTTCGAAGCTGTCGCGGGCGATCCGCTCGATCGCGGACCGCGTCACCTTGCGCAGCGACAGGGCGACGTCCGGCGTCGGCATGAATTCCCCCGACCCGGCGACCATGTTGCGGTCAGGGTACATGCCTTCGGTTGCCTCGCGCATGATCACCAGGTCCATATCGGTGCCCCGGCGCGGCAGGCCCGGCCGTGTCCGCGCGGGGCGGATGTTGGCGTAAAGGTCAAGCCCGACCCGGAACGCCGCCGAGAAGTTCACCCCGCCCTGGTCGCGCGGAGGGTATTCTAGGTTCGACATCGGGCCCAGCAACACGCCGTCATGCGCGCGGGCGACATCCAACATGTCGGGCGGCAGGGTGCTGCCGCATTCCGGCAGGGCTGCAAGACCGATGTTGCGGTAGGTGTAATCCAAGCCCAGCCCATGGGCGGCATCCGCCGCCTTCAGGACCTCCAGCGTGGCATCAACGATTTCGGGTCCGATCCCGTCCCCGCGCAGAACAAGCAGCTTCATTCCATCACCTTTGCGGGGACATAAACCTCGCCCTGCATCAGTTTCCGCGCCGTGCGGATCACGCCCGCGCTGACCACATCCATGGTTTCGCCTTTGCCGGTGGTGGTCAACGCAACCTCCAGCACCCCGGCCGGATGTTCGACCACGACCATCCGATCGTCGCCTTCCGGGCGCAGGGCAAGCCCGTCCGAAACCGTTCCTTCCAGTACCGCAACCGTGGCGATGCAGGTGCCGCCGGTCACGGCCATGGCCGCATGGGTGCGGTCGGGCACGAAATACCGTGCGCAGATGGTCCCGCCGTTCTTCGGTTCGGCCAGAATTGCCACCTTTGGCACAACGCGGCCCGACACGTCGCCAAGGCCCATGCGGCGCCCGGCCTCAAGCCGCAGCGCCTCGATCCGGGCAAAGAACCCGGCATCGGCGTTCAACTCGGCCGGGGTCTCATAGCCGGTTTTGCGCAGGTCAATCGCCCGCAGCATCATCATCGGAACCGACACGTCGATCAGCGTAACCTCGACCCCGTCGATCTCTTCGCGGAGCTTGCCAGTTGGCAGCATGGCACCGGTCTTGGAGCCGGTAATGTCCATGAAGTTCAGCCGTACGGGTGCTGCCGTGCCGGGAACGCCGGCGATTTCCGCATCGCCATCATAAACAACCTTGCCATTCCGGGTCTGGACCACGGCCTCGATCCGGCTGCCGGTGTTGGCCTCATAGATGCGGACGCGGGTTTCACCCTCGGTCGCAGGAACCATCCCGCTTTCGATGGCAAAAGGCCCCACGCCCGACAGCATGTTTCCGCACGACGGGTTCGTATCCACTACGGCCTTGTCGATCAGCACCTGGGCAAAGTGGTAGTCCACATCCGCGTCGTCACGTTCAGACGGGGCGACCATTGCAACCTTGCTGGTCAGCGAGTCCGCCCCGCCAAGCCCGTCGATCTGCCGCGCGTCGGGCGAACCCATCGCCGCGAGCAGGACGCGGGCCCGCGCTTCCTTGTCATCCGGAAGATCGGACAGCCGGAAGTAAGGCCCCTTGGAAGAGCCCCCCCGCATCAGGATGCAGGGGATCGCGATCTGTTCGGTCATGTCAACTCCTTGGTATCAGCGCAGCGGCCAGGGCAGGTCATATGCCTCTTGCAGCCAGCCGCCGGGGAAGACGAGGTTGAGCGAGTTTGCCAGCGTCAGGATGAATGCCGCCGCAGCCACTGTCAGGATCAGCGTCATCGGCCAGGACGCCTTGGCCATCACGCGCAGGAAGGCCAGGAAGAACAGGACCAGCGCGATGAAGAAGCCGAACAGCGCCACGACCCCCACGAACGCCGCAAGCCATGCCACCATGCCCCACGCCCCGAAGGGATCGTCGTTTTCGCGGGGCGCAGCCTCCATGTCAAAGTTCGCGGAGCTTTGCACCCGGCCCCGCAGCAGCGGCACAAGGACGATGATCGTCGCAAGCGCACCCGCCACCGCCGCCCAGGTCGGGAATATCCCGCCAAGCTGCGAAAGCATCATCGATTCATAAAGCGCAAAGGCGAAGGTCCCCAGCACGACGACCGCGAACAGGATCTGCGGCCACAGGGCGCTGGCCTTTGCCAGATCCGCCGCGCCTTCGGTCGCAACCGATGCCGACTGTTCGCCCGGACGGCGACGCGCGCCCAGCCAGATCGAGATCAGCGTGATCGCGATGATGGCAAGCACCAGCGGCCGGCCCAGGAAGCCCCAGCCATAGAACTGAACGGCCTGGTAAAGGTAGCGTTCGGACTGTTCGGCCAGCACGAAGCCGATCAGGAACGCCGGACGCGGCCACCCAAAGCGCTTGAGGAAGATACCGACGATGCCCACGGCCAGAAGCGCGACAAGATCATAGATCGAGCGAGTCGCCTGGAAGGCCGCGAAAGAGATCACCATGATCATGAACGGTGCGATCAGGGTGTAGCGGATCGTCGTCAGCCGCGCGATGCCCGGTGCCGCGATGATGCACAGCAGCGTGCCGACTACGTTTGCGATCGCAAGGGTCCAGACGATCGTGTAGGTGATGTCGAGGTTGCGATCCGCCATGGCCGGTCCCGGCTGGACGCCCAGCAGGATCAGGCCCGCAAGGAACACGGCCATCGACCCCGATCCCGGGATGCCGAACAGCAGCGTCGGGATAAGCCCGCCACCCTCCTTGGCGTTGTTCGCGGATTCCGGCGCAATCACGCCGCGCACGTCGCCCTTGCCGAAGTTCGACCGGTCCTTGGATGTCTGGACCACGTGGCCATAGGCGATCCAGTCCACCACGCTGCCCCCGAGGCCGGGAATGGCGCCGATAATTGCCCCCAGGCCCGCGCAGCGCAGCATCAGCCACTTGTGAATCCAGGTGTCGCGGATGCCGTCCATCCATCCCCGGCCCAGCCGGCTGGAGCTGGAAATCGAGCTGCCGCTGCGCAGCAGGTCCACGATCTCGGGAACCGCGAACAAGCCAAGGGCCACGATGACCAGCGGAACGCCGTCCATCAGGTAAAGCGTCCCGAATTCCATCCGGTATTCGCCCGTTGCCGGGGCGGAACCGATGCTGCCAAAGACAAGGCCAAGCCCGGCTGCGCCCACGCCCTTGGCAAGGTTGCTGCCCGAAAGAACGCCCACCATCGACAGGCCAAAGATGGCCAGCGCAAACAGTTCCGCCGAACTGAAGCTGAGGATCAGCGGCCGCGCGATGACGACAAATCCCGTCAGCACCAGCGCGCCAAACACCCCGCCAATCATCGACGCGGAAAAGGCGGCAGAGAGCGCACGCGCGGCCTCGCCCCGCTTGGACATCGGGAAGCCGTCAAGAACCGTCGCCTGGCTCGCCGTTGATCCAGGGATGCCCATCAACACGCTGGCGAACGTGTCGGACGTGGGAATGACCGCGACAAGCCCGATCAACATGGCCAGTGCCGAGGTCTGGTCCATACCGTAGAGGAAGGGAAGCAGCAGCGAGAGCCCCACGATCCCGCCCAACCCTGGTAAGACCCCCACCATAAGCCCTAGCACAACACCAAGCGTCATGAAGCCTAGATGTTGCAGGGTCATCAACTCGGCGAGAGCGGCAAAGAGCGTCTCGAACATCAGAGAGCATCCTTCGGATCGTGGAATAGGACCGCCGCCAGAAGGGTCTGGCGGCGGCGGATGTAAACAGGCAGCTGCCTCAGAAAGTGACGCCGTGGTTCTGGGTCAGGTATTCCCGCACCCAGCTGCGAGCATCCTCGCTGATCGTCGTCGCGACGCGGTAGAGCGGCTCTACATCGTCGCCCACGGCCTGTTCATAGGCGCCAAGTGCTGCTTCCTTGTTCGCCTGCAGTTCCGGGTCGTTGATCGCGTCGGCAAAGGCCTGGCGATAGGTTGCGACGATCTCGGGCGGGGTGCCCTTGGGCAGCATCGCCGGCTTCTGCGCGGCAAAGCCCGACGCGAAGAAGGCCATGTAGGCGTCGAATTCAACGCCCGACGGCGGCTGGCCGTGCATCATCTCGTAAGCTTCGACGAAATGCGGAAGGTCCGGGAAGGTCGGATCGCGCTGCACGTTGCCCTGCGCGTCCATAACACCCCACGAGAACATCGGGATCGCGGTACCCGCATCCACCAGCGGCTGCACGTTCGACAGGTACGCCGCCGAGGTCTGGTAGTCGATCGTGGCCTCGCCCCGCTCAAAAGCCAGGCGGCCATCGCCACGGCCGGTCATGCCGAAGACGTGGCGCACGTTGAGGCCCATCACCAGGAAGGCCAGCATCGGCACCAGGTCAAGCGAGGTCGCGCCCTGGCTTGCATAGACCAGTTCCTGATCGGCCAGCTGACCCAGCTGCGACGCATCCTGAATGCCAAAGCGCGCAGGCAGGTACACGACACCACCCGTCGGCGACACCAGGACCGGCGGCATGACCTCATAGTCATAGCGAACGCGCGGGTCGCCCAGCAGGTACGGGAACTGCGTCGAACCGGAGGTGCCGATGAAGGTCAGGCCATCCGGACGCGCCCGCGCCATGAACTCGTTGGTGCCGGTGATCGAGCCGCCGCCCGGGACGTTGCGGATGATCACGTTCGGCTGCCCCGGCAGGTGACGGCTCAGGTACGGCGCCAGGAAACGCGCCCAGGCGTCCGATCCGCCACCTTCCGAGAACGGGATCACCCACTCGATGTTGCGGCCGGCAAAGTTTACGCCCTGTGCCAGCGCCCGGCTGCCCGGAAGCGCTGCAGCGGCAAGCGTGCCACCTGCTGCGGCAAGAAAGCCGCGTCTGCCAAGTTTTGTCATGTACCCTCCCAACGTGGTCGTAGCCTTAAGCCTGCCAGCCGCCGGTTCCTGCGTCGGGCGGCGGCACGCGGACCCCTGCGGAAGCGCCTGCAGCCAACCACGCGAATCCATCCCCGTCAGGATCCGGTTGCTGTGTTGTATCCACTGGTATACAGGGAACCGGCAAAGATCAAGCGGCTGCGTCGGGCGCCTGCATCCCCCGCGCCAAATTGACAAAAGCGGGGGAATGATGCGGATCGCGGTTCTGGACGACTATGCTGGCGTGGCTCTCGGGCTCGCCGATTGGGCCTCGCTCAGGGCCGAGGTGACGGTGTTCCGCGACACGCTGAAGAACATGCCGGCGCTGGCGCAAAGGCTTCAGCCGTTCGAGGTGATCTGCGTGATGCGTGAACGGACCCCGATCCCCCGGGACCTGCTGGCCCAGTTGCCGAACCTGCGCCTGATCGTGACCAGCGGCCCCCGCAACAACGCCATTGACCTGAAGGCTGCGACCGAGGCCGGCATTACCGTCTGTGGAACCCAATCGCGCAAGACCACCACCTCCGAACTGGCGATGCTGCTGCTCCTGTCGCTTGCCCGCAATCTGCTACCAGAGGCCGCCTCAATCGCCGCTGGCGGATGGCAGGTCGGGCTTGGGCGGGATCTGAATGGGCTGACCCTTGGACTGGTCGGCCTTGGAAACATCGGCCAACAGTTGGCCGCACTTGGCCGAGCCTTTGGGATGGAAGTTTGCGCTTGGTCGCAGAACCTGACGCCTGAGCGGTGCGAGGCCGCAGGCGTCACCTTCTGCCCGACGCTAGATGCGTTGATACCGGCGAGCGACGCCATATCCGTTCACCTTGTCCTGTCAGACCGCACTCGCGGCTTGATTGATGCCCCTGCTTTGGCCGCGATGAAGCCCGACGCGATGCTGATCAATACCTCGCGCGGGCCCATCATCCGGACCGAGGCGCTTCTTGACGCCCTGCGGGCCGAACCCGGGCGCAAGGCGGCGCTTGATGTCTTTGACATCGAACCTTTGCCGGCAGGCCACCCCCTGCACGATGCCGAGCTCGTCGGCCGCGGGCAGCTTTTGCTGACGCCGCATCTTGGGTATGTGACCGAGGCCACGTGGAAGCTCTTCTATCGCCAGACTGTCGAGGCAATCGCCGCGTGGCAGGCCGGCGCACCGATCAGGGTCCTGACCGCCTGAGCCGTGCCGGGACGCGATACCCCCTTTGCCCAAACGGCGCTTCTGCATGTCGAGGTCGCACCCTAAATCTCTGGTAACAATCCCGGAGAGACACCATGAACGCGAATTTCCTGAGCCGCCTGCTGGGCGGCATCGACTCTGCTTTTGCTAATCTGCGCCGCTACCGCGGGATCGAGCTGCTGGCCGAATGCCATGCCAGCCCCGATCTGCTGCGCCGCCGCTTGGGGCTGGATGCCTGACACGGGCTGTGCGAGGCTGCGGCCGTCACCAAGAACGGCGGAACCGTGCCTACTTTTGATCCTGTAACTGCCCGTCTCATCCTGACTATCGCCCGTGAAGGGTCCATCGCCCGCGCCGCGCAGCAGGAACGCATCGCGCCTTCGGCCGTCAGCCGGCGCGTTGCCGAACTTGAAGGGCGGGCGGGCGTCGTCCTCTTTGACCGCTCGGCGCAGGGCGTGCGCCTTACTGCAGCCGGGGAGGCCTATGCGGACGGCGCCCGCAGCATCCTGCAGCAGATCGAGGATCTGGACCTGCGGATGTCCGGGTTCGCCCAAGGCCGCACCGGTCGCCTGCGACTTGCCTGCACCAGTTCGGCCCTGTCAGGCATTTTGCCAGAGATGCTGGCCCGCTATGCAAAGGATTACCCGGACGTCGTCCTTGATATCCGCGAAATGTACGGCGCGGCCACCTTGGTCGCCTTGTCGGATGCCGAGGTCGATCTGGCCGTTCTGACCGACAACCACGATTTTTCCAATTATGATGTAACGCCCATCGGCTCTGACAACGTTTGGGTCATCGGATCGCCCGATCATCCGCTGGCGCCCGTTCTTGCCCCCGCCCGGCCGGTCTGCTTCGACATCGTTGTCGGGCATGAGATCGTCGGCTTTCACCATTCCGGCGCACTCGACCGCCTCCTGACGGATGCCGCCGCCCGCGCCGGCCGCACCATCGGCGAACGCGTGAACGTCGAGACGATGTCCTCGCTCGTCCGGATGGTCGAGGCGGGATTCGGCATCGGCTTCCTGCGCGAATCCAGTCTCCATCTGCTTGCAGGGACGGATCTGGTGGGCGCACCGCTGGCGGAACAATGGGCGCAGCGCAACATGCTGGTCGCGATGCGCAGGCAGGCCCACCGTTCCGCGGCACAGCACAATTTCATCCGTTTGGCAAGCGAACTTCGCGCCGCGCTACTGGCTAGATCAGGGCGTGGCGCACCCGGGCAGAAATCCACTCGCTGATCACAACGGTTGCGAGGATCACCAGAATGATCATCGTGACCTGCGGCCAGGCAAGCACGTTCAGGCTGGCCTGAAGCTGCGTACCAATGCCTCCCGCGCCCACCAGCCCCAGGATCGCGCTTTCGCGGATGTTGATGTCCCAGCGGAACACGCTGATGCCATAGAAGGTTGGCAACACCTGCGGGATGATCGCATAGTTCAGCACCTGTGCCTGGCTTGCCCCGGTGGCGGTGACGGCCTCGACCTGCTTGATGTCCGTCTCCTCGATCGCTTCGTAAAGCAGCTTGCCGACGAAGCCGATCGACCGGAAGGCAATGGCCAGAATGCCCGCCAGCAGGCCGGGGCCGAGGATTGACACCAGCAGCAGCGCCCAGATCAGCGAATTGATCGACCGGCTGGCCACGATCAGGAACAGCGCGCAGGGCCGGGCGATCAGCCGCGACGGCGTGGTGTTCTGCGCCGCAAGAAACGCCAGCGGCGCAGCCATCACCACCCCCAGTAGCGTCCCCAAGGTCGCGATGTTGATCGTGTCCCAAAGCGGCTTCCACAACCGGCTCATGTAGTCCCACCGGGGCGGGAGCATGCGGCTGCCGAGGTCCTGCGCGGCCTGCGGCGCGTCGTGGACAAAGACCCACATCGTCCGCGCCGTCATGACGTTCCAGCAATAGATGAACAGCGCCACCACGATCAGCCAGAACAGCCACAGCACAAGCTGCGCGCGCGGGGTGCGGTGCCGCCAGATGCGGTCGTGCGTCAGGGCATCGCTCATCGCACCCACCTCCGCAGATGGCTTGATAAATATTCCGCCAGCATGACGATGGCGATGATGATAAGAAGGATCGCCCCCGCGCTGTCGTATTCATACCGGTTCAGCGCCGTGTTCAGCGTCCCGCCGATCCCGCCTGCGCCCACGATCCCGATGACCGCGCTTTCGCGGAAGTTGATGTCGAGCCGATAGAGCGACAGCCCGATCAGCCGCGGCATGACCTGCGGCTGGACGGCATAGTTGATCAACTGCCACCAGCCGGCACCTGTGGCTCGGATAGCCTCGGCCGCACTTTCGTTGATATCCTCGATATCCTCGGCCAGCAGCTTGGCGATGAAGCCGATCGTGGCAAAGGTCAGCGTCAGGAAGCCGGCAAAGGCTCCAAAGCCGAACAGCGCCACGAAAAAGATTGCGACGATGATCTCCTGCACCGCGCGGGACACCGCAATGATGCTGCGGCAGATGGGATAAAGCCACCTTGGCGCGATGTTGCGGGCCGCGCCGATCCCCACCGGGATCGAGATCAGGATGCCCACCACGGTCGAGGTGAAGGTCATCGTCAGGCTTTCCACCAGCCCGGTGGAGATGTCGCGCCAGCGGGTGGTGAAGTCCGGCTGAAGGAACCCGCCTATGAAACGCAGGCCGCGCTCCCATCCTTCGACCATCCGAGTCCAGTTCACCTCGACCGAGCCGATGGCGAGGATCAGGTAAGCAATTGCGCCGACAGTCAGGACCAGCCGCCAGCGCCGGTCGCGGATCAGCTGCGGCGGGCGCCGCCAGGTTGTGGGATAAGCCGCCGTCATAGGGCGCTCATCAGCTTGTCGGCCTCGGCCTTGTCGTGGGCTTCGGCGGCGGCATCTTCGGCCGCGTCCTTGCGCATGGCGGTCCAGTCCTCGGCGCCATAGATCGTGGTCAGCACCTCCCCAGTGAGTTGCGCGGGCGTGCCGTCGAACACGATGCGCCCGGCCTGAAGCCCGATGATCCGCTGGGTGAACTGCTGGGCCAGCACCACGTCGTGGATGTTGATGATCGCAGGCAGGCCCTGTTCGGCGCAGATCTCCACGATCAGGCGCATGATCTGGCGGCTGGTCTTGGGATCGAGGCTGGCGGTCGGTTCATCGATCAGCAGCAGTTCCGGGTCCTGTTCCAGCGCCCGGGCGATGCCCACCCGCTGACGCTGCCCGCCGGACAGGGCGTCGGCGCGCTTGTCGGCATGGGCCGAAAGCCCAACCCGGTCCAGCAGGCGGAATGCCTTGGAAATATCCTCGCCCGGGAAGCGGCGGGTGAAGCTGCGCCAGAAGGGAACATAACCCAACCGCCCTGACAGCACGTTTTCCATCACGGTCAGCCGTTCGACCAACGCATATTCCTGGAAGATCATCCCGATCCGCCGGCGCGCGCGGCGCAACTCGCCCTGCCCCAGCCGCGTCAGGTCCAGATCATTCAGCCGGACCGCACCCGAAGATGGCTCGACCAGCCGGTTGATGCAGCGGATCAGGGTGGATTTTCCGGCGCCCGACGGGCCGATCAGCCCCACCACCTGCCCCTTTGGCACGGTAAAGGTGACGTTGTTCAGCGCCTTGTCACCGGTCTTGTAGGTTTTTGTCAGGTTCTCGACGCTCAGCATCGCGGCCCCTTTCGCAAATGGCGCAGGCGGGGGTAATCCCCCGCCTGGCGTTCGGGTTCACGATGCTCAGTTGCAGCTGTAGCTGACGTTCATCGCCGCGTCGATTTCGCGGATCACCGACCAGTGCTCTTGGAAGGAAATCGGGATGAACTGGGACTCTCCGGATTTAGAAAATTCTTCCTGAAGCGAGCTGCCTTCCCAGTCAAAGCTGAAGAAGGCTTCCTTGATCTTTTCCTGCAGCTCTGGGGTCAGGTTATGGGCGACGCCATAGCCGGTCGTCGGGAAGGTTTCAGAGGTATAGATCACCTCAAGCTGATCCTCGGACACGACGCCGCGGTCGATCATCCGCGCTTTTATCGAATTGGCGATCGCCGCCGCGTCATAGTCGCGGTTGGCGACGCCGAGGATCGAGTTGTCATGCGCGCCCGAAAACGCCGGGGTAAAATCCGCTTCGGCCTGAAGGCCGTAGTTCGCAGCCAGCAGCGCCGAAGGAGCCTTGTAGCCCGAATTCGAGGTTTCCGAGGTGAATGCCATGGTGCGGCCGCGGATGTCCTCTACCTGCGCGATCCCGGAACCGGGGTAGGTGATGAACTCCATCTCATAGCCATAGCTGCCATCCTCGGCGGCCATCATCGCAAAGGGACGGAAGCCCGCGCAGGCAACGGCCAGCGGGTTCGACCCGGTGTTGAAGCCCGCGACATGCAGCCGGCCCGCCCGCATCGCCTCGATCTGCGCGGCGTTCGACTGCACCGGGAAGAACTGCACCGGCTTACCGGTCACTTCTTCCAGATGCGCAAGGAAGTCCGACCAGGCCTCGGCATAAACGGCGGGATCCTCGACCGGGGTATAGGCGAAGATCAACGTCGAGGGATCGACGAGCTGCGACGCATCTGTCGGGATGTCCGCGATCATGTCGCCGTCATTATCCGTGTAGCGGCTGTCCAGCGCGAATTCGGCCTGGGCGGCGGTTGCAAGGGCCGCAACGGCGGCCGCGGAAAGAAGGATGGCTTTCATGTCAGTTCCCCGTTTCAATCGGTGCCCCCTTACCGGGGCGCCATGACGGTTCCGTGTCATCTCCATGAAGGGCTGACGAAATCGCCTCCTTCTTTCCGCGCCGGGATCAGCCGCGTCCGCGATAGGTGGGCACGCCCTGATCCGGGATCCAGACACCTTCGGGCTGCGGCCCCGTCTGCCAGAAGACGTCGATCGGGATGCCGCCCCGCGGATACCAGTAGCCGCCGATCCGCAGCCACTTCGGCTCCAGCAACTCCGTCAGGCGGCGGCCAATGGAAACGGTGCAATCCTCGTGGAACGCGCCATGGTTGCGGAACGCGCCGAGGTAGAGCTTGAGCGACTTGCTTTCGACCAGCCAGCCGCCGGGCACGTAGTCGATCACCAGATGCGCGAAGTCCGGTTGCCCCGTGATGGGGCAAAGGGACGTGAATTCCGGCGCGGTAAAGCGCACGGTATAAAGCGTGTCGGCTTGCGGGTTTGGCACACGCTCCAGCACCGCCTCCTCGGGCGAGGCGGGCAGCGTCGTGGCGCCGCCCAGTTGGGTCAGGTTGCTGTAGATATCGGTCATGGGAATGTCCTTGCCTGTGGCCGGAACCCAGCCGGATGCAAGGCGCCACGGGCGATGGTCCGCAACATGCGGATGACACGCGTCTTCATGAACTTGTCCTTGTTTTGACCGGGTAGGCTGCGACCGGATGGTGCGCTTTTCTACACCCGGAGCCGTCCAAAGGAAAGTGGAGAACAAAACTCCGCCTGCCGCGTTCGTCGAGAGGTTGATGTGGAGGATACCGGATGGAAGACTGGTTTCGCGGCAAGGTCGTCATGATCACCGGCGCCACTGCGGGCGTCGGCAGGGCCACTGCACTCGCGTTTGCGCAACAGGGCGCACGGCTTGGGCTGATCGCCCGGGATCAGGCCGCGCTCGAGGCGCTGCGCGACGAGGTCAAGGCGATGGGTGTACGGAGCCGGATCTTCCCGATCGACGTTGCCGATGCCGAAGCGGTCGCCGCCGCCGCCGCCGATGTCGAACAACGGCTTGGTCCGATCGAGGTCTGGGTGAACAACGCCATGACCACCATCTTCGGCAAGGTGCGCGACCTGACGGCGGAGGAGATCCGCCGCGTCACCGAGGTCACCTACCTGGGCTACGTGCACGGCACGCTGGCCGCGCTTCAGGCCATGGGACAGCGCGACCGCGGCACGATCGTGCAGGTGGGGTCGGCCCTTGCATGGCGGGGAATCCCGCTGCAGGCGCCCTATTGCGCGGCGAAACACGCGATCCAAGGCTTCACGGAGTCGCTCCGGACGGAACTCATGCACGATGGCAGCGGCATCCAGGTGACGACGGTGCATCTGCCCGCAATCAACACGCCTCAGTTCGACTGGGCGCGGACCAAGACCGGTCATGAACCCCGCCCGGTTGCGCCGGTCTTTGCCCCCGAAGTCGCGGCGCGGGCTATCGTCAAGGCGGCCCGCAAGCCGATGAGGGAATACTGGTTGGGAAGCAGCACCATCAAGACCGTTCTGGGCAGCCTGCTGTCCCCTGCCATCGCCGACTGGGTCTTGGTCCGCAGCGCCGTCAGCGGGCAGGCGCGCGAGGATACGACCACTCCGGCGCGGCCCGACAACCTGATCGACCCGGTCACGGGCCTTCACCGCACCTCTGGCGCCTTCGGGGACGAGGCGCGGCAGTCCGCGGTGCTGGTTCCCGCTTCGGTGGCAGTTCTGGGAACGGCGGTGGGCGTGGCACTGGCCGCGGGCCTTGCCGGTGCGGCCATCGGCCGGCTGACCCAGAACAACCGTCGCCGCTGAGGACCCGCCATGACCATCGGACACCACGCCTGGGTCATCCCCGAGGGCCTGATCCCCGGCCAGAGCCTGAACGACGACCCCGACTTCATCTCGCATGAAACCGCCTGTATCCTGAATACCAACGACCGGGATGCGCGGGTTACGATCACGCTCTACTTCGCCGACCGTGAACCGGTGGGGCCATACAATGTCACGGTTCCGGCCCGCCGTACGCTGCACCTGCGCTTCAACGACCTTCAGGACCCCGCGCCCGTACCCCGTGACACGGATTATGCGTCGGTCATCCAGTCCGACCTGCCCGTGGTTGTCCAGCATACCCGGCTGGACAGCCGCCACCCCAACGTGGCGCTTCTGTCGACGATGGCGTTTCCGGCGGCCGGCCCATGACGCTAGAGATTTCGGACTACGGACTCATCGGCGACTGCGAGACCGCGGCGCTTGTCGGCAACAATGGCTCGATCGACTGGCTCTGCTGGCCGCGCTTCGATTCCGGCGCCTGTTTTGCGGCCTTGCTAGGAACGCCGCGGAACGGGCGCTGGCTTATCGCACCAGAGGCAGAGATCACCCGCTCCTCCCGCCAGTATCGCGGCGAGACGCTGATCCTTGAAACTGACTTCGAATGTCCCGGCGGCGCTGTCCGTATTACTGACTTCATGCCCCGGCGCGGCGACAAGGAAGTGTCCGACCTCGTGCGGATCGTGACGGGGCTTCGCGGTCAGGTGCCAATGAAGACCGAACTGTCGCCGCGCTTTGACTACGGGCGGATCGTGCCCTGGATCAACCAGATCAATGGCGAGAACCGTCTGCGGGCGGTGGCGGGGCCGCATGCCGTAGTGTTTGACGCGCCTGTTCCCCTGAGCGCCAGCGACGGCAGCATCACGGCGCGCTTCACGGTTTCGGCCGGGCAAGAATTGCCGTTCGTCCTGGCGCACGAGGCCTCTCACCTTCCCCCGCCGGAAATCTGCAACGCGCAGCACGCACTGGAGGATACCGAACGCTACTGGACCGAATGGGCCGGGCGTTGCCAGTACCGCGGCCCTTGGCGCGAGGCGGTGGTCCGGTCGCTGATCACCACCAAGTCGATGACCTATCGGCCCACCGGCGGGATCATAGCCGCCACGACTACCTCGCTTCCCGAGGCAATCGGGGGCAGCCGAAACTGGGACTACCGCTTCTGCTGGCTGCGCGATGCGACCTTCACGCTCCACTCGCTTGTCAGCGCCGGTTATCGGACCGAGGCGGAACAATGGTGCGATTGGCTGCTGCGCGCGGTGGCAGGGGCGGCGCATCAGGCGCAGCCGCTTTACGGCATCGCCGGCGAACACCGCTGCGACGAGATGGAGGCCGACTGGTTGCCCGGCTATCGCGGGTCCCGGCCCGTCCGGCTTGGAAACGCCGCCTATTCGCAGTTGCAGGTGGACATCTTCGGCAGCGTCATCGACACGCTGCACCAGGCCCGCTGCCACGGGCTGGAGATGCACGAGGCCGCAAGTGGCCTGCAATCCGCGCTGCTGTCGCACCTTGAAAACATCTGGCGCGAACCGGACGAAGGTATCTGGGAGGTTCGAAGCGACCGCCAGCATTTCGTCCACGGCAAGCTCATGTCCTGGGTGGCTTTTGACCGCGCGATCAAATCAGCACGCAACTTCGGCCTAGAGGGGCCGGTGGAGCGTTGGGAGGCCCTGCGCAATGAGATCAAGCAAGAGATCCTTGACCGCGGCTTTGATGCTGATCGCGGCGCTTTCGTGCAGGCCTATGGCAGCAAGGCACTCGACGCCTCCACGCTGCTGATCCCGCTGTTCGGGTTTCTGCCGGCCGAAGACTCACGCGTCAGATCCACCGTCGCCGCCATCGAAAAAGACCTGATGCGCGACGGCTTCGTGCTTCGCTATGACCCCGAAGAGGCTGTGGATGGCCTGCCGGGCGACGAAGGGGCCTTTCTTGCCTGCAGCTTCTGGCTGGCGGACAACATGATCCTGCAAGGCCGCCGCGATGAAGCTCAAGCCCTGTTTGAGCGGCTTCTGTCCCTGCGCAACGATCTGGGCCTGCTGTCGGAACAATACGACTGGAAGGAAAAGCGGCTGGTCGGGAATTTCCCGCAGGCCTTTTCCCACTTCAGCCTGATCGACACGGCCTTCAACCTCTGCGACGGGCACGGCAGCCTTGAGGAAGCCTCCGGCTCCTAGTCGCCCGCCGGCGAAACCGCGCCTCGGGCCACCGACATTGCCTTGAGTATCGCAAAGCATTCCACCCCCGCTGCCAGCCCCAGCGCCTCGGCGGAGCGGCGGGTGATGCGGGCGAGGATTTCATCCTCGCCAATGGCGACCCGCACCATCGCGCCGGGGCCATCGCCTGCCGTGACGCTGCGCACGGTACCGCTCAGGATGTTGAGCGCGGACAGCCCCTCGGGCCGGTGGCGGGACAAGATCACGTCATGCGCCATGATCCGCACCCGCACCTGCCGCCCCGGCGGTTCGTCCAGCCGGGGCAGGAACAGCGGCCCGCCCGCGGTTTCAAGCTGGGTCAGCCCGTCGCCATCCGGCCCAACCACCCGCGCATGAAGCGTCGCAGCCACGGCCCGCAGACCCATCCCGCGCAGGGCGGCGGGATCGGCCATGACCTCTGGCACTGTGCCCTGCCCTACGGCACGGCCAGCTTCCATCACCACCATCCGGTCAGCCAGCAGGCGCGCCTCCTCCAGGTCGTGGGTAACCAGAACCACCGGCATCTTCAGATGGTCGCGCAGGCGGTGGATGCCTGCGTAAAGCCGTTCCCGCGTGGGAAGGTCCACCGCCGAAAACGGTTCGTCCAGCAGCAGCGCAGATGGCGCCCGGGCCAGCGCCCGGGCCAGCGCCACCCGCTGCTGCTGCCCACCCGAAAGCTGCGCCGGCAGACGATCCGCCACATCCGCAAGCCCCACAAGCGCCAGAAGGTGCCCAGCCTCGGCCCGTGGGTGGGGGTGCCCTGGCGGAAGGGCCGCGGCCACGTTGCCCGCCGCCGTCATATGCGGAAACAGCGCATAGGACTGCACCACAAGCCCCACCCGCCGCCGGTGCGGCGGCAGGTTGATCCGCCTGTCCGTGTCCAGCCAGATGTCCCCGTTCACCGCCACCCGTGCATGGGTTGGAGTCCAGAGCCCGGCAATGCTGCGCAACAGGGTGGACTTCCCCGCCCCTGATGGCCCCACAAGCGCCAGGATTTCCCCCGGCGCCGCCGAAAACTGCAGGTCAAGCGGGATTGGCCCCGCCGCCTGTGCCGCGACCTCCAGCGCCATCAGCGGCGCCTCGGCCGCATCCGTGGCGCAAGGGCCAGCGTTGCCATGATCGTGACCAGTGTGATCGCCAGCAGCACCGCCGACATG
This sequence comes from Rhodobacteraceae bacterium LNNU 3342, assembly GCA_008711135.1. GTDB lineage: Bacteria > Pseudomonadota > Alphaproteobacteria > Rhodobacterales > Rhodobacteraceae > Halodurantibacterium. Next base: position 148,201 of record VUAW01000005.1, read on the forward strand.
ATCGCCGCCGACCGGTCATCGAACGCCTGCACCCGGTCATAGATGGAGATGGCAAGCGTCCGGGTCTCCCCCGGGATCGAACCGCCGACCATCAGCACGATGCCGAACTCGCCCAGCGTATGGGCAAACGTCAGCACCATCGCGGTCACCAGCCCGGGCCAGGCCAGCGGCAGTTCCACCTGCCAAAAGGCCCGCAGGGGCGACATCCCGCAGCAGGCGGCAGCCTCGCGCAGGTCGGTGGGGATCGCCTCGAACCCGCGCTGGGTGGGCTGGATGGCAAAGGGCAGGTTGAAGATGACCGAGGCCAGCACCAGCCCCTGAAAGCTGAAGACCAACTGTCCGCCAAAGGTGTCGCGCCAGAAGGCGCCGATCGGACGGTGCGCCCCGAAGGCTAGCAGCAAATAGAATCCAAAGACCGTGGGCGGCAGCACCAGCGGCAGCAGCACCAGCGCCTCGACCAGACGCTTGCCGCGGAACTGGTTCCACGCAAGGAAGCGCCCCGCCAGAACGGCCACCGGCAGAAGGATCACCACCGTCCACCCCGCCAGGCGAAGCGAGAGGAAAAGCGCCGTCCAGTCCACGTCAGCTCTCTGGCAAGGTAAAGCCGTAGCGCTCCATGACCTCTCGGGCGCGGGGCGAGGACATGAAGTCAAAGAAGCTTTCGGCCACCGGGCCGGCGCCATTCAGAAGCACCATGCGCTGGTTGAGCGGGCGGTGCAGGTTGTCCGGGATCACCGCGTGGCGGCTGCGCTGCGCCACCTCTGGTGCAAGGGCCAGCGACAGCGCCACGACGCCGCCGTCGGCATTGCCCGAAAGCGCAAATTGTGCCGCCTGCGCCACGTTTTCGCCAAGGACCAGCCGGGGCTCCAGCGCCTCCCACAGGCCGGTGTTGCGCAGCGCCTCGCGCGCGCGGTCGCCGTAAGGGGCATGTTCGGGGTTCGCGATGGCCCAACGCTGGATCTCGCCCGCCTCCACCGCGCGCGCCAGATCGGCCAGCGTTCCATCTGCCGCAAGCGGCGACGCGGCCGGCAGGATCAGCGCGATCCGCCCCACGGCATAAAGCGCGCCTTCGTCCCGCGTGAACCCGTCGCGGTGCAGGGAGAGCACGAAATCCTCATCCGCCGACAGGAAGATTTCGAACGGAGCGCCCTCTCGGATCTGCCGGGTGAAATTCCCGCTCGACCCGAACGAAAGCCGCACCTCCTGCCCCGTTTCCTCCTGAAAGACTGCGGCAACTTCGGTCAGCGCGAACTGCAGGTCGGCGGCTGCGGCGATGACCGGCCCTTCGCCTGCCCGAACCGCCTGCGCGCCCAGCGACAGGCAGACAGCCAGAAGGAAGGCTACGATGCGCATGGCGGTCCCCTTTCGATCTGCAGGTCATATGACGATCCGCGATCAGGGGGCGCAAGCGAAAACTTCCCCGCTTGACAAGCCGCACGCCCACGGTGAACCTGACGCCGCTAACCAGGGGTGCCCCGGCAAGGGGCTGAGATCCTGCTGACGTGTCTTTCGGGGCATGTGGCGCGGGGGACCCTTTGAACCTGATCCAGTTAACACTGGCGTAGGGACGGTGCGACCGCCATGGAAACCAGACGGTTTCGCCAATGGCTTCCATCTTCCACAGTCGGAACTGGGTCTCCGTTGCGCATGCAGAGGAGCCTGAGCATGACCATCCAAAGCCGTTCCACCCCCGAGGTGACGCAGGGGCCGCTTCCGGCCTCGACCAAGATCCACGTCGCGGGCACGATCTTCCCCGACATCCGCGTCCCCATGCGAGAAATCGCGCTGCATCCCAGCGCCAATGAACCTGCGCTGCGGGTCTACGATGCCTCTGGCCCCTATACCGACCCCACGGCACGGATCGCGATCGACCGGGGGCTGGCGCGGCTGCGTGAAGGCTGGATTGCCGCGCGGGGCGACACCGAAACCTACGAAGGCCGCCGCGTCCGCCCCGAGGATAACGGCTTTGCCGAAGGCGACCGGCTTACGCCCGAATTTCCCGCCTGCCCCACCCCCCGCCGCGCGAAAAACGGTGCCGTCACGCAGCTTGCCTATGCACGGGCCGGGATCGTGACGGCCGAAATGGAATACGCCGCCATCCGCGAAAACCTTGGCCGCGCCGCCGCTCGCGATGGTGAACCCTTCGGCGCCGCCATTCCTGATTTCGTGACGCCGGAATTCGTGCGGGACGAAATCGCCGCCGGCCGCGCGATCCTGCCCGCGAACATCAACCATCCAGAGTTGGAGCCGATGGTTATCGGCCGCAACTTCCTGGTCAAGATCAACGCGAACATCGGCAACTCCGCCGTCACCTCCTCGATGGCCGAAGAGGTGGAGAAGATGGTCTGGGCCATCCGCTGGGGCGCGGACACGGTGATGGACCTGTCCACCGGGCGCAACATCCACAACATCCGCGAATGGATCATCCGGAACTCACCTGTGCCGATCGGCACCGTGCCGCTTTACCAGGCGCTGGAAAAGGTCGGCGGCGTGGCCGAGGCGCTGACGTGGGAGGTTTATCGCGACACGCTGGTCGAGCAGGCGGAACAGGGGGTGGACTATTTCACCATCCACGCCGGCCTGCGGTTGCACCACATCCCGCTGACGGTGGACCGCGTCACCGGCATCGTGTCGCGGGGCGGCTCGATCATGGCGAAGTGGTGCCTGCACCACCACCGCGAAAGCTTCCTCTATGAACATTTCGAAGAAATCTGCGACATCTGCCGCCGCTATGACGTCTCGTTCTCGCTTGGCGACGGGCTGCGGCCGGGGTCGATCGCCGATGCCAATGACGCGGCGCAGTTCGCGGAACTGGAAACGCTGGGTGAACTGACCCAGATCGCTTGGGCCAAGGACTGCCAGGTGATGATCGAAGGGCCGGGCCACGTGCCCATGCACAAGATCAAGGAAAACATGGACCGCCAGCTGGAGGTCTGCGCCGAGGCACCCTTCTACACGCTTGGCCCGCTGACGACCGACATTGCGCCGGGCTATGACCATATCACCAGCGGCATCGGCGCCGCGATGATCGGCTGGTTCGGGACCGCGATGCTCTGCTACGTCACGCCCAAGGAGCATCTGGGCCTGCCAGACCGGGACGACGTGAAGACCGGCGTTATCACCTACAAGATCGCAGCCCATGCCGCCGACCTCGCCAAGGGCCACCCCGCCGCCCGGCTCCGCGACGACGCCCTGTCCCGCGCGAGGTTCGAGTTCCGGTGGGAGGACCAGTTCAACCTCTCGCTCGACCCCGACACGGCGCGGGCCTTCCACGACCAGACCCTGCCGAAAGAGGCGCACAAGGTCGCGCATTTCTGTTCCATGTGCGGGCCCAAGTTCTGCTCGATGCGGATTTCCCACGACATCCGGGCCGAGGCCCGCAGCGAGGGCATGCAGAAGATGGCTGAACGTTATCGCGCGGGCGGCAACCTTTACATGCCCGCGGAACCCGCGGAATAGGCCGGACCATCTTCAAGGGCGCTGGTGACGGCGCCCCTGCCAGGGGATGCTTCACAGGCACAGCAATCAGCGCGAAAGGTAGAAGTCCGAAACGCTGCTGACCCGAACCTCAATCTCGGGTGCGGCGCCGGCCATGACGTCCAGATCGGCATAGGCGTCCAGGTTCAGCCCGCTTTCCTCGGCAATAGCGCGGATCGGAACCTGGCTGTCCTGGAAATCGCCAAAGACGAAACGGTTGCCCGTGGGGCGCGGCAGGTAATCCATCTGCGACCGGCGATACCCGATGGTCGTCAATTCGCCCGAACCGGCATGGACAAAGGCCAGAACCTTCCAGAAGGCCACCGGGATCTGGCGGTTGTAGTAAACAGGATCGTCCGGCGACAGGATCGGACCCGTGATGACCGTCACCTTCAGGTTCGCCCGATCGGCATTGTCCAGAACGTAATTCTCAAGCTCCAGCCAGATGCCGCCGTTGAAGCCCTGCCGCTGCGGCGCGACGTTGGTGATGTGGAACGTGTCGGCATCGGCTTGCACGGCAGTGTCCCGGTCGCCCCAGTTCGGATCCTCGCGCCGGGTCATATGGCCGCGGCTGAACAGCCCCTGGTGGGCATTGCCGTAGCCTTCGCGCAGGTTCTGATACCGCGCCTCGATCCGCGGATCGCGTCGCCATGTGTTGCTGCGGGGGATCGTCCGGTCGGTCTGGTTGCCGTCGATGTTGCAGGCGCTCAGCAGCGGCAGGGCGCGCGACTGCGACATGCGCACTGAAAAGTGCGTGTAACGGAGTTCCGTCTCGTCCCGCCCCGCCTGCCGCGCCTCCGGGATCAGTTCCACCAGGTCATCGGTCCAACGGCCCGGCCCCGGCAATGGCAGCGGCCTGTCCCGCAGGATGAACCCCGGGTCATATCCGCCCCGGTCGTCATAGCTCTGCAGCGGCAAGACCGCCTCGGTCACGCGCAGCGGATCCAGATCCACCGGCGGACCAAAGCGGCGTCGCATCAGCGCATGGCCTTGTGCGGGGGATTGAGCGTGAAGATCCGCTCCTGCGCCAGCCGCCAGTGGTCAAGCTCGCCCAGGCACTCGCGCACCTCGTTGACACTGGCCTTGACCCGGATCGTGCCAGGCACGACCTCCTCAGCCGGCAGCGGCTTCAGATGGTCCAGCACCTCTGCCGTTTCCTCGCGGCTCGGGTCGCAGTCATCACAATACACGAGCATACAGCTCTCGGTCATCGGGCGCTCCGCCGTCATTCGCATCCCCTCCGTTGATCAGGCCAGCCCCTTCGAAATCCGGTCCAAAGCCGATGGGAACGGCATGGCCATTTGCCATCTTGATGATGTCGTCCGAACGTTGCTGGTTCCGTTCGGCCGCCAGAAGTTCCGGGTTTCGGGACAGCAACCGCGCGAACAGCCCGGCCACGGCGGGACAGGCCATCGAGGTGCCATCCATCACCCCTCTCGAAGTCTTGTTGACCCAGGATATAATCCCGACACCCGGCCCGATAAAGTCCACTTCAGGTCCGACGTTGCTGAATCGGGCGAAAAAGCGACTACCCACAGGCGCCGGATCGGCCGCCACGTTGCGTCCGGTGATCGCGCCTTCGGGCCAAGCGTCCAGAACACCGCCGGCCGTCACGGCCATGGTCACCCCCGAACGCGCCGGATAGGACACCGGCGACATGTAGTCATTGCCTGCTGCCGCGATGCAGACAACCCCCAGCGCCCGCGCCCGCCGAACCTCGCGCGAGATGGAGATGGGTTCCGACGACTGGCCAAGGCTCAGGTTGATGATGTCGCAGCCGTCGTCCACGGCCTGACGGATGGCGCGGGCAATGGCGAATTCGCTGGCGCCGCCGTCGCCTGCTTCAAAGACGCGGTAGGAATGCAGCACGACCTCGGGCGCAACCCGCGCCACGATGCCCGCGACATGGGTGCCGTGCCCGGTCCCGTTATCCTGCCATTCCTCTGGCGGCTCGCTTCCAGTGGTGTTCAGCCCCGGCCCAAGCCTGAGGCCATCTGCCGGATCGACGCCCGTGTCGATGATCGCAACCCTGACGCCTTCGCCATCGCCTGCCCTTGCGGGCGCAACCATCCGGTCCAGGCTGTCGGCGAAATCTTCCCGGATCGCAACAAGCGACACGGTCAACTCCGTCGGGCCCTCAGGCTTCACAGCGACGTCTGCTGCGCCGCCGGGCCAATACCCCGCCTGCGGCTGGCAGATCACCGCGTCGATCTTCGTCTGCCCTGCCGGCAGCGGCGTATGAAGCCGCCCGTCCTGATCCGTCACCAAGTCCGAAATCCCGAACCCTCGCCGGGCGTCCAGCACCACGACAACCGGCACCCCGGCCAGCGGCTGCCCGCTTTCGCCGTCCACGCAGCGCAGATCGAGCGACCGTGCCGACCTGAACGACGAAGGCTTGGCCTGCTTGCGGATCATGTCCATCTTGTCATGCCGCAGCGGATAAAGCTTCAGTTCCCGCCGCACCCGCAACCCCGGATAAGCCCGCTGCAGTTCGCGCGCCTGTTCGGGCGTCATGCTGACCAGCGAGGCTTCGTTCTCGCCGATCGAATCTATCAACCGGATCCGCCCCACCTCAGTGTCCAGCAGCCGCAGACGCGGCCGCCCGGCAGATGCCGCGCCGGTACCCGTCCCGCCCGCAACTCTCGCACCCGAGGACGTGAACAACCGTTCGTGCATCGCGCGGAACAGCCGGAAGCTTGTCGTTTCCATGCTGTCGTTGAAGACGTTATCGTCGGGGACGATGACGTAACGGGCCGTCTTTCGGGACATGCGCACCTGCTCCTACCTGCTCGAACAAGACTATACCTCTGCGCATCTTCAACAAGCCCCCGCGACGATCTTGGCCGCCCGCTCGGGCCGCGGCCGGACCAAAGGCTCAGGCCCCCCTGAAACAACCTCCCCCGGACCATCAACGACACCCCGGATCAGCAGGCGGGGAACAATGCCTGCCTTCAGGCGCTTGAACCCCAGAGCTACGCGCAACCGGGGACAGGCACGTGAAGGAACTCGCCGACAGACTGGGCCTGCGGGTCGATCCGACAATCTTCTTCATCTCGGCCGGGCTCAGCCTGATCTTCGTCCTGCTCCTCGTCGCCGCCTCCGAACCGATAGGGGCTGCCTTTGCGGCAGGCCGGGCGTGGATCGTCACCAACCTCGGCTGGTTCTTCATCCTGGGGGTCAACGTCTGGCTCGGCTTCCTGATCTATGCGGCAATGTCGCGGCACGGCCATATCCGGCTTGGTCCGCGCAATTCCCGGCCCGATTATTCCAACCTGTCCTGGTTCACCATGCTCTTTGCCGGCGGCATCGGCACGGTGCTGATGTTCTGGGGCGTGGCAGAGCCGATCAGCCATTACCAAGCACCCCCGCTTCCCCGTGTCCAGCCCTTCACGCTTCAGGCTGCGCAGGACGCAATCTCGATCTCGCTGTATCACCTGGCCCTTCACACCTGGACGATCTTTGCGCTGCCGGGGCTGGCATTCGCCTATTTCATCAACCGCTATGACCTTCCGGTGCGGGTCAGCTCGGTCTTCTACCCGCTCCTGCGCGAAGGGATCTACGGCCCCGTGGGCAAGGCCATCGACATCGCCTCGATCCTCGGGACGCTGTTCGGGGTGGCGGTGTCGCTGGGCCTCGGATCGTCACAGGTCGCGGCTGGCTTGTCCGCACTGTTCGGCTGGAACGACAACACGATGCTGCGCCTGGCCATTCTTGGCACCCTGACGGTCGTGGCGACGCTGTCCATCGTCGCCGGGCTCGACAAGGGCGTCAAAGTCCTGTCGAACATCAATATCGGCATGGCTGTCGGGCTGATGATCTTCGTCCTTGTGACGGGATCAACCCTGTTCCTGCTGCGCGGCATTGTTGAAACCATCGGCCTCTATCTGTCGAACCTGCCCCGGCTCGCCTTCTGGAACGACATGCTGCATGGCGACGGCATCGGCACCGGGGACTGGGGCTGGCAGGGCAACTGGACCGTGTTCTACTGGGCTTGGACTGTAACTTGGTCACCCTTCATCGGCCTGTTCGTCGCCCGCATTTCGCGCGGGCGGACGATCCGTGAATTCGTCTTTGGCGTTCTGCTGGCGCCCTCGCTGTTCACCGTCGTCTGGTTCGCAATCTTTGGTTGGCAGGCGATGGCGCTGGACGGCCTCGGCCAGGCCGCCCGCGATGCGATGGGCCCCGAGGCTGGCGCAATCAGCCGCGCGGTTTCCGAATCCGTTCCCTTGGCCATGTTCGCCTTCTTTGCTGAACTGCCATGGGCGCCGGTGATGCAGGGCCTGGCCGTGCTCGTCGTGGCGATCTTCTTCGCGACCTCGTCGGATTCGGCGTCACTGGTGGTGGACATGCTCTGTTCCGGCAGCGCCAAGGCGGGCCCCGTCCGCCAGCGAGTTTTCTGGGGCCTCGCCGAAGGCATGATCGCTGCGACCCTGATCCTGCTGGCAGGCGAAGCCGGCCTCGGCGCGCTGCAAGAGGTCATCACCGTGGTCGGGCTTCCGATCTTCGTGCTGGTCTGCATGATGATCCCAGCACTCATCCGCGGCTTCGCGGCCGAAGATATCGACCACATCACCATCGGCAAGCGCCCCGCCCTTAGCGAGTTCGAGCCACAGGCGGCAGAGGACAACGTCCCCCGCACATAGGAAGGAACCTTGCGACGACTGCGTTGTGGGCCGGACCGTCGCCGCGATGACCCCTGCGACCGTGCGCCCCTGGCATGTCTTCGCCCAAGGCCATCACGCCGCCAGAAGTTCGTCCGCCGGGCCAAAGAACTCGTAGTGAATGCGGTCCTGCGCGACGCCGGCAAGGCTCAGCCCGTTCACGAAGGCCTTCAGGAACGGCTTCGGACCGCAGATGAAGAAGTCGGCCTCGTGCAGCGGCGTGTTCTGCGCCAGCCACTCCATGGTGATCAGCCCCGCGTGGTCATGGGCCGAATCCTCGGTCCTCGACTGCTGATAAAAGGTGGTCACGCGGAACCCCTTGTCGTCGGCACTCTGGCGCAGGCGCTCGGACATCGCGTGGGCCGCGCCGCTCAGCGTGCCGTGGACAAAATGCACCGGCACATTGGCCCCAGCCTCGGCCAGCGTCTCGAACATGCAGACCATGGGCGTCAGCCCGACGCCTCCGCTCAGCAGCACCAGCGGCCGCGCCTGGTTTTCCGGCAGTACGAATTCCCCGGCGGCGGCGCCACCTTCAGAACGTCGCCCGCTGCGCCTGGTCATGCAGCCATCCCGACGCGACCCCCTGCGGCGCTCGCATAACCGAAATCCGCTAGCTTTCCCATCCGGACGAAGGAACTGCTGTAGTCCCGCTTGAGCCGTACCTGCCCCAGCTGATGCCGCGGCACCATGCGCCGGACGGAGCACAGACGTGTTGCTCCCTCTACCCCAGCGCTAGTTGCAGCGGAACAAACAACCCCCACCGCTTGACTTTCTGTAACAGCTTCGTGTCTGTTGCCGGCGTTCCCCGCGCACGACAGCAAGGAAACCGACAGCCTATGGAAGACAAGCCGCAAGAAGCCACCGGCCAGATCGAGACCGACTTCGAAATCGGTCAGGACAATGTCGAAGGCAGCCTCGGCCCCATCAGCTTCGATGTCCACAACCGGGTCTTTGCCATATCCGGCGCCGTGGTCATCCTGTTCGTCTTCTACACGCTTGCCCTTCCGCAACAGGCCGAAACGATCTTTCGGGCTCTGCTCAATTTCACCACCAAAGGCTTCGACTGGTTCTTCCTGATCGCCGGGGATTTCGTGGTGTTCTTCGCGCTTGCGCTGATCGTGTCCCCCTATGGCTCGATCCGGCTTGGCGGCAACCAGGCCGAGCCTGACTATTCCTACCTCGGCTGGCTGGCGATGCTGTTCGCCGCGGGCATGGGCATTGGCCTGATGTTCTATGCGGTGTCAGAGCCGCTGACCCACTTCTCCAGCGCCTATGGCGGCACCACCGCCCAAGGCGGCGCGCGCATCGACTGGGCCCCCCTCGATGGGGCCGAGGGCGACGAACTTGCGGCAGTCCGGCTTGGCATGGCGGCCACGATCTATCACTGGGGCCTGCACCCTTGGGCGATTTACGGCGTCGTCGGGCTCGCGCTCGCGCTTTTCAGCTTCAACAAGGGCCTGCCGCTGACGATCCGCTCGGCGTTCTACCCGATCCTCGGCGAACGCGTCTGGGGCTGGTGGGGCCATGTGATCGACACCATCGCCGTCTTTGCCACGCTCTTCGGCCTCGCCACGTCGCTGGGATTTGGCGCGACGCAGGCCAATGCAGGGCTGAACAAGCTGTTCGGCATCCCGACCGGCACCACGACCGAGGTCATCCTGATCTCCGTCATCACCGCCGTAGCGCTGATCTCGGTGCTGCGTGGGCTGGACTCAGGGGTCAAGGTCCTGTCCGAAATCAACATGGGCCTGGCCGCCCTGCTCGCGCTGTTCGTGATGGTGATGGGGCCGACGCTGTTCCTGATGAACTTCTTCTGGGACAGCCTGGTGTCCTATGCCAGCCATTTCCTGCCCCTTTCCACTCCCTTCGGCCGCGAGGACGAGAACTACAGACAGGGCTGGACCTCGTTCTACTGGGCGTGGTGGATTTCCTGGTCTCCCTTTGTCGGCATGTTCATTGCCCGCGTCAGCCGCGGCCGAACGGTGCGGGAATTCATCGTCTGCGTGCTGCTTGTCCCGTCGCTGGTCTGCGTGCTGTGGATGTCGATCTTTGGCGGCGCCGCGATCCATCAGGTCATTGCTGATGGCTACACTGGCGCACAGGAAGCGGAACTGCCGCTTCAACTGTTCCGAATGCTGGACAACCTGCCGCTTGCCCGCATCACGTCCTTCATCGGGATCATCCTGGTCATCGTGTTCTTCATCACCTCCTCGGATTCCGGGTCGCTGGTCATCGACACGATCACTGCCGGCGGCAAGGTCGATGCGCCGGTGCCCCAGCGGGTGTTCTGGTGCGTGTTCGAGGGCGCAGTGGCCATCGCGCTGCTGATCGGCGGCGGACTCGCCTCGCTCCAGTCGATGGTAATTTCCACCGGGCTGATCTTCACCGTGCTGCTGCTCCTGATGTGCTGGGCGGTGCTGCGCGGCCTGATGGCAGAACCGCGCTGACACCGCTTGCACTTCGCACGGTAGGGGTGGAAATATGGCGCCTGTCCCCCTTTCCGATCGGCTGATTGCAGATGTTCATCTCGGTCTTCGAAATCTTCAAGCACGGCATCGGCCCCTCATCATCCCATACGATGGGGCCAATGGTGGCCGCCGCCCGGTTCCTGGACGACCTCCGCGGCAACGCTGAACCCATCCCCGGCGCGGGCGATCCGGCGCGGGTCAGGGTGACGCTGCACGGCTCGCTCGCCTTTACGGGCAAGGGCCACGCCACCGACCGCGCGGTGATGCTGGGCCTTCTGGGCGCCCGCCCCGATACGCTTGACCCCGACGCCGCCGAAGGGATGCTGGCCGACCTGCACCGAACCCGCCAGCTGACCCTGCCCGACCTTCCCCCGCTGGCCTTCGACCCGGCCAAGGATCTGGTCTTCGACTACGGCCCCCCGCTTCCGCTGCACTCCAACGGAATGGTGTTCGAGGCGTTCGACGCCCGCGGCAACCGCCGCCTGCGCACCACCTATTATTCTGTCGGCGGAGGCTTTGTCCTGACCGAAGCGGAACTGCGCGCCGAACGCGAAGGTACCGGCGCAGGGCCCCGGCAGGCCACTGCGCCCTATCCCTTTTCCAACGCGGCCGAGATGCTGCGGATGGGCCGCGAAAGCGGGCTCAGCATCGCGGCGATGAAGCGCGCCAATGAACTCACTCAAGGGGTCACGGCGCTGGACGCCGGCCTCGACGCGCTGGCCGACGCCATGAACGCCTGCATCGACCGCGGCCTGCGCGAGGAAGGCACCCTGCCCGGCGGCCTCAAGGTCCGCCGCCGCGCCGCCGCCATCCATCGCTCGCTCGAAGCCGACCGCTTCCGCAACGACCAGTACCCCCACACGGTCAATGACTGGCTGAGCGTCTATGCCATGGCGGTGAACGAGGAAAACGCCGCCGGCGGCCGCGTCGTCACCGCCCCCACCAACGGCGCGGCAGGCACCTTGCCCGCCGTGCTGCGCTACTGGCAGGACCATATCGGCGCCACCAAAGAGGCCACGCGCGACTTCCTGCTGACCGCCGCGGCCATCGGCGGTATCATCAAGGCCAATGCCTCGATCTCGGGCGCCGAGGTCGGCTGTCAGGGCGAGGTCGGATCAGCCGCCGCCATGGCCGCAGCAGGCCTTTGCGCGGTGCTGGGCGGCACGAACGAACAGATCGAAAATGCCGCCGAAATCGCGCTGGAACATCACCTTGGGATGACCTGCGATCCCGCCGGCGGCCTTGTTCAGGTTCCCTGCATCGAACGCAACGCCCTTGGCGCGATCAAGGCAGTCTCTGCCGCCTCGCTCGCGCTGCGGGGCAACGGCGAACATTTCATGCCGCTCGACAACTGCATCCGCGTGATGCTGCAGACCGGCCGCGACATGGACAGCAAGTACAAGGAAACCTCGACCGGCGGCATCGCCGTGAACCTGCCCGAATGCTGACGGAAGAAGGCGCGAACCGCCTTCTTCCAAACTGCCTCACTCGCCGAGCGCGATACCCTCGCGCCGCGGGTCCGCCCCGCCGCGCAGCCCGTCCTCGCCGATCGAGATCGCGTGCAGCCCCGAGGTCAGCGCCCCGACGGACACCTCATAGCCCAGCTCGCGCAGCGGCTCGGCCAGATCCTCGGCCGCGGTGCCTTCCTCGACGTTATAGGTCCCGAAGCTGTTGACCAGATGCGGCAGCGCAATGGCCTGCTGCACGTCCATTCCCCAATCCAGATGGGCGATGATCGTCTTGGCCACATAGCCGATGATCGTCGCACCACCGGGGCTGCCGACCACCAGCACCGGCTCCCCATCCCGCAGCACGATGCTCGGCGACATCGAGGACCGCGGCCGCTTGCCGGGCTCCACCCGGTTCGCGATCGGCCAGCCTCCGTCATGTGTGCGGAAGGAAAAATCCGTCAGCTCGTTGTTCAGCAGGAACCCCCGCACGAACAGCCGCGAGCCGAAGCCGCTCTCGATCGTCGTGGTAAACGACGCGGCATTCCCCTCCGCATCGACAATGGACACGTGCGAGGTGGACGGAAACTCGATGCTCGCATCATCACCCAGCAGCATCGCGTGCTCCCACTCGGGTTCCCCCGGCGCCACCTCGGGCAGGGCATCGTCGCCGCGCAGCAGTTCGCTTCGGGTCCGCAGGTAGTCGGGATTGATCAGCCCCTCGGTCGGCACCGGCACGAAATCCGCATCGGCCAGGTAACGCCCCCGATCAGCAAAGGCCAATCGCGTCGCATCGCCAATCAGCCGCCACGCCTCCGGGTCCTCATGCCCCAGCGCGGCCAAGTCATAAGGCTCCAGCATCCCCAGGATCTGCCCGATCGCCACCGCGCCCGAAGACGGAGGCCCCATCCCGCAAACATCCGCCCCGCGATAGGGACTGCACACGACCGGCCGTTCCGCCACGCGGTACCGCGCGAGATCCTCCAGCGCCAGATGCCCCGCGCGGGTTGGCGCATTCCGCACCGTCGCCACGATATCCTCGGCAATTGGCCCGTGGTAGAAGGCATCCGCCCCTTCCGCCGCGATCCGGCGCAGCGTGTCGGCATAGTCGGGGTTGGTCAGCCGGTCGCCCGCCGCGATAGCCGTGCCGCCCGGCATGAAATACTCAGCCGTCGCCGTAACGCGCCCGATCCGCTCGGCATCCTCGGCCACAAGCCCGGCAAGCCGGGGCGATACGGTGAACCCATCCTCGGCCAGCGCAATCGCCTCGTTGAACAGGCTGCCCCAGTTCGTGCGGCCCCAGCGCCGGTGCACCTCTTCCAGCAGCCGCGGCGTCCCCGGCGTACCGACGGACAGCCCACTGACCACCGCATCCATGAACTCCAGCGGCTCGCCGTTCTCGTCCAGGAAATGGCGCGGCGTCACCCCCAGCGGCGCGGTTTCGCGCCCGTCCAGCGTCGTCACCTCGCCGGTTTCGGCATCATACCAGACAACGAAACCACCACCACCAAGCCCGGAGCTCTGCGGCTCCACGAGCCCCAGCACCGCCTGCACGGCAACCAGCGCATCCGCGGCACTTCCCCCTTCGCGCAGCACCCGCGCCCCGGCCTCAACCGCAAGCGGATGCGCGGCGGCCACCATCCAGTCCTGCGCCTCGACGGTGCGGCCATCGGCCTTTGCCTGTAGCGCCCCCTGCGCGGCCTCGGTCAGATCGCCAAGATCGGGAACGCCGGTGGCCGCGCCCTCGGGCACGACGATGTCGGATGCCTGCTGCGCCGACAGGGGCGCAGCCAGCAAACAGGCGGCCATCAGGGCCGCCGGGTGCATCACTCGGGTAAACATGGAACCTCCTCTGGAACGGGCGGGCCAGTCACAGCCTGCGGCCCCAGCTTGGGTCAGGCCGCCGGATGCGTCAACCGCCCGGGCCGAAGTCAGTCCCGCGCGCGCTCCACATAAGCCATATCGGCGGTGGTGATCACGATCCGCGTTCCCGCGCTGATATGCGGCGGCACCATCACCCGCAGCCCATTGGTCAGCGTCGCAGGCTTGTAGGAAGAGGTCGAGGTCTGCCCCTTGATCACCGGCTCGGTGTCCGCGATCTCCACCGTCATCTTCTGCGGCAGCTCCAGCGCAATGGCCACGTCCTGATAGACCTTCAGCGACACCCGCAGCCCTTCGGTCAGCAGGGTCTTGTAGTCTCCGACGACATCCGGGGACACGGTGATCTGCTCATAGCTTTCCGGCTGCATGAAGTGGAAGCCCTCGCCATCCTCATAGAGGAAGTCATAGTCACGCTCGTCCACGTGGGCGCGTTCGACCTGCTCGGTCGTGCGCCAACGTTCGGACACCTTGGTGCCGTCCGAAATGCGGCGCATGTCCACCTGCGTGACGGGCGTGCCCTTGCCGGGATGGAAGTTCTCGGCATTGAGGATGACATAAAGCCGGTCCTCGATCTCGACCACGTTTCCCTTGCGCAGGCTGGAGGCGATGACTTTCACGGGCGAAGTTCCTTGTTACGATTTCGCGCGCATCATAGAAAACGCGCGCGGCCCGTGCCAGCCCTAACCGACAGGATCCATTATGCAGCACACCGGTTCCCCTTGGTGGACCCCCCATATCCACGCCGACCGCCGGCCGCTGCTTCTGGCCCGCAACCGGGTGCAGGCGGCGCTGCGGGTCTGGTTCAGCGATCAGGACTTTACCGAGGTTGATCCCGCCGGCCTGCAACCGAGCCCGGGGAACGAAACACATCTCCACGCCTTCGCGACCCGCGCCATCGGAACGGATGGCACCGAACGCACGCTCTACCTCCATACCTCCCCTGAATTCGCGATGAAGAAACTGCTGGCGGCGGGCGAAACCCGCATTGCCGCCTTTTCCCACGTCTGGCGCAACCGCGAACGCGGGGCCTTGCACAGCCCTGAATTCACCATGCTGGAATGGTATCGCGTCGATGAACCCTACACCCGGCTGATGGACGACTGCGCCACGATCCTCACCCTTGCCGCCCGCGCCGCCGGCTCCACCCAATTCCGCTACCGTGACCGCACCTGCGACCCCTTCGCCACCCCCGAACGCCTCGGCGTGGCAGAGGCCTTCGCGCACTACGCCGGCATCGACCTGCTCGCCACGCTCCCCGACGGGCAGCCCGATACCCCGGCGCTGGCCACCGCGCTCGACACCGCCGGCATCCGCCGCGCCCCTGATGACACCTGGTCCGACATGTTCTCCCGCGTGCTGGTTGAACGGATCGAGCCGAACCTCGGCCACGGCCGCGCCACCATCCTCGACCGCTACCCCTTGGCCGAGGCCGCCCTCGCCCGCCCCCTGCCCGAAGACCCGCGCCTCGCCGAACGGTTCGAGCTTTACGCCTGCGGCGTCGAACTCGCCAACGGCTTTGGCGAACTCACCGACCCAGCCGAACAGCGCCGCCGCTTCCAGCACGAAATGGACGAAAAATCCCGCATCTACGGCGAATGCTATCCCTTGGACGAAGATTTCCTCGACGCCCTCGCCCTCATGCCCCCCGCCAGCGGCATCGCGCTCGGCTTTGACCGGCTGGTGATGCTCGCCACCGGCGCCCCCCGGATCGACGACGTGATCTGGGCGCCCGCGGGTTAAACCAGCCCGGGCAGCGCCCCGCGCAGACCGTCCCAGCCGCGCCCGCGCCAGCCAAGCGCCTCGATCCGATCCACCGCCATCGCGCTGACCGGGCTGTCGCTGCGCGGCGGCGGCGCGGTATCGACACCCAGAATCCGCCCCACCTCGGCCAGCAGGTCATGCCGGTCCACGCAGATGTCGGAAAGGTTCACCGGCCCCGTCACCCCCTCGCGCAGCAGGATCCGCACCGCCCGCGCAAGGTCCGCCCCATGCACCTCGGTCCCCGCCCGCGGCGCGATGGGCCGCGCCTCGCGATAGTCCTGAAACAGCGGTGTCCACTTGTGCCCGCGGCCCGGCCCTCCCGGCCCGTAAACCCCTGTGGCCCGCAGGCTCGCCGCCACATCCAGATTGCGCGCCAGCCGCTCCAGCGCCTCCTCCGCCCGGGCCTTGGCCTCGCCGTAAAGCGTGTCGGGCCGCAGGTCCATTTCCTCCCGCAACACGGTTCCCGCCGAATAATCGCCATAAACCGCGCGTGACGACAGGAACACCACCCGCCCCACATCCCGGAACAGCATCAGCGTCCCCTGCAGGTTACGCCGCAAGAACCCCTCCGGGTCGTCCCCCTCACCCCCGCGATACCGCCCCGGCACGTGATCGAACGCCGCATGAACCAGCGCATCGGCCCTTACCGGCAGCGCCTGCCCCAGTTCCCAAGCCACATGCTGCACTGTCCGCGTGAAAAACCCCTGCGCCGGGACATGGCGCGACAGCACCACCACCTCATCCCCGGCCCGCAGCGCCTCCTCGACAATAAAGCGCCCGACGAACCCGGTCCCGCCGGTAACGGCGATCCTCATCCCGGCATGGGCAGGTCCGACAGGCGTGGCACCGGTCCCTCTCCGGCATATGCATGCCACAGATCCACCAGCGGCCGCAGCCGGTCGGCCTTGTCATGGTCCTGCCAGGGCTTTTCATACTGGTAATGCACGATCTTCACCTGGTCCCAGCTCCACAACCCGGGCAGGTTCATCCATACGTACTGCAGCAGGTTGTAGAACACCGGCAGCCCATGCCAGTCCGGGAAGAACGTCTCCAGAAACGTCTGGTCCGTCCGACGCCAGAACGCGCCGGGCCGGTCCAGCGCCTGCACCATGGCGTGGAAGGTCGCCAGATCTGGCCGCGCCACGAACACACCCGAATTCAGCCGGTGAAAATCCCCGAGGCTTTCATAGACATTCGGCGCCGCCGCGAACTCCGGATAGTCGAACAGCCGGTCGCAGTTCCGTAGCACTAGCGTATCGGCATCCAGAAACACCACCCGGTCGTATTCCGTCATCTGCCAAAGGCGCAGCTTGGCGAAATTGTCCAGCGGCGTGTGAAACGGCGGTTTGTCCCCTTTGGTGAAGGGCGCCGCCGCATGCAGCCGCGCCCGCCCGTGCCTTTCGTTGAACGCGTCAGAGGTCGGCAGCAGCTCGATCCGCACCAGCCGGGCGTCGATCCCGGCCAGCGCCTCTGGCACCACGCCGCCGGTGTAAAGAACCACCCGGTCCGCCTCGGACCCGCTGAGGGCGACCGAACGCATCAGCGCCCGCGCCCCCATCGCATAGTCCGCATTGGTGACCAGCGTCACATAGGCATGCCGCCGCATCAGGAAACCGAGCGGAGCCGCTTCCGTTCAGGATCGGTTTCCACCAGTTGCCCCAGTTCGCGCGTCCAGGCCGACACTGCCGGCACCCGCTTCCGGTCGATCCGGTGCTCATACTTGCGCGCCACGTCCACGATCTCGTCCAGCAGCCCTTCGGCGAGCGTGGTGGGCTTCAGCCCTAGCGCCAGGAACTGTTCGTTCCGCACCACAAGGTCGTTTTCCGCCGCCTCTTTCCGCGGGTTGGGCAGATAGGCGACCTTGGCCCCGGCGCGCGTGGCGATCATCTCGGCCAAGTCGCGCACCCGATGGGTTTCGGTCATCTGGTTGAAGATCTTCACCCGCTGCCCCGCCGCCGGCGCATCCGCCAGCGCCAGCTCAATGCAGCGCACGCTGTCCTTGATGTGGATGAAGGCCCGCGTCTGCCCGCCCGTTCCATGCACCGTCAGCGGATAGCCGATCGCCGCCTGGATCAGGAACCGGTTCAGCACCGTCCCATAATCGCCGTCATAGTCGAACCGGTTGATCAGCTGCACATGCCGCCGCGTTTGCTCCGTATGCGTGCCCCAGACAATTCCCTGATGCAGGTCGGTGATCCGAAGCCCGTCGTTCTGGGCATAGAACTGGAACAGGATCTGATCGAGGCTCTTGGTCATGTGATAGACCGACCCCGGCCGCGTCGGGTACAGGATCTCCTGCTGCGCGACCCGCCCGTCCATCGTCTCGACCCCGACGTTCAGATAGCCCTCAGGGATCGCGGCTCCGACGCTGGAATAGCCATAGACCCCCATCGTGCCCAGATGCACCAGATGCGCATCGATCCCGGTCTCCACCAGCGCGGCGAGCAGGTTGTGCGTCGCGTTGACGTTGTTGTTGACGGTATAGACCTTGTGCCGGTCGCTCTTCATCGAATAGGGCGCGGCGCGCTGCTCGGCGAAATGCACGATGGCGTCGGGGCGATGTTCAACCAACCAGCCGCGCAGACGCTCGTACTCCTTGGCAATGTCCAGCAGATGGAAATGCAGCTTGCGGCCCGTGACCTCGTACCAGATCCGGCAGCGCTCCTGGATCGAATCCATCGGCGTCAGCGACTGCACACCCAGTTCCACGTCGATCCAGCGCCGCGACAGGTTGTCGATGATATGGACCTCGTGTCCCAGATCGGACAGGTGCAGACAGGTCGGCCAACCGACGAATCCGTCTCCTCCAAGCACCGCAATCCGCATTGGCCTTCCTCCCCATGCCAGACGCCCAGATGCGCCCGGCCCGCAGCTTACAACCCTTATGTGTCGAGTCGACGACTTTTACACGCAGGCCGCACCCATCGGCGGGCCTGCGCGCATGCTTATACCATAGGCGTCCCGGTCATGCGGTGCAGCCGTTCAACCACCCCCTGTTCAAGCCGCAGCGCCTGCGCCAGCTGGCGGAAATAGTTCCGCTCGGCATCGCTGTCGATGTCCACGGCAAGCATCGCGGCAAGATAGACTTCCGTCGCCACCTCGGGCCGCGTCACCTCGGCCCCCAGCGCCCTGACATCCACGGGCCGCGCGATCTCCTCGCGCACGGCGGCGCGTTCGGCCTCGGTCACCTCATCGCCGTCCAGATGGCCCATGATGCGCTCCATCTCGGCCTCGCTCACCTTGCCGTCCGCCTGCGCGGCGCCGATCATGGCGCGCAGGATCAGCCGCTCAGTATCCGGGCTGGTCAGCGCCTGCGTCTCGTCCGGGCTCGGCTGCGGAACATCGGTCGAGGTGGCACCAGACTGCCCCGCCTGATGCGCCCGCCACGCCTGATAGGCCAGTGTCCCCAGAATCGCCATCGTCCCGCCCCGCGCCGCGCCACCAAGGCCACCGCCGCTCAAGGCGCCCACGATGGCGCCGATGCCGCCGACCTTCGCGCCGCTCATGCCGCCGATCTGGTCCTGCCGCAGGAACTGCCGCGCCCGCCCGGCCAGGTCACCCCCCGGCTGCGGCCCCGCCCCGCCCAGAAGCGGGCCAAGCAACTGGTCCAGCGCCCCCTGCGGATCGGCATTGCGCGCGCCCTCCCGCAGCCGGTTCTGCCCCTGTGACGACATCCCCTGCTGGATCAGCCCGCCAATGATGTTTCCAAAGCTCATCTGTGACCTCATGTTCCGGTGCCGCATTCGCGGCTGCATCAGGCAGAACAATCCCCGCCGCGCATCGTTCCGCCCCCGCCACGGCAAAGTGATGCGCCACGCGCCTTGGCGCGGGCCTCGCGCGAACATATAAAGAACGCATGGTTCAGCGTACTCTCTCCGACAAGCTTGCGATCCTTTCGGACGCCGCGAAATACGATGCCTCCTGCGCCTCCTCTGGCACCTCGCGGCGCGACAGCCGCGATGGCAGCGGGCTGGGTTCAGCCGGCGGCAGCGGCATCTGCCATGCCTATACGCCCGACGGGCGCTGCATCAGCCTGCTCAAGATCCTGATGACCAACTTCTGCATCTACGACTGCGCGTATTGCATCAACCGCGTGTCCTCGCAGGTCGAACGCGCCCGCTTCACGCCGGAGGAGGTCGTTTCCCTCACCCTCGAATTCTACCGCCGCAACTATATCGAGGGGCTGTTTCTTTCCTCCGGCATCATCCGCTCGCCCGACGACACGATGGCCGACATGGTGCAGATCGCCCGCACCCTGCGCGAACGGGAAAACTTCCGCGGCTACATCCACCTGAAAACCATCCCCGACGCTTCCCCTGAACTGATCGAACAGGCAGGCCTCTACGCCGATCGCCTGTCGATCAACGTCGAACTGCCCACCGAACCCGCGCTGGAAAAGCTCGCTCCGCAGAAATCCGCTCGGACCATCCGCAAGGCCATGGCCGAAGTCCGCCTGCGCCACGACGCCGCCAAGGAAACCACCCACACCGGCCGCGCCGCGCCCCGCTTTGCGCCCGCGGGACAAAGCACGCAGGTCATCATCGGCGCCGACCAGACCACCGATGCCACGATCCTGAAGAACAGCAGCGCGCTTTACGCCGGTTACGGCCTGCGGCGGGTCTATTATTCTGCCTTCTCGCCCATCCCCGACGCCTCTGCCGTGCTGCCGCTGGTGCGCCCGCCGCTGCAACGCGAACACCGGCTCTACCAGGCCGACTGGCTCATGCGCCACTACGGCTTCCAGGCCGAGGAAATCGCCGCCGAAGGTATGCTCGACCTCGACGTGGACCCGAAACTGGCCTGGGCGCTGTCGCACCGGGATCAGTTCCCGATCGACGTGAACCGCGCGCCGCGCGAACTGCTGCTGCGCGTTCCGGGCTTCGGCACGAAAACCGTCGCCCGCATCCTCGCCGCCCGCCCGCACCGCGCCGTGCGGTACGAAGACCTCATTGCCATGGGCGCGAACATGAAGGCGGCCCAGCCCTTCATAACCCTGCCCGGCTGGCGCCCCCGCCTGCTCGACGCGCCTGACTTGCGCGCGCGTTTCGCCCCACCCGCCGAACAACTCAGCCTGTTCTGATGCGGCAGGTGCGGCTTCCCCTAGTCGGCACCATCCCAGCCTTCCGGCAGGAACTCCGCCGCCTGATCGCCGCCAACATCCCGCCCGACCAAGTGATCTGGCACAGGGGCGGCATCGGCGGCGGCACCGGCACCGACCTTTTCGCCGCTCCCGCCACACCCCTGCCCGACGGCCCGCCCATCCCGCTGGCCCGCGACGCCGCGACGACCATTGAAACCGCCCTCTCCCACTCCGACCCCGAACGCTTTGCGCTCGCCCATGACATCGTCCTGCGGCTGCATGGCGGCACGCTCCGCTGGGGTGACCCCGGCGACGTCCCCCTCCGCCGCATCACCGCGCTGGCCAAGGCCGCATCGCGCGAAATCCACAAGATGCACGCCTTTGTCCGCTTCCGCGAACTCGACGGCCAAGCCCGCCGCCGCTTTGCCGCATGGTTCGAACCCGACCACCCGGTGACCGAGGCCGCCTCCCCCTTCTTCGCCCGCCGCTTTGGCGACATGGACTGGGCCATCGCCACCCCCGACATCACCGCCATCTTCCAGAACGGCACCCTGCGGTTCGAACCCACCGCCGATACCGCGCCCCCGCCCGCCGACGGGGCAGAGGAACTCTGGCGCGTCTACTATCGTTCGATCTTCAACCCGGCCCGGCTCAACCCCCGCGCGATGGAGAGCGAGATGCCACAGAAATACTGGAAGAACCTCCCCGAAGCTGCCCTTATCCCCCAGATGATCCGGGAGGCGCCCGCCCGCGTCCAGGCCATGCGCGAAGCTGAAATCGCCGCCGCCCGCCCCTCCGGCCCCACGCCCCGCATGGCCGCCGTTGCCCGTCAAACCGCCCCCGCCCCGGCGCCCGAGGGCGGCATGGACGGCGTCCGCCATCAGGCCGAAGGCTGCACCCGCTGCCCCCTCTATGCCCCCGCGACCCAAACCGTCTGGGGCGAAGGCCCGGTGGACGCCCGCCTGATGCTCGTCGGCGAACAGCCCGGCGACCAGGAAGACCTGCGCGGCCGCCCCTTCGTCGGCCCCGCCGGCCAACTTCTGGACCGGGCGCTGGACATCGCTGGCCTTGACCGGACCAAGGTCTGGATGACGAACGCAGTGAAACACTTCAAGTTCGAACCGCGCGGCAAGCGCCGCATCCACCAGCGCCCCAACACCGGCGAAATCCGCGCCTGCAAATGGTGGCTCGATCAGGAACTGATGCTGGTCCAGCCGCAACTGGTCGTCGCCATGGGCGCGACGGCGGCGCAATCGCTGACCGGCAACGGCGCCGGCATCATGGCCCGCCGCGGCACGGTCGAGGAAATCCCCGATGGCCCGCCCGTCCTGCTGACGCTGCACCCGTCCTACGCTCTCCGCGCCCGCTCCCCCGAGGCCCGCGAAGAAGCCTTTGAGGCAATCGCCGAGGATCTTCGCCGCGCCGCCGAGATGGTGGCCTAGCGCCGCTGCAACATCGGCAGGGTATAAAACACCAGCGCGGCCCAGATCATCGGAAACGCCACCGCCTCTGCCCGCCCGAACGGCTCGCCAAAGACGAACACCGCCGTCAGGAAGATCATAGTCGGCGCGATGTACTGCAGGATGCCAATGGTGGACAGCCGCAACAGCTTGGCCCCGTTGGCATAAACCATCAGCGGCACCGCCGTCATCGCCCCGCACCCGACCAGCAACCAGGTGTCCCAGGCACTTCCCGTCAGGAAATGCGCCTGCCCCGTCGCCTGCAACCACACCAGATAGCCAATCGCCGGTGGCAGCAACAGCATCACCTCAAGGAAGAACCCCTGGTTCGGCCCGACCGGCAGCGATTTCTTCAGATAGGCGTAAATCCCCCAGGTCAGCATCAGCACCAGCGCCACGACCGGCAGCCGCCCCTGCTCCCATGTCAGCAACGCCACCGCCGCCGCGGCCAGCGCCAGCGCCGCCACCTGCGTGGGCCTCAGCCGTTCGCCCAGAAGCACCCGCCCCAGGAACACGCTGAACAGCGGGTTGATGTAATACCCCAGCGCCGCGTCCAGCGCCTTGCCCGCGCCGATGGCCCAGACATAGGTGCCCCAGTTCACCGAAATCAGCGCCGCCGTCACCCCCGCCATCATCAGCGTCCGCGGCTGCCGCAGCGCCGCGCGCAGATCGGCCGTCCGCCCCAGAACGATCAGCACGATCCCCGCGACCGGCACCGACCAAAAGACCCGGTGGGAAATGACCTCGATGGCGGGCACATGGGCCAGCGCCTTCATGTAAAGCGGCAGGAACCCCCACATGGCATAAGCCGCCACCGCAAAGGCCAGCCCCTTCGGGCTGTCCCCGTTCGGAAGCACCGGGGCTTCCACCACCCCATCCAGTTCAACCTGTCCAGCCATGCGCGCCTCCTGTCACAGCCGCGCTAACCGAACAGGGGCCTTCGCGCCAACGCAAAGTTGTGGAAAGGACAATCACCTTTTGTGATGATTGCCCCCCCTCGCATCAACCTGCCGCAGCAGTCAGGTCGGCAGGTCCGCCCGGTTGCCCAACTTCACCGGCAGATCCATCGGCTCGCCGCCGCGCAGAACCTCCAGCACCACCTCGGTCCCCGGCGCCGCCGCACCCACCAGCCGGGTCAGCGTCCGCGGGCTGTCCACCTTCGCGCCGTCCACCGACAGGACGACATCCCCACGCTTCAACCCGGCCTTGGCTGCCGGCGCATCGGGCGTCACCTCGGAAATCAGCACGCCCTGCGCTGCCTCAAATCCCAGCGCCGCGGCGATATCCTCAGTCACCGGCTGGATCGCCACGCCCAGCCAGCCGCGTTCCACCGCGCCCTTTTCGGCCAGATCACCCACGACCCGCGTCGCGATTTCCGACGGCACGGCAAAACCGATCCCCACCGACCCGCCGGAAGGCGAAAAGATCGCCGTGTTGATCCCCACGACCTCTCCGGCAGCATTGAACAACGGCCCGCCGGAATTGCCCCGGTTGATCGCCGCATCCGTCTGGATGAAGTTGTCGAACGGCCCCGCGTTGATGTCACGCCCCAGCGCAGAAACGATTCCTGCCGTCACCGTGTTGCCCAGCCCGAACGGGTTGCCAATCGCCACCACGTCCTGCCCGACCTTAAGCTGCGTCGAATCCCCGAACCGCACAAAGGGCAGGTCCTCGTCCGCTGTGACCTTCAACAGCGCCAGGTCCGTCGCCGTATCCGTGCCCAGCACCTCGGCCTGCAGGCTGCGCCCGTCGCTCAGCTTTACGGTCACCGTATCGGCACCCGCAACTACATGCGCGTTGGTCACCACCTGCCCATCCGCAGAAATGATGAACCCCGCGCCCACCCCCTGCATCTGCCGCCCCTGCCGCTGCGGCGCCTCGGGCATCGGCAGGCCAAAGCGGCGGGCGAATTCCTCGAATTCCGGCGGCATCCGCGCGGGCTGCGCCGCAGGCGCCTGCGCCGTCACCTCGATGTAAACCACCGCCGGCGACACCGCCTCGACCAGATCGACATACCCGCCCGCCGACACCGCGGGCACCGGCGCCTCCACCGCGCCCTGCTGCGCGACCGCCACGCCCGAAAGCGCCGTCGCCCCCATCATCGCCGCCAGTGCCGCAGCGCCCAAGCTGTTCCGTATCCGCATCCTGACCTCCAGTTCTTGCCCGGCACACGCCGGGATCCTGCCGAATGTGGTCCCGCCCCCTTGCAAGCAGCCTGCGCGCAGATTGCAAAATCGTAATCTTCTTCACGTTCCCTTGTTCGCTCCCCACCCTGTTCAGACCAGCCAAAAGCACCTAGGTTGCGCCCGCCCGGAACGGATAACCCCACAATGAAGCTGCTACTTGTCGAGGATGACCAGACCACCGCCGACTACATCCTCCAGGGCCTGCGCGAAGAAGGCCACGTTGTCGATCACCTGACCAACGGCCGCGCCGCGCTCGGCCAGGCCACAACCGGCGATTATGAGGTGCTGATCCTCGACCGGATGCTGCCGGGGCTCGACGGGCTCTCGCTGCTCCGGGCGCTTCGGGCGGCCCGCGTCACCGTCCCGGTCCTGTTCCTGACCGCGATGGACGGCGTCGATGACCGGATCGAAGGACTTCAGGCCGGGGCCGACGATTACCTTGTAAAGCCCTTCGCCTTCGGCGAGCTCTCCGCCCGCGTCGCGGCGCTCGCCCGCCGTCCGCAGATGCAAGCCGAAGAAACCGTGCTCACCGCCGGCGACCTGCGGATGGACCTGATCCGCCGCCGCGTCACCCGCGCAGGTCAGGAGATCGACCTGCTGCCGCGCGAATTCGCGCTTCTTGAACACCTGCTGCGCCGCAAGGGCCGGGTACAGACCCGCACCATGCTGCTCGAAGCCGTCTGGGACATCAGCTTCGACCCCCAAACCAACGTGGTCGAAACCCACATCAGCCGCCTGCGTGCCAAGGTCGACAAGCCCTTTGACCGTGAACTCATCCGCACCGTCCGCGGCGCCGGCTACCGGATCGAGGATTAGATGTTCCGCACCCTCCTGCGGTCCACCCCCGTCCGGCAGGCGCTGGGACTCGTGGCGGTAGCGGGCCTCGTCAACCTGCTGACGCTGGGCCTCGCCTACCTGCAGATCCGCGACGGGATCGAGGATACGCTCCACGCCAACCTCGCCCAGAACATGGCGGGCTTCCGCATCGCCGCCACGCCCGCGGCCATCGCCGCCCTTGTTCGGGCAGAGGCAGAAGTCGCCGACCCCGCCGCCCGCGTCTTCGTCTACATCTGGCCCAACGGCCGCACCACCGGCAACGCCGAGGCGCGCCTGGACCCTGACGGCCTCTCGATCCTGCCCCGTCCCGGCGGCCGCCCCCTCAGCGCGGCGGGCTACCTTCCGCAGGTCGAACGGATCGCAGGCGGCGTGCTCATCGTCGCCGAAAGCCGTGCGCCGCTGGCCGAACTCAGCCGCACTTTCCTGCGGCTCCTGATCTTCAGCCTTGCCCCCACGGTGCTGATCTCGCTCGGCGCGGGCGTGCTGCTCGCCCGCCGCTCCGCCCGCCGCGTGGCACGGATCGAGGCGACGCTGGACCAACTCGGTGCCGGCGACCTTTCCGCCCGCCTGCCCGTCCCGGACCGGGAAGACGACGACTTCGCCCGCATCGGCCGCGGCGTTAACCGTATGGCCGCGGCACAGGAATCGTCGGTCGCCGCGCTCCGCCAAGTGTCCGCCGACATCGCCCATGACCTGCGCACGCCCATGCAGCGCATCGCGGTGCTGCTCTCGGACCTGCGCGAACGCCTGCCCCCCGATGCCCCCGAAACTGCCATCGCCGCCCGTGCACGGGACGAAGCCGAACGCGCCGTTGCCGTCTTCCGCGCCCTGCTCCAGATCGCGCAGATCGAGGGCGGCAACACTCGCGCCCGCTTTGCCCCCGTTGACCTCGCCGCCCTCGCCCGCACCTTCGCCGAACTCTACGATCCCACGGCCGAGGAAGCCGGCCACCGCCTGCTGCCCGACCTGCCCGACACGCCGGTGATGGTGCTGGGCGACCGCACCCTTCTGGGGCAGGCGCTGGCCAACCTGATTGAAAACGCCCTGCGCCACACCGCTCCCGGCCCCATCACGATTTCAGTAGGAACCGACGCGGGAACCGCCACCCTCACCGTCCGTGACACCGGCCCCGGCATCCCGCCCGACGAACGCGACAAGGTCCTGCGCCGGCTCTACCGGCTGGAGCGCAGCCGCACCACGCCCGGCCACGGGCTGGGCCTGTCGCTGGTGGCCGCCATCGCCGAACTCCACAGCGCGGAACTTGCGCTTGACGATGCCGAACCGGGCCTGCGCGTCAGCCTGCGCCTGCCGCTTTACTCGACTTGATAAAATCCGGAACAATCTAGGGTTGCATCACATCTTGTGTTTTGTAGCCTGACCAAAAGAAGGAATCCCCCCAATGCTCCGCACTGCCTTCCTGATTGCGGCGCTTGCCGCAAGCCAAACCCTTGTCGCCTGCAGCGCCCCCCGCACCTCGTCCAAGGCTGCGCCCGTGCAGGTTTCCAGCGGCTGCCTCGCCCAGTCCTCCCCCGTCCTGCGGCAGGAAATGATCGCGCAGGTCAACGCCCAGCGAACCGCCGCCGGCCTCGCGCCCCTGCGCGAAAACGCCCAGCTTTCCGCTGCCGCGCAACGTCACGCCTGCGACCAAGCCGAACGCGGCTTCTTCTCGCACACCGGAAGCGATGGCTCGGATGTCGTCGCAAGGGTCAGCTCCGCAGGCTATTCCACGTGCCTCACCGCCGAAAACACCGCCTGGGGCCAGCGCGATCCGGCCACGGTGATGGCCGGCTGGATGGGCTCCCCGGGTCACCGCGCCAACATCCTCCGCCCAAGGGTCGAGGAAATCGGCATCGGCTTCGCCCCACGGGTAGAGGGCCAGCGCGGCCCGCAATGGGTGCAGGTTTTCGCCCGTCCGTGCTGACCATCCCCTTCTGGCGGACATCGGGGGAACCGCAGGCGCCTTCCCGGCTTGATGAACATGGGCTTCACGCCGCCAGAAGGATACCGTGGAATTGGACAGCCCTGCGATCGCGCCCTTCCTGCTGCACATCGCCGGTGCGGCAGCCCTTCTGATCTGGGCCGTGCGGCTCGTCCGCACGGGGGTTGAACGCGCGTTCTCCGTCCAGCTCCGCCGCTGGCTGCGCCACAGCGCCAGCCGCCCGCTGCTGGCGGCCCTCACCGGCACCGGAGTCGCGGTCCTTCTGCAAAGCTCCACCGCCGTCGCAATGCTCGCCGCAAACTTCACTGCCGCCGGTACGCTGGCCGGTCCGGTGGCGCTGGCCATGCTGCTCGGCGCTGACGCGGGCTCGGCGCTGGTGGTCCAGCTCCTGATGCTGCGGGCGGACTGGCTGGTCCCGGCGCTGCTCCTGATCGGCATCACCCTGTTCCTGCGCTCGCAGGCCCGCACGGCCCGTCAAGCCGGTCGCATCCTGATCGGCATCGCGCTGATCTTTGTCTCGCTCTCCATGATCCGGGACGCCACGGAACCCCTCCGCGAAAGCGCGGGCCTGATGACGGCCATGCGCTACCTCGGCGGCGACGCGATCACCAGCTTCCTCATCGGCGCGGCCTTTGCCTGGGCGGTGCATTCCAGCGTCGCCGCCGTGCTTCTGGCCGTGACCTTCGCCGCCCAAGGCCTCATGCCGATCGAGGTGGCGATGGCCATGGTCCTCGGCGCCAACCTCGGCGGCAGCTTCATTGCCTGGATGCTGACCCTCACCGCTGCGCCAGAGGCGCGCCGCGTCATCCTCGCCAACCTCCTGCTCCGCGGCGGCGGCGCCGTCGCGGCCCTTGCGCTCCTTGACCTCTTGATCCCCCTGCTGGCGATCTGGAACCCTGCACAGCAACTCGTGACCCTGCACCTCGGCTTCAACGTGGCAGTCGCGCTGCTCGGCCTGCCCTTCGCGGGCCCCCTGATCCGGGCCCTGCGCCACGTCCTGCGCGACCCCGACCTGCCCACCAGCATCGACCGCCAGACCGCGCTCGACCCTGCAGCCCTGCGCCACCCCGACCGCGCCCTCGCCTGCGCATCGCGGGAAATCCTGCACATGGGCGAACAGGTCGAAACCATGCTGCGCCACGTCATCGGCCTTTACCGCACCTGGGACGATAGCACTGCCGCCGCGATCCGGACCAAGGAACAGGCGGTGGACAGCATGCACTTCCAGATCAAGCTCTACCTTGCCCGCCTCACGCGCGAAACGCAGGGCGAAGACATCGGCCCCCGCGCCATGGAACTCGCTGACACCGCCGCGCACCTGGAGGCCGCGGGCGACGCCGTATCCCGCGTGATGCTGTCACTGGCCCAGCGGATGAAGACCGAAAACCTCACCTTCTCCGACACCGGCTGGAAAGAGCTTGAGGATTTCCACGACCGCGTCCTGTCCAATGCCCAAGCCGCGCTGAACGTGCTGATGACCCTGAACCCCGACGCCGCCCGCGCGCTGGTCGAGGAAAAGGAACGCGTGCGCGAGGTTGAACAGGCGCTGCAACGGTCCCACCTCGCCCGCCTGCGCGAAGGCCGCCACGAAAGCATCGAAACCTCGAACATCCACCAGGAAACGCTGCGCGCGCTCAAGCTCGCCAACACATCCTTCACGATGGTGGCCTACCCGATCCTTGCCGGCACCGGCGACCTTCTCTCCAGCCGCCTCGCATCAGCCCGTTAGTCCCGCTTGCGATAAACCCAGGCCTCGGACCCGTCGACCAGCTCCAGCATCGCGCGGCCATAGCGCGATCCCAGTTGCTCATACCGGTCCAGCCGCCGCAGCTCACTGGCCGACACCACGAAGACGCGCCCCTCGATGACCGACCCTTCGGCCGGAACAAGGTCGCGCCCCGCCCGCAGGAAGCCCTCGATCTCCGCAGGCTCTGCCGGCACGTGCCGGCCCGTAACCACCAGCCGCACCATCGGGCTCGTCAGCGTCGCATAGCCAAAGACGCGATGCTCTCCCTGCTCCGGATAAGGAACGTCGGCATCCACCTGCGGCAGGTAAAAGGGCGCGAACCGGATCACCACGACGAATACTGCCAGTATCGTCACCAGCACCAGCAGCACCCGTGCCAGCGTGGCCCATCCGCGTCTCGTGTCAGTCATCGCCCTGCCCTTCCGTCTGGCGCCCGTGCCGCCGCCAAAGATGTTTCGCCAAGCCCTTTGCGCCAGACCCAACGCCCCGCGCCGCCCGCCCCAGGTCGGCGCGCAGCCCGTCGCCCGCCGGCCCTTCATGCCGGCGCCGGTTCCGCTGGGTCATGAGCGCCTCTGGCAGTGCCGCCTCCAGCGCTCCGACGACGGTTTCCAGGTTCCACCCCAGTGCCCCCGCCGCCACCGGAAGCGCGGCGGGAACCGGCGTCAGGTCCAGATCAGCGCCGATCGCCGCCACCGCCGCCCCCACCCGCTGCTGCGCCGCGAGCGGCAACAGGTTCTCGGGATAGGGCCAGTCCGGCAGCAGCAGATCGACCGCCGATACCACCGACACCACCGGCGGCGCGCGCCGCGCCGGGCGCGCCCGATACCATTCGTCCATTGCCGCCCGCAGGTCCAGGTCAGGCGCGCGCCCCGGCCGGGTCGCCCGCACCACCCACAGCACCATGTCGGACTGCACGACCTCGGCCAGAACCCGATCCTGCATCATCGCCGTCCCGTCCAGCCCCGGCCCGTCGATCAGCCGGCAGGGGATGCCGTCAATCTCCAGCTCATAGGCCGCAAGCGCGGCGGTGGTCGGCGACATGTCCGTTTCCGCCAGCGGCGGCCCCAGCGCGTTGACCAGCGTCGATTTCCCCGCGCTCACCTGCCCCACCAGCAGGATGCGCAGCGGATGGTCGGGCTGCGCCAGCCGCTGCCGGTCGGCCACCTCGCTTCCCAGCTGGATCTGCAGCAACTCGGCGTCCGTAAACCGCAGCCGCCCCGAATGCAGTTCGACCGCCGCATGGGCAACCTCCTGCAACAGCACCGACTGCACCCAGACCAGAGTTTCGTCTGTCAGGTGGTCGATCAGCCCGCCCGCCATCCACCGCTCCACCTCGCGCAGAATGCCCAGTGGCGGGTTCGCGGCCATCCGGAATATCCGCCGGAACCGGTCTGCATGTTCCCAGCCCCGCTGCATGTTCATCCGGTTGCGCCAGATCCACATCGCCGTCGCGACCGATATCTGATCCGAAAACGGCACCTTCCGCCGCAGGAACTCGCGATAGCGCAGCGCCACCCGGTCCGTCAGCAACAGCGCCTCGGGCAGCGAAAACGACAGCGCCCCCTTCCGCCCATCCGAAAGCGACCCGGCCACCTGCTCCAGGATCGCCCGCCCCATCTGTGGAAGCTCGGCCCAGTCCCGCGGCTCGGTCAGCTCCGTCTCAATCCAAGCGCAAGCCGTGGCAAAGGCCGCGGCCTCGCCCTCGTTCCAGTCCGGATTTCCCTCTACCGCCTGCGCCGCGGGCTTGGGCGCCTTCCGCGCCCCCGGCGCCAGCACGCGCCGCACGATGATGGTGATCAGCCGCGACAGCCCCAGCAGCAGCGCGTTGCCCAGCACGAAGGCCAGCAGCCAGCCCCGTTCATGCAGCCAAAGAAACCCCAGCAGCGCCAACACCGCCAGCGACGCGGACAATAGCCCCAGCCGGAACACCCGGTCCCACCGCAGGAACGACCGCCGCAACCCGGGCCTAGCCATGCCCCGCGCCCTTCAGCACCTCTGCATATTTCCGCCGCAACTCCTCCCGGTCCGGGGGCGTGCCGCGCGACTGGTGATGGAACCAATAGGCCGCCGCCCGCCCCAGCGCGAATGTCGTGGCAAAGCTCATCCCGGCGGCGGCCGCCGCACCAAGTGTCTGGCCATAGCCCGGGATCAGCTTGCCGATCTGCCGCAGCCCAAACCCCGCGCCCATCCGCACCGCCGCCCCGGACCCGAGCGCCACCGCCAGCGCCGTCAACCCGCGCCGGTCCAGCCCCACCCCATAGGCCTTTGCCAGCGCCCGCAGCATCGCCCCCTGCAACGCGGGAACCGAGGCAAGCCCCGCCACCGGCAACGCATCCGACGCCCCCGCCAACCCCGCATAGCGGAACACCAGCGCCCGGTGCTTCTGGAACCGCCGCCCTTCCTCGTCCGCCGCTTTCTCGGCGGCAAGGAACAAGGCGCTCTCCGGCAAGACCTCGGCCAGCGCCGCCACCAGCGCGGGCGGCACCCCCGCCCCCGGCGCCAGCGACAGCTCCAGCGACGGCAGTGGCCCGCCCGCCGCCGCTTCAAACATCCGCTGCGCCACGGCCCGCGCCCGCATCCGCGCCCCCGGATCGGGCACAAGGTCCGCCCCCGTATGCAGCACCAGCACCGGGAACCCCGGCCGCCGCCGCCGCACTTGGGCCAACACGTCCGCTACCTTCCCCTGAACCGGATCGTCCAGCCGCGCCACAACCACGATCGCATGACTTCCACGCTCGCTCGCCGCCAGATCCTCGGCCGGGTCATAGCCGGCCTCGGCCAGCCCCCGCGTATCCAGAAACCGCAGCACCGGCGCGCCGCTGGGATGGTCATAGGCCATCGCGCTACGCGTGCAGGGGGTGAAACCGTCACCGACCTTGGCCGCCTCCACCCCGGTCAACACCTGTATCAGGGAACTCTTGCCTGCCCCGGTCTTGCCCAGAAGCCACAGCACCGGCACCGGCAGATCGTCGGGCACAGGTCCCGGCCCTGCTTCCTCGCCGGCCCGCCATACCCTGTCCAGAACCTCAGTCCACTTCATCCAGCACCCCCACCTTGCGATATAGCGGTGGCTCCTGTGCGGCAACCCCGGCCTAGCCCGCCACCGGCTGCGCCAATCGCTGCGACAGCGCCACAATCAGGTCGCTGCGGGTCACGATCCCCACGATCCGCCCTTTTGACAACACCGGCACCGCCTCGGTCGCGCCATCGGCCAGATGCGGCAGGATCGCCCCCACCGGCGTCTCCGGCACGGCGCGGGGCAACGCCACGGCCATGACCTCCGACGCGACCGGCGCACTCCGCGCCCCATCCAGCAGCCGCGCCAACCCCGCCGCAAAGCCCCGGTTCAGCCGCAGCGCATCCTCATGCCCGCGCCGGATCAGGTGGATCTGAAAGATCACGCCCAGCAGCAGCCCCTCTCCATCCACCACCGGCAGCGACGTGAACCCATGCCGCCGGAACAGGTCCGCCACCCGCACCAGCGGCGTGTCCGGCCCCACCGTCACCAGGTCGCGCGACATGATATCCCCACAGGTCAACGTCCCCAGCCGCGCACCCGCCGCCTGCTGCTCTGCCGCCGCCACCAGCCGGCCCAGATCCTCCGGCCCCAGGTTGGCGGTCTGGTGATGCTCGCGCAGGATCTCCTGCAACTCCTCGGCTCCCAGCCCCAGCCGCTTCGGCTGGGGCGCCTCGTGCACCGGCACCTGCCGCAACGGATAGCGCCGCCCCACCGCCCGCGCCCAAACCATCGCCAGCACCACCAGCACCGCCGTGCCCAGCCCCACGGGCGCCAGCACGAACCCGAACCCCAGCTCGCTCATCGCCTCAGGCTCCAGCGCCGCGGTCAACGCCACCGCACCCCCCGGCGGATGCAGCGCCCGCAGCAGGCACATCGCCAATATCGCCAACCCCACCGCCAGCCCGATCGCCAGCGCCGGCTGCGCCACCAGCCGCACCACCGCCACCGCCACCAGCGCGGAAATCATGTTCCCCACCACCGCCGACCAAGGCTGCGCCAGCGGGCTGTTCGGCACCCCGAACATCAGCACGGCCGAGGCGCCAAGCGGCGCCACCATGTAAAGCCCATGCCGCAATCCCATCCCAGCGGGCAACAGGAACAGCGCGACCAACCCC
This sequence comes from Rhodobacteraceae bacterium LNNU 3342, assembly GCA_008711135.1. Taxonomy (GTDB): domain Bacteria; phylum Pseudomonadota; class Alphaproteobacteria; order Rhodobacterales; family Rhodobacteraceae; genus Halodurantibacterium. The sequence continues at coordinate 181,280 of VUAW01000005.1, forward strand.
AGCCCCAGCGCCGCGCCAAGCACCGCCCGCCCGATGTCCTCACGTCCCAGCGGACCCATCGCAGGCCCCAATCCCCGCAGCGCACGGCCCCGGCGCTCCTCGGATGACGCAAACATGTGCAAACCCCCTGCTGCTGCCGCACATGGTTTCAGCAGATCGGGAACCCGGTCGCAAGCAATCGGCAAAACTTAATCTTGCGCAAATTTTGCGGATTACTAGAAACCTTTTGTAAACCATTCGCTCCTAGCCTCCCGGCATGGCGTGCAACAAAAGGATTGCGTCATGGCGAACCCGTTACAGCAGGCTCCGGCCGGGCTTCCGATGCTTGCGGCCGTGCTCGACGGTGTTTCGCGCCCCGTGATCATCCGGGACAGCGACCTGAACTACATCCATGCCAATAAGGCAGCCTGCGACCTGCTCGGCGTTACGCTCCACGAATTGCTCCTTTCCACCGCCTATGACCTCACTCCAAAGGAAGAGGTCGACGCCTTCCAGGCCATCGACCGCAACGTTCTCGCCTCCGGCCGCCCTTACCAAAGCGAGGAATCCCTGACCCTGCGCGGCGGCAGCCGCCGCCGCCTGCAGGTCTGCAAGTGGTGCATGGAAGATCCCGCCTGGCCCGACCGCCGGCTGCTGATCACCGAACTCACCGACATCACGGAACTGAGAGAGGCCGAGGAACGCCTCCGCCTGCGCGAGGAACATTACCGCTCCTTCATCGACCTCCATCCGCACGTGCCGTGGGTCGGCGATGCCAATGGCGGCATCCTTGAAACCTCGCCCGCATGGTCCCGCGCCACCGGCCTGACCGTCGAACAGGCCTTGGGCCACGGCTGGATCGAGGCGCTCCACCCGGACGACCACGACCGCGTCCTGGCCGCGGTCAGCGAATGCGCCAGCGCCGGCCAACCCTTCGACGTTGAAATGCGCATGCGCACCCCCGACGGCGGCTGGCGCTGGCACCGGAGCCGCGGCGTCCCCCGCCGCAACCCGCAGGGCGAAATCGACTGCTGGTTCGGCCTGATGGAAGACGTGGACGATCGTCACGCCACGCTCGACGCCCTCCGCGAAAGCGAGGCGCTGTTCCGCAGCCTCGCCGATGACGCTCCGGCCATGATCTGGACATGGAGCGCCGAAAACATCGACGACTGCTACCAAAGCCGCAAATGGTACGAACTCACCGGCCTGACCGAGGAAGACGTCCGCGCCAACGGCTGGATCAGCGCCGTCCATCCCGATGACGCCCCCGGCACGCTCGCCCGCTTCAAGGAAATCCAGTCCAACCCCACGGTAATGGAGACCGAATATCGCCTTCGCCGCGCCGATGGCACCTACGCCCGCGTGGTGGACTTCTGCAAACCGCGGTTCAGCGACTCGGGCCAGTTCCTCGGCTATGTCGGCACGGCCTTCGACATCACCACCCGGTACGAGGAACGCGAAACCCAGGCCCTGATCCAGAGCCTGTTCGAAAACAGCCCCGACGGGCTCCGCCTCATCGACACCGACCTGCGGCTGATCCTGTCGAACCCCACGGCCCAGCGGCTTTTCGGCGCCGCCGCCTCCGAACCCGGCGCCACCCTGGCCGACCATCTTCCCCCCGCCGATTTCCAGCGCATCGTCACATCCGTGCCGCCCAACTGGTCCTCGCCCCCTGCCCGGCTCAACCTCACCCTCAACGGCGATCGCCCTACCCCGGTAGAGGTCATCCTCGCCCCCGTCCGCGGCGAAGGCGACCGCCCAGCCCGCTACCTCTCGATCTGGCGCGACGTCTCCGGCGTCCGCGCCGCCCAGGCAGAGGCTGCAGAGGCCGCCGACCGCCTCCTCCTCGTGCTCGAAAGCATGGCTGAGGCGGTGGTCGTGGTCGAGGCGAACGGCGACGTCAGCTACCTCAACCACAATGCCCGCCACCTCTTCTCCTGCGAAGCGGCCGAGACGCTCCATCTCAACGACCTCTTCCCCCCGACCAGCGCCCTCTTCCATACCAAGTTCGAGGAGGTCCGCCGCAGCCGCACCCCCACCTCGTTCGAGGCCTCGCTCAAGCGCATCGAACGCTGGCTCGCCGTCACCGTCACCCCCACCGGCGACGGGATCTCGATCTTCCTCAGCGACATCACTGAACGCCGCCAGGCCGAATACGACAACCGCGTCGCCCAGCAGAAGATCGAACACATGTCGCTGCACGACGCACTCACCGGGCTGCCCAACCGGATCCAGTTCCGCGACCGGCTCGACCGGGCACTGCGCATCCCCCAAAGCCAGCCTGCGATCCTCAGCCTCGACCTCGACGGGTTCAAGGCGGTCAACGACGCCTATGGCCACCCCTCTGGCGACGTGCTGCTCCGCCACGTTTCCTCGAGGCTGCGGGGCTGCCTCCGCACCGGCGAAACCGCCGCGCGGCTTGGCGGCGATGAATTCAGCATCGTCCAGGCCCATGTCACCAAACCCGAAGATACGATCGCCCTTGCGCAACGCATCATCAGCCGCCTCTCGCAGCCCTACGACCTCGGCGGGATCGAGGTGGTAATCGGCGTCAGCATCGGCATCGCCTTCGCGGCCGAAGCCGGGCGCAGCGCCGACGACATGATCAAGGCCGCCGACATCGCGCTTTACCGCGCCAAGGACGCGGGCCGCGGCACCTGGTCCCGCTTCACCAACGGGATGGAGGCTGAACTCAAAGCCCGCGCCGAACTCAAGGCCGCGCTCCACCGCGCCTTCCTCCAGCACGAACTGGAACTCCACTACCAGCCGCTGGTCAACCTGCGCGGCGGCCACATCAGCAGCTTCGAGGCGCTGCTGCGCTGGAACCATCCGGAACGTGGCCTCATCCCCCCGTCTGACTTCGTCCCGCTGGCCGAAGAAAGCGGCCTGATCCGCGCCATCGGCGACTGGGTCCTCCGCACCGCCTGCACCGAGGCGATGAACTGGCCCGACCCGATCACCGTCGCGGTCAACCTCTCGGTCCTGCAGTTCCGTAGCGGCAACCTTCCCGAATGTGTCGCTCTGGCGCTCCGCGACAGCGGCTTGCCCGCGACCCGCCTACAGCTGGAAATCACTGAATCCGTCCTGCTCGACGATGACGGCGCCAACCTCCGTGCGCTGCGCCAGCTGCGCGAAATGGGCATCCGGGTCACCATCGACGACTTCGGCACCGGCTACTCATCGCTCAGCTACCTGCACCGCTTCCCGTTCGACAAGATCAAGGTGGACCGCAGCTTCGTCAACGAAATGCCCGGCGGTCGTGAATCCAAGGCGGTCCTCCGCGCGGTCGCGGGCCTGGGCAAAAGCCTGGGCATCGTTACCACTGTCGAAGGCGTGGAAACCGAACTCCAGCTCGCCGCCGTCACTTCCGAAGGCTTTGATGAGGCGCAAGGCTTCTTCTTCTCGCCCCCCATGACAGGGCCAGAGGTGCAGCGCAAACTTTCCGCGCTGCAGCAAATCTCGGCCTAGCGGTCAAAGATCCCCGGCTCCATCTCTTCCCAGAAGGCAAAGATGGCCCGGGCGTTCAGGCTGCTCTGCCAGCCGTGGCGACGGAAATCTTCGCGGTCGAACTCATCCAGCAGCCGCCCCAGGAACATCCGCCGGTCCGCGTCGCGCTGCGTCGGGTTTCGCCGCGAAACCACTGCCTCCACCGCTGCGAACCGCCGCCGCCGCTCGTTCCGCTCCGCCTCGCGCGCAGCCTCTTCGGCTTCGGCCCGCCGCTTTTCCTCGGCCCGGCTGGCGGCCACGGCCAGCGCCTCTTCCGAAGGTGCCGGCGTGGGCGCAGGCGTATACCCGCCCTCCAGCGCCGCACGCAGATACCCCACCGGGCTCTTCACTCCTGCCTGCCCTGAAACATAGTCCAGCTTTGCCGCGATCTCGGCCTCGCCATGTTCAGCCATCCACTGCCGCGCAAGCCGGTCCGACACCCCCAGCGCCTGCAGCCGCGCATAGACCGGGCTTGCCCGCAGCGCCTCGCCATCGTCGATGTCGAACATGGCCAGCTGCTTGTTCTCCCGGATGCGGAAGCGGATGTCCGTCACCGTCCGGCCCTTCTTGGCGAATTCCGGCGTGATCTCGATGTTGGAGGTTCTGTTCACCTCCTCCACCGCAGGCTTGATGACCTTGGCGTTCAGGTGCTTGAAGGTCTCATAATAGGCGCTCCCATCCACACCCATCAGCCGGCGAAAGGTCTCCAGCGGCCACCAGCCCGTGCTCCCGGTGCGCACGAAGCGATAGCAGTTTTCATAAAGCGCGAGCCCATGCCCCGAAGAAAACCGCCGCTGGATGTTCAGGTTGATCAGCGCAAAGACCTTCGGGTCATGCAGTTTCTCTGCCAGTGCCGGCGAATAGGCATATTCGCAGATCCCGCCCCGAAGCTTCGCATAGGACAGAAGCGCGCTCACCCCCCACTCCTGCCGGCCCTTCTCATCCAGCATGTCCCATTCGGCCACCGTCTCGGCGAGGCCACGCAGCGCGTCGCGCAGGGTTTCAACATCATTTGAGTTGTAGCCGATCATCAGGCAAAGCGTACGCGCGTCAATCTGGTGCTTGGGCTGGCTGATCAGCGTGTCATAGGCATTGAGCAGCAGCACGTTCGACAGTTTCCGCTGCAACAGCGTCAGCTTGCCCGACACATGGATCGCCGCCACGTTCTTCTTGACCGACCCGCGCCGCAGCGCCCCCGTCAGTCGCTCCTTTGGAATATCCTCAGGCCCTGCCTGCATCACACCCTCTTCTGCCCCCGCCTGATCTTGTGTCGCCGGACTATCCGTCAAAAGGCGCCCAGTCGCAAGTCCGATTCAGGTGCCTCCAGAGCTCCCGCCCTCTCATCTTCACCCTTCCCGCAGACGGGTACCTTAAGCCTAATCCAGCTTTGATCCCCGCCCCGCAATGACCCCATTTGCCTCCCCGCGGACCTGAAAACGACTCAGAAACCCCGGTTTCGGCGCGTTTTCTGCCTTCCCGGATTCGGGTTCCTATCTTCCCGAACTCAGGTTCCCCAAGCCCTGAATCCGGGCACCTATCTTCCCGGAATCGGGAACCCGTTCCCCTGTATCCAGGTACCTAAGTCACTGCATCCTGTTGATTCAGAAGCGACTCCCACGTTCAAAGCTCTTAAAGAATCGAAAGAAGAAGAAACGTTGCTGTTGTTGCTTTGCGGGGGATTTTCAGCGCATTCTCCCCCATGTTTCACGTCGGCATCCTGGTTTCGCCGCGAAACCGGTGCCTATGCGGTCTGACACTGGCGTATCAACTCCGCTGTTCCGTTTCTAAGGATGATGTGCCAATGTGCCGCCAACAACATGCCGAAAGGCGCACATCAGGCAGGGCATATGGCACGCAAGGTCGACTCTCCCCCTCTCCCCCCACATCTGGGCCTTGAGGCTGCTCGCGCAGCTGAACGTCTCGGACCTCCGGTAGACACATCGCGCTTTGCCAAGGCCGCTGCCTTTTGCAGCCGCGGGCGAGAGGATCTCGCGCGCCGCGGCTACGCCCCCGATGGGACGAAGCGCCTCCGCAGCTTCTCGATCTGGGAAATCACCCGCTACATGATCCCAGTCGCCCCTGCGCACCTTCGCCGGGTGCTGAACGCTAATCCTAGCCTTCCGCAGGGAACGGCCGAGGGCGGCAGCCGGTACTTCACGCTGGAGGAGGTCCTCTCTCTCCGCGATCATTTTGCCCGTGAAGGATCTTCTGCCAAGCCTTACCGCCCTTGGCGGCCCGAAGGGCTTCCGGCCAAGGTGGTGGCCATCGCCAACTTCAAGGGCGGTTCGGGCAAGACGACAACCTGCGCGCACTTGGCCATGGCCGCCGCGTTGGATGGCTACAAGGTTCTGGCGATCGACCTTGATAGCCAAGGCTCGCTCACCTCGCTGTTCGGCGGGCGGATCGAGGATGAGTGGCAGACTGTCTTTCCCTTGATCGCCCGGGACTATGCCGAGGCTGTGCAGGCTGAAAACGAGGTGCGCGTGGCCCAAGGCGCGGCGCCCCTCCCGCTGGACGAAACCTTGACCGAGGCACTGAAGGTTTCGCCGCGAAACGTGATCCGGCCTACCCATTGGCCCAACATCGACCTGATCGGGGCGCAGCTGAACCTGTACTGGGCTGAATTCCAGATCCCTGTCTGGCGGATGGCGCTGCGGGGCTGGCCGCTTTGGGACGCGCTGGGGAACTTCCTTGCGAACTCGGGCGTGCTTGATGATTACGACATCGTCTTCCTCGACACGCCTCCCGCACTTGGGTACCTTACGATCAATTCGCTCGCCGCGGCTGACATTTTGCTGGTACCGCTGGGGGCATCGTTTCTGGAATTCGACTCCACGGGCCGGTTCTTCGACATGCTTTATTCGACCTTTGCCAGTATCGAGGAAGGAGAGAACGCGGGGCGGCGCATGGCGGGGCTGCCGGAGGTGCGGTTCGAATGGGATGTTGTGCGGGCGATCATTACCCGCTTTGATGCTGCGCAGCAGACCGATCTGGCGAATGTCATCCAGGCCTATTTCGGCGACTTCATGAATGCCTACCGGCAGGAGGTGACGGCGCTGGTGGGGCAAGCGGGGGAACAGGTGAACGGGATCTATGAGGCGGACCCGCGCGACTTCAACCGCGAGACCTACCTGCGCGGGCGGGAGGCGTTTGACCGAACCTATGCGGAGTTCAAGGAACTGCTTCTGGGCGCCTGGTGGCGCGACGATCAGGAAAGGAAACTAAATGGCCAAGCGACGCCGGCTTGATGCGCCTTCGCCAGCTGATCTGGCGGATCTGGAGACCGGTTTCGCTGCGAAACCTGTCGCGGGATTTGCAGCCCCGATCTCTCAGGTCGCGGCAGAGGCGGCGCGGCTGACCCAGCCATTGCCGCCGGCGGAACGGGCGGCGGTGGCGGGTGCGGATGCGCTGCGCAAGGCCGAGGAGGAAGGCCGGCTGATCCGGGAGATTCCGCTGGATGCCATCGTGACCGAGCACCTAGTGCGGGACCGGATGGTGGTGTCGGGGCCGGAGATGGAGGAGCTCAAGGCCTCCATCCGGTTGAACGGGCAGCGGCTGCCGGTCGAGGTGGTGGCGCTGGACGAAGGGCGGTACGGGCTGATCTCTGGCTGGCGGCGGGTGACGGCGCTGCGGGCGCTGGCTGTGGAGGAAGGCGCGGCGGGGACGGTCAAGGCACTCGTGCGGCCGGCGCAGGCCACCGGGGCCGCCTATGCCGCGATGATCGAGGAGAACGAGCTGCGTGAGCAGCTGTCGCCCTATGAGCGGGGCCGGATTGCGGTTGTGGCGGCGGATCAGGGGGTATTCGTCACGCCCGATCAGGCGGTGGATGCAATCTTTGCCACGGCGTCCAAGGCGAAGCGGTCCAAGATCCGGTCCTTCGCGATGATCCATGAAGAGTTGGGGGACATGCTGTCCTTTCCCACGGATCTGTCGGAGCGGTCAGGGCTGCGGATCGCCCATGCGCTGCGAATGGGTTTCGCCGCGAAACTGCGCGAGGCGCTGGCAAGCGGTATGGGGGTGGACGCCGCAGGTGAGTTGGCGGTGATGGAGCCTGTGCTGGCCGAGGCGGAAGCTGCGACGCGTGAGCCTTCACGCGGGGGGCGGCCGAAGCGCGAGCGGAAGGCGGCGCCAAAGCGGCCGGGGTCGGTGCCGTTGGCGAACGGGGTGATCATGGAGCGGGTGGCGCATGAGGATGGATTTTCGATCCGGCTGCGCGGCCGGAACGTGGACGGCGAGTTCATCGACACGGTGATGCGCGAGATCGAGCGGTTGCTGGAGCCGATCTAGGGCAGGTGGGGGGCGCAATGATTGGAATCTATGGATTATGAGCGTTGCGCCCGGTAGCCCTGTGTCTGTATTGTCCGTAGCGGATGCCGAGGTTGCGGAGTGGGCAGCGGCGCAGCGGGAGCTGGTGCTGGATCTAGCCGAGGTGGCCCAGCGACTGGGGGCGCTGGGGGCGTGGCTGGGGCGGGCGGAGGGCTGGGGCCATCGGCTTGCGCTGACCGAGGCGGCCGAGATCAGCTGGTGGTGCGGTGACCGGATCAATTCGGAGCGGTTGAGCCTTTGGGCCGGGATGCGGCTGGCCGGCGTTCAGGACGATGCGCAGGCGCTGGTGCGGGCGGGCTGGGCGCTGCGGCGGCTGGCTGGGGGGCCGGGGCCGGAGATGAGCGGCTGGCGGTCAGGGCTGGGACCGTTCCTGGGGCGGCAGGAGCTGCGGGGCCAGAGCGCGCTGCCCGAGCTTGCGGCGCTGATGGAGCGGTGCGAGGGGCTGCACCCGGTGGTGCGGGCGGCGGTGGCGTTCCATGGCTGGCGGCGGGCAGTGGATGGGCCGGGCGGGCAGGTGGAGGCGGCCGTGCTGGCGGCGAGGATCGCGGCGGGAAGTTCCGGGCTGGTGTTTGCACCGCTGGGACTGGGGGTTCTGCCGGATGGGGATGCCGTGGTGCGGTTGCAAGGCTGGTTGCAGGGGCTGGGCCGGGCGGCGCTGGCGCAGATGCGGCACCTGGAGCGGCTGGAGGGGTGGGAGGCCGACGCGCGGGCGCGGCTGGCCGATCTGAGCGGGCGGACGCCGTTGCGCTTGGTGCAGGTGCTGGTGGCCTGGCCGATGGTGTCGGCGCCCTTGGCTGAGGCGATGAGCGGCGCGGGGCGGGCGACGGTGCAGCGCAACTTGGGCCTGATGGAGCGGCGCGGGCTGATCCGCGAGGTGACGGGGCAGGGGCGTTACCGGTTGTGGACGCTGCGGCTGGGGTCCGGGTCGGCGTAGCTGTGGCTGCGGCCCTGCGGGTCGATGACGGTGTAGCTGCCGGGGGCTGCGCCCGGTGTGACGTGCTGCGGGCCGATGGGCACCTTTCCGAAGCCGCCGGGGATGTCGAGCACGTAGGTGGGCAGGCACATGCCTGAGATGCGGCCGCGGAGTTCGGCCATGATCTCCTGCCCGCGGACGATGGTGGTGCGGAAGTGGCTGGTGCCGCGGGCGAGATCGCAGTGGTGCAGGTAGTAGGGTTTAACCCGGTTGCGGACCAGCGCGCGGAACAGTTGGGCAAGCGTGTCGGCATCGTCGTTGACGCCCCGCAGCAGCACGGTTTGCGACAGGAGCGGGATGCCGGCATCGGCAAGGCGCCCGAGCGCCGCCGTGGCGGCGGGGGTGAGTTCATCGGCGTGGTTGGTGTGCAGCACAAGGAAGGCGGTGGGGCCGGAGGTGAGCGCCGCGATCATGCCATCGGTGATGCGGTCCGGGGCGACCACTGGGATGCGGGTATGGAGGCGCAGGATGTCCACGTGCGGGATCGTGGCCAGCGTTTCGGCGATAGCGCGGAGGCGGCGGGGCGAGAGGGTCAGCGGGTCGCCGCCGGTCAGGATGACCTCGTGGATCGCGGGGGTGGCGCGGATGTAGTCGAGCGCGGCGTCGAGGTCGGGCTGGGGCAGGGTGCCGGTGGCGCCGACGGTTTCGCGGCGAAAGCAGAAGCGGCAGTAGACCTCGCAGCTTTGGGTGACGGCGAGGATGACGCGGTCGGGGTAGCGGTGGGTGAGGCCGGGGGTCGGGCTGTGGACGCGGTCGCCGATGGGGTCCGTGAGTTCCTCTGGCCGGGTGATGGATTCGGCGGTGTCGGGGACGAACTGGCGGGCGACGCCCGGGCTGGTGCTGGCCCCGCGCATGGCGGGGGTGAGGCGGATGCGGAAGTCCTGGGCGACCGGGGACAGGGCCGGAACGTCGGCAGGAGCGATGAGCCCGTCGCGGAGCAGGTCGTCAACTGTGACGGAGGCGCGGGTGTCGGACATCGGAGGCTCCTTCCAAGGCGGGCGGGTTATGGCGGGGGTAGGGCGGGTTGGCAAGGGCGGCGTGCCTGAAGGGATTATAGCGACGCGGGAGATTCCGTGCGATCATGCCCCTGAACGCGGGAGGGGAGCGGGACCATGACTGAGCGGGTGATAGCGCTTGTCGACGGGCCGGCCCACGCCGCAGGCCTGTGCCGCCAAGCGGGATGGGCAGCGCGGCGGCTGGGCCTGCCGGTGGAGATCTTGCATGTGCTGGGCCGGCATGAGGTGACGCCGCAGGGCGACCTGCCGGCGGCGCTTCGACTGGGGGCGCGATCGGTAATGACGGAGCTGACCGAGGTGGATGCGCAGCACGCGCAGCAGGCCGAGGCGCGGGGGCGGGCGGTCCTAGAGGCGGGCGCGGCGGCCCTGCGGGCGGAGGGGGTGGCGCATGTGACCCGGCTGGCGCGGGGCGATGTGGTCGAGGAGGTCGCGGGGGCCGCGGTCGTCGTGATGGGCAAAGGGGATGAGGGGAGTCCGGGGCCGGACCTGGAGCGGGTTGTGCGGGGGGCGCGGGCGCCTGTGCTGGTGGCGGGGCAGGAATGGCGGCCGGTGCGGCGGGTGTTGCTTGCCTTTGACGGCGGAGTGACGGCAACGCGGGCGGTGAACGGGATCGCGGACAGCGCACTGTTCCTGGGGGTGCAGGTCAGGGTGCTGTACGCGGGCGCGGATACGCCGGCGGCCCGGACGATGCTGGAGGAGGCGGAACTGACCCTGCGGGCCGCGGACCTGCGGGTGACGGTCGAGGTCGCGGCCGGGGAGCCAGAGGCGCTTTTGCAGGCGCGGATGGCGGGGGACGGGTTCGACATGCTGGTGATGGGGGCCTATGGCCACAGCCGTATCCGGACGCTGATCCTGGGGTCGACCACGACGGCGATGATCCGCACAGCGCGGGTGCCGGTGCTTTTGTATCACTAGGGGGGCGTTGCCAGCGGCGGGGGGATGGCTCATATGGTCGCCCCTGACGGGGCCGCAGGGAAGAACGCCAGCCGTGGATGAACCGACGAACCGCTGGGCGCGGTTGAGGACGCTGATGCCCATTGCCGCCGCCGCCGGGTTGTTCCTGGTGGGGGTGCTGGCGCTTTATCATCTGTTGGCGCCGGTGGATCTGGAGGATGTGCAGGCGCAGGTGCGGGCGACGCCATGGTCGACGCTTGCCTTGGCACTGGGGGCGACGTTCTGCGGGTATCTTTCGCTGGCGGGGTATGACTGGTCGGCGCTGCGCTATATCGGGCGGCGGCTGCCCTTGCCGGTGGTGATGACGGGCGGGCTGATGGCCTATGCCTTTGGCAACACGATCGGGTTGTCGGCGGTATCGGGCGGGGCGGTGCGCTGGCGGGTTTATTCGGGGCTGGGGCTGGACGGGATCGAGGTGGCGAAGGTTTCGACCTTTGCCGCCGTTTCGTTCGGCTTGGCGGCGACGCTGGTGGGGCTTGGGGCGCTGGTGGTGCATCCGGGGGCGCTGGCAGGGTTGTTGCCGTTTTCGCCGGGAGTGGTGCGGCTGGGGGCGCTGGCTGCGGTGGCGGCGATGGTGGTGCCGCTGGTAGTGGCATCCCTGCGGGGGGCGGAGCTGCGGTTCTGGCGGGTGCGGTTGCGGGCGCCTTCGGTGGGAGTGCTGGCGGCGCAGGTGCTATTCAGCCTGTCGGACATCGCCTTTTCGGCGCTGACGCTGTTCGTGCTGTTGCCGGACACGGGGATGGATTTCCTGACGTTTCTGGCGGTCTTTGCCGCAGCGACCATGGCGGGCGTGGTGAGCCATGTGCCGGGCGGGATCGGCGTGTTTGAAACCGTGGTGATTGCCGCCATGCCGCAGGGCACGCCGGTAGAGGCGGTGGCGGCGGGGCTGTTGCTGTACCGGCTGATCTATTTCCTTGTCCCGTTTTCCTTGGCGCTGGTGTTGCTGGCGCTTTACGAGGCGGCGAAGCTTTACGGGCTGGTGGCGCGGCGGGGGTCGCGGCTGGTGCGGGCGGCGGAGCCTGCCCTGCGGGCGGTGGAGCCGCTCGCGCCGCTGGTGCTGGCGGTGATGATCGTGGGGTCGGGGTTGTGGATGACCTTTGCCGCCCTGATCCCGCCAAGGTCCGAGGCGGCGGAGGCGCTGGAGGATTTCTTTCCGCTGGCCTTTGTCGAGGGCAGCGCGTTGCTGTCGAGCGCGCTTGGCGCGGCGCTGGTGGTGCTGGCGCTGGGGGTTGCACGGCGGAGCGAGGGGGCATTCTTGCTGGCGCTGGGGGCGATCGGCGTGGGCATTGGCGTGGCGCTGATGCAGGGGCATGCGCCGGACGTCCAGCGGGCGCTGGCGCTGGCCGGGGTGGGGGTGGTGTTGCTGCCGTTCCGGCGCAGCTTTCACCGGCGGACACGGCTGACGCATTCGGCGCTGACGCCGGACTGGCTGGCGCTGGTGCTGGGGGCGGGGATCTCGTTCGGGTTCGTGCTGTTCATTGCCTATCGCAGCACGCCCTATGCGCATGAGCTGTGGTGGCAGTTCGCAGCGGACGCCCATGCGCCGCGGTCGTTGCGGGCGGGGTTGGTGGCGAGCCTCGCGCTTGGGCTGATGTCGCTGTGGCTGTTGCTGCGGGCGCCGCGGCTGCGGCCCGACCCGCCGAGCGAGGCCGAGCTGGCGCGGGCCGAGAAGATCGTGGCGGGGTCCGAGCGGCCGGATACGGCCTTTGCGCTTACCGGGGACAAGACGCTGATCTTTTCCGAGGAAGGGGATGCCTTCCTGATGTTCGGGGCTCAGGGGCGGTCGTGGATCGCGCTGGGGGCGCCGGCGGGGCCGGCGGATGCGCGGGCGGATCTGGCCTTTTCCTTTGTCGATGCGGCGCGGCGGTCGGGGATGCGGCCGGTGTTCTATGAGGTGGGGGAAGAGGACCTGCCGCTGATGCTGGAGCTGGGGCTGAGCCTGTTCAAGCTGGGCGAGGAGGCGGTGATCGACCTGGAGCGGTTTTCGCTGGACGGGCCCACGCGCAAGCGGTTGCGGGGCAACCATGCGCGGGCGCTGCGCGACGGGCTGACGCTGGAGATCGTGGAGCCGCCGCATGACACGCAGCTGATGGAGGAATTGCGCGCGGTGTCGGACCAGTGGCTGCGGTCGAAGAAGGTGCGTGAGAAGCGGTTTTCCGTGGGGCGGTTCGATCCGGACTGGCTGGGGCGCTGGCCAGTGGCGGTGGTGCGGCACCAGGGGCGGATCGTGGCCTTTGCGAACATCCTGCGGAACGAGGAGGGGCGGCGGGCCTCGCTCGACCTGATGCGGCATGTGCGGGATGCGCCGGCGGGGGTGATGGAGTTCCTGTTCACCGACCTGATGCTGCGGCTGAAGGCCGAGGGGTTTGTCGAGTTTTCGCTGGGCATGGCGCCGCTGGCCGGGCTGGACCCGAAGCGGAGCCGGCGGCTGTGGGACCGGTTCGGGGCGGCCCTGTACCGGCATGGTGGGGATTTCTACAACTTTGCCGGGCTGCGGGCGTTCAAGGCCAAGTTCGGCCCCGTCTGGCGGCCGCGCTACCTGGCGGCCCCCGCGGCGCCGACTCCGCTTTTGCCGCTGGCGGATGCGGCGCTGTTGATCGCAGGGGGCGCGCGGGGGGTGATCAGCCGGTAGGGTTAGCCCATCCGTTCCGAGGCGTAGGAGCCCGGCGAGGCGGGGAAGACCACCGTCTTGTTGCCGTTCAGGAAGACCCGGTGATGGATATGGGCATGCACCGCGCGGGACAGCACCTGCGCCTCTACGTCCCTGCCGAGGCTGACGTAGTCGTTAGGCGCCTGCGCATGGGTGATGCGGACGGTGTCCTGTTCGATGATCGGGCCTTCGTCCAAATCACCGGTGACGTAATGGGCGGTGGCGCCGATCAGTTTAACGCCGCGCTCAAAGGCCTGCTTGTAGGGGTTCGCGCCCTTGAAGGACGGCAGGAACGAGTGGTGGATGTTGATGATCCGCCCGGACATCTTGCGGCACATGTCATCTGACAGCACCTGCATGTAGCGGGCGAGGACGACGAGTTCGGCGCCCGTCTCCTCGATCAGCGCCATCAGGCGGGCCTCGGCCTCGGGCTTGTTGTCCTTGGTGACCTTGATGTGGTGGAAGGGGATGTCGTGGTTCACGACGACCTTCTGGTAGGTCATGTGGTTCGACACGACGCCCACGATGTCGATCGGCAGCGCTCCGATCCGCCAGCGGTACAGCAGGTCGTTCAGGCAGTGCCCGAAGTTCGACACCATCAGCAGGACCTTCATCCGGTGGCTGGCGTCATGGAACTGCCAGGTGAGGCCGAATTCCTCGGCCACGGAGCCGAAGCCTTCGGTCAGGGCGGCGAGGTCGGCGCCGGTTTCGCTGATGAAGGTGGTCCGCATGAAGAAGTTGCCGGTGACGGAGTCGTCGAATTGGGCGCTGTCGGTGATGTTGCAGCCCATCCTGGCGAGGTAGCCGGAAATGGCGGCGACAATTCCGCGCCGGGACGTGCACTGGACGGTCAGAACAAAGGCGGTCATGCGGTCTCCCTGGTCTTGCTGGCCGGGCGGGTAACCCCCGCCGGCGTGGTGGGGCATAGCTAGAGCGGTGGCTTTGTACCCTGTCAAGCGGTGCCGGAACAGGATGGGCTGATTGCGGCGTCTGGCGTGTCTATTGCGACGGCGGGGTGGTCGGCCGGGGTTGACACTGGCGCCGCGGCACGCAGGTCTTGGCGCGGATCGGGAAACGGAAGGACGGCAGATGGGACAGGGGACGCTTTTCATCACGGGGGCATCGTCGGGGATCGGCGAGGCGACGGCGCGGCAGGCGGTGGGGGCGGGCTGGAATGTCGGGCTGTTCGCGCGGAGCCGTGAGAGGCTGGAGGCGCTGGCTGCGGACCTTGGGCCGCAGGCGATGGCGCTGCCGGGGGATGCCACCGAGCTGGGCGCGCAGGAGGCCTCGGTGGCGGCGCTGGTGGACCGGTTCGGTGGGTTGAACGCGGCCTTTGCCAATGCGGGGACGGGGCTGTCGAAGCCGGGGACCGAGGCGGGCGATCCGGCGGAATGGCGGCGGATGATCGACCTCAACATCATGGCGGTGCTGTATACGGCCCGGGTCTGCCTGCCGGAGCTGCGGAAGACTCAAGGGCATCTGGTGATGACCGGGTCGGCGGCGGGGCGGGACTACATCGCCGGGTCGATCTATGGCGCGACGAAGTGGTTCGTGCAGGGCTATGCCGGGAACATGTCGCGCGAGATGCGCGAGTGGGGCGGGCGTTGCACGGTGATTACGCCGGGGATGGTGGATACCGCGTTCTTTGACGAACCGAAGCCGGAGAAGCTGCACCCGGAGGATATCGCCGGGGCGGTGATGTTCGCGCTTGGCCAGGACCCGCGGGCCGATGTGCGCGAGATCCACGTGATGCCGGTACGGTGAGGGGCATGGATCAGGATCGGGTTCCCGGCGCCCTGTGGCTGCTGGTGGGGGCGATGGCGGCGGTGGAGCTGGTGCTTTCTGCCGCGGACCGGGGGATATTGCCGGGCGACCTGCGGTGGTGGGCGCTGCTGCACGGGGCGTTCTGGCGGCAGTTGCTGGAAGGGGTGCCGCCGGTCTATCCGGGGCAGGGAACGGTGATGTTCCTGAGCCATGCCTTTTTGCACGGCGGTTTCTTTCATCTGGTAATGAACGGGGTGGTGTTGCTGGCGCTTGGCAAGCTGGTGGCGCAGCAGGCGGGATCGGCGGCGATGCTGCTGCTGTTTGCCGTTTCCGCGATTGGCGGCGGGATCGGCTTCGCGCTGCTTGGGCAGGGGGAGGCGCCGATGGTCGGGGCCTCGGGCGCGGTGTTCGGGTTTCTGGCGCTGTGGCAGTACTGGGAGGCGCAGGCGCGGCGGGCGCGGGGGCTGACCTTGCAGCCGGTGTTCGCGACCGTGGCCGCGCTGGCGGCGGCGAACGTGGCGCTGGCGGTGCTGCTGGAGGGGGCGCTGGCGTGGCAGGCCCATCTGGGCGGGTTCGTGGCCGGGCTGGTGCTGGGGCCGGTCATGACGCGGATCGCGCGCAACCGGCCCCGGCGGTGGGGGTAGCTACCGCCCGGCGCTGCGGCCCACGGTGTCGGCCGCCTGCGCACCGCGTGTGCCCATGGGCAGGGGCTCTCCGGTGGTGGTGTCGTACCGGGTCTGGCGTTCCATCTCGGCGTTGAGTTCTGCGCCCATGATGACGATGGTGGCCGAGACCCACATCCAGACCATGAAGGCGATGACCGCACCGAGCGAGCCGTAGGTTTCGTTGTAGCTGTCGAAGTTCGACACGTACCACGAGAAGCCCAGCGACGCGATGAGCCAGAAGATCCCCGCGACTACCGCGCCGGGGATGACCCAGCGCCATTCCGGCGGTTCGCGGTTCGGTCCGTGGCGGTAGATCACCGTGATCGCGCCCAGGATGATGATCAGCAGGAGCGGCCAGCGGGCGATGCGGAGCAGGAGCCCTTCGGACCCGGCAAGGCCGATGTAGCCCAGGAGGATCGGCAGCACGACGATGGTGCCCACCACCAGGATGACGAGGGCCAGCGCTGCCAGCGTGAAGGCGAAGGAAACCAGCGTCAGCTTGATGAAGGAGCGCTTCTCTTCCTGGTTGTAGGCGACGTTCATCGCGTCGATCACCGCCTTCATGCCGTTGTTCGCGCTCCACAACGTGACGGCGATACCGGCGAGGAAGCCGATGCTGAGAGAGCCGGCAGGCTGGCTGGCGACGCGCTGCATCTGTTCGCCGATGATCTCGATCGCGCCTGCGGGCAGGAAGCCGGACATCATGTCGATGTGGTCGACCACCGTGGCCGGGTCGGCGATCAGGCCGTAGATCGAGACAAGCGCGGTGAGGGCAGGAAAGAGGGCCAGCAGCGCATAGAAGGTGACCCCGGCCGCGACCAGCATCACCCGGTCCTTGCTGAGTTCCCCGTAGGTGCGCCACAGGATGTCCTTCCAGCCCGGGGCTGGGATTTGTCCGGGAGACTCGGCCCCGCGCCCGCGGCCTGCGCCTTCCTGCTGGTCGGGGGCATGGCGCTGGCCTCCTGTATCGCCGCCGTGGTCGCGGGCCCGGAGGGCTACGAGCACGGCGGCCAGGGCGGTGGCCAGAACAGAACCATTGCGTCTGGCCGCCATGGGTCAGACCTCGCCGGGTTTGGTGGGAACCGGCTTGGCAGAGGTGCCGACGGTATCCGAGGGCTTGGTGCCGGAGCGGTTGTCGTCGGACGTGCCGGTCGTATCGGTGGCGTCCGACTTGGCCCGGTCATCGGAGCCGTGCGTTTCAGAGGTCTTCTGCTCGGCCTCTTCCGCCGCTTGTTCGGCCGTGCCGGTGGCATGGTCGGCGGCTTCCTCGACGGCCTCGCGGGTCCGGCTGAGGGCGTTCTGGGCGGCCTCGGTCAGGTTGTCGGTGTTCAGGCCGCGTTCGTCGAGATCCTGGCGCACGGCTTCGACCGCCTCGGTGGCGACGCTCTTGACGTGTTCGTATTCGGACTCGGCCGTGTCGCGAACCCGTTCCTTGAGCGCGTCGCTGGCTTCGCCCAGCAGTTCATCCTCGGTTCGGGTGGTGGGGAAGAGCGATACGACCGCCGCGCCCAGGGCCACGCCGATCGCCCCCAGCAGCAGCGGTTGTTCATGTGCCATCCGCGAGATGGTCTGCCGCGCCTGGCTGCCGTAGGCGGTCATGCCGTCGCGGGCGTCGTGGCCATAGCTGCCAGCCTGATGGCGCAGGTCGCGGGCGTGGCCCATGGCTGAGCTTCCCGCACCGGTGAGCGATTCACCGGCCGAGTGAGCCATGTGACTTGCGCTGCCGGCGGCGCTGCTGGCCGCGCCGGCGATGCTGGACACCCCCGCGCTGACCGTTTCAGCCACGCCCCGGACGCCCGAGGCGATGGCGCCGGCCGTGTCACGAATGGCCGAGCCTGCCGAGGCGGCGGTGTCGCGTACGCCGCCTGCGGCCGAGCTTGCCGTATCGCGGACGCTGCCGAGGGTTGAAGACGTGGTGTCACGGACGCTGCCCAAGGCGGAGCCTGCGCCTTCACGCACGCCGGACGCCATGGAGCCCGCGCGTTCGGTCCAGCCGGGGCCGGAGTTGCCGCTGCCCGAGTTGCCGTAGGTGCTGTAGTTGCCGTAGCTTTCGTGCGAGCTGCGGCCCGAGCCCATCATCAGCCAGCCGATGCCGATGCCGGTCAGGATCACCGGAAGCGGGTTGGCCTGTACCTGGCGGGTGATGTTGTGGACAAAGTCGCTGCCGCCGGAGTTGCGCGCGTAGTTGAACGCTTGGTCCACCATCTGGCCGAGCGACATGCGGTCGCGCAGCTCGTCCAACGTGCGGGTGATCTGGTCGCGTTCACGGGCGACCTCGCGTTCAAGTTCCTCGCTGCTTTTGTGGCGGTCGTCGGTGGCGCCGTATGCGTGCGACTTGCGCTGGTCGAGTTCGCCGCGGCCGCTGCGGTCGCGTTCATGCGCCTCGGCGGCTTCGCGTTCGCGGGCGCGGACTTCGGCCGGGTCGGGACGGGTGGTGTCGCCGTCGCGGTGCATCGACTTGAGGTTCGCCTCGATCTCGTCGCGCGACCGGGTCGAGACGGTGCCCGTTGTCGTGCCCTGAAACTTTTCGTCTGCCATCAGATCTGCTCCTTGGCCGTATGCGCGTCAGCGCGCAGTTGGTTCAGCGTCTTGTTGGGGGCAAGGCTACCGGCCTTGAGGTCGCCGATGCCCTTGCGCAGCAGGACGTAGCCGATGATGCCGATCACGATCGCCACGATCAGCGTCGCCCACTGCCGGCCGAGGCCGAGCACGACGAGCCATTCGACGATCGAGTTGAGGAAGATGATGAGCGCGGCCAGCAGCACCACGCCGCCGATCGCGATCATGGCGCCGGCACGCGTGGCCTGCTGCACCTTTTCGCCCGCCTCGGTCTTGGCGAGCTGGATTTCCTTGCGGAACAGCGTGGAGAGGTGGTCCACCAGCTCTCCGAACAGTTCGGGGATGCTTTTGCCGTTGTTCATCACAGGCTCCGGTCGGTGGGGTTGGTCGGGGTCGGGGTAGAGGTCGAGCTGGACGAGCCGCTGGTGTTGCGCGGGTAATGGGTGCCGTGGTCGCGGGCGGCCTGGGCGCTGCCGTAGCTGCCCGAAGTGTCTGTGGTGCCTGCGGTCCCCGCAGCGCCATAGCCGCTGGTGCCGCCCGATGCGCCGGTTACGCCGGTTGCCCCGCTGGCCGCGCCATAGGTGCCGGATGTGCCCTGGCTGCCGCTGGCGCCATAGCCGCCCGTCGAGCCGTAGTTGCCGGACGTACCGTAGTTGCCGGACTGGCCGCGGTCGCGTGGCGCGCTGGCCTTGAGAAAGCGCGAGAGCGCGACGCCGGCGATCACCGCGATGCCGAAGAACATCGCCGGTTCACGGCGAGCGAAGTCAGAAACATCCTGAAAGAGCTCGCCGGGGCTGCGGTTGCGCAGCCGGTCGGACATGTCGGAAACCGAGGCTGCCGCGTCGCGGGCATAGCGGGCGAGTTCGGGAGCGGTTTCTTCAAGTTCGTCGGCGGCGCGTTCGACGGCACGGGCCACGGTGTCCATGTGGCGGGTGCCGGCTTCCTTCTGTTCGTCGGCCATCCGCGTGATGCTGTCGCGCGCGGTGGAAAGGATCTCCTGGCCCTGTTCCTGCAGATCGGCCTTGGTACGCTCTGCCTCGGCGCGGGCGCGGTCCTTGATCTCGGCGGCACCGCTTCCGGTCGAAGTGGCGGAGCCCGGCTGGCTGCTCTGCATTTCGTTCTCGGGCATGTCATGTCCTCCATTGTGTCTGGCCAGCCGCCTTTGCAGTGGCCCTTGATCTTCAGAGAACATCTGGCCCGAACGATTGGTTCCAGAGGCGTCCAGAGGCGTTAACCATCAGGCGGCGTCAGCCCGCCGATGTGCGGCGGGGAACCCGCCTTCCGAGGCGGGACAGCAGCCGGGGCAAGTTCCGGGCCGGGCGTTCGGGATCGAGAACCGGGTTCTGGGCCAGGAGTTCCTGTTCGAGATCGCCAAACTCGGGCGGTTCGAATGGTACAAGGGTGCGGCCCTCGCCACGGAGCATGTCGATCGCGCCGATGAGGGAACCGCCGGCGCGTGACACCGCGGACTCTACCGCCACGTTCGGCACGTCGAGGTGTTCGGCCAGCAGGTCGTGGCGCAGGCCAAGGATGCGTTGGCGCAGATCGGCGTCGGCAGGGTCGTCGGGGTTGGCCTCGACCGCAAGGTCGCATTCGGTGTCGAAGCCCAGGGAGCGGTTGTTGAGGTTCGAGGAGCCGACGCGGAGCAGCCAGTCGTCCATCACCAGCACCTTGGCATGGACATAGATCGGGGTGCCGCGCCGGGTGACAGGGGTGTAGATCCGGAAGCGGTCGTGGCGGTCGGCCTTGCGGACCATGTCCATGAGTTGGGCGCGGGCAGAGCCCATGACCTTTTCCTCAAGCCATCCCTGAGCGCTTTCGGGATTGATGATGACGAACTCGGGGCTGTCCGGTTCGCGCAGACGGGCGGCCAGCGCCTCGGCGATGCGGTGGGAGGCGAAGTACTGGCTTTCGATGTAGAGCGTGCGGCGGGTGGCGGCGATGACGGCGAGGTAGAGGGATTCAATTTCATGTACGCTGGGGTGCCCGCCATGTTCGGGCATCGTGCGGGCGATGCCTACGTCCACGTCGCGCATCGAGACGGTCAGCCCCTTGGGCCAGGCATCGTCGCTGCGGGGTGGGGGCGGTTGGAGCCGTTCCCCTGTGGCGCGTTCCCAGCGGGTGCGGGCAAGATCGCCAAGGGCGCGGGCCGCCGCGCCATCGACCGCGGTGGTGACATCATGCCAAGGGCCGTAGCGGCGGTGGGTGGTCGGGCGGCGGCGGTAGGGGCTCTGGTCAGGGTGGTCGCGGGTGTCCCAGCGGTCGGCGGTCATGTCGATACCGCCGCAGAAGGCCAGCGCGTCGTCGATCACCACGATCTTCTGGTGGTGGGCGGCTGCGGCGGGGTGAGCCGAGTCGAAGCGGTAGTGGATCTGGCTGCTCATCATCCAGCGCAGGATGCGCAGGGGGGTGGTGCCACGGCCGAGCGCGGACAGCCAGCCAAGGTTCCATTGCAGCACGTGGATGTTCAGGTCGGGATTCTGGCGCACCGCCCAGTTGAGGTAGGGGCCCAGCCGGTTCGGCATCCGCCTGTCGCCGTCGCGCGGGTCGAGCATGATCCGGGCGTCGAAGTCCCAGGCGATGAACATGACGCTGTGCCGTGCCTGGCAGATTGCCTGCCGGATCGTGGCGAAATAATCGGCGGCGTCGATGATGACGGCGAGCCTGTCCGCATGTTCGACGCGCCAGCAGGTGTCGTTCGGGCGCAGGAGACGGGGCGGCCTTGCCTTGGACATTGGGCACCTTTTCCGGGTGGGACGCGCGGGGCGCTGGTGGAAGCAGAACGGGCAGAAGGCGTTGCTGTTCCGTCGGGGTGCGAGACTCAGGTGCCGCGCGTGCAGGATTTTGGGGAACATCTTGCGGTTGTGCGCGTTGGCCCCCTCGCCGGCCGCGCGCCGGCAAGAATGGTTCTGAAGGGGACAGGATGATTGCGCTGAAGGTGAATGGCGAGGATCGCCAGTTCGATGGTGATCCCGAAATGCCGCTGCTGTGGTATCTGCGGGATGAGTTGGGGCTGACGGGGACCAAGTTCGGGTGTGGCGTGGCGCAATGCGGCGCATGTACGGTGCATCTGGACGGCGAGGCGACGTTTTCCTGCGTCACGCCCATCTCCTTGGCCGAGGGGGCGGAGGTGACGACGATCGAGGGGCTTTCCCCGGACGGAAGCCACCCGGTACAGCAGGCGTGGCGCGATCTGAACGTGGCGCAGTGTGGATACTGCCAGTCGGGGCAGATCATGCGGGCCGCGGCCTTGCTGGAAGAGGTGCCGCAGCCTTCGGACGAGGATATCGACACGGTGATGTCGCAGAACCTGTGCCGCTGCGGGACCTATCCGCGCATCCGCGCCGCGATCAAGCGCGTGGCGGAAGGGGGTGCCGAATGAGCCGGTTGCCCATTCTGAACGTCAGCCGCCGGGGGTTCCTGGGGGGCGCAGGGGCGCTGGTGCTGGCGGTGAGCCTGCCGGTTCCTGCCATGGCGATGGAAGATCAGCCCTTTGGCGCGGATGCGATGCCGAACGGCTGGCGCGACGATCCGGAGTTGTTCGTGTCGATCGGCGAGGACGGGATCGTGACCGTCACCGTGCACCGGTCCGAGATGGGGCAGGGGGTGCGGACCTCGATCGCGATGATCATCGCCGATGAGCTGGGGGCCGAGTGGGAACAGGTTCGCGTGGCGCAGGCGCCGGGGGACGAGCCGCGGTTCGGCAACCAGGATACTGACGGGTCGCGCAGCATCCGGCACTTCTTCATGCCGATGCGCCGGGCCGGGGCCGCGGCGCGGACGATGCTGGAGCAGGCCGCCGCCAACGAATGGGGCGTGCCGGTGGAAGAGGTGCGGACCGATGTCCACGTGGTACGGCACGAGGGCAGCGGCCAGTCGATGGGGTTCGGCGAGCTTGCGGCGCTGGCCGCCGCGCTGGAGGTGCCGGATCGCGATGGGGTTCGGCTGAAGGACCCGTCGGAGTTCCGCTATATCGGCACCGGTGTCGGGCTGATCGACAACCAGGACATCACCACCGGGAACACCACCTTTGGCATCGACGTGCGGATGGACGGGATGCTGTACGCGGTGATCGCGCGGCCTCCGGTCTACGGCGGCCGTGTAGCGAGTCTGGACGACAGCGCCGCGCTGGAGATCCCGGGGGTGGAGCGGGTGGTGCAGATCGACCCGCCAGAGATCCCCTCAGCATTTGCGCCGCTGGGTGGGGTGGCGGTGATCGCCCGCAACACCTGGGCCGCCATGCAGGGCCGGCAAGCGTTGCAGATCGAGTGGGAGGACGGGCCGAACGCCGGCTATGACTCGGAGGCGTTTCGACAGGAGCTGGAGACGGCGGCGCGGGGCGAGGGCAAGCTGGTCCGCAATCAGGGCGACGCCATGCAGGCGCTGGCCGATGCGGCGACGCGGGTGGAGGCGGAATACTACATTCCCCATCTGGCGCAGGCGCCGATGGAGCCGCCCGCCGCGGTGGCGCGGGTGGCCGACGGGCGGTGCGAGGTCTGGGGCTGCGTGCAGGCGCCGCAGGTGACGCGGCTGCGGCTGGCCGAGCGGCTGGGGCTGGAATACGAGGATGTCACTGTCAACGTCACGCTGCTGGGGGGCGGGTTCGGGCGCAAGTCCAAGCCGGACTTCGTGCTTGAGGCCGCGATCCTGAGCGAGGCGATGGGCGGCCAGCCCGTCAAGGTGACATGGACCCGCGAGGACGACCTGCATCACAGCTATTTCCACACGGTTTCGGTGGAGCGGCTGGAGGCGGGGCTGGACGAGGAAGGACGGCCGGTGGCCTGGCTCCACCGAACGGCGGCGCCGACCATCGGGTCGATCTTTGCGCCGGCGGCTGAAAAGCTGCCGTTCGAACTGGGGATGGGGCTGACCAACATGCCGCTGGATATTCCCAACGTGCGGGCGGAAAATCCGCAGGCGCAGGCGCATACGCGGATCGGCTGGTACCGGTCGGTGTCGAACATCCCGCACGCCTTTGCCATCCAGTCCTTTATCGCGGAACTGGCAGAGGCCGCGGGGCGTGACCCCAAGGACTACCTGCTGGACGTGATCGGGCCGCCGCGGCTGATCAACCCGGTGGAACTGGGCGATGTCTGGAACTATGGCGAAAACCCCGAAAATTATCCCATCGACACCGGGCGAATGCGCCGGGTGATCGAGGCCGCCGCTGACGGGATTGGCTGGGGCCGCGAGATGCCGGCGGGCAGCGGGCTGGGGATCGCGGCGCACTATAGCTTCGTCAGCTACGTTGCCGTGGCCTGCGAGGTGCAGGTGGAGGATGGCGGGGTGCGCATCCCGCGGGTGGACATCGCCATCGACTGCGGGCCGCAGGTCAACCCCGACCGGGTCCGTTCGCAGATGGAGGGCGCGGTTATCATGGGGATCGGGCAGGCGCTGACGTCCGAGATCACCTTTGCCGAGGGGCGTGTGGTGCAGGAGAATTTCTACGACTACATCATCGCCCGGATGGAGGATGCGCCGCGCGAGATCAACGTGCATCTGGTCCTGCCGGAGGGGGCAGAGAATTTCGACATGCCGCTGGGCGGGGTGGGCGAGCCGGGCCTGCCGCCGGTGGTGCCTGCCATCACCAATGCCGTCTTTGCCGCGACGGGCACGCGCATCCGCCGCCTGCCCATCGCCGACCAGTTGCGCACCTGAGGAGGACTGCCATGAGAATACCGATCATCCTTGCCGCCAGCCTGATGCTGGCGGCCCCGGCGGCGGCGCAGACCTGCGTCGCCGTGCTGGACGAGCTGGAGCCGATCCTGCAGGAGGCGGCGGAGAAGTCGATCTCCACCTCCTCTTCGGGGCAGGGGGTGGCGGGCGCCCGCGAGGCGCAGGCCATGGAAGAGGGTCCGGAGGGCGAGGCCGAGCCGGTCGTGCCCTATCAGGAGCCGGCCGAGGAGGTCGGCGCCGTGGAGCAGGCCGTGCAGGCGGGCGAAGGCGGCGACCTTGTGATGCGGGCGATGGCGATGGTGGACGAGGCCCGCGCCTCTGCCGAAGGCGACGAGGAGGCCTGTCTTGAAACCACGCGTGCGGCGCTGCGGATGGTGATCCTGCGCGAAGCGGCGGAGTAGGCGCCCGCCGTTTGCGGTGAACCGGGGCCGTCGGGGCGCGTTGTGACGAAGCGGTCACAGGAGGCGTCATGACGGAAACCCGAGGGACACGTGTCACGGCGGCGATGGAACCTGCCCCTGCGGTGGGGGCGGGGACCGTTCTTCTGGCGGCGGGGGTCCTGCTGCTTTGCTGGTATTTCGGGAGCGTCTTGCTGCTGGTGCTGGCGGGGGTGACGGTGGCCGTGGGGCTGGACGGGCTGGCGCAGGTGCTGGCCCGTTACACGCCGTTGCGCCGGGGCTGGGCGCTGCTGATCGTCTGTGTCCTGCTGTTGGCGGGGCTGGTCGGCGTGGTGATGACCGTGGTGCCGCAGCTTCTGGGTCAGTTCCAAGAGCTTGCGGACCAGCTTGTGGACGTGTTCGAGGCGTTCCGGTCGTGGCTGTCGGGATCGGGCTGGCCGCAGGATCTGCTGGCGGGCGAAGACGGCGGCAGCCAGATCATGGGTGCCGCGAACGAGGTTCTGGCGCGGGCCGCAGCCTTTGGCCTGACGACGCTGGGCGCGCTGGCGAGCTTTGCCATCCTGATCGCGCTGTCGATGTTTCTGGCGGTTGATCCGGATCTGTATCGCAGGGGCCTGCTGAAGCTGGTGCCCCCGGCGCGGCGCCGGTTGGCCGACGACACGATGAGCGGGATCGCCCATGCGTTGCGGTGGTGGTTCCTGTCGCAGGTGGTGTCGATGCTGCTTCTGGGGGTGTCGATCGGGCTGGGGCTGTACGTGATCGGGATCGAACTGTGGCTGGCGTTGGGGGTGCTGACGGCGGTTCTGACCTTTGTGCCCTATCTTGGCCCGATCATCGCGGGCGTGCCGGTGGTGGCGATGGGTTTTGCACAGGGGATGGAGACGGGCTGGATCGTGCTGGTCTTTTTCCTGGTGGTGCAGACGATCGAGTCGAACGTCGTGGTGCCGCTGATCTATCAGAAGGCGATCAAGCTGGCGCCGGCGGTGACCATCGCGGCGCAGGTGGCGCTGGGGCTGGTGTTCGGCATCGGCGGGTTCATCCTCGCGGCACCCCTGACGGTGATCGGCATGGTCATGGTGCGGAAGCTTTATATCGAGGCGGTGTTGCACGAGGAAGCATAGGTCATTCCCACTGCGCATGAAGTCATCCCCAATTGGCGACTGTTCGGGCGGCGCCTGTCTGTTACGAAGGGGATGCATGCAGCGATGAGGATCCTATGACCGCTTCCGCCCTTGTTTGTCCCGATGATATCCGCGCCGGGTTTTCGGCCGCCATGTCCGCGATGTACCGCGACGAGGTGCCGGCCTATGGCACCCTGCTGGACCTTGTGGCCGAGGTGAATTCCGAACGTCTGGCCGAGCGCCCCGAGGAACGCGCGGCGCTGGTTGCCGCCGGAGAGCTGGACCGCATCTCCGAGGAACGGCACGGTGCGATCCGACTGGGCACGGCGGCGGAACTGGCGGTGATGCGGCGGCTGTTTGCCGTGATGGGGATGGTGCCGGTGGGGTATTATGACCTGAGCGCGGCGGGCGTTCCGGTGCATTCCACCGCCTTTCGCCCCGTGGATGCAGCGGCGTTGCAGCGCAATCCGTTCCGGGTCTTCACCTCGCTTCTGCGGCTGGACCTGATCGCGGATGCGGGGCTGCGGCAGGAGGCGGCGGAGGTTTTGGCGCGGAGGCAGATCTTCACCCCCGGCGCGCTGCGGCTGATCGCGAAGGCCGAGGAAGCGGGCGGGCTGACCGGGGAGGAGGCGCAGCAGTTCATTGCCGAGGCGCTGGAGACCTTTCGCTGGCATGCGCGGGCCAATGTGTCGCACGATCTGTACCGGCGGCTGCATGACGCGCATCGGCTGATTGCGGATGTGGTGAGCTTTCGCGGGCCGCATATCAACCATCTGACGCCGCGCACGCTGGACATCGACGAGGTGCAGCGGCGGATGCCCGCGCGGGGGATCGTGCCTAAGGCGGTGATCGAGGGGCCGCCGCCGCGGAACTGCCCGATCCTGCTGCGCCAGACCTCGTTCAAGGCGCTGCAGGAGCCGGTGGCGTTCGAGACCGGCGAGGGCTGGCAGGAGGGCACCCATACTGCGCGTTTCGGGGAAATCGAGCAGCGGGGGATTGCCCTGACGCCCAAGGGGCGGGGGCTTTACGACACGCTGCTGAACAAGGCGCGGGCGACCGTGCGCCCGGCGGCGGACGGATCAAACGCGGCGGAGTATGAGGCGGCGCTGACCGATGCGTTCCAGGAGTTTCCCGATGACTGGGAGGGCGTTCGCGCGCAGGGGCTGGGCTATTTCCAGTGGTCGCTGACGGATGCTGGGCGTGCGGCCGGGCCGGTGGAGGGCGATGCCGAGGGATTGCTGGCGCGGGGGCTGCTGCGGGCCGATCCCATTACCTACGAGGATTTCCTGCCGGTCAGTGCGGCGGGGATCTTCCAGTCGAACCTGGGCGACGAGGCCGCGCAGGATTTTGTCGAGGACCCGAACCAGCAGCGTTTCGAGGCGGATCTGGGGGCCCCGGTGCTGAATGAGTTCGAGCATTATGCCGCGATCGAGGCGGAGTCGCGGGCGGCCTGTCTGGCTGCGCTTGGGCATGCGCCGGTGGCGGGATAGGGGCACGAGAGATGACGATAGAAGGACAGAACATGACTCCACTTGCCAGCACCACCCATTCGCTTCTGGATCGGCTTGACGTGCCGCAGGGGGCGTTCACCGGCGGCAGCATGGCAAGCTTCAGCCCCGTCACCGGCGAGCAGATTGCGGCGCTGACGCCCACGACCGCCGAGGAAGCGAGCGCGATGATCGACCGCGCACATCGGGCGTTCCGGGAATGGCGGGTGTGGCCCGCGCCGCGGCGGGGGGAGCTGGTACGGCTGCTGGGCGAGGAGTTGCGGAAGTCGAAGGAGGACCTGGGGCGGCTTGTGTCCATCGAGGCGGGCAAGAGCCCGTCCGAGGGACTAGGCGAAGTGCAGGAGATGATCGACATCTGCGACTTTGCCGTGGGGCTTTCGCGGCAGCTTTACGGGCTGACCATCGCGTCGGAACGGCCAGGGCACCGGATGATGGAGACGTGGCATCCTCTGGGGGTGGTGGGGGTGATTTCGGCCTTCAACTTCCCAGTGGCGGTGTGGTCGTGGAATTCGGCGCTGGCGCTGGTGTGCGGGAACCCCGTGGTGTGGAAGCCGTCGGAAAAGACGCCGCTGACGGCGCTGGCCTGCCAGGCGATCCTGGACCGCGCGATCGCGCGGATGGGCGATGTGCCGGAAGGGCTGTCGCAGGTGCTGATTGGCGGGAAAGAGGTCGGCGAGATCCTGGTCGATCATCCAAAGGTGGCGCTGGTGTCGGCCACGGGTTCGACCCGGATGGGGCGCGAGGTTGGGCCGCGGGTTGCGGCGCGGTTCGGGCGGTCGATCCTGGAGCTGGGCGGGAACAACGCGGGGATCGTCTGCCCCTCGGCCGATCTGGACATGGCGCTGCGGGCGGTGGCTTTTGGCGCGATGGGGACAGCAGGGCAACGCTGCACCACGATGCGGCGGCTGTTCGTGCATGAAAGCGTCTATGACGAGTTCCTGCCGCGGCTGAAGGCGGCCTATGCGTCGGTCAGCATCGGCAACCCTCTGGAGAGCCAGGCGCTGGTCGGGCCGCTGATCGACGCGCAGGCCTATGAGGGCATGCAGCGGGCGCTGGAGGCGGCGAAGGCCGCAGGCGGCATGGTGCAGGGTGGCGAGCGGGTGAGCGTGGGGCCGGACAGCGCCTTTTACGTCCGCCCCGCGCTGGTGGAGATGCCGTCGCAGAGCGGGCCGGTGCTGGAGGAGACCTTTGCGCCGATCCTGTACGTGATGAAGTATTCCGATTTCGACGCGGTGATCGAGGATCACAACGCGGTGGGGGCGGGGTTGTCTTCGGCCATCTTCACGCTGAACCTGCGCGAGATGGAGGCGTTCCTGAGCGCGGCGGGGTCGGATTGCGGGATCGCCAACGTGAATATCGGCACTTCTGGCGCAGAGATCGGCGGCGCCTTTGGTGGCGAGAAGGAGACCGGTGGCGGGCGCGAGAGCGGGTCCGACGCGTGGAAGGCCTATATGCGGCGGGCGACGAACACCATCAACTATTCCGACGCGCTGCCGCTGGCGCAGGGCGTGGTGTTCGACGTCTGAGGTTCAGAGCCGGTTGCCCGCAAGGTGGGCAGCCTGCGCCCCCAGTTCGTAGAATGCCTCTTTCACCGCGCGGAAGCGGGCGGGGGTGGCAGGGGTGACGGGGAGCGGCAGAGCATCTTCGGCCAGACGGCCCAGAAGGTGTTCCGCCGCGAGCCGGCCAAAGACGGTGCCCGGCGCGATGCCGCGGCCGTTATAGCCGCTGAAGGCGATCATGCCGCGGCCCAGCCGGTGAAAGCGGGGCAGGTTGTCGGCGGTCATGCCGATCTTGCCGTACCATTCGGCCTGAAAGCGGATTTCACCCAATTGCGGGAACAGCGCGCGCAAGGCACGGTGGGCCCAGTTGCGATGGATGGCGCGGCCCGGCCCGCGCAGGGCGCCGACGCTGCCGAAGACGAGCCGGTTGGCAGCGTCGAAGCGGAAGGAGCTTAGAACCTCGCGCGTGTCCCAGGCGCCTTCGCGGTTGGGGAGGATCGAGCGGGCGAGGCTTTCGGACAGCGGTTCGGTCGCGATGTTGAAATAGGGCAGGTGCACCTGCTCGGTGCGCAGTTCCGTGCGGACATGGGTGGTGTAGGCGTCGGTGGCGAGCAGCACCCGGGGCGCACGGACGGCGCCGGTGGCGGTGCGGAGCAGCCATTCGCCGCCCGTGTCCTCGATCCCCGTCACGGCGGAACGGGTGCAGATCCGGGCACCGGAGCGGGTGGCGGCATGGGCGAGGCCGCGGGCATAGGCCAGCGGCTGTACCGTGCCTGCCCGCAGGTCCAGCAGTGCGCCGGTATAGGCATTCGATCCGATGCGAGCGGCGGCCTCTTCCGCCGTTAACAGGTGTACAGGCGCGCCGCGTTTCTGCCACTGGGACGCGCGGTCCTGCAGTTCGGCAAGGCCACTGGCGCCCACGGCACAGTGCAGGGTGCCGTTGTGCATGGCCTCACACGCGATGGCGTGGCGGTCGATCAGGGCGAAGACCTCTGCCGGGGCGTTGCCAAGGGTGTGGAGGAGCCGTTCCCCGTGGGTTTCCCCCAGCACGCCGGGCAGGGCGTCGGGCATCACCCACATCCCCGCGTTCACCAAGCCCACGTTGCGGCCGGCGCCGCCGAAGCCAATTTCTGCTGCCTCCAGCACAATGACCTGGGCGCCGGCTTCCGCGAGGTGCAGCGCCGCTGAGAGGCCGGTGTAGCCGGCGCCGACGATGGCCACGTCGGCCCGCGCCTCGCCCGACAGGGGCGGGGTTTCGGGGGGTTCCGGGGCGGTCAGTTCCCAAAGACCGTGGGAGCGGGGGTCGTTCAGCATCGGCCATTCCTTCCAGCGACATCCTGTTGTCGCCGGTTGCGTGCCGCCCGCAAATGGAGGATTGAGTCAGACATCATTCAGCCCGGGAATGAGATGCAGGTTCCAAGACGATTTCTTCCCTCGCTGTCGCTGCTGACGGCATTCGAGGCCGCTGCCCGCACCGAAAGCGTCACTGCCGCTGCGCAGGAGCTGTCGCTGACGCAGAGCGCGGTGTCGCGGCAGATCAAGGCGCTGGAGGAACAGTTGGGCGTGCCGCTGTTTCATCGGGAACGGCAGACGATCCGGCTGACGCGCGGCGGGGCGGCCTATGCCCGCGAGGTGCGCGAGGCGCTGCGCAAGATCAGCGCCGCGTCGTTGAACCTGCGGGCTAATCCGGCGGGAGGGACGCTGACGCTGGCGGTATTGCCGACGTTTGGATCGCGCTGGCTGACGCCGCGGCTGCCGGGGTTCCTGGCGACGCATCCGGGGGTGACGATCAACCTGGTGACGCGGCTGCAGCCGTTCGATTTCGCGCAAGAGGCGGTGGATGCGGCGATCCACTTTGGCCATGCCGACTGGGCGGGGGCCGAAATGATGCTGTTCCGGCGCGAGGATGTGGTGCCCGCCTGCAGCCCGGAACTGGTGGAGCGGCTGGGGCTGCGGGGGGCGGATGACATTCGTCGGGCGCCGCTGTTGCATCTGACCTCGCGCCCAGATGCTTGGGAGCGGTGGTTCACGGCGCAGGATGTCGATGCCGAGGATGTCCGGGGGATGCTGTTCGACCAGTTCACCCTCGCGATTGAGGCGGCGCGGGCGGGGCTGGGGGTGGCGTTGTTGCCGCGGTTCCTGATCGGGCCGGAGCTGGACTCAGGTGCCCTGACGATCGTCGTGGACGCGGTGACCGAGATGCCAGAGGCCTATTACTTGTGCTGGCCGCGTGACCGGGCGGACCATCCGCCGCTGCTGGCCTTCCGGGCGTGGCTGGCGGAGACAATCTAGGCCTTTTCCTGCTGCCCACGAAATGTTCATCGGCGCGAAATGCCGCATTCGCGAAGTGCGGTCTTCCCCGTTTGGACTTTTTTAACTATCAGCCCGCAGGATCGGGAAGGACAGCCGGAGCGCTTCCCTTTGTAACCTGTATTGGCATCTGCCTGTGTCCCGGTTTCCCCTTCTTGCCAGATCTGAAAGGCCCCTAGTCTAAATGCTGCGTTTTTCTGCCCTCGCCGCCGCCCTTCTGCTTGCCCCGCCCGCGCTGGCACAGGGGCCCAAAGCCTGCACCGACCTTCATCCGCAGCTTGAGTTCTGCACCAGTGGCCAATCCTGGCAGAAGGACGATCGCACCGTGCCCGAGGCACTCGGCTTTTTCCGTATGGAAGGCGGCGGGTTCGGCAAGGTGATTCTGGAAGAGGTTCCGGGTCAGGCGCAGATCGACCCCGACCTCGTGCAGGAAACGATCATCGCCATGGTCAGCCGGCAGATCGAATCCGCCGGCGGCAGTGTCGAGGTGAGCAGCAAGCAGGGCGGCGAGATCGGCGGCGATCTGGCCGGAACGATCATCTACCGATTCACCCGCGCGGGGCAGGACGTGCTGACCATGCATTCCTACCTTGTTTCGCGGAACCTGGTGATGCAGTTCATCACCTCCACCCAACAGGAGAACCGGTCGGCGCAGGACATGCACCGGAGCTTTCTGGTGAGCTTCAAGGTGCAGGAGCCCGAGATCCTGCTGTGACCCTCAGCCGGTGCCAAGCGCGAGGCGCAGGACGGTATCGACGTTGGCGCTGAGCGGGGCGCGTGCGTCGAGCACATCGTCGAACGCGAACCATTGCGCGTCGAGCGCGTCATCGGCTGCGGCCAGCGTGCCGCCGGTGGGGTGGCATTGCACCGCTACAAGCAGGTAGTGGACCTGTGCGGCGCCCGCCGCGTCGCGCAGGATGAGATCGAGGTTGAGGAGATGCCGACCCGGAGTTGCGGTCAGGCCGGTTTCCTCGGCCAGTTCGCGCACGGCGGCCTCGGCCACGGTTTCGCCAAATTCGACATGGCCGCCGGGGTAGCCCCAGAGGCCGGCGTCCGGCTGCTTGCGGCGGCGCACCAGCAGTACCTTTTGGTCATGAAGAACGACGGCAAGCGCGCCGATGCGGGGGATGTGTGACATCGCCTCAGATGGCCCGCTGTGCGCAGCAATGGCAAGGGGTGCCACCGGTTTTGTCATAATGATGACAAAATGAATGATAACGGGGCAGGCGCCCCCGCGCCGCTAAACTGTCATTAACATCGCGCCGCTAGTTTCCAGTTTCCCGAAGAAACACCTCGCAGGAGGCGGCAGATGAAGAAACTCAGCATAAGGTTCAAGATATTAGGTGGATTTGGGGCGATGATCGCCCTGTTGCTTGTGCTGGCGGTGACCTCCTATGGCGGGGTCAACCGCGTGACGACGACGTTCCAAGAATATCGGATGGCGGCACGTCAGTCGGCGGTGGCCAAGGACATGGCGCTTGCGCTGGCGCAGATGCGGTTCCGGGTCACCTACTGGATGGCCACCCGGTCGCCGGCGCAGATGGAACAGTTCCGCGTGGAAAAGGCGGCGCTGGACGATGTTCGCGCCCGCGCGCGGGCGCAGTTGACCAACCCCGAGGTTCTGGCCCGGGTCGAGGAATTCGGCCGCCTGTCCGGTGACTATCATGAGACGGTCGAGCGGATGGTCACGCTGCACCTCCGTGCCGAAGAGGATTATGCGGCGTTGCGCGGGCTGTCGGACCGGATGCAGGACGTAGGCGCGCGCCTGTCGCAGGGCGCGGGCCCGGACGTGCAGCCGGGCGAGATGCAGCACATTGCCGCGCTGAGCGAAAATATAGTGACGGTGCGGCTGCTGACCGAGCAGATGTTCCATGATGCCAATTCGGCGCATCATGCGGCGCTTGGTGCGGCGTTGAACGCGGCGCGGGCTTCCGCCACGGCGCTGCGCGACGGGACGACCAGTGCAGCGCGGCGGTCGGCGGCGGGGCAGCTTTTGACCGATCTGGAGGCTTATGGTCCACGCGCGGCGGCGCTTGATGTGGCGATGGATGGGCGAGAGCAGGTCTTTACCGCGGAACTCGCGCCGATGGGGCCAAAGCTGAACGAAATTCTGGTCGAGTTGGCTCTTGCGGCGGATCATGCCCGCGATACGCTGGGCGCGATCGGCGTCGACCAGTCGGCGGACACCGTGCGTCTGGTCATCGGAATTGCCGCGGCCTGTCTGCTGGCGGGGGCCGTGCTTGGGCTGCTGCTGGGTCAGCGGATCGCGGGTGGCGTCGTGGGCGTTTCGCAGGCAATTTCGGCCATCGCGGAGAAGCGGTTCGATACGGTTGTGCCGGGAACGAACAGCGGCGACGAGATTGGAGCGATTGCGCGGACGCTGACGGAGTTTCGGGACCAGCTGGCGG
>VUAW01000060.1 GCA_008711135.1 Rhodobacteraceae bacterium LNNU 3342
GGACGGAAGGGGCAGGCATGGGCAAGGTGGCTCCGGCAAGAACAGCAGGTCAAGCGATGTGTTCCTTGTTTGTTCCCATCACCGCCCAAAGTCAATCTGTGCTGCGGACGGCCTGCCGTGCCAAGGTGACGAAACAGCGGAAGGTCGGGTAGTCGTGCCCGCCGCTGCCTTCTCTGAATATGGCAAAAGCCCGATCCGGTCATTAGGCGCAGCCCAAGTTCTTCTTTACCAGCATCCGAGCGGCGTAGCGCGACATCTTGTGGACCTTCCAGTCTACGGAGAAAGCCAGAGCTTCTGGAACTAACGGAAAGATCAGCGGTTCAGTTCTCGATGCGCACCGCAGCGGAGATTGCAAGTAATTCGCATCCGCCAGTGCTTAAACAAGAACTGGATCAAAACAGAAGGAATCCTCATGAACAGCATCATTTATATCATCGGCCTGGTCGTCGTTGTGTTCGTGATATTGTCGTTCCTCGGATTGACCTGACTAGGTCATGTTGACAAATGACGGAACCAGAGGCGGATCGATGTGATGTCGATGAA
>VUAW01000061.1 GCA_008711135.1 Rhodobacteraceae bacterium LNNU 3342
AGTTGACGAAGCGCGTCCGTCGCGGTGGCAATCGCCTCTGCCCGTGCCTCGGGGCCGAAGCCGATCCGTTCGGCGCGCACGAAGGTCACGTCGGTCAGGCCGATGAAGGCGAAGAGGTGCCGCAGGTAGGGCTCCTGGAAGTCGGCCGCCTGCGCCGGGCCCTCGCTGTAAAGGCCGCCGCGGCTTTCGATGACGATCACGCGCTTGCCGGTCAGCAGCCCCTGGGGGCCGGATTCTGTATAGCGGAAGGTTTCGCCGGCGCGCAGCACGTGGTCGAACCAGGCGCGCAAGGCGGTCGAGATGCTGAAGTTGTACATCGGTGCGCCGATGACGATCACGTCTGCCGCGCGCAGTTCGGCGATCAGCGTGTCCGAAAGCGCCCGGGCCTCTTTCTCGGCCTCGGTCACCGGCTCTCCGCGGACGCCGGCAAGGGTCTCGGCGGTGAGGTGCTGGATCGGGTCCCGGCCAAGGTCGCGGTGGATCACGTTGACAGGACGCGCCGCGCTCAGCGCCTCGACGGTTTCCCGGAC
>VUAW01000062.1 GCA_008711135.1 Rhodobacteraceae bacterium LNNU 3342
TGAACTGGCCCCCATTTCGACCGGACACCAGGCATAACCATGGAGGCTTAGGCATATGCCTGAGCACGTGCTTATGTCAGAGATCGAAATCATCACCGATGGTGGCCGTCGGCGCCGCTGGACTGCCGCCGAGAAGCTGCGGATCGTCGAGGAGACGCTGGATGGGCAGGCCAGTATCTCGGTCGTGGCGCGGCGCAATGGCGTAGCGCCAAACCTGTTGTATCGTTGGCGGCGTCTGATGCTTGAAGGGGGAAGCGTCGCGGTGACTGAGGACGACGATGTGACCAGCAATCGGGTGGTCCGGGAGATGGAAAACCGCATCCGTGAACTTGAGCGCCAGCTTGGCCGCAAGACGCTGGAGGCAGAGATCTTGCGGGAAGCCCTGGACAAGTCACGGGCAAAAAAACCGTCCTTGCTCGCGCGGTCGCCATTGAACGGCGGTTTCCAGTGAAGGCGGTGGCCGAGACGTTGCGGGTTTCCCGCTCCAACCTGGTCGACCGATTGC
>VUAW01000006.1 GCA_008711135.1 Rhodobacteraceae bacterium LNNU 3342
CTGCCGTTGCGCGGAAAATCCACTTATCCCGGCTGCTCACATTTCCGGAGCCACCCATATCGATTTTTTGGTAGGCGTTCTGGGCGATGACCACTTTGTCCTTACCTCTGCAAGTCACGGCAATGGCAATCTCCGGGTTCGATTTTGGCGATTAAACCTATGGCGACAAGATCGACCTGAGAGGGAGTGGCATTCAAGCTTCCGACATCACCTTCACCGACCTTGCGAACGGCAATACGCTGATCCAGGGCGACACGAACGCTACCCCCGGTATCGAGTTCCACATCCAAGTCGCGGATGGCGCCACATCAGCGTCAGTCTGGAGCACGGACCTAGACTTCTTGTTCTAAGAGAAGCCATCGGCTGCAGGGGGTACTGTCTCGGCGGAGGACGAGGTGCTGGCCGCCACCGGGCCAGAGGAAGGGCCGGTCCAGACCGTTGAAGAGGTCATCCGCCATCGTGCGGATGACCCTTGAACGGCAACTGGAACTCTGCTCCCTCGTACGCGGCGGCTATTAATCTCTCGCGGCTGGCCGCTGACATCCCGTCAGTATCGTCTATGCCGTGGCTGATCAGTTCGGCACAAAAGCGTGATCCACTTTGACTGCTGAAGTTACCGGCACCAGCAATGTGCCCGTAGGGTCGAAGCACTGAACGGCACTGCTACCCTTGCTTAATGCTCTGGAAAACGCACCGGATGTCTACGGTGCGTCTCTGGAATTCCGGCTCAAGGACTCGGGCACGTCGAGGGTATCCTTGGGCGGGCAGGTGCGCCCGTCGCCGATGTTATGAAGCCTGATCTGGTATCAAGGCCTGCGGGGCGCCATCTGCGAGGTCCGCAGCCGTGCACCTTGCGCCCGCTGGGTGCTTCATTACGCAATCAAAAACAACTTAAAGAAGAAGTTGAAGAAGACAGTGCCTTGCGCTAAAAAGGCTGCAGACCGATCGGGGGATCGGAGACCTGCGGTGTTCCCGCAGGTCCCTTCCCCCTCGGCGTTCATCAGGGCACGGCCCAAACGAAAAAAACCGGCGGGTCGTCCCGCCGGCTCACTCGTTAACAGCACAAACAAACGGGAACTCGTTACGCCACGTCAGGCCGTGGTTGGCACAAAATTCACTTGATCCCCGTCTCTCAGACTTCTGCATGGCCGGCCTTCTGGACAGTCAGGAAAACCTGACCCGGCCGGAAGCACGCGGCGTTCCGCCACTCGCCCTGCGGGCGTCGGTTCAAGATTTATATGCACGGCATCAGCAAGCGTAGCAGCGCGCGGAGCTTGAAGCCCGATATGAAGATCAGGACGAACATCAGCGAATTTTGCTGTCTTGCTTCAGCAGGATCGATCTTGTTGCGCGAAAAGCTGTGACCGGGACCCGACCTTGGCGAAGTCTTGAGCCTAAGGGCTCCCCAAGGTTGAGCCTCTCATCTGGAAAGCCGCCGTTATTTCTGCATGCTGGCCAAAGTCGATTCGAACAGGATCGGCCAAAGTCCCAGGCAGCGGGCTTCCGTCTGCCTGGTTTTCGATTTGGAGGAGAAACTGATGAGCAGCAACAGAGGCGTGGTCTATGTGGGCCCGGGCAAGGTCCAGGTTGAGGATATTCCCGATCCCCGGCTTCAGGCGCCCGATGGCCGCAAGATCGGGCATGGCGTGATCCTGAAGGTCGTCACCACGAATATCTGCGGGTCTGACCAGCACATGGTGCGGGGCCGCACCACGGCCGAACCCGGGCTGATCCTGGGCCACGAGATCACCGGGGAGGTGATCGAGAAGGGCAGCGACGTCGAGATGCTGGAGATCGGCGACATCGTTTCCGTTCCCTTCAACGTGGCCTGCGGGCGTTGCCGCTGCTGCCGCTCGGGTGACACGGGTGTCTGCCTGACGGTGAACCCGTCGCGCGCGGGTGGTGCCTATGGCTACGTGGACATGGGCGGCTGGATTGGCGGGCAGGCTCGCTATGTCATGGTGCCCTATGCCGACTTCAACCTGCTGAAGATTCCGGATCGCGACCGTGCGATGTCCAAGATCCGCGATCTGACCATGTTGTCCGACATTCTTCCGACAGGCTTCCACGGTGCCTGGAAGGCCGGCGTCGGCGTCGGCTCGATCGTCTATGTTGCAGGCGCGGGCCCGGTGGGTCTGGCTGCTGCGGCCTCGGCCCGCATCCTTGGCGCGGCGGTCGTGATGATCGGCGACTTCAACAAGGAACGGCTTGAGCATGCCCGCAAGGTCGGGTTCGAGCCTGTGGACCTGTCGCAGGGCGACAACCTGCCCGAGATGATCGCCCAGATCACTGGCAGCCCCGAAGTGGATGCCGCCATCGATGCGGTGGGCTTTGAGGCGCGCGGCCATTCGGGTGGCGAGCAGCCGGCCATCGTTCTGAACCAGATGATGGAGATCACCCGCGCTGCGGGCCAGATCGGCATCCCGGGGCTTTACGTGACCGAGGATCCGGGTGCTGTCGACGATGCTGCCAAGCAGGGCAGCCTGTCGATGCGCTTTGGTCTGGGCTGGGCCAAGGCGCAGACCTTCCATACGGGCCAAACGCCGGTTCTGCAGTACAACCGGCAATTGATGCAGGCGATCCTGCACGACCGGCTGCCCATCGCGGAGATCGTCAACGCGACGGTCATCTCGCTGGAGGACGCCGTGCAAGGCTATGAGAGCTTTGACCAAGGCGTTGCGAAGAAGTTCGTGCTGGACCCCCACGGGATGCTCGCTGCTTGATCACCACGGGCGCGCCGGTTTCGGCCGGCGCGTCCTCGCCAAGCTATTTCCCTTAGCGGTTTCTGATCGCGCCGGTCGGGCGCTGATCCTCTTCGCCTTGATCATGCTGGTTGACCAAGAGAGCCTCGCGATACTTCTGGCTGCCGCTAAAGAGACCAGGTGAGTAGCGGTATGCCGATGCGCGCCATCTGCTTCTGAATATCTTAGACGGCGTGTACGGGAAGTCGGTGGGCAGCATCCGCAAATGGCAGCCCCTACGCAGCAGGCAGAGGACCGCGTCGACTGCGGCGCAAACATCGGTCTGGCGGGGCGTCCGCCCCGACGTCCGGGGGCAAATGCCGGGGAAGGTTCTGTGTCGCTATCTATATAATGTGAACCTACGTCGGCTATCTCATCGGTGATGAGAGGCTTGTTGCTATGGTAGCTGCATTGTCCGGATGGAGAAGGGAGACTGGGTCAGCATCCGTACTGGCAGCGCTGTGCAAAGGGCTCGTCACCGGCATGAGCTACAGCGCAATCATGACTTGCCTTGATCAGGGCAACGGAAGCATGCCCGTGGGGCTGCCTATCCCCAAGCTAGGCCATCGTTGCGCGTAACCGTGGAGCCCTAGTCATTGGGGCGATCAGCCCACCCGCCCGTTGTTATTACGCTTGATGGCGATAACCGAGGAGCGGGGCCGGGAGGCGGCGCCGGAACTGAACGCATGACCGAGTAACTACTGGGCATCAGCCTTTGGCGTGCTCGGCGCGGTTCCGCTTGCCTGCGCCGGGCGAGGCTGCTCGAACAGGTGACAGGTTCAAGCCGCTCGAAGATCCGGGACAGTCTGACGTGCTAGCCGCGCTTGTCGTATCCGGCTTGCTTATCATGCGGTTCAAGACCTGGGGCTTTAGGCCCCTGTTTGCCCATGGCCTCGTGGAGCCACTCCGCCTCATGGCGCCGCTTTGGGGGAAACTGTTCCAGTCTTGGCGGGCTGTTCACCGGCACCGTCAGCGCTTTGCGTTCTGGCGGCCAGTAGGGAATGGATCTGATGGGCTGGCATCGCTGGTGCAAAATAATAGCCTTGGGCCGAGTGGCACCCCAGTTGCCTGAGCCGGTCGACCTGGCCCGCGGTTTCTACGCCCTCTGCCGTTACATGCAGGCCGAGGTTCCTGCCCAGCCCGATCACGGCCTCGACGATGGCATCATCGTCGCCATCATGTTCCATGTCGCGGATGAAGCTTTGGTCAACCTTCATATGTGCCACGGGGAACCGCTTCAGGTGGGTCAGCGACGCGTAGCCCGTCCCGAAGTCATCGAGAGCGATCTGGACGCCCCGCTGCGTAAGCTGATCGAGCGTCTGGGCCACCCGGTTGGAGATCCCGTCAAGAAAGACTGTCTCGGTCACCTCTATCTCCAGACAATGGGACGGCACCTTCCATTCGTCCAGAAGGTCAAGAATGTCCTGGGCTAGTCTGGGCGAGGAGAACTCTGCAGAGGAAAGGTTGACGGAAATGCGGCCGGCGTCGAACCCATGATCAAGCCAGTCACGCATATTCCGGACGACCTGCTCCCTTATGCACCGGCCGATCAAGGGACCTACGTCGGAGTCGGTGAAGAGCACGCTGAAGCGGTCCGGCGTCAGGAGGCCCTTGGTGGGATGCTGCCACCGGGCCAGAGCTTCGAAACCGTTCAGGGCCCCGGTAGAAAGGCAGTATCTCGGCTGGTAGAAGGGAACGATGAGCCCGTGCTTCAGGGCCGTCCGCACCTCTGAAGCCATAGACGTCCGTTCTTCAAGTGCCTGGCGCATGGCGGACGAAAAGATAACGGTGCGGCTTCGCCCCTCTGCCTTTGCCTTGTAGAGGGCGATGTCTGCGGACTTCATGATCTCGACGATGGTTGCGCCGTGGTCCGGGAATGCTGCGGCGCCGATGCTTGCATTGATGACGAAGGTGCGACCGGTGTGCTGGAAGGGCCTTGCCAGAGCCTCATGGATGCGTGTGGCCAAGGTCGTGGCGTCCCCAAGCGACTGTGCCTCTGTTGTCAGAACCGCGAATTCGTCCCCCCCAAGGCGCGCGACCATATCGCAATTCCGCGTCAGGGAGGACAGGCGGCGCGCGGCCTCTTGAAGAAGCGCGTCACCCGCATCATGGCCCAGCGTGTCATTGATGTCCTTGAAGTTGTCGAGGTCGATCATGAGAAGGCAGACGCGGGTGCCGCGTCTTCTGGCCAGTTCCAGCGCCTCATCGAACCTTGCCTGAAAGCGGGTCCTGTTTGGCAGACCGGTGAGCGCGTCGTGGTTCGCGGCCCAGCGGACTTCCTCCTCTGCCTTTTTCCGGTCGGATACGTCGAAGCTTACGCCCACGACTTGCCCGTCCGAGATCGCCTCTGCACGCAGGCTGATCCAGCGGAACTCCCGGTTTCCTGACGCATAGCGAAGTTCGGTGCTGGCCACGCCGGCCTCCTTCAATTCCAGGAGGAACCGGTCGTATCGGATGTGATCATCCGGGTGTACCCTTGGCAGGAAGTCACGCAGGTTCCAAGAGCGGGGACCGCGTAGGGTATGGGTGTCGCGCGAGAAGATCAGCTTTCCGGTTTCAAGGTGCAGTTCCCAGGCCAACATTCTGCCCGCGCGGAGCGCAAGCCGAAGCCGCTCTTCGCTGGTCCTGAGTTGCTCCTCGGTACGCTTCCGGTCGTGGTTGTCGGAAAGGCCGCCCACCCACTTCCGGATGGACCCGTCGGCATGCTTGAGCGGAACGGCCCTAGTCACCATCCAGCGATACTGGCCGCTTTCCTGATGCCACACACGGGCCTCCTTCTCGTAAGAAGAGCCGGCCGCAGCCGCCGCCACCCAAGCGGCCGCGATAGAAGCCCGGTCGTCGGGATGGATCATCTCGACATTTCCCAGACCAAGCGCGTCTTCTTCGCTTTGTCCGGTGAATTCCGTCCAGCCAGTGGTCGACGTGATCATCCCGTCAGGGCCTGCGAGCCAGAGAATGACCGCTGTCGCTTTCAGAAGCGCACGGTGCTGCTCTTCGCTTTCACCCAGAGCGGTGTCAGGTACGCCCGTCCCTTGCATCAGGTCTCGCCTCTCGAAAACACGTCAACCGGCAAAATCTTGACCGAAAACTCTCAGCCCGCCGCAGACGGACGGACTGCTATTCCTGTTTGGGCGCGGTGTGAAGCCGCGGGGCACGACCCGATCAGGTACCGCGAATACACTCAACATGCCCTGGGCGCACATCCCGCCGTTGGCCTTGAACCCGAACCCCCGGCCTGCCCGGAAGCTGGAAGGGGCCTACCGGGCCTTTTGGTCATTCCATGACGAGATGAAATGGGTGACCTTGCACCCTGCCATGGGGCGGCCGAAGTAGAATCCCTGCGCCGTGCTGCAGCCGTAGTCACGCAGGAGTGCAGCCTGCGTTGGTGTCTCGACCCCTTCTGCCACCACCTGCACCCCGAGGTTCTGACCGAGGCTCAGCACCGCCTTGACGACTGCGACATCGCTTGCGCCGCTTTCCAGATCGCTCACGAAGGACCGGTCGATCTTGAGGACGTGCACGGGAAACTGTTTCAGGTGCGCGAACGAGGCGTAGCCCGTCCCGAAGTCGTCCAGCGCGATGGCCACGCCCGCGGCGCTGAGCTTGCGCAGCGCCCTTTCCACGAAGTCGGATCCGTAGCCGAGGAACACGCCCTCGGTCACCTCTACCTCAAGGCAACTGGTCGGGAGGCCGGCTCGGCTCAGCTCGTCCAACACCCGCTCGGCATAGTCGTCGCGCCGGAACTCGGCGGAGGAGGCGTTGATCGCGATGCGCCCGGTTCCGGTGCCGGTATCCCGCCAGCTGCGAATGTGCTGGAACACGCAGGACCGGATACGGTCCCCGATGGCGATGCCAAGGTCGGTGTTGTCGAAGGCCGGCGCGATGGTGTCGGGGGACTGGATGCCGGAGCGGGGATGGTGCCAACGCAGCAGGGCCTCGAATCCGTGCAGCTTGC
Source organism: Rhodobacteraceae bacterium LNNU 3342 (assembly GCA_008711135.1). GTDB lineage: Bacteria > Pseudomonadota > Alphaproteobacteria > Rhodobacterales > Rhodobacteraceae > Halodurantibacterium. Next base: position 6,697 of record VUAW01000006.1, read on the forward strand.
CGGAGGCGAGATCGACCTTGGGCTGGTAGTACGGGACGATCCAGTCGAAGGCCACGGCCTGTCCGGCCACACGAAGGGCAGAGGCCACCTTTTGCAGGTCGTCGCGCATTGACGGGCGGAACATGGTGAAGACGCTGCGTCCGGCGGATTTGCTGGAATAAAGGGCAAGATCGGCCTGCTTGCGCAGCTCGTCCGGTTCCTCGGCAAGTCCGGGAACGGTGATCGCGCCGCCGATGCTGGTGCGGCAGTCAAGCACGTTGCCGTTTAGCAAGATCGGCTCCTGCATGTGCGCCAGTATGGTTCCGGCCATGGCCGCAACATCATCGTCGCTGTCGACATCAGGCAGGAGAACGGCAAACTCGTCCCCGCCCAGCCGCGCCGTCAGGCCGCGCTCGCCCACGGCCTGGCACAGGCGCTCTGCAAAGCCCTTGAGGAAGGCGTCGCCCATGTCATGGCCGAACTTGTCGTTGATCTGCTTGAAGTGATCGACGTCCATGGCCAGCAGGCCCACCCGGCGCTGTGCACCGGGGGCAGCGTCGAACGCATGGGCGATCTTCTTCTGGAACAGCCGGCGGTTCGGGAGGCCTGTCAGCTCATCGTGATGGGCCGCCCACCGCAGCCGTTCTTCCGCCTGCTTGCGGTCCGTGATGTCGCGCGAGATGCCGATGACGCCGATGATGTCGCCGTTCTTGCGCCATGGCACCTTGACCGTGTGATAACGCCGGGTGTTTTCCTTCGGGAAGTCCTCCTCGACGCTCAGCATGCTCCCGCTTGCAAGCACGTGGTGATCATCCCGGCGGTATTTCTCGGCCATCGGGGGCTCGAACAGATCCTCGTCGTACTTGCCCAGAACCGCGGCACCGCCGAACTTCCTGTTCGCAGCCGTGTAGCGCCCGCTCCGGTCCTTGACGAAGATCAGGTCGTCCACGCTGTCGATCACGTCCTGCAAAAGGCTCTGGGCTTCTTGCGCGCGCTCCTCGGCCAGCTTGTGGGCGGTGATGTCCTCGGCCACGGTGATGGTGCCGTCGATGTTGCCCGCCTCGTCCCGCACGTAAGAGACGTTGACGTTGCACCACACGATCGAGCCGTCAGGACGAACATAGCGCTTCTGCAGCTGGAGCGGCTCTCCTGTCCGGTTATGCTCCTGGAACAGCGGCGTCTGCCATTCTACATCCTCGGGGTGCGTGAACTGTGCGAGCGAAACGCCTTCCAGCTCCTCGCGCGACCGGCCCAGGATCTCGCGGTAGCGGTCATTGATCATGAGCACCCGGTTGTTCCGGTCGTGGTGCAGGATGCCGACCACGGTCTGTTTGAACACAGTCCGGAGCTGCCGCTCACGCTCTTGCAGGGCAAGGAGGGCGCCTTTGTGATCGTGAATGTCCTCAAGTGTGCCGTACCAGCGCAGGATGGCGCCCGTGCCGTCGCGGCGGGGCGCGGCGCGCGCGCGGTACCACCGGTAGCTGCCATCGGCGTTCAGCAGGCGATATTCGATATCAAGGGCAGTTCCGCTCGCCAATGATGCGCGCCAGCGTTCGCATGTTGGCGCCAGATCGTCAGGATGCAGTGCCCTGAGCCAGCCCGCGCCACGTGCTTCCTCAACGGAGAGTCCTGTCACGGCGCACCAGCGCGGGGAGGCGTCTAGGATGGTTCCCTCAGGATCGGCAATCCAGGGAATCTGGGGATTCAACTCGACCGAGTGGCGGTAGTGCGCCTCGCTCTCGCGCAGTGCAGCTTCCATCTCCTGCCGCTCGGTGATGTCCAGTAAAGAGCCGACATAGCCCTGCAGGCTGCCGTCAGGCGCGACGCGCGGCTGCGCCACGTCAATCACCCAGGCCCAGGACCCGTCTGCGCGCCGGAGACGATATTCTGCCCGAAACGCCTCCTGACGCGCGCTGGCTGCGATGAAGCCCTGCTCCACCTTTTTCTGGTCGTCAGGATGGATGGCATCAAGCCAGCCAAGGCCAAGCGCTTCCTTGTAGGTTTGGCCGGTCACCTCAAGCCATGGCTTGTTGGCGAACGTGGCCGCGCCCCCCGGATCGCACATCCAGATCATGACCGGAGCGCCGTCGGCCATCGTCCGAAAGCGTTCCTCGCTTTCCCGCAGCGCCGTTTCCACCCGTCGGCGCTCGGTGATGTCCTGGGCGACGACGAGAAGAAAGGGCCCGGCCCCCGTCGCTCCGGGGTCCTTGATAAGGCGCTTGCGGGTCCTCAGAAGCCGCAGGCTGCCGTCGGCTGCCGTCAGTTCCTCTTCATAATCGTGCTCGTTGCCGGTTGCGAAGACGACCTCATCAGCGGCGCGATAAGCCCGCGCCTGCGCCTCGGGTACGATATCGAAATCGGTACGCCCCAGAAGCTCCTCGCGCGGGCGCCCCAAAAGGGCGCACATGGTGTCGTTCACCAGCAGGAAACGGTACTCGTGATCCTTGACCAGAAGCGGATCGGGCACACTGTTCAGCAGACTTTCCAGCATCTCTGCAGACGTTGTTTCCGAAGGTGCTCCGGCCGCGCCCGTTTCAGGCGCGCCGATATTCTCGGGGGCTGGAGCGGGCTGGCCGGGCCGCCCGGTACCGTTGTGTGCCATGATGCTCACCATTCAGGATCATTCGGACTCAGGTGCCGTGTTCGGAAACTAGCCGCGAGTGGCCGCACTATTCACTAAGGTTAAAAGAACGCAAATGGAATCTACTTCAAGTTGAAGTCACCGCCCTGATCGGTCACATTCAATGTTGCAGGCTGCCGGAAGCCGGGAAGAGGACCCTCTGTTTCTGATGGGCCTTGAAGGAGAGGGCGCGAGGGCGCGCGGGCTTGCCTCGCACCATCCTCCATCTGCTGGTCAATGGTACAGGTTCTCGACATCCAGTTTACAGGTACCTACGGGCGCGTTGGCCCGGGGCGCATGCAGGCGCTCCTCGGATGGTCGCGATCGTTCTTTGTGAACCTGAGCGCCAAGAGATGATCAACTCCTCTCCGGTTCCATCTCATTTCTTGATGCAGCCGAACATGAAAATGCGTGGCTGAAGCACGTCGCTTTGCTTGACCCGTTGTGATGCTCACGGCACCGTGACCGGATGAGCCAAAATGTCGCAGGGCAAAGCGGCCCTCGGCCAAGCGATGAGGTGCACGATGACGATGACGCGACGGGAAGTGCTGGGGGCGATCGGCCTCGCGGCAGGGTCCATGGCGATGTATCACGCGATGGCAACGCTGGGGCATGCGCAAGAGTCGCCATACACCGGACCCGTCCGGCTTGAGGGCGATCCAAACGGCGCACGCGTCCTGATCCTTGGCGCAGGGCTTGCGGGCATGACTGCGGCCCTTGAACTGCGGGCTGCGGGCTATGAGGTCCAGGTACTGGAGTATCGGGAAAAGGCCGGCGGCCGGTGCTGGACCCTGCGTGGCGGCGATGTCTACACCGAACTTGGCGGCGCGACGCAGACCGTGGAGTTCGAGGGGGAGAACTACATCAACCCCGGCCCTTGGCGGATCCCTTACAACCACTATGCCGTGCTGGACTATTGCCGCCGCCTGAACGTGCGGCTGGAACCCTTCATCCAGAAGAACCACAACGCCTACCTGCACCGCAGCAACGCGTTCGACGGGCAGCCGCAGCGCTTCCGGCACATCGCCACCGACTTCCGCGGGCACGTGGCGGAACTGCTCGCCAAGGCGACGAACCAGGGCGCGCTCGACGACACGATAACGGATGAGGAGAAGGACAAGCTCGTCCAGGCGCTGCGCGTCTTTGGCCACCTGAACGAAGACAACGGGTATGTCGCCAGCAACGCCACCAGCCGTTACCGCGGCTATGAGCAAGAGCCGGGTGGCGGCCGCGGGGCCGCGCCCGTGGCGTCTGAGCCGCTGGCGCTGGAGCAGATCCTGAACAGCGAGCTTTGGACGTGGCTGGCGGATGCGGAAACGACCAGCCACCAGTCGACGATCTTTCAGCCCGCGGGCGGGATGGACATGATCGCCCAGGCCTTTGAACGGGAGGTGGGCGAACTCATCACCTATAACGCCAAGGTCGTCTCGCTGATGCAGGACGAAAACGGCGTGACGGTGGAATACGTGAACTCCAACGGTGAAAGCGAAGAACGCACCACCGTCACCGCCGACTGGTGCGTCTGCACCATCCCGTTTTCGATCCTCGGGCAGATCGACCACAACCTGTCCGGCACGAAATCGGCGATCATCGACTCGATGTACTACGCGGGATCGGTCAAGTTCGGGCTCGAATTCAACCGCCGCTTCTGGGAGGAAGACGAGCAGATCTTTGGCGGGATCAGCTATACCGACCTGCCCATCGCGCTGATCAGCTATCCGTCGGAAAAGTTTCTCAGCAGTGGCAGGGCGGTGCTGCTGGGCGGCTATTGCTGGGGGGCGAACGCCTATCAGTTCAACGCGATGCAACCCGAGGATCGCCTGCGGTGGGCGATCGAATACGGGTCGCGCATCCACCCGCAATATCCGGACGAGTTCAACAACGGTGTCAGCGTGACATGGCACAAGGTGCCGTGGGTGCTGGGCTGCTATGGCATCTGGCAGGACAAGGAACGCGACTACGAACAGGCCGTCACCATGGAAGAGGGCGACCGGATCGTGCTTGCGGGCGAACATCTGTCGTACCTGCCCGCGTGGATGGAGGGGGCGATCCTGTCCTCGCTCGACGCGATCCAGCAGTTGCATGAACGCGTGACCAACGCCGGGTAAGGGAGAGATAAGATGAAAGCCAAAGCAGCACTGTCGCTGGCGCTTGCCGCGCTGATCGCCCTTCCGGTCGTTGCCCAGGATGCGGCCGAACCGGTCGAAACGCCCGAGGTCCCCGAAACCTCGGCCTTCCGCACCTTTGAACCAACGCAAGAGGAGTGGGAGAATTTCAGCGCCGCCGGGCGTATCCCCCACCAGGGCGGAGAGGCGGTGTACAACGCCGTCTGCGCGGGTTGCCATATGCCCGATGGCGAAGGCGCTGTCGGCGCGGGGATGTATCCGGCACTGGCCGGGAACGAGCAACTCGAATTCGCCTCATACCCGATCTATGTCGTGGTGCACGGGCAAAAGGCCATGCCGCCGATCGGGGGCATTCTTGATGACCAGCAGGTCGCGGACGTGGTGAACTACATCCGGTCCAGCTTCGGCAATGATTTTGTCGAGGCCGCCGGTGAAGCAACAGCAGAAGAAGTCGCGGAGACACGCCAATGACGAAGACCCTGAAGCTCCTTTCCACCGCAGCCGCCGCCATGGTGATCGCTGGCAGCGCCCATGCGCAGGAGGTCATTCGCCATTCGACGCCGGGATCGACCTTCCCCATCGCGCGGGCGGTGGAAATCCCGGCCGATGCGACGGTGGTCTACCTCAGCGGCGCCGTTCCGCGCGTCATCGACGAAAACGCCGACCGCGCCACGGCCGAGGCATGGGGCGATACCGAGGCGCAGACGGTGAGCGTGCTGGAGTCCATTCAGAACACGCTGACGGACCTCGACCTCACGATGGGCGATGTCTTCAAGATGCAGGTGTTCCTCGTGGCGCCAGAGGGGGAGGCCATGGACTTCTCGGGCTTCATGGACGGCTACACGCAGTTCTTTGGCACGGATGAACAGCCGAACCTGCCCGTGCGATCCGTCTTCGAGGTTGCGGGGCTCGCCAATCCCCAGTGGCTGGTAGAGATCGAAGTGACTGCGGTTCGTCCCGCAGCGGAGTGAGCGCAAAGGATCCCGGCGCAAATCCAGCACTGGCGACGTGCAGTGCGTAACACCCAGAAGATCAGACGCAGGTCATGCGTCTGATCCCGCACATGCGGGGTCGGGTGGTTGTACATCCATGGTGGGGCAAGTTGGCCGCCATCGTTCATCAGCCGCTGTTGGGCCGCAAGGCAGGTGATGGTTCTCTCACCGTGCTCGTTTGCCATGGCACCCGCAGTTCCTGGCCGTCGGCTGCTGGTGAAGTTGGCGTGCAAGGATGTGCACACGCAAGTTCGCGTTGCTGACGATCGCGCTATGGCCGTTGATCCAGTGTTTGTCCCTAAGTGCTCGCCCTGGCAGACAGGGTGCTGCCTAGGGTAATCCCTGTTCGGCGCCTCATACGCCAAGCGCAGGTGAACCTCGCCAACCGGTGGTTTGTAGGGTTTGGTTTGCCCGACCAGCTCCCGGATCATTCCTTGTTGACGCGCATTCACCGGTCGCCGGCCGGAGAGCCGGAGGAAAGACATCATCTCCGTCGCACGAAGCTCCGCGATTGCAAGGTATGGCGTAGATCTTGGCTCACGTAGCGGGTGATCACGGCCTGGCGGATGCAGTGGTTAACCCATACCGGTCTGTTCGCGCCGCCAGCGTGCACGGCGACGGTCGTCGTTCCAGCTCCACATCGCGATCCCGGTCCATGTGATGCAATATAATGCCCCTAGCGCCAGAATTATGATCCCGTCTATCGGACCGACAGCCGCCCGTTCACGGAACTGGTCCAGCCCGTTCAGGGGGTTCGGGTGCACCACCAGCTTTCCCAGGTAGGCGCCCGTCTGGATCCACAGGATCCACAGGTAGTTGCGGCGGATGCGGCGGCCGACGGCAACGAAGGTCGAGACGTGGTAGCGCGGGGTCCGGTAATCCGCCGCAAGCCTTTGCTGCCAGTTCTCCTCCAGGTGCAGGTCGCCGTCGTCGAGCATTGGCGCGAAGAAATGCACTTCCATCCACCGGCACCGCGCCCGCCAGACGTTGAAGTACCGGTAGCGGCGCGCCTCCAGCATCAGGAAGAAGAAGATCAGGATCCCCACTAGGATCAGTGGCAGCGGCGATGCGCTCGGGGTCGAAAACGTGATCGAGAGCGCGATCCCAAGCGTGACCACGGACCAGTTCGTCGTCGTGTCGAGCCGCGTGCGCCAGAGTGTGGACCGGTAGACTTCCCCGCGATAGAGATGCGCGAGCGCGCCAATTTCCGCGGGACTCAGGTTCCGCCGTTCGGGTGGTGGTCCTTCGTTCAACATCGGCCTGCTTCCTCCCCACCCCAACGGATCGCACGGGTCCGGCGGCGAGGCAAGGTGCGGACCAAAATGCGGCACCCGCAGCCGCAGCCGCACCGCAATCCGCATTGCGCGCAGCCCCGATGCCTGCCGCCCCGTATTTCGCCGCACCGACAGGCGATACCGGCGGAGTCCTGAACAGACGGGGCAGGACGCCGGTCGGATGCTCGTGCATCAACCGGACTGGTGATGCGCGCAGATCGTTCCCGATCATCAGGTAGTTTCAAGGCACCGATTGCTAGGTCAGTGCCACGACCGTGCAGACCTTTGGCACCGACATTGATCGCCTATCAACCGAGTTGTCCTGCGCTGGCTGACGAACACGGCGTTCCAGTCGGGCCAGTTCTGGCGGAGGCTTCGGCACCTGCAGCGTTGGTTCCGTTGCAGGCAATAGCATCGGATTACCTGCCGCCAGTTCCCGCATGCGACCATCAAAGCGGTCCGAACCAGCCACGCCTGAGCAGCAGTGCAATACGCTCGGCATCCCCCTCCTCGGGCGCCCATCATCTGCGGGTTAGCCGGCCAGAAGGGATTGCTCTTCGTCGGACCTCCTTGCAGAGGCTGGATCACGCCCGGAAACTAAGATCGGCGGTTCTTGGCCTTGGCGGCAGGTGATCCTGCAAGGAATCAATCGCGACAACGGGGGCTGCGATATGCTTCCGAGGGAAGTTCCAAACGATTGCCGGAATTCCAGCACGTTCCTGAAGCACTTAGCACTTTGGAGGCCAGCACATGAAACTTATCGCGGCATCGAAGTTTCTCTTGGGCACTCGTGAATCCGATCTGTTGTATGGCAGCCTTGGCGGCGACTGGATTCGGGGTTCGAACGGCAATGACACGATCCATGGTGACGGGCCGGCCATTCCGGGCGACTCCGTCTCCTCTTCGCTGACGGGTGCGGGGGATCTACTGTATGGCGGTGTCGGCGATGACCTGATCTATGGCGATGGCGTCGCCGTAAGCGGGCCGGGGGGCACATCTCTCGTTAGGGGCGGTGATGATCTGGTTCATGGCGATGCTGGCAACGACGTGCTGTACGGCGATGGCGCAGCCTTTGCAGATATTGCCGGCACGGGAACCTTGACTGGCGGCCATGATGTGCTGTCGGGCGGGGCTGGTGATGACGTGATCTTTGGCGACGGAAGCGCGGGCGGGCCTTTCGCGCACGGCGAGCTGTTCGGGGGCAATGACGAACTGGGCGGCGGCCGCGGGAATGATGTGCTCTGGGGCGATGGAGACGCCGGCTTCGGGCGCACGACAAGCTTTCTTGCCGGCGGGCACGATCTGCTGAAGGGCGGCTCGGGTCACGATATCCTTTACGGGGACGGGCGGGCGCAGTCCGTCACGGGCGGCCATGACACGCTTTATGGCGGGGCCGGAGACGACCTGATGATGGGGGATGGGCTGGCCTATCCCACGTTGACGGGGGGAAATGATCTGCTGGTCGGCGGGGCGGGGCAGGACACGCTGTTCGGGGATGGTGAGGCGCGCGTCGCCTATGTTGGCCCCGGCGTCCTGACGGGCGGGGATGACACCCTAGGCGGCGGGGCGGGCGATGACATCCTTTGGGGCGATGGGACCGTTGAGGCCGGTGGCTACACCGCCAGCTTGTTTGGCGGGGACGACCTGCTGTTCGGGGGCGCCGGGCAGGACACGCTATATGGGGACGGCGCCGCTTCGGGATCAGGGGTGCAGCTGTTCGGCGGCAACGATACCTTGGATGGCGGGGCGGGCGATGACGTTCTTTGGGGGGATGGGGGCATTACACCATCATCCATCGGGGCAGACAGCCTGACCGGCGGCGCGGATACCTTCGTGTTCCGGGCGACTGACGGACGCGACACAGTGATGGATTTCCGCAGCAGCGACGGCGACTGCATCCTGCTGTCCGGCACCGGATTGTCCTGGAGCGACCTTGACTCAAACGCTTCCGGTTTCCTTGACGATGGGGATACCTATGTCAGCAGCAACGGGACGGACACGGTGATCGACACCGGGGCCGCGTGTTTCGGGGTTGCTGATGTGAACGCTGTGACGCTTTTGAATGTCACGGGGCTGGTCGAGACCGACTTCATGTTCGCCTGATCCGGCTTGGTTCTAGATGGGCGAGATGGGACCAATCGGATGGGCTGGAAAGTCACAAGGCGGTGCCTTCATGGCATGAGCGACGCGTCGTGCGGCGGGAGCCTGTACTCACGCTTGGCATTCATGAAGACGCCGGGTTCCTCAGGTTGCTGAACGCCGTCCCGGACGCCGGATCTTGACGATCCGGCGCCGGAATGCGTGGAGGTTTCGGCCTGATCGGCGCCGCTACCGCATCTGCCCGGGCAGCCAGAGCGCGAGCACCGGCAGCAGGATGATGAGGCCAAGCCGCAGCAGATCCGTTGCGACGAAGGGCATGACCCCCCGGTAGATGGTCATCAGCGAGGTGTCCCGCGCGATGGACTTGATGACGAAGACGTTCATGCCGACAGGGGGCGAGATCATCCCCAGTTCCACCGTCATCACGACCACCACGCCGAACCAGATCGGGTCAAAGCCGAGGTTCGTCACTACCGGGAACACGATCGGGACCAGCAGGATGATCATCGCCATCGCATCCAGCACGCAGCCCAGCAGCACGAAGATCCCGAGGATCAGGAACAGCGTCGGGTAGGGGCCAAGGCCGAGGTCGGTCAGGAATGCGGTCACCTTCTGCGGCGTCTGCGTAACGGCCAGAAAGTAGCCGAACAGCATCGCGCCGATCAGGATCGTGTAGATGGCGACCGAGGTGCGCAGCGCCTCCACCAGGCTGTCGCGCAATTCGCGCAAGCCCAGCCTGCCGCGCAGGACGCCGATCAGCCCGGTCAGGAAGGCGCCTGCCGCGGCGGCCTCGGTCGGGGTGACGACGCCGAAATAGATCCCGCCGATGATCGCGATGAACAACAGCCCAACCGCCCAGACGCCGCGCAGGGCCGCGAACCGTTCGCCCCAGCTGGTGGGGGTGCCTGCGGGAAGTTCGCGCCGCCACGCCACGCGGACGCAGATCATGTACATAACGACTGCCAGCAGCCCGGGCACAAGGCCCGCCATGAACAGCTGCCCCACGTCCTGTTCGGTGAGATAGGCATAGATCGCCAGCACCACCGAGGGCGGGATCAGGATGCCAAGCGTGCCGCCACCTGCGATGACGCCGGTCGAGAGCGCCTCGGGGTAGCCGGCGCGGCGCATTTCGGGCAGGGCGACCTTTGTCATGGTCGCTGCAGTGGCGACGGATGATCCGGAGATTGCCGCGAACCCGCCGCAGGCGGAAACGGTCGCAAAGGCTAGCCCGCCGCGCAGCCCGCCAAGCCAGGCATGGCCCGCGCGGAACAATTCCCGGGACATGCCGGAATTCGTCGCCAGCACCCCCATCAGCACGAACATCGGGATGAGCGAGAGGTTGTAATCCGTGATCGTCCTGACCGGCGATATCGAAAGCTGGTTCAGCGCGGGCTTCCAGCCAACCACCGCCGCGAAGCCGCCGACGCCCACAAGCCCCATGGCGACGCCGACCGGCACGCGGATGATGAGCATCCCGAAAAGGGCAACGAACCCCCAAAGGGCGATCCAGTCGGCGGCACTCATGCGGGGTCACTTTCTTCGGCAATGCTGCCACGGCGAAGCAGAACGATCAGCCGGGCGGTGGTGGTGATGACGGCGGCCACGGCGCCCAGCCAGATCAGCCCGATCAGCGGCCAGACGGGCAGGCGCAGGTCATAGGTCGCCTCGTTCGAGCGGAGCGCGCTGCCGAACCGGTCGTAAAGCTTCCAGGCGAGCAGGATGGTGAAGCCCAGCAGGATGGCGGTGGCCGCCACGTCAAAGACGCGGCGCATCCACGGGCGGACCGAGGTTGCGATCAGATCGACCTCGATATGGCCGCCGCGGAACCCGAGGCTGGCAAAGCCCCACATCACCGCGACGCCCAGCAGCAGCCGTGCAAGGTCGAACCCGTCGGGGATCGGCGCGGCAAAGGCATAGCGCCCGACGGCCGAGACGAACATCACCACCGTGACGACCGCGAGGCAGATCCCCGCGATCACGTCCACCCCGCGCGAGAGCCTGAGAAGAAGAGCCTCGATCCGCAGGAGCATGGCGCTACTCGTAAAGCGCGTCGTTGGCGCGCAGCAGGTCGATCAGGCGGGCATGGACCGCGTCAGCATCGGCGCCGGTGGCATTGACGTCGGTTTTCCATGCCTCCAGCAGCGGCTCGACCGAGGCGCGCCATTCGGCCTGTTCCTCGGCGGTCGGCACGTAAAGCTCATGCCCCTCGGCCTCCATCGCCTTGGTGCGGCCCGAGGCTTCCTGATCCGCCCAGCCCGCGGCGATGCGTTCCGCCCAGTCCGTGGTGCAATGGTCGTCGATCACGGCGCGGTCTTCGTCGGACAGGCCGTTGTAGCTGTCGAGGTTCATCGCCATCACGAAGCTGGTGACATAAAGCGGCAGGTCGAGGTGATAGGGGGTCACGCTGTCGATCCCGAAAAGGAAGACCGAGTCCCACGGGAAGAAGGTCGCCTCGGCCGCGCCGCGGGCAAGGATTTCACGCGAATCCGGGGCGGAGGCCTGCACGTTGGCGCCGCCCAGCAGGCTGACGTAGCGACCGACGGTGGCCTGCGCGGGGCGGACGTTCATGCCCCGGATGTCATCAGGAGTGCGGATCTGCCGAACGGAATGCAAGGTGCCCGGATCGTGGACAAAGCCAAGGCACATGTGGGTGTCCGGCATCTCTTGGGCCGCGTATTCACGGTACCATTCGTCGAACGCCCGCGAGCCGCCCTTGGCATTGGTGAAGTTGAAGGGCACCTCTGCCAGACCGGCAATCGGGAAGCGGCCGGGCTGGTAGCCGGGGTTCACATAGGCGATGTCGGCGATGCCGTCGCGCGCCATGTCGTAATGGTCCGCCGCCGCGCCAAGCTGCTGTGCCGGGTAGATGTCGATGGAGATGCGCCCTTCGGACGCCTCCTTGATCGACTGGGCCCAAGGCTCAAAGCCTGTGGCCTGTACCGAGTGCTGTGCCGGCACCCAGTGCGCGAGGCGCAGGGTTACATCGGCCTGTGCGGTTCCCGCCCAGAGCGCTGCGGCAGCCGTGATTGCGAAACTGATCTTCATGGTGTTCCTCCCTGTCATCGCGGCCTCCTCTGGCCGCGGGTCGTCAATCCAGTTGCATATCCACGCCGACGCTTTGCAGGGCGCGGCCGGGACCTTCGTTCCAGCGGGTCGCGATGCTGTCGACGCTCCACCCGCCGGGGGCTTGCAGTTCGGCAACCTCCTGCGGGTGGGTCCAGAGCGTGAGCCGGTCGCCGCCGATGCCGACGCATTGGCCTGTCACCCCCGCCGCCGCGTCAGAGGCGAGGAAGACGACCAGCGGGGCCACGTCTTCGGCGAGGCCGAGACCGTTGCGGCGCAGGTTTTCCGGGGGGGCGACGCCGCGTTCGGCGGCCTCTACATGGTCGGTCAGCGCCGGGATGGTGGCGACCATCCGCGTCAGCGCCGTGGGGATGATCGCGTTGACGGTGACCTCGGCGCGGGCAAGCTCCATCGACCAGGTGCGGGCCATGGCGGCGATGCCCGCCTTGGCGGCGGAATAGGCGGTCTGGCCGAAGTTCCCGCGCTGCCCGGCGACCGAACCGGTAAGGATCAGCCGCCCGCCGGTGCCCTGTTCGCGGAAGGTGCGGGCGGCGGCGCGGGCGCAGGTGAAGGTGCCGCGCAGGTGAGTCTCGATCACCGCGTCGAAGTCGTCGTCACCGGTGTTCCAGAGCACCCGGTCCCGCAAAAGGCCGGCGTTGCAGCACATGATGTCCAGCCGCCCGAAGGCGCTAGCCGCTGTTTCAACGCATAGGTCGGCGGCCTCGGCGCTGCCGATCGCGGTGACGGCGGTGGCGGCGCGGCCACCGGAGGCGGCGATTTCATCGACCACCGCCTGCGCGGGTCCTTCGTCGATGTCGTTCACCACCACAGCCGCACCCGCGCGGGCGAGGGCGAGGGCGGTGGCACGGCCGATCCCCCGGCCTGCCCCAGTGACGATGGCGGTTTTTCCGTCCAGCCGGATCATCAGCGCCCCCGGAAGCGCGCGGGGCGCTTTTCCATGAAGGCGCGGGGGCCTTCGCGGGCATCCTCGCTCGCCATCACCACCTCTCGGGCCGCATCTTCCAGCGCATAGCCTTCGGACAGGGTCCGGCCGCTGGCGGCTAGGGTGGTGCGCTTGATCTGGCGGGTAGCGACGGGGCCGTTTGCAGCAATGCGGCGGGCGATGTCCCAAGCACGGTCGAACACCTCTGCCCCGGGAACCACGTGGTTGACGAGGCCGGCGGCCTGCGCCTCGGCCGCCGTTATCGTATCGCCGGTCAGCAGCAGTTCCATGGCACGGCAGTGCGACATCTGCCGGGGCAGGCGGACCAGCGCGCCAGCAAAGGGGATCAGGCCGCGCTTGGCCTCTGGCAGGCCAAAGGTGGCATGATCGGCGGCGACCCGAATGTCGGTGGCCAGCATGGTTTCCATCCCGCCCGCAAGGCAATGGCCATTGATGGCGGCGATCAGCGGGGTGGTCATTTCAAACCGGCGCAGGGCGGACCGATCCATGACGGTGGGGTCGTTCAGGACGCGGCGGTCCCAGTCATCCTGCGGGGCGCGGGCGCCGGTCATCAGCGGCAGCATCAGCGCGAGGTCGCCGCCCGCGCAGAACGCCCGGTCGCCGGCGCCGGTCAGGATGACGCAGCGGATGTCGTTGTCCTGCTCGATCTCATAGAAGGCGTCGGCAAGCCGGCAGGCCATTTCCGGGCTGATTGCGTTGCGCGCCTCTGGCCGGTTGAGCGTGAGGATCGCGACGCCTTCGCGCCGTTCGAACAGAAGTGGACTCATGTGCGGTCCCCCACGATTTCGGCAGCCATGCGGCGCAGTTCGAACTTCTGCACCTTGCCGTTGGCGGTCAGGGGCAGGCTGTCGAGGACATGCAGGTAGCGGGGCATCTTGTGACGGGCGAATTCCGCCTTGCACCAGTCCTGCACGGCCTGCGGATCAAGCTGCGCCCCCGGCGTGGCGGTGACGAAGGCAAAGATCTCTTCGCCCATCTCCGGGTCGGCGACGCCGACGACCTGCGCCTCGGCGATGTCGGGGTGGCAAAGGAGCGCCTCCTCGATCTCTACGGGGTAGATGTTCTCTCCTCCGCGGATCAGCATGTCCTTGATCCGCCCGACGATCCGCAGGTGACCCGTTTCCGCCAGCACGGCAAGATCACCGGAATGCAGCCAGCCGTCAGGGTCGATGGTTTCCGCCGTCCGTTCGGGCATGTCGAAATAGCCCCGCGTGACGCCGAAGCCGCGGATCAGAAGCTCTCCCTTTTCGCCGAAGGCCACGGTTTCGCCGGTATCGGGATCGGCGATCCGGAGTTCGATATGGGGCAGGGGGGTGCCGGCGGTGCTGATGCGGGTTTCGAAATCATCGGCGGGGTTGGTCTGGGTGATGATCGGGCTGCATTCCGTCATGCCCATGATGATCATCGGGTCGGCGCCCATCCGGGTCTTCAGGTCGCGCATCATTTCGGGCGGAATGGAGGTGCCGCCGGCAAAGGCGATGCGGAACGAGGATGTGTCGCGGGTTGCCGCCTCGGGGTGTTCCAGCATCCGCAGGTACATCGTCGGCACGCCGTTGAGGACGGTGGCGCGGTGACGCTCCAGCGCCGCCAGCATCGCGCCGCCGTCGAAATCTGGCATCGCGATCAGGCACCCGCCAGACGCCAGCATCCCCAGCACGTTGCACACGCAACCAGCGGTGTGGAAGAACGGCATCGCCGAAAGCAGGCGGTCCTCGGGCGTGAAGCCGGCGCGGTTGGCCATCAGCGAGGCGTTGTTGTAGGTGCCGCGGTGGGTCAGCATCGCGCCCTTGGGGGCGCCGGTCGTGCCGCTGGTGTACTGGATCTGGAAAACGTCATCGGGGCGCACGCCGGCGGCGCGGGCGACCAGCGCCTCTGCCGTCGTTTCATCGGCGCGTTCCAACAGCGTGTCGAAGCGCAATGCGCCGGGGATGAGATCGTCGCCCAGCACGCAGACATGCCGCAGGTCGGGCAAGATGTCGGATGCACGGCCCTTTATCGGGTCGGAACCCGCGAGATCAGGCAGCAGCGCCGCAAGGTCGGCCGCGATATCGGCGCGGCGATAGCGCGCCACCGCGAAAAGCGCCCGGACCTTGCCCTGCCGTAGCAGATATTCAAGTTCGCGCTGGCGGAAGGTCGGGTTCACCGTGACCAGAACCGCCCCGACCTTGGCCAGCGCATATTCCAGCAACACCCATTCGATGCAGTTGGGGGACATCACCGCCACGTGGTCGCCGCGCTGGATGCCCCAGGCGATCAGGGCGCGGGCAAGGCGGTCCGTTTCGGTGGAAAGGGCGCCGTAGCTCAGGGTGCTGTCGCCGAAGATCAGCGCCGGCGCATCGCCGCGCCGCGCCGCCTGTCCGTCCAGCGCCGCGCCGATGGTGATGTCGCGCAGAGCGGGGCCGTCGGTAACGGCAGGCCAGTATGCGGGCGCCTTCACCCTTGCGGCGCTTTCTGAAGAATGTGACATTGTCCTCCCATGAACAGGTTCCTCCCTGACTGTTCGACGCCGAGCAATACAGAAGCCAATCATCCTGTCAATGACCATGAGGAGGTCCCGTGCCTGAATCTGTATCCGCCACCGTGGAAGAGGCCCGCCTGTCCAGCGCGGCCGTCGAACATCACATCAGCTACAAGCTGCGACTGGCGCAGATCGTAGCCTACCGCGCCTTTGAGGGCGAGGTGACGGGCTTTGGCGCCGCGCCCCGGTACCTGGGGCTGCTGTGGCTGATCCGCGACAACCCCGGGCAGCCCCAGAGCCGCCTGGCCGAGGCGGTGGCCCTGCAGCGGTCCTCGCTGGTCACGATCCTCGACCGGCTTGAGGCGGACGGGCTGGTGGAGCGGCGGGCGGTCGAAGGTGACCGGCGGATGAAGCAGGTCTGGCTGACCGCTGAAGGGGCGCGGGTGCTCGACGCCCTCATCCCGCAGGCCGAGGCGCATGAGGCGGCCCTGACCAATGGCCTGACCGAGGAGGAGAGGGCGATCTTCCTTCGCGCGCTGGACCAGGTCATTCGGAACCTGAGCTAAGGGGCGTCGGGGAAGCGGCGCGGCCGCTGGCATTGAGGCTTGGAGGCAGCGCCTTAAGGCGGGTTCTTCGCTAACGGTAAATCGTGTGGAAGCTGCTGGGGAGGGGCGCCTCCTGTCCTGGCGATGAAGCTGTTGCTTGCGTCGGCTTTCCCGGAGCTTTCCCGACTACCGGTGGCCGACCCACCCCAAGTCGTCGGTGAAGGCGCGGCCCGGCGTGATCGAGGCAGGCTCGTACCCGTTCGGCATCGCATCCGGAGGGGCGAGCGGCGTGGGTGACGCGGCGAGCAGGATGTTGGCGCGTCCGCGGTCGCTGACGGGGCCCTGCACAGCCTCAACATGCGGATAGAGATCACTCAGGATCGCATGGATGCCCCGCGCAAGCGGGCCGTCGGGCGCATCGATCAGGTTCACGTAAACCGGCCCCGCGACGATCACCTTGAGGCGCTCGTAGGTCTCCACGGTCGCCAGATGGGCCGGGACCGATCCCGACGAAAAGGCATCCATGACGACCGCATCGAAGCGGCGGTCGGTTTCGTTGATGTAGACCCGCCCGTCTTCGTGCACGATGCCAAGGCGGCCTTCTTCGCGCCCCTCGCGGGTTGCTTCAAATCCCGTCCGCTCGATCATCGCGGCAGCCATGGGAAGGTGCTGTTGCACGACCGAGGTGACAAGCGGGTCGATCTCCACCGCCACGGCCTGCGCCGAAGAGCGGGAAGCGAGCAGCTTGGTGGGCAGGGTGTAGCCGCCCCCTCCGATGAACAACACCGAAGGCGCCGGTCCCAGGTCGCGGTCCATGCGCGCCCAAAGCCACTGGGTGTACGGCAGCACCAGCTCCGGCAGCGCATCAGCCTGTTCGTCGGTCTGGACGATCCGCTCTGCCGCCTGTGCGGTGCGGTCGGAATACAGATGAACCGCGGTTCCCGTGCGCAGAACGTCGATGCAGGACAGGCCGGATTCATATTGGCACACCGAGCCGCCCGTCAGGCTCGCCGCCACCACGAGGCCCGCTGGCACGATCGCGGCCAACGTCCCGTCCGCTGCATCCGCGTCGCCACGGGCGCCGGGTGCGCGGCTGCGAATGAACGGGGTGCACAGAAGCACCACGGCACCGCATCCCGCAAAGGTGGCCGCCGAACCGACAAGCGGCAGGGTGACGAAACCGGCGAGGATCGCGCCCACGATCGCGCCGAGCGACCCCGCCGCCAGAACGAGGCCGAGCGAGGAGCCTTCTCGCCCCGGCCGCGCCTCGACGGCAAGCTTGGCGAGGAACGGAGACGGTATGGTGACAAGCACCGAGGCGGGGAAGAAGGCGACGAAGACGGTGAACAGCATCCCACCCGTTCCCCGCGCGCCCCCTGCATAGAGCAAGCCAAGGACAGCAGGCGACAGCGCCATCAGCACGGCCGTCGCAACCAGCGCCGCGCGGACGCTTCGCACGGCAGCGTGTCGTTCGCGCTCTGCCACGAGGCCACCAAGCGCGCTGCCCAGCGAAAAACCGGCGAGGACGGTCGCGATGACGGCTGTCCACGTCACAAGGGATGTGCCGAAGAACGGGGCGAGCACGCGCCCGGCGGCGATTTCGTATGTGAGCCCGGCGACCGACAGAACGAGGATCAGGGTGATCGTTGTCCAGAACCGCATGATGCAAACCCTCCCCGCCCTTGGTGCGGACGTTATGCAGCCATCCTGATGGCGTGATCGCCCGTCAGATGTATCCGCAAGCGCCTTCGTCACGCGGCGGCAGAATTGCACTGAGGGCGGTGTGGTTGCAATGGCCGGGTACCGCGACAAGCACATCTGGGCAAAGTGCCGTCGCCACCATTCTGCGTAGCTTTGACTAACAAGGCATTGGCCCGCCACAGGATGTGCTTGAACAGGTCTGGCTGATCGGTGCAGGTGAGAACACCTGTCTGCGAGAGTTCCGAATGATACGAGACGTTCTGCTGGCTCTGATACCGGTCATCCTGCTCATCGGGCTAGGCGCGATCCTGAAGCAGCGGGAGTTCCTGCGCGCGGATTTCTGGCCGCAGGCAGAGCGGCTGGGATACTACATCCTGCTGCCCTGCCTGTTCTTCAGCAGCCTCGCGATGGCTGACCTTGACGGGATGCCTGTGGCCGGTCTGGCCCTTTCGCTTGTTCTTTCGACAATCGCCGTCGCTGGCGTGGTGATCTGTTGCCGTCCGCTCATGAAGATTGACGGCCCGGCGTTCACTTCGGTCTTTCAGGGCAGCGTTCGTTTCAACAACTATGTCGGCGTCACCCTGGCGGCGGGGCTGTTCGGGGCAGAGGGGATTGCCCTCGCCGCGATTTGCAACGCGGCGATCGTGCCGACGGTGAACATCCTGTGCGTGCTGGTTTTCGCGCGGTTCGGGGCGGCGCGGCTGACCGCGGCCGGCGTGCTGAGGCAGCTGGTCAGCAACCCGCTTGTTCTTTCCTCGTTTGCAGGGATCGCATTCCAGATGCTCGGGCTTCGCATTCTGCCCGGGATCGAACCGGCCATGCGGGCCCTGGGCGCGGCATCGTTGCCCTTGGGGTTGCTTTGCGTCGGGGCGGCGCTCAACTTCGGGACCGCGCGGGCATGGGTGGGGCCGGTGGCATCGTCCTCGGCGTTCAAGTTCCTGATGATGCCGGCGACGACGCTTCTGTTTGCGCAGGCGGTGGGGCTTGAAGGGCCGGCGCTGACCACGGCCCTGCTGTTCCAGGTGCTGCCGACGGCATCCTCAGCCTATATCCTTGCGCGGCAGCTTGGGGGCGACGCGCCGTTGATGGCGGGGATCACGGCGACGCAGACGATCCTCGCGATGGCGGCGATCCCGTTGATGATCGTGGGTGCCAGTGCGATGGCTGTGCTTTGAGGCGGGATCTGGGCCTGCCGGCTTCGGGATAGCGCAGCCGGCACAAGTGGCTGTTTTGAGGAAGCCCCGGACCGGCAGCTTTGGGCCGTGCCTGTATCGCAGCCACCGTCACCGGCACGGAAGCCCTCTTGCTGCGCTGCAGCATCTGGTCTATGATCTTCGTAGGGGGGAGGACCCATCTGCTGATTGACTTCTGTTCGCCTTAAGGGACCCTCCATGAAAAAGATCCTGCTTTCCGTCATTGCTTCGTTTGTTCTTGTTGCCCCCGCATCCGCCGAAGTCGCGGTGCTGGCAGCGCCGCTTCAGGCCGCAAGCCTGCACGCCGGCGCGTTCGACATGGTAGCCTATCGCGTCGATCTTCCGGACGGCGCGCATGAAGTGACCGCGATGTTCCGCGACCGTATGGACGGGGAGCCGCAGCGCGTCGTCATGCGCCTGGAAGATCAGGACGAGGTTCAGTTCTCCATGCCTGGCGCGTTGCAGATGACCTACACCTTTGCCCGGGTTGCCGACGCCGTGGAAATCTGGGCTCAGCCCGCGCCGGCGGAATTCGCGTCGCGCTAAGGGTGGATCGCCTCCGAAGATTGCGGGGGCCAGACAACAATTCGGGGCGCCGGTCTTTGCAGACTGGCGCCTTTTTCTGTTGGCGGGCAGCGCAAGACCTTCAGGCATCTGGGCCTCAGTATGACACGCTGACCTTCTTGATCCTCCAAACGCATCCTGAAAGCGGACGCGTAGATGTCCTCATGGCCTCGTCCTGCCACTGCTCAACATAGATTGTTGGCTTGGCACCTTTGGCGTTGAGCAGGGGCCGCGGCCGAAGATCCTGCTTGGCCGCCGCGCAGAGGGTGAAGGTGGCTGCGTTGATCTTCGGATGGCACTTTGGCGGTGCGGACCCCAGCGAAAAGTGGCTTTGGCCACTCGCTCAGATGCTGCGGGGCAGGAAGGTGCCGCGCAGCCCGGTGATCGCCTCGTGCACACGCTGCGCCGCAGGGCGCAGGGGCATGACCGAAGGGTGGACCAGGAACCAGTGCCGCTCGATCGGGAGCTGTGGCGCCGCCAGCGTCAGCAGCCTGCCGGACTGAAGTTCGTCCTGAACGGTATGGAGCGACAGGAAGGCAATGCCCAGACCGGCCGCGACGGCCTGTTTGATCGTCTCGTTCGAGTCCATCACCACGAGGTTGAAGATCTGGCCGTCGCCAATGCGGTCCAGGTAGCGCGTCATCAGGATGCGCGTGCCCGATCCTTCCTCGCGCGACAGGAAGGTTTCATTCCGCAGGTCGGCGGCAGAGAGCGCCGTAACCCCGGCCAGAGGGTGGTCGGGCGCGGCAAGCAGGCTGTGCGGGTGGGGGCCGACCGGTACCGCCTCGACCTGCGGGGCGCGGGGCGGGCGGCCCATGATGGCGATATCCACGGCCTGAAGCTCCAGGTCGCGGATGATCTTGTAGCGGTTTCCCACGCGAAGGGCGACCTCGATTTCAGGGCAGAGGGTCTTGAGCGTCTTGATCAGCCGCGGCGCGAAGTACTTGGCGGTGGAAACCACACCGACTGTCACCCGCCCCATCTGGCCCTGGGCCACCGCCGTCACCTGCTGCCCCGCCCGGTTCAGGGCGATCTCGATCCGCTCGGCGGCATCGAGGATGATGCTTCCCTCGACCGTCAGCTGCGATCCCGCTGTGTCCGAGGCCCTTTGCAGAAGTGCGACACCGAAGGCGCTTTCGAGGCCCCGGATCTGGCTGTGGACGGCGGGCGGCGTCAGCCGAAGCGCCTGCGCCGCCCCGCTGAGCGAACCGTGGCGTGCCACGGCGGCTAGCGCCCGAAGCTGTTTCAATGTCACGGCATCAAGATACATTAGAAATCCCTGAGTGAGAATTCCACCTTATTAAATTTCCCTGAAGCCGCAAGGGCGTCATAACGGATGCAGAAGATCGCAGATGGGGAGGAGACATCGTGCAGATCGAGCAGCCCGTCCTGCCGGTGGCAGGCATTCCGGCGCCGCTTTATGACGTGATTTCGCGTCTTTGCGCCACTGCGGCCGAACTGGCCACACGCATCGCCCGCGGGGGCATCGATGAACGGCTGGGCGCGCAGGCCGGTGTCAACAGCGACGGGGATGGGCAGGCGGCGCTTGACCTGATTGCGGACCAAGCGTTTCTTGCGGCGCTCGACGGATCGGCGGTACGCTTCTATGCCTCGGAAGAGCTGGAAACGGTGGCGACGCTGAACGATCACGGGCATCTGGCGCTGGCGATCGACCCGCTGGACGGATCGTCGAACATCGAGGTCGACATCTCGATCGGGACGATCTTTTCCATCTTCCCGGCGGCAGAGAGCGCCGAGGCGAGCTTTCTTCGGCCGGCCGGGGAACAGATTGCCGCGGGCTATGTCATCTATGGGCCGCAGACCTGCCTGGTCATGACCTTTGGCGAAGGGGTGCGGAAATACGTGCTCGACCCGCTGACGGGGCGCTTTCATCTGGTGGATGCGGAAGTGCGCGTGCCTTCGGTTTCCAGCGAGTTCTCGATCAACGCATCCAACTACCGCTTCTGGCCAAAGCCGGTGCGGGCCTACATCGACGACTGTGTCGCCGGAATGGAGGGGCCGCGCGGCCGGGACTTCAACATGCGCTGGATCGCCTCGCTGGTGGCCGAAACGCACCGCATCCTCACCCGCGGCGGCATCTTCCTTTACCCGGCCGACCGCCGCAAAGGGTATGAGCGCGGCCGCCTGAGAATGGTGTATGAATGCGCGCCGATCGCCCTGGTCATCACCCAGGCCGGGGGAGGGGCGACGGACGGCTGCGACCCCATCCTGACGCAACGCGCTGAAAGCCTGCATGCCCGCACGCCCTTTGTCTTTGGCAGTGCCGAAAAGGTCGCGCGCGTCGCCGCCTATCATGACCTGCCAGAGCCGGAGACCTCGGCCCTGTTCGGCACCCGCGGCTTGTTCCGGAATTGAAGCATGAGCAAGAAACACCCCATCATCTCTGTCACGGGTTCCTCGGGCGCGGGAACCAGCACCGTAAAGCATACCTTCGACCAGATCTTCCGGCGCGAGGGGATCAAGGCGGTGTCGATCGAGGGCGACGCCTTCCACCGCTATAACCGCGCCGACATGAAGGCGGAACTGGCCCGGCGGACGGCAGAAGGCGACCACACGTTTTCGCACTTTTCCTTTGAGGCTAACATCCTGGAGGATCTGGAAAGGGTTTTCCGCGAATATGGCGAGACCGGCAAGGGCCGCACCCGCACCTATGTCCATGACGAGGTGGAGGCCGCCGAAACCGGCGTCGCCCCCGGCAACTTCACCGCCTGGAAGCCGTTCGAGGACGAGAGCGACCTGCTGTTCTATGAAGGGCTGCACGGGGCGGTGGTGAACGACCACGTGAACCTTGCCGCGCTGGCCGACCTGAAGATCGGGGTGGTGCCGGTCATCAACCTCGAATGGATCCAGAAGATCCACCGTGACCGCTCGCACCGCGGCTATTCGACCGAGGCGGTCACCGACGTGATCCTGCGGCGGATGCACGCCTATGTGCACTGCATCTGCCCGCAGTTCACCCAGACCGACATCAACTTCCAGCGGGTGCCGGTGGTCGATACCTCGAACCCGTTCATCGCGCGCTGGATTCCCACGGCCGATGAAAGCCTTGTCGTGATCCGGTTCCGCAATCCGCGGGGGATCGACTTTCCCTATCTCACCTCGATGATCCAGGGCAGCTGGATGAGCCGCGCAAATTCCATCGTGATCCCGGGCGGCAAGCTGGACCTGGCCATGCAGCTGATCCTGACCCCCCTGATCGAGCGCCTGGTGCGCGAAGCCCGCAGAGCCTGAGCGCCGAGCCTGGCGCAGGGCCTGACCCCGGAGGACATCATGAACACGCAGATCACCCCCGCCAC
This sequence comes from Rhodobacteraceae bacterium LNNU 3342, assembly GCA_008711135.1. Taxonomy (GTDB): domain Bacteria; phylum Pseudomonadota; class Alphaproteobacteria; order Rhodobacterales; family Rhodobacteraceae; genus Halodurantibacterium. The sequence continues at coordinate 29,593 of VUAW01000006.1, forward strand.
CGAAACCGTCATGGCCAATGCGCTGCGCGTGCTGGCGATGGACGCGGTACAGGCCGCCAATTCCGGGCATCCGGGCATGCCGATGGGAATGGCCGATGCCGCAACGGCGCTGTTCAACCGGTTCCTGAGGGTCGACCCCTCGTGCCCGGACTGGCCGGACCGGGACCGGTTCATTCTGTCTGCGGGCCATGGGTCGATGCTGCTTTATGCCATCCACCACCTGCTTGGCCACGCCGATATGGGGATGGAGGAGCTGCGCCGTTTTCGCCAGCTGGGCGCGCGGACGGCGGGGCATCCGGAATACGGCCATGCCGCGGGGATCGAGGTTACTACCGGCCCGCTGGGGCAGGGGATTGCCACGGCTGTCGGCATGGCGCTGGCAGAGCGGATGCAGGCGGCGCGCTTTCCGGGACTTTCTGACCACTACACCTATGTGATTGCCGGCGACGGCTGCCTGATGGAGGGTATCAGCCACGAGGCCATCGACATGGCCGGGCATCTGAAGCTGGGCCGGCTGGTGGTGTTGTGGGACGACAACCGCATCACCATCGACGGTGCCACGGATCTCTCGACCTCTACCGATCAAGGCGCGCGGTTTGCGGCGTCGGGCTGGCATGTGCAGGCGGTGGACGGGCACGACCCCGACGCCGTGGCCGCCGCGATCGAGGCCGCCCGGCAGGACCCGCGTCCCAGCATGATCGCCTGCCGGACGGTCATCGGCCATGGCGCGCCGAACAAGCAGGGCAGCCACGACGTCCACGGTGCCCCGCTGGGGGCCGAGGAAATCACCGCCGCCCGTGTGCAACTGAACTGGCCTCACGCGCCGTTTGAAATTCCCGACACTGTCTATGCCGCCTGGGCCGCCGTCGCCGCTCGCGGCCATGAGGCACGCGCGGCATGGGAGGCGCGTCTTGCTACCCATCCCCACCGCGCGGAATTTCTGTCGGCGCAGGCAGGCGAGACTGCCGCGCTTGGCCCCGCAATCACCGCCTACAAGCAGCGCCTGTCCAAGGAGGCCCCCAAGCTTGCCACCCGCAAAGCCAGCGAAATGGCGCTGGAGGTGGTGAACGAGGCGCTTCCGAACACCGTCGGCGGCTCGGCCGACCTGACCGGGTCGAACCTGACGCGCACCCGGGGCATGGTGGCGGTAAGGCCGGGCGATTATGCGGGCCGCTACGTCCACTTCGGCATCCGCGAACATGGGATGGCCGCTGCGCTGAACGGCATCGCGCTGCACGGAGGGTTCCGTCCTTACGGGGGCACGTTTCTCGCTTTCGCGGACTATAGCCGCCCGGCGATCCGGCTCTCGGCGCTCATGGGGGTTCCCGTCACCCATGTGATGACCCACGACAGCATCGGGCTGGGAGAGGACGGGCCGACCCATCAGCCGGTCGAGCATCTGGCAAGTTTGCGGGCCATGCCGAACCTCACCGTCATCCGCCCTTGCGACGCGGTGGAAACCGCCGAGGCCTGGGAGATCGCGATGACGGCCACCCGCACCCCCACGCTTCTGGCGCTGTCGCGGCAGAACCTGCCGACCTTCCGCACCCGGCACCTGCCCGAAAACATGACCGCCCGCGGCGCCTATGTCCTGCGCGAGCCGGGGAGAGGGCGCGACGTCACCCTGATCGGAACGGGGTCGGAGGTCGAGATCGCCATGGCTGCCGCCGAGCTTCTGGCGGGGGCCGGGCTGGCTGTGGCGGTGGTGTCGGCGCCCTCGTTCGAGCTGTTCGCGCAGCGGCCTGCCGCCGAACGCGCCGAGGTTCTGGGCGATGCCCCCCGCGTGGGGGTCGAGGCCGCGGTGCGGCAGGGATGGGATCTTCTGCTTCGGGACCGGGACGCCTTTGTCGGGATGACGGGCTTTGGTGCTTCGGCCCCGGCGCCCGCGCTTTACGAACACTTCGGCATCACGCCGGCGGCCGTGGCCGAGGCCGCACGGGCGCTTCTTTGAGACGGAGGATCAGCTATGACAATCAGGGTCGGCATAAACGGCTTTGGCCGTATTGGCAGGAACGTGCTTCGCGCCATCGTCGAAAGCGGGCGCCGCGACATCGAGGTCGTCGCGATCAACGATCTGGGGCCGGTGGAAAGCAACGCCCATCTGCTGCGCTTTGACAGCATTCACGGGCGCTTTCCAGCCGATGTGCGGGTCACGGGGGATACGATCGACGTTGGCCGCGGCCCCATCGCCGTCACCGCGATCCGCGATCCGGCCGAACTGCCCTGGGACGGTGTCGATGTTGCGCTGGAATGCACGGGCCTTTTCACCGCGCGTGACAAGGCGGCGCTGCATCTGGCGAACGGCTCAAGACGCGTGCTGGTTTCGGCACCGGCGGAAGGGGCGGACCGGACCATCGTCTTTGGCGTGAACCACGGCACCCTGCAGCCGGCCGACCGGATCGTGTCGAACGCGTCGTGCACCACCAATTGCCTGAGCCCGGTGGCGAAGGTGCTGAATGACGCCATCGGCATCCGCCGCGGCTTCATGACCACCATCCACAGCTATACCGGCGACCAGCCGACGCTGGACACGATGCACAAGGATCTTTACCGCGCCCGGGCAGCGGGGCTGAGCATGATCCCGACATCCACCGGCGCGGCGCGGGCCGTGGGGCTGGTGCTGCCGGAGCTGAAGGGGCGGCTGGACGGCGTCGCCATCCGGGTGCCCACGCCCAATGTTTCGGTCGTCGACCTAGCATTCGAGGCCGCGCGGGAAACAACGGCCGAGGAGATCAACGACGCGCTCCGCGCTGCTGCCCAAGGGTCGCTGGCAGGCATCCTCGGCACCACCGACCAGCCGAATGTCAGCCTGGATTTCAATCATGATCCGCGGTCCTCGGTCGTGCACCTCGACCAGACGCGGGTGATGGAGGGCAGCTTCTGCCGGATCCTGAGCTGGTACGACAACGAATGGGGCTTTTCGAACCGCATGGCGGATACGGCTGTCGCGATGGGGCGGCTGGTGGACGCGGCCAAGGCCGGTCCCGCACTGGCCGAGGCCCCGGCCTGATCCGCGCCGCATCATTCAGAGGAGGAGAGAATGGCACTGATCACCCTGCGGCAGCTTCTGGACCATGCGGCCGAGCATGGCTATGGCGTGCCCGCCTTCAACATCAACAACATGGAACAGGGGCTGGCGATCCTGCGGGCGGCGCAGGCGGTCGATGCGCCCGTGATCCTTCAGGCGAGCCGTGGCGCCCGCAGGTATGCCGGCGATATCATGCTGCGCCACATGGTGACGGCCCTGGCGGAAATGCACCCCGCCATCCCGATCTGCCTGCACCAGGACCACGGCAATGACGAGGCGACCTGCCTGTCCGCCATCCGCCACGGCTTTACCAGCGTGATGATGGACGGGTCATTGCTGCCCGACATGAAGACCGTGGCGAGCTATGACTACAACGTGGACATCACGCGCCGCGTGGCCGATGCCGCGCATTGGGTCGGCGCCTCGGTGGAGGGTGAGCTGGGCGTGCTGGGCAGCCTGGAGACCGGCGAAGCCGCGCCCGAGGATGGATCGGGCGCCGAGGGGCGGCTGGACGAAAGCCAGTTGCTGACCGACCCTGACCAGGCGGTCGATTTCGTCACCCGCACCGGCGTCGATGCGCTGGCGATTGCCATGGGCACCAGCCACGGCGCCTACAAGTTCAGCCGCAAGCCGGACGGCGCGATCCTTGCCATGCACGTGATCGAGGAAATCCACGCCCGCCTGCCCGACACGCATCTGGTGATGCACGGGTCATCCTCGGTCCCGCAGGCGCTGCAGGATCTCATCAACGGGGCGGGCGGCGAGATGCCCCAGACCTGGGGCGTCCCGGTCGAGGAGATCGAGCGCGGCATCCGCCACGGGGTGCGCAAGGTGAACATCGACACCGACTGCCGGATGGCGATGACCGGCCAGATGCGCAAGGCCGCCCGCGACAACCCAAGGGAATTCGACCCGCGCAAGTTCATGATCCCCGCGATGAAAGAACTGGAGGCGCTGGTGCGCGACCGGCTGGAACGCTTCGGGACGGCGGGCAAGGCATCGCGGATCAGAGTGATCGCGATGGATGAGATGGCGCGCCGCTATGCCGGCGGCACGCTTTCCCCGGCGGTGACCGCCGCCCGGGCCGCATGAAAGGGAGGATGCGATGAAAGACCAGATCGAGATCCGCGGCAAGGACCGCTACAAGGCCGGCGTGCTGAAATACGCGCAGATGGGCTATTGGGACGGCGATTACGTCCCCAAGGACACCGACATCCTTGCCCTGTTCCGCATCACTCCGCAAGAGGGCGTGGACCCGGTCGAAGCCGCCGCCGCCGTGGCAGGTGAAAGTTCGACCGCCACCTGGACGGTGGTCTGGACCGACCGCCTGACGGCCTGCGACCAGTACCGGGGCAAGGCCTATCGCGTCGAACCCGTTCCGGGGACGCCGGGGCAGTACTTCTGCTACATCGCCTATGACCTGATCCTGTTCGAGCCGGGCAGCATCGCCAACCTGACGGCAAGCATCATCGGCAACGTCTTCAGCTTCAAGCCGCTCAAGGCCGCGCGGCTGGAGGACATGCGCCTGCCGGTGGCCTATGTGAAGACCTTCAAGGGCCCGCCGACCGGCATCGTAGTGGAACGCGAACGGCTGGACAAGTTCGGCAAGCCGCTGCTGGGCGCCACCACGAAGCCCAAGCTGGGCCTTTCGGGCAAGAACTATGGCCGCGTGGTTTATGAGGGGCTCAAGGGCGGGCTCGACTTCATGAAGGATGACGAGAACATCAACTCGCAGCCCTTCATGCATTGGCGCGACCGCTTCCTGTACTGCATTGAGGCCGTGAACCGCGCCAGCGCCGAAAGCGGCGAGGTCAAGGGCCACTACATGAATGTCACCGCGGGCACGATGGAGGAGATGTACCGACGGGCCGAATTCGCCAAGGAGCTGGGATCGGTCATCGTGATGGTGGACCTGATCGTGGGCTGGACGGCGATCCAGTCTATCGCGGAATGGTGCCGCGCGAATGACATGATCCTGCACATGCACCGCGCCGGTCACGGGACCTACACGAGGCAAAAGAACCACGGGATTTCCTTCCGGGTGATCGCCAAGTGGCTGCGGCTGGCGGGGGTCGATCACCTGCACGCGGGCACCGCGGTCGGCAAGCTGGAAGGCGACCCGATGACGGTGCAGGGCTACTACAACGTCCTGCGCGAAATCCGGAACGAGGTGGACCTGCCGCGCGGCATCTTCTTTGAACAGGACTGGGCCGACACGCTCAAGGTCATGCCTGTCGCCTCGGGCGGGATCCATGCCGGGCAGATGCACCAGCTGATCGACCTTTTCGGCGATGACGTGGTGCTTCAGTTCGGAGGCGGCACGATTGGGCACCCGATGGGCATCCAGGCCGGCGCCACCGCCAACCGCGTCGCGCTGGAGGCGATGGTCCTTGCCCGCAACGAAGGCCGCGACATCCGCAACGAGGGGCCGGAGATCCTGCGCGCTGCCGCCAAGTGGTGCAAGCCGCTGGAGGCCGCGCTCGATGTCTGGGGCAACATCACCTTCAACTACACCCCGACCGACACATCGGATTTCACGCCGATGCCCGCGGTCGCCATGTAAGGGAGACGGAACATGCGTATCACCCAGGGCTGCTTTTCCTACCTGCCCGACCTGACCGACGAACAGATCACCGCGCAGGTGGAATACTGCCTGCGCCGCGACTGGGCGGTCGGGATCGAGTTCACCGACGACCCCCACCCGCGCAACACCTACTGGGAGATGTGGGGCCACCCGATGTTCGACCTGCGCGATGCCAAGGGCGTGCTGATGGAGCTTCATGATTGCCGCACCGCCTATCCCGACAGCTACATCCGGCTGAACGCCTTTGACAACACGCGGGGGTTCGAGACGGTGATGATGAGCTTCATCGTCAACCGCCCCGCCGAGGAGCCGCGGCTGCACATGACCCGGACCGAAGGGCCGGGCCGCAGCATCCGCTACACCCACACCGTGCGCCCCTGACGCCATTGCCTGCCGCGTTCCCCGCGGCAGGCCCGCACCCCGTGGAGGAAAACATGGACGCGACACCGATCAGAACCGTCGACCTGGCTGCCGAATACGAAAGTTCCGGCGTGGCAGAGGTGCTGGAGGAACTCGACCGGGAACTGGTCGGCCTGGCCCCGGTCAAGCAGCGCATCCGGGAAACGGCGGCCCTGCTGCTTGTCGACCGGGCGCGGCGGGCGCTTGGGCTGGCGCTGGAGACGCCCACCCTGCACATGAGCTTTACCGGCAATCCCGGCACCGGCAAGACCACGGTGGCGCTGAAGATGGCCGGGCTGCTGCATCGGCTGGGATACGTGCGCAAGGGGCATCTTGTGTCCGTCACCCGCGATGACCTTGTCGGCCAGTACATCGGCCACACCGCGCCCAAGACCAAGGAGGTGTTGAAACGCGCGATGGGGGGCGTGCTGTTCATCGACGAGGCCTATTACCTCTATCGCCCCGACAATGAACGCGACTATGGGCAGGAGGCGATCGAGATCCTGCTGCAGGTGATGGAAAACAACCGCGACGATCTCGTGGTGATCCTTGCGGGATATGCTGACCGGATGGAGCTGTTCTTCCAGTCCAACCCCGGCTTCCGGTCGCGGATTGCCCACCACATCGAGTTTCCGGATTACTCCGACGCCGAACTGTCCCGCATCGCCGGGCAGATGCTGGGCGACCAGCATTACATCCTGAGCGATGGCGCGCAGGCCGCGCTGAACGACTACATCCGCCTGCGCCGCCAGCAGCCGCATTTCGCCAATGCCCGCAGCATCCGCAACGCGCTGGACCGCGCCCGGCTGCGGCAGGCCAACCGGCTGTTCACCACCGCCCGCGGCCCCGTCGACGCCACGATGCTGTCCACCATCGAGGAAGAGGACATCCGCAGCAGCCGGGTCTTTGCCGGCGGCCTGACGATAGATCGCGTCCTTGAGGAGGAACGCGCATGACCTTCAACCGTTCAATCAAGATCGCCCCCTCGATCCTATCTGCCGACTTTGCTAACTTCGGCGCCGAATGCCGCGCGATTGAGGATCAGGGTGCGGACTGGGTCCATGTTGATGTCATGGACGGGCACTTCGTTCCCAACATCACCTTTGGCCCGGCAACCTGCGCCGCGATTCGGCCGCACATCAAGGGCGTCATGGACGTCCACCTGATGATCGCCCCTGTGGATGCGTATATCGAGGCCTTTGCAGCTTCGGGTGCCGATATCATCACGGCCCATCTGGAGGCCGGCCCCCACATCCACCGCACGCTGCAGGCGATCCGCGCCACCGGCGCCAAGGCGGGCCTCGCGCTCAACCCCGGCACCGGGATCGAGGCGGCAGAGCATCTGCTGGACCTTGTGGACCTGATCTGCGTAATGACGGTGAACCCGGGCTTTGGCGGGCAGCAGTTCATCCACAGCCAGGTCGAGAAGACCCGCCGCCTGCGCGCGCTGATCGGTGACCGGCCGATCCATATCGAGATCGACGGCGGCGTGACCACTGAAACCGCGCCCTTGGTCGCCGCCGCGGGCGCCGATGTGCTGGTCGCGGGCTCGGCCGTCTTCAAGGGCGGTTCAGTCGACAACCCCGGCCCCTATGGCGCCAACATCCGCGCCATCCGGCAGGCAGCGGAAGGCATCGAGGAAAGGCGGAAAAGCGCATGAGGGCCATTGTCTTCGACCTCGACGGTACGCTGATCGACAGCGCTCCAGATCTTCAGGCCGCCGCCAACATCGTCCTGGCCGCCGAGGGGCTCCCGCCCCTGACGCTGGACCGGGCGCGTAGTTTCATCGGCAACGGCGCGGGGATGTTCGTGTCGCGGATGATGGCGGATGCCGGCCTGCCCCCGGATCCCGTGCGCCACGCGCGCCTGCTGGCAGCCTTTCTGGGCGAATATGAACGGACGCTGGACAAGACGATCCTGTTCCCGGGCGTGGTGGCAATGCTGTCGCAGCTGCGGGCCGAGGGCTGGCGGATTGGCCTTTGCACCAACAAGCCCTGCAAGGTGACGCATGCGGTTCTTTCCCGCTTCGGCCTCTGGTTCGACGCGGTGATCTGCGGCGACAGCCTGCCGCAGATGAAGCCGGACCCCGCGCCCCTGCTGGGGACCTTGACGGCCCTCGGCGGCCCACCTGCGCTTTACGTCGGTGACAGCCATGTGGATGCGGAATGCGCGGCCCGCGCCCGGGTGCCCTTTGTTCTTTACACCGGCGGCTACCGTGACCGCCCGGCAGAGACGCTGGAGCAGGCCGCCTGCTTTGACCATCATGCCGAGCTGCCGGACCTTGCGGCGCGGCTTTTGCAGCCGATGGAGGTCGCAAGATGACCCTACGCGCCCTGATCTTTGACGTGGACGGGACGCTGGCCGAGACGGAGGAGCTCCACCGTCGCGCCTTCAACGAGACATTCGCGCAGCGGGGGCTTGGCTGGCACTGGGACACGGCGACCTATCGCCGACTGCTGCGTACCACCGGCGGCCAGGAACGGATGCGGGCATGGCGGGATGAACTGGGTGTCGCGCATCCCGACGACGCGCTGATCACGGAGATTCATCGGGAAAAGACGGTGCTTTGGGGACGGCTGCTGGCAGAGGGTGGGCTGCCACTGCGCCCCGGGGTGGCAGAGCTGGTGGAACAGGCCCGCCGCGCCGGTCTGCGCGTTGGCGTGGCGACCACAACCAACCCCGCGAATGTCGACGCGCTGAGCCGCGCGTGCTGGGGCCGGCCGGCGCATGAGGTCTTTGACGCGGTCGCCGCGGGGGATGAGGTCGCCATCAAGAAACCGGCCCCGGACGTTTACTTTCTGGCACTGGAACGGCTGGGCGTGGACCCCGCCGAGGCGGTGGCCGTCGAGGACAGCCTCAACGGCATCCGCGCGGCGCGGGCGGCGGGGATTCGCGTGATCGCGGCGCCCGGCACCTATACCGACGACGAGGATCACGCCGAGGCGGACTGGCGTTTCCCAAACCTTGGCGCGGCACTTCCAGCACTGCGGCAGGACGCAGCCTGGGCGGCACTTTTCACCTGAAGGTTCGCAGTTTTGGAAAGCTGTGTCACAACAGGACTGATCCCATTTCCATAAGTCCCCGAGGTCAGGCGAATGTCCACCGGGCCTGGTAACCGGATCAAAAGAACTTTCTGCCACGCCCGGGCCTGAAGAACCCGAGGAGCGCACCATTGTTGACAGCTCCATGTCCATTCGCACCAGCTCGCGGTTGCGGCAGCGGCACTGACAAGCTGTGCGGTTGTCGCGGTGATCCTCCTGACGATCAACCTGATGTCGCACGCATCCTCGCACGAGGCGGAGGCGCCGCACTAAATCCACGCGCCAGACAAGGGTCGTCACCGAGATCACGGCAGGGCTTGATCGGTTGGCTGCCGGGGCCATGGCGCGGCAGATCCCCAGTCCGGCCCATAATCCCTTCCCCCAGTCCCGTGAGACCCTGCGCCTGGCCTTCAACAGCGTTGCCGATCAGGTCCGCTTTGGGGCAGACGAGATCAGCACGGAAGCAAGTGAACTTTCACACCGCGCCGAAACGCAGGCTGCGACGCTGGAGACATGGGCCGCTGGCTTGAACGAGATGAACGACAGCCTGCGCGAGACTGCCGAACGGGCACGGGAGGCCGAAGTGAGCAGCAGCCAGACCCGCACGATCGTACAGGACAGCGCCTCTATCGTGCGCGACGCGGTTGGCGCGATGCAGGAGATCGAGCGTTCATCCGAGCAGATCAAACGGATCATCAACGTGATCGACGGCATTGCCTTCCGGACGAACCTGCTGGCCCTGGATGCCGGCGTGGGGGCAGCCCGCGCGGGCGACGCGGGGGTGGCTTTGTCGTGGTCGCGTCCGAGATGCGGGGCCTTGCGCAACGTGCGACAGATTCTGCACCGAGGTGCGGACACTGCTCCTGAAAAGCACCGCGCACGTCCAGAGTGGTTCGGCCCTGCTCAAGCGGACCGGCAACAGCCTGGACCAGATCCTTCACAAGGCAGCGGCAGTTTCAGAACAGATCGAGAGGATCTCGCAGGCCGTCAATGAGCAGTCGGCCAAGCTGAGCGAGGTAAACTCGGGCGTGAACCCGCTGGACCGGGTGACCCAGCAGAACGCAGCGGTGGCCGAAGAGGCAACGGCGGCGGCTTCCTCTCTACGTCAGCACGCGGAGGAACTTGCCCAGGAGATCCGCACCTTTGAGATCGAGCGCACTACCGGGAATGAGGCGGTTCATTCCGCTTCGGGTGCGGTGTCTTTGGCTGGCACCGGGTTGGGGCGGGCGAGAGCAGCGTGTTGAACGGCAGAACATCCGATGGTTCTTGGGCAAGCCCTCAAGGGCATTCACGTGCCAGTCGGAACCTGTCAGTGATCGGCCCACGCTGGGCTTCTTCTGGTTATCTTAATCGTCTGCCTGATAGTCACTTCAGCGGGCCCGGCATGGCGGAACAGGCGTATCCCGCCGTGTCCGGCGTGGCGACCAGCCGTAGATTATGACGCAGCCTTGAGGGCGATCAGCCGGCTCAAGCAGGTTGCATTGCAGGTGCACCTTGGCTATCAGCCCCACCACCGGTCGCAGCCTACCCGGTCATCAAAACAAGGACTGAAACATGAAAACGAATGTCATCTGCTCGGGCGGACTCGACTCCGTGTCCCTTGCACATGTGCTTGCGGATAGGGGGGCGCTGTCGCGGCTGGTCTCTTTCGACTATGGTCAGCGCCACCGCAAGGAACTGGACTTTGCGGCGGCCTGTGCGCAGCGGCTGGGCGTGCCGCATCATGTCATCGACATGCGCGCCATCGGTGCCGCGCTCAGCGGCTCGGCCCTTACGGACGATGTCGCCGTGCCGGACGGGCACTATGCCGAAGAAACCATGAAAATCACAGTGGTGCCCAACCGCAACGCGATCATGCTGACCATCGCCTATGGGATCGCCGCGGCAAATGGGGACGATGCGGTAGCCACCGCAGTTCACGGCGGCGACCACTTCATTTATCCGGATTGCCGCCCGCTTTTCACCGAGGCGTTCGACAGGATGCAGCGCGCCGCGCTTGATGGCTATGCCGACGTGGCGCTTTACACGCCGTTCGTGCACCGCACCAAGGCGGAGATCGTCACCGAAGGCGCCAGGGTCGGCACCCCCTTTGCGGAGACCTGGTCATGCTACAAGGGCGGGGAGCGGCATTGCGGACGCTGTGGCACCTGCGTGGAGCGGCGCGAAGCCTTCGATCTCGCCGGCATCATCGACCCGACAGTGTACGAAGACCCGGGTTTCTGGCGTCAGGCGCTCGCCAGCCACAGGGGGGCGTGATGTTCCGGATCAGCAAGGAGTTCCATTTCTCCGCGTCGCATCAGCTTTCGCATCTGCCCGCCGACCATCAATGCGCGCGGCTGCACGGCCACAACTATGTTGTCGTGGTGGAACTCGCCGCGGCGACGCTGAATGCAGACGGGTTCGTGCGCGACTACCACGAACTCCGCCTGTTCAAGGATTACGTGGACGGTACCTTCGATCACAGGCACCTAGACGACATCCTTGATGTGCCCTCCACCGCGGAAAACCTTGCGCGGCATTTCTTTGACTGGTGCAGGGCGCGCTGGCCCGAAACCTCGGCCGTGAAGGTATCGGAGACCCCTAAGACATGGGCGGAGTATCGGCCATGACCCTCCGCATCGCCGAGATCTTCGGCCCCACGATCCAGGGAGAGGGCGCGCTCATCGGCGAGCCTACGGTGTTCATTCGGGCAGGTGGCTGTGACTACCGCTGCTCCTGGTGTGACTCTCTTCATGCCGTTGATGGCGCGTACCGCCAGGACTGGGCAAGGATGATCGCGGCGGAAGCCTGGCAAGAGGTGCGGCACCTTTCGGGAGGGGAGCCGCTGACGGTGTCGCTGTCGGGCGGCAACCCGGCGATCCAGGACTTCGCGCCGGTGATCGCCCTGGGAAAGGCCGAAGGCTACCGTTTTGCCTGCGAGACGCAGGGATCGATCGCGCGGTCATGGTTTTCATCGCTGGACACGCTGGTTCTGAGCCCCAAGCCGCCCTCAAGCGGCGAGCAGGTGGATTGGGTAGCCTTCGACGCCTGTATAAAGGCTGCTGAAGGATGCCCGAAGGTGGTGCTGAAGGTCGTCATCTTTGACGACGTGGATTATGCTTGGGCGCGGGCCGTTGCGGAAAGGTATCCAGAGCTCCCGCTCTACCTTCAGCCCGGCAACCCGGATGTCGATCCCGATCATCCCGTGGACCTTGGTGCCTGTACCGACCGGCTGCTGTGGCTGGTCGAGAAGGTGACCAGCGACCGCTGGTTCAGCCCGCGCGTCCTGCCGCAGCTTCACGTGCTCATCTGGGGCAACAAGCGCGGCGTTTGATAGCAGCCGGTTTCGGGGGCCGGATCGACTGATCCCGGAGTTTCGGGCGGATCTGCACCGGTTGGGCAAGTTATTAGGCCCAGCCGCTCAAGAAGGGCCGGTTTGAGGAACGCCCGCCGCGGTGAACATGGCGGTCCACCGCTTTGGTCCGGCAACATGCGGTCACGCCAGCCCGCTGTTCACGTCCTGCGCCTGGTCTGCGGGGCGCGCAGCGACCACACCGGGCGCGGCGGCATGGCAGGGGCCCGCCATAGGTGGAATGGCCGCTCGCCATTGGTCAAAAGCCACCGGCTGCGCAACACCGCCTTTTGGACGCCCCACCAACATTCAGGCCGTCTTCTTGGCACTGAAGTTCGTGGGTAGGATAGGGGCTTCGCAAGCAAGAAATCAGTCCGTTTTAAAATGGCCTCTTCCGGAGATCCCGATGGACATCTCTAGCCTTATCAGCCGCCTGCCGGCGCCCGTGCGGAGCGGCATCCTCGCCGCGGTCAGCCGGAACGACATGCTTCAGCATGCCCTCAGCAAGCTGATCATCAACAAATATGCGTACAGCGCACCGGTGCGACCGCGCCCTTATTGCATGGCGGGCGACTTTCCCTCTTGGCCCGGGCTGACGGATCGCCGCTTTTCCGGAAGACACATGCCGGGGGTCGATGACACGGAGGTTGCCGGCCGACCGGATGTGGAGAAGCTCGTGCATCTCTTTGTACGCAAGGAATTCCGGCCCGCGACGGATACGAGCCTTCTCTTCGCGCTTTTCGCGCAGTGGTTCACCGACGGCTTCCTGCGCACGAAGTGGGAGCCGGAGGACACGCGCACCTTCCGGTACAACGAAAGCAACCATGAGATCGACCTCTGCCAGATCTACGGCATCAGCGAGATCCAGACGACGATGCTGCGGGCCGGGAAGGATGGGCTACTGCGCTCTCAGATGATCGGGGGCGCGGAGTGGCCGGCTTTCCTGTTCGAAAGGCACGAGGGCAAGCTGCGGCTCGACCCCCGCTATGACCGGCAGCCGGAGAAGGACGAGGACAACCCGGCCACGCCGGGGCTTTACACTCCGCAGAACTTCCGCCGCGTCTATGGCAAGTGGCCGGAGGAAGAGCGCGAATATGCATTCGCGGTGGGGCTTGAGCACGGCAACTCGACCTTCGGTCACACGGTGATGAACACGCTCTTCCTGCGCGAGCACAACAGGACCGCGCGGATCCTGAAGGAGGCCCATCCCGATTGGTCGGACGAGCGGCTCTTCCAGCTTGCCCGGAACACCACCATTGCGGTGCTGCTCAACATCGTGGTCAGCGACTACATCGTCCATATCGCGCCGATCCCCATTCCGCTGGCGATCAAGCCCGGCATGGCCGAACGTGAGCGCTGGTACCGCACCAACTGGATCCCGGTGGAGTTCTCGCTCCTGTACCGGTGGCACGACCTCATCCCCGACAAGCTGACGATCAAGGGCGAGGATATCGAAGCGGAGCGGTTCCGCGTCGCGAACCGCTGGATCGTCGAGCGGGGTCTTGACGAGGTGATCCTTGCCGCCGCACAGGAGCGGGCGGGCCGGATTGGTCTTGGCAACACGGCGCCGTTCCTGGTCGTCGACAAGAAGGGCCCCGACGTGAAGCGGCTCAGCATCGCGATGGACCGGGCCTGCCGGCTGCCGTCCTTCAACGCCTACCGCAAGCATTACGGCCTGAAGCCCTATTCATCGTTCGAGGCGCTGACACGGGACCCTGAGTCCGCAGCCAAGCTTGAGGAGCTTTATGGCGACGTCGATCGCGTGGAACTTTTCGTCGGGCTCTTTGCCGAGGGGTATGAAGCGCCGGCAATGATGGGCGAGTTGATGGTGACGATGGTGGCGAACGACGCCTTTACCCAAGCACTGACCAATCCGCTTCTGGCCGAGGCGGTTCATACCGAAGACGCCTTCGGGAAAGAGGGGCTTCGGATCGTCAAGGAGACGAAGACGCTCGCGCAGGTCATCGCCCGGAATACGGCGATCGGCGATCCCGGCCGCGTCAGTTTCGAGCTTGCCCCGCTGCCGGTTTGATCGGCGGCGGGTCGCCGGGCCGGTAGCTGACCCTGCCTGAACTGCGCTGACAGGTTCGACAAGGCGCCGGCCTCATGCTGCCGGGCTGGCGAAACAAGCCCGCCGCTTCGCCTTCGCCAGCAGGCCGGCGAAAACCCATGGTGTTGCACAAGTTCTACCGGCTCAGGCTCAAGGAGATCGCCGCAGGCACGCACCGGAAGCTGCTTTGCGTGGTTCCGTGCCAGAGCAGGCCGTCTAACCGGCAATCACAACGCCTGACGATCTGGCCGGGTTGAAGATCCGCGTTTCAGCTGCGCCCGCCCAGCCGTCCTTTGGCGCGCTTGGCGCTGCCCGATGCAGATGCCGCGGGAGGTCGTGAACGTGTCTGGCGGGCGCTATTGATGCCGCAACAACCTCTTCATCCTCCGGGGCTGACGGCTTGGTCGGGGGTTTTCTGAAGCCTGTAAGCAACTGGCATCAAGCATCGTGACAGTCACCTGTACGCTTGGAACGCCCTATCGACCTAGGATCTGGTCGCCATCAAATGGCCGGGGCAAAGCTTGAAGGCCAGTTCTGGCTGAACCGCTAGCCGGAGGGCGGCAACAAGCTGGAACTGCTGCTGGCGTAGGCGATGCCTTCTGGGCCGTCTTCAAGCCCCGCGCGCCAAATGCGGCGCTGGTGGTCGAGGTCAGCGGAGGGGCCTCGAACCATGTGTTCCAGCGCCTGACCGGGGATTCCATGGGGCGGGTCACGCGGGCGGCCTTGCCCTTTTCTGCAATTATGGCGACTTTTGCGATGATCCTTGCGGTTTTCCCCGGGCTGGTGGAGATCGTGCCCAACCTGATGATGAGATGACCATGCAGACCCCGGCCGCACCCGCGCCCCGCATCCTGCCTTGCGGCGATCAGGCGCTGAGCTTTCAGATCGGCAAGGACATCGATGCCGGTGCCAATGCCCGCATTATTGCGCTGGCTGCCGCACTGGACGCTGCCGCCATTCCGGGTGTCATGGACCGCGTGCCGACCTACCGTTCGCTGCTGGTGCGCTATGATCCGGAAACGATCCGGGGTGCGGTGCTGGGGGCGCGGCTGACGGCGCTTTATGCGGAACTGGAGGTTGGCGCGCAGGGTGGCAGGCTGTGGCGCGTTCCGGTTCTTTATGGGGGCGAGGCAGGGCTCGATCTCGACAGCCTTGCGGCGGAAAAGGGTCTTGGGACAGAGGAGTTGATCGCCCTGCACATGGGGGCGGAATACCGTGTCTACATGATCGGCTTTGCCCCAGGCTTTGCCTATCTTGGCGGGTTGCCGGAGGCGCTTCACGCGCCGCGGCTTGCCACCCCGCGCCAGTTGATCCCGGCGGGGGCGGTGGGCATTGGCGGGCGGCAGGCCAGCATCAACTCGGTGGCGGGGCCGTCGGGGTGGCGCTTCATCGCCGGGACGCCGGTGCGCCTGTTTGATCCGGCAAGGGCAGAGCCGTTCCTGCTGCAGGCCGGCGACCGCGTCCGGTTCGAGCGGATCGACGTGCCGGCCTTTGCCCGGCTGGCGGAACGCGCGGCGGCCGGCAGCCCCGTGATCAGCCCAGAGGCCGCCTGATGATGGAGGTGCTTCAGCCCGGCCCGATGCTGACCGTGCAGGATCGCGGGCGGTTCGGACTGCGCCATGCGGGCGTGTCGGCGGCGGGGCCGATGGATGCGCCGGCCTTCGCGCTGGCCAATGCGCTGGTGGGCAACGCGCTCGATGCTGCGGCGCTGGAGTTCGCGGGCTTTGGCGGCAGCTTCCGCGCCCGTGTCGATTGCCGGATCGCGGTGACGGGGGGCACGACCGAGGTTCGGATCGGCAGCCGCATCGTCCCTTCCGGCGAGGCGCATCGGGCGCGTGCGGGCGACGAGATCCACATCGGCCCGCTGGGCGGTGCGGTGTGGGGGTATCTTGCCATTTCTGGCGGCATCGCGATCGAGCCGGTGATGGGGTCGCGGGCCACGCATTTGCGAACCGGCGTGGGCGGTGTGGGCGGCGCGGTCCTGAAGCCCGGCATCCGCCTGCCGCTGGGCAGTTTCGATCCCGCAGGTCCCTGTCTGGCGCCCGTCCATCCACCGCGGCCGGACCCGGACGCGCGGGCGATCCGCGTGGTTCTGGGCCCGCAGGACGACCGGTTTGCCCCCGAAACCATCGCCCACTTCCTGTCTGACAGCTTTACTGTCACGCCGCAGCGCGACCGGATGGCGATGGTGCTGGACGGGCCGCCGCTGCCCGCCCTTGGCGGCCATGACATCGTGTCGGACGGGACGATGATGGGCTCGATCCAGGTGCCGGGGTCGGGGCAGCCGATCGTGCTGATGGCCGAATGCCAGACCACCGGCGGGTACCCGAAGATCGCCACCGTCATCGGCGCGGACCTGCCGCGGCTTGCCCAGCTTGCCACCGGCGCCCGCTTCCGCTTTGCCGCCGTGACATGGGAGGAGGCGGAGGAGATCTGGATCGCCCATGCCCGCGCCCTCCGCGCCCGGCTGGAGGCGCTGCGGCCCAAGCCCGAGGGGGTGCTCAGCTCCGCCTACCTGTTGTCCTGCAACCTGGTGGGCGGGATCTGGCCGCCAGAGGAGGTCGTGTGGTGACGCCCCTTCCGCCGGGAAGTCTGGCGCGGGCCGTGGATCATCGCCATGATCCTTAGACGGCTTGCAGCCCCGGGGACGCTGTCCGACCTTGCCCAAACCATTACCATCCGCTGATCAGGAGAAACTGATGCAATCCTTGTTCCACCTTGCCATTCATGTGAACGACCTTGACGAAACCCGCGCCTTTTACGGCGACGTGCTTGGCTGCACCGAGGGCCGTTCGACCGACACCTGGGTGGATTTCGACTTCTTCGGCCACCAGCTGTCGTTTCACCTTGGCAAGCCGTTCGAGACGACGCGCACCGGCAAGGTTGGGGATCACATGGTGATGATGCCCCACATGGGCGTGGTGCTGCGGCTGGATGACTGGCTGGCGCTGGCCGCCCGGCTGGAGAAAAAGGGCGTAGCCTTCGACATCCCGCCGGTTGTCCGCTTCGAAGGCGAGCCCGGAGAGCAGCGGACCATGTTCTTCTTCGATCCCTCGGGAAACCCGATCGAGATCAAGGGCTTACGCGACTGGGAGGGGCTGTTCGCGAAGTAGGCGATGGCCGAGGCAGCGCCGCTAATGGGTCACCGGCCCTGACGGCGAGGCTGACCAGCACTGTACCTGTGCAGGGCGGCCTGTGGCTGATGCAGAGCCTCTGGCCAGCGGGCTGATGCGCCGACACCGCCGGGCCAGGCTGGTGTGGATCGCCCACTCCAAGTTGCCCAAAGTAGCCACTTGCCTAAATCAGAAGGCTCGGAATTGACGCAGAGGCAGACCGAGGTGACGTTTTGGCGGCGGGAGTTTTACCTCCCGCTCTGCCTTCAGAACAGGTGGCGCGCGATCTGATCCTGCTGTTGGTGTCAGCCAGCCCCGAATCCGGAGCGCGCCAGCGCATCGGTATAGAAGCATCGGGGCAGCGGCTGGTCTGTCTGTTCTGCCAGCCGAAGGAAGCCGGGACGCGGGCTGGCCGCGTCCCGACGGCCGATCAGGAGGCTACACAGTCAGCGTAGTAGTGCACTGTGCCATCGGGGCCGGTTTCCACCACCAAGCCGTGAATGTCGGTTTCGAAGCCCGGACATTCACGCGCGAATTCGCGGTTGAAGCGCAGGTAATCCACGATCTTGGCGTTGAAGGTCTCTCCGGGGATGAGGAGAGGAATGCCCGGCGGGTAGGGGGTCACGAGGCTTGTGGTGATCCGGCCCTCAAGCTCATCAATCGGGACCCGCTGCGTCTTGCGCCGGGCGATGTGGGAAAAAGCCTCGCTCGGTGTCATCGCGGGGTGGTGGTCGGTCAGGTAGATCTCAGTCGACAGGCGGGCGACGTCGTATTTGGCGTAAAGCGAATGGACGTGCTGGCTCAGGTCGCGCAGGCCCATCCGCTCATAACGGGTGTGCTTGCCGCAGAATTCCGGCATCACCCGCCAGAGCGGCTGGTTGCGGTCGAAATCGTCCTTGAATTGCTGCAGGGCTGCGAGAAGCGTGTTCCAGCGGCCCTTGGTGATGCCGATGGTGAACAGGATGAAGAAGCTGTAAAGCCCGGTTTTTTCCACGACCACGCCATGTTCGGCCAGGTATTTCGATACGATCGAGGCAGGGATGCCCGTGCTGTCGAAACGCCCCTCGATATCCAGGCCGGGGGTGATGATCGTGGCCTTGATCGGGTCGAGCATGTTGAAGCCGGGGGCCATGTCGCCAAAGCCGTGCCAGCTGTCCTCGCCATCGCGCTGGACGCCTTCGGAGTCGGTGCGGCGCAGCACCCAGTCCTTGGTGCGCCCGATGCCTTCCTCCGACAGCTCGTCCGGGCCCCAGACCTGGAACCACCAGTCATTCTCACCGAATTCTTCATCGACCTTGCGCATGGCGCGGCGGAAATCCAGCGCCTCTAGGATCGATTCCTCGACAAGGGCCGTACCGCCCGGCGGCTCCATCATGGCGGCGGCCACGTCGCAGCTTGCGATGATCGAATACTGCGGGCTGGTCGAGGTGTGCATCAGGTAGGATTCGTTGAAGAGGTGCCGGTCGAGCTTCGTCTCCTCGGAATCCTGGACCAGCACGTGGCTCGCCTGCGAAATTCCGGCCAGCAGCTTGTGGATCGACTGGGTGGCAAAGGTGACGGCGTGCTTGGTCCGTTCCCGCTTGCGGCCCATCGCGTGATAGGTCCCGTAGAACGGGTGGAACGCGGCATGAGGAATCCATGCCTCGTCGAAATGCAGGTTCTCGACATAGCCGTCGAGCATCCGCTTGATTTCCTCGGTGTTGTACAGGACGCCGTCATAGGTGGACTGGGTCAGGGTCATGATGCGGGGCTTGACCGCATCGGCATCCACGTCCTGCAGCAGCGGGTTGGCCCGCATCTTGGCCCGGATGGATTCCGGTTCGAATTCGGAATGGGCAATCGGGCCGATGATGCCCCAATGGTTGCGGGTTGGCCGCAGAAAGACCGGGATCGCGCCAGTCATGATGATCGCATGCAGGATCGACTTGTGGCAGTTGCGGTCCACGACCACCACGTCGCCCGGCGCCACCGCGTGGTGCCAAACCATCTTGTTGGAGGTCGAGGTGCCGTTGGTCACGAAGAAGCAGTGGTCGGCGTTGAAGATCCTTGCGGCGTTGCGTTCGGACGCGCCGATGGCCCCGTTGTGATCAAGAAGCTGGCCCAGTTCCTCTACCGCGTTGCAGACATCGGCCCGCAGCATGTTTTCGCCGTAGAACTGGTGGTACATCTGCCCGATCGGGCTTTTCAGGAAGGCCACGCCGCCCGAATGGCCGGGGCAGTGCCATGAATAGGACCCGTCCTCGGCATAATCCAGAAGCGCCTTGAAGAAGGGCGGCTGAATGCCTTCGAGGTAGGACTTCGCCTCGCGGATGATGTGCTTGGCCACGAATTCGGGGGTGTCCTCGAACATGTGGATGAAGCCGTGCAGCTCCCGCAGGATGTCGTTGGGCAGGTGGCGGGACGTCTTTGTCTCGCCGTGAAGGAAGATCGGCACGTCGGCGTTCTTCCAGCGGACCTCTTCGATGAAGCTGCGCAGGTTCAGGACGACGGGATCAAGATCGGGGCCGGCGCTGAATTCTTCGTCATCGATCGACAGCACGAAGGCAGAGGCGCGGCTTTGCTGCTGCGCAAACTGCGACAGGTCGCCATAGCTGGTGGCGCCCAGCACCTCGAACCCTTCGCGTTCGATGGCATCGGCCAGTGCCCGGATGCCCAGGCCCGACGTGTTTTCAGAGCGGAAATCCTCATCGATGATGACAATGGGAAATCGGAACTTCATCGGCTTTCCTTTGATCAGCATCCCGGGCGTCCGTTCTGTCTGGTGCCAGCGGGCACGTCAAGACCGGGACGGCAAGACTTTGCTGCCGGGGCGCCCGCGACAGCAGAACAGGTGTACGTAGGGCGATCGGCCATCGTGGCCACAGGCCCGGCCCGGGCGGCCGGTTTGTTGTGCGACTCGGGCGGCAGGCGTAGTCTTTGGGCATCGATGTGACAACCGCCAGCCGGGAGGATGCGATGTCCATGTCATTTCGTTCACTGACATTTGTTGCGTTTCTGGTTCCCGTCGCAGCCGCCGCCCAGGATCCCGCAGTGGAGCATGTGGAGGCGGCCGGGACGCAATTCCCCGTTGTTCAGTCAGGGGAGGGGGAGCCGGTTCTGTTCGTCCACGGCGCCTATGCCGACCACCGCGCATGGGAGCCGCTGCGGGCAGAGGTGGCAGAGAGCCACCGCTTCATCGCCTATACGCAGCGTCATTTCGGCACTGCGGACTGGCCAGAGGAGCCGGGCATGTCGCGGGATGTGCACGAGGCCGATCTCGTGGCGCTGCTGGAGGCCTGGGGAGAGCCGATGCACCTTGTGGGCTGGTCCTACAGCGGGCCGATCGTGCTGCAGGCGGCGCTGGACCGGCCCGACCTTGTTCGCAGCGTGGTGATCTTTGAGCCGACGCTCGACACCGTTCTGCAAGACAAGCCCGAACACGCGCAGGCGCTTACGGCGTGGGAAGAGGGCTGGGGCCCCATCGGCGAGGCCCTGCAGGGAGGCGATGCCGAGGAAGCCGTGCAGCGGGCCATCGAATATGTCTTTGGCCTTCCGGATGACGGCTTCACGACCTTGCCCGAGCCCGCCCGGGCCATGATCACCGACAACGCCCACAGCGTACCAAAGCTCGCCGGGATGCCGCCGCCCACGCCGATGACCTGCGAGGATCTGGCCGGGGTGCAGGCGCCGGTCCTTGTTGTCTGGGGCACCGAGACGCTGCCTTTCTTCGAGGCTGCGGCCAAGGAGGTGGCCGCCTGCCTGCCCAATGCCACGCTGGAGGAGATCCCTGGCGTCGGGCATGGCGGCCCCATTCAGGCGCGCGAGGCCTTCGTGGACAGGATGCTGTCGTTCCTGCGCGAGGTTGACAGTTCGGGACGATGATCCCGCCCTGATCTTGGGGTGCATCGGGGCGCCTGCCGCGCCGGGGGCTGTCGGTTGCGTGAACCGGCAGGGTGGCGAATTCAATTGAAACCCCCCGCCGCCCGCCGTAAGCGCAGGGGTCCTGATGGACAGCTGACGCGGCAGTTTCCCGCCAAGGCTTTCACCCGTCAGGACTTTGCTGACACCAGACACGACAGGCTTGATCATCGACCAATCATCTTCTCCCCGCACCGCGCGCGAATGGCTCAGCATTCTGGCTCGGTACCGCGAGCCGTCCAACCGCCGGAGCCAGTTCGAGCTTGCGGCGACACTGGTGCCATTCCTTCTGCTGTGGGGGCTGGCGTGGATGGCGCTGTCGGTCAGCCTGTGGCTGACGGTGGCGCTGGCCATGATCAACGGCGCGTTCCTTGTGCGGCTGTTCATCATTCAGCACGACTGCGGGCATGGCGCCTTTCTGACCAACAGGCGCGCGCAGGACTGGCTGGGCCGCCTGCTGGGCGTGCTGACCCTGACCCCCTATGCCCTGTGGCGACGCACTCATTCCATTCACCACGCCTCTCACGGGAACCTGGACCAGCGGGGGATTGGCGATGTGCTGACCCTGACGCTTGACGAATATCGCGCGCGATCCCGGTTGGGGCGGCTGGGCTACCGGCTTTATCGCCACCCGTTCGTGTTGTTCGTGCTGGGGCCGAGCTTCCTGTTCATCGTACAGAACCGGGTGCCGTTCGGGAAGATGAGATCGGGGTGGCGCTACTGGGGATCGGCGATGGGCACGAATGCCATGATTGCCGTCATGCTGGGGCTGATCACGTGGTTTGGAGGGCTGCTGCCGGTGCTGCTGATCTTCCTGCCCAGCACGGTGGTGGCGGCGACCATCGGCGTCTGGCTGTTCTATGTGCAGCACCAGTTCGAGGAAACCCACTGGTCCAAGGGCGAAGACTGGCAGCTTCACGATGCGGCGCTTGAGGGAAGTTCGCACTACGTCCTGCCGCAGCCGCTGCGCTGGCTGTCAGGGAACGTCGGGATCCACCACGTCCACCACCTTTATTCCCGCATTCCGTTCTACCGGCTGCCGGAAGTGATCCGCGACCACCAGGACCTGGCCGAGGCGCAACGGCTCACCATCCGCGAGAGCCTTGCGACGGTCAGGCTGCACCTGTGGGACGCGGGGCAGGGGAAGCTGATTTCCTTTGTCGAGGCCCGCACGCGCTATGGTGTCGCCTGAGGCCACAGGGCAGGCGATACGGGATGCGGGGTGCTGTGTCGGTCCCGGCGGGATGAGGCTCACTACCCGCCGGTTTCACCATCGTTGGTCATCCCGCGGTCCTCTACCCGGACATAGCCGTGCCTCAGCCTGAGGTTCAGGATCCGGGTGCCATAGTCCCTGCAGTCGCTGGCAGAACCGGAGCCGCGGACGCGGGTCCGGCCGCGCTTTCCGATCCTGCCCCAATGCACCACGAGCGCCTGATCGGCGAAGAGGTCGGGCTCGATCCGGATGCTGTAGAAGCGAAAGCAGTTATGTTCCGGATCGACCTTCTCGAGATAGACATCCATGGGAACCCCCGTCTCATCCCCTCATCTAGGCTTTGAAATGCGGGGCGAGGCAAGGAAAGTTTCGCATCGTCGGCGGAAGTAGCGCAAAAAGCCGGGCGCGGTGAACCCTAGGCCGTCATCGATGACCTTGATCATCGGGAGCGGCGCCTACGCGCCTCAAGTGAGTTTCTTGAAACGAGGTGGGATGTTTCAGGCCGTAGCCGAGCGCCCTGTCCAGCCCGATGTGGGCCATCCAGACGCAGGCGAGCGGGAGGAGTGGCAGGCCGGTCGCAAGGGCCGCCAGTGCCAGCGTCGCGGGCGCGACATAGGTATGGGCGAGGTTGTAGATGCGGGCGCCCGTCCTTGGCCCGAAGGCGTAGGCTATCATGGCAAGGTCCGGCAGAAGGACTGCGGCGGCGAGCATCGCCAGGTTGTCGGTGAGGAAAAAGTAGCCCCACAGGCCGGCAGCGCAGGCGGCAAGACCCTCTAGCTGGAGGAGGAGCCGCGCGTTCCCGCGTGCCACCGGAAAGACATGGTCCGGGGGGATGGAGAGAGGGGACGTGATCATGCTGAAGCCCTTTCAGGAGCGGCGGGCTCCGCGAAGGGGATGCCCCGCGCGGAACCTTTCAATGAAGAAGTGCCCGCATTGTCACCCGTCCAAGCTCATTCTGAAATTGCCTGAAGCCGCAGATCCGCTATACGGAAATGTATGACCCTATGCATCGACTGGGCGCTCTGGCGCAGCTTTCTCGCCGTGGCGGAGGCGGGCAGCCTTTCAGGCGCCGCACGGCGGCTTTCCCTGACGCAGCCGACCGTGGGCCGGCATATCGAGCAGCTGGAAGGGGCGTTCGGACAGAAGTTCTTCCTGCGCTCGCCCCAGGGCCTGATGCCCACGGAAGAGGCTTTGGCCCTTTTGCCACAGGCGCGGGCCATGGCGATGGCCGCCGACAGCCTGGAGCGGCAAGCCTCGGCCCCCGCAGAGGAAGCGCGCGGCATAGTCCGGATCGCGGCAAGCCATGTGGTGGGGGTGGAACTGCTGCCAGAGGCACTTGCGCCGCTTGTGGACGCGCATCCGGGGTTGGAGACCGAACTGGCGCTCAGCAACGAGAACAGCGATCTGTTGCGGCATGAAGCGGATATTGCGCTCCGGATGGCGCGCCCGACGCAAGGTAGCCTGATCGCCCGATACCTGGGGGAGGTGCCGCTTGGCCTCTTCGCTCATCGCAGCTACTTGCTCCGCCATGGATCGCCGCAGGAGCCTGGCGATCTTCGCGGTCACCTGCTGATCGGGGCGGATCGCGACCCGGCCTTCCTTGCCGCGCTTGAAGCGTTTGGCGGTGCAATGACCCGGCGGAGCTTCCGCCTGCGCTGTGACAGCGAAGCGGCCCAGCTTGCGGCGCTGCGTGAGGGGATCGGGATCGCCATCTGCCAGCGCGGGATCGCTGCCCGCGATCCGGACCTGGTCCCGGTGTTGGCCGGGCAGGTATCCTTCCGTCTCGGTTGCTGGCTGGTGATGCACGACGACCTGCGGGCTGTGCGCCGAATCAGGATGGTGTACGACCACCTGGGGAAATGTCTGCCCCGGATGTTCAAAAGGCAGCCTGTGCCTTGAATGAGCGCCCCGTAGTGGACGGGGCGCCGGGGGCTGTCTCAGCCCATGCGCTCGGAGGCGTGTTCGTTCGGGCTTGCGGCAAAGACGACGGTCTTGTTGCCGCTGATGAACACGCGCCGGTGGATGTGGGCGTGGATGGCACGCGCCAGCACCTGGCTTTCCACGTCGCGGCCAAGGCTGACGTAGTCGGACGGGCTTTGCGCGTGGGTCACGCGAACGGTGTCCTGTTCGATGATCGGGCCTTCGTCCAAGTCGGCGGTGACATAGTGCGAGGTCGCGCCGATCAGCTTGACGCCGCGTTCGAACGCCTGCTTGTACGGGTTCGCGCCCTTGAAGCTCGGCAGGAACGAATGGTGGATGTTGATGATGCGCCCGGACATGTTCTGGCACATCTCGTCCGACAGGATCTGCATGTAGCGTGCCAGCACGATAAGCTCGGCCCCGGTTTCGCGGACGATGCGCATCTGCTCGGCCTCGGCCTCGGCCTTGTTGGCCTTGGTGACCTTGATGTGGTGGAAGGGGATGTCGTGGTTCACGACGACCTTCTGGTAATCCATGTGGTTCGAGATCACGGCCACGATGTCGATCGGCAGCGCCCCGATCCGCCAGCGGTACAGCAGGTCGTTCAGGCAGTGGCCGAAGTGGGACACCATGATCACCACCTTCATCTTCTGGCAGGGATCGTGGAACGCATAGGTCATGTCCAGCGGTCCGGCGACCTCGGCGAAGCCTTCGGCGAGCTCTTCCCGCGTCTTGCCCTTTTCCGAGGCAAAGCTGAGGCGCATGAAGAATCGGTCATTTTCCAGATCGGTGAACTGCGAACTGTCGTGGATGTTGCAGCCTTGCTCGGCAAGATAGGTGGACAGGGCCGAGATGATGCCCGAACGAACCGGGCAGGAGGCGGTCAATATGATCTGGGGCATGAGCTTTCCGTCTTTCCGGATCGGGAACCGCAGCATGAACACGACGCTGCTGTTCTGGTTTGGGCCGGGCAGGGCACCGGGGCGCCCCGGACAGACATGCGGAAACAGCAACTGGCCAGCGGAAAAAGCCGTTGAATTACTTGCTGGTGCATGAACAGGCCCGGCATGGGACATGAAGCGACTTGGTAAGCCCGACGCTGCCGGCCCGCGTGGACGTTTGCGACAATCGGGCTGGAAATCTGCGCCTGAACCGGCTTTCCACATGCGCCCTGAGCACCGTCATCCGGGTGCGGCCTGACGTCGCGGAAACTTGCCGAGGTCAGACGCGTCGCGATGCTACTGTACAATCGTCGCGCTTGTTCTGCGGGGTGGATGGGCCTTCCGGCACAAAGATTGCTGAACAAGAAAAGAACCTGTCTCACGTCCAGTTTCCGGTCAGCCGCGACTTCAGGGCAACACGGCAATCAGACGGTCCAAGGGCCCGCGGCCAGACTTCAGCCGCCAGCCACCCGGCCGATCCTGTGACCCGCTGCCCCGGCGCAAGATCAAGACGGAACCCAGGTCTGGACGCACCCTTCGGCAGGCGACTTCGCCAACACAGGAGGACTCCGTTGACCCATATGACCACCGATACTGAATTGCGCGACGACGCGCCCCCGCCCGAAAGCGTCATTCAAACCGATTACGAGGTCGGCCGCGACAATATCGAGGGCCAGATCGGGCCGATCGGTTTCAGCGTCCACAACCCGGTCTTCGCGATCTCGGCGCTCAGCGTGATCGCCTTCGTGATCTTCACATTGGCGGTGCCAGAAACTGCGGGCACGCTGTTCAGCTCGTTGTTCAACAATGTCACAAAGGGGTTCGACTGGTTCTTCATCGGCGCGGCGGATGTCTTTGTCATCCTGTGCCTGGTGCTTGTGATCAGCCCTTATGGCAAGATTAGGCTGGGTGGCGCCAGTGCGACGCCGGACTTCGGCTATGCCAGCTGGTTTTCCATGCTCTTTGCTGCGGGCATGGGCATCGGGTTGATGTTCTATGGTGTGTCAGAGCCGCTCAGCCACTTCTCGTCATCGATGGGCGGGACAGAGGCGGGCGCCGATGGGCTGCGGACCGACTGGGCGCCACTGGGTGGCGCCGCCATGGAGGCTGAGGCCATCCGCATGGGCATGGCCGCCTCGATCTACCACTGGGCGCTGCACCCCTGGGCGATCTATGCCGTCGTGGGCCTGAGCCTGGCGTTGTTCAGCTATAACAAGGGCCTGCCGCTGACGATCCGTTCCGCCTTTTACCCGATCTTCGGGGAACGCGTCTGGGGCTGGCCGGGGCATATCATCGACATCCTGGCCGTGTTCGCGACCCTGTTCGGGCTTGCGACGTCGCTTGGTCTGGGGGCGGTGCAGGCGAATGCCGGGTTCAACAAGCTGTTCGGCGTGCCGATCAACGAAACCTCGCAGATCATCCTGATCGTTGTCATCACGGCAATCGCGCTGTTCTCGATCGTCCGCGGGCTGGAGGCGGGCGTCAAGCTGATGTCGGAAATCAACATGGGGCTTGCCTTCCTGCTGTTGATGTTCGTCCTGTTCGCCGGCCCGACGCTGCTGCTGCTCACCGATATCGGCAGCTTCCTCGTGGCCTATGTCGAATACCTGCCGGCCCTGTCGAACCCCGTGGGCCGCGACGACACGAACTTCATGCAGGGCTGGACCTCGTTCTACTGGGCCTGGTGGATTTCCTGGTCGCCGTTCGTGGGGATGTTCATCGCCCGCGTTTCGCGTGGACGGACCGTGCGTGAATTCATCATCAGCGTACTTCTGGTCCCGTCGCTGGTGGGCGTCATCTGGATGTCGATCTTTGGCGGCGCGGCCATCAGCCAGGTCGTGAACGAAGGGCTCACCATCGTGCAGGAGGTTGATCTGCCGCTGCAGCTGTTCGCGATGCTGGACAACCTGCCGCTTGCCGGGATCACCTCGTTCATCGGCATCATGCTGGTCATCGTGTTCTTCGTGACCTCCTCGGACTCCGGTTCGCTGGTCATCGACACGATCACCTCTGGCGGCAAGGTGGATGCACCGGCCCCGCAGCGTGTCTTCTGGTGCGTGTTCGAGGGGGTGATCGCCGTGGTGCTGTTGTTGTCGGCGGGCGGACTTTCGTCGCTGCAATCCATGGTGATCTCCACGGGGCTGCCCTTCACGGTGCTGTTGCTGATCATGTGTGTCGCGCTCTGGCGCGGGCTGGCCAGCGAACCGCGCTGAAACGACTTCCCGGCCCTTAGGGGCCGGGGAACCTGCCGGAGGGGTTATCCCTGCGCTTCCGCCTCCTGGCGCAGGGACAGCGGCGTACAGCCGAAGCGGCGCCGGAACATCCGGCTCAGGTGCGACGAATCACAAAAGCCGCAGTCGAGAGCGATCTGAGAGATCGACTTTTCACTCGTCTTGATCAGGTGATGCGCCAGCGACAGGCGAATGCTGAGAAACGCCGCCTGTGGCGACGTGTTCAGCGCCTTCTGAAAATGACGTTCAAGCTGACGCTTGCTGTGCCCGATCCTGCGGGCGACCTCGGCGACCGGAAACGGTTCGTCGATGTTTTGTTGCATCAGCAGCAAGGCCCGAAGCACGATCGGATCGCGGGTCTTGAAGTCGAGCGTGATGCCCGGCTGCGGCTTTTCAGCCTGAAGCGCCTCGTCGATGATCATGATGTGCAGGCTCTTGTTCGCCTGCGCGCGGCCGACATGCTTGTCCACAAGGAAGGCGGCCAGGTGCGCCGAGCTCGCGCCGCCGGAACAGGTCAGCCGGTCCCGGTCCACGACGAAGATCTGGTCGGTGACGGGGTCCAGCCCCTCGAACTGTTCAAGGAAGTCGGCATGGTGGAACCAGCTGACACAGCAGCGATAGCCCTTCAGAAGCCCGGCCTGGTGCAGAAGAAATGCGCCGGTGCACACGCCCACAAGCGGGACGCCCAGCTTCGCCGCCTCGTGCAGGAAGCGGACGTAGGGCGCCTGGAGGGTGGTCGTATCCTCCATCAACCCCCCGATGACCACGATGTAGTCGAATCGCGCGGGATCGCCCAGGCGCTCCTTGGGCTGGACGGTGATGCCGCAGCTTGAAGGTACGGCATCCATGTTGTCCGACAGCACCGTCCACTTGCACAGGATCGGGCGCGACCGGTCGCCTTCATCCGCCGCAAGGCGCAGCACATCGACAAAATTCGCGAAAGCACAAAGGGTAAAGCGCTTTGCCAGGATGAATCCGACAGACAGCCGGACATCATCGCGGGGCCGCCGGGCCGTCGCATCGGGCCGGGCGCGGGGGGCGGTCACTTTGATTTCGGCGACGTGATCCATCATGTCCTGCCGGTGTTAATTTTCTGTCACATCCTGTCGTAGCCTTAATCCGCAGATGACGCAAATGTCCTGTCGGGAAGCGACCGGATATTGCAGGGTCAGAACTGGAAGCTTGCCCCCGATCCTTGAAGCGTGGGGCGGGCAGGCAGGAACCGGCAGAGAGGGCATGTGGTCCAGAAAGGGTCGCATCGGTTCTGTCGCAACAGACAAACCCTGCAGACGCGGGGGTGGAACAACAGGCCCGGTCCGCCGGCGCCACCGCAGAGAGGAATTGAAATGAAAGTCTTGGTCCCTGTGAAGCGGGTGGTCGACTACAACGTCAAGATCCGCGTCAAGTCCGACGGGTCGGGCGTCGATCTGTCCAACGTCAAGATGTCGATGAACCCGTTCGACGAAATCGCGGTCGAGGAAGCGATCCGCCTGAAAGAGGCCGGCAAGGCGACCGAGGTCGTCGTCGTTTCCATCGGCCCGGCGCAGGCGCAGGACGTGCTGCGGACCGCGCTGGCCATGGGCGCCGACCGCGCCATCCTGATCACCGTCGATGAGGTGGTGGAGCCGCTGTCCGTCGCAAAGCTTCTGAAAGGCGTGGTCGAGGCAGAGGAGCCCGGTCTCGTGATCCTGGGCAAGCAGGCCATCGACGACGACTGCAACCAGACCGGCCAGATGCTGTCGGCGATCCTGGGCTGGTCGCAGGCGACCTTTGCCTCGAAGATCGAGATGGAGGACGGCGCGGCAAAGGTGACGCGCGAAATCGACGGCGGCCTGCAGGTCGTCCGGGTGTCGCTGCCGGCCATCGTGACCGCCGACCTGCGCCTGAACGAGCCGCGCTACGCCTCCCTGCCCAACATCATGAAGGCCAAGAAAAAGCCGCTTCTGCAGCAGACGCCTGCGGATTACGGCGTCTCGGTCGCGCCCCGTCTCAAGGTCGTGCGGGTCGAGGAACCGGCAGGCCGCCAGGCAGGGATCAAGGTCGCCGGCGTTGCCGAGTTGCTGGACAAGCTGAAAAACGAAGCCGCAGTCATCTGAACGGACAGGAATACTGACATGGCAATTCTTCTTATCGCAGAACATGATGGCGCCACCCTGTCGGAGCACACGGCGCGGGCGCTGACCGCGGCGACGCAGATCGGCGGCGACGTGGATATCCTGATCGCAGGCAAGAACGCGGCCGCGGCCGCCGACGCTGCTGCCGGGCTGGCTGGCGTGCGTGCTGTCCTTCTCGCCGAAGCGGATGCGCTGGAGCACCGGCTGGCCGAACCGACCGCCGCACTCATCACCGCGATGGCGGGCGACTATGACACCATCCTCGCCCCGGCATCGAGCAGTGCCAAGAACATCCTGCCGCGCGTTGCCGCGCTTCTGGACGTGATGCAGGTTTCGGACGTGATCGAGGTCGTGTCGCGCGACACGTTCAAGCGCCCGATCTATGCCGGCAACGCGATCGAGGTGGTGCAATCCACCGACGCGATCCGCGTGCTGACCATCCGCAGCTCCAGCTTCGCGGCTGCCGCGGCCTCGGCATCGGCGGCGCCGGTGAAACAGGTGACGGCGGGCGCAGAGGGCGGCAACCTGTCCTCCTTCGTCGAGAACCTGCTGTCGCACAGCGACCGGCCGGAACTGGGGTCGGCCAAGATCATCGTGTCGGGCGGGCGCGCGCTGGGTTCCCAGGAACGCTTCAGCGAGATCATCAACCCCATCGCCGACAAGCTGGGCGCGGCGGTTGGCGCATCGCGCGCGGCGGTCGACGCGGGCTATGCCCCGAACGACTTCCAAGTCGGGCAGACCGGCAAGGTCGTGGCGCCGGACCTGTACTTGGCTTGCGGCATCTCCGGGGCGATCCAGCACCTTGCCGGGATGAAGGACAGCAAGATCATCGTCGCGATCAACAACGACCCCGAGGCGCCGATCTTCCAAGTGGCCGACTATGGCATCGTCGGCGACCTGTTCGAGGTGCTGCCGGAACTGGAGCGGCAGCTGTGACGCTGGCCGCCGCAGCCGAGGATCGCCCGGTGACCGCAGCGATCATCGACGGCAAGGGCTACGCCGCGGGCCTTGGCGAGCGGATCGCGGAACAGGTGTCGGCCTTCTCGGGCCACACCGGCCGCGTGCCGGGGCTGGCCGTGGTGCTGGTCGGCACCGACCCCGCAAGCGAGGTTTACGTGCGCAGCAAGGGCCGCATGGCCCGCAAGCTGGGCATGGAGAGCTTCGAGCATGTTCTGAGTGAAGATACCTCGCAAGAGGATCTCATGGCGCTGGTCGACAGGCTGAACGCGGATGAAACGGTTGACGGGATCCTCGTGCAACTGCCGCTGCCGCGCCATCTGGACAGCCTCGCGGTGATCAAGGCGATCGACCCGGCCAAGGACGTGGACGGGCTGCATCCGCTGAACGCAGGGTATCTGGCGTCCGGCCTGCCGGGGCTGGTGTCCTGCACGCCGCTGGGGTGCCTGATGCTGCTGCGGTCCAGCCTGGGCGACCTGTCGGGTCTGGACGCAATCGTGGTCGGACGCTCGATCCTCGTGGGCAAGCCGATGGCGCAATTGTTGCTGGCGGAAAACTGCACGGTGACGGTGGCCCATTCGCGCACCCGCGACCTGGAGCGCAGGGTCGCACAGGCCGACATCGTGGTGGCCGCCGTCGGTTCGCCCGAAATGATCCGCGGTGAGTGGATCAAGCCGGGGGCCACGGTCATCGACGTGGGCACCAGCCGCGTGATTCGCGACGGTGTTACCCGGCTGGTGGGCGACGTGGACTTTGCCGGGGCCACGACGCGCGCGCGGGCGATCACGCCGGTGCCGGGCGGGGTGGGGCCAATGACGATCATGTCGCTGATGCACAACACGCTGCTTGCCGCCTTCCGCCGCGCGGGTCTGGCCGCGCCTGAACTGTGGTGACGGGCGACGCGGTTCTGCCTTGGCAAGTCCTTGCAAACGCGTCATCTCTGCACCGTCTTGCGTCGGCCCCCGGGGCCGGCGTTCCGAATCTGAAGGCCGGTCGGCCATCTTCTTCTGCATCTCGACAACAAGGAAACCACAATGTCTTCTTTTCCTGACAAAGCCCGCGTCGTCATTGTGGGGCTCGGCGGCATTGTCGGCGCCTCGGTGGCGCATCACCTGATTGAAAACGGCTGGGACGACATTGTCGGGATCGACAAGTCGGGCATCCCCACGGACATCGGTTCCACCGCCCATGCGTCCGACTTCTGCTATGCGACCAGCCATGACCTCTTGTCCTGCTGGACGACCATGTACTCCATGGATTTCTACGAGAAGATGGGCAACTACCGCCGGATCGGCGGGCTTGAGGTGGCGCGCGTGGGCGACGATGCCCGCATGGCCGAACTGAAGCGCCGCGTCGATTCCGGCCGCGCCTTCGGCACCAATGTCAAGATCATCTCTGCCGCCGAGGCGAAGGAGAAGTTCCCCCTGCTCGAGGAAGACCAGATCCAGGGCGCCCTGTGGGATCCGGATGCAGGCCTTGTCGTGCCGCGGTCGCAGACGGTGGCGGGCAAGCTGGTCGACATGGGCGTGAACGCCGGCAAGCTGAAGATCTTCGCCAACACCCCGGCGCTGGAACTGATCCACGAGAACGGCCGCATCAAGGGCGTCAAGACCACCCGCGGGACGATCATGGCTGACCATGTCGTCGTCTGCGCCGGTCTTTGGGGCCGCCTGATCGCCGAGATGGCCGGCGAGGACCTGCCGGTGATGCCGGTTGACCACCCGCTGACCTTCTTCGGACCCTATGATGAATTTGCCGGCACCGGGCTGGAGATCGGCCGTCCGCTGCTGCGCGATCAGGGCAACTCTGCCTACCTGCGCGACACCGGCGACCCGAACACGACGGAGGGCGGCCAGATCGAGTGGGGCTATTACTATGAAAAGGACGTGCGGATGGTTCATCCGCGCGAGCTGCTGGAAAAGCACGAGGCGCGCCTGTCGCCCTCGCAGCGCGACCTGGTTCTGGACGACGTGATCGAACCGCTGGAGCGGGCGATGGAACTCACCCCGATCCTGGCCGACCTGGGCTTCAACGAAAGCCATTCGTTCAATGGCCTGCTGCAGACCACCACCGACGGGGGCCCGTCGATGGGCGAAAGCCGCAAGCTGCGCGGGCTGTGGTACGCCGTCGCCATCTGGGTCAAGGACGGCCCCGGCATGGGCAAGCTGATCGCCGACTGGATGACGAAGGGCCGGACGGACATCGACCACAACCGCATCGATTACGCGCGCTTCAACGACTTCCAGCTGACCGAGGATTACATCTGGGGTCGTTGCGAGGAAACCGCGGCCAAGATCTACAACCCGCCGGTCCACCCGCGCGAACCCTTCGCCAACGCCCGCGGCATCCGCCGCTCGCCCTTCCATGAGCGCGAAAAGGAACTGGGCGGCTACTTCATGGAGCTGGGCGGCTGGGAACGCGCCCACGGCTATGCCGCGAACGAGCATCTGCTTGAGAAATACGCGGATCAGGTCCCGGTGCGCGAGAATGAGTGGGACAACCGCCACTTCTGGCGCGTCTCGAACGCCGAGCAGCTGGAGATGAGCGCCGATTGCGGCATCATCAACCTGTCGCACTTCCACATGACGGATATCGAGGGGCCGGACCACGTCGCGCTGCTGGAGTGGCTTTGCGCCGCAAAGATCGGCGGGGATGCCAACATCGGCAAGGGTATCTATACCCACATGCTGGACGAGGAGGGGATGGTTCGCGCCGACTTCACCGTGTTCCGCATGAACGACCGCTGCCGGCTGGTGAACGGCGCCGATGCAGGCCCGCGCGACCTGATCTACATGCGCCGGGTCGCACAGGACAAAGGCTTTGACGTCACCATCACCGACGTGACCGAGAAGTTCACCACCATCGGCATCTGGGGCCCCAATGCGCGGGAGAACCTCAAGAAGGTCGTGGCCGACCCGGATGCGCTGGACGTGGCGAACTTCCCCTTTGCCGCCATCCGCCCGATCGAGATCGCGGGCAAGACCGTTTCAGCCTTCCGCATCTCCTACGTCGGCGAACAGGGCTGGGAACTTCACATGCCCTATGAGGACGGCCTTGCGGTGTGGGATGCGCTGCGCGGTGCGGGCGTCATGGCCGTGGGGGTCGAAACCTACGCGAACTCCCGCCGTCTGGAAAAGTCGCTGCGCCTGCAGAACGCCGACCTGCTGACCCAGTACAACCTGTACGAGGCCGACCTCGCGCGTCCCAAGGTCAAGGAAGCGGACTTTGTCGGCAAGGCCAAGCATCAGGAGTACCGCGAGCGCGCCAACCAGCCGGCGATGCTCTGCACGCTGGTGATGACCGACAACGTGGACAGCGAAGGGGTGGCCCGCTACCCGGTCGGCACGCTCCCGGTGATGGACCCGGACACCGGCGAGGTGCTGATCGACGAGCTGGGACGCCGCTCCTACACGACCTCGATCGCCTATGGCCCGACCGTCGGCAAGAACATCGCGCTGGCCTACCTGCCTTGGAAATATTGCCAGGAAGGGCGCAAGCTGAACGTGTCGTATTTCGACGAGATTTATCCCGTCGAGGTGGTTGGCATCGGCTACAAGCCGATCTACGACCCGGAGAACCTGAAGCCGCGCAGCTGATCGGCAGCGAAGCTAGACACTGATCCAGGCCCCGGCGCATGCGTCGGGGCCTGTTGGCGTGGCGGGATGCTGAACGTCGCGAAGGTCACTCCGCCGGGGCATGTGCCGCCAGCCAGTCCACCAGCAGTTTCGCACTGGCCGACGCCGGCCCGTGGATGCGCAGGTAGAAGGGGAAAGGCGACTCCATCGTTTCCGGCACAAGCCGTACGAGGCTGCCTGAGTCCAGGTACCGGTCCAGTATTCCCTCCCACCCCAGAACGGCCCCGATGTGATCTTCGGCCGCGCGGAGCGACACGAGATAGTTGTTGAGAAAGAACGCCGGCCCTTGCGGCGCAGGGGCGCCCTGGTGGGCGAACCATTCCGGCCATGTCGTCCAGTCCCGCGCATCGGACCGGGTGTGGATCAGCGGGACGCGGGCCAGATCCTCCAGGCTTTCGATCCCGTGCAGTTCGGCGAAGCGGGGCGTTCCCAACGCGGAGATCCTGTCGCGAAACAGGATGATTGTCTCATCCTCCTGCAGCGCAGGGTCGCCGTAGTGAATGCTCAGATCGACGCCCTCGGGCGTTCCATCATCCTGAACGACCTGCGATATTGCGACCGAGGGATGCACCTTCCAGAACGCTGCAAGGCGCGGCATCAGCCACAGTGAGCTCATTGCCGTGGTGGCGGCGATCGAGATTCCGGACCGGACGTGCCGGTTCCTGATCCGCGCCACGCTTTCGGATATCCCTTCGAACCCCCGCTGCAGCGAAACGAACAGAAGCGCCCCGGCTTCGGTCAGTTCCACGCCGCGGAAACGGCGGTTGAACAGCGGCTGCGCAAGCTCATGCTCCAGCGCCTTGATGCGGTGGCTGACTGCGGCAGGCGTGACGTTAAGTTCCGTCGCAGCGCGCTTGAAGCTCCGGTGGCGGGCTGCCACTTCGAAGCAGGCGAGATCCGTGAGGGACGGCAAGTTGTAGGGCTTTGGCATGGCGGATGTCGCTTTCAGAACGGAAACGTCGCTATCTCTGATTTGGTTGTAAGAGTTTAGCTTGGCTAATTTCAGATGAGTTTATTCCGGATTGTCAAGAACGTCGCACCATGGCTTCGTCCCGGAAAATCGTATCGTCAGGAGCCCGCCATGACTGGCCAGCACGCATCCCTTTCCGACCTGCTGTCGCAGCACCTTCCCGGTCACGCGCTTCCGCAGGGCTTCTATACGTCGCCCGAGATCTTCGAGCGCGACATGGAAACGATCTTTTACCGCGAGTGGCTTTACGCCATCCCGGCCTGTTCTCTCGACAAGACCGGCAGCTTCCAGCGTCTGCGCATCGGCGCCTATGACGTGATCGTGCTGCGCGACAACAAGGGCGACATCCGCGCCTTCCACAATTCCTGCCGTCACCGCGGCTCGATCATCTGCAGCGCGGCGCAGGGGCGCGTGGCAAAGCTGACCTGCCCCTATCACCAGTGGACCTATGGCCTTGACGGCCAGCTGGTCTGGGCCCGCGACATGGGCGTCGATTTCGACCCGACCCAGTACAAGCTGAAGCCGGTCCACTGCCGCGTGGTGGCGGGTCTCGTCTATATCTGCCTGGCAAATGACGCGCCGGATTTCGATGCCTTTGCCCAGACTGTGACGCCCTATCTTGGCGTGCACGACCTGTCGAACGCGAAGGTCGCCTTCCAGTCCACGATCGTTGAAAACGGCAACTGGAAGCTGGTCTGGGAAAATAACCGCGAATGCTATCACTGCTCGGGCAACCACCCGGACCTGTGCCGCACCTATCCCGAAGATCCCTCGATCACCGGCGTGAGCCCGGACGGCACCTTCCCCGAACAGGTTGAAAAGCACTTCAACCGCATGGAGGCCGCCGGCGCGCCGTCGCGCTTCAAGATGGCCGATGACGGCCAGTTCCGCGTGGCGCGCATGCCGCTGCTGGACGGCGCCGAAAGCTACACGATCAACGGCAAGATCGCGGTCCAGAAACGGCTTGGCCAGGTGCCTTACCTTGATGCGGGCACCCTGTTGATGTTCCATTACCCGACGACTTGGAACCACTTCCTGACCGACCACTCCATCACCTTCCGCGTGACGCCGATCAGCCCGATGGAAACCGAGGTGCAGACCACCTGGCTCGTCAACAAGGACGCGGTCGAAGGCGTGGACTATGACCTCAAGAACCTGACCACCGTCTGGGAACACACCAACGACGAAGATCGCCGCGTGGTGGAACACAACCAGCAGGGCATCTGTTCGCCGGCCTACCAGCCGGGCCCATATTCGGCGAAGCACGAGGATGGCGTGATCCAGTTCGTGAACTGGTACCTCGACCGGATGCGCGCGGGTGACCGTACCGCCGCCCTGGCTGCGGAGTAACGGCCGATGCTGGATGCACAACCGGTGACCGCCGCGAAATGGACCGATGACGAGCCGCTGGAATGCGTGTCGATCCTGCCTGAATCCCCCAATGTCGTGACGGTGTGTTTCCAGGCACCTTCTGGCCGCCCGTTCGAGTTTCTGGCGGGGCAGTTCCTGACGCTGGAACTGCCCGTCCCGGGCGGCCCGCTTTACCGGACCTACACGATCTCGTCCTCGCCCACGCGGCCGAAATCGCTGACCATCACGATCAAGGCGCAGCCTGACTCGATCGGTACGCGGTGGATCATCGACAACCTGCGCCCCGGCATGATGCTGAAGGCAAAGGGTCCGGGTGGCCGCTTCACCTCGACCGAATATCCGGCGCGGAAATACCTGTTCATCTCGGCCGGCTCGGGCATCACCCCGATGATGTCGATGACAACCGAGATCTATGACCTTGGCCGGCATTGCGACATCGTCTTCGTGAACTGCGCGCAGCGCCCGTCCGAGATCATCTTCAAGCGCCGGCTGGAGCATATGGCCACCCGGATCGAGGGGCTTGACCTGAAATGGGTCGTGCAGGAGCCGGACGTGTTCCAGCCCTGGACCGGCTATCAAGGGCGGCTCAACCAGCTGATGCTGGGTCTGATGGCGCCGGACTACCTGGAACGGGAAGTGTTCTGCTGCGGCCCTGAACCCTTCATGCAGTCGGTTCGCGACGCGCTGGCGGGGCTTGGGTTCGACATGAACCACTACCACCAGGAAAGCTTCCAGGCACCGCAGCTCGAAGCCTCTGACCCGTCAGAATTCGACACGGGCGTGCATGAAGGCGCGCAGGCCGAAATCGTCTTCGAGGCCACGGGCGCCACGAGCCGCTGTGCCGAAACCGACACGGTCCTGGTTGCCGCTCGGTCCGCGGGCATCGCGATCCCCTATGGTTGCAGCATGGGCGTCTGCGGGACCTGCCGGGTCAAGAAGATCTCTGGCGAGGTTCACATGGTCCACAACGGCGGGATCAGCGACGAGGAGATCGACGAAGGCTACATCCTGGCCTGCTGCTCGCACCCGCGGGAAAAGGTCGTTCTCGACCTTTGAACGGGCGCCTCAGCCCTGCAGAAGCACCCCGACGGGCGGTTGGTTTTCAGCCGCCCGCGGGCGCGACCGGCGCAGTTCGGCCGGCGTAAGCCCGCGTTCCGCCTTGAGCGTGCGGGCAAGATGCGGCGCGTCGCAAAAGCCGCATGACAGCGCGATGTCGCTGATCGGGGCGTCCGTGTTGCGCAGCTTGGCCATCGCCCGCTCGATCCGGATCTCCAGATAGATCATCCGCGGCGACCGCCCCAGATCGGCTTGGAACCGACGTTCCAGCGTTCGCCGCCCGACATTCAGTTCCAGCGCCAGTTCATCCACCGTCCGCGGAACCTCGACGTTCTGCTGCATTTTCAGAACGGCCCGCTTGACCAGTTCGTCGCGGGCCTGCCGCGCCAGCGTCTGCCCGGGCTGGGCCCGCTGACCGCTGAGCGCGTCGTCGATCATCATGATGTTCAGACTTTTGATGGCAGCGGACTGGCCGATGTGCCGCTGCACGAGGAAGGCGGCAAGATGCGCCGCGCCATGGCCGCCAGAACACGTCAGCCGGTCACGATCCACCACGAAGATCTGGTCCGACACCGGCCTTTCGCTGTCGAATCGGTCAAGGAAGTCCTGGTGGTGGAACCAGCTGACGCAGCAGCGATAGCCCTGCAGCAGCCCCGCACCCTGAAGCGTGAAAACGCCGGTGCACAGCCCCACCAGCGGCACGCCCCGCGCCGCCGTTGCCTTCAGGAAAGCCAGCGCCTCGGGGCTGAAACCGGCCCGGTCGCTGATCAGGCCGCCCACCACCACCAGATAATCGAATCGCCCCGCCTGCCGCAGCCGCGTGTCGGGCTGGACGCGTACGCCGCAGCTCGACCGGACCGGGTCCATCGTGTCGGAAAGCACCGTCCAGTCGCACAGAATCGGGCGCGACTTGTCGGCTTCGTCGGCGGCAAGCCGCAGCACATCGACGAAATTTGCGAAGGCCGAAAGCGTGAACTGGTCCGCCAGAAGGAAGGCGACACGAAGTTGTTTCTGCGAAGGTTCCGGGGCTGGCGTCATGGCGCGATTCTACATTTCCTTTGGCGCATTTCTTCCCGAACAATCCATGAAGGAATCTTAGGGTGTCGTCTAGTGTTTACGAAAGGGCGATCGACATGACCCGCTTCTCTGCTTTCTCACTGTTGAAGAACGCCCTGAATGGCCACAAGGGCTGGCGTGAACAGTGGCCCGACAGCCAACCCAAGGCGGAATACGATGTCGTCATCGTGGGCGCCGGGGGCCATGGTCTGGGCGCGGCCTATTACCTGGCCAAGGAACACGGCATCACCAATGTCGCAGTGATCGACAAGGGGTGGCTGGGCGGCGGCAACACCGGCCGCAACACCACGATCATCCGGTCGAACTACCTGTATGACGAAAGCGCCCGGCTTTACGACCACGCGCTGGACCTGTGGGAAAACCTCAGCCAGGAACTGAACTACAACGTCATGTATTCCAAGCGCGGCGTGATGATGCTGGCGCACAACGTCCATGACGTGCAGTCCTTCCAGCGCCACATCCATGCGAACCGTCTGAACGGCGTCGACAACCGCTGGCTGTCCAAGGAAGAGGCCAAGGCCTTCTGCCCGCCGCTGAACATTTCCCCCGATGCGCGCTATCCCGTCATGGGCGCGGCGCTCCAGATGCGTGCCGGTACGGCGCGCCACGATGCGGTGGCCTGGGGCTATGCCCGGGCGGCAGCGGCCCGGGGCGTGGACATCATCCAGAACTGCCCGGTCATCGCGATCCGTCGCGGCCCCGATGGCGCGGTGCTGGGTGTCGATACCGCCAAGGGCTTCATCAAGGCCAAGAAGGTCGCCGTTTCGGCCGCCGGCAACACCAGCGTCGTCATGGAAAGCGCGGGCGTGCGGATGCCGCTGGAAAGCTTCCCGCTGCAGGCGCTGGTGAGCGAGCCGGTCAAGCCGATCTTCCCCTGCGTGGTGATGTCGAACACCGTCCACGCCTATATCAGCCAGTCCGACAAGGGCGAGCTGGTCATCGGCTCGGGCACCGACCAGTACACCAGCTATTCGCAGCGCGGCGGCCTGCCGCTGATCGAACACACCGTCGCCGCGATCTGCGAGGTGTTCCCGATCTTCAACCGGATGCGGATGCTGCGGAAATGGGGCGGTATCGTGGACGTGACCCCCGACCGTTCCGCCATCCTGGGCAAGACGCCGGTCAAGGGCCTCTACGTCAACTGCGGCTGGGGAACCGGCGGCTTCAAGGCGACGCCGGGGGCCGCGCACACGCTGGCCTGGACCGTCGCCAAGGACGAGCCGCACCCGATCAACGCGCCATTCACCCTTGAACGCTTTACCACCGGCCGGCTGATCGACGAGGCCGCCGCCGCCGCCGTGGCGCACTGAGGAGCCAGACCCATGCTGCTGATCCAATGCCCCTATTGCGACGAAGCCCTTCCCGAGCTTGAATTCGCCTATGCCGGAGAGGCGCATATCGCGCGCCCGGCCGATCCTTCGGCCCTGTCGGACGAGGAATGGCGCGACTTCCTGTTCATCCGCACCAACACGCGCGGCCCGCACTTCGAACGCTGGCGGCACATCCATGGCTGCGGCCAGTTCTTCAACGCGGTCCGCGACACCGTCAGCGACCGCTTCCTGATGACCTACAAGGCCGGCGAGCCGCGCCCGGTCCTGAACGCCCTGGAGGCAGCGGAATGAGCCGTTATCGTATTCCCGGCAAAGGTCGCGTCGATCCGTCGGCGCCGGTCACCTTCACCTTCGACGGCCGCCGCTACCAGGGGCTGCGGGGCGACACGGTCGCCTCGGCGCTGCTGGCCAATGGCGTGCACCTCATGGGCCGGTCATTCAAGTATCACCGCCCCCGCGGCGCCGTCACCGCCGGTTCGGAAGAGCCGAACGCGCTGATCGGCACCTCGCGTGGCCCCGGCCGGTTCGAGCCGAACACCCGCGCCACCGTGCAGGAACTGCGCGCCGGGCTGGTGACGGAAAGCCAGAACAAGTGGCCGTCGCTCGCCTTTGACATCGGCGCAGTGAACGACCGGGCCTACATGCTGTTTTCGGCAGGGTTCTACTACAAGACCTTCATGTGGCCGCGCAGCTTCTGGGACAAGGTCTATGAGCCGTTCATCCGCGCCGCCGCGGGTCTGGGCAAGTCGCCGACCGAGCCTGATCCCGATACCTATGCCTCGCGCAACCTGCACACGGACGTTCTCGTCGTGGGCGGCGGGGCGGCTGGCATCTCGGCCGCGCTGGTCGCGGCACGGTCCGGCGCCCGCGTGGTGCTGGTGGACGAAAACCCGGAAATGGGCGGCTCGCTGCTGTCCGATCCGTCGATCCGCATCGACGGGCAGGGGTCTTGGGCCTGGCTGGCCGATCAGCTGTCGCAGCTGCGCGCCGCGGGCGTCAAGCTGATGACGCGCACCACGGCCATCGGCTATTACCATCAGAACATGCTGGGCCTGGTCGAGCGTGTGACCGACCACCTGGACCAGCCGCCGCAGGGCGCGCCGCGTGAACGCATGTGGCATGTGCGGGCGCAGCAGGTAATCCTGGCGCAGGGCGCGCTGGAAAAGCCGCTGGTATTCGACGGCAACGACCGCCCGGGCGTGATGCTGGCCGGGGCCGCGCAGACCTATCTGAACCGCTATGGCGTCAAGGTCGGCGACTGCGCCGCCGTCGTCACCAGCCACGACAGCGCCTATTACGCCGCTTTTGATCTAGTGGATGCAGGCGGACGTGTCGCGGCCATCGTCGACACGCGGCCCACCGTCCGCGCCGATCTGGTCGAGGCGACCCGCAAGCGCGGGATCGAGCTTCTGACCGGCCACACCGCCACGGCGACCTATGGCCGGCTGCGCGTCAAGGGCGTGCGGGTGAACCCGGTTTCCGGCAGCCGCGTCGGCGCAGGGCGCAAGATCGCCTGCGACGCACTGCTGATCAGCGGCGGCTGGACGCCCTCGCTGCATCTCTTCTCGCACACCAAGGGGTCGTTGCGCTGGGATGCGGAAAGCCGCACCTTCCTGCCCGACCACAAGACCGAGGCCTGCCAGATCGCGGGCGCCGGTCGCGGGCTCTGGGGCTATGGCCCGGCGCTGGAGGATGGCGTGAAGGCGGGGATGGCGGCAGCCAATGCCCTGGGCCGCAACGCCACCCCCACGGGCGCGCGGGTCGAGGGCGACCGCCCCGGCACCGGCACCAGCCAGAAGGAGCTGCCCACCGACCGCAGCGCCGGCAAGGCCAAGGCCTTTGTCGACTTCCAGAACGACGTGACCGCCAAGGACATCCGCCTTGCCGTGCGCGAAGGCATGCGCTCAATCGAGCACGTCAAGCGCTATACCACCAACGGCATGGCGACCGACCAGGGCAAGATGTCGAACATCAACGGGTTGATGATCGCCGCCGACGCTCTTGGAAAAGAGCCTCCGCAGGTCGGTCTGACGACCTTCCGCCCGCCCTACACGCCGACCAGCTTTGGCGCCTTCGCGGGCTACCACAAGGGCGCGACCTTTGAACTGACCCGCAAGACGCCCATCGATCCTTGGGCAGAGGCGCATGGGGCCGTGTTTGAGCCCGTGTCGCTGTGGCGCCGGGCCTGGTACTTCCCCAAGGCCGGCGAGGATATGCACGCTGCCGTGGCACGCGAATGTCGCGCGACGCGGGCGTCGGTGGGGATGTTCGACGCCTCCACCCTTGGCAAGATCGAGGTCGCGGGCCCCGATGCGGTTGAATTCATGAACCGCATGTACACCAACCCCTGGACCAAGCTTGCCCCCGGCCGCTGCCGCTATGGCCTGCTGCTGGGCGAGGACGGCTTCATCCGCGACGACGGCGTGATCGGGCGCCTGTCACAGGACCTGTTCCACGTCACCACCACCACGGGCGGTGCCGCGCGGGTCCTGAACATGATGGAGGACTACCTTCAGACCGAATGGCCGGATCTCGATGTCTGGCTTACCTCGACGACCGAGCAATGGGCGACCGTTGCCGTGAACGGCCCCAACGCCCGCAAGGTGCTGGCGCCGTTGGTCGAGGGGCTGGACATGTCCGACGCGGCCTTCCCGCACATGTCGGTCGCGGAATGCCGCGTGGCGGGCCTGCCCGCGCGCCTGTTCCGCATCAGCTTTACCGGCGAACTGGGCTTCGAGATCAACGTCCCCGCCCGCCACGGCCTTGCGCTGTGGAAGGCGATCCACGAGGCGGGCCAGGCCTATGACATCTGCCCCTACGGCACCGAGACGATGCACGTCCTGCGCGCCGAAAAGGGCTATATCATCATCGGTCAGGATACCGACGGCACGGTGACGCCGCAGGATGCCGGGCTGGACTGGGCGATCGGCAAGGCAAAAAAGGACTTCGTCGGCAAGCGCTCGCTCTCGCGTCCCGACATCGTCGCGCCGAACCGCAAGCAACTGGTCGGCCTGCTGACCGAGGATGGCAGCAAGCTGGAGGAAGGCGCGCAGATCGTGCTGGACCCTAACCAGAAGCTGCCGATGACGATGGCCGGTCACGTGACCTCGTCCTATGACTCGACGGCGCTGGGGCGGCCCATCGCGATGGCGCTGATCCAGGGCGGGCTTAGCCGCATGGGCGAAACGGTGCACATCCCGATGCCGAATGGCACGATCCGGGCCAAGGTCACCTCGACCAACTTCTATGACCCTGAAGGCGAACGGCTGAAGGCCTGAGGAGCGAAGACATGACCACGCAACGACACAACTTCGACACCCAGCCCTTCCTGCTGGAGGAACTGCCCCCGGTCGCGCGCTTCTCGCTGCGCGTGCGGTCGGCGAACCGCGGGGCGCTTGAGGGCGCCCTGGGGCTGGAACTGCCGGACCTGGTCGGCCACCGCTCCACGCGTGGCCAGGCTGAGGTGCTGTGCCTCGGTCCGGACGAATGGA
The DNA here is from genome assembly GCA_008711135.1 of Rhodobacteraceae bacterium LNNU 3342. Classification (GTDB taxonomy): domain Bacteria; phylum Pseudomonadota; class Alphaproteobacteria; order Rhodobacterales; family Rhodobacteraceae; genus Halodurantibacterium. Next base: position 73,343 of record VUAW01000006.1, read on the forward strand.
TGATCCTGACGCCCGAGGCTGACCGCGACGCGCTGGTATCGGTGGCGGCCTCTGCCTATATGCAGATCCCCCACAGCCTGGTCGAGGTCAGCGACCGCGAGATCACGCTGCGCCTGTCGGGCCCGCAGGCGCTGACGGCCCTGACCGCCGGCTGCCCGCGCGACATCGACGCCATCCCGGTGGGTCGGGGTGCGCGGACGCTGTTCGACAACGCGACCGTGGTGCTGTGGCGCGACGGCCCGCAAGACTTCCGCATGAACGTGTGGCGCAGCTTCGTGCCGCATGTGCGCGCGATCCTCGACAAGGTCATGGCCGAGCTGAAATCCGGCCTCTGAGGCTTGTCGCCCGACGTCCTGCTGCCGCGGCCTCGGCCGCGGACTTCCCCGCTTTGCCGAAAGGACCAACCATGCTCGACTTCAAGATGCCTACGCTTTCCGATACCTCTGTTGCCGATGCCATTGCCCGCGAGCTGAACCGCCAGCAGGACCAGATCGAGCTGATCGCGTCGGAAAACATCGTTTCCGCCGACGTGCTGGCCGCGCAGGGGTCGGTGCTGACGAACAAGTATGCCGAGGGCTATCCCGGCAAGCGCTACTATGGTGGCTGCGAGTTCGTGGACGAGGTCGAGGACATCGCCCGCGATCGCCTGAAGCAGCTGTTTGGCGCGGCGCATGTGAACGTCCAGCCCCATTCGGGCGCACAGGCCAACCAGGCGGTGTTCCTGGCCCTGCTGCAGCCGGGCGACAAGATCATGGGCCTGTCGCTGGCCCACGGCGGCCACCTGACCCACGGATCACCCGTGACCATGTCGGGCAAGTGGTTCGAGGTGGTGTCTTATGAGGTCGAGGAAGACACGCACCTCATCGACATGGCCAAGGTCCGCGAGAAGGCACTGGCGGAACGGCCGAAACTGATCGTCGCGGGCGCCTCGGCCTATCCGCGCAAGATCGACTTTGCCGCCTTCCGCGCCATCGCGGACGAGGTGGGCGCTTACCTGATGGTGGACATGGCGCATTACGCCGGCCTGATCGCCGCGGGCGAATACCCGAACCCGGTGCCGCACGCCCATATCGTCACCTCGACCACGCACAAGACGCTGCGCGGCCCGCGCGGCGGCGTGATCCTGACCAATGACGACGAGTTGGCGAAGAAGCTGAACTCGGCCGTGTTCCCCGGCAACCAGGGCGGCCCGCTGATGCATGTGATCGCCGCCAAGGCCGTGGCCTTTGGCGAGGCGCTGCAGCCGTCGTTCAAGGACTATGCCCGCAACGTCGTCGCCAACGCCCGCGCATTGGCTGACACGCTGACGCAAGGCGGCGTCGGCATCGTGTCCGGCGGCACCGACTGCCACATGGTGCTCTGCGACCTGCGCCCGCTTGGCGTGACCGGCAAGGCTGCCGAAATCGCGCTGGAGCGTGCGGGCCTGACCTGCAACAAGAACTCCATCCCGTTCGACCCGGAAAAGCCGTTCGTCACCTCGGGCATCCGTCTTGGCAGCTCGGCCGGCACGACCCGCGGCTTTGGCGAGGCAGAGTTCCGCCAGATCGGGGAGATGATCCTGCGCGTCCTGCGTGCGCTTGGCCAGAACTCCGAAGGCGATGCCGCGCTGGAAGCCGAAGTGCGCAAGCAGGTCAAGGCGATGTGCGACCGCTTCCCGATCTACGGTTCCTGAATGTTCCTCTCGGTCTTCGACATCTTCAAGATCGGCATCGGCCCGTCGTCGTCACACACGATGGGCCCGATGGTGGCCGCGGCGCGGTTCCTGGATGACCTTCGGGGCGGGGTGGAAAAGATCCCCGGCTCGACCCGGCCCTACCGGCTGTGGGCCAGCCTGCACGGGTCGCTTGCCTTCACGGGCAAGGGGCACGCGACGGATCGGGCGGTGATCCTTGGCCTTTGCGGGCTGCGGCCCGATACCATGGACCCCGACCGCGCCGAAGAGATCGAGGCCGAGGTCCGCAGGACCGGCATCGTCCGCCCCGAGGGGTTGGGCGAGCTGCGCTTCGATCCGGCGCAGGATCTGATCTTCGACTATGGCCCGGCGCTTCCGGGCCATCCGAACGGCATGGTGCTGAAGGTGTTCGACCCGTCGGGGGCGACCTACCACCAGCAGACCTACTATTCGGTCGGCGGCGGCTTTGTCGTGACCAAGGCCGAGCTGGAGGCGAGCGCCGCCGGCATCAAGCCCGCAGCCGAATCCGCGATCCGCGTTCCCTTCCCCTTTGCGACGGCGGAACAGATGCTTCACATGGGCATCTCGTCCGGGCAGACCATCGCCCAGATGAAGCGCGCGAACGAGGAAGCCCTGCTGGGCGACCAGCTGAACGACCGGCTGGACAGCATCTGGCAGGCGATGGACGGCTGCATTTCCCGCGGTCTTGTGCAGGACGGGATCCTGCCGGGCGGGCTGAAGGTCCGCCGCCGCGCCAAGGGTATCAATGAGCAGCTGGAGCGCGAGCGCGGCCGGAACATGAACCAGCCCCACCAGGCCAACGACTGGCTGAGCGTCTATGCCATGGCGGTGAACGAGGAAAACGCGGCCGGTGGCCGGGTTGTGACCTCGCCCACCAACGGTGCGGCGGGCGTGGTTCCGGCGGTCGGGCGCTATTACCTTGACCACTGCGTCGGGGCGCATCGCGAAGGCATCCGGGACTATCTTCTGGTGGCCGCGGCGATTGGCGGGCTGATCAAGCACAACGCCTCGATCTCGGGCGCCGAAGTGGGCTGTCAGGGCGAGGTGGGCTCTGCCTCGGCCATGGCGGCGGCCGGGCTGTGCGCAGTTCTGGGCGGCACCAATGCCCAGATCGAGAACGCGGCCGAAATCGCGCTGGAGCATCACCTTGGCATGACCTGCGATCCTGCCGCCGGGCTGGTTCAGGTACCTTGCATCGAGCGGAACGCCCTTGGCGCGATCAAGGCGGTGTCGGCGGCAAGCCTCGCGCTGCGTGGCGATGGTTCGCACTTCCTGCCGCTGGACAACTGCATCCGCGTCATGCGCGACACGGGCCGCGACATGAACGAGAAGTACAAGGAAACCTCGCAGGGCGGCATTGCGGTAAACCTGCCGGAATGCTGACAAGGGCGGTGCGGGAATAGACGATGAACAGGACGGTCGAAGGGGCTTCAGCAGATGACTGATCAGGCGGTGGTTCGCGAAGCGATGGACTATGACGTGGTGATCGTCGGGGCAGGCCCAAGCGGCCTGTCGGCGGCGATCCGTCTGAAGCAGATCGATCCGGACCTCTCGGTCGTGGTGCTGGAAAAGGGGTCGGAGGTCGGCGCCCATATCCTGTCGGGCGCGGTGCTGGACCCCTGCGGGCTGAACGCGCTGATCCCTGACTGGAAGGAAAAGGGCGCGCCGCTGACGACCCCCGTCACCGACGACAACTTCTACATGCTGGGCGAGGCGGGGCAGGTGCGGGTGCCGAACTGGCCGATGCCGCCACTGATGTCGAACCATGGCAACTACATCGTCAGCATGGGCAACGTCTGTCGCTGGCTGGCCGAACAGGCCGAAGGGCTGGGGGTCGAGATCTTCCCCGGCATGGCGGCGAGCGAGGTGGTCTGGGACGGCGATCGCGTGAAGGGCGTCGTTGCGGGCGAATTCGGCAGGAACCCCGACGGCAGCATCGGCGACGCCTATGAGCCGGGGATGGAACTGAACGGCAAGTATGTCTTCATCGCCGAAGGCGTGCGCGGCAGCTTGGCCAAGCAGATCGGCGAGCGCCTGAACCTTTCAGCCGGGGCAGAGCCGCAGAAGTTCGGCCTTGGCATGAAGGAAATCTGGGAGGTCGCGCCCGAAAAGTTCAAGCCCGGCCGGGTCGTGCATACGATGGGCTGGCCGCTTGGCGGAAATGCGGGCGGCGGCAGCTTCATCTATCACCTGGAAAACAACCAGGTGCTGGTGGGCTTCGTCGTCCACCTGAACTACAAGAACCCCTACCTGTTCCCGTACATGGAGTTCCAGCGCTTCAAGCACCATCCGATGGTGGCCGAGCTTCTGGAAGGCGGCAAGCGCATTTCCTATGGTGCGCGGGCGATCAGCGAGGGCGGCTGGCAGTCGCTGCCGCAGCTGTCATTCGAAGGCGGCGTCCTGCTGGGCTGCAGCGCGGGCATGGTCAACCTGCCGCGCATCAAGGGCAATCACAACGCGATGCTGTCGGGGATCGCAGCGGCCGAGGCGGCTGCAGCGGCCGTCGCCGCGGGGCGTGAGGGTGACCGGCTGACAGGCTACGACACCGCCGTCCGCGACGGCGCGATCGGCAAGGACCTGAAGCGCGTGCGCAACGTCAAGCCGATCTGGTCCAAGCTGGGCCTGACAAGCAGCCTCATGCTGGGCGGCTTCGACATGTGGGTGGCCAACGTGACCGGGTGGAACCCGCTGGGCCGCTGGCGGCACGGCAAGACCGACGCGGCCTCCACCGGGAAGGCGCGCGACCATGCGCCGATCGACTATCCCCGCCCCGACGGCAAGCTCAGCTTTGACCGGCTGACCAACGTGGCATTCAGCTTTACCAACCACGAGGAAAGCCAGCCCTGCCATCTGCGCCTGCGTGATCCGTCGCTGCCCATCGCGGTGAACCTGCCGGATTATGCGGAACCCGCGCAGCGCTATTGCCCGGCGGGCGTCTACGAGGTGGTCGAGGACAAGGCTGGCCCGCGCTTCGTCATCAACTTCCAGAACTGCGTGCACTGCAAGACCTGCGACATCAAGGACCCCAGCCAGAACATCGTCTGGACCACCCCGCAGGGCGGCGACGGGCCGAACTATCCGAACATGTAAGGGGCTGCCGCGCGGCAATGCCGCGACTGGCGCAAAAGAAAACCGGCAGGGGCGACCCGCCGGTTTTCTTGTATCTGCAGCAGAAAACAAAAGAACACTCGTTAAACCGCGCGTCTGCGCGGGCACAAAAGTCTGCCGCACCGACTGAATAACGCGCGGCTGCGGTGTTGGTTCCCGGGGTTTGAAACTTTTTTCCAAATTTTTCGCCCGATCAGATTTGGGGCCGTCGCCACCAGGAACTACCCGGCTTCAGGACAGGATCGCGAAGGCCTCGTATGGCGACAGGGTCAGGCGGCCTTCGGCCACGTCCCGTGCCGCGCGGTTGGTGATCAGGCAGCGTCCCCGCATCGCCGCGCGGTCAGGAAGGTCAAAGGCGACCTCTGCCGCGCTGAAGTTGGCGACCACAAGAAGCCGCTGTCCTGCCAGCCGGCGCTGATAGGCGAACACCTGCGGGTGGTCCTCTGCCAGCGGCAGGTAGTCGCCATGAACGATGATCGGTAGGTCGCGTCGCAGATGCGCCAGCCTGCGGTAATGCGCCAGAACCGAGTCCGGGTCTGCAAGCGCCGCGGCCGCGTTGATGGTGGGATAGTTCGCCGTCACCTCCAGCCACGGGGTGCCGGTGGTGAAGCCGGCGTGGGGCGCGTCTGTCCATTGCATCGGTGTGCGGGCGTTGTCGCGGCTGTTGGCGCAGGCGCCATGCAGGAAGGCCTCGGGGGTGACACCGGCTGCCATCTGCAGGGCGTGGAAGTTCAGCGTCTCCACATCCCGGTACTGGTCGATGCGGGTGAAGCCAGCGTTGGTCATCCCCAACTCCTCGCCCTGATAGATGTAGGGCGTACCCTTCATCAGGTGCAGCACGGTGGCCAGCATCTTGGCCGAGACTTCACGGTAAACTCCTTCGTCGCCGTATTTCGACACGGCGCGGGGCAGGTCATGGTTGCTCCAGAACAGCGAGTTCCAGCCGTCGTGGGCAAGGGCCGCCTGCCATTCGTTCAGGACGCGCTTCAGCGCCACGAGGTCGAAGTCCTTGGGCTTCCACTTGCCATGCTCTTCGTCCCAGGACTGCGTGATGTGGGAAAACTGGAAGATCATCGACAGTTCCTGCCGGTCGCGCCCGCAGTAAAGCAGGGCGTTTTCCGGCGTCGCGCTCCATGCCTCGCCCACTGTCACGATGTCACGGCCAAGGGCAGTGGCACGGTGCATGTCCTGAAGGTAGCGGTGCAGGTGGGGGCCGTTGGTGGTGATGCCCCGGTCGACCTCCTTGCCGATCACGTCGATCACATCCATCCGAAAGCCGGCGATGCCGCGGTCGTACCACCAGTTCATCATGTCGTGGACTTCGGCCCGGACGCGGTGGTTGGACCAGTTGAGGTCGGGCTGGCGCCGGTCGAACAAGTGCAGGTAGTACTGGCCCGTCTGCGGGTCTAGCGTCCAGGCCGGGCCGCCGAAGGAGGATTGCAGGTCGTTCGGCGGGCCGCCATCCGGGGCCGGATCGCGCCAGATGTAATAATCGCGCAATGGTGCATCCCGGGCGGCGCGCGCATCCTGAAACCACGGGTGCTGGTCCGAGGTGTGGTTGACCACGAGGTCGAGCACGATGCCGATCCCCCGCGCCTTTGCATCCGCGATCAGCTGGTCAAGATCCTCCAGCGTGCCGAATTCCGGCGCGACGTCGCGGTAGTCCGAGATGTCGTAGCCATTGTCCACCATGGGCGAGGCAAAGACCGGCGATAGCCAGATGAACCCGATCCCCAGATCCTGCAGGTAGTCGAGCTTGGATATGATCCCGGGAATGTCGCCGATCCCATCGCCGTTGCTGTCGCAGAAGCTGCGCGGGTAGATCTGATAGGCGGTGGCGGACTTCCACCACGCTGTGCCATGCTGGGTCATCTGGCGTCTCCGGTCGCTGCGGGAGGATAGCGTTTCAGAACCGGCATCGTTCCCACGGGGGCGCCGGTTTCTGCCGCCCATGCCAACCGCGGGCGCCGGGGCGCGTTGAAACCGCAAACGGGGGCACCGCCGATGGACATCAGCCGCACCAGCGACGCGTGGTGGAAGAACGCGATCTTCTATTGCCTTGACGTGCAGACGTTCCAGGACAGCAACGGCGACGGGGTGGGGGATTTCGCCGGGCTGGCGCAGCGGATCGACTACCTGGCCGGGCTGGGGGTGACCTGCCTGTGGCTGATGCCGTTCTTTCCCAGCCCGAGCCGGGACGATGGGTATGACATCACCGACTACTACACGGTTGACCCGGCGCTGGGGAGCCTCGGAGATTTTGTCGAATTTATCCGAACGGCGAATTCGCGCGGGATCAAGGTCATTGCGGATCTGGTCGTCAACCACACATCGGTCGATCACCCATGGTTTCAGGCGGCGCGGGCGGATCGGAATTCACGCTTCCGCGACTGGTACGTTTGGTCGGACGAGATCCCGGAGGGCGGGCCCCAGGGACTTGTCTTCCCGGATGAAGAGGACAGCAACTGGGAATGGGACGAGGTGGCGGGCCAGTATTTCTTGCACCGGTTCTACAAGCATCAGCCCGACCTCAACATCTCCAACCCCGAACTGCGGACAGAGATCCGCAGGATCATCGGCTTCTGGCTGCAACTTGGGCTGTCGGGGTTCCGGGTGGATGCGGTGCCGTTCCTGCTGGAAACCGACGGCATCACCAGCAGCATGGACGTGGCGCCGCATGACTGGCTGCGGGAACTGCGGGGCTTTCTGGGCCGGCGCTGCGGGGATGCCATCCTGATGGGCGAGGTGAACCTCGAATACGAAAACGTCCGGCGCTTTTTCGGCGGTGAAGGCGGGGACGAGTTGAACATGTGCCTCGACTTCAACCTCAACCAGGCGCTGGCGCTGGCGCTGGTGCGCGAGGATGCGGGCGCGCTGGTGCATTGCCTGCGGGCGCAGCCGTCGCTGCCGGAAAACGCGGGCTGGGCGCAATTCGTGCGCAACCACGATGAATGGTCGCTCGACAAGCTGACCGAGGCCGAACGGCAAGAGGTCTTCAAGGCATTCGGGCCGAAGGAGGACATGCAGCTGTTCGGCCGCGGCCTGCGCCGCCGGATGCCCACCATGCTGAACGGGAACCAGGACCGGCTGCGTATGGTCTACAGCCTGATCTTTGCCATGCCGGGCGCACCCGTCCTGTTCTATGGCGAAGAGATCGGCATGGCCGAAAACCTCGACATCCCGGGGCGGCTGAGCGTCCGGTCCCCGATGCAGTGGTCGAACCGCCCCAATGGCGGCTTTTCCAGCGCGCCCCCTGACAAGCTGACGCGCGCCGTGGTGGCCGCGCGGAAATGGTCCCCGGCCGAGGTCAACGTGATGGACCAGGAGCGCACCCCCGGCTCCATGCTCAACTGGATGGAGCGGCTGATCCGCCGCCGCCGCGAAACGCCCGAGATCGCCTTCGGTACCTGGAGCTTCATCCCGGTTCCGGAAAGCCCCATCGTCGCCCTGCGCTATGACTGGGGCGAGCGCTGCGTCATCCTTTTGCACAACCTGTCGGCCACGCCCTGCCAGACCTCGTACCGCTTCCACGACGGCGCGGGATGGGAGGGGCTGACCGACATCCTGGGTGAAGGAGAATTTACGCTTTCCCGCGATGGCACGCTGCGGGTCGAACTGGCGCCCTATGGCTGCCGCTGGCTACGTCCCCGGCGGGCGGACACATCCGCCGCCGGGTAGCTGGGCTACAGCTGCGCCTGCTGGACCTGCGCTTCGGGGCGAAGGATGGCGGCGAGGTGGTCGGGGGACATCAGGCCGCGTTCCTGCACGATCTCGATCACTGCGCGGCCGCTGTGATGCGCCTCAAGCGCGACCTCTGTCGCCGCGCGATAGCCGATGTAGGGGTTGAGCGCAGTCACGATGCCAATCGACTGTTCCACCGTCCGGCGCAGGCGATCCCGGTTCGCGGTGATGCCGCGGATGCAGTTCACCTCAAGCGTCTGGCAGGCGGCGGCAAGGTGGGTCAGGCTGCGGTGCAGGCTGTAGAAGATCACCGGCTCGAACGCATTCAGTTGCAGCTGACCGGCTTCGGCGGCCATGGTGACGGTGATGTCGTTACCGATCACCTCGAACGCGACCTGGTTGACGACCTCGGGGATGACGGGATTGACCTTGCCGGGCATGATCGACGACCCGGCCTGCATGGCGGGCAGGTTGATTTCGTTCAGCCCCGCGCGGGGACCGGATGACAGCAGGCGCAGGTCGTTGCAGGTTTTCGACAGCTTCACCGCCACGCGCTTCAGCACGCCCGAAAGATGCACGAACGCGCCACAGTCCTGCGTGGCCTCGATCAGGTCAGGCGCGGTCGTTAGGTCGATGCCGGTGATCCGCGACAGGTTTTCGCGCACACGGGCCGCGTACATCGGATGCGTCGCGATGCCCGTGCCAATGGCCGTGCCGCCGAGGTTGATCTCGCAGATCAGCAGCGCGGCTTCGGACAGGCGGGCTTCATCCTCGGCCAGCATCAGGGCGTAGGTGCCGAACTCCTGCCCAAGGGTCATGGGCACCGCGTCCTGCAACTGGGTGCGGCCCATCTTTATGACATCGGCAAATTCTACCGCCTTTTCGGCAAAGGCCCCGCGCAGCGACTGCATCGCCCCGACCAACCGGCCGGTCCCCACCCACGCCGCCAGCTTCAGCGCCGTCGGGTAGACGTCATTGGTGGACTGGCCCATGTTCACGTGTTCGTTCGGGTGCAGGAGGTGGTAGTCGCCCCGCGCGTGGCCCATGAGTTCCAGCGCGCGATTGGCGATCACCTCGTTCGCGTTCATGTTGGTGGAGGTGCCGGCGCCGCCCTGCACCATGTCCACCACGAACTGGTCATGCAGCGCACCGGCGCGGATTTCGCGGCAGGCGGCCGCGATCGCACCGGTACGCGCGGCATCAAGCAGGCCAAGGCTGTGGTTCGTCTCTGCAGCCGCCTCCTTGATCGCGGCGAGGGCGATGATCAGGTCGGGGGCTTGGGAAACGGTCTGGCCGGTGATCGGAAAGTTTTCGACCGCCCGCAGCGTATGCACGCCGTAATAGGCGGCGGCGGGAACCTTGCGGTCGCCGATCAGGTCATGTTCGACGCGGGCGGGAACGGGATCTGCATGGGTCATGGCGGCTCTCGGGCAAAGGGGGGGACGACCCGCAGAAGTGCATGCGGGGCTTCGGTTTTCGGACACAAACATGGGGCGCCGCAGGGGCGTGGACTCAGGAATATGGCCGCCCGGTGCGCTGCGCAAATGCCAAGGCGGACTGACTTATGCGTTTTCGGAATAACCCTGCGCCGCCTGCCAGACCCGCTCGACGACAGGGCGCGACCGTGTGCCGTCCCGGTACAGCCGGATGTCCATCGGCATTTCGGGCGCCACGACCTGCAGCCGCCCCGCCGCAATTTCCGCCGCGGCAAGGCTGCGGGGCAACCACGCCACCCCGTGACCTTCCAGCGCCATGAACTTCATCGCCTCGGCCATCGAGTTTTCGTTCACATGCGCCACGAAGGTTTCCGGCGCACCCGGCTGCCCCTGCGCCAGCGAGGTCAGCAGGCCAAGGAACGAGCCCCGCGAATACTGAAGCAGGGGCAGGGGGCCCGCGGCGCGCCAATCGTCGATATGGGCCGCGCTGGCGACGGCGGCCAGATGATCCTGCCCAACGGTGACAAAGGGAAACCGCCCCGGATCAAGCGGCACCGGGATGCTGGGGTGGTGAAAGGTCAGCAGGAAGTCATAGCCGCCATCGACCAGCGCCTGAATGCAAAGCGCATAGTTTTCCGGCAGCACCCGGCTGCCTATCTGCCCCAGCGAAGGCCGCAGCGATGACAGCCACTGCGGCACGAAGGTCACCGACAGGGTGTGCAGCGCCGTCAGCGCGATCATGCCCTGAGTAGGGGTCTTGCGCCCCGCCAGCCCCGCCCGGCTTTGATAGCAAAGGCGGACGATCTCCTCGGCGGATTCACGGAAGGCGCGGCCCTCGGCGGTCAGGCTGACGGGATAGGTGGAGCGGTCCAGAAGCTCGCACCCCAGCCAAAGCTCCAGCGACCGGATGCGCCGGCTGAAGGCCGACTGGGTGACGTTTCGCGCCTCGGCCGAGCGCGAGAAACTGTGCGTCGACGCGACGCTGAGGAAATCCTCCAGCCACTTCAGTTCCATCGGCCTACCCTTGGCGCGTGGCGCGCCGCGTTTCGTCGTGGATCATAGCCGCAGGTTCGGCAAGGCAAAACCGGCTGGCAATGCCGGTCACGGATCGCCAGACAGGAAATCCACCAGCCGGGACAGCATCCCGTCGCATTGGGCCAGCTGTTCAAGGCTGGCGAACTCGTCGGGCTTGTGCCCCTGATCCATGAAGCCGGGCCCGCAGATGACGGTGGGGATGCCAAGGTGCTGACTGAACAGCCCGCCCTCGGTTCCGAAGGCCACCTTCAGGGGAAGGGGCTCCGCATCAAGCAGCCGGGCCAGAAGCCGGACCGCCGGTGAGTCACTCGCCGTGTTCAGGCCGGGATAACTGGAGATTTCCTCCACCTCGATCCGGGCGTGGGGGAAGCGGTTGTGGTAGGGCGCGGCGATGGCTTCGGCATCCGACCTGATGCCGGCAAGGATGACAGAGGGATCATCCTCCGCGATGTTCCGGATCTCGAACTCGATCTCGCACTGGTCAGGGACGATGTTCAGGGCGGTGCCGCCCCGCATGATCCCGGCGTGGATCGTGGAATATGGAATGTCGTAATCGATATCCCGCCGGCCATTCACGCGCAGATCTTCCTGGCGGGTCTGCAAGGCCGTGACAAAGGCCGCGCCCAAGTGAAGCGCGTTCATCGCGTTGGGCGCCAGCGCGGAATGGCCCGTCTGGCCGTGGCAGCAGGCACGAAGCGCCGTCTTGCCCTTGTGCCCGGTCGCCACCCGCATGCCGGTGGGCTCGCCAACGATGCAGATCGCCGGCCGATCCGGGCGCAGCGCCAGCGCGTCGATCATTCCGCGGACGCCCATGCAGCCGATCTCTTCGTCATAGGACAGGGCAAGGTGCAGCGGCTGGCGCAGGGGATGTTGCGCGGCATGCAGTGCAGCGTGCAGGGCGCATGCAATGAACCCCTTCATGTCCGCGGTCCCACGGCCGTAAAGGCGACCGTCCTGTTCGCGCAGGGTGAAAGGATCGTGCGTCCAGTCCTGTCCGGTCGCAGGAACTACATCCGTATGCCCGGACAGAACCACCCCGCCCGCACCCTCCGGGCCCAGCGTCGCCCAAAGATTGGCGCGGGACCCGTCCGGATGTGCGAACCGTTCCGTCCGCGCCCCGGCCGCCGCAAGCAGCTCCTCGACATAGTCAAGCAGCGCAAGGTTGGATGAACGCGACACGGTGGGTTCCGCCACAAGGCGGGCCAGGATCTCAGTGGTCGAAGGGATCATCCGGATGTCCTTTGCAAGGGCAGGCCCTGGGTCACAGGTCCCCGGGAACCCCATAGCTGGGCGCGTCCAACGGGTTCAGGGCCCGCGTGACATAGGCGTCCATCTCTGGCCGCCAGCGCTGCCAGAGCGCGGCGCCCTCTTCGATCGGGTCCCCCTCGGTCCAGTCGATGCGCAGGTCGGCGACGTTCCAGGACACCTTATCGACCAGGATCAGACCGAAGGAATGGACGGGGCCTTCCTCGCCCCCGGCAGCCATGGCCGCACGCATGGCGCCGATCAGCCGGTCGCCGAGGTGCTGACCTCTGGAGGCTTCGAAAGCCTCGACCATCGTCTGCGGAATGGTGGCAGAGGTCAGCATGTTCCCCGCTGCGGCCACATCCTGCGCCCGGGCAGAACCATGGGTGCCCAAGGTCTTTGCGCCGGAATGGGTGGCCGCGCCGCCCTGCGCATCCACAAGCACAAGCTGGCGGAACTCGATATGCGGGGCTTCGGCCACCAGCCGGGCGAGCGCGGCCTCGGCCGTCAGGCCTCTCGCCATCAGGTCCAGCCCCTTGGGGCCAAGGCTGGGGTCGGTGACGTTCTGGGTCGCCACCACGCCGACGCCGGCGCGGGCATGGGCACAGCGGGCAGCGACAGCCGGGGATGACGAGGACACCGCCATTCCAAACATGCCGGTATCCGCGCAACGGGCAGAGATGGAGAACGTCATGTCAGGCTTCGTCGGGGATGACGGCGGTCACTTCGATCTCCACCAGCCATTCGGGGCGGGCCAGCGCAGAGACCACGAGACCGGTGGATACGGGGAAGACGCCCTGCAGGTATTTGCCCATCTCGTTATAGACCGCCTCGCGGTAGCGGATGTCGATCAGGTAGACCACGACGCGGCAGATGTGCGAGAGGTCGGAACCTGCCTCTTCCAGCAGCATCTTGATGTTTTCCATGGCCTTGCGGGCCTGCGCTGCGGCGTCGCCCACATGCAGGCTTTCCCGCGTATCCAGATCCTGCGAGATCTGGCCGCGCACGAACACCGTGGCCCCGCGCGCAATGACCGCTTGGCACAGGTCGTTGTTCAGCTTTTGCTCAGGGTAGGTTTCCTTGGTGTTGAACGGGCGGATGCGGGTATGGACGGGCATGGATGTCTCCTCGGATGGGGGTCGAACAGGGCCCCCGCGCGATGCAGGGGCCACAAAGGGTTCAGTTGGTCTGGTAGTTGGTCCACGCACCGTCACGAACGGTCTTCAACTCGATGTCCATCGGGGTCTGGGTCTGGCCATTTTCGTCGAAGGTGATCGTGCCCGTGGTGCCGTCATGCTCGATGTCGCGGATCGCGGCGGCAAGCGCCACCTTGTCATCGATGCCGACTTCCTCGATGGCCTGGATGATCAGGTTCGTCGCGTCATAGGCGTATTTGGTGTACGGGCTGGCGGGCTCGGCAAAGCCGCGCGCGGCATAGTCCGCGTCAAGCTGATCGAGCTTCGGGTTCGCCGCCGCTGCGGGATAGGACACGATCGCGGCCTCGGCCGCATCGCCAGCGACCGACACGAATTCCGGGTCATACATCCCCGAAGTACCGAGCATCGGCTTGTCCAGCCCGACCTCTTTCATCTGCCGGGCAAGGATGCCGGCCTCGGTGATGACCCCGCCAAAGTAGACCGCGTCGATGTCCTTGCCCTTCAGGCCGGTCAGGATCGTGCGGAAGTCGGTCGAGCCGACCGGCAGCAGGTCGGTCGAGACGATCTCGCCCCCCGCTTCGGGAACAAAGGTGCTGATCGCTTCCGCGTTCGATTTCCCGAAGTCCGAGGTGTCGGCGATGATGGCGATCCGCTTGGCGCCCAGTTCATTCACCGCCCATTCGGCAAGCGGCTGGTTTTCCGTCAGCAACGTGGGGGTGACGCGCGTGACCTCGGGCAGGTTCTGGTTGGTGATCGCGGGCGAAATCGCCCCCCAGATGACGAGCGGGGTCTGGAAGCGCGAAAAGACCGGCATCGTCGCCAGCGCCACGGGCGAGTTCCAGTGCCCGGTCGCCGCCACCACGTTCGGGTCGTTGACCAGCTTCATCGCGGCAGACACACCGGTTTGCGGATCGGAGGCGTCGTCCAGCACGACGCCTTCAAATTCATAGGCCAGGTCAGGGTTGGCGTTCGCCTGCTCGATCGCCAGCAGGAAGCCGTTGCGGGCGCCAAGCCCCTGCTGCGCGTTGCCGCCCGAGAGCGGGCCAAGGAACCCGATCTTCACGGCGGTCTTTTCAGCATGGGCAGGCACGGCAAAGGCGGCGGCTGACAAAAGCAGACCGGCGATCGCGGCGCGGCGGGTGGTCAGGAATCTGGTCATTTTGCCTCTCTGAAGGAACGGTTGCCTGTCTTGCGCAGGGTCATTTGCAATGATGCGGCAGCCCGCGCGGCAGAATGGCCGAGACTTTCCCCATCATCGTGCAAGGGGCGGTATAGGCGGTCATGCCGGGTTGATTAAGTCGTTTTTCCTGAGCCGGTGGTTCGGAAAAAGCTATTCGTCCGGATGATCGGCAGGAACTACTGTGTCCGGAATCGCGCGATCCGGCGCCAATAAATCCACAAACGTCAACAGACCAACGGAGGGGCCAAAATGGACAGCCTTCTCGTTCAGCATCTACTTAACTGGATGGTGCTGGGCAGCATTTACACCCTTGTCGCAATCGGGTTCAGCCTGCTTTTCGGGTTGCTGAACGTGATCCATTTCTCGCATGGCGACGTGTCCATGGTGGCGCCCTTCGTTGCGCTGGCAAGCCTTCAGGCGTTCCTTGGGCTCGTGGGCAGCAGCGCCCCGGCGGCCCTGCTTTTGGCGTTGGCGGTGGCGATCCTTGCCACCGGGCTGGTGGGGATCGGGGCTGACCGGCTGGTCATTCGTCGGTTTCGCAATTCTCCGGCGATGATGGCGCTGGTCGCGACCGTGGCGCTTGGCACAGCGGTACGTGAGCTTGTGCGCGCCATCTACCCGCAGGGGTCGAACCCCAAGGCGTTTCCCGCCATCGTTCAGGGTAATGTTGCGGGGCTTCCGGCGCAGCCCGTCCTTATCATCGTGACCTCGGTCGCCGTGGTGGCGCTGATGTATGTGCTGATGCAAAGGACGGCGATCGGCACGCGCATCCGCGCCGTGGCCGAGGATCGCGACACGGCGCGGCTGATGGGGATTTTCCCGGAACGGATCTTTGCCTTCACCTTCTTCCTTGCCTCGGCCGTCGGTGCGCTGGGGGCGCTGTTCTTTGCCAGCCACGCCGGGGTCGTGCGCTTTGACTTCGGCGTGCAGCTGGGCCTGATCGGCTTCTCGGCCGCTGTAATCGGCGGGCTGGGGTCAATGAACGGGGCCATCCTCGGTGCGCTTGCCATTGCGGGGATCGAGTCCATCGTGCAGGCCAACATGGCCGAAGGCGCGTCCTACCGGCTCGTCTTTGTCTTCCTTCTGGTCATCCTGATGCTTTGCGTGCGGCCCTCGGGCCTGCTGGGCAAGCCGGTCATGGAAAAGGTGTAGGCGCATGGCCATGACAGCAACACATACCCACGCCCCTGCCGCGTTCCCCTCTGCCCTGATCGTCATCGCGGCCGAGGTTCTGGGGGCGGCCCTGCTTTGGGGCCTGCTGGAGGCGAATTCAACGCCGGTCGTCCTCGCGCTGCTGGGGGTGATGGGGGCGGGCTTTGCCCTGATGCAGATCCGCCCCCAGATCGAGGACATCATCGTCGGCGCGTTCCGCGCGGCGCGGGGGGTGGCCCTTTGGGTGGGGATCCTCATCGTCCTGACCTACCCGATCCTTCTGGGCGCGAACACCTACGCGATGCATCTGGTGATCGTCGCGCTGCTCTACTCGGTGCTGGCGCTGGCGCTGAACTTCCAGCTTGGATCGGCCAACATCCCGAACTTCGCGACCGGGGCGACCTATGGGATCGGGGCCTATACCTCGGCCCTGCTGGCGATCCATTTCGGCCTGTCCATGTGGGCGACGCTCCCGGCGGCGGCGCTGGTTGCCACGGCCTTCGGGTTCCTGCTGGGCATTCCGTCGATGCGGACGCGGGACAGTTATCTGGCGCTGGTCACCATCGCCTTTGGCATTGTTATCCACCAGATGCTGAACAACCTGTCCTGGACCGGCGGCCCGAACGGGCTGGTGGGCATCCCCGCGCCCAGCCTGTTTGGCCATTCATTCATGCAGCCGATCCAGTTCGCGGGCATCCGGCTGCCGCCGCAGGCCAACTTCTATTACCTGGCCCTTGCCTTGCTGGGGCTTGCCATCCTGTCGGCCAAGCGGCTGCATGAAAGCCGGATCGGCCTGGCTTGGAACGCAATTCGGGCGGACGAACTGGCTGCGCGGTCGCAGGGCATCAACGTCGCGTGGTACAAGATCCTGGCCTTTGCCGTGGACGCGTTCCTGGCGGCGTTCGCGGGCACGATCTATGCGTTCTACGTGTCCTACATTTCGCCGGATAACTTCACCTTTCTTGTATCGGTGACGATCATGACCATGGTCATCGTTGGCGGCATGGACAACACCTTTGGCGTGATCGTGGGGGCGTTCCTGCTGACCCTGCTGCCCGAAAAGCTGCGGATCTTTTCGGATTACCGGCTGCTGTTCGTATCCGTCGTGGTGATCCTGTTCCTGATCCTGCGGCCCAAGGGCCTGTTCCCGCAACGCCAGCGCCATTATGGGGCACACAAATGACGCAGCCGCTTTTGTCGCTCAGGGGGTTGGGCATCCGGTTCGGCGGGCTTGTCGCCGTCGATGATGTCGACTTCGACCTGCCGCCGTCACATATCACCTGCATCATCGGCCCGAACGGCGCCGGGAAATCGACGCTGTTCAACCTGATTACCGGGATCTACAAGCCCGGTTCCGGGCGCGTGCTGCTGGATGGTCAGGACATTACCGGCCTGCCGCCCCATCAGATCGCGGCCAAGGGGGTCGCGCGGACCTTCCAGTCCTCCCGCCTGTTCGAGGACCTGTCGATCCTGGACAACGTCATGATCGGGATGCACTCGCGGACCAAGACCAGCGTGCTGTCGGCGCTGCTGACGCCCCGCCGCGCCCGCCGCGAACTGGATGCCTGTGCCGAGGAAGCCAGCGCGATCCTGCGAAGCCTGTCGGAAGAGCTTTACATGCGGCGGTACGAACCCGCGGGCATCCTGCCCCAGGCCGACCGCAGGCGGTTGGAAATCGCACGGGCGCTGGCCCTGCATCCGCGGCTGATCCTGCTGGATGAACCATCTTCGGGGATGGATGACCGGGACACGGCCGACCTGATGAACGACATCCGGCGCGTGATGCGGGAAAATCCGGGGCTTTCCTTCCTGATCATCGAACACGACATGCGCCTGGTGGCGGAGCTGCCCGATGATGTGATCGTCATCGACTATGGCAAGAAGATCGCCCAGGGGCAGTTTGCCGACGTGCGCCTGCTGCCGCGCGTGCAGCAGGCCTATCTTGGCCAGAAGGCGGTGGAACATGCTTGATCTGCAGAATGTCAGCACGGCCTATGGCCAGGTCGCGATGCTGCGTGGAATTTCGATCACCGTTCGCAAGGGCGAACTGGTGTGCCTACTAGGGCCAAACGGGGCAGGGAAGTCCACGACCTTCAAGGCGCTGTCGGGGCTGTTGCCGCTGAAGGGCGGTAATGTGGCGCTGATGGGGCAGGACGTCACGCGGCTGGGCGCGGAACGGCTGACGGCGCAGGGGATCGGCTTCGTGCCCGAGGGGCGCAAGCTGTTCCCGTCGCTGACGGTGCGGGAGAACCTGAAGCTGGGTTACGATGCGTCGGGCTGCGGCACGCCGTTTGAGGCGCGGCTTGAGATGATCCATGACCTGTTTCCACGCATCAAGGAGCGGATGAACCAGCAGGCCCGGACGATGTCGGGCGGCGAGCAGGCGATGGTGGCCCTGGCCCGGGCGCTGATCGGGGACCCGGAGCTGCTGATCATGGATGAACCGTCGCTGGGCCTGTCGCCCAAGCTGATCGACGAGTATTTCGACACTGTCGCGCGCATCCATGCGGAGGGGCGGACGGTGCTGCTGATAGAGCAGAATGCCGAAAAGGCCCTGTCGATCGCGGACCGCGGCTACCTGCTGGTCCGGGGGCAGATCGCAGTCGAAGGATCGCGGGCAGAGATGCTGGCAGACGACACCATCCGGCACATGTACCTGTAACCAAGCGGAAGGGGCCACGGCATGCTGCGGCCCCTGCGCCTTTACGCGCGGCCCATCAGGCCGCGCCGATTGCCCTTGCACATTTTTCACCGATCATCATCGACGGCGCATTCGTGTTGCCGCCGATCAGGGTCGGCATGACGGATGCGTCGGCGATGCGCAGCCCGTCCAGCCCGTGCACCTTCATCGTGACCGGATCAACCACCGCCATCGGGCCGCGCCCCATTTTTGCAGTTCCGACCGGGTGATAGACGGTCAGCGCCTCTGCCCGCAGGTAGGCGAGGAGGTCGTCATCGGTCCGCACGTCGGGTCCCGGCAGGATTTCCCGGCCCTCGAGGCTGGCCATCGGTTCGGCGGCGAAGATGCGGCGGGCAAGCTTGATGCCTTCGACCAGGACCTGGGCATCGAACGGGTCGCTGAAGAAGCGGTGGTCGATTTCGGGGACAAGTTTGCCGTCCTGTCGCGAAATGCGGATTTCGCCGATGGACCGGGGCCGCAGGACGCAGGTGTGGATGGCAAAGCCGTGACCCCATTCCACCAGCCGCCCGCGATGGCTGCGGTAGCCGGGAACGAAGTGGAACTGGACATCGGGCAGCTCGCCCGCCAGCGGGGTTCGGGCAAAGCCGCCCGCCACGACGTAGTTGGTCGAAAGCTCGCCGCGGCGGTTCGCGGCGAACAGGAAGGGCGAAGGGAGCAGGCGGCGGAGGTTGCCAAGCGAGAAGCCTAGGGTGCGGTTGGAGTCACTGCGCACAGTGATCATCCCGTCGACGTGGTCGCGCAGGTTCTGGCCGACCCCGGGCAGGTCATGGGCGACCTCGATCCCCTGAGCGCGCAGGGCGGCACCGGGGCCGATGCCGGACCCCATCAGGATCATCGGCGTGCCGATCGCGCCTGCGGAAAGGATGATTTCGGCGGTGCAGGCGATGGTTTGGCGCGTGCCGTTTCGCGTCACCTCTACCGCGGTGGCGCGGCCGTCCTTCAGGACCAGCCTGTGCACCTCGCTCCCCGTCCAGATCGTCAGGTTGGGGCGGTTCCGGACGGGTTCAAGAAACGCGTTGTAGGAGGAAAAGCGCAGGCCGTTCCTCTGCGTGACGTCATAGACGCCAAGGCCAAGCTGGCCGGGCCCGTTGAAATCCGTGTTCCGGGGCAGTTGCAGGGTCTCACCGGCGGCGATGAAGTCCTGGCAGACGGGGTTCGGGTCGCGCGGGCGGTCCACGTAAAGTTCGCCGGTGGTGCCGTGATAGGCCGGGTCCTGCCCGTTCTGGTTTCTTTCCAGCGCCTTGAAGAGAGGCAGCACGTCGTCCCAGCCCCAGCCGTCGCAACCCAGGTCGCGCCATTCGTCGTAATCCTGACGCGCCCCCCGGATGTAGAGCATCGAGTTGAGCGAGGACGAGCCCCCCAGCATCCGACCCCGGTTGACGGGGATGCGCCGGTTGTTCAGTTCAGGCTGCGGCACGCCGACATAGCCATAGTCGAAGCGTTTGCGGCCATACATCGCAAGGATGCCGGCCGGGACCTTGACGCGGATGTCCCGGTCGCCGCCGCCCGTTTCAAGAACAAGGACGCGCCGTTTGGGATCGGCGGTGAGCCGGTTGCCAAGGACGCAGCCGGCGGAACCGGCGCCGATCACGATGTAGTCGAACGTTTCCATCAGGTCGCCTTGTGAGTGATGTTGCCGCCGCAGATCGTCATGTGGATCGTGGCTGCGTCAGGGGTTTCTGCGAGGCCTTCAAGATCGCCATCGATCAGCACCAGGTCCGCGTCAAATCCGGGTTCAAGCCGCCCGCGCCGGTCGTCGGCGAAATCGGCGTGGGCGCCACCGGTGGTGTAGGCGGCCAGGCATTCGTCCAGCGTCAGGCGCTGGTCGGCGATGTCGTTTGCCCAGGGCAGGCGGGTCAGGGCGCAGTGGATCGCGTAAAGCGGCGAGAGGGGGGAGACCGGCCAGTCGGTGCCGAAGCACAGCGGCACGTCGTGGTCGCGGATCATGCGCCACGGGAACGCCGTGGCCCAGCGGTCGCGGCCCATGATGGTGGTGGTGGGTTGCAGCGGCAGCCCGGCCGAACCTGGCGGATGGACGGGCTGCATGGATGCGGTGATGCCCAGGGGTTTCAGCCGCGCAAGGTCCGTAGGCGCAATCGTATCGATATGTTCGATGCGGTGGCGGGCGTCGCGCGGGCCGTTGGCGGTGCGCGCCGCCTGATATCCGTCGATCGTGGCGCGGACGGCGCCGTCGCCGACGGCGTGGGTCGCGATCTGCAGACCGCGGCGGTCAGCCTCGATGCAGATGGCGTTGAAGATCTCGGGCGCGATCAGGGGTTCGGAGCGGAAGCCGGGTCGGTCAGGGTAGTCCGTCACGGTCAGGGCGGTCCAGGTGTCATAGACGCCATCCATGAACAGCTTGATCCTGCCAAAGCTGAGCCAACCGGGAACCTCGGGGCCGAAGCCGTCGATCAGGGACACCCCATCAGGCCCGTGGTGTTCCTGCAGCCGCAGGGGAAGGCTGACCCGAACCGGCATTTCGCCCGCCAGCGCAAGGTCGCGCATCAGGTCCGCCTGATAGGCGTTGCCGTCCATGTTGACCGCGCTGGTGATGCCATGGCGCGCACAGTATTCGCCGGCCTTTCGGATCAGGGCGCGGTCGTGATCGCGGTCCTCCTCGGTCACCTCGCCGCCTTCGTAGTCCAGGCCATCGCGGCCCTTGAGCCGGGACAGCATCTTGACCCGGTTCATGGCGGCGAACTCGCGAAGCTCGCCCGTGGCGAGCCCGTCTTCGCCCATCACGACTTCAGATCCATACCCGACATCGGCGCCGCGCAGGATGCCGGCGAGTTCCAGCGCGCGGGTATTGGCCCAAGCGCAATGCAGGTCCGTGGCCATCAGGCAGACGGGGCGGTCGGGAATGATTGCGTCCAGCAGGTGGCGGTCGGGGCGGCGATCCTCGCCAAAGATGACGTAGTTGACGGCATAGGCCATCAGCAGTTCGGCATCCGGATTGGCGGCGGCGAAATCCCGCAGCGCGTCGCGGGTCGCGTCGAACCCGAAGGTCGTGCCGAGGTTCAGCATCGAAAGGGTGGCGCCGCCCATGAACAGGTGCAGGTGGCTTTCGACAAAGCCCGGCAGCAGTTCCCGCCCGCCCGCGTCGACGACGCGGGTAGACGGGCCGGCATGCGCGAGGATGGCGTCGTTCGGGCCAACTGCCAGGATGCGTTCGCCGGCGATGGCAAGGGCAGTTGCGCCCGCGGGTGCGAACAGGAGCCGCACCCGGGCGTTCAGGATGATCATGTCGGCGGGCATTGCAAGCTCCGTTGCCGGGGCGGGGGCCGGGCGGCCCCCACGCCCGGGGTTATTGCAGCAGTTGCGTCCAGACGCGGGTGACCAGGTCCTGGGCCGCGGGCGAACAGGTGCGCGAGAATTCCACCGGAACCTCTGGGTAAAGTTCGGGGGCGACTTCCTTGGTGTAGACGACATTCTCCTCGACCAGCGTCATGGGCGAGGAATGGGCGTAGAAGTTCATCTGTTCGGTGGCGTTTTCGGGTTCGGAAATGAACTCGATGAACTTGATGGCGTTGTCGTAGTTGGGGGCGCCCACGGGGATCACCATGCTGTCGATCCAGCCGACAAGGCCTTCCTTGGTCATGGCCAGCGCGAAGGGGGCGCCGTTGACGCGGGCCTTCAGTTCCTCGCCATCCCACCAGAAATGGGTCGCAACCTCGCCCGAGGCGAGACGGCTGGCGATGTTGTCCGAGGAATACACTGCGACGGCGGGCTTTTGCGCCATGAGCAGGTCAAGCACCCGCTTCATTTCGGCCGGGTCTTCGGAACAGAAGGGGACACCGAGGTAAAGCTGCGCGGCGCCAACCACTTCGTCCGGGTAGGACAGCATGGCGATCTTGCCCACGAGGTCGCCCTCCGGCTCGAAGAAGTGGCCAAGGCTGTCGGTCGGGCCGTTGTAAAGTTCGGTGTTCACCACAAATCCCGCCGTGCCATAGGCGATGGGGATCGAGTATTCTTGGCTTTCGTCCCACCACTGGTTGCGCCAGCGGGGGTCGATGTTTTCATAGGCCGTCAGCGTGTTCGCGCCGTAGTTCTGGATCAGCCCTTCGTCGATCATGATCCGCAGGAAATGCTGCGACGGGGTGGCGAGGTCATAGCCCGAAGATCCGGCCTGCAGCTTGGTCAGCAGATCCTCGTTCGAGGTGTAGCCGTCGACGTTGACCTGAACGTCGTGTTCCTGCGAAAACTTGGCGATCAGGTCGGGCGAGATGGACTCCGCCCAGACATAGAGGTTGAGCTGGCCTTCGGCATGGGCCGCGCCGGCCACGCAAAGGGCGATGGCGCTTGTGGCTAGGTAGCGTTTCATCATGTTCTCTCCTGTCGGTTCTTAGTCGTTGTTTCGTGCCCCGCGCGCCGCGACGGCCAGCGCCACGGTGGCAAGGATCAGTGACGCCACGATCAGCAGCGTGCCGATTGCGTTGAGCTCGGGCGAGGTACCGCTGCGGATCAGCGAGAAGATGTAGACGGGCAGGGTTGTCGTGCCGCCGGTGCTGAGCAGGTTCGAGGTGATGAAATCATCCATCGAGATCAGGAAGGCGAGCATCGCACCCGAAAACACCCCCGGGAAGATCAGTGGCAGGGTGACGCGCCGGAACGTCGTCCAGCGCGAGGCGTAGAGGTCTGCGGAGGCTTCCTCGAAATCGAGCGACATGCCTTGCAGGCGGGCGCGGATCGGCAGAAAGGCGAAGGGGGTGCAAAAGGCGGAATGGGCGATGATCAGCTTCATCATGCCGTTCTGCAGCCCGATCAGCGAAAAGAAGATCAGCGAGGCCACGGCCAGCACGATTTCCGGAAGCAGCAGGGGCAGGTTGACCACCGTTTCCGACAGTTTGCGGAACCGGACGTTCCGGCCGCGGATGATGGCAAGCGCGGCCAGCAGCGCGATGGTCGTGGCCACCACCGTCGCCACGCCCGCCACGGTCAGTGAGGTTTTCAGCGCGTTCATCAGCGCCCGGTTGTTGAGCGCCGAGGCATACCATTCCAGCGAAAACCCCGTCCAGACGCCGACGATGCGGTTGGCGTTGAAGGAATAGATCACCACGATGGCCAGCGGCGCGTAAAGGTAGACGAAGAACAGCGCCACCAGCGGGCCCAGCCCGGGGTAATGTTTCACGTCATGGCGCCGGGTCATGCCACATCCCCTTTGCGCGCGGCGCGATGGGCCGTGAAGATCAGGAAGATCACCACGAAGCACATCAGCGTCATGGCGATTGCCGCGCCAAACGGCCAGTTGCGGCCGCCGCCGAACTGCAGCTGGATCAGCGATCCCATCATCATCTGCTTGCCGCCGCCCATCAGCGTCGGTTCCAGCACAGCGCCAAGCGAGGGCACGAAGACCAGGATGGCCCCGGACACGATGCCGGGCGCGGTCAGCGGCAGGATGACCTTGCGCACGGTGGTCCAGCGGTTGGCATAAAGGTCGTGCGCGGCCTCGATCAGCGTGACGTCCAGCTTTTCGATCGAGGCGAAGACCGGCAGCACCATCAGCGGCATGTAGGTATAGACCATCGCTGTCAGCGTCGCGAAGTCGTTGAACATGAAGCTGGTTCCCGGCGGCAAGCCAAAGGATTCCAGGAACCGGGGCAGGGGGCCGCCGCGGCCCAGGATGATCATCCAGGCATAGACGCGCAGGATCATTGACACCCAGAAGGGCAGGGTGACGAGGTAGATCAGCACCGCCTTTGTTCCCGCAGTCTGCCGAGCGATGAAATAGGCCACCGGAACTGCGAAAATCAGGCAGATCAGCGTCGTCGCCCCGGCAAGGACAAAGGTGCGGGCGATGATCATCAGGTACTGCGGGGTGAACTCCATCTCTCCGGTCCAGCCCTCGTTGAAGAGGATCTGCCGGTAGGAGGCGAGGTTGAAATCCCAGGTGAAGCCGCCATGGGTTCCGCGCGTTGCCACCGACACCGCCGCGACAATGACCACCGGCACCAGAAGCGCGAACCCCATCAGGACCCAGGTTGGCAGCAGCCCCCAGAACGGCAGGTTGTGCCAGGGGCGGGGCCTGTGCGGCCGGTCGAGCGGCGGGTTGTGCAGGGCACTGTCGCTCATGATGCAAGCACCCGGGCGGAAAGCGGGGCGAAGCCCACGTTGACGGTTTCCCCGGCGGCGATCGCGTCCCCTTCGCGCGAGGCGTTCCGGCGAGAGGCGCGAAGCTCGATCCCGCCGATGTCGAGCGTGTAGTGGGTGTAGCCGCCCATGTAGTTCTTGTTGACGACTTGGCCCTGCATCGTCACCCCCTGTGCCTGATCGCCGAGGTTGACCTTTTCCGGGCGCACCGACAGCGTGGCGCGGCGGCGTCCGGCCACGCCTGTTTCGGGGGCCGTGATCACCAGGCCGAACGGGGTGCGCACGGTGGCCTGGCCCGCGACGGTCTCCAGAACCTCGACATCAAAGAAGTTGGTTTCGCCGACGAAGTCCGCGACGAAGCGGTTCGCGGGTTCCTCGTATATCTCGGTGGGGGAGCCGATCTGCTGGACCTCTCCGGCACCCAGAACAGCGATGCGGTCGGACATGTCGAGCGCCTCTTCCTGGTCGTGGGTGACGAAGACAAAGGTGATCCCGCTGTCCCGCTGCAGCTTTCGCAGTTCGTCCCGCATGGCCTGGCGCAGCTTGAGGTCCAGCGCGGATAGGGGTTCGTCGAGCAGAAGAACCTCCGGGTCCGGGGCAAGGGCGCGGGCAAGGGCCACGCGCTGGCGCTGGCCGCCCGAAAGCTGGCCGGGGCGCCGCCGGGCCATCGTTTCCATGTGCACGCGTTCCAGCATCTCGCCCACGCGGGCGCGGATGCGGGCCCTGTCCCAGCCAAGGTTTTCCAGCCCGAAGGCCACGTTCTGTTCCAGCGTCATGTGCGGGAACAGCGCGTAGTTCTGGAATACCGTGTTGACCCGCCGCCGGTGGGGCGGAAGGTCCAGCACCTCGCGCCCGTGCAGGCGGATGGAACCGCTGTCGGGGGTTTCAAATCCCGCCAGCATGCGCAGAAGCGTGGTCTTGCCGCAGCCAGATGGCCCGAGCATCGTGAAGAACTCATTGGCGCCGATGTCGAAGCTGACCGACCTCAGGGCCTGGTAGGTGCCGAAACTCTTGGAAACGGACCTGACCTCGACGGCTTTTGCCTCGTTCATGCGGGCCTCCTCACAGGGGTTCCAGTTGGGTAACTTCGCGGCGGAAGGGCAGCGCGTCGCCGATGTCGGGCGTGTCGAGTTCGCGGGCATAGCGGTGGCCGGCATAGGTCGCCCAGGCAATCGGGGCCGGGGCGGCCGCGTCGCCGATGACCTTGACGGACTTGATGCCAGCGTCGGCCCAGTCGTCCTGCCGGGCCATCAGGTCCATGTACAGCTTGTCGTTCGACACCCGCGATGCGACCACCAGCACCGCGTCACAGCCGATCAAGCTGCGGCGGTCGGTATAGACGCAGTTCGTTTCCACCCCGTCGGCACGAATGGCGGTGACGCCAAGGTTCAGCCGAATGTCCACGCCCGCCTCAACCAGCCGCAGGTGAATGGCGCCCTGTTCCAGCGTGTTGCGCGTCCAGTCGGACACGAATGCGGACGGCGTGACAAGAATGACCTGCGCCCCGGCCCGCGCCAGCACCTCGGCCATTACGCCGCCCATGTAGTAGTGGTCATCGTCATAGACGACCACGGTCTTGCCAGTCAGGTCGCTGCCATGGGTGCCGGCCATCACGTCATCGGGGGTCCAGACCGTCATCGCGGGGTCGATGGGCATCGGCACGACATGCTGGCGCGCCACCCCGTCCGCCCGCCAGTGCGATCCTGTGGCAATGGCGACATGTTCAAAGCCGAATTCGAGGATATCGTCGGCCGTCAGCGGGCTGTCAAAGTAGGTTTCCACGTTCGGGCGCTGGCTGATCTGGAACTGCCGGTAGTCCACGACGCGGCCCCAGGCCGAGAGGCCGGGCAGCAGCCGTTCCCGCGCCACGCGCCCACCAAGGGTCGTCGTCGCCTCGGCCAGCGCCACGTCATAGCCGCGCAGGGCCAGGGCGCGTGTCGCCTCCAGCCCGGCGGGGCCGGCGCCGACGATCAGGGCGTTGCGGCTGTCGCCCTTGGGGTTCATCTTTTCCGGGTGCCAGCCCTTGCGCCATTCCTCCATGAAGGTGGGGTTCTGGGTGCAGCGGCTGATCGACATGGTCATGTCGCCGGTGATGCAGATGTTGCAGCCGATGCATTCGCGGATATCCTCGATCCGGCCTTCCTCAACCTTCTTCGGCAGGAAGGGATCGGCGATCGAGGGGCGGGCGCAGCCGATGAAGTCCAGCACGCCGCTGCGGATCATGCGCACCATCACGTCGGGCGAGGTGAAGCGGCCCACGCCCACGATCGGTCTGGTGGACAGTTCGCGGATGCCCTTGACCAGCAGTTCCTGCGCGCCTTCCTCCTTGAACCGGGAGGGGCCGGAGCAATCCTCCCACGTGCCTTGGGCAAGATCCCAGAGGTCGGGCAGGTCGGCGTTCAGTTCGACGAAATCGCGCACCTCGTTGTTGCAGCAGCCAAGGTCGCCGATGGTTTCGTCAAGGCTGACGCGCAGGGTGATGGCCATGGTGTCGCCCACCGCGTCGCGGATATCGGCGATCACCTCGCGCGCGAAGCGGGAGCGGTTTTCAAGGTTGCCGCCGTATTCGTCGGTGCGGTGGTTCGTGGCGCGCGACAGGAAGTGCTGGAAGATGCCAAAACCATGGGCGCCGTAAAGGCAGATCAGGTCGAACCCTGCGATCTTCGACCGCTTCGCCGCGTTCACGAACCAGCGGCGCAGGTTCCTGATGTCGGTCTTGTCCAGCGCGCGGGCCTGAACCGGGTCATTGGTGAAGGTGCGGATGGGCAGCGGCGACGGGGCCAGCGGGACTTCCTTGGTATAGAAGTTCGGGCCGTTGATGCCGGAATAGGCCAGCTGGATACCAGCCAGCGCGCCGTGGGTCTTCATGGCGTCCGACATGCGGCGCAGGCCGGGGATGTCCTTGTCTTCCCACAGGCGCAGTTCGATGAAGGGGGTGATTTCCGAGGTGTGGTGCATCTCGGTCTGTTCGGTGAAGATGACGCCCCAGCCGCCTTCGGCCTTGATGCCGCGCATCGCCGCCGCGGCCGACGGATCGCGATAGCCGCCGCCGTTGCAATGCGGAACCTGATAGAAGCGGTTCTTGGCAGTCAGCGGGCCGATCGGCACGGTGTCAAACAGGATGTCGTATTTCTTGTCGCGCATCTTCTGGGTCGTCCTTGGTGCCTTGAAGGCGTTGTTGTCTATTGGATTGCGGTGCCCGGCCGCTCGTAAATGAGGACTTCCGAAACTCCGGCTTAGGAAGAGCCTAAGCAGCCGCTCCTTTGCGCAGGGTGAACCGTGACGCCGTGGCGGCGGAACCTCGCGGCCGCCGACGGATGCAGTTTTTCAGTTGTAGATTAACAGGATGATCCCGGCCGCCGGGTGCCGTACCGGAGCCGCGCCGTACTGGAGCGCGGGCTCTGGCAGCCGCCGCATCATCGCTGGTGGAAAAAGATCATGAGCGCGGATGCTCATGATCCGGGCGGTTTGCCTAATATTTCACCCAAACGGTCTTCAGCGCGCAGTACTTGTCAAAGCTGTGGATCGACAGGTCCCGACCAAAGCCTGACTGCTTTACCCCACCGAAAGGTGTCATAGCCGAAAGCGCATCGACCGTGTTCACCGACACGGTGCCTGCCCGCAGCTTGTCGGAAACCGACAACGCCCGCGACAGATCCCGCGTCCAGACCGAGGCCGCCAGCCCGTATTCGCTTTCGTTGGCGATGCGCAGCGCCTCTGCATCGTCGTCAAAGGGCGTGATGGCCAGCACCGGGCCAAAGATTTCCTCTTTCGCCAGCCGCGCGTCGGGGGAAACGTCGGTGAAGATGGTCGCGCCGATGTAGCAGTCGGACCCATCACGGGTTTCGCGCTGGCCGCCATGGGCAAGGTTCGCCTCGGCCCGGCCGATCTCGATATACTGCGCGACGCGGTCGGCGTGGGTCTTTTCGACCAGCGGGCCCATTCGGGTTGCCGGGTCAAGCGGATCGCCCATCGGCCATGCCTGCGCGGCCTCGATCACCTTGGCGGTGAATTCTTCCTGGACGGAACGATGCACCAGCAGCCGGGAATTGGCTGAACACACCTCTCCGGAATTGAACAGGATGCCAAAGGCGGCCATCTGCGCCGCCTGGTCCAGATCGGCATCGGCAAAGACCAGGTTCGGGGACTTCCCGCCGGTTTCCAGCCAGACCTGTTTCATGTTGCTTTCGGCGGAATAGCCCATGAACATCTTGCCGACCTTGGTCGAGCCGGTGAAGACCAGCGCGTCCACGTCCGGATGCAGGCCAAGGGCGCGGCCCGCATCCTCGCCAAAGCCCGGAACAACGTTCAGAACGCCATCGGGAAGACCGGCCTCGGACGCCAGTTCGGCCAGCATCAGCGCCGAGAGAGGTGACTGTTCGGCGGGCTTCAGCACCACCGAATTGCCCATGGCCAGCGCGGGGGCCAATTTCCAGGTCGCCATGTCCAGCGGGAAGTTCCACGGCACCACTGCCCCGATGACCCCCAGCGGCATCCGCCGGATCATCGCAAGGTCGCGGCCGCCGGTAGGGGCGATTTCATCGTAAAGCTTGTCGATCGCCTCGGCGTGCCACTGGAAGAAATGGGCCGATCCGGGGGCGTCGATGGTTGAACTGTCGGCGATGGGCTTGCCCATGTCGAGCGTATCAAGAAGCGCCAGTTCGGGGATGTTGTCGCGGATCAGCGCCGCGAGTTTCAGCAGCACCTCCTTGCGTTCCGAAGGGGTCTTGCCAGACCAGCGGCCATCCTCAAACGCGCGGCGGGCGGCATGAACGGCGGTGTCGATATCCTCGGCGCCGCCGCGGGCCACGTCGGTCAGCACCTGCGCATTGGCCGGGTTGACGGTCTCGAAACGGCGGCCACTGGCGGCATCCCGGAACTTGCCGTCGATAAACAGCCCGTTGCGGAACGTCAGCGAGCCCGCCAGCGCGCGCCAGTCAGGATTGATCGTCATTGCTTCCCTCTCTGTCGTTTTTATTGTTCGGATACGGCAGGATCTGCATCCCGCCTACCTTGCCCGAGTTAATCATTTCCCTGCAGAAGTCGATGAAGCGGGTGATGGTAAGCGGCAGTTCGGCGCCCCGCATCGAGATGATGCCCATGCGCATCGGCCGCAGGTTGTCGGTGATCGGCACGAAGACCAACGGCGTGCCGTCCATCGCCACATTCGACACCGGCCTGATGTTGGCGATGGAATAGCCGAAGCGGTTCGCCACCATGGCCCGCATCACCGACATGTCGCGGGTGCGTTCCGCGATCTTTGGCGTCACGCCTTCGGCGCGGAACAGGGACAGGAAATAGGCGGCGCTGTGCGGCAGGTCCAACAGGATCAGCGGATGGTCCGCCAGTTCATGGACCGACACCCCTTCGCGCTCTGCCAGCGGGTGGCCTTCGTGCAGGATGGCGTGGGGGGGCAGGGTGGCCAGCGGATGGAAGTCCATGTCGCCGGGGATTTCCAGGTCATAGGTCAACGCGATGTCGTACCGCGCCAGGCGCAGGCCCTGCAGGATGTCGGCGTGGTCGCGCTCGTACTGGTAGAAGCTTACGTCCGGGTAGGTGTCGCAGAACGCACGGCGCAGGTAGGGGATGACCGCCTGGGCAAAGGTAACAAGGCAGGCGACATGCAACGGCCCCCGTACCTGCCCGGTGAGCTTGTTCGACAAGGCGTTCAGCTTGGCGGCTTCGGCCAGGATCAGCCGCGCCTGGTCCACGAATTCACGCCCGGACTGGGTCAGCGACAGGCCATGCGCGTGCCGTCGGATGAACAGGGTGATCCCGAACTCCCGCTCCAGCTGCGAAATCGCGGCCGAGACCGAGGGGGCCGAGACGTTCACCCGCTCCGCCGCCTCGGTGACAGAACCGTAATCAGCCACGGCAACCAGGTATTCCAATTGCCGAAGGGTAAAGCGCAGGGCCATTTTCGCCTCCTCATGAACCCTGCGACTGATAAGCATATATATCCCTTTGAAAAGGCCATGTCGCAGAACCCCCGCTTCGATCGCAGAGGCCAGCTTGTTTTCTAGGCGCCAGCGCAGGGCATGTGCCTGTTCCCGGTGCATCTGCACGGTATCATGGCAACCGATGGTTAACTCTTCGCCATTTCCTGCGCAGAGAAGCAGCCTTCTCAGGCCACTTTGGCCAGACGCCCGGCTATATGTTCCGCCACATAATCAGCGTCATGCCACACGCCCCAGATGAACGAGGACGCCCGGCGCGACAGCCACGGCAGCCCGATGAAGTAAAGGCCGGGGATCTCGGATACACCGCGCTGGTGAACCGGACGGCCTTTTTCATCAAAGGCGTCGAGCTTCATCCAGCCGAAGTCCTGCACGTATCCGGTGGCCCAGATGATCGTGGTGATGCCTTCTTCGGACAGATCAAGGTTCAGGATCGGGTTCACCACGCAGGCGGGATCGGGATCAAAATTGCGCGCATCGGGCTCTTCCGGCAAGTCCAGGCCGTTTTCGGCGACATAGGCGTCGGCCCGATCCAGAAGCGAAAGGTAGTTCGCGTCTCCCATCTCGATGTTGTTCTTCAGGTCGCTGGCAAAGGTGATGCGGCCATCCGCGTATCCTTCGGCGCGGCCAAGCAGGGTCATTCCCCGCGCTGCGAACTTGCGGAAGTCCACTGTGCGACCGCCGTGGGCGCCACTGACGGCGATAGTCACATGTTCGGTTCCGGGGGCGGGGGTGGTGGTGTCCCAGATGCCAAGCGCACCAAGCCACCACACGAAGTCCTTGCCGCGATAGCGCCGCGGCGGGCGGTCATGCGGGCCGACCGACAGATAAACCTTGCGCCCCGCCTCCATGAGCTCTTCCGCGATCTGCGCCCCGGACGATCCGGCGCCGATCACCAGAACCGCACCCTCGGGCAGTTGCTGCGGGTTGCGGTAGCGGTGCGAGTGGATCTGCGTCACCGGCGCGTCAGTCGGAACAATGGCCGGGAACACCGGCTTCTGGAATGCGCCGGTCGCGGCGACCACGTTGCGGGCGATGATTTCACCGTCAGAGGTCTGGACGCGGAAGCCGTCCGCGGCCTTTTCCAGCGATGTCGCCTCGACCCCGCAGCGGACGGGCGCGTTGATCTGCCCGGCCAATGCCACGAAATATTCCACGACCCGGTCGCGCGGGGCAAAGGCATCGGGGTCCATTTCGTCGAAGCCCATGCTTGGAAACCGGTCATGCCAGACCGGGCCGTTCGCCACAAGCGAGTCCCACCGCGCCGTTCGCCAGCTTTCGGCGATGCGGTTCCTTTCCAGGATCAGATGGGGCACCCCGCGCCGGTTCAGATGCTCGCTTGTCGCCAGTCCGGCCTGGCCGCAGCCGATGATGAGCGTGTCCACGTGTTCAACTGACATTTCCGGATCCTTATGGAAGATGGGTCTGCGGCCCCGACGGCCAAGCTCTTTCCCAAGGGATAACGGGGCAGGGGTCGGACCAATATTACAGTTTCTCTCACCTCTGCTTAGCTGCGGCTGAACCCAGACCGGCGGGCCCTGGTCTTTGCCACCTGAGCCGGGAGCCAGACGCACGGTCGTGCGAAAGTTGCGGCGGCGGCTTGAGCCGGGTCATCATGCTGCTATCTGCTGTGGCATTCCGGGCCTCGGCCCGATGCGGTCAGGAGCACCTGCATGACACCCTTCATTGCGCGGACATCCCGGACACTGATGCTGGCCTTGACGGGGGCACTGCTTCCGGCTCTCGCCGCGGCCCAGACGCAGGGGACGGTCTTCACCTTCTCGCTCCGGGGCGGCGTCGAGGTGCGCCCCGATTATTTTGGTTCTGAAAGCTATGGCGTGGGGCCGGATCTTGGCTTCGGCTTCGGGGCGCTGGAACTGCCCGGTGGTTTTGCCATCGGCACGCCGGGGGCGCAGCCCTTTCAGGAAGGCCGGTTCGTGCGGGGCTCGTTCCGCTATATCGGCGAACGCAGCGCCGACGATCACCCGGAACTTGCCGGGCTAGAGGATGTCGAACGCGCGCTGGAACTTGGCGTGGGGCTTGGTTACGTCGGGCCGGACTGGAGGGTCTTTGGCGACCTGCGTTACGGGGTCATGGGGCATAGCAGCTTTGTGGGCGAACTCGGCTTCGACGCCCTGTTCCGAGTTTCGGACAACCTGCTGATCCATGCCGGGCCGCGGGTCGATCTGGCCAGCAGCCGCTTTGCCCGGACCTACTTTGGCGTGACGGAGGCCGAAGCCGGCGCCTCGGGACTTGATGCCTTCCAGCCGTCTGGCGGCGTGGTGTCGGTGGGGCTAGAGGTCGGGATGCGCTATGCGTTCAACGACCGGTGGGCGCTGGTCGGCACGGCAAGCTGGGACCGGCTGCAGGATGACGCCGCACGTTCGCCCATCACGCGGCAAGGGTCAGAGGATCAGTTCGGCGTCAGTCTTGGCCTGTCCCGAAGTTTCCAACTGGGCGGCTGAGGGGGCTTCGGCAGGCCCGTTAACGGCGATCCCGAACCAACCGCCAGCCGCGCCCTTGAAACATCCGACGGGGCCGCCAGCTATTCGGACGCTGACGGGCAGAAGGATGCGCTGGCAACATTCTGCAGGGGAACCGCCATCTGCCGTCCGCGAACCTATTCTGCCGAGGCCGGGGCGCTGTCGGCGCCACCGAAGGAAGCAAGGAGCACGCAATGGCGAAGTCGAAGCTGTTCGAACCCATCCAGCTTGGGGAATTGTCGCTTTCCAACCGGATCGTCATCGCCCCGATGTGCCAGTACTCGGCCGAGGACGGGCAGATGAACGACTGGCACCTGACGCACCTGGGGACCCTTGCGCAGTCGGGCGCCGGGATCCTGACGATCGAGGCGACGGCCGTGGTGCCCGAAGGGCGCATCACCTATGCCGACGTCGGCCTTTGGGACGATGCGACCGAGGCGGCGATGCGGCGTGTCCTTGAGGGCATCCGGCGTTGGTCGGACATGCCGATTGCGATCCAGCTTGCCCATGCGGGGCGCAAGGCGTCCACCGAAGTGCCGTGGAAGGGCGGCGCCCAACTTCCGCCCGACCACCCGCTTGGCTGGCAGACAGAGGCCCCCTCGGCAATCGGCTTCGATTCGCAGGACGTACCGCCGACCGCACTGGATCGGGCTGGGCTCGACAGGGTCCGCGACGCCTTTGCCGCCGCGACGGAACGGGCCGCTCGGCTGGGGATAGATGCCGTGCAGGTTCACGCAGCCCACGGCTATCTCCTGCACTCATTCCTGTCGCCCCTGTCGAACCAGCGCGAGGACGAATACGGCGGCAGCCTCGAAAACCGGATGCGCTTCCCGCTGGAGGTTTTCGATGCCGTGCGCGCGGCCTTTCCCGCCGACCGGGCGGTGACGGTGCGCGTGTCAGGAACGGACTGGGTCGAGGGCGGATGGGACGTCGAACAGACCGTCGCTTTTGCCAAGGCGCTGGAAGAGCGCGGCTGCGCAGCGATCAACGTCTCCAGCGGCGGGCTGGACCAGCGGCAGGCGATCCCCGTTGGCCCCAGCTATCAGGTACCGCTTGCGCGGCGGGTGAAGGAGGAGGTCTCGATGCCCGTCGTGGCCGTGGGCCTCATCACCGAACCGGAACAGGCCGAGGCGATCGTCGCCACCGGCGACGCCGACATGATCGCCCTTGCGCGCACCGTCCTTTACGACCCGCGCTGGCCCTGGCACGCGGCAGCGCATCTGGGCGCCCGGGTCAAGGCAGCGCCGCAATACTGGCGCAGCCAGCCCTCGCGCTACCGCGACCTGTTCAACGTCGAGTGACGTCCTGACGAGGCGCCGAAACTAGCGGCCGCATGTTGAGCGACAACATGCGACCCTTTCCGTAATGTGCCAGTGGCCGCCGAGGGAGGTCCGCCCAGCGGTGCGGCGCGTAAGCAACGTTATGTTGCCTAATGCCGCCAAGGCGGCAGCGCCAGTGCCTCACGTCTCCGCGACCTGAAACCAAACGGCGTCTGCGCGGTTGAGAACCATGTTCAGCCAACGGATACAAACTCAGGCCGAGGTGGGCGCCGCGTTCAGGACGGCGCTGGCCGGCTTTGATCCCGCACGGCGCCCGCTGATCCTGGGGCATTTCGATGCGGACGGGCTGTCGGCGGTGGCGATCCTCGCCCGCGCGATGGAGCGTGCAGGCCGTCCCGCTGACCTGCGGATCACTGGCAAGGGCGAAAACCCCTGGTCGCCAACCCTGCGGCAAGAACTGGAGGAGCGTGCGCCCGGCGGCCTCATCGTGACCGATCTTGGCGTGCGCGAAGGCGACATCCTACCGGGGGTGCCGGTGCTGCTGATCGACCACCACGTCCCGACAGGAACGCCCGGCACGGCCACCGTAATCTCTGGCAACGGCTGGGTGCCAGAGCCGACCTCGTCCCTTCTTGCCTATTGGTGCGCGCAGGGGCTGGGCGATGCCGATGACCTGCTCTGGCTGGCGGCGATGGGGCTGATCGGCGACATGGCCGATCCCGACATCCCCGAACTGGCAGAGGCGCAGACGCGATACGGCAAGACGGCGCTGCGGGATGCGGTGTCGCTGGTCAACGCGCCGCGCCGGACAGCCTCGGCCGATGCGGGGCCTGCGCTGGCGCTGTTGCTCAAATGCGCCTCGCCGAAGGAGTTGATCAAGGGTGATCACCCTGAAACTGCCCTTCTTCGCGCAGCCAAGGCCGAGGTCGCCGCCGCGCTGGACAGTGCCAAGCGCACGCCGCCCAAGGTGCGGGGCCAGATCGCGATGATCCGCTTTTCCTCGCCCTGCCAGATCCACCCGCTGGTGGCGCAAAGCTGGCGCGGGCGGCTGAAGGACAAGATCGTGCTGGCCGTCAACACCGGCTATCGGCCCGGATGGGTCCATTTCGCCGCACGCACGGCCACCGGCACCGATCTTATCCGGTTTCTTGCCGAACATCGGCCAGCGGGCGCGGGCGAGGAATATGGCAGCGGCCATGTGCAGGCCACCGGCGGCGCGTTGCGGCCGGCCGACTGGAACGAATTCGCCGCGCGGATCGGCTTTCCTGAAGAAAAGGTACCTGAATGAGCGATCGACCACTGCGGCTCGGCTTTCCCGTCAAGGTCATGGGGCGCCCGGGGTTCAAGAGCAACGACACAAGGCGCTGGCGGCAGAACCCGCATCTGAAGACCTCGCTCGAATACGTGGAGGCGATCCTCGATTACATGGTCGAGGTCGGGATCGACATGTATCGCCTGTCCTCGGATCTTGCGCCCTATGCCACCCATCCAGACATGCCGCAGTTCCACAACATGGTGGCCGAAAGCGACGCCGAACTTGCGGCGCTGGGGCGCAAGGCGCGGGCGCTGGACATGCGGCTGTCGTTCCACCCGTCGCAATATGTGCTGCTGAACAGTCCCGATCCGGCTCTGACGAAAAAGAGCATCTGGGACTTCAGCTCGCAGGCAGAGATGCTGGACCGGATGGAACTGGGGCCAGAAGCAGTCATGGTGACCCATGTCGGCGGCGTTTATGAGGATCGTGAGGGAAGCCGCGCCCGCTGGATCGAGGGGTATGAACAATGCCCCGAACATGTCCGCCGCCGCCTTGTGCTGGAAAACGACGACATCCGCTTTTCCGCCGCCGACGTGCTCTGGATCCACGAACGCTGCGGCGTGCCGCTGATCTTCGACTACCAGCACTACTGGTGCCTGAACCCCGAAGGGCTGCCGCTTCGCCCGACGCTGGAACGGTTCATTCGGTCCTGGCCGGAAGGCGTGCGGCCCAAGATCCACTTCTCCTCCCCCCGGACCGAGATGCGGGAGATCAAGCGCAAGGTGACGGACAAGGAGCGCGAAGCCGCGAAATCCGCGACGCCGCCCCGGAAAGGCGCCCTGACCAAGAGCGTGGTGACGTCCACCTCGCGCATCAAGACGGTGCTGCTGCCCCCCGTCTGGACGGGGCACGCGGATTTCACCAATCCGTTCGAATTCGCGACCTTCATGCGGACGGCAGAGGGGCTGGATTTCGACGTGATGCTGGAGGCCAAGACCAAGGACCTCTCTCTTCTCAGGCTCCGGTCGGACCTGTTCCGCTATGCCCCGGATGTGGCGGCGCGTTTCGGCGTGGGCGCGGCCGAGGCCGAGGAGGTGGAGATGCCCGAGGTCGAGGAGGAACTCGACTAGCACGTGGAGCCGCCTGTACGGCAAGGCGTGGCTGAACCGCTGAAACGTGGGCCTCTGGAACGTCTTCGTGAGGTTATTATCGCGGCCCAGATCGTCTGCACCCGGTAGCCGTGCAGCTCGACAGCACGGACTTACCGCTTGCCATGTAAAACGATCACTTTACATTCGCAACCATGGACAAGCGTTCGCACATGATCGCCGGTGCAACCCGGGCATTTGAGGCACAGGGCTTCCGCGGGATCGGCGTGGATGCCGTTCTCGCGCCCTCGGGGGCCTCTACCCGCACGCTTTACAAGCACTTCGGGTCGCGCGACGGGCTGGTGCTCGCCGTGCTGGAGCAGCGGCATCAGGACTTCATGGCGCGGCTGAACGATGAGGGCGCCGACCCCGTGGGCAAGCTTTTCGACGCGCTGGAACAATGGCTGGCCGAACATGGTGCCCGCGGCTGCATGCTCCTCCGCGCCCGGAGCGAATACGCTGGCGCGAATGAGGCGATCGTCACGCTCGTCCGCCGCCAGAAGGAGGAGTTCGAGCACGAGATCGGCCAGCGCGTCGCGGCGGCACTGGGTCACCCTGACCCCGCACTGGCAAGACAGGTCTGGCTGCTTTTCGAAGGTGCGACGGCGGCGGCCAGCGTTTCTGATCTCTCGATCATCAGCGCCGCGCGGCAGGCGGCAAAGGTGCTGGTTGAGGCTGCCCGGACACGCACACCATGAACGCGCGGATCAACCTGATCGCGGCGGCCTTTTCGCTGACGGCGCTGGCCTATGGGTTGGCGCGCTTTGCCTACGGGCTTTTCCTGCCACAGATCCGGGTGGACCTGTCGCTTGGCGTCACCGCAGCCGGATGGATCGGCAGCGTGGCCTTTGCGACCTACTGTCTGGGCATCGTTCTGGCGTTCGCCGCAGGCCCCTGGCTTGGGGAACGGCGGCTGGCCAGCCTGGCAGGTCTGCTTGCCACCCTTGGCATGCTGCTGGCCGCGCTGGCAGGTTCCGCAGCGATGTTGGGCCTTGCGATGGCGCTGGCAGGGTTGAGCACGGGCCTGACCTCGCCGCCCCTCGCCGCTGCGGTGGCGCGCAATCTTCATCCTGCGGCGCGGCCGGCAGCCAATGGCGCCATCAATGCCGGAACGGCGGCCGGGATCATCCTGTCCGGCCTGGCGGTTCTGGCCGTCGCGGGGGCGTGGCGCGGGTTCTACATGCTGTTCACAGCCATCGGAGCCGCGGTGACTGTCTGGCTGTGGATCGCCGTTCCGCCGGGCGTTCATCGCGCGGCGCCTGCGGGACCGATGAGGCTGGCACGACCGGGGGTCGGCCGCCTCTGCGGCAGCGCCG
The DNA here is from genome assembly GCA_008711135.1 of Rhodobacteraceae bacterium LNNU 3342. GTDB lineage: Bacteria > Pseudomonadota > Alphaproteobacteria > Rhodobacterales > Rhodobacteraceae > Halodurantibacterium. The sequence continues at coordinate 111,257 of VUAW01000006.1, forward strand.
CGCTGATGGGCGCCGCCAGCACGGCCATCTGGACCTTCGGCGCTGACATCCTGCGGGACAGCCTGGGGTTCTCCGACAGCCGGATCGCGTTGGCATGGATCGTGCTTGGCGCGGCAGGCATCGCCGGAGGGGCGACCGGCCTTCTGACGGATCGGCTTGGCATTGGGCCTGTTCACCGCCTTGCTCTGTTCATGATGGCCGGGGCGCTGACGGGTCTGGCCGTTGCAGCCGCGGCGCCGGTGCTAAGCTTTGGCGTCATGGCCCTCTTCGGCACCGGGTATATCGTGTCGAGCGGGGCCTTCCTTCTCTGGGGGAGCACCTTGTTCCCGGACCGCGCGGATCTTGGGCTTGGCCTGCCGTTCCTGATGATCGCGGTGGGCCAGACGGCTGGCGCGGCTGCATTTGGGATGCTGTCCGACAGCGCGGGGCAATCCACCGCGCTGCTGCTCTTTGCCCTCCTGATGGCCGCCGCCGCCGCATCAGCCCCCGGCTCGGACAGCGACTTCCTACGCAGGCGCGACCGCCCGGTGGCGGGACCAGTTGAAGCCCACGATGGCCAGCAGCAACACCGCGCCGGCAATCTCGACCCCAAGATGCGGGTAGAAGATCGCCGCCGTCCCGGGCACCACCAGCACGCGCGAGATCGCGTCCATGCGGGTGAACAGCCACCCTTCCAGCGCCGCCGCGAAACAGACCAGCGCCAGTATCGCCACAAGCCCCGTCCAGATCACATAGGGCAGCGGGCCGCCCAGAATGATTTCCGGGTTGAACACCATGAAGGCCGGGATGAGGTAAAGCCCCTTGGCGAACTTCCACGCCTGAATGCTGGTTTCCATCGGCTTGGCCCCGGCAATGGCGGCGCCGGCAAACCCCGCAAGCGCCACGGGCGGGGTCACGTTGCTGTCCTGGCTGTACCAGAAGACGACAAGATGCGCGATCAGCAGCGGGATTCCGAAGTCATTCGAGAGCGCCGGACCCACCAGCACGATCAGCACGATATAGGCCGCCGTGACCGGCAGGCCGAGCCCCAGCACAAGGCTTGCCAGCAGCACCAGCACCAGTGCCAGCACGATGTTGCCGCCGGAAAACGCGATCATCATCGACGAAAACTTCAACCCCAGCCCGGTCAGCCCCACGACGCCCACGATGATCCCCGCTACGGCGCAGGCCATGGACACTGCGACCGCGTTGCGTGCCCCAAGGGCCAGCGCCTCCAGCAGCTTGCGGATGCCGGTCTGGACCGCCTCGCTCAGGCGCGCCGCCGTCAGGGGGCGGCCCCGGCGCGGGTCCAGGATCAGGAGATCGAACCCCGCGCGGAGCAGGCTGACCGCGATAACCGACACGATGGCCCAGAAGCCCACCCGCATCGGCGACAGGTTCATCACCAGCAGCCAGACCAGCACCACCAGCGGCACGATGAACTGCCAGCCCGCCGCCAGCACGTCGCGGACCACGGGAAGCTCGGCCGCGGGCATCCCCCTCATCCCCGCCTTCATCGCGACGAGGTGCACAAAGAGGTAGACGGTGCCAAGGTAAAGGATCGCCGGGAAGATCGAGACGAGCACGATGTCGATATATGGCGTGCGCGTGAATTCGGATATCAGGAAGGCCCCTGCCCCCATCAGCGGCGGGGTGATCTGGCCGCCGGTCGAGGCCGCGGCCTCAATCCCGCCAGCCTGCGCGGGGCGATAGCCCAGCCGCTTCATCAGCGGGATGGTGAAGGCCCCCGTGGTGACGACATTCGCGATGGCAGAGCCAGAAATCGACCCCATCCCCGCCGAGGCGAGCACCGCGGCCTTGGCCGGGCCGCCGGCCTTGCGCCCCGTCGCGGCATAGGCAAGGTCGATGAAGAACCGGCCCGCACCTGTCACCTCCAGAAAGGCGCCAAACAGGACGAAGACAAAGATGTAGGTGGCCGCGACCCCCAGCGGCAGGCCGAAGATCCCTTCCTGCCCAAGGTACAGCTGGCCCACCAGCCGTTCCACCGTGTTGCCCCGGTGGGACAGGATGCCCGGCATCCATTCCCCAAGCCAGGGCAGTGCGCCGCGCGGACCCGCCAGCGCGTAAAGGATCGCCACAAGGCCGATGATCGTCATTCCCAGCCCGATGGCGCGGCGGCTGGCCTCCAGCACCGTGACGGTGGTGACGATGCCCATGAAGATGTCCATCGGTTCCCAGAACCCGGCACGGGCGATGATCGCGTCTAGGTTCAGGACGATATAGGCCCCGCTGGCAATCGCCCCGGCCAGCGTCGCGGCCTCAATCGCCCAGCCGATCACCCCGCGCGGGCGGCGCGGCCCGAAGACCGGGAACATCAGGAAGGCCAGCACCATGATGAAGGCCAGGTGGATCGACCGCTGGTAGAACAGCCCCAGCGGCCGGATGCCCGCCGAATACAACTGAAACAGCGACAGCGCGATGCCGACCAGCGCGATCAGCATCATGACGGGCGCGGGCTGGAATTGCGGCGCGGTTCGCAGCTCTTCGGGGATGCGGGTTTCTGCCCCGGCGGCGCCAGGCGTCACGTCAACCATCTTGGTCCCTGTCCTTCGGATCTGGCAAAAGGCGAATTTCGACGCGCTGGCCCGCCACCCGGTCCGAGAGCGGGACGCGCAGCGCGTCAAAGCGCAGTTCATGCCCCACGCGCGGTTGGCCCACGCGCAGGATCAGTCGGTTCTGGGCAAGCGGCTCGTCGATGTGATCGATCCAATAGCCGCCGCCGGGGTCCGGGCGCATTTCGCCGCGCCCGGGGATGTGGCCAAGACCGGCCGCCGCGTCGTGCAGGTAGGACCGGCGCAGCATCAGCCGGCCATCCTCGCTGCCGAAACAGTCCGCGACCGCGCCACCGGTGACGGAATGGCGCCAGTGAAGGCACCATTCACCCGGATCGGGGCGTTGCAGGATCAGGCCGTCGGGCCCGGATACCTGCAAGACTTCGCCCCACGCGACGGCCGGCCAGAACAGCAGGACGGCAGCCAGCCGCCAGCCGATCACGGGATCAGATGCTCTGGCACCTCGGCCCCGATTTCCTGGTAATAGCGGATCGCCCCGGGATGGAGCGGGATCGGGCTGGAGCTGAGCGAGAATTCCACTGTCGTGTCATTCGCCGCCGGATGGATCGCGATGAGTTCGTCCACGTGTTCGAACAGCACGCGCGTGACCTGGTAGGCAAGCTCTTCCTCCATCTCCTCATGCACGACAAGGACGTTGGGGATGGCGATGGTCTGCACGTCTTCGGTCATGCCGTCATAGGTGCCGGCGGCCAGCGTGTAGGGGGTGAAGACGGGCTCCAGTTCGACCGCGGCGGCAATTTCCTCGTCCGAGATCGGGATCACGCGGATGGCCCGGGTCGCGGCAAGGTTCATGATGCTGCTGGTGGGCGGGCCCACGCTCCAGAACCCGGCGACGATGTCGCCGTCGCGCAGCGCATCCGCGGTTTCGTTGAAGTTCAGCCGTTCGGCGGTAAAGTCGTCATAGGTGATGCCATTGGCTTCCAGCAGGGTCTGGGCGTTCACCTCGGTCCCCGAACCGGGCGCGCCGACGGAGACGCGCTGCCCGCGCAGGTCAGCGAGGCTGTTGATCGGGCTGTCGGCCAGCACGACCAGCTGCACGGCGTTCGGATAGATCGCGGCAAGGGCGCGCGCCTCGGACATGGGGCGGTCGGCAAAGGGCTCGGTGCCGTTGTAGGCGGCATAGGCCGTATCGGCCAGCACCGTCGCGATGTCGCTGTCCATGCGCGAGATCAGCGCCATGTTTTCCACCGACGCGCCCGTCACCTCGGCCGAGGCGGTGTGGCCTTCGACATGGCGGTTGATCAGTTCAGCCAAGCCCCCGCCATAGGGGTAATAGACCCCGCCGGTTCCGCCCGTGGCAATGGAAAGTTCATAAGCCGGCGCGGCACCGGCAATGCCGGTCGCTGCGGCGATGGCAAGCCAAAGTCGTGTCATGTCATCCTCCCCTATGTCATTGCGCGCCCGCGGTCAGGCCGCGAAGCTGCAGAATGCCGTGCCATTGACCCTGCAAAAGACCTGCCTTGTCAACTGGAAGCCGCAACTTTGCCCCACGGCGTCGCTGCACCGTGGCACGGGACCGCTCCCATCCACCGGAAACGATGCAACTGCCTGCGGCATGGGCATCTTCCACCGCCTGTCCTGCCCGCCAGCCGGGGGCGCCGGGGCCCTGCGCAACCCGCCCGCGCGGTTCGCGTTCCGCAGGCCAAAAATTTGTCAGGTGGTTGTGGCGGCGCACCGGGACGTGTAGCATGATCCGCGAAATATGAGCTATTTCGCCTGCCATATTTGTCCCGAGGTGCGACACGACATGTTGACTACAGATCCTGCCGCCCCTCGTCTTGCCGTGGTGGCGGATGACCTTACCGGGGCACTGGATGCAGCCGCGCCATTCGCCGGGCGCGGGCTGAAGGTGGAACTGGCGACAGATCCGGCCGCAATCGCCCAAGCGGTCGCCGACGGGGCCGAGGTCATCGCCATCACCACCGCCAGCCGCGAGATCCCGGCCGCCGATGCCACCGCCGCAGTGCGCGCGGCCATTGCCGCCCTGCCCGCAGGCACCCGGATTTTCAAGAAGGTGGACAGCCGGCTCAAGGGCAACATCGCGGCAGAGCTTTCGGCGATAGACTACCACCGCGCGTTGGTTGCCCCCGCGATCCCCGAATTCGGGCGCGTTGTTCAGGGCGGCGCTGTCAGCGGCTTTGGCGTGGAATACCCCATTCCCATCGCGGATGTGCTCGGGCCCCATGCCGCCCGCGCCGACATCCCTGATACGCCTACGGTAGAGGCGCTCGCCCATGCGCTCGACCATTCGCCTGCCGACCTGATCGTCGGTGCGCGCGGGATCGCCGATGCGCTTGCCCGCGCGATGACGGACCGTGACAATCAGCCGGTGCCGAAACTGCCGGGGCCGCGGGCGATCTTTGTCGTGGGCTCACGCGATCCCATCACCCTTTCACAGGTGGCGCTGCTGCGCGATCAGGGCCGCGTGGCCTATCTGGGCGCGCCGAACGGGCGGTTCGTCTGGAACGCGCCGAACGCCGACCTCTGCCTTGTGCAGGCCCTTCCGGGAGAGGTGGAGATCGCCGGACCCCAGGTCGCGGCGGCACTGGCGCAGGGACTTGGTCCCGCGCTTGCGCAAGGCTGCGACACGCTGCTGCTGACCGGCGGCGCGACGGCAGAGGCGGTGCTGCTGGCCCTTGGCATCACGCGGATGACGGTGGTGGGCGAATGCCTGCCGGGCCTTGCGGTGGCGCGTGCGGGCGGGCTTACCATCGTTGCTAAGTCGGGTGGGTTTGGCGGGCCCGACACGCTGTTGCGGATCGCCGCCATGATCGAAGGAAGCAAGCAATGGGCCTGACCACCGGAACCCCGCGCAAGAGCCTCGCGGATGTTGTCTTTGACCGGATGCAGCGGGCCATCAAGTCGGGCGCCTATGGCGCGAACGAACGCCTGCCCACGGAACATGAGCTTGCCGCCGAGTTCGAGGTGTCGCGCCCCGTCGTGCGCGAGGCGCTGCGCAGGTTGCGTGAACAGGGGCTGATCTATTCACGGCGCGGGGCCGGAAGCTTCGTGCGGTCCATCGGGCTCAAGCAACCGCTGGGGTTCGGCCAGCTTGAGAACGTCGCCGACCTGCTGAACTGTTATGAATTCCGCCTGACGCTGGAACCCGAAGCCGCCGCCTGCGCGGCAGAGCGGCATGACGATGCGACCCTTTCGGCCATCGCTGATGCGCTTGAGCTGATGCGGGACGCCACCAACCGCCAGTCGCACCGCGAGGATGCGGATTTCCAGTTCCACCTGGCCATCGCCCAAGCGGCCGAGAACAGCTATTTCTCCATCGCGATGGAGGCGTTGAAGGACCACATCGCGGTGGGGATGCGTTTCCACGGCGCGTCGGTGAAGCGGGAAACGAGCGGACTGGTCAGGGTCTTCGACGAACACAGCGCGATCTTTGAGGCCATCCGCGACCGCAACGGGGCGGTGGCGCGGGACCTGATGCGCGACCACCTGCTCGGTTCGCGCGATCGGCTGTTCGAGCGGCGGCCAAAGCGGCAGGCGGCGCAATAAGCGCCCCCCGCTGAAAGGATCGCCCCGCCCGCTGCGGACGGGGCGCGATGATCAATAGGCGGCGCGATAGATGGTCAGCACATCCTCCACGCTCATGTCGCGGGGGTTGTTGTTCATAAGGCGACGGATCGCGTGGGCCTCTTCGGCAAAGGCGGGAAGATGTTCCTGCTGCGCGCCATGGGTGGAAAGGCGCATCTCCACCCCCAGCCTTTCGCAAAATGTGCGCGCGGCTGCCAGCAGCCCGCCTTCGGCCGCCGCCGGATCAAGCCCAAGCGCCGCCACGACCTCTGCCGTCTTTTCAGGGGCGGCGCTTTCGTTGAAGGCCAGCACATGCGGAAAGATGATCGCGTTCGCAAGTCCGTGGGGCAGATGCAGCCGTGTGCCCAGCGGATAGGCCAGCGCATGCCCCGCCGCCGTGTTGACCGGGCCAAGGCAGATGCCCCCATAGAAGGAGGCGAGCATCATCCCCTCCCGCGCCTCGGTATCGGCGCCATCCCTAACCGCACGTTCAAGATAGCGCCCGACCAGCTTGATGCCCATCCGGGCATAGCCGTCGATGACGGGATGGGCGTTGATGTTGGTGAAGGCTTCAACGCAATGCGCCATCGCGTCGATGCCCGTCGCCGCCGTGACCGCGGGCGGCACGGTGAAGGTCAATTCGGGGTCAAGGATGGCGAGATCGGCGATCAGGTGCGGGCTTTCGACCGCGATCTTGGCCCCCGCATTGGGATCGGTGATCAGCGCGCGGATGCCGGCCTCTGACCCTGTGCCCGCGGTGGTGGGCACCTGCACGAGCCCTGCCCTGCGGCCCGAGACCTTGTTCGGCCCGGCCACATCGGCAAGCGCCTGCTGCCCGTCCCACATCGCGGCAACCAGCTTGGCGACATCCATGACCGACCCGCCGCCCAGCCCCACCACAAGGTCAGGGGCGGCCTGCCGCGCAGCGGCAAGCGCAGCGTCGAACGTGGCGATGTCGGGTTCGCCGGGAATGGCGTCGAACACCGTGACGTCACCGCCAAGCCCCAGCCGGTCCACAAAGCCAGAGGTATGCGGCGTGGCCAGCACAAGGACGCGCTGCGCATCGGTAGCCCAAGCGCCGACTTTGGCCACGGCGCCGGCGCCGATTTCAAGCTGCCTCGGCTGGTGCAAGGTGATGATGCGGGCCATGGACATGGATGATCCTCCCTGGGGGATTTCTTGCGCTGGAAGCGGCCGGTTCATCCCGCGACCAGCTTGCGCGCATAGGCGATGGCGGAATTCATGTTTCGGTGGTCGGCGATGCCCTTGCCGGCGATGTCAAAGGCGGTGCCGTGATCGACAGACGTCCTGTCTATCGGCAGTTCCACCGACACGTTGACGGCCGTGTCGAAGGCCACGAGCTTGATCGGGATGTGCCCCTGGTCGTGATACTGCGCGACGACAAGGTCAAACGCGCCGTTATAGGCCCGGTGAAAGACGGTATCGGCGGAAATGGGGCCAGAGGCGTCGATGCCCTCGGCCCGCGCCTGCGCCACCGCGGGGCCGATCTGGTCGTCATCCTCGGTCCCGAACAGGCCGTTTTCGCCGCAATGGGGATTGATGCCCGCCACCGCGATCCGGGGCGCGGCAAAGCCGATGCGCTTGAGATGGGCGTCGCCCGCGCGAATCGTGGCCAGCACGCGTTCGGTCGTGGCGCGGCGGATCGCCTCTTGCAGCGCGACGTGGGTGGACACGTGGATGACCTTCAGCCGCTCTGACGCCAGCAGCATGTAGGCTGCCGGTGACCCGGTGAGCGACCGCAGCATCCCTGTGTGCCCGTCATAATGATGACCAGCGAGGTTGAGCGCCTCCTTGTTGATCGGCGCGGTGACGATGCAGCCGATACGCCCTGCCTCGGCATCGCGGACGGCCCGTTCGATGAAGCGGAAGGCAGCATCGCCCGCGACCGGAGACAGCTTGCCCCAAGGCAGGGGCGCGCCCTCGACCTCCAGGTCCACCACGCGATCATCGAGGTCGACGGTCGCGCCAACGGCGGCCTTTGCGGCCTCGAGCGTGGCGCGGTTGCCGTAGATCAGCGTCCGGTCGCGATCCTCGGGCGACATGTCCTGAAGCGCGCGCACGCTGATCTCGGGGCCGACGCCCGCAGGGTCGCCCATGGTGATGCCGATGATGTCCTTCATGACTTACTCCGGTTTCGCGGCGCTGTCCCATCCCGGCGGAAGCCGGACGTACTTGATGGCGCGGCGGTGGTAGGTATAGGCGATGTGCAGGCTGCCGTCGGGCCCCTCCAGCAGGGCGGGATAGGACATCTCCTTGTTGCGCCCGTCGATCGAGTTGTTGGAAAGGCAGGTGCCGGGGCCATCTTCGATCAGCACGCCGCGCGGAAAGCTGTGCCCGCCGTCCGACGACAGCGCCACCACCACCGGTGCGCGCGGAACGCCCCAGATCGGCACGCAGCCGCCGGCGCTGTCGGCATCGGGGCGGTCGTCGCCTTCCTCCAGCTCATCATAAAGCGAGGCGCGCCGGTCGTCGGAGGTTGCCGCAGAGGCCGGGTTGCAGATCATCGCGACCGCCCCGCCCGCCAGACGAATGGCAGAGATGGAGGAGTTGTTGTTCGGCACATCCGTGGGCGCCGGTGCAGACCAGCTGCGCCCCCCGTCAACGCTTTCCGAACGGTGCACGAAGTCGGCCTGACGGCGGCGATAGAAAGCAGCGATACGCCCGTCCCCCACGGGGACCGGGCACATATGGACGGAACCGAGCGAATCCGGCACATCCTCCAGCCGCCATGTCTGCCCGCTGTCGGCAGAGATCCCGACCGCCGCATGGTCATGGCTGCCGTTCCAGCGCTGTCCCGGCCGCCGGATGCAGCGAAAGATTGGCAGCAGCCACGCGCCATCATCCCGCACCATCAGCGGCGCGCGGACAAAGCTGCCAAGGGGCAGGTCAAGGAACCGCCCCTCGCCCGGCAGCAGGCGCGCGGGATCGGCAGGATCACGACGCAGCGGCACCATGCGCAGGCGGCATTCATCCTGGTTCCCCGAGGGCTGCGAGGTGTGGAACAGCCACAGCCCCCCATCCGGCGCGCGGAATACCACCGGGTTCTGTTCGGAATGATGGGGATCGTCGCTGAGCTGGAACGCCGGCGACCACTGCGCCGCCCCCGGCATCAGGATCGAGCCGTGGATCGAGATGTCGGACTTCCCTTCCAGGGTGCCGCCGAACCAGGTGCAGAGCAGCGCCCCGTCATCGAGGAAGTTCAGGAAGGCAGCGTGGTTCTGGATCTTCGGGGAAGGCAGGAAACCTTCCAGCCCCCCGGCCGCCCGAGGGTGCAGCGCGCCCGTCATGGCGGCGGCGATGTCGTCCGGTGTCATGTTTCCCCCCTGTGCATGCCGGAAAGACAGCACCGACCGGGACAGTTGTCAAGTTGAAGGTTTGTTGTCTTAGAAATCTGCCGGGCATTGCATCATAATAACGCATTGATTCTAATTGTATTGTTCCTGAGAAAGTTTTACATCCCTCCCCACACCCTCGCAGAAGCATACAAATCTTGACAGGAAACAAGCCGCCGGTCATGGTGTAGGGGCTGAGGAGGCGGGGATGCAGGGAAAACCTGTCATCCGAAGGGAGGAGAACACGGATGAAAAGGACGTTGACCTTGGGCGGGCTTCTGCTTGCCGTCGGCCTGTCGCCCGCGATGGCGCAGAACACCGACGTCACGATCGTGCTGAACGAGGAACTGGACCTGGTGGAGCCCTGCATGGCCACCCGCTCCAACATCGGGCGCGTGATTCTGCAGAACGTGAGCGAGACGCTCGTGGAACCCGACATGCGCGGCGACGGCGCGCTGATGCCGCGGCTTGCCGAAAGCTGGGAACAGCATGACGACGGCAGCTGGCGGTTCAGCCTGCGCCAAGGCGTGACGTTTTCCGACGGCAGCGCCTTTGACGCCAATGACGTGAAGCACTCGTTCGACCGGGTGATGAGCGCCGATATCACCTGCGAATCGCAGCGCTATTTCGGCGGCATGACGGTTGAGGCGACGGTGGTCGACGAACATACCATCGACTTCAAGGCCGACCCGGTGCAGCCGATCCTGCCGCTGCTGCTGTCGCTCGTCACGATCGTTCCCGAAGAAACCCCGATGGAGTTCGTGCGCGAACCCGTGGGCACCGGCCCCTACACCATGTCCGAATGGACCCCCGGCCAGCGCATCGTGCTCGAACGGCGCGACGACTACTGGGGGGAACAGCCAGAGGTCACCTCGGCCACCTATGTATTCCGCACCGATCCCTCGGTCCGCGCGGCGATGGTGGAAACGGGCGAGGCCGATCTCGCGCCGTCGATCTCGGAACTGGACGCAACGAACCCGGCCACGGATTTCGCCTACCTCGACTCCGAAACGGTCTACATGCGGCTGATCCACTCGATGGAGCCGATGAACGACATCCGCGTGCGCCGCGCGATGAACATGGCGATCGACCGCGAAGCCTTCATCGGCACGCTGGTCCCGCAGGACGCGCTTCTGGCCAACGCCATCTTCCCGCCGCCCACGCCCGGCACCAACCCGGACGTCGAAGTGCACCCGTTCGATCCCGAAGGCGCGAAGGCGCTGCTTGAAGAGGCTCGCGCCGACGGCGTGGCCGTGGACACGCCCATCACCTTGATCGGCCGCACCGGCAACTTCCCGAACGTGACCGAGGTTCTGGAAGCCGTTCAGCAGATGCTGCAGGACGCGGGCTTCACCGTCGAACTGCAGTTTGTCGAGGTGGCGGAGCACGAGAACTACTACTCCAAGCCCTACCCGACCGACCGCGGCCCCTACATCATCACCGCGATGCACGACAACTCTCGCGGCGACCCGGTGTTCTCCATGTACTTCAAGTACGCCAGTGATGGGCGCCAGTCGGGCATCAACGATCCGCATGTGGACGACCTGATCGCCCGCGCCTCGGCCGCGACCGGGGAGGAGCGTGCTGCGCTCTGGTCTGAACTGGTGGCCTACCTGCATGACGAGGTGGTCGCGGACGTACTGCTGTTCCACATGGTCAGCTACACCCGCGTCAGCGAGCGGCTCGAATTCCAGCCGACAATGGCCACCAATTCGCAGCTTCAGTTGGCGGACATCAGCTTTCGCTGACGCCAGTCGGCCGGGGACCTTCCCCGGCCGGTACCCGCAGGGGGACGTACCATGCTCAGCTTCATCCGACAGCGCGCCATCGCGAGCCTGATTTCACTGCTCGGGCTCATCATTCTTGTTTTCTTCCTGTCGCGGCTGACGGGTGATCCCACTTCCCTGTTCCTGCCGGTGGACGCCACCGATGAAATGCGGGCCCAGTTCCGGGAACTGCACGGCCTGAACGACCCGATACTGGAACAGTTCTGGCGCTACATGCTGGACCTCGTGCAGCTCGACTTCGGGCAATCGCTACGGCGGGCCAGGCCGGCGGCCGAGGTGGTGATCGAGGCCTTCGCCTGGACGCTGCGGCTGGCACTGCTGACCATGGCCATCGCCACGGTCGGGGCGATCATCGTGGGCTCGCTCGCTGCCTTCCGCGTGGGCGGGATCTTTGACCGCATCGCGTCGCTGCTGTCGCTCGTGGGTTCGGCCGCGCCCGATTTCTGGATCGCAATCGTAGCGATCGTGGTCTTCTCGGTCGGGCTCGGCTGGGTGCCGACCTCAGGGACGGGTTCGGCGGCGCACTGGATCCTGCCGATCGCAGTGCTTTGCGTGAGGCCCTTCGGGTTGATCGTGCAGGTGGTACGCGGCTCGATGATCACGGCGCTGTCTTCGGCCTATGTGAAAACCGCGCGGGCCAAGGGCGTCCGCAGCCAGCGCATCATCTTTATCCATTCGCTTCGCAACGCCATGCTGCCGGTCATCACCGTGATCGGCGACCAGGCGGCGGCGCTGCTGAACGGCGCCGTCATCGTCGAAACGATCTTCGGCTTCCCCGGCGTGGGCAAGCTGATGATCGATTCCATCCTTCAGCGCGACTTCAACGTGGTGATCGCGGCGATCACGATCACGGCGCTGGCGATCTTCCTGATGAACGTCCTGATCGACCTTGGCTACGCGCTGCTCGATCCGCGGATCCGGCACTGAGGATATTTCATGTCACTTGCCGAAACCCTTCCTGACGAACCAAGCACGCTGCGGCGCTTTGCCCGCATGCTCTGGGCCGACAAGTTCGCCTTTTGCGCGGTGCTGTTCCTGACGCTTCTGCTGGTGCTTGCCATGATCGGCCCGGCCTGGCTGGGCGAGGTGGCGCAGCGGCAGAACCTGCGCGGCCGCAACGCGCCCCCGTTCGAGTGGGAACGCGGCTGGCTGTGGATCTTCGGCGCTGATGCGCTTGGCCGCCCGGTGCTGGCGCGGATCATCGTGGCGACCCAGAACACGATCATGATCGCGGCGGGCGCGGTCGTGGCCTCGGCTACTGTCGGCACCACGCTGGGGCTGATCGCGGGCTATGGCGGCAGGCGCCTCAGCCAGGTCATCATGCGGCTGGCGGATGTCATCATGTCCTTCCCGTCGCTGCTGATCGCGGTGATCGTGCTTTACATCCTGGGGCCTTCGGTCACCAACCTCATCATCGTGCTTTCGATCACGCGCATCCCCGTCTACCTGCGCACCACCCGGGCCGAGGTGCTGGAGATCCGCGAACGGATGTTCGTGCAGGCGGCCCGCGTCATGGGCGCCTCGCCCCGCCGGGTAATCTTCCGGCACATCCTGCCGGTGGTGCTGCCCACGCTGATGACGGTGGCGACGCTTGATTTCGCCTTTGTCATGCTGGCGGAAAGCGCCCTTTCCTTCCTTGGCATCGGCATCCAGCCACCCGAAATTACCTGGGGGCTGATGGTGGCCCAGGGGCGGCAGTACCTGACCAACGCCTGGTGGCTGTCGGTCTGGCCGGGGCTTGCGATCATCTTGACAACCATGTCGCTGAACCTGCTCTCGAACTGGCTGCGCATCGCGCTTGACCCGGTGCAGCGGTGGCGGCTCGAAGCCGGAGGGCGCCGCAATGGCTGATCACCTGCTGGAGGTGGACGGCCTGTCCGTCGAATTCCACACCCTTGCCGGCCCCGTGAAGGCGGTCCGCAACGTGAGCTTCTACCTCGACCGGGGTGAAACGCTGGCTATCCTGGGCGAATCCGGGTCGGGCAAATCGGTGTCCGCCTCGGCGATCATGAACCTGATCGACATGCCGCCGGGACGGATCACATCCGGCCGGATCCTGTTCGACGGGCGCGACCTGCTGACGGCCCCGGACGAGTACCGGCGCGAGATCAACGGCTGCCGCATCGCCATGATCTTCCAGGACCCGCTGAGCCACCTGAACCCGGTCTATACCGTCGGCTGGCAGATCGTGGAGATGATGACCACCCACGGCGTTCCCGTGGACAAGGCGCGGGCAGAGGCCCTGCGCCTTGTGCGCCGCGTGGGCATCCCGATGCCAGAGGCGTCGCTGGCCAAGTACCCGCACGAGTTTTCCGGCGGGCAGCGGCAGCGGATCATGATCGCGATGGCGCTGGCGATGAAGCCCGACCTGCTGATCGCGGACGAACCGACCACCGCTCTTGACGTGACCGTCCAGGCCGAGGTGCTGGCCCTGCTGAAGGAACTGCAGCAGGAAACGGGCATGGGCGTCATGATCATTACCCACGACCTGGGCGTGGTGGCGGAAATCGCCGACCGCGTCGTGGTGATGAACGCCGGAGAGGTCGTGGAAACCGGCCCGACGCGCGAGGTCTATCACAACGCCAGCCACCCCTATACCCGCAAGCTGATCGCCGCCGCGCCCGGCAAGGGGGTCATGCACCCCCCGCTGCCGCCGGCAGAGCCGGTGCTGAGCGTCCGGAACGTGACCAAGACCTATGGCGGCTATCAGGCGCTTCAGGGGATCAGCTTTGACCTCATGCCCGGAGAAACGATGGCCGTCGTCGGCGAAAGCGGGTCGGGGAAATCCACGCTGGCGCGGGTCTTGCTGCGGCTGGAGGAACCCGACGGCGGGCAGGCCCTGTGGAAGGGGCGCGACCTCTTCACCATGTCCCCGGCCGAACTCTTCGCGCTGCGCCGCGACCTGCAGATGGTGTTCCAGGACCCGACGCAGTCGCTGAACCCGCGGATGACGGTCTACCAGCTGATATCCGAGGCATGGGTGCTGCATCCGCAGATCCTGCCCCGCGCCAAGTGGAAGGCGCGGGTAGAGGAACTGCTTGTGCAGGTGGGGCTGAAGCCCGAACACGCGCGGCGCTATCCCCACCAGTTTTCCGGCGGCCAGCGCCAGCGCATCGCCATCGCCCGCGCCCTTGCGCTGGAGCCAGAACTCATCATCTGCGACGAGGCGGTTTCCGCGCTCGACGTTTCGGTGCAGGCGCAAGTCATCGACCTGCTGGACGGGTTGCGGCGCGACATGGGGATCGCCTTCATCTTCATCGCCCACGACCTGCCCGTGGTGCGCGACTTTGCCGACCACGTGATGGTCATGCAGCAGGGGCGCGTGGTGGAAATGGGCACGGTCGCGCAGATCTTCCACGCGCCGCGCGAAAACTATACCCGCGCGCTGCTGGACGCGGGACTGGACCCGGACCCCGACGTGCAGGCCGAACGCCGCGCCGCCCGCGCCGGCCTCCGGAAGACCGGAACGATATGAGGCGCGGCCTCATGCAGCCGCGTCACGTGGCGGGCCGCCGCTCCTGACCAATCCCTTTCCCGTGGAGCCAATATGACCAAAGAAGCCTTTGTCGCGCTTGTTACCTGCTTCAACGATGACGAAACCATCAACATGGAGGCAACGCGCGCGCAGGTCCGCCGCCAGGTGGCCGCCGGCAACAACATCATGTGCGCGGGCACCAACGGCGATTTCACCGCCCTGATGTTCGAGGAAAAGGTCGCCCTGACCGAAGCCGTGGTGGAAGAGGTCGCGGGCCGGGCTAAGGTGATCGTGAATGCGGGCACGCCGGCGACATTCGAAACCGTGCGCCTTGCCCGTGAATTCGACCGCATCGGGGTGGACGGGATCGCCGTCATCACGCCCTACTTCATCGCCTGCACGCAGGACGGGCTGATCCGCCACTTTTCCACCGTGGCGGATGCGGTGCAGACCCCCGTCTACCTGTACGACATCCCCGCGCGGACGCAGAACCACATCGAGCCGGAAACAGCCCTTCAGCTTGCCGATCACGGGAATATCGCAGGCATCAAGGATTCCGGCGGCGCCCAGGACACGCTGGAGGCGTATCTGGCCGTGGCCCGTGAAAAGCCGGGCTTTGCCGTCTATTCCGGCCCCGATAACCTGATCCACTGGGCGCTGCACAACGGGGCTGCCGGCTGCATCTCCGGCCTTGGCAACGTGATGCCAGAGATCCTTGCCGGCATCCTTCGGACCCACAACGCCGGCGACGAGGCCGAGGCTGACCGCAACCAGCAGATCTTCGGCAACTTCCGCAAGGACCTCTATGCGCTCGGCTATCCGCCGGCGCTGGTGAAGCGGGCGCTTTTCCTCATGGACCGTTCGGTCGGGGCAAGCCGCCAACCCGCGCTGCTGCCGGACCCCGAGCAGGACGCTAAGATCCTGGAGACCCTGAGAAAGTACGAGCTGGTGGCCGCGTAACGGTTTCCCTGCCTGCCTTAGGGCCGCGAGGCAGACGCGGCACACTTCGGATCAACGTGGCGCCCGTGCAACAGGCGGGCCCCTGAGGCCTCACCGCCATCGCCTTTCATCACGGCGGGCGATTTTTTTCCCAATGCAGCGGGCAGCTTGCTACGCTTCTCCCGCGGCGCTGCCCCAAAGGCAGCTCCGCTTGTATGGGAGGATTGAATGGTTCAGTTT
The DNA here is from genome assembly GCA_008711135.1 of Rhodobacteraceae bacterium LNNU 3342. Lineage (GTDB taxonomy): Bacteria > Pseudomonadota > Alphaproteobacteria > Rhodobacterales > Rhodobacteraceae > Halodurantibacterium. The sequence continues at coordinate 127,149 of VUAW01000006.1, forward strand.
TTTGGCAGGCCTGGCCTGAACGATGTCGTGCGCGGCACGGATCGCTTGCTCAACGATGTTTTCGGCGACGACTACTACTACTTTGACTTCGGTGACAACATCGCCGGGAATGACGTCCTTTACGGGCGCAACCGCGCGGAAAACAACCTGCACGGGGATGCCTACTACCTCGAAGTCCCCGGGGGGAACGACGTCCTTTACGGCAGCAACCGGTCATTGAACCGTCTCTATGGTGACGCGTACGAGATGGTCGATACCCAAGGCGGCAATGACATCCTGATCGGCGGAAACTGGTCGACGAACTGGCTTCATGGCGATGCGGGCAGGATGTTCGGTCACTATGGCGGCGACGATCATCTGATCGGCGGAAACAACAGCCTCAACTACATGTTCGGTGACACAGGTGGCATGGGCTACGGAGACGGCGGCGATGACTATCTGAGAGGCGGCAATCGCAGCACCAACATCATGTATGGCGACGCACCCTCATTGGGCATCAATGATGGCAGCGGGAGCGGCGGGAACGACACCGTCGTCGGCGGCAACCGCAGCGAGAACATCATCTATGGCGACGCGGATGACCTGTGGTCCGGCCATGGGGGCGACGATCTGCTGATCGGCGGAACCAACGGGACGAACTGGCTTTATGGCGACGCCAAGTACATGAGCCGCTACGCCTCGGCCGGCGACGATGTCATCATCGCCGGCAACAAGAGCGTCAACTACATGTTCGGCGACACCGAATATGTCAGCGACGACAGCCAGGTGGGTAACGACCGGCTGGTCAGCGGAACCGGCACCGACCACATGTGGGGGGATTCCCGCAACCGGTCAGTGGACAAGCATGAACAGGAAATCGGCGCCGACACCTTCGTGTTCAAGAAGAACAGCGGCAACGACTTCATCTATGACTTTGACCTTGGCGTAGACACGATCGAGGTCGACCTGCCGCGCGTGCCCCGGGAAACCCGCGGCAAGGAGGACTATGCCTTCAAGCACCTCGGGATCACGGAGTTCGAGGACGACACCTATGGCATGAGCAGCCTCGTCGCCTTCGACTCCCGGAACTCCGTTACGGTCTACGGGGTAACCGGCCTCTCGGAGAGTGACTTTATCTTCGTCTAACCCGCCCATTGCGACGGACGGCAGCGCGGGAAATGCGCTGCCGTCACTTGCGGTAATCATGGTCCCACCCGGAACACCCTGGACACCGCCCTGTTGCTTGACAAACCACGGCCGACGAAAGAGGTTGTCGCTCGAACGGTTCCCTCCCGGGATCAAAAGGGAATCCGGTGCCGTGCCCACGGGGCGCGAATTCCGGGACTGCCCCCGCAACTGTAAGCGACCGTTCCGAACCAGGCGCCCGACAGGGCGAAGCCACTGCATCATCGGTGCGGGAAGGCGGTATCGGAACCATGGTCGCAAGTCAGGAGACCTGCCGTTCCGGTCCCGCAACGATGCGGGTCTGAAACCTCATGATCCGCCGGACGGGGCGTCCGGGAAAGGAACGTAATGTCTCGCCTGTCTCGCGGCCCCCGCCGCGCCCTCGGCATGTTCGCAGGTGCCCTTCTTGCCCTGACCGGCAGCCAAGTCCATGCGCAGCCGACGGAATACCCGGTCCAGATCACCAACTGCCAAAGAACGATCAGCTTTGACGCCAGCCCCCGCCGCGTCGTGTCCATCGGGCAGGGCACGACGGAAATCATGCTCTCGCTCGGGCTTGCGGACCGCATCGTCGGCACCGGGATCTGGCTCGCCCCGCTGCCCGAGGCGCTGGCCGGTGAGGGCGCTGCCCTGCCGCGGCTGTCCGATACCTCTCCCAGCTTCGAGGCGGTGCTGAACACCCGGCCGGATTTCGTCGCGGCGCAATGGATCAGCGACATCGCCCCGGAACAGGCCCGAGTGGGAACATTTCGCCAGTTCGACGATTTCGGCGTCCGCACCTATGTTTCGCCTGCCGAATGCGCCAAGAGCGACTTCAGCGCCGGCAGCGGTGACGGGACCCGGACGCAGCCCTGGACCATGGGCCTGCTGAACCGCGAGATCGGGGAACTGGCCACCATTTTTGACGTGCGGGCCAAAGGCCAGGCCCTGATCGCAGACAACGCCGCCCGGATCGACGCCGCCTCGGGTCAGGCGGACAGGCTGCAGGCGCAGGACATCACCGTGCTTTACTGGTTCTCTTCGCCGCAGATCAGCGGCGAGGCCTATGTCGCCGGCCGCTTTGGCGCGCCTGCCTGGATTTCAGACGTGGTGGGCGTGCGCAACGTGATCACCTCGGACGAGGAATGGCCGCTGGTCGGGTGGGAAACGATCACCGGGCTCGATCCCGACGTGATCGTGCTGGGAACGATGGAGCGGCGCAGCCTGCCGGGCGATGATGTCGCGGCCAAGCGGAACTTCCTTCTGACCGATCCGGTGGCCAGCCAGCTGAGCGCGGTGCGCAACGGCTACCTGATCGAGATGCCGGCCCATTTCATGAACCCTACCCTGCGGGCCGTGGACGGGGTCGAGGTGCTGGCCGACGGGCTGCGCGAACATGGTCTGACACGATGATCGCAGTCTCTCGCCCCCTGCCCCGCCCGGGCCGCGTATTGGGTCTTGGCGCTTTTGTCCTCTTGTCCGCGGTGACGCTGCTGGCCGCCGCGGCGGGCGCGATCATGCTGGGCGAAATCTCCGTCACCCCGCAAGAGGTCGCCCGGACGCTGGGCAACCGCCTCCTTGGCCTCGACCTGGAGGTCGATCCGATCCGCGAGGGGATCATCTGGCACTACCGACTCAGCCGGGCCGCGGTGGCGATCTGCGCAGGGGCGTCGCTGGCGATCTGCGGCGTGGTCCTGCAGGCGTTGCTGCGGAACCCGCTGGCCGAACCCTACCTGCTCGGGATTTCGGCGGGCGCCTCGACCGGGGCCGTGATGATCATCGTGCTGGGGCTTGGCGCCGGGGCGCTGACGGTTTCCATCGGCGCCTTTGCGGGCGCGGCACTGGCCTTTGTCTTTGTCGCCATCCTTGCCTTTGGCGCCGGCGGCGGGACTGAACGGATCATTCTTGCAGGCATTGCCGGATCGCAGCTTTTCAACGCCGCGACCTCGTTCATCGTCACCTCCTCTGCCAATGCCGAACAGACGCGGGGGATCATGTTCTGGCTGCTGGGCAGCCTGGGCGGGGTGCGCTGGCCCGATGTGGGCGTCACCTTCCCGGTCATGCTGCTAGGGCTGGCGGTGGCGCTTTACCGCGCCCGCGCGCTCGATGCCTTTGCCTTTGGCGAGGATGCGGCGGCCTCGCTGGGGGTTGATGTGGCGCGGGTACGGGCGGAACTTTTTGCGCTGACGGCGCTGCTCACGGCGACGGTGGTCAGTGTCGTGGGCGCCGTCGGGTTCGTGGGACTGGTCATCCCGCACGCCACCCGGATCCTTGTCGGTCCGTCGCATGGGCGCCTGATCCTTGCGTCGTCGCTGGCTGGCGGCGTCTTCATGGTCGCCGCCGACGTGCTGTCGCGCGTTGTCCTGCCGGGCCAGGTGCTGCCCATCGGGGTGATCACCGCGCTCTTTGGCGCGCCCGCTTTTGCCTGGATCCTCTGGCAATCCCGGAGGGGGCGGTGACGCTACGGGCCGAGGATGTTTCCTGGGCCGCGGGCGGGGTGCCGATCGTGCGGGGCGTCACGCTCCGCCTTCCGGAAAAGGGGGTGCTGGGACTGGTAGGTCCCAACGGGTCAGGCAAGTCCAGCCTGTTGCGCCTGCTGGCGGGGCTGCGCCGCGGGACCGGCGGCGCGATCTACGTGGACGGTCGCCCGATCGACGGCATCCGCCGCTCTGAAATCGCCCGCCGCCTTGCGCTGGTAGAACAGCAGTCGACGACAGAGGTGGCGCTGACCGCGCGCGAGGTCGTAGCCCTCGGGCGGCTGCCGCAGCGCCGGGTCTGGGATGCCTGGACCGACCGGGACGAGGCTGCCGTCACCCTCGCCCTGCGCCGGACGGGGATGACGCACCGCGCGTCCCAGCCGTGGTCGACCTTGTCGGGCGGCGAACGCCAGCGGATCCAGATCGCCCGGGCGCTGGCACAAGAGCCGCGCGAACTGCTGCTGGACGAGCCGACCAACCACCTCGACATCCGCCATCAGCTGGACCTGATGCGGCTGTTGCCGACGCTGGGCACGCGCATCGTCGTGGCATTGCACGACCTCAACCAGGCCTCTGCCTTTTGCGATGAGATCGCCGTGATGCACGACGGCCGGCTGGTCGCGCAGGGCACCCCCGCCGAGGTCCTGAACGTCGCCCTGATCCGCGAGGTTTTCGGAGTAGAGGCGCGGATCGAAAACGGCCCCTCCGGCCCGCGGATCGCGTTTTTCTAACTGCTCCGGGGCACAGGTGCCATCTTCAGGCCAATCCGCCCGCAGTTTCCGGACCCCGGCGAAGAAACGGCGCCTATGGGCGATTTCCCGCCTCCATCGGGCGCGCACCCTCCCTCAGCTGATCCCGCCCTTGCCGGCAAGCGCCAGAACTTCCTGCCAGATATCGTCATCGACAACGACACCATTCCGAAGATGATCCTGCCGCGTGCTGACAGTGTTCTGCCCCGGGTAAGTGACCGGCCTCGACGCATCAACCGGCGAGGAGCCGTTCACGTACTCCGCCATCTCATCGACGATCCTTTGCATGTGGTCCGCCGATCCAAGCCGCTCCGGGTCGAAGGCGATGAAGATCTGCGAACATCCGGTGCAGTTGCCGATGCCGATCTCGTCGATCCCGCGCGTGGCCGAACCCTCTGACAGGATGGCGGCCAGCACGTCCAGCAGGATCGACAGCCCGGAACCCTTCCAGAAGCCGGTGGGCAGGATGCGGCGCGAGGCCTCTATCGCGCCCGGGTCGGTCGTCAGGTTGCCCTGCGCGTCAAAGCCGCCGGGATAGGGCAGCTGCTCGTTCTTCAGCCGCGTGGTCTGCAGCTTGCCATAGGAATACTGGGACATCGCCATATCAAGAACCACCGGCCCCGCGGGCCGCGGCACCGCCATGACTAGCGGGTTGTTCCCGACCCGCGTATCCTCGGCCCCCCAGGCGGGCATGCAGGATTCCGTGTTGGTCCAAGCGATCAGGATCTTGCCGCGTTGGGCGGCGTACCACCCGAACGCGCCGCCGCGCATCCAGTGCGTGGTGTTGCGCAGCGCCACAAGGCCAAGTCCATGTTCGGCGGCCAGTTCCAGCGCGCGGTCGGTAGCTGTCAGCGCGTTCAGGATGCCGGGACCGCGCTGCCCGTCATAGACTTCCATCGGGCCCATCTGCCGGACAGGGGCGGGCTCTGCATGCGGATCGACCCAGCCATTTGCCAGATAGTGCACGAACCGCGGCACCCGGTTCAGCCCGTGCGAATAGACGCCATCGCGGCTGGCTTCAGCATGGAAGCGCGCACAAAGACGGGCCTTTTTATCGGCCATCCCGGCCCGCACGAAGGCCTGCGTGATCGTGTCTTCAAGTTCTTGATAAGCTACCCGCCCCATCGCCTGTCCCTCATGCCCCTCTGGCAGTCCTGCCCGGGTTCTTGCGGCAGCCACGGTAGTCAAAGCTGGCAGGCCGTCAACGCCCGACGGGGTGTCCAGTTCGCCAACGCGACCTGAATGCGGCCTTGCGGCGTCAAAGCTCCTTCAGCGCGTCGAGTTCGGGCAGCAGGACAACGCTTTCCTGCTCGTTCGGGTCGGTGCGGGCGATGACCGCCACCACCGGCTCTGGCCCCGGGTTGAAGGGCAGGTGCGGCTCTCCGGCGGGGATATAGAGCATGTCACCCGCCGCCACCCGCATGTGATGTTGCAGCCGGTCGCCGTAGTACATCTCCGACACCCCGCTCAGCACATAGATCGCCGTTTCATGCGTGGCGTGCAGATGCGCCTTGGCACGCCCGCCCGGCGGGATGGTGAGCAGATGCATGCAGATCCCCTTGGCGCCGACGCTTTCCGCCGACACTCCCTCGACATAGCTGAACCCCTGCTTGCCGTCATAGCCGCCACCCGGCCGGACCAGACGGCACTGCCCCTTATCGCTCATCCCACCCTCCTGCTGACCCATCGAAAGCGTACCACGACCGGGCGCAAGGCCAAAACCTGAAGCGTTGCGTCCGGTTTCGGCCGGGGCACCGGCGGAAGTTCTTTCCGCGGATTCGTTAAAATTAACGCCGCTGTTCACGATTTATTAACGACGAAGCTGCTTTGTGACCCCCATCACCCCCTTCAACGAAAAGCGGCCCCCCATGAAAGACACCCTGCACCTGGATGAGATCGATTTTCCCACCGATGCCGAAGATCCAGCCATCATCGACGAGGCGAACAGGACCTACTGGCCCACCATCGGCAGTGGCACCCCTCTCTTGCACAGCGTGCTCGACGGCGCCGAAGACAGCGCCCTTGACCAACCGCAAGAGCCTGCCGCCCAGATCGAGGCACCCAAGCAAGAGGTCAAGATCAACAAGATCGAAGGGACCTGGGGCAACGACAGCCTGACCGGCACTTGGCGGGCTGAAATCATCGACGGCAAAGGCGGCAACGACCTCATCTATGGCGGCGGCGGCGCGGATACGATCTATGGCGGCGGCGGCCATGACACCCTCTATGGCGGGGCGGGCGACGACAAGCTTTATGGCGGCAGCGGCGACGACCTGCTCTTTGGCGGGAACGGCCACGACGAAATCCACGGCGATGGCGGCAAGGACCGCCTGTTCGGCGGCGGTGGCAACGACACGCTTTATGGCGGCGCAGGCGATGACGAACTGTGGGGGGATAACGGTTCCGACGTGCTTTACGGCGGCGGCGGGCACGACAGACTGTATGGCGGCAACGGTGATGACAAGCTTTACGGCGGCGCCGGGAACGACATCCTGTATGGCGGCAATGGGCGCGATGTGCTCTTTGGCGGCAACGGCGATGACAAGCTTTATGGCGGCAACGGGCGGGACAAGCTCCACGGCGGCAACGGCAACGACTGGCTGTATGGCGGCGCGGGCAATGACCAGCTCTACGGCGGCGATGGCAACGACTGGCTGTTCGGCGACGAAGGCAACGACACGCTTTACGGCGGCGCGGGCGATGACCGCATCGACGGCGGGGCGGGCGATGACGTCGCCTATGGCGGGGCCGGTGCTGACACCTTCGTCTTTGGCCGCGGCTGCGGCACCCTGACCATCGGCGACTTCAATCCAGACGAGGGCGACAAGCTGGAGATCGAGGGCCGCCTGATCAACGACATCGCCTGGTCCAAGGGCCAGCTGTTCAGCATGGCGACCGTAACCGATCAAGGCACCCTGATCTCGTTCGACTCCGGCGAGAGCATCCTGCTGGTGGATTACTTCCAGGACTTCACCGCCGCGAGCGTCGATATTTTCTGAACGACCCGGCGCGCCTCTGCGGCAGGTGCCGCGGGTGGATCAGCCCCAACCACGAACTGCGGGCCGCACATTGCGGCCCGCATGGTTCCTTTCGGTGAACGACGGCACCCCGCCGGGCACGATGTACCCTATCGCATCAGCGCCGGCAGGAAGAGCGTGATCTGCGGGAAGGCGATCAGGAGCGTCATCACCACCACCTCGGCCAAGAGGAACCACATGACCCCGCGGTAGATCGTCCAGACCGGGATGTCCGATCCCACGACGGATTTCACCACGAAGACGTTCATTCCCAGGGGCGGGGTGATCATCCCGATCTCGACATATTTCACGACGATGATGCCGAACCAGACCAGGTCGAGCCCCAGCGCCTTCATCATCGGCAGGAACACCGGGATGGTGATCAGCATGATCCCCAGCGGATCGAGGAACATCCCCAATATCAGGAACACGACCGAGATGGCGAGAATGACCATCAGCGGGTCGCCCGCATAGCCGCCCACCATGTCCGCCAGCAGCGAGGACACGCCCGTCAACGACAGGAGCCGCGTGTACATCACCGCGCCCATGCCGACGAAGAAGATCTGGGCGGTGGCCGCCATCGACTCCTTCAGCGCGGCAGTGAACAGGGAAAACGTAATGCGCCGCTGAACAAGCGAAATGAGAAGCGCAAGCGAGGCGCCGGTCGCGCCGGCCTCGGTCGGGGTGACGATGCCCGCGTAAAGGCCGCCGATAATCCCCAGGATCAGCAACGTGACCGGCCAGACCTCGCGCAGCGACGACAGGCGGTCCCGGCGCAGCGTCGCCAGTTCCGCATCGCTCAGCCTTGGCGCGAGAGCAGGGTTCAGCCAGCAACGGATCAGGATCAGCGCGACATAAGCCACCGCGGTCAGGAGACCCGGTATGATCCCCGCGATCAGCAGGCGCGAAATCGAAACCTCGGCGAACACACCATAAAGAACCAGCAGGATCGACGGCGGGATCAGCGCGGCCAAGGTCCCGGCCGAGGCGACGACCCCCGTCGCCAGTGCCCGGTCATAGCCCACGCGCAGCATTTCCGGGATCGCAAGACGCCCCATTGCTGCGGATGATGCGAGCGATGACCCACAGGCGGCCGCAAAGCCGACGCTTGCCATGTTGGCAGCCACCGCAAGGCCACCGGGCAGCGCGCTGAACCACAGCCGTGCGGCACGGAACAGGGCCGAGGATATGCCCGAATGGTTCGCAATCGCCCCCATCAGCAGGAACATCGGAATTGCCGTCAGGTCCCAGCTTGCAGCAAAGGAAAACGGCGTTTCGCGCAGGATGGACAGCGCGATCGGGAAGTTGCGGACATAGGCAAGCCCGAGAATCGACACCACCCCCAGCGAAACCCCGATGGGAACACGAAGAGCAACCAGCCCCAGCATGACGGCCAGGGTGGTCAGGCCGAACGTAAGCGGATCCATCAGGGTCTTTCTCCTGTGTCCGGATTGCGGTTCGTCAGACGCGCGAGCAGGCGGAACACCATCGCCAGAACCATCGCCGCGCCGGCGACCGGCAGGAACCAGCGGGTCGGCCAGATGGGAAGGTAGCCGCCAAGGATCTCCCACACCTCGCTCCGCCGGGTGCGGGTCAGGGCGGAGATCCAGCTTTGCCAGACAAACGCCCCGACATACGCAATGATGAGCAGGTCAACGAGCACCGCTACCACCTTTTGCACCGCCCCCGGCAGGGCCGAGACGAAGATATCGGCGGTGACGTGTTCATCGCGCAGGGTGACCCAGGCCAACGGCAGGAACGCAACCGCGATCATGTAATAGCTTGCCGTGATCTCACCCGTGCCGGGCAGCGGGTTGTTGAACAGCGTCCGCGAGATCACATCGACCGTGACGTGCAGCATCATCAGGACGCCCGCCACAAGCGACAGCGCAAAAAGCGCATTGGCAACCAAGTTGGCGGTTCGGTGCAGAAATCTCATGAAGGCCTTCCATGCGCGGGTGTTTGGGCGGGCGCGCAAACGGCGCCCGTCCCAAGGCTTGCTCAGAACGTCGCGGGGTCAAGCTGCGCGAAAACCTCGTCCCAAAGGCGCTGGGTCATCGCATCCACGTCATTGCCGATTTCCGCGGAAATGCCGCGCCACTTTTCGACTTTGGCCAGATAGGCGTCGATCAGCGCTTCCGGCTCTGGCACGCCCAGTTGCTCGCCCACGCCTATAAGCCGGGCGCGATCATGATCGGCAAAGCCCTCGACCATCGCGACAAGGTCCGCGGCGGGCTCGACCAGTTCCACGCCGTTCACCTCTTGCTGATGAACGAAGCTCTCCTCGTCGCGCAGGACATAGTTGCCGATCGTGTGCTTGGCCGTGATGAAGGCCGAAGCCCGCATGACCGCCTGCTGGGCGTCGGCGTCCATCGCCACGAACTGGTCGCGATTGAGCAGCAGACCAAGCGCGGGACTGGAGTTGCCAAGCGGCAGATCGGTCACGTAGCGGGCATATTCGCCAAAGCCGTAGGTCTGCAGCCATTCGCGCGTCGCCATCAGGCAGTCGAGCCCGCCCTTCTGCAACAGCCCCACGGCATCCGTCAGGGTCACCGACATCGGCGTGGCGGCGCCAAGGTTCGCCATCTCTGCAAAGCCACCGGTCGCGCGGATGCGGCGGCCCGACATTTCCTGCAGCGATGCCACCGGGCTGGTGCACATCAGCCGGTAGGATGCCGAGGCGAACCCGCCAAAGGGCAGCACGTTGTTGTCGCGCGCTTCCTCCATGCACGACGGGCAGTCAAGGAACATCGTCTCGACCGAGGCGGCGGCAACGGCCATTGCGTCGTCGCCCGGCACCACGATGGAATAGAGCAGGGTAAAGGACGGCATCGCCTCTGGCGTATAGACCGGGATCTGCAGCCCCGCCTGCATCAGGTCGTCGGCCACCGCGGCAAGGGTGCCGCGCCCGTCTGCAAGCTGGCCGCCCGCGATCAACTCCCATTGAAGCTCGCCGCCCGTCGCCTCGGACATCATCGCGAAAGCTTCGGGCAACGTGTCGGTGTTCAGGTAGTCCGAGGCCGGCGGCCAGGAGCCATAGATCGGCGTCTGCGCCATGGCGCCGCCCGCGACAAGCGAGATCAGTCCCGCCGCTTTCCACACCTTGTTCATTTACTCCTCCCCAGTAAATCGCGCCGAAGCGCCGGTTATATGTTTCAGGCCGGAACGACCTCGACCGGGATCGAGTGATAGCCCCTGAGCCAGTTGATGTAGACGCGCTCCGGCTCCCCTGCCGGCTTGATGCGCCTGACCTTGCGGGCCAGCGCGCCGAGAACGGCCTCTGCCTCCAGCCGGGCGACCATCTGGCCTACGCAGGCATGGATGCCGGTGCCAAAGGACAGGTGCCCCACCGTGCGGCGGCGGATGTCGAACGCATCCGGGTTTTCCCACCGCAGCGGATCGCGGTTGGCCGCCGAAAGCCACATCATCACCTTCTCTTCACCCCCCAGCTGCACGCCGGCAAGCGTGGTGGGCGCCGTGGTGGTGCGGCCGATGACCGGGCTGGGCGCCATCCAGCGCAGCCCTTCCTCGAACGCAGCGCGGGCAAGGGACGGGTCTGCCCGCAGGGCTTCCCACTGGTCCGGGTTGTCCATCAGCGCCTTGATGGCGATGCCGATGCCAAAGACGGTCGTGTCGATCCCCGCCGAGATGAAGGCGCGGACCAGCATTCCCGCCTCCGCCGCCGTGATTTCCCCCGCATGGGCGGCGGCATAGATCTCGGATCCGAAGCCGCCGGGGATCAGGTTCTCCTCGGCCATCTGGCGGGCCACGTATTCGAAGGTGCCGTTCTCCTCCACGATCTTGCGGGCCGCGTGATAAAGGTCGTTCTTTGGCCCCATCGCGTTGAAGTTCAACGTCGAATAGGGCATCAGATGTTGCCGCCCCTCCGGCTGAAGACCGACAGCATCGGGCAAGACCTTGAAGGGGAACGCAAAGGCCAGATCGGCCGCGATGTCGAACCGGCGCCGTTCCACCAGCGCATCGACCATCCGCTCGGCCTCAGCCCGGAAGTCGTCGGTGAGCTTGCGCAGCGCGGCGGCAGACAGCACCCGGCTCAGCACCTTGCGGTTGGGCGTATGGATGGGCGGATCGGCCTCCAGGATGACAGAGGGCGTGCGCCAGGGCTCTTCCCGCAGGACGTTCGTCAGCCCGGTTCCCATGGCCGACGTGAAGCGGCGCCAGTCCTGGAAGACCTCCCGGATGACCTCGTCCTGGCCGGTAATCCAGAAGCCGTATTTCGGCACCCAGGCGACGGGCCCGGCCTCGCGGATCGCCCGGTCCAGTTCCAGCGGGTTGTCCATGCTTTCGCGGCCGAACGGGTCGATATCCAGGATGGGCCGGTCGAGCTTGTCCGTCATGGTCATGTTCTGCTCCTTGGGAAGGTGGCCATCACCGGGCCGCCGCCTGCAGCCAGCGCGCCACGGCGACCGCGCCCGGATCCGGATGGCCGATCACGCGCGCGCCGATGTAGCTTGAACGCCCCCGCCGCGGGGTCATGCTCGCGGTGGCCTCCGCACCCTCCTGCGCGGCGGCGGCGGCAGCCTTCAGCCGTTCCTTCGCCGTACCTGGCGCTGCCATGGCCGCGGCTGCGGGAACAAGCGCATCCACCATGGTCCGGTCCCCGGGCGCTGCGCCGCCCAGATCACGCAGCGCCTGCACCCCCGCGGCAAAGGCCGAGGCGAGCGCCTCACCCGCATCGCCCGTTGCCCCGTCAAGCGCATTGGCCGCCCCCACTGCGAGGATTGAGTAAAGCGGGCCTGACGTACCACCTGTCGACCGCTGCACCACCGCGCCCACGTGACGCCAGAAGGCCGCACGCCCGAGCCCCGCCAGCACCTCCCTCTCGGCGATCAGGGCCTTCGCCCCGCCTGCAAGCGAATGGCCGATGTCGCCGTCGCCGACAATCTGGTCAAGCCGGGTCAGCTCCCCCTCATTCTGGATCAGCGCTTCGCACCCCGCCATCAGCGCGGCAAGGACATGCGGCTCGCCGGTGCCGGCTGCGGCAGCCTGCGGGGCGGCGCGGGGCGCGGGAATGGTCATTCCCTCTCTCACCCCGGGCCGCACCCAGGCCGGGGCCGCTGCCGGCATGTCGATGGCGGCGATGCGGTCATCATCAAGCTTCATCAGCGACAGCGACACGCCCGCCATGTCAATCGCGGTGAGGAACGTCCCTGCCCACACCCGTTCAACCTTCAGGTCCAGCGCAGCGCAGGCATCCAGCGCATCCTGTGCCACGATGGCGATCTCCATCGGCGGGGTTGCGCCAAGGTTGTTGACCAACAGTGCCACCTGATCCCCGGCAGTGAGACGCCGGTCAGTCGCGATCTTGCCGATCAGGTTCCGTGCCAGCTCTGCCGCCGGGCGCAGGGGAACCCGCTCCAGCCCCACCTCGCCATGGATGCCGAGGCCCAGTTCAATCTGATCCTGCCCCAGTTCGAAATTGGGCGTGCCGGCTGCGGGAACGGTGCAGGCGCTCAGCGCGACGCCCATCGAACCCGTCGCTGCCACAGCCGCCTCCGTCCGCGCCTTGACCTCGGCAAGCGAAAGGCCAGCCTCGGCCGCCGCACCGGCGATCTTGTGCGCCAGCACCGTCCCGGCAATGCCGCGCCGACCAGCCGTTTCCTCTGCCGAACCAAGCGCACAGTCGTCGTCCACGATGACGAGGTCCGTCTCGATCCCTTCGCCCCGCGCGATCTGCGCCGCAAGACCGAAGTTCAGCCGGTCACCGGTGTAGTTCTTGACGATGAGCAATACGCCACCCGGCCCGGCCACCGCGCGGATCGCCATCAGCACCGCATCAGTCGAAGGAGAGGCAAAGACATCCCCGGCCACCGCCGCCGTCAGCATCCCCTTGCCGACATATCCCGCATGCGCAGGCTCATGCCCCGAACCACCGCCCGAGATCAGCGCGACCTTCCCTGCCGAGGTGACCGCCTCAAGATCCGCCCGCACCACGATGGTGGAACCTTCGATCAGCCTGAGGCCGTTCGACGTCGCCACCAGCCCGGCTAGCGCCTGCGGCACGACGTTCCCGACCTCGTTGATCAGCTTTTTCATTACCCCCTCCCGTGCAGTTTACATCTAAACCAGTTTCGCGTTAGATGTGGATAAGCAAAAGGACACCCTGCGATGGATGACACTGATCTTGTTCAAGAGGCCGGAAAATCGGTCCGCGCCGGGCGCTATGCCCCCTACTTCCTGTCGATCATCAACAACCGCCTGTCCTGGAGCGCCTCGCAGCTTTACCTTCGTCTTTTCGACATCGGCCTGAACGAATGGCGCATCCTGTCCGCCCTGCGCAACGAGCCCGGCATTCAGGCGCTTCGGGTCGGCGAGATGGTCGCGATGAACAAGTCGCTGGTCAGCCGGTCCACCAAGCGCCTCGAAGAACTTGGGCTGGTCGTTGCCCGGCTCGAACGGTCGCGCCGGCTCTTGTGGCTGACGAAGGCGGGCGCGGACCTTCACGACAAGATCATCGCAATCGCCCTGAAGCGCGAGGCTGCGCTGCTTGACGGCTTTGATGAAAAGGATCTCGACACCCTTTTTGACCTGCTGGAGCGGATGCGGCAAAACCTGAGCAAGGTGGACGCTGTCGATCGTGCCCTGCAGGAGGATCGCTAGCGTCTTCATGGCCTAGTACTGCGCTGGCGGCAGATGGACGGTAAGCCCGTCGAGTTCGTCACCCAGCACGATCTGACAGCCCAACCGGCTGCGATCATCCGCCTCGCTGGCAGTGGCTTCAAGCATCACTTCCTCAATCTCGGACCGCGGCGGCACCTTCTGCGCGAATTCAGGATCGATATAGACATGGCAGGTCGCGCACATGGCCGCGCCGCCGCATTCGCCGACGATGCCGTTGACATTGTTGAGGATGGCAGCCTGCATCACGCTTGTTCCGGCAGCGACATCCACATCCCTGCGGCTGCCGTCAGCGGCTACGAAGACAACTTGAACCACGCGCTCCCTCCCCTGCTACGATGTTTATACATCAACACGTTTATCGTTCAACTGCCAAAACGAGCTGTCGTGCTGACGCGGATGTTGAGGGTTTCCGCCGCGGCGCAGGCCCCCACGCGACGGCAGGTAGTTCCGAATGACAGAGGGTGTCGAAGGGCGGCGTTCCAGGCCCGATGCACCCGGATTTTCCTATGGAGAGAAGGTCGCCTCCTACACGTCGGGTCCAGGTTCTCCGGCCCGCAATGCCGGCGCGGGAAACTTGACCCAAGAACTGCAGACGATGCCGCGGCGCTTGCTGCAAGCGATACCGGGTCGGCTTCCATAAGGGCACCAGGCCATCACGCCGCAGTTGAAAGGCCGCCCTGCCCGCTGGTCAGATTTTCTCCCACCGGGACAGTGAGGGCATCTCGAAGCTCCTACCGCTTGCGGCTCTGATGCAGAAGGCCCCATCAAACGCGCGACGGCACAAGCAGCCCGCAGTCGCTCCGGAATCGGGTTCCCTCCCCGGACCGACCTTCTTCCGCCGCTGGATTACCGCGAAGAGCGGCTGCGTTCTTCGCTGCCCCCGCGGTCGTTCTAGGGGCCACTAACAGAGGACTACGCGAATGCCTTCTGCACCTCGGCGATAAAATCCGCCTCGACCGCAGCCAAGTCGCGGTCACGCAGCCTGATGACCCCGGACTTGCTCTCCGGCAGTTCGAAATCGATCGGCAAAGCCTCGATCTCATCAAGATTGCGCACGGTGGAGGAACTGACGACGGCGATAAGATCCGTCCGCCGCAGCATCGCCGCCACGGCAAGCGTGTCGGACAACTCGACCGTCGGGACCAGCGCCGGCAGACCCGCCTCGCGCAGCATCTGGCGGAGCGCGGTGGTCGATGACGCGGTCGGATCGCTGACGATCCACTTTTCCGTGGCAATCTCGGCCAGGGACAAGCTTTTGCGCTTGTGCAGCGGATGGGTGGACCGCGCCACGATGGTGAAGCGGTCCGCCTTCATTTCGATGATCTCATGATGGCTGTAGCGGCGCAGCATGTCGATCGTGCCGAACATGAGCGATATCTGCCGGTCCTCCAGCCGCTGGCTGAGCCGGGCCATCTGGTCGGCAACGATGTTTATCCGCATGTCAGGATAGGCGCGGGTAAAGGCGTCGACCGCCCGCGGGATGATGTCCACCATCCACCGCGTGCCGCAGCCGATGCGCAGGACGCCGCTGGATTCCCCACGTTCCTGCGCAAAACGTTCGTGAAGCGCCTCTGTTTCCGCGGAGATACGGGAAACGTATTCCAGAAGATGCAGCCCCGAGGCCGTCAGTCGGGCCGGCCGGGTGCTGCGGTCGAACAGATCGACGCCCAGCTCAGACTCCAGCCGCGCCACGCTTTGCGCCAGCGCGGATTGCGAAATGCCCAGGTACCGGCAGGCGGCCGTGCCTGAACCCATCTGCGCAAGCGTCTCGAAGTGCCAAAGCTGGCGCGGATTCATCTCGGCAAAGCTGCGCTCTCGCTGGGGCGGCCGCGGGGCGGATGCCGACTCAGCCAATTTCCCGCCACCGGATGCAGGCGGCGCTTCGGGAGGGGGCGATGTGGTCGAGAGGCGGTCGCGAGGCAAGGCATTCGTCCGTTTTGAACTGGCAGCGGGGGTTGAAATGACACCCCGGCGGGGGATCGAGCGGCGAGGGTATCTCTCCTTTTACCTCAAGAAATGTCCGCCGTTCGGTGGATATCCGCGGCATTCCTTCCAGAAGCATTCTTGTATACGGGTGGCAGGGGCTGCTGAAAAGCTGATCGGTCGGCGCGATTTCCACCACCCGACCCAGGTACATGACCACTACCCGGTCGCAGATGTGGCGGATCACGCTCAGGTCGTGGCTGATGAACAGCATCGTCAGCCCAAGGTCGCGGCGAAGATCCATCAACAGGTTGATGATCTGGGCCTGAACCGACACGTCCAGCGCGGCGACGGACTCATCGCAGATCAGAAGCTCCGGCTTGACGGCAAGGGCGCGGGCGATGCCGATGCGCTGCCGCTGCCCGCCCGAAAACTGGTGCGGATACCGGTTCAGCGCCTCCGGCCCCAGCCCGACCTTCGACAACAGGTCCCGGACATAGGCCTCCTTCTCGCTCCGCGGGATCAGGCCGTGAACCACCGGCGCCTCGCCGATAATATCCACCACCTTCATCCGCGCGTTCAGCGAAGACTGCGGGTCCTGGAAGATCATCTGGACCTTCAGCGCCTGTTTTGGGTCGGCCATCACTTCGGCCAGTGGAACCCCCCGCAGGCGCAGGTCGCCGCCATTCGCGTGCGACAGACCCGCAAGCATCTTGGCCAGCGTGGACTTGCCGCAGCCGCTTTCGCCCACGACGCCCACCGTTTCGCCTTCGGCCACGTCAAAGCTTACCGCGTCGACGGCGCGGACACGGCGCATGGGGCGGCCCGTCATCTTGCGGGACATCGCTGACCAAAGCCCGCGTTCCAGGGGAAAGACCTTGCTCACATCCCGCGCGGCAAGCAGGCTGTTGGGTGCTTCGGTCATGCGTCTTCCCTTTCTTCCGGCATGTTGATGCACCAGACCGACCGGCTGGGCGACAGACGCTCGGCCGGGATGGGCCTTTCGCATCCTTCGATCCGGCGATCACAGCGGCTTGCAAATGGGCAACCGTCGCCGATGTCCAGCAACGACGGCATGATGCCCGGGATCTGCCGCAGCGGCTGGCCCGGTTCATTCGCCGACGGAACCGAGGCCAAGAGCCTCCGCGTATAGGGATGCCGCGGGTTGCCGATGATTTCCGCCGTGGTCCCGGTTTCGACTACGGTGCCTGCGTACATCACCACGATCCGGTCAGCGAGCTCCGACAGCGTGGCAAGGTCGTGGGAAATCCAGATCAGCCCCGCCCCCGTCTGGTCGATCAGCTGCCGCATCTGGTGGATGATCTGCGCCTGGATCGTGACGTCCAGCGCGGTGGTGGGTTCGTCTGCGATGATCAGGTCCGGCCGCGTGACCAGCGCCGTCGCGATCACGATGCGCTGCCGCATGCCGCCCGAAAATTCGTGCGGATAGGCGTTCAGCCGTTCTTCGGGCGACGGGATCCCCACGGCCTCCAGCGCGGCGATGCACCGCGCCCGGACCTCCTGCGCCGAAAGACGTTCGTGTTCCGTCAGGGCCTCGGCGATCTGGTCGCCGATCTTCTGCACAGGGTTCAGCGTCATCATCGGGTTCTGGAACACCATCGCAATCCGGGCGCCGCGCACCTTGCGCATCTGACGTTCCGACAGCGGGATCAGGTCCTCTCCGTCAAAGCGGATGGCGCCGGACACGATCTTGCCGGGCGGGTCGATCAGCCGCAGGATCGACAGGCCGGTCACTGACTTGCCCGAACCGGACTCGCCCACGATGCCCAGCACCTCGCCGCGCCCCACCTCGAACGACACGTTGCGCACGGACCGCACCACACCCGCCCGCGTGTTGAAAGAGGTGTTGAGCCCATCCACCTCCAGCAGCGGAACGTTCTGCATGTCTTTCATCGCCATCTCCTAGCGCTTGAGCTGGGGGTTGAACATGTCGCGCAGCCGGTCGCCCACGACGTTGATCGACACGACCATGAGCATCAGCACCACCCCCGGAAAGATCGCGATCCAGTAAAGGTTGGAAAACATGTATTCGTACCCGCTCGCGATCAGCATCCCAAGCGAGGGCTGCGTCAACGGAAGCCCCACCCCAAGGAAGCTGAGCGACGCCTCCAGCGTGATCGCCGACGCGATGTTGATCGTCAGGATCACCAGCAGCGGCGGCAGGCAGTTCGGCAGGATGTGGCGCAGGTTGATCCGCACCGGCGACAGGCGAAGCCCCCGCGCCGCATCGACATAATCGCTGCGAAGCTCTGCCAGCGCCACGGACCGGGCGGTGCGGGCAAAGACCGTCCACTGGATCAGAATGATCGCGATCAGGATCTTGTCCACGCCCTTGCCCAGGATCGTCAGCGTCAGCAGACCGACCATCAGCGACGGGATCGACAGCTGGAAATCCGCCATCCGCATGATGACTGCATCCACCTTGCCGCCGAACCACGCCGCCGCCAGCCCAAGGGACGAACCGACGATCATCGAGCCCAACGCCCCGATCGCGCCCACGATGAAGCTGATCCGGATGCCATAGATGATGGCCGAAAGCATGTCGCGGCCATAGCTGTCAGTGCCAAGGGCAAAGGCGGTGCCGGTGGCGGTGGCGGGCAGATCCGCCTCGACCGTAAAGTTCAGGACGGCGGGCGTCATGCTGCCCGTCTCGATGACGATCGGCTGCGACGGGTTGGTGACGGTCCATTCCGACCTGATGGGGTGGCGGCGCGCCCCTTCGACCGACGCGTCGCGCGGCAGGCCCTGGATGCGCACGGCTTCAAGCTCTGCGCCACCCGCGTCCACCGTCAGGCTCATCCGGCCCGGGGCCTCCTCGACCAGCCGGATGACCGCCTCTCCCGCCTCTTGCTCTGCCACGCCTTCCTGTGCCGAGAGGGTGGCGGTAAAGGTGCCGCCGCGCTCCATCCGGATGCTGCCCGGCGGAAGGCGGGCATCATCCAGCGAAAACGCCGACAGGTTATAGGGGTTCATGGGCGAGATCACCGGCGCCAGCACCGCGCATCCGGCGAACAGCAGCGTCAGCACAAGGCAGAATGCCGCGATCCTGCTTTCGGCGAATTCCCTCAGGAAGCCTGTCATTTCGCCCCTCCGGAATGGATGGCATCGCGCACGCGCGGATCAACAACGGTGTAAAGGATGTCCACGATCAGGTTCAGAACGATGAACAGCAGCGCGGTGAAGCACAGATAGGCAATGATCACCGGCCGGTCCAACACCTGGATCGACGAAATCAGCAGCCGCCCCAAGCCCGGCCAGGAAAACACGGTCTCGGTGATCACCGCATAGGCGACAAGATTGCCGATCTCGATCCCCAGCACGGTCAGCAGCGGCAACATGATGTTGCCGAGGATGTGCTTCGTCACGATCCGGTACGGACGGACACCCTTGGCACGGGCAAAGCGGACATAGTCCAGCCCCTTCACCTCCATCACCGCGGCCCGCGTCACGCGGATCAGCAGCGACATCTTCAACAGCGCCATGTTCACCGCTGGCAGCAGCAGATGCATCAGCCCGTCCAGCGTGAACAGGCTCGACGTGATGCCGAACACTGTCGCCGTGTCGCCGCGCCCGCCCACCGGCAACACGGCCAGCCAGATGCCGAACAGGATGATCAGCACCATTCCCTGCCAGAACTGCGGAATGCTGACGCCGATCAGCGAAAACCCCATGATGGCCTGCGACAGCCGCGTGTCGGGGTAAAGCCCCGCATAAAGGCCCAGCGGCACGCTGATGCCCACCGCCAGCACAAAGGCTGCAAAGGCCAGCTCCAGGCTCGCCCCCAGCCGGGACGCAAGGATCTGCGTCACCGGTTCGCGGTAGATGAAGGAATTGCCGAAGTCGCCCTGCATCAGCCCGCCGACGAAGTCGAGGTACTGCTGCCACAGCGGCTTGTCGAGCCCAAGCGCCCGGATGGCCGCTTCCCGTTCCGCCATGCTCGCGTCGGGCGAAATCAGGGCGTCAGCCGGATTGCCGATCATCCACACGCCGACGAACACAAGAACGGTCAGCGCGAACAGCACCAAAAGCGCCTGCCCCATCCGACGGAACGCGTAGACGAGCATCACGCACCCCTGACCGAAGAGACCTTGGGCGGCACGGAAGCGGCGACGGGTTTTGCCCCACGCGAAGCTTCCGTCGCCCGGGCGCCGAAATCGCGGGCGATCTGGGGCGACAGGCCGTACTGGCCCTCTGCCTTCAGGCGGGGGGCGCCGTCGGTGTCTTCGAACAGGATCTCTGCGATGCCGGGAACCCGCAGCCGTTCAAGGAAGCTTTCCCCGCCCTCGCGCGAATCCATCGCCGCGCGGTAAACAAGGTCATGCGCCTCGCCCCGCCCGACCGTGGGGGCCAGCTTCATCATGATGCCTTCGGAAAAGATGCGCCCGTCGCTGCTGTGCAGGTTCCGCTCCATCCGCGCGGGGTCGGCCCGCAGCCCGCCGATCAGCGCCTCAGCCCGGACGAAGATGGCAGTGGCAAGCTCCATCGCCTCGGCAGTGCCGTTGTCATAGATCACGTTGGCACAGGCGTCGCCCTCGAACGGCCGGTGCGCCGTCTGCAGCATCATCGACGACAGCGCGTAAAGCTTTTGGCAGTTCGCCATCAGGCCCATCGACAGCTTCGGGTTCACCTTCTGCGGCATGGTGCTGGACCCGATCACGCCATCGGTGTGCACCTCGAACAGCTCAGAATACTCGACAGATGAACTCTGCGCGACTTCCTCGCCAATCTTGTGGAAGCTGGAGGCGCAAAGCGCCAGAAGCTGCACGTACTCGCACATATGCGTCCGGTTCGACCGCGACGGCAGCGACATGCTGTGCATCCCCAGCTTCTCCGCCACCCGGTCCTGCATTTCAGGGCCACGCGGACCAAGCGCGCTGAAGGCGCCGACCGCGCCGCCCATGGTCGCGGTGAACACCCGCGGCTCTACCGACAGCAGGCGTTCCCGGGCCTGAAGCAGTTCGTCGATCCAGATCGCGAACTTGAAGCCCAGTGTGATCGGCACCGCGTGCTGCCCATGGGTCCGCCCCGCCATCGGCGTATCCGCATGTTCCGTCGCCAGCCGGCCAAGATGGCCCAGGATGTCGTCCAGCACCGCCAGCAGGATCCTGTGCCCCCGCAGCGCCAGGTAAAGCGTGCCCGTCTGCTGGATGTTCTGGGTCGCCAGCCCCCAGTGCACATACCGCCCCGCCTCGCCGCACTTGCGGACAAGCTCGCCCAAAAGCGGCATCAGCGGGTGGCGCTGGCGGATATAGTCACGCTCCACCTTCTCCATGTCCAGAAGCTCGATCCGGGCGGTGCGGGCGATGGTGTCTGCCGCCTCGGCCGGGATCAGGCCCATCTCGCCCTGGACCGTGGCAACCGCCGCTTCGATGTCCAGCCATGCCTGATAGACGTTTTCCGCGGAAAACAGGTCGCGGCTTCCGCGGTAGTCAAGCATCCGGCTGGACGCGTCGATATATTCGGCAGTTCGCTGCATGGCGGGCTCCGTTCTGGTCTTGCTTGATAAGGAGTGGCGGCACGCCACCGGCAGGGCGGCGTGCCGGATCCGGCTATTCTGCCGGTCGCGCAGTATAAAGGATGTTGTACTGCCCGGCGTTCGGCTCGAAATGAACGTCCGCCCGCGCGGCCCAGACGGCCACCTCGTGGTAAAGGGGCATGTAGCCATGATCCTCGTAAACCACCGCCTGCGCTTCCTGCAGAAGGGCGCGCCGCGCCTCCGGGTCGAGCGTCACGAGCGCTTCCTGAAGCAGCCCATCGACCTTTTCAGATGAATACCGCCCGCGGTTTGCCCCGCCCAGACCACGCTCAGGGTCGCGGGTATGCACAAGGTTCAGCAGTTGCGACAGGCCCTCGCCGGTGTCGGCACCCGCGCCGCCCAGGTACATGCTGTATTCGAACCGGTTGGCGCGGTCGAAATAGACGCTCTGCGGATAGGTCTCCAACGACACGTCGATCCCCACGGCGGCCAGCATCTGCGTGACCGACTGCGCCACCTCGGTGTCGTTGCGGTAGCGGTCCGACGGCGCGCTGATGGTCATGGTAAAGCCGTCTTCATAGCCCGCCTCTGCCAGAAGCTCCCGCGCCTGCGCCGGATCGAACGGGATGCGCGGCAGGTCGGGGTTTGCCCCAAAGATGTTGGCCATGACGATGCTGCTCGCCTCTTCGGCGATGCCGTCCATTGTGGTCGAAACAAGCTGCGCCCGGTTGACGGCAAGGTTGAGCGCCTTGCGGACCCGCACGTCCTTCAGCGGGTTCTTCCCATCCGTGCCGGTGATCTTGGGGCTCGGCTCACCTTCCTGATCAAAGGCAAAGAAGATCAGCCGCGACGCCGGCGCCGAAACCAGCTGCAGGTTCTCGTTGTCATAGATCTGGTCGATCGCGTTGACCGGCACGGCATCGATCACATCCACGCCCCCTGACAGCAGCGCCGCGATCCGCGCCCCGTTTTCCGGAATGGCCTGCAGCACGACACGCTGATAGTGCGGCGCCTCGCCATAATAGTTGTCGTTGCGTTCCAGCACGGTATCGATGCCGCGGCGATAGGACGTGACGCGGTAAGGCCCGATCCCGGCCTCGATGCTGCCGTTGTTGAAGGCCTGCGTGCTCAGCCAGTCCGAGTTCCCGCAATCGGCCTCATCATATTCAAGCGGCTCGTCCGAAGGCGCCTGAACGATGCCGATGGTGCTGAGGCTTTCAAGAAGCACCGGGTCCGGGCCCTTGGTGCTGATGACAAGGCTGCGCTCGCCTTCGGGCCGGATGGCCTCGATCGTCTCGATGAAGGACATGAAGGTACCGGGGCTGTCCGGCACGTTCCTGACGCGGCAAAGGGAAAAGATCACATCGGCAGCCGAAACCGCCTTACCGTCTGCGAAAACCGCGTCGGGGTTCAGGTCAAAGCGCCACTCCGTCCCGTCGACTTCCCACGAAGACGCAAGCCGCGGCTCGATCGTCCCGGTCGTCTGGTTGTTGTAAACCAGCGCGTCCGAGATGTTTTCGCGCAGGCTCATGTTCGGGCCGGTGCGGAAGAAATGCGGGTCAATCGCCACCGGCTCTGCCGCGATCCCGACGCGAAGCTCTTGTGCGGTGGCTGATGTGCCGAAAAATGCACATGCGGAAATGATCGCCACCGAGGCGGCGCCAGACATCTTCATAATTCCCCTCCCTGATCGCCGAGCCTCCTCGCCCGGACCGCGCGCCTGTCGTGGCGGCACGTCAGGTGATAATGAGGATCATCATATTTATGTCAAGTAGTTTTAGATCTCTTTAAGCTGTGGATGAATTTGTCAGCCGTATGAAGGGATGTGGACTTCCCCTGTCCTGCCACGAGAGGTTCGCAGCACTGCCAGAGCGCCATGCCCATCCGGCCACGCCAAGCAAGGTCGAGCTTGAACACCGCGGACCTGTCGGTCGGTAGGCATGCCGGCGTCGCGCCGCCCTTGTTCACGCGGAAGATCATTACGGGATGCCCAAAGCACAGAGCGCCGATGCGTCCACGCCCGCTGCATAGGGGGAACAGGTGCCTGCCGGATCAGGCTTCTTCAGCAAGATCGCCCGCCAGCGCCACCGTCACGCAGCCCCAACCGGCGCTGGTCAGACAGCACTTCTCCGTGCCGGCGGCGCGGCGTCGAAAGGCGCGTTCCGGGCAAGAAGCGAGATCATGGCCGCTTCGTCCACAGGCGGGCACAGCAGGTATCCCTGGACATCGTCGCAGCCAACCCGTTTCAGGTGATCGTACTGCGCCTCTGTCTCCACCCCTTCCGCGACCACGCGTTTCCCCAGCCTGTGCCCAAGGTCGACGATCGCCTCGATCAAAGTGTCGTCGTCCCTGCGCCCGATGCGCGACACGAACGACCGGTCGATCTTGATCTTGGAAATCGGCAGCCGTGCAAGGTAGCTGAGCGAGGAAAAACCCTTGCCGAAATCGTCGATGGCAAGGCTGATGTTCCGGGACCCGACCGTCTGCAGGAAATGCTGGACCGAAGGTGAATCGAAATCCATCAGAAGCCCCTCGGTTATCTCCAGCTCCAGCGGGGGGCTGGCGTCGGACTGGCTCAGGGCACCATCCAGGACGCTGGCGAAATCCTCGGCATTCACCTCTGCGGGCGAAACGTTCACCGCGATGCGGATCAGGTGGCCCTGCGCCTTCCACCGCGCCTGCTGGCGGCAGGCCTCTTGCAGGATCCACGACCCCAGCGGGCGGATCAGCCCCGAAGTTTCGGCTACCGGAATGAACGCGCCCGGCAGCATGAGGCCCTTTTCGGGATGATCCCACCGCACAAGCGCCTCGATCGCCCGGATCCGTCCAGTCGCGATCTCGACCTGCGGCTGGTAGTGCAACCGCAGCTCGTTCCTCTCGATCGCCCGGCGCAGCTCGGTCTCGACCCGCGCGCGCCCCGTTGCCGCGGTGGCAAGCTCTTCCTCGAAAAAGCACAACCGGCTGTCAGACGCCTGCTCCTTGGCCTTGTAAAGCGCCAGGTCGGCGCAGCGGACAAGGTCGCTCATCTCTCCGGCATCATCCGGAAAGGTCGCGATGCCAAAGCTCGCGCCGACGTTGATCGGGTGATCCACGATCATGGCAGGACGGACAAGCGCCGCGCGGAGGCGCCGGGCGATGGGCTCGACATCGCAGCGCGACCGGATATTGGCAAGGATGACCGCGAATTCATCCCCACCCAGCCGCGCTGCCGTGTCGCGGCCTCGGATGGCGCCCGAAATGCGCGCCCCAACGACCTTCAGCAACTCGTCCCCCACCATGTGGCCCAGCGTGTCGTTGACGAACTTGAACCGGTCGAGGTCCACCATCACCAGCGCGACATGCGTGCCGTCCCTCTGGGCCTGCGACAGCGCCTCGGACAGCCGGGTGCTGAACAGGGTCCGGTTGGGCAGTTCCGTCAGCGGATCGTGGAAGGCAAGGTGCCGGACGGTCTGTTCCGCCTCTTTCCGCGCGGTGATGTCAAAGATCATCCCCGACACCTGCCGCACCGCGCCCAGCGGATCACGTTCCACCGCATGGGTCAGCACCCGCGCCCAAACCCAATGGCCGTCCCGGTGCTTCATCCGCATGTCGATCTCGTGCCCCGGCTGCTGCCCGCTCAGGAAGGCGTCATAAGATTGCTGCCATGCCGCAAGATCCTCCGGGTGGATCTGCTCCCGGAACCAGTGTTCAAGCTCGGTCGTCGCAACGGGAACCTCGGTATAGCCAAGAATCTCGCAGGCGCGGGGGCTGACATAGACCTCCTCCGTAAGCGGCTCGCGGTACTCGAAGACGCCGCCGCCGCTTGCCTCGATGGCCATGGAAAGGCGCTGCTCGCTCCGCCGCAGGGCCCGCTCGGCCTCCTCTCGCTCGGTCCGGTCACGAAGGATACCGGTGTAGAAACGCTGCCTGCCCGACCACCATTCGGCAACGGCCAGTTCGACCGGGAAGGTGGTGCCATCCCTGCGGCGGCCCTCGACCTCGCGCCCGATGCCGATCACGCGGCGTTCTCCGGTCCGGTGATACCGCGCCAGATAGCCGTCATGGGCGGCGCGATGCATGTCGGGCATCAGCATGCTGACGTTCGACCCCACGGCCTCGGCCGCCGTGTAGCCAAAGGTGCGTTCCGCAGCAGAGTTGAAGGAAACGATGCACCCCTCCCGGTCGGTGACGATGATCGGGTCCACCGCGGTATCGACGATGGACTGGTAACGCGCCTGCTCCCTCGCGATGGACTGGACGGCGCGCCAGCGTTCCAGCAACGACCCCACGATGATCCACAGAAAGATGCCGACCGCCCCCAGCGTCGCGGCAAGCGCAAGAAGGGAACCCGGCACCGCGATGGCCGAACGCACCGGCACCTCATGCACGGCGCCGATATGCGCGGCGGCCATGCCAATGTAATGCAGCCCCGCAACGCCGGCGCCAAGCACGACGGCGCCCACCACCCCCTGGACGATGCTCAGTTGCCGGAACGCCAGCCACAGCGCGAGGGTGGAGGTGGCAAGCGCGCAAAGCACCGAAACCGCCAGCAGCCCGGGGTCATAGGACATCTCTGCCGGCATCTCCATGCCCGCCATGCCGATATAGTGCATGGCGCCGACGCCCGCACCGGTGATGGTTCCGGCGGCAGGAATCGTCCACCACCTTGTGCTGCGCCGCGCGGCCAGACTGAACCCGCACCACGATGCGGCCAGCACCGCCAGCAGCGACACCAGCGTCAGCGTCACGTCATAGGAAACCGGGACCGGCGCCTGGTAGGCCAGCATGCCGACAAAGTGCATGCTCCACACCCCCGCCGCGAAGACAAGCGCGGCGGCGGTGATCCAGGCAAACCGATAGGTGCCCGCCCGCGCGCGCGACGCCAGATCAAGCGCCGCATAGGCGCCGGCAATCGCGATGATGACCGATGCACATACAAGAAACCCGTTGAAACTGCCGGGACTGGTTACGAATTCGTGGCTGTTCATGCGCCGGGCTGCCCACCTGATGATAGAGAGGACCTAATGCTCAAGGCCCCTCACACAACTCCCTCGGTACAAAAATGGCACCAGACAAGTTAAGGATGATCAGCCCGCGCGGCCGGGGACAGTCAATGCGCCACCCCGGCCGGCGGCGGAATGCCGCTGCCGGTCACGCATCTGCCGCGCCTGCGGGACCTCATCGCCCTCTGCGGCAGGGCCTCAGCGGGTGTAGGCGCGCTGCCCCCGCACCTCCAGCCAGTTGGTCAGCCGCACCAGCGGCCAAAGGATCGCCACATACATCAGCGCGGCCCCGATCAGCGGCGTGGGATTGGCGTAAAGCGCCTGCGCGTCAGTCGCCTGTTTAAGCAGCTCCGACGACGCCACGACCGAGGCCAGCGCCGTATCCTTCATCGCCGAAACGCAGTTCGAGGCATGCGGCGGAATGACGATCCGGAACGCCTGCGGCAGGATCACCTTGCGCATCGTCAGCCAGAACCCCAGCCCCAGCGCATCCGACGCCTCGAACTGCCCCTTGGGGATTGCCTGTATCCCCGCCCGCACCACCTCGGCGGTAAAGGCCGCCAGCACCATGATCAGCGCCGCCGCCGCCGCGGCAAAGGACGACAGCACGATCCCGGCAAAGGGCAGGGCGTAATAGATCAGGATCAGCAGGACCAGCACCGGGATCGCCCGCACCAGGTCGATATAGACAACCGCCAGCAGCCGGAACGGCTTGGGCGCGTAAAGCCGCATCATGCAGATCAGCACGCCCAGGATCGACCCAAGCACGATCGCCGTCCCGCCCAAGGCCAGCGTGTACCACAGCCCCCGCAGCAGCATCGGAAACGCACGCGCCAGCACGTCGGTGTTGAAGAAGATGTCCAGCGCGTTCATGTCCGTCGCTTTCCGCTAGGTGTGGTCAATAGTTGCCCGGCGTGGGGATCGGCAGCGGCGTCACCGTCAGCCCGTCCGCAGGCGGCGGCGCACCCAGCCAGCGTTCGTACAGCGCGGCCATGGTCCCGTCGCGCTTCATCTCGCTGATGATCTCGTTCACCTGCTCCAGCATCGGCGAGTCCTTGGGCAGCATCATCGCGAACCGCTCTCCGGTGACGATCTCGTGGCTGACCTCGATCCCCTGCATTTGCGTCGCGGCATAGCGCAGGCCCACGGCATCATTCACCACCGCCTCTACCCGCCGGGTCATCAGGTCGGTCAGCATGTTCGCGGTGGTGTCATAGCTGTTGTTGGCGGCAAAGCCGATTTCCTCGGCCCGCTCATTCATCCAGCGTTCGGGAAAGGACGTGGCGATCGTCCCGATCCGCCGCCCGCGCAGGTCCTCAAGGCTCTGGATCTCGCTGCCCTCCAGCACCGCGACGCCAAGAGCCCCTTCGACATAGGGCTGCGTAAAGCTTTGCGATTCCAGCCGTTCGTCGGTGATCGTGAGGGATGAAATCACCATGTCCACCCGCCCCGAGGCCGCGGCCACGAACAGCGCGCGGAAGTCATAGCCCTCGATCTGCGCAGTGGTGCCCATTCGCGCGGCGATCTCGTTGACGATGTCCACCTCAAAGCCCTCGAACTCGCCCGTCTCGGTGCGGCTCTGCCAAGGCGGGTTGGCGGGGTAGGCCCCGACGCGAAGAACATCTTGCGCAAGGGCGGGCATGGCGCAAAGCCCGAGGGCAAGGCCGGTCACGGCGCCCATCACAGCGCGGCGGTTGAGGATCATGGTGTGTTTCTCCCGTTGTTGGTCTGGTTCTTGTTATAATCACTGGCCCCGCATCCCTTGGCGCCACATGGCCTTGCACCGGCGGGAACAGGCATCATGATCGGGCCGCGCGATCCGGGCAAGGCGCCCCTGCCCGCGTGGGTTCCGTTCGCGCCTGAAGGATTTCCGTCCGGCAACGGTCGCAAATACAGGCGCCCGTCAGCCACGGCATCGCACCGCCGCGTAAAGACGCCGCCATGCCACCGTTCACCAGTCATCCCTGCCCTAACCTTCTGCACCTGGCTTCGGAACCGCCACACAAGCGGCTGCTGGACAAGCAAGGCAGGCGATGGGTTCACGATTCAGACATGTCCATGGGAAGCGGTTGATGTCACACCCGAAAACTTTTTCACACCTAAAGCAAATCCGTCAACACCTCATCTTGGCCGCCCCCCATTTTCACCCCCTGACGCTTCCCTGGCGCGGCGCCTGCCTACGGCGTCATCAACCCGTGACCTTGCCTCGCCCCTCCGCTAGCGTGCGCGCGAACCAAAGGAGGACGTTCATGACCCGCCCCATCCCCCACGACACGCTGCGCGCCTTCGCGACCGAGACGTACCTGAAGCTCGGCATGCCAGAGGCTTCGGCCGCGCTGGTCGCTGACAGCCTTGTGCAGGCCGACCTCTGGGGGCACCAGTCGCACGGGCTCATGCGGCTGTTCTGGTACGGGCTGCGGCTGGAAAGCGGCGCGATGGACGCGACCGCCCTGCCAGAGGTGGCCGAAGAACCCGGCGCGCTCAGCACCATCGACGGGCGGAACGGGGTCGGGCAGGTGGTCGCCAAGGCGGCCATGGAACAGGCGATCCGCGCGGCCAAGCGCCATGGCATCGGCGCGGTGTCGGTGCGCAACTCCGGCCATTTCGGCATGGCGATGTACTACACGCGCATGGCGGCAGAGGCCGGCTGCATCGGGTTCCTCAGCTCGAACGCAAGCCCGGCCATGGCCCCCTGGGGCGGGACGGAGAAGCGGGTCGGCAACAACCCGTGGTCCTGGGCCGCGCCTGCGGGGCAACACGCGCCCTTCGTGCTGGACATCGCGAACACCGCCGTGGCGCGCGGCAAGCTCTATCTCGCCCGGCAGAGAGGAGAGGCAATCCCCCAAGGCTGGGCCATGGACGCCGAGGGACGCCCCACCACCGATGCCGTCGCGGGCATCGCCGGGACGATCCTGCCGATGGCCGGCCACAAGGGCTATGCGATCTCGGTCATGATGGATGTGCTGTCGGGGGTGCTGTCGGGCAGCGGCTTTGGCAGCGCGATCACCGGGCCTTACGTGCCGACAGGGGAAAGCGGCGTCGGCCACCTCGCCATCGCCATCGACGTCAACGCGACGCGCCCGCTGGCCGAGTTCGAAGCCGACATGGAGCGCCTCATCGCCGAGCTGAAAAGCGCCCCCAGGGCGCCGGGCGTCGACGACATCTTCTACCCCGGAGAGATCGAGGCCCGCAACGACACCCGCGGCCGCGCCGAAGGCCTCTCCCTGCCAGAGGCCACGCTGGAAACGCTCCGCGAAGAGGCCGCCAAACGCGGGATCAGCGTCCCGTTCTAGAGGAACAGAGACCTCAGGAACCTGCTCCTGATTATGCCGCAGCGTGCCGGTCCCGCCCCCCATCGCGCCTTGACGATGCGCAGATCATACACATATTCTGCACATCAAACGCGCATAGAACGGAGGCTTTCATGAGTGTTCGCCTGAACCTCGTCCTCTCGGACGACCTCAACCGCGAGATCGAGAAACTGGTTTCCGAAAGCGAAACCAGCAAAAGCGAGATCATCCGCAAGTCGCTGCAGCTTTATCTTGCCGCACAGGATGGCAAGCAGCGCGGCCTGAAGCTGGGGCTGGTAGAGCCGCAGAGCCAGAAGATGCAGACCGAGTTCATCGGCCTGTGAGCACGATCGACCTCAACACCCCACCACCGAGCCACAATTTCAAGGTCTCGGTGCAGCCGGACGAAACACGGGCCGAGGTGTTGGTCCGGCTGCTCAAGGATCTCATCCTTTTCGCGGTGGCCATCGGCTTCGTGGGGATCGTGGCATGGATCTGCCTCGACACGCTCCGCTCGGCAGAGGCGTCGGCGGACGAAAAGCGATGGGCGCAGTCCGTCATCTCGGCGGCGACGGGCGGGATCATCGGCTACCTGATCCGGCGATAATGTGCAGGGGGCCTTCGTGCGGCCCCCGGCGTTACAGGTTCGGCAGCCACAGCACCAGCGCCGGGAACGCGATCAACAGCGCCACGTGCAGCACATCCGCCCCCACGAAGGGCAGCGCCCCGCGGAAGATCCGGTTCAGCGGCACGTCCTTGACCACCCCCGACAGGATATAGACGTTCATCCCCACCGGCGGCGTGATCAGCGCGATTTCCGTCATCCGCACCACCAGCACCCCGAACAGCACCGCATCGAACCCCAGCGTCGTCACCAGCGGAAAGAACAGCGGGATCGTCAGCGTCATCATGGCCGAAGCATCAAGCACCATCCCCAGCACCAGGTAGACCCCCAGCACCAGCAGCAGGACCACCATCGGGGAAAAGCCACCATCCGTCACGAAGCGGACGATATGCATCGGGATGGTGCTGGCTGTGATGAAGCTGTTGAAGACCAGCGCGCCGAACAGGATGCCAAAGATCATGCCCGTGGTGCGCAGCGTCGCATAGATCGCGTGGCGCGTCGCGGCCCAGGTCAGCCGCCGCCGCGCCAGCGACACGATGATCGCGCCAAAGGCGCCGATCGCCCCGGCCTCGGTGGGCGTGAACCAGCCAAAGATGATCCCGCCCATGATCAGCGCGAACAGCGCCACCACCTCTGCCGTGCGGCCAAAAGAGGTGATCTTTTCCCGCAGCGTGAACCGGGGGCCGCGGGGGCCGGCATTCGGGTCGAACCGGCACCAGATGGCGATGGTGACGATATAGAACAGCGCCAGCAGGATGCCCGGGATGATCCCCGCCGCGAACATCTTGCCGATCGAGGTCTCGGTCAAAATGCCATAGATGATGAACATGCCGCTGGGCGGGATCAGCGCGCCGATCGTCCCCCCCGCCACGACACTGCCCGAGGCGAGCGAGATGTCATAGTTGTGCTTGCGCATCTCCGGCATGGCGACAAGACCCATGGTCGCCGTGGTCGCAAGGCTCGACGCGCTGACGGCCGCGAATCCCGAGGACGCGCCGATGGTCGCCATGGCCAGCCCGCCGCGCTGCCGCCCCAGCCACTTCGCCGCTGTATCGTACAGGTCCCGCCCGATGCCCGAGGCGAACAGAAGATGCGCCATGAACAGGAACAGCGGGATCGTCCCGATCGCGTGGTTGGTCGCGATGTTGTAGGACGACACCCCGATCCGCACGATGGCCGCATCAAAGCTGATCAGCATGGCGAACCCGGTAAAGCCCACCAGCCCCATGGCAAAGCCGATAGGCATGCCAAACCCGATGAAACCGAACAGGACGGTCAGCCCGATGAACCCAAGGGCAACTGGCGTCATAGCTTGTTTTCCAGCCTTTCTTCTTCTTCCACCGACCGCCCCGACCACAGCTTGATCGCCTGCCAGAACAGCACGATGCAGAACAGGGCAAGCGCGCCGGCCATTGTCCAGCGGAACGGGGCGACGGGCACATTGATGATGGGCGACAACTCCCCCTGCGCCCCGCGGCGGATGGCCTCGCGCACGGTGGCCCAGGTGACGGCCACCCAGAACAGGCTGCCAAGCGCCAGCATCGTTCCGTGGATCGCCATGCGCAGCCGGTTGTTGCGGATCAGATCCACGAACAGCGACACGCGGGTATGTTCGCTTCGTATCGCCGCATAGGCGAGGGACAGGCTGATCGCCGGGATCAGCAGCAGTTCTGCCAGAGAATAGGTGCCGGGAAAGGCCACGCCAAGCGCCCGGAACACGACCGTCACCACCGTCAGCGCCATAAGCGCAAGGATCGCCGCCACCCCGACCAGCGCCGCCAGCGAACAGACATGATGCAGGATGCGATCAATGCGCTTCATGATGACTCCGCCTGTTTGGGAAATGCCGCCCGCGCGGGCGGCGTTGGGTTCAGTCGCCCTTGCGCGCGCGCACCTTTTCCAGGATCTCGGTTCCCGGAAGGCCCTTGGCATCAAGCTCCTCTGCCGCCTGCCGGGCGCCGATCTCAAATGCTGCCGAATATTCGGTGACAACCTCCGGGTCCACGGTGTTGAAGGTCACGCCCATCTCCTCGCCATAGATCCGCCCGGCCTCTTCGGACGCTTGGGAGTTTTCATAGGTCGCGCGGGTCCACCAGTCGATGTTGTCCTCGAACACCTGCTGGATGTCCTCGGGCAGCCGGTCCCAGGTCCGCCTGTTCATCGCCCGTGACGGATAGGCCCCCCGGCTGTGCGGCAGTTCCGAATAATAGTTCACCACCTCGGCAAAGCTCAGCGACCGCAGCGCCTCATAAGGCGCAATGACCCCGTCCAGCACGCCCCGCTGCAGGGACGGATAGGTGTCCGTCATCGGCATCGTGACGCCTTCCGCCCCGAAATGCGCCAGCGTCGGCACATAGTCGATGGCCGACCGGATGCGCAGCCCGCGCAGATCCGAAACCTGGTTGAACGGCTTGTCGCGCAGCAGCAGGTGCATGGGCGAACCGACGTTGTAGGCCAGCACCTTGACACCCGAAAGCTCCTCCGCGAACTGGGGGTATTCCTCCCAAAGCTCTCGATAAACCTCCAGCACCTCCAGCGCGTCGTCATAGCCATAGAAGAACTGCGGCGTCAGGCGGCTCAGGTCATAGCCCGAACTCGCATAGATGGGCGAGATGAAGGCGATGTCGGCCACGCCCGCCTCAAGCTCGTCCACGCCTTCACGGCTGTTGATCAGCGCCCCGCCCCAGAAGGGGGTAATGTTCACGCGCCCCTCCGTCGCCTCATGGATACGCTCGATCCACTCGGCATCCGCGACACCATAAGGGTGCGCGGGCGAATAGGTCGTGGAAAAGGTCAGTTCAAACTCCGCCGCCGCCAGCGGCAGGGCAAAGGCCTGCGCCGCAAGGGCAACTCCGGCAAGCAGATTCACGTGCTTCATGGTTCACTCCTCCCTGTCGGAACCGTTCAGGCGCCTCCCTCCCAGGCGCCGGTCGTGGCCAGATCTTTGACGCTGGCCTTGTCAATTCCAAGATCGCGCAGCACGGCGGCAGTATCCGCCCCCGGAACGCGCCCCGGCCGGTGCGGCGGCGGAGCGCCCAGCCGTACCGGCGCGCCGGGCTGCACCTGGCCTTCCACCTCCACCACCATGCCCCGCGCGCGGTTGTGCGGATCGGCCAGCGCCTCTGCGATGTCATGGACCGGCGCGAACTGGGTGCCCGCCGCGCCCAGAACCTCCAGCCATTCCGCCAGCGTGCGGGCGGCAAAGATCGCCGACAGCGCCTCGCGGATCATCGGCCGCGCTTCGATGTCGTTCTGCAGCGGGATGAACTCCGGCCGCCCCACCGATTCGCAGAAGATGCGCCAGTAGCGCGGCTCCATGTCGGTGGTGCAAAGGTACCGGCCATCGCGCGTCTGCCAGATCCCCATGTCGGCCCGCCGCGTACCGCGGGGCGGAATGGTCGCCGGGTCCGGATGACGCGACAGCACATTGACCAGCATCGACATGGCGCAATCGCTCATCGCGACATCCACGTGCCGGCCCTGCCCCGTGGCATCTCGTTCCCGCAGGGCCGCAAGGATGGCAAAGGCCGCATGCGCTCCCGTCACCACATCCGCCACCGGGATACCGGGGAAGGAGGGCGCCTCCGCATCCTCCCCCACCCGCGACAGCACGCCCGCAATGGCCAGCGCCACCGGATCATGCCCCGGCTTATCCCGGTAGGGCCCCGTCTGGCCACACAGCGTCAGGCTCGCATAGACCAGCCGTGGGTTCCGCGCCCGCATGGCATCCGCCCCCAGCCCAAGTCCCGCCAGGACGCCGGGCCGGTAATCCTCGACCACCACATCGACGGTATCGGCCAGGCGGTGCAACACCTCCTGCGCGGCCGGGTCGCCGATATCCAGCATCACCGACCGCTTGTTCCGCGCAAGGATATCCCCCTCGCGCAGCGCCGCCCGCGCCTCTGGCGTCAGCTTGTCCCAGCCAAAGACCTGCGCCTGCTTGCGAAGCTCGCGCGGGTTCTCCACGCGGATCACCTCTGCCCCCATGTCGGCAAGCAGCCATGTGCAGTAGGGCCCCGGCAACAACCGCGAAAAGTCGAGCACCCTGATCCCCGCCAGCGCCCCGCTCATCTCCGCCCCCATCCGGCAAAGGACGACGCCGGGATTGCCCGCGCGAACCGGCGCCGGGGCGCAGCGCCAACAGGATGGAACAGCGGCCCGGGCAGAGGGGTAACGGCGCCCGTTTCCTCATCCTCCACCGGCACGAACAGGTTCCGCGCCTTCAGCTGCTCGCTGTCCCGAACCTCCTGCGGGTCGCTGATGGTGGAAAGCCCCCACCCGCGTTTCAACGACAACTCGCCCAGTTCCGCCTTGCTGCGCCCGGCAAAGAAATCCGCGACGATCGCCTGCCAGCGGTCGATGGTCTCCTGCGGCGTATCGGCGACAAGCATGTTGTCCCAGTCCACTTCGGCCAGTTCCCCGGCCTCACCCGCGTCCTCCATCACCGACACCACGGCGCGCATCATGCCGGGGTTGTCGATCATCGACCAAGTGACAAAGCCGTCGCGGCAGGGCCAGACCTGCCGCACGCCCGACTTGCCGCGCACCAGCATGTTGCCCCGGCGGCGCCCGATGCGGTCGGTCCACTCATACATGATCGCCTCGCGGTAGTTGGACAGCGTGGCGCTTTGCAGGGCCGACAGGTCCGCCCCCTGCCCCGCCCCATCCCGCCGCCGGGCATAAAGCGCCATCAGCGCCGCCGTCGCCGCCTGAATTCCGGTCAGCGCATAGGCCTGTTCCCCCGGAAACCGCAGCGGCGGGCGATCCGGCTCCCCGGTGATATGCATCAGCCCCGACATCGCCATCAACGTCAGGTCCGTCGCGGGACGCGCCGGAACCTCCGGGCCAAAGGACGAGACGCGGATGTGGATGCACCCCTCCGGCACCTTCAGATCGAACCGGCAGCCGTTGCGCTGCCCGTCCAGGATCACGTCCGCCCCCTGCGCCAGCCGCGCCACGGCCGCCACATCATCGCCCAGCAGCCGCGTCTTGCCGTGGTGCCAGGCCAGGTCGCGGGCATGGGGGCGCGGCGCGTCCTCCACCACCGTCACCACCTCTGCCCCCAGTTCGACCAGCATCCGCCCGCCGAAATCCACCAGCCCGTCGGCGATCTCCAAAACCTTCAGCCCGTGAAGCATGTTCATGCCAGCACCCCCTCGCGGCCAAGCTCCATGACCTCTTCCCGCGACAGGCCCAGCATGTTCACGAAGACCTCCTCGTTATGTTCGCCCAGCAGGGGCGCGCGGAACAGGCCGGCGGGGGTGCGGTCAAAGCGGTAAGGCGGCGCGGGCATCTGGCTCCGCCCCAGCACCGGATGGTCAAGGGAAACGTAATGCCCCCCGGCGGCAAGATCGGGGTTTTCCAGAACCTCCCGCCCGTCCAGAACCGGGGCCGCCGCGATACCTTGCGCGGCCAGCCGCGCCGCCAGATCATGCTTATCCTGCGTAGCCGTGGCGGCGGCCACCGCATCGGCATCCGCCGCTGCAAGGCCCAGCACCTGCGCAAGCGCCGCGGCCTGCGCATCCGTTTCCACCGCAATGGCGATCCACTGATCCTCGCCCGCCGTGGGGAAGACGCCGTGCAGGATGAACTGCGCGTCGTCATTGCCTGGCTTCGCGGGCTGATCTTCGGCGTAAAGATCGGCGATCACATGCACCATCGGCTCGATCTGGGAAATATCGAGATGCTGCCCCTCGCCCGTCCGCGCCCGATATTCCAGCGCCGCCAGAATCGCCACCGTCGCGAACATCGGCGCCACCACGTCGCCATAGGCCAGGGGCGGCATATGCGGCTCGCTTTCCGGCCAGCCGCTCAGCCACGCATGGCCGGAATGGGCAGCGGCGCTGTTGCCATAGCCGCGAAAGCCCGCCATTGGCCCGGTTTTCCCAGCCACCGAAACACTTGCCAGAATGATGTCGGGCCGGATGCGGCGCAGCTCGTCATAGCCAAGCCCGATCCGATCCATGAAGCCAGGGCCGAAGTTTTCCACCACCACATCGGCCCAAGCCACAAGCTGCCGCGCGACATCGACGCCGCGCGGGTCCGACAGGTTGATCGTCACGCTCTGCTTCGACGTATTCGTCTGCGCAAAGAACGCCGAGCCATCATGATCGTTCGGATCACCCGCAAAGGGCGGCGACCGCCGGCCCAGATCCAGCCGCTTCCGCGATTCGATCTTGATGACCGTCGCGCCGTTGTCGGCAAGGTCCTTGGTCGCGCGCGGACCGGCGCCCACCCATGAAAAATCGGCAATCTTGAGCCCGTCCAATGCACCCATGGCGCCCTCCCTGACCACAAGAACAGTTCACGTGGTGAACTAAGTCAATTCTTTTCTGCAAGCACCGCGTCAAGAACCGGAACCACCCGCGCGACGACGGCCTCCCGGTCCCAGTCGCGGCTGTCGACCATGTCCGACCAGACCTCGATCACCCGTACGCCCGCAGCCTCCAGCGCCTCCTTGGCAAAGTACGACCCGTGCGCCGAAAACCGGTCATTCGCCGGGATCAGCATCAGCGCCACGTCGATCCGATAGCGCCGCGCCTGTTCGACCAGCCATTCGTTCACCCAAGGGGGCTGATGCAGTTGCTCGTTCATTGCTGAAACCCGCGCCGCCAGTGTCCTCAGCGGGTCGCCGTGGTTCTTGCGGATATATCCGTCGGCCGCAAAGGGCAGGTACATGTTCCAGGCAAAGACCGCGCCATGGCTCTCCTCGAACGCGGAATAGAAGCCGGTGTCGAACCACAACCCCGCGCCGATCCACATCATACGGATTCGTTCATCGGGCACCACGGCGACACCATTGGCCACCCGCTCCCGCAACGCATCGCGGAATGCCTCGGCATGGGAAATCGCCCAGTCCGATCCGCGATGCCACTGCGGGATCATCACGTTGGGGATCTGCTCCGAAATGCGGATGGGACAGCGGGCGGCAGTGGCGAGGATCTCATTCGCCTCGTCAAAGATACGCTCCTGCCGGTCGATGGCGTCCATGTACTGCTCGAACCGGTCATGGTCAAAGGCGCGGCCCGTCAGCGCCTCCAGCCGCTCGATCAGCTCGCCGAACTCGGCCACCATCAGGTCAAGCCGATCGGTGCCGTAAAGCTGCTCCCAATCCTCGCGCGCCAGCCGCCACCAGTCGGGCGCCGGGTCCGGCACCGCGGGCGCCGACAGCATCGTCAGCGGCGCCCCCGTCAGGTCGGCCCAAAGCGCAAAGATCTTCTGGTGATCATCCGAGCTTTGCCGCGCGCACAGCATCGCAGGCTTTGGCAACCCACCCCAGGGCTGGCGTTCGGCGTCCCCCTCCAGCGCCGCGATCAGGGGCAGGCTGGAATAGCGGGCCAGCCGGTCGTGATAGCCCAGTTCCGCCATGTGACCGACGTAATGTTCCGAAAGCTGCTTGGCCGAAATCACCGCCGACCACCACTGGTTGGTGACGATCGGCATGTCCATCGCGTGGAACAGTTCGTGCGGCGTGTCGGCGTTGACAAAGGCATACTGCGCGCCCGCGGTGATCTGCCCCCGCAAGCCCCGCAGCCAGTCCCGCTGGTATTCCGCCGCGACCTTTGTCGTCTCAAGTGGGGTATAGGTCATGCGGGCACTCCTTCCCCGGCGACGCGGGCTGCGGCGGCGGCGCACCATTCGGCATCCGGCTCATGGTCGCGGAAGCCGAGGTTGATGAACCCGATCCCCCTCGCCTCAAGCTCGGCGGCAAGCGAGGGGATCTCCCAGCCAAAGCTGTCGTCATGCTGCGACAACTGGCAAACGACCACCTCGCACCCCGCGGCAACCAAGGCTTCAACCAGCGCCGCGCGGTGCGCCGTCGGCGGCACGATCCGCGGCGAATACGGGTTCCGCGCCATCCCGGCCAGCAGCGTATCCAAGTCAGGCATGGCAACCTCCGGCCCCGGCCAGACCGCGCCCCAAGGCTGAAGATCGCAGACGATGGTGCCGGTTTCCTCCAGCGCCTCATAAACCGCAGCGGAGCCAAGCGCCGACCCGACAAGCCCGATCCTGCGCCCCGCCTGCACCCCCTGGGGCGGAAGCGCATCGTCAATCAGCCGCGCGTGACGCCCCGCCTCTATGAACCGCCCCGCATTGCGCCAGCACATGGCCACAGCACCGCTGATCCCCCGCCCCACCAGCGCCTGCATCCGCGCCAGCGCGGCCCGCCGCGCCCCTTCATCCGCCACGGCATCGGCCCATCCTGCGGCAGGCGCGGCAAGCCCCACCCCCTGCAGAAAGGCCGCCAGCTTGCCGCCCTGCACGCGGTTGAACGCCTGCGCCGGCCCGCTGTCGGTATGGATGAAGTTCCACAAAAACAGCGGCGGCACCCCGTCAGCAGGGCGCTGCCGCAACCATTCCCGCGCATATTGATAGGCGGTCAGCGCCGCCGCATCGTCCCGTGCAAAGACGATCCCCCGATAGTCCGCAAATTCGCCCCCCAGCAGCCGGTTCAGGAAGATCCGAGTCTCCGGCTCCACAAAGGGTTCCACCACCCGGTCGACCTCATGGCGCTGGCCCCCATGGTCCAGCGACAGGTGGACCGGGCAGGCGCCCACCGCGGCGATCACGACCTCGGGGATGCCATTGCCGAACAGGCCCACGCGCGGCAGATCACCGCTGCTGCCCCGGTCCCGCGCGGCAAAGGCCGCCTCCAGCGCCGCCGCCGCCTCATGGCGTATATCACCTGCCATCTGCGCCCTCCCATTTAGTTCACTTTATGAACCAATGTTTGCCCGGTCAACCCGCATGTTTGACAGGCCCGCCCGTGACGGTTACGCAACATTGCCCAGCCAAAGGAGGAAGCATGTCCGTCGTTCCGACATCGACAGGACCGCTCGCGCTCGGGGCGCTGCGGGAAAACTTGCCTTTCCTGTCCCGCGTGCTTCGCGCCTATATCCGCGCCGAAAACGTCCCGTTCTATGATGAGATCCACGCCGAACAGCAGGGCGAGATCGTCGTGCTGACCGTGCTTGCGCAGAACCCCGGCATTTCCCAGAACGACCTGGCGACCACGCTGGTCTTCAAGAAATCCGCCGTCACCAAGCTCATCAAGGGGCTGGAGGACCGCGGCCTCGTGCGCCGCGACAAGGTCGCCAACGACAAGCGCTTCAACGCCCTGAGCCTGACGCCCCTGGGCGCGGCGCGGTACGAAAAGGTCGATGCCCAGATCAAGGCCCAGCACGAGGCGCTGCTTGAACCCTTTTCACCCGCCGAACGCGCCCAGCTTTTCGACCTGCTGAACCGCCTGCACGGCCACCTCGCACAGCGCCACGCGGCCCGCACCGGCAGCGCCGGCATCTCCAGCGGCGGCGCCGACGACTGAGCGGCTTGACTTGCCCTCCGGATGTAGTTCACTTTATGAACTACGTTGAGGAGGAGTGAGACAATGGCCCAACCCCTGGCCGGCGTGCGGATCGCCGATTTCAGCCACGTCATCGCCGGGCCTCTGGCCACCCATTTCCTGTGCCTGCTGGGCGCTGAGGTGATCAAGATCGAGCCCGAAGGCGGCGACGTCCTGCGCAACTACACCCGGCGGCGCGAACTCCGCGGCATGGCCGAGCCCTTCATCGGCGCGAACGCGGGCAAGAAATCCGTGGTGCTGGACCTCAAATCCGACTTCGGACGCGAGGCCGCGCGGCGCATCGTCGCCTCTGCCGACATCATGGTGGAAAACTTCCGCCCCGGCGTGATCGACCGGCTTGGCCTTGGCTACGACACCGTGCGGCAAGACAATCCCGGCCTGATCTTCTGCTCGATCTCGGGCTACGGCCAGTCCGGCCCGATGCGCGACTACCCCGCCATCGACCAGATCATCCAAAGCGTCTCGGGCCTCATGGGCCTGTCGGGCGAAGCCGACAGCGGGCCGATGCGCGTGGGCTTCCCGATCGTCGATACCTACAGCGCCCTGCTCGCCGCCTTCGCGATCCAGTCCGCCTATATCCAGCGGGAACGCGACCCGGACCGCCGGGGGCAGCATATCGACATGGCGATGCTTGACGCCTCGCTGGTGATGATGGCCTCGGTCGTGAACCCCATGTTCATCTCGGATATCGAGCCGCGCCGCACCGGCAACCGGGGCTTTTCCCTCGCCCCCACCGCCGACACGTTCGAGACGCGCGACGTGCCCATCACCATCGGCGCCGTCCAGCAGAACCAGTACGAACGGCTCTGCAACGCCATCGGCCGCCCCGACCTGCTGGCCGACCCGCGCTTTGCAGAACCAGAGGCGCGGATGACCCATGACGCCGCACTACAGGCCGAACTGTCGCGCACCTTCGCCACCCGCGGCGGTCTGGAATGGGAGGCGATCCTGTCCGAGGCCGGCGTCCCCGCAGGCGCCGTCCGCCCGGTGCGCGAGGTGCTGGACCTGCCCCAGCTCGAAGGCCGGGACCTCAAACTCTCAATCGAGGTCCCGAACGAGGCCGTCCCCCGCGCCACCATCCTGAACGCCGGCTTCCGCTTCGCCCACGACGGCCCCGGCACCACCGCCCCGCCCCCGTCTCTCGGCCAGCACACGGAGGAAATCCTTGCCGAACTGGGCCTCTCGCCCGCCTGAAAGCGCCTAGGGGCCGTGACACGTTGGCGACTGGCTCACGCCACCCCATACGATGACCCAACAGGATCCCTCTGCCTCGCATCGCGCTGCGGGCCTTCCAGGCCACGCGGGTCAAAACCGGCAGCAACCGTTCCAGTGCGGACATGATCTGGCGGCGAAGCGTCTCGAGCCCACACTGCTGCGGTCACAGGGGCGGGGCAGCCGCGCCGAGATCTCCTCACTGATCCTGCCGGGCAACCCCCTTGGTCAAATCAGCGCCCTATGAGGGGCCTCCAGCCCGACTACCTCGACCCCGGCCTCGCGTGACGAGCCGATGCTGCTGCCGGGTCCCCGGATCATCGACGATCCGGCCGCCACGGGTCACGTACGGCCGGATCGCGCACCCTTTCTGGGGCGTCAGGTATAGGCGCCCTCGCGCCTGCGATCGGTCATCAGCACCACAAGGATTTCCATCACCCCCACCACCAGGTGGGGCCACCAGATCACGTCGGCAAAGCCGAACAGCCAGGGCGAAACCGCAAGCAGCGCCCCGCCCAGCAGATCGATGCCCAGATGGACAGGCAGGGGGATGATCTTGGCGATGCTCAGCTCGTACTGGGTGAGCAGGCTCATGACCAGGATCATGGCGCCCAGCAACTGGGGCAGCCATTGTTCTATCCCGCCCGTGGCAAAGCCAAAGAGATAGGGCGCGACGATGAGAAGAAGACCGGTGAGGTAGTCGATAATGCCGTGAACACGCGTGTTGATCATGTTTGGCCTCTTTCGCTGGATGCCAGTGACGTCGAACTCCGATTGCCGGTGGACGCACAACGCCAACAGGCACGGGGCGCTAATGTTCCCGGCAAACGCGCATGACCCGTCCCAAAGGCCCGCCGCCAAACGGATTTCCCCGCCCGGCAGCCTCCGGTTCAGCCGTCCTTCGGGTCCGGCAGATGTTCCGGCCGGCGGCTGCGCAGGTCAAAGGAATCCCCCGCGCTCAGCACATGAAGCCGCAGATCATAGATCGACAGCGCCGCGTCGGTATCGGCCTCTGCCACGTTGGAATGCGTGGCCCCCGTGGCATCCACCAGATAGACCGCCCCGCTCCCGATCACCCGAAAACGGTCGCCCCGCACGACGATGGCGGTATCCTCGTCAATCCCCACGCCCAGCACCCGCGGGTTGTGCGACACCGCCCCGATCAGCCGCCCGATCCGCCCCCTCTCGGCAAAGTGCTGGTCGATGATCACATTCGGCAACAGGGCCAGCCCCGGCGCCATCCGGACGTCGCCCACGCGGAAGGAACTCGCGTTCTGCCCGCGCACCAGCATCGTGTCGCTCATGGCCGACGCCCCGGCCGAGGTCCCGGCGATCACGCCCCCCGCGGCAAAGATCTCGTGCACCCGGTCGCAGATCGGCGTGTCCCCGATCTGACTGGTGATCCGCAACTGGTCGCCCCCGGAAAAGAACACCGCCTGCACGTTCTCCAGCGCCTTCAGCTTCTCAGGGTCGGCCGCTTCGGTTCGGTCCTCGACGTAAAGCTCGGTCACGTCATTGACGCCCAGCTCGCCAAAGCTCGCCTGGTACTTCTCAAGGTATCCTTCGGGTTCGTGCGAGGCGACGGTCGCCAGAACCAGCCTCCCGTCGGGGATCAGGCGCGCGACCTCCTTCAGGATCACCCTGTCGCCAGAATGATCCTCATGCCCGCCGATGATGATAAGTGTGCCCTGCGCCTCCGCGCCCTTCCTGGCTTTCGCTTTTCCCGTCAACGCCGCTCTTCCTGCTTGCTGAGATAGACCCGTGGCTCCGCATGCGCGCTGCTCTGGTAGGCCACCGCGAACTCGCGGCTGTTGTGCAGCCAGCCGAACCGCCCGTCCGCGGTCAGGACGATGCCCCCGGCCTCGGCCTCCAACTCGGCCACATGCCCGATCGCCTCGCCGATCGCGCGTTCCGGGTCGTCGGGGTCCAGCGCATGCATCACCCGCGCCGCCAGCATCTTGCGCGCGATCTCCTCGCCATCGCCGGAAAAGGCGACGGCCCCCACCGCGTTGTCCGCATAGAACCCGCAGCCCGCCTGCGGCGAGTCCCCCACCCGCCCCGGACGGGCGCCGTCCAACCCCCCGGTCGAGGTTCCGACCGCGATCAGCCCCGTCTCGTCCAGCGCGATGCAGCCGACCGTGTCATGCGTACCCGTGGCCTTCTGTTCCGGCGGCACCAGCTCGGCCGGATCACACAGCTCAAGTCCCATCTGCGCCGCGAACCGCCGCGCGCCGTCGCCGGCCAGCATGATCGTGTCTTCCTCAAGCATCGCCTTGGCGACGCTGATCGGGTGGCGCACCCCCATGATCACCGTCACCCCGCCGATCTTGAACTCCGCGCCCTCCATGATGGCGGAACACATCTCCACCTCGCCATCGGCGTTCAGCGCACTGCCATAGCCCGCGTTGAAGGTCGGGTCGGCCTCAAGCTGGCGCACCGCGGCCTCTACCGCATCCACCGCCGACCCGCCGCGTTCCAGCACCGCGCGTCCGGCGGCAAGCGCGATCAGACACCCCTCACGGTTCGCATCCGCTTCCTCCGCCTCGATGTCCTTGGCGCCCCCGTGCAGAATGATCGCCCACATCAGCCGGCTCCAAGCATATGCACGTTGTCGCCCGTGAACCCCGGCCACGGCGCGTTGTTCGGATCAAAGGACTGGATCTGCCGCCACATCCGCTCCACGTCATCGGCAGTCAGCAGCACAAGATCCCCCGGCCGCGCCAGCCGCATGCTCATGTCCGCGGCCCCCTCTTCCGACAGCACGGTGTGAAGCCGCCCCGGCGCGCACCCGGCCCCAATCGCCCCTTCCCGCAACAGCGCCGCGACACTTCCCGGCGGCCTGCCCCGCAGCAGGTCATCCTCCTTGAAGACGATGACATCAAAGAACTGCGCGGCCAGCGCCCCCATCTCCCGGATGTCGCTGTCGCGGCGGTCGCCCGCCA
Organism: Rhodobacteraceae bacterium LNNU 3342; assembly: GCA_008711135.1. Taxonomy (GTDB): domain Bacteria; phylum Pseudomonadota; class Alphaproteobacteria; order Rhodobacterales; family Rhodobacteraceae; genus Halodurantibacterium. The sequence continues at coordinate 171,012 of VUAW01000006.1, forward strand.
CGCCGATCAGCCCCACGGTGCGCTCATACCGCACCCGCATCTTGTTGATGAGCTTGCCCAGCTCGCGCAGCCCCTCGGGATTGTGGGCATAGTCAAGGATCACCCGGAAGCCATGCCCGTCATGCACGTTCAGCCGCCCCGGCGAGTCTTCGAACGAGGTGGTGAAGCTCCGCATCGCGGCCCGGATCGTGTTCAGCGGCACCCGGTGGCAATGGGCCATGGCGATCGCGGCCAGCGCGTTGGCCAGGTTGAACTCTGCCCAGCCGTCAAAGGTCGCGGGGATCTCATGCGCCTTCATGAAATAGATGGCCTCGCTGTCCTCATGGATGACGATGTCCCAGCCCTCGCCCATCCGTTCGCGGTTGATGGCCCGCCCGCCATTGGCCACGTGTTCCTTCAGGAACTCCGGCCAGTCATTTTGATCACGAAGCGAGAAATAGCAGATGTTGCCGCCCGCATACTGCGCCATCGCCGCGGTAGGCGCGTTGTCGGCGTTCAGCACGCTCCATCCACCCCGCCGCACCGACTCGACCACCACCGACTTGACGGCGGCAAGATCCTCGATCGTGTCGATGCCCTTGAGACCAAGGTGATCCTCGCTCACGTTCAGCACCGCGCCCACGTCGCACTCGTCGAACCCCAGCCCCTCGCGCAGGATGCCGCCGCGGGCGCATTCCAGCACCGCCACGTCCACCCCCGGCTCTCGCAGGATCAGCCGCGCGCTCCTCGGCCCGGAACAATCCCCCGACAGGATGCGGTCGCGGTTCAGATACGCCCCGGTGGTAGAGGTCATCCCCACCGTGATCCCCGGCTGCTGCAGGATGTGGCTCAGCATCCGGCAGGTCGTCGATTTCCCGTTGGTCCCCGTGACCGCAAGGATCGGCACGCGCCCGTTCGACCCGTGGGGGAACAGCAGTTCCAGCACCGGCCGCGCCACGTTGCGCGGACGCCCCTGAAAGGGCTCCAGATGCATGCGGAACCCGGGCCCGGCGTTGACCTCGATGATGCCGCCGCCCGTCTCGCTGACCGGCCGGCTGATGTCGGGGCAGATGAAGTCGATCCCCGCGATATCCAGCCCGACAATCCGCGCCGCCCGCCGCGCGATCAGCGCGTTTTCCGGGTGGATCTCGTCGGTCCGGTCAATGGCGGTGCCGCCGGTCGACAGGTTCGCGGTCGGGCGCAGCAACACCGCCTGCCCCCGCCCCGGCACGCTGTCCGGCCCCAGCCCCGACGCCGCCAGGAAATGTTCCACGCAGGCGTCGATGTCGATCCGCGTCAGAACGGACGCATGCCCCTCACCCCGCCGCGGGTCCTCGTTCACCTTCGCGACCAGCGCGGCGATCGTGCTTTCGCCATCCCCCACCACATGCGCCGGGACGCGTTCGGCCACGGCGACGATTTCGCCCCCCACCACAAGGATACGGTGATCCGACCCAGTGAAATACTGCTCTACGATCACGACGCGGCTATGCTCCCGCGCCTGCTCGAAGCCCCAGCGAAGCTCTGGCTCGGACCGCAGGTCGATGGTGACCCCCCGCCCGTGGTTTCCGTCCAGCGGCTTGGTCACCACCGGATAGCCCAGCCGCTCCGCCGCCCGGACCGCCTCATCGGGCGTGCGGACAAGCTCCCCCCGTGGTACCGGCAGCCCCGCCTGGTCCAGCAGAACCTTGGTCAGGTCCTTGTCCGCCGCGATATCCGTCCCGATCTGCGAGGTGAGGTCCGAACAGCTCGCCCGGATGCGCTTCTGAAGCTTCCCCTGCCCCAGCAGCATCAGGCTGCTGTCGTCCAGCCGGTGCACGGGGATGTTGCGCCGCTCCGCCTCGTGGACCAGCGACGCCGTCGTCGGCCCCAGCGCGCGCCGCTTGTGAACGGCCCTCAGCTGCTCCAGCCCGGTGGCGAAGTCCTCTGCGCCCTCGGGCCAGATCTCGTCCAGCCCCCGCACCCCGCGCAGATCATCGGGCAACAGGCTCTGCACCAGCTCGACCGCAAGCCGCCCGGCCGCCAGCGCCACGCTTTCGTCCACATAGGTGTACATGACGTTATAGACCCCCGGCCGGCCCTTGACCGAACGGGTCTTGCCGCGGGTGACATGCATGCCCACGACCGTCTGCAATTCCAGCGCCACATGCTCGATCACATGACCAAGCCAGGTCCCCTCCTCCATCCGGCGGATAAAGCCCCCGGGCGTGCCATAGCTGCACCCGTGGCCCTGAAGCCCCGGCAACTGCTCCGTCAGCGCCCGCGTGAAGCCGCCGATGGAACTCGTGGGCCACGCCTCCAGCCTGCCAAGGTCAAGCTGGATCTGGATCATGGGATAACTGGAATAGACGTGTGGGCCGCGATAGACTTTCACCGAAAGCACATGCATTTCACGGGATGGCTGCCGCGCGCCACCCAGCTCATTCGCTGCCGACATAGAAGGGGTCCTTCCGACACCGCAGAGCCTCCCTGACTCTGGTTCCCCCGTAACTCCCGCCTGTCGCATTCGTTCCTTCGCCGCCCAATAATTATGCAGGATTTCGGGTACTTCGCCCGCTATGCGACACGGTAGGGTTGCAGGAACCACATTATTACAACGGGATTGCCGCAAGAACCTTTCTGCCACCGCCCTCCGCGACCCCCCTCCGGCGGCGGATCAGGTCTGGTGGGCCGACCTCCGCGCCCGCGGCTGGTCCTCCGCGCAGCCTTTCAGTTCGGCCAGCGCCCGCCTGCCCTGCTCCTCGACATCGCGCAGATCGGCGCTGTTGGGGATCGCGCGGCGGGCATCCTCCAGCACGGCCTCCACCTGCGCGCGCAGCGCCTCGCGCTGTTCGTCGGTCCGGGCACAGCGGGACACCTTGCCCATCGCCTGCAACAGGTGGATCAGCACAAGCGGCTTTTCCGCCCCGCTCTGCCGGATCTGGCTGAAAGAGGCGTTGAGCAGGATCGCATAGGTCGGGCGCGGGCAGATCACGCGCATCTCGCCCTCCTCGTCATGGAAAACACCGGGCGGCATCGACTTGTCCACCAGCCGCGACCACGCCCCCGAAAGCCGGTGCACAACCGCCACCGCGCTGTAGGGATCGTTGATCCCCGGCGACAGCGCCCGCACCGCAATCTCCACCAGGTGCCGGATGGAAAACTCAAGATCCTGAACCGGGGTCCGCTCCATCCCCAGGGTGATCGCAGACCTGATCTCGCGCTCCAGCTCCGGGCTCACCCGCTCCTTGGGGTAGATGCCAAAGGCCCGGCTGCCGTCGATCGCGTAATCGCCCGCGCGCAGGTAAATCCCCACCAGCGCATCCGCCGCCCGCGCGGCCTCGACGATGCGCTCGAACTCGATGGCCTGCACATAGCCGAACCGCTCCAGCCCCGATATCTCGGCCCGCTCCTCGAAATCGTCGGGCAGGGCCGCCTCCGGGTCGTCCTCATGCCCCAGCGGGCGCAGGTCGTGGATGCCCTGGTCGAGTTCCCGCCCCACCGCCTCGATCAGCGTCTCGGACATGATGGATCGCGCCAGCGTGTGGATGAACAGCACCAGAAGACAGACGCTAACCACCGTCAGCACGATCGCGATCGTCACCGACAGAAAAGCCTGCGACTCCTCCCCCTCGGGCACCGACGCCAGCAGCAGCAGCGAATAGAGGATCGTCATCACATAGGTGCCCAGCACGAACTGCGTCACCCGGCGGCCCATGAAGTTCCGGATCAGCCGCGGCCCGAACTGGCTGGCGGCCAGCGTCAGCACGACCATGGTAATCGAAAACACAAGGCTGGCCATCGTAATCATCGACGTCAGGATCGTGGACAGGAACTCCCGCGCCTGCGCCGGCTTGCTGACGTAGATGAACCACGGAAACTGCTGGTCCTCCCCCTGCCCCAGCCAGCTGTCCACCGCCATCGCCCCGATCACCAGCAGGGGGGCCGCGATGCTCATCAGGGCCGGCAGGAACCACAGGCTGGTCCGAACCGCATCCCACAAGGCGCGGATGGCGTTGCCCCCGCCAAAGACATTCCGTTTCACCATTCGTTCCGCTCTTTGCCGGCGCCCGCCAGAGGGCAGGCAGGTCCCCTTCATCTGGCCCGCCGCGCGGGATAGTCGAGCACCCTTGGCCTTTGCCGCTAATCCGGCCATTGTCGCCGCAGACCTGCTCCGCCGACTAAGGAAGACCCGCGTGAAAGATACCTCTACTGCTGAACCCGCGGTCACCGACCTCAGGCTCGACCTGCCGTCCGGCCAGGTCTTCGCCCGCCGCTGGCTGCCGCGCGACTGCCGCCACGACCGCACGCCGGTTTTGCTGATCCATGACTCGCTCGGCTCGGTCGCGCTCTGGCGGGATTTCCCCGCCACCCTCGCCACCGCATCGGGGCGCGAGGTCATCGCCTACGACCGCCTCGGCTTCGGCCGCTCCTCGCCCCGAACCACGCGCCCTTCGTTCGATTTCATCGCCGAGGAAGGCCGCGACATCTTCCCCCTGATCTGCGACCGCCTGAACCTCGGCTCCGTCATCCCCTGCGGCCACAGCGTCGGCGGCAGCATGGGCGTAGAGGCAGCAGCAGCCCACCCCGATCGCGCCGTGGCACTGGTCACCATCGCCGCCCAGTGCCTGATCGAGGAACAGACCCTCCGCGGTGTCGCCGCCGCCAAGGTCGCCTTCTCTACCCCCGAAGCGCTGCAACGCCTCTCCCGCTACCACGGCGACAAGGCCCGCTGGGTCGTCGATGCCTGGACAGAAACCTGGCTCTCCCCGGACTTCGCCGGCTGGTCGCTGGACGGGGCACTGGCGCAACTGTCCTGCCCCACCCTCGCCATCCGCGGCGAACAGGACGAATACGGCAGCCCCCTTCAGGCCACCCACATCGCCCACGGCACCAACCGAAAAGCCGTCATCATCCCCGGCGCCGGCCACGTCCCGCACCGCGAATGCCCCGACATCCTGACCCGGATCATCGCCGACTTCCTGACCCAACAGCCCTAGGGGCCGTCAGCGCCAATAGCGGTCCGCGTCGATCAGGTTCCCATGCGCATCGGCGGCGGCGGCCAGCAGCGGCTTCTTCTTGCCCCCTGCCAACAGCGGTGCCGCCTCCGGATCATCCGCGATCCCCAGCCGTTCCAGAACATGGGGCGCGGTGGCAAGATCGTTCAGCGCCCCCAGATGGTCCTGAACATCCTCCAGCGCCGCCATGAACTCCTTCTGCAGCGACTTCTCGCCCTTGCCGTCGAACAGCGGCACAAAGAACTCCGCCGCATAGCGCAGCTTCTTGGCATCCTTCCGAAGCTCGTGCCGCGCCTCGTCGTCGATGGTCTTGAGGTCGCGCCCGCCCTTCTTCACCTTCCGCCGGAACCGGTTCAGCACCCCCGCCGCAAAGACCCGCGCCGGCAGGTCCCGGTCCTCCTCGGTCTCCGCCTCCTCCAGCCAGGGACCCGCATGAACCCATTCCACCAGGTCCAGCATCAAACGCCGCGTCGCCTCTGACGCCAGCACCTCCTCCGCCCGGTCATAGGCCGCCTCCCGCTCTGCCCGGATCCGGTCGCGCAAGGCGCCGGGCTGCGCCCGCTGCAACAACACGTCAAGATCCCGCGCATGGCCCAGTTCTGCCGCAAGCTCACGCAACCTGTCCCGCAGCCCCCGCGCATCATCCGCCCCCAGAAGCGGCTTGAAGATCGAAAACGCCGACCGCATCCGCCGCAGCGCCACCCGCGCCTGGTGCAGCGCCTCCCCCGACCGCGCCGGAAAGATCAGGTCCTCGTTCAGCCTGAAATGCTTGATGCAGCCCTGCACGATCGCCTGAAAGGCCTCCGCCGCTGTTATCTCGGGTTCAAGCGGCACCGGCCCCGCCTTGACCACCCCCCGGAGCGCCTGCGTCAGCAGCTCCCCCCGCTCGGACTTCGTCAGAACCCCCAGCCGTGCCGGGGCCGCCGCGTCAAGCTTCCGCGCAAGATCAAACAGCGCCCGCGGCGGCCCCGACCTCAGCTCCAGCTCCATCTCGCACACCGCCGTCTGCCGGTCGCCCGCGCTGATCGTTCCCCGGTCCAGCACCACCTCGATGACCGTATCGCCGTCGCGGAAGTCCCAGATCCGCCGCGCCACATCGGCCTCGAACACCCGCGTCAGCGCCCCGGCCTCCTCATCCAGCAGCGCGTGCAGCGGCGTCGCATCGTCGATGACGGGCACATCCGACTCCACCGCCATCTCCCACTCCCGCCGCGCGTAAAGCCCTGCCGCACCACTGCCCGGCGCCTTGATGGTCTGGACGCGCCGCTCGCCGATCTGCCGGATCCGGAGCGACATCCCAGCCGCCGCCAGCATGCGATCCGCCGTGTCGAAATAAACCGACCGCTGCTGCACCGTCCGCCACTCCCGCGGCAACACCCCCGCAGCGCCGATCCCCTCCGCATCAGCAGGCGCAACCTGCAACTTCAGCTCAATCTCGTCCATCCAGCAACACCACCCGCAAAGCCTCGCAGGCACCAGCGGCCCGCCCCTCACGCAAATAGCGTCCCATGGAAAGGCGGCCAGCCCGACCGCTCCCTCCGCCGAACCCCTTGGGGCGACGCATCTTTGGCAGCTTCTGCCCTCCCGCCCCTCAGGCGGCCAAAGGGCAAACCCAGCCTAGATCGGCACCCCGCCAATGCTGGCCCCGCCACAGACGTAAAGCGTCTGCCCAGTGACAAAACCCGCCTCCGGCTCGGCAAAGAACATGAAGGCCCGGGTGATGTCTTCTGGCGTGCCCAGCCGCCCCACCGGCAGCCGCGATGCAAGATCGGCCTCCGCCTCGCTCCCCTTCGGCACGATGCCCCAGAAGTTGTCGGTCAGCACCGGCCCCGGCGCCACCACGTTGACCGTGATCCCATGCGGCGCAAGCTCCAGCGCCCAAGTCCGGGCCATGCCGATGATCCCGGCCTTGCTGGCGGAATAGGCGGTGCGGGTCCTCGCCCCCAACGCCGCCCGCGAGCCATTGAACATCACCCGACCGAACCGCCGCACCTTCATCGCGGGCAAAAAGGCCTGCAACAACTGCAGCGGCGCGCCAAGGTGAAGCTGCGTCAGCGTCAGCATGTCCTCGACCCCCGCCTCCTCCAGCAGGTTCGGCAGGATGATCCCGGCGTTGTTCACCAGATGCGTGACCCGGTGCCGCCCAGCAATCTCCGCAGCCGCCGCGGCCACGGCACTAGGATCGGTCAGGTCCGCCTCGACCTCCTCGATTCCCTCTGCCCCCGACCTGTGACGGGCGACAGACACCACATGCCAGCCCCGCGCCTTCATCGTCCGGGCCAGATCCGCGCCAATCCCCTTGTTCCCGCCGGTGATCACGGCCGTGAAGTCGCTCATTTCCTGCCCCTGTCCCGCTCGACCAGCGCCAGCACCCGTAAGGGGCTGCCCGATCCGTTTTCTATCTTCAAAGGCGCTGCACAGATGATCGCGCCGGTCGGCGGCAACTGATCCAGGTTGCACATGCATTGCAGCCCATAGCGCCCGGCCCCGTGCAAGATCGCGTGCGCCGGATAGGGCGGATCAAGATGCCCGCCCTGCCCCGCATCCGTGCCGATCGTCTCGGTCCCGAACCCCCGGATGCCGCGCACATTCACCAGATAGCGCATCGCCTCGGCCGACGGCCCGGGCGAATGCGCCCCATCCTCGCGCAGGTTCAGATAGGCCGCTCCCTTGCGCCGGGACCAGTCCGTGCGCAGAAACACCCAGGCACCGGCAGGAACCGGCCCATGCCGTTCCTCCCACGCCTCGATATGCTCGACCCCCAGCAGGGCATCCTCATCCGCCGCCGCCTCGGCCGAGAAGTCGATCACGACCACCGGCCCCACGAAAGCCGAAACGGGAATGGAATCCACCGTCCCGTTCGGCACGTCCTTGCCCGTGATCCAGTGGCTCGGCGCGTCGAAATGGGTGCCCGTATGCTCGTTCATCGTGATCTCATTCCAGCGCCACGCCGGCCCGCGATGGTCATAAGCGCTGACCTCGACCTTCCGGAACGGCGCGCACTGGCCCATTTCCGGCGGCAGCACCATGACCGGGAAATCCGCGCTCAGCGTGTGGGTCAGGTCCACCACCTGAACCCGCCCTGACGCCAGCGCCTGTGCAAGATCCGACAGCGTGCTCATGCCGTGGTGCCTCCCAATGCTTCGCGAATGGCCAGCGCCGGGTCCTCGCGCCAGCGGGCGTAAAGATCGCGGGCAACCTCGCCCGCCGTCGCCTCTTCCCGCCCTTCGACCAAAGCCTTCACCACCGCCTGCGCCAGCGCTTTCGGCGCCAGCTTCGGCTGCGGCAGCTCCTGATGCCATTCGTCATCCACCGGCCCCGCATAGATGTTGATGACCCGTACCCCCGACCCCCGCATCTCCCCTCTCAGCGCATGGGACAGCGCCAGCACCGCAGCGCCAGAGGCCGAGGCCATCGCATGCGACATCTGCGGCACCAGCGCCCCGATCGGCAGGATGCTGACCCAAGCCACCGCGCTGTTCACCCCGTCCTGCCCGCGCGCCTGCATCGCCCGGCCAAAGCCCTGCGCCAGCCGGATCATGCCCAATACGCCGTTTTCCAGCTCCTGCCGGGCAAAGACGGTATCCGCCCGTCCCAGAACCCCGCCTGGCCGGGTGAAACGGGCGTTGTCGATCAGGATCTCCACCTTGCCGCCAATCTCTGCCGCCAGATCCTGCACCGAATCCGCGTCCGTCACGTCCAGCTTCACAAAGCTGCACGCCCCTAGCGCTACGAACTGGTCCCGCAGTGCAAAGGGCTTCCATATCTCGGACAGGCCCACGAACACATGCGCCGCCCCCGCCTCCAACAGCCCCCGGGCCAGCGCCAGTGCCTCGGGCGCGCGTCCGTCCACGATCAGGACCCGGCGCAGGCGCGGATCGGTCGAAAGCTCCCTCACCGTCGGATCGTCGCGCACCTCGGTCCCCTCCTGTTCCGGCAGGGCCAGCAGGATCGCCTGCCCCGCCGCATCGATCCGGGCCGCAACCCGCACCCGGTCGCCCCGCCCCACCGCGCCATGCAGCCGGGCTATAAGCGAAGGCCCCGCATCCAGCAGCACCGTCGCGATGCGCACCGGCATCAACCCGCGAAAGTAGGTGTCCGGGGTCACCCGAGTGGTCGTCTCGGCAATCACCGCGCCCGACGGATCGGTATCCCGCCATTCAAGCGCATCCGACAGGCACCCCCGGCACAACTCGCGCGGCGGATACTGCACCGCCCCACACTCCCCGCAATGCTGAAGCGCAAAGCGCCCCTCCGCCGCCGCAACCGTCATCGCCGTCGCCGCACGCGACCGCATCCCCGGCGGCGACACCGGCACCTGCGTCCGCTTCAGCGGGTTCTTCTTGGGCGGAAGCCGGTTCATGCCTGCACCCCCTCGATAACCGCCGCCGCCGTGCAGATCCCACGGTCAAAATTCACCATCCCGAACCCCGAAACCAGCGCCCGCCTAGCCCCCGGCACCTGCGTAGGCCCGGCCCTGTTCGTCACCTGCCGGATCGCCTCGGTCATGCCAAGGAACCCGCCCGCAGCACCCGCCTGCCCCCCCGACAACTGCCCGCCCGAGGTATTGTGCGGAAAATCCCCCGTCACCGTCATGTCCCGCGCGGCCATGAACCGTGCTCCCTCGCCCTTGGCGCAGAAGCCCAGATCCTCGACCTGCATGGCGCAGATGACCGGATAGTCGTCATAGGTCTGCACCAGGTCCACGTCCCCCGGCCCGATCCCCGCCCCATCCCACAGCCGCCCCGCGTTCTCCGCCCAGCCACCCCGGTACTGCACGGAGTCTTCGGGAAAAGCATTGTGCCGCTCCACCGCCGACAGGATCCGCGCGAACGGCAGGTTCAGCGACCGCGCCCGGTCTTCGGTCATCACCAGAAAGGCCTCGCCCCCCGCGCAGGGCATCACGCAATCGAACAGGCCCAGCGGGTCGGAAATCATCCGCGCGTTCAGGTAATCCTCCAGCGTCAGCCGGCCCCGCATCAGCGCCTGCGGATTGCGCCGCGCGTTGTCCCGCTGCGCCACGGCGATCCGGCCGAAATCCTCGCGGGCCGCGCCGTACTTCTGCATGTAATGGTCAGTCAGCAGCGCAAAGACCGCGTTCGGCCCACCCGCGCCATAGGGATAGCTCGCATCCATCGCGAACCGGCTGAAGCTCTGCAAAAGCCTGCGGAAACTGTCGATCCCGTTCGCGTCGCCCGCAGTGCAGGCTACCACCTCAGCCTCCCCCGCCTGAACCGCCCGCGCCGCCCGCCGCAGGGCCACAGCCCCGCAGGCTCCGCCCACCGTCACCGTATCAAGGTAGTTCAGCGTCAGCCCTAGATGATCCGTCAGCCCCGGCGCCGTATCCGGGAACAGCGTGAAGGACGACACCGTCAGCCCGTCCACATCCCGTGGCCCCAGCCCCGCCGCCGCCAGTGCCCCGCGCAGCGCCGCCCCGATCCAGTACTGCGCCGGCCGGGGCGAAAACCGCACATAAGGCACCGTGAAAGGGGCCGTCACCACGACTCCCTCATAGGGTGCGGTCCTCATGCCTGCCTCTTCTTCAGGTGCCGCAGGTCATGGGTTCCCGGCTGCCCCACCAGCTCCGCCGCCCGCGCCTTCAACTCCGCCCGCTGCAGCTTGTTGGTCGCGGTCAGGGGCAGCGCCTCGGCAAAGGCGATGTAGCCGGGGATCTTGTAATAGGCCATCTGTCCCAGCGCCCATCGCGCCACCCCCTCCGGGTCCTCGCTCTCCTTTGGCACGATCAGCGCGAACACCTCATCCCCGCGCAGCGCATCCGGCACCGCCGCAACCCCCACCGCCGCGACCGCGGGATGCCGGGCCAGGATCGACTCCACCTCCACCGCCGCGATATTCTCGCCGGACCGCCGGATGACGTTCTTCTTGCGATCCACGAAATGGATCTGCCCGTCAGCGGCCCGGCGCACGATGTCGCCGGTATGGAACCAGCCACCCTCCCACGCCTCTGCCGTGGCCTTCGGATCGTTCAGGTACTCGCGGAAGAACCCCAGCCGCGGGTCATCCCCCGCCGCCCGGACCAGCAGCTCGCCCTGATCCCCGTCCGCGCCCGCATCGGAAACGATCCGGATCTCCATCCCCGGCCCCGGCTGGCCGAGCGCGCTCTCCCCCACCCGCCGCGGCAACTGGCTGGCCGCGATCACGCCGCCCGCGCCGGTTTCGGTCATGGCCCAGGCCTCCACCAGCGGAAAGCCGAACCGTTCCTCGAACGCCCCGTGCAGCTTGGGGTCCACCCCCGCGCCAAAGCCAAAGCGCACGGAATGCGCCCGCTCCACCTCGGTCCCCGGCATCCCCATCAGGATCGAGGGCATGACGCCGAGGTAATGCAGGCAGGTCGCGCCGCTTTCCGCCACATCTTGCCACCAGCTTTTCGGATGAAACCGGTCCAGCGCGATCAGGCAGCCGCCCACCGCGATCATCGCCATGAAGGAATAGGCCATCGCGTTCATGTGGAAGATCGGCAGCGGCGTCAGCATCCGCTCACCTTCCACTGTCAGCGCACAAAGCCCGCCCTCATCCGCATACCACTGCCCCGCCCGCAGGAAATACTCGTTGGTCAGCACGCAGCCCTTCGGCCTTCCCGTACTGCCCGAGGTGAACAGCACCGCCGCCTCATGCCCCCGCCCCGGCGGGTCGTCAAAGACCGCCGCGCCAGTCAGCACCCCAAAGCCTTCCCCGGGCGCATGAACGGGCACATCCGGCATCGCCGCCCGCAAATCCCCATGCCGCGAAGGGATCGCCACCGCCAGCGCCGGCTTCGTCACCTGCGCCATATGCGCCAGCTCCGCCGCCCGCAGATCCGGGTTCACTGGCACCACCGACATCCCCAACCCGTTCGCCGCCAGCCAGTGCAGGAAGAACTCCGGCCGGTTTTCCAGCAACAGCATGATCCGCATGCCGCGCCCCGCCCCCGCCGCCCGCAGCCCCTCGCGGATCTCACTCACCCGCGCCGCCGCGTCGGCATAGGTCAACTCCCCCGCCGCGATCCCGTAGAACCGCGCCGTTCCCGGCAGCACCGACAGGAACGACCGCCCTGGCCAGCGTTCAGCCGCCCGCGCAAAGGCCTCGGCGACACTCTCCGTCTGCATCACGCTCATGGCAGCAACTGGATATTTCCGAAGGCCGCATCGCAATTCAGGATATCCACCCGCTTGCCCGCGATCCTGATCTGCCCGTCCACGACCTTCAAGTCATGCCGGATCGTCAGCGCCAGCAGCATCTGCTCGTCCAGCCGCGTTTCAACGTAATGGCACTGCGTCACGATCTTCGCCCCATCCTCGCGCAATTCCTCCACCCGCGGGCGGTTCAGCACGTGGTGACAGCGGCTCTTGGGCTTTTGGCTGAAGGTCCGCGCGCCCTGCAACCGCTCCACCCGCAGCCGCAGCATGAAGTTGTCCTCGTACAGCAAAGACGTCTCGTTGATTGGGTCCTGCTGGTTCCAGTTCAGCGGCATCCAGTAGACGGCGTCCGGCTCCCACAGCTCGATCCATTCGGCGAACCGCCCCTGGTCCAACATCCAAGCCTCGTCATAGACAAAGTCGATGAACCGCTCCGCGCTCATGCCGCACCCCCGATCATGAAGCGTTTCCAGGCGTCGAACTGGTTGCGCATCTGCCGCTCGGTCGTGCCGTTCAGCACGGCCTCCTCGGAAAAATCCTCGCCCTCTTCATACAGCCGCTGGATGTTCACCCACTCCAGCCCGTCTGCCATCAGCCCTTCCTGCGCCCGCTCGTACATCTCAAGGTCATCATGCCCCACCATGGATGTCGGCGCGTTGATCATCCGGTTGTACATGGCCGTCCGCGCGACCAGTTCGTCCGGCGCCCCCTCCAGCCGGAAGATCCAGCTTTCCACCAGCGTCTTGTCCGGGCCCAACGGGATGAAGTTCCGCAACTGCTGGATCGGCCCCTTGATCATGATGTTCGGGAAATAGACGGTGTTGTGCCGGTTCTCGCCCAAGATCGCCTGCGCCCGCTCCTCGCCATAAGCCTCCACCATCGCGTCGTAATACCCCGGCACGGCGGAATAATCCGAATGGATCGAATGATGCACGCCCGTATGCCCATGCCCGTTCGGCCAGGTCCGGATGCCCATGTTCTCAAAGAATTCATAGGGCGACATGAAGGGCGCGATGATCTCCATCGCCGGGGGCTTGGGCGCGTCGGCAGGCTTCTCCATCGTCTCCCAGATCTTCACCGCCGTGCCCGCGCTCGATTCATGCGCGACCATCGGGTGGCAGGTGTCGGTCTGGTTCTCGACCAGCATCTTCCAGTTGCACCGGTGCATGTAGCGCAGCGGCGCCCCCACCACCGTCAGCCTGCCCACCGGCGACCGGTCCACCATGTTGTCCAGCGAACTCAGCGCCTCGCCAAAGAACTCCTCGAACCCGATGCCGTCCTTGGCCAGCCGCGCAAAGATGAACCCGCGATAGTTGTGCCAGGCCCCCACCGGCGCCAGCCCCTTGGCGGCCTCGGTCCCCTCCAGCCCCGTCCCCTCGTACCCCTTCTTCAGCGGGATCGCCAACAGACAGCCATCCGTCTTGAACGACCACGCGTGATAGGGGCAGCGAAAGAACTTGCCAGTGTTCCCCGCCTTGTCGATGACGATCTTGGTGCCCTTGTGCGGACAGCGGTTGTACAGAACCTTGATCTCGCCATCCGTATGCCGCACCTGCAACAGCGGCTGATCACCGATCTGCGCGGTGATATAGTCGCCGGGCTTCGCCGTCTGGCTTTCGTGACCGACATAGACCCAGCAGTTCGGAAACAGGTGCTTCATCTCCAGCCGGAAGATTTCGGCGCTGGTATAAACGTCGCGGTGAACCTGCTCGGGCCGGATCACGCGGTTGACGGTATCGCGAAGGGTCTGTTCTTCCATTTGCTTCTCCCGGATGCTTCCGCGGCCTCAAAGGTCCAGCTTGAGCCGCGGCGACTTCGCCCGGCTGACACAGATCTGCATGACATTCCCCGCCGCGCGCTCTGCCTCCGACAGCACCACGTCCCGGTGATCGGGCACGCCTTCCAGCACCGTCGTCTGGCAGATGCCGCAGTCCCCACGTTGGCAGTCATAGATCATCTCGATGCCGTTCTCCTCCAGCACCTCCACGATCGTCCGCTTGGGCGGGATCACGAAGACCTGCCCGGTCGAGGCGACCTCCACCTCGAACGGCGCATCCCCCGCCTGCGGAACCGGGGCGTCGAACAGCTCCATGTGGACCTGCGCGTGCGGGATCCCGGCCGCCTCTGCCGCCTCCCGGACCGCCTCGATCATCGGCCGCGGCCCGCAGACATAGACATGCGTGTCCGGCGCCACATCGCGCACCAGCGCCGCCACCGGAAGCGGCCCGCCCGCGACGTCGTCATGGTGCAGCGTCACCCGATCCCCATGCCGCCCCATCAGCACGTTGCCATAGGCCGCAGCCGCCGCAGTCCGTGCGGCATAATGCAGCCGCCACTCCCGCCCCGACTGCGCCAGCGCGGTCGCCATGGAAATCAGCGGCGTCACCCCGATCCCCCCAGCCATCAGCAATACCGGCGACGCCCCCGCGTCCAGCGCGAAATCATTCTGCGGCCCGCACACGGAAACCCGGTCCCCCACGCGCAGCCCATGCATCCACTTCGACCCGCCCGCCCCTGCCGGATCAAGCCGCACCGCCAGCACGTATTCCGACGGGCTGCCACACCGCCCGTCGAGGTCGATCAGCGAATAGGCATTCGCCCCACCCCCCGGCACCGCCACCCGGACATGCGCTCCGGCGCTGAACGGCGGCAACGCCCCGCCATCGACCGCGCAAAGCACCACCTCGCGGATCTCCGCGCCGGGGTCGCCAATCCGGGCGACGATCAGGTCAAGCTCTTGCGCGTCAGGGTGCGGTTCCATGCTACGATCCGATGTTGGGGCAAATTCAGCGGCGCAGGCAGCGCAATCGCTGGGCCGCCCTGCTCCCGAAAGTATGAAATATCATGTTTTATGCTGTCAAGCTTCGAACTTCAAAACATGACATTTCATATTTTTCTTGATCGGCGCGGCATTTCGGTGAAAGCCTCGTGGAAAAAGAACACCGCGAATCAAACGCGAATCAACCATCCAACAGGGATCTGGAACATGAAGCTTTTCAACGTATTGGCTGCCTCCGTCGCCCTCGCCACCCTGTCGCTGCCCGCGCTTGCGCAGGACGTAACGCTGCGGGTGTCGAACTGGCTCCCCGTGTCGCATCCCATCGTCAAGGACATCCTGATGCCCTGGGCCGACCAAGTGACTCAGGCCACCGAAGGCCGCGTCGCGGTCCAGATCCTCGACGCTCCCCTCGGCCCACCGCCCGCGCATTACGACCTCGTCTCCTCCGGCGCGGCGGATGTCGCGATCTCGGTCCACGGCTACACCCCCGGCCGCTTCGTTCTCACCGAACTGCAGGAACTCCCCTTCCTCACCCCAAGTGCCGAGGTGAACTCCGTCGCCTTCTGGCGCGTGTGGGAGGAAATGCTCGCCGGCCAGAACGAACACGCGGGCGTCAAGGTGCTGGCCCTCTTCGGCCACGGCGCCGGGCACCTCTTCACCACGAACCGTCCCATCACCCCTGTCTCCGGCCTTCAGGGCGCCAAGATCCGCGTCGCGGGCGAAATCACCAACCAGCTTGTCACCAACCTCGGCATGGTCTCGCTGCAGGCGCCATCGTCCGAAAGTTACGAACTCCTGCACAACGGTGTCGCCGACGGGATCGTCTTCCCCTATGAGTCGATCCCGTTCTTCAAGCTCGAAAACGCGGTCAAGAACGCCCTCACCGTGGACGGCGGCATGTACAACGTGTCCTTCTTCATGGTCATGAACCAGGCGAAATACGACAGCCTGTCAGACGCCGACCGCGCCGCCATCGACAGCGTCTCGGGCGAAACGCTCGCCCGCATGGCCGGCCGCGCCTGGGACGAAGCCGACAAAGCCGGGCTCGAACTCCTGCAGGACAAGGTCCAGTTCACCGCCGCCGAAGGCGAGGACCTTGCCGCCCTCCAGTCCGCCGCCGACACGATCTACAAATCCGTAGCCGACAAATACCAGGCCAAGGGCGTGGACTTCGACGCCGCCCTCGACATGTTCAAGGCGGAAATCGCGCGGGTAGAGGCCGGCGAATGAACATCGAACGCGTCCGCCTGCACATGCGGACCATCGCGGCGGTCATCCTGGGGGTCCTGCTCCTGGCGCTGGCCGGCGTGACGATCATCGACGTCGTCGGGCGCTACCTCTTTGCCCGCCCCCTGTCGGGCGGCAAGGAACTGACCGAGCTTCTGGTCATGGGCGTCGTGTTCGCGGGCCTCCCCGCGATCACGCTCGACGACGGCCATGTCACTGCCGACCTCTTCACCCAAAGGTTCAGCGACCAGGGCCTGAACATCCAACTGTTCCTCGCCCGCCTCCTGTCGGGCGCGGCGCTCCTGATCGGCGGCTGGCAACTCTGGGCCTATGGCGCCCGCATCGCCAGCTATGGCCAGACGACGCTCTACCTCAGGATCCCGCTCGGCCCGGTCGCCTATGCCGCAGCCACCATCTGCATGGTCTCGGGCGTGATGGTGCTCCTGATGGCGCTCTTCCGCGCCTCCCGCGCCAGCTGACCAACCAACACCACGGAGACAAAGCATGGATTGGCCCATCGGAATGGTCCTTCTCTTCGCATTGCTGTTCTACGGCATTCCGATCGGGTTCTCGCTGGTCATCATCGGCATCGTCGGCGTGGCCAGCATCATCGGCATCGATCCGGCGCTGGCGATGCTGGGACAGGTCTTCTTTGACACCGCGCGCAGTTACTCGCTGTCGGTGGTGCCGCTGTTCCTGCTGATGGGCAACTTCATCGTGCAGTCCGGCGTCGCCGACGAAATCTATGACGCGGCCTACGCCTGGCTCCGCCACCGCAAGGGTGGGCTTGCCATGGCCACCATCGTGGCTTCGGGCGGCTTCGGCTCGGTCTGCGGCTCCTCGCTCGCGACGGCCGCCACGATGGGCAAGATCGCCCTGCCCGCCATGCGCCGCCACGGATACCCCGACAGCCTCGCCACCGGCAGCATCGCCGCGGGCGGCACGCTCGGCATCATCATCCCGCCTTCGGTCATCCTGGTGATCTATGGCATCCTCACGCAGCAGGACATCGGCAAGCTGTTCCTCGCCGGCATCATCCCGGGCCTCGTGGGCATCATCGGCTACATGATCGCCGTCCGCCTGTCCCTCTGGATGCGCCCGGAAAAGCTGACCGAGCTCCCCCCGCTCTCGCTCCGGGAAAAACTTATCGCAACCCGCGGTGTCCTCCCCGCGCTCCTTCTCTTCCTCGCCGTCCTCGGCGGCATCTACCTTGGCGTCTTCACCGCGACCGAGGCTGCGGGCATGGGCGCCGGCGGCGCCATCCTGATCACCGCGCTCCGGCGCAAGCTCACGTTCCGCGCCACGCTCGCGACCCTCTTCGACACGGGGAAAACCACGGCGGCGATGTTCTTCATCCTGATGGGCGCGCTTTACTTCATGAACTACGTCAACCTGTCGGGCCTCTCGACCGACATCAAGACCTCGGTTCTGGCCCTAGACCTGCCGCCCATCGCGCTTCTGCTGGTGATCTCGCTGATCCTGCTGATCCTCGGCGCGCTTCTGGAAAGCTTGTCGATGATGATGCTGGTGGTCCCGGTGCTGTTCCCCATCATCGTCGCGGTGGGCATCGACCCGATCTGGTTCGGCATCTTCATCGTGGTCGCCGCCGAACTCAGCTACATCACCCCGCCCATGGGCATGAACGTCTTCGTCCTGCGCGTCGTGGCCAAGGACGTCCCTGTGGGCCAGATCTTTCGCGGCGTGACGCCCTTCGTGTTCATGGATCTCGTCAGACTGTTGCTTTTAATCCTTGTGCCCGCCATGGCATTGCTGATCCCGAATTCCATGTAAGGCACCCCCATGACCGACCAGCCCGACCGCCCTGAAACCGAAGGCTTCCTGCGCGACTACCTTCAGTTTCTCCTGGCAACTGCGAGCGGGCTGGCCAGCCACCCCTTCCACCAGCAGGCCGCCGGGGCGGGGGTCTCGGTCGCCGAATGGCGGGTCATGGCCTGCCTCTGGGACACCGACGGGCAAACGATCACCGAACTGGCCCGGCTGGCCCAGATGGAACAGTCCCGCCTGACGCGCGTGATCGAACGGATGGAAAAGCGCGGCTATGTCACCCGCACCCGCAACGACGACGACCGGCGCAAGGTCTACGTCTGGCTCGCCCCCCAAGGCGCCGAAATCGCGGAAAACCTGGTCCAGCGCGCCAAAGTGCAAGAAGCAGAGTTCCTCAGGGAACACCTGACCGTGGCCGAAGGCCAGCGCCTGAAGGTCCTGCTGTCCAAGTTGATCCACAGCGCCAGCAAGGACAACCCCGACGCCATCCGCCGCGCGTGAAACGCGGGCGGCGGTGGCAGAACCTCCGCCGCCGGCCAGATCACGCCCTCAACAGCCCCCGGTCCGCCACCTGCAACCGCAGCCGCGATGGCCGGTCCTTGTTGACGAACACCGTGTTCACCGCCACCCGCCGCCGGCGCGAGGTGCCCTCCGGCTCGCCGGTATTCGGGTTCACGTCATACTTAGGGAAGTTCGAGGACGAGATGTCCAGCCGAATCCGGTGCCCCTTCTTGAACAGGTTCGCCGTGGCAAAGGGCCGGATGGTGATGCGGAACACCTCCCCCTCACCGATCGGCTCCGGCCGGTCAAAACCGTTGCGATACCGGCAGCGGAAAATCCCATCGGTGATGTTGAGCGCATAGCCCCGCGGATAGTCGTCACAGGGCGGATAGACGTCCACCAGCTTGGCGGTGAAATCCGTATCCGGCGCGTCGGACGTCACCCAAAGCTCCACCTCCACCGGCCCCGCGACCAGCGTATCCTCAGCCAAAGGCTCCGTCTCGAACGACAGCACATCGGGCCGCGCCGACAGCGGCATCCCCGGCCGCGTGCAGCCAAAGAACGCCTCATCCTCCACCTGGTTGAACCCCCCTCCGGTAAACACCGGTTCACCCGAGGTCAGCGACCCCCCAATCGTCGGCACCGGGTTTGCAGGATCGAAATCATAGCTGATCGCCCCCTCCCCCATCGCCGGATCAACGGTCAGCCCCATGTCCGCCCGCAGGTACAGGTCCAGTGGCGCGGCCTCCGGCACCGGCCAGTCGGTTGCAGTGATCCACTGCCCGCCATGGTTCAGGTTGCCCGCCTCGGTCCGCCCGCCGGGGCCGGTACCCATGACGAACAGATGCACCTTCGCACCCGCATCCGCCTCCGCGCCTTTCAGCCAGCGGTCGAACCACTTGATGCGATAGGCCAGCCAGTCTTCATCCACCTGCCCGTCAAAGGCCGCCGCCGGCCCGAAGTCCACGTCCCCGAACACGCTGCGCGACCGGTTGCCATGGGTCCACGGCCCCATGATCAGCACCAGCGGCCGGTCCGGATCGCCCTTCAGCCCCTCGTAATTCTCCAGCGTGGTCTGCACATAGGCGTCATACCAGCTCGACATGAAGATGGTCGCAGCCTTGGGGAAGCTGTCGTAATAGCCCGCCGCATAGATGCCGACCTTCTTCCAGAAGTCGTCAAAGGTCCCTCGCTGCCACTGCTCCAGCAGGTAATCCTCATACTCCGGGTTCCAGCGCACCGGCGACCGGCCCTTGCCCCAGGGCATCACCCGGAACCAGTCCATCAGGCTTTCCGCCGCCACCGCCGGCTTCACCCGCGGATCGGTCAGGGCCGCGCCCCCCTCCATCGCCCTGTGATAGGCCCAGGTCGCCTGCTTCAGCTCGAACGCGCCACCCTGCCGGATGCCGCAGGTAAAGGCGTTGGAAAACCCACCCGAATCCACCGCCATGCACACCAGCCCCGGCGGGTTCAGGCAGGCCGCCGCCATCTGCGTATGCGCGTCATAGGACAGGCCCATCATGCCGACCTTGCCGTTGCACCAGGGCTGCGCCACGATCCATTCCAGCGTGTCGAACCCGTCCTCGCCTTCCGACAGGTACTTGGTGAAATGCCCCTCGGACGCATAGCGCCCCCGGCAATCCTGCCAGATGACGACATATCCCAGCCGCGCCAGCTTCACCGCCAGTTCGGGTCGGGTCATCGGCTCCGGCCGCGCCACGGAAAGCTCGGTCCGGGGGGTGCCGGCCTTGTCATAGGGCGTCCGTTCAAGGATCACCGGCAGCGCCCCCGCCATGTTCGCGGGCCGATAGACGTCGGTGGCCAGATGCACGCCGTCCCGCATCCGCACCATGACGTTGAAATCGACGATCACGTCATCCGGCAGGCCCGGAATACCGGCCACGGATGTGGCCGGCGCAGTGTTCACAAGGGTATCGGTCAATTTTCAGCCCTTACGTCTGTGGCAACGGTGCGCTCGGCAAGGTTCGGGGTAAAGTCGATCCCCTCCTTCGACGCCCAGTAAACCCGCTGGAAGTACAGCGGCACGATGGCCTGGTCCTCCATGGCGATCCGGGTCGCCTCGGCCAGCTTCTCGTTGCGCAGGTCGGGATCGAATTCCTGCACGGCCTCGTTCAGCGCCGCGTCGAATTCCGGGTTGGAATAGCGCATCCGGTTGAACCCGCCGGTGCCCGCATCCGTATCCCGCGTCTGCAACAGCGCGCGCAGGTTCGCCTCGGCATTCGGCGTCGATGCCCCAAGCGAGAACACAAACGCCCCGTATTCCCCGTTGGTCGCCGCGCCCGCATAGACGTTATAGGGCTGCGTCACCACGCCGTTCACCTGCAATCCGCCGCGCGCCAGCATCTGCCCCATCGCTTGCGCGATGTCCCCGTCCCCCGGGAACCGGTTGTTCGAGGAATAGAGCGTGATCCCGAACCCGTCCGGGAAGCCCGCCTCGGCCAGCAGCTCGCGCGCCCGCGCCGGGTCTGCCGGCTGGGGCTGCAACTCCGGCACATGGCCGCCCAGCACCTCCGGCACGATCTGGGCCGAGGCGACAGCCGCCCCGCTCAGGATGCGGTCGATGATCAGCTGCCGGTCGATCATGTGCGAAATCGCCCGGCGCACATTGGCGTCGCGGAACGGGTTCGGCTCGATCGGCTGGCCCTGCGCGTCCACCACGCCCGGCGCCGTATCATCCCGCATCGACAGCGCGAGGTAAACCAGCCGCCCCGAATCCACCCCATAGACCTTGAGGCCCTGCGTCCCTTCCAGCCGCGCCACGTCCGAAGGCGACACCGCGTCGATCAGGTCCACCGACCCCGACAGCAACGCCGCCGTCCGCGCCGCGTCATTGCTGATGAACCGGAACTCGACCGTCTCGTAATCCGGCGCCTCGCCCCAATAGTCATCGAACCGTTCCACCGTCAGCGACTCCGCCGGGCGCCAGTTGACGAACTTGTAGGGGCCGGTGCCAACCGCCGCCCGGCCTGCGTTGAAGTCGTCGATCGTCGCCCCCTCGGCCGCGGCCTTGGACACGATGAACACCCGACCCAGCTGCTCCATCAGCGCGGGGTTCGGCGCATGGGTGGTGATGCGGATCGTGTGGTCATCCACCTTCTCGACCGAGGCGATGGAACTCACCATGTCGGTAAAGGGCGCGGGGCTGTTCGGGATGTCGTTCACCCGTTCCAGCGAAAACACCACGTCATCGGCGGTGAAGTCCGACCCGTCGTGGAACTTCACCCCCTCGCGCAGGCGGATCTCCCAGTTCAGCTCGTCCAGGTTCTCCCACTCGGTGGCAAGGCCCGGATGCATCTGCAGGTTTTCGTCGGTCAGCAGCAGCGGCTCAAAGATGTTGTCCGCCGTCATCTGGTTGTTGCCGGTGCGCGAAAAATGCGGATCGATCGCCGAAGGCTCGGTCGCCCGCCCGATCACCAGATCGGCGGCAAAGGCGGGCGTCAGGCTGGTCGTCGCCAGAAGCACCCCGGCAAGGGCGGCGCGGAACTTCATCATGCTGTCTTCTCCCTGTTATCGGTCTGGGTAAATCGCGGCCTCTCGGCCAGGTCGTTCAGATGGCAGGCGCTCTCTTGCCCGCCCCCCACGGCGATCAGCGCCGGGCGCTCCACCCGGCAGCGGTCCATGGCAAAGGGGCAGCGCGGATGGAAATGGCACCCCGAGGGCGGGTTGATCGGCGACGGGATCTCCCCCTTCACCGGCTGAAAGCTGCGGTGCCGCCGGTCGATGCGCGGCACCTCCTCCAGCAGCGCGGCGGTATAGGGATGGTTCGGCGCGGCAAAGATCGCCTCGGTCGGCCCGCTTTCCACCACGCGCCCCAGGTACATGATCACCACCCGGTCTGCGATGTGATGCACCACGCTCAGGTCATGGCTGATAAACAGGTAGGTCAGGTCGAGATCCTGCCGCAGCTGCATGAACAGGTTGATGACCTGCGCCTGGATGGAAATATCCAGCGCCGCGATGCTCTCGTCACAGACCAGGAACTCCGGGTTGACCGCCAGCGCCCGGGCAATCCCGATCCGCTGCCGCTGTCCCCCCGAAAACTGGTGCGGAAACCGGTCGCGCATGGACGGGTCCAACCCCACCTTCTCCAACAGCCCCGCGACCAGCGCCGCCTTGTCCTTGCGCGGGATCAGCCCATGCGCCACCGGCGCCTCGCCGATGATGTCCACCACCCGCTTGCGGGGGTTCAGCGACGACATCGGGTCCTGAAAGATGATCTGCGTGTCCAGCCGCGCCTGCCGCGCCTCCTGCCCGCGCAATCTGGCCCGGTCCTTTCCACGAAACCGCACGGTCCCCTCGCTCGGCGGCAACATCCCGGCGATGATCCGGCCCAAGGTGGACTTCCCGCACCCGGATTCCCCCACCAGCCCCACGACCTCGCCCCGCCGGATGGCCAGGTTCACCCCGTCCAGCGCATGCACCACCCTGCGCGTATCCCTTGCCCCCAGCTTCACCGCAATGCGCTCGGCCAAATCAGGCTCGGTGGTAAAGCGGCGCGAAACGCCAACAGCCTCGGCAAAGACCTCGCTCATGCCCGGCCCTCCATGTTGCGCGGATGAAAACAGCGCCAGCGGTGCACGCCCTCCGACTCCGGCGGCTCCTGCAAACACCGGTCGGTGGCATGATCGCAGCGGGTGCGGAACGCACAGCCCTGGGGCCGCTGCAGCGGCGGCGGTGCGGCCCCCCGGATCTGGCGCAGCGGCTTGCCCCGCTCGTTCGCCAGCGGCGCCGAATTCACCAGCCCCTGCGTATAGGGATGGCGCGGGTGGTCCAGCACCTCGTCCACCGGCCCCTGTTCGACGATCTTCCCCGCGTACATCACCGCCACCCGGTCGGCCAAGCCCGCCACAACGCCAAGGTCATGGCTGATCCAGATCAGCCCCATCCCCAGTTCCCGGCACAGCTTCTGCACCTGCGCCAGGATCTGGGCCTGAATGGTCACGTCCAGCGCCGTCGTCGGCTCGTCTGCTATGATCAGGTCCGGCCGGTGCAACAGCGCGATGGCAATCGCCACCCGCTGCCGCATGCCCCCCGAAAACTCGTGCGGATAGCTCTCGATCCGCCGCGCTGCATCCGGGATGCCCACCATCTCCAGCGCCTCGACCGACCGGCGCAGCGCCTCTGCCCGCCCCACTTTCTCATGGGCCAGAACCGTTTCCACCATATGCGTCCTGATCGACAGCACCGGGTTCAGCGTCATCATCGGGTCCTGAAAGATCATCGCGATCCGGTTCCCGCGCAGCTGCCGCAGCCGCCGTTCCGGCGCACCCAGCAGATCCTCACCGTTGAACAGGATCTGCCCGCCCACGTTGCGCCCGGGCGGATCGACCAGCCCGATGATCGAAAACCCGGTGATCGACTTGCCCGACCCGGATTCGCCGACCAGCCCCACGATCTCGCCCCGGTTCACGGTCAGGCTCACGCCATCCACCGCCTTCACCACCCCCGCGGGCGTGAAGAAATGCGTCTGAAGCTCTCTCAGATCCAGCATCGCATCCCCCCTCATTTCACCAGCCTCGGGTTCAGAACCTCGCGCAGCCGGTCCCCCACGATGTTGATGCTGAACACTAGAAGCAGCAGCAAAAGCCCCGGAAACACGCTGATCCAGTAAAGCCCGGCCAGCAGCACCTGGTACCCATTGGAAATCAGCAGCCCCAGCGACGGCTCGGTGATCGGCAAGCCGATCCCAAGGAAGGACAGCGTCGCCTCGGCCGCAATGGCGCTTGCCACCTGAATGGTGCCGATGACGATCAGCGGCGGCAGGCAGTTCGGCAACAGATGCCCGAACAGGATGCGCCAATGCGACAGGCCCAGACAGCGCGCGGCTTCGACATAATCCCGGTTCACCTCTACCAGCGCCGCCGCCCGCGCCGCCCGCGCGAAATAGGCCCATTGCACGAAGACCAGCGCCAGGATCACCTTCCACACGCCCTGCCCGAAAATCGCCAGGATCATCAGCGCCACAAGGATCGTCGGAAAGCCCAGCATCAGGTCCACGAACCGCATCAGGAACGCGTCCCACCGCCCGCCCGCATAGGCCGCGATCAATCCCAGCGAGGCGCCGATGGCCAGCGCCAGCCCGCCCGCGA
This sequence comes from Rhodobacteraceae bacterium LNNU 3342, assembly GCA_008711135.1. Lineage (GTDB taxonomy): Bacteria > Pseudomonadota > Alphaproteobacteria > Rhodobacterales > Rhodobacteraceae > Halodurantibacterium. The sequence continues at coordinate 195,526 of VUAW01000006.1, forward strand.
TCAACCCCACCCCCAGTGAGGTGCGCAGCCCGTACAGCATCGCCGACAGCATGTCGCGCCCCTGCCCGTCGGTGCCCAGCACATAGATCATGCCGGTATAGCCTTCCGACATCGGCGGCAGGCGGCTGTCGAACACGTCGATCTGCATCAGGTCATAGGGGTTCTGCGGCGCGATCCACGGCGCAAACACCGCCGCCCCGATCAGCATCACACAAACCACCAGCGCGATCGTCGCCTTGGTGCTGCGCAGGATCCCGTTGATCGAGGCGGCGACGATGCCCTCCCCCATCCGCGTAGGAAGTCGAAGCACAGCCATCAGCGTTTCCCCCGGATGCGGGGATCAAGGACAGAATACAGGATGTCCACAATCAGGTTGATGGTGATGAACATCGCAACGATCACAAGGATATAGGCAACGACCACCGGACGATCCAAAATGTTGATGCTGTCGATGATCAGCTTGCCGATCCCCGGCCATGCAAAGATCGTCTCCGTCACCACCGCGAACGCGATCAGCGACCCGAACTCGATCCCCAACACGGTGATGATCGGGATCATGATGTTCTTCATCACATGAACCGACACGATCCGCCGCCCCGACAGCCCCCGCGCCCGCGCGAACTTGATGAAGTCCAGCGGCATGGTCTCCTGCACGCCCGTCCGCGTCAGCCGGATCACCAGCGCGATCTTGGCAAGCGCAAGGTTCAGCGCCGGCAGGATCAGGTGCCGGATGCCGTCCATCGTCGCAAGGCTCGTCTCGATCCCCAGGACCGTCCCCGTCCGCCCCCGCCCCGTGGATGGCAGCCACCCCAGCATCACGGCAAAGATCATGATCAGCATCATCCCCTGCCAGAAGTTCGGCAACGAAAACCCAAGGATCGACCCGGTCATCACGGTTTCTTCCGTCCGCGTCCCCGGCCGCAGCCCCGCCAGCAGCCCCAGCGGTATCCCGATCATCAGCGCCAGCAACAGCGCGCAAAATGCCAGCTCCAGCGTCGCCGGCAACCGCTGCAGGATCACCTGCACCGCCGGCTGGTTATAAACGAACGAAGTCCCCAGATCCCCCTGCAACGCCCGCATCAGGAACCCGAAATACTGCACCGGCAGCGGCTGGTCCAAACCAAGCGTCCGCGTCACCTGCGCCCGTTCGGCCGGCGTCGCATCGGCCGGCAACAGGATCTCCAGCGGGTCGCCGATCGCATAAACGCCGACAAACACGATGACCGACGTGACCAGCAGGACCATGACCGCCTGCAACAGGCGCCGGATGATGAAGGCGGTCATCGGCAGCCGCCGGATGCTGTGAACAAAGTCTGGTTCAAGCCATTTTCCTTCGTGCGGGTGGGGCCGTTCCTTTGCCACGCTGGCAAACGCCGCCGCGCCCCGCAACTTTATGATGTTTTCACGACATCCTATGCGTTATACGCATAACTTTGCGGCGTCGACCGCAAAGCCCGCATAGCATCCTCAACAGGAACCCCGCCAATGAAACTCAAGGACCTAGAGGCCTATCGCGCCGTCCTGACCAGCGGCTCCACCCAGGCGGCGGCGGAACTGCTGGGCATCTCCCAGTCCGCCGTCAGCCGCCGCATCTCCCAGCTCGAGGATGACCTCGGCCTCCAGCTCTTCGTTCGTGACCGCGCGCGGCTCATCCCCACCCGCGCCAGCCGCCATCTCGACCGCCACACCCAGGACCTGCTCGAACGGCTCTTCTTCCTGAACGAGGCCGCCGAGGAACTCCGCCAGGGCCGGAGCCCCGCCACCGTCCTCCGCGTCGCGGTCCCGGCCAGCATGTCCCGCGTCATCCTGCCTGAAATCATCGCCAACTTCCTGCGAGACCATCCCCAGGTCCGGTTCGAGGTCCTGCACGGCCCCTATGACGCCATCACCCGGATGCTCCACGCGCGGCAGGCTGAAATCGGCCTCCTGCGCCTGCCCGTCACCGAACCCGGACTCGAATTCTCTCCCGTCGTCACCGCCTCCTCGGTCTGCGTCATCCCGCAGGGCCACCCGCTGACGGAACTGACCGAGGTCCGCCCCTACGACCTCCGCCAGCATGACCTGGTCCTCCTCGGCTGGCGCCGCGCCCCCCGCCGCGACCTCGATCTCGCCTTCGCGATGGCAGGTATCAAGCCCAACATCCGGATCGAAACCCATTCCGTCAGCTCGGCCTGCGGGCTGGTGGCGCAGGGGCTTGGCGTCTCCATCGTCAACGCGCTCCTTGTTCAGGAATGCCTTGACCTCCCCATCGTCCTGCGTCCCTTCCGTCCCGAAATCCAGCACCAGTTTGTCGTCGCCTACCCCAGCCAGCCCGAACTTCCCGAACCCGGCCGGCAGTTCGTGGGTTTCGCCGCCCGCCACCTCGAACGGCTTGTAACCACCGCCTGACCCCCTCCTCACCCCCATTTCTCCCGCCGCCCTTGCCACTTGCGCCGTCCCCGTCCATTTTTCCCTTGCTCGAATCCGCTCTTTCGCCCATCACTTACGGCAACAAGTGAAAATATCGCCTCGCAGCGTAACAGACCCCGGGCCTTAGGCGGGGCGGGAAGAGGATGAATGACAGGGCAGCGCATCGACCGTCTGGTCGGCGAACACGCCGAAAAATTGTCGGAACGCCTGATGGCGCACCGGTCGCAACTCTTTCCTCCGAACGCCCGCAAGGCGCTCCGCCGCTTCACCAGCGGTGAGGTCGCGGACCTTCTCGGGGTCAAGGACGCCTACCTGCGCAAGCTCTCGCTCGACGGCCGCGGCCCTCAGCCTGAAACCGGCCCCGGCGGCCGCCGGCTTTATTCCTCGCAGGACATCATGGACCTGCGCAACCTCCTGGAACAAGGCGCGAAAACCCCCGGCACCTATCTTCCCGGCCGCCGAAACGGCGACCACCTCCAGGTCATCACCGTGATCAACTTCAAGGGCGGCTCGGGCAAGACCACGACCTCCGCCCATCTCGCGCAGAAATGCGCGCTTGATGGCTACCGGGTGCTGGCGATCGACCTCGACCCGCAGGCCTCGCTTTCCGCGCTCCACGGCTTCCAGCCCGAATTCGACCTGCTCGACGGCGGCACGCTCTATGACGCGATTCGCTACGAAGACCCCGTCCCCCTGTCGGAAATCATCCAGAAGACCTATTTCACCAACCTCGACCTCATCCCGGGCAACCTCGACCTGATGGAGTTCGAGCATGAAACCCCCCGCGCGCTGATCGAACGGGGCGGTAACCTCTTTTTCACCAGGATCTCGGATGCTCTGCAGGCTGTCGAGGACGACTATGACGTCGTCATCATCGACTGCCCGCCGCAGCTGGGGTTCCTGACCATGTCCGCACTCTCGGCCGCGACGGCGGTGCTTGTCACCGTCCACCCGCAGATGCTCGACGTGATGTCGATGTGCCAGTTCCTGCTGATGACCTCGAACCTCCTCGGCGTGGTGGCCGAGGCCGGGGGCGACATGTCCTACGACTGGCTGCGCTACGTGGTCACCCGCTACGAACCCGGCGACGGGCCACAGAACCAGATGGTCAGCTTCATGCGGGCGCTCTTCGGCGACCATGTCCTGAACCATACTGTGCTGAAATCAACAGCAATTTCCGATGCGGGCATCACGAAACAAACCCTCTACGAGGTGGAAAAAAGCGCCTTCACCCGCTCCACCTATGAACGCGCGATGGAAAGCCTGAACGCGGTGAACGGCGAAATCGAACAGCTCATCCAGGCGGCATGGGGGCGCTGATGGCACGCAAGGATCTTCTCAAGGGCCTCCTGACACCCGCCCAGCCCTCCGAAAAGCCCGAACCCGAAGGGCTGGACCCCGCACGCCCGCGCATGACCAAGGGCGCGATCGGCGCCGTCTCCCGCTCCATCGCCGATCTCAAGGCGCGGTCGGTCCTCGACATCGACCCCCACATGATCGACGCGGGCGGCCTTCAGGACCGGCTCGAAAGCGATTCCGCCGAAGACGCCGAACTCGCCCGCTCCATCGCCGAATACGGTCAGCAGGTCCCGGTGCTCGTCCGCCCCCACCCCACCCAGGAAGGCCGCTTCCAGATCGTCTATGGCCGCCGCCGGGTGCTCGCCATGCGCGATCTCGGCCAACCCGTAAAGGCACTGGTCCGCGACCTCGATGACCGGGAACTGGTGCTGGCCCAGGGTCAGGAAAACACCGCCCGCCGCGAACTCTCCTTCATCGAGAAGGCGAATTTCGCGCGGCAGATGGCTGAATCCGGCTATGACCGCAAGCTGATTTGCGACGCGCTCTCCATCGACAAGACGGTGATCTCGCGGATGCTCCACGTGGTCGAAACCATCCCGCTGCCAGTGATCGAATCGATCGGCTCCGCCCCCTCCATCGGCCGCGACCGCTGGCTCGCCCTCGCCGCGCTGGTGGACGAAGGCGACCATGACGAAGACACGATGATCGAAATGATCGCCGTCAAGGCCCGCGACGGCGGCTCCGACGCCCGCTTCGCCGCCCTCTTCGACTACCTCTCCGGCGTGAAGGCAAAACGCGCCGCCACGCCCGCTGAAACGCTTTTCGGCCATGACCGCCTCCCCCTAGGCAAGGTCGCGCGCGCGCAAGGGGCCGTGACCCTGCGCCTGCGCCGCTCCCGCGCCCGCGGGTTCGAGGATTGGCTCGTTGAAAACCTGCCCGAGATTCACCGCAAGTGGCAAGAAGGCCGCGGCGAATGACCCACCGAAACCCCTCAACCTAAGGAGGCACATCAGGCGAAACGAAAAAAGCCCTCCAGGACATGACATCCCGAAGAGCCCTTTTCTCGATCTAGCAGTCAGAGACTAGCGCCACTTCGCCTACGCTGTCAACAACCGGTCCCGGCCGGGCTGTGAAGTTTTGTCTCGTGATCAGTCATGAAGCACATTTCCCTGACGCCCTTCGGGCGGCAGCCGGTCCCGGCTGCGCATCTCGCCGCCCTCGCGCAGGCAGAGACCCCTGCCCCTGTGTCCAGAATCGACAAATGGTCGGTGCTCGACGGCCTGCGCACCGCTCGCGCCCGATTCGGCCTCAGCCACCGCGAACTTTCGGTGCTCCAGGCGCTCCTCTCCTTCTTCCCCGATCGTGAACTGGCCGAGGGCCAGCCGCTGATCGTCTTCCCTTCCAACGCCTCTCTCTCGGAACGCGCCCATGGCATGGCTGAAAGCACGCTCCGCCGCCACCTCGCACGTCTGGTGCAGACAGGCCTGATCCTCCGCCACGACAGCCCCAACGGCAAGCGCTACGCCACCCGCGACCGCAGCGGCGCCCTCGCCCGCGCCTTCGGCTTCGACCTGCGCCCCCTCCTCCTCCGCGCCCCCGAGATTGCCGCCCTCGCCGCCGCCGAGGAAGATGCCGCACGCGCCCTCCATCACGCCCGCGAGGAACTGGTGCTCTGCCTCCGCGACATCACCAAGCTCGCCGCCCTCACCGCAACCAGCGACCTCGATGACCACCTCACCGACGTCCGCCGCGCCCTGCGCCGCAAGCTGACGATGCACGAAATCACTACTCTCCTCGCCCTGCTCCACCCCCTCCGCGACCGTCTCCTCACCGCCGTCACACCCGCGCCTGCAGAACTTCTGCACGCCAGTGACAGCCAGAATGAGCGGCACCATTCTAATACAGATACAAATCACAAAGATTCAGATTCCTTAGAAGACGCAGAAAACCACGCGGCACCTGTGAGCCAGACCAAGGACCTCCCGCTGACACTTGTACTCAGAGCTTGCCCTGACGCCTTGGCATATGCCCAAGCGCCCGTCACCCGTTGGTCAGAAGCCACAGCTTTGGCCGACCAGCTCCGTCCCATGATGGGCATTACCCCCTCCGCCTGGTCCGAAGCCCACTTCCACCTGGGCCCCACCGCAGCTACCAGCACCCTCTTCGCCATGCTTCAGCGCGTCACCAAAATCCGCAACCCCAGCGCCTACCTCCGCTCCCTGATCTCCCGAGCTAGATCCGGCCAGTTCTCCCCCATCCCCATGATTTCCTCCCTCCTCCCAAGTTGACAGCTGTCAACTCCCTCAAGTGCCCGATGCGGGCCTCTACTGCACTCTCTATTTGCAAGGGATAATCCTCTGATACTCTCCGATGCATAGCATCATCGGTTGTAGCCTTGTCCCGCCAAGTTCCAGACAGCATGCGAATGCTGCTATTTTAAGTCCTGAAAAGCTTGCGGAAAACGCAACAGGCTAGGTTCCTCTGGACCTTTGGAGGGCCTGCTAGCAGTTTTGTTGCCTGATGCGGCCCGGAACTGGGAATGTCGTGCAGGTGCCGTGTTGAAGCTAGCCCCATCGCCACGTGAGGTCGAACGTCTCCTTGTTCATCAGGCTCTCCACGACCCAAAGTGGGTGCAGCCCGTGGTCGCGCGAGAGGATATGAACGTCTGCGTGTTTCAGTGCTTGAAGGAGACGCGGTCGATAAAGCAGTCGTATCCAAGATGTTCGTCTTCAAGAACTTTTCATTGCTGAACGAGGGGCATGGCAACAGGCCGCATCGTGCAAATGTAGCCGATTGATCCGGGAAATGAACACATCGGTTTGCGATCCGTTGGTCAGTCCCCGAATCGAACATGATCTCGATGCAGTTGTGGCGTCTGTTGCGCCGCTTGTCGTGGTTCACGGCATTCTTGCCCGGCGCGCGGTCAGGGATGCGGATCACGGCCCCGTGTTTTCGGCTGCGTCTTCTAGCAAGTCGGCGTCATTGCCGCAATCCGCCAGCAGCCAATCCGCCTTCGGCAGGCGGCCTGCAAACACCGCCGCGACGGTATAGTCGCTGACCCGTCCGGTTGACATGAAGAAGCCGATCAGTGGCCCCTTCGTCGGCTACGGCACTTTACTACTCTTCATCCCATCCTAGGCACGTCCAATCTGGTGGCTGCGCCCCTTTTTTGCTCCCAAGCCCAAGACCACGTGAAGCGTTTCCAAGTAAGCCGTTCGGATCAAGATCGACTTGTGCTTAGGACCTTCGGGCGAGCACCATCATGATCCATGCAGACACACGTTGCTGTTCCTTTCGCATGACGCACCATGGCAGCCCATGGGTGTTGATGAAGATTATACCGTTCAGGGTACCTCGATCATCGGCCCGTGGCTTTCCGTTGCCCTCGGGAGTGAGGAGGGTGAGACAACAGTCCACCGCACTGGTGTTCGACGATCGGCTTGAGACGCTCGATCTGGACCTCGGACAGACGGTAAAGGTTGTTCATCGATCAGTTCTCCTTCCGGAGCGTGAGTGACGCCAGAAAGCCAAAACCGACGGGTCAGGAGCCTGCCGCCAGATCGAGCCTTGGTGGTTGGTGACCCAAAGTCATACCGCAAGTTTGACGACGGGATCTTGGAGTGCGGGATCACTCTTCTACTAGAGCGGTGCCTCGAGCCAATATCGCGGCAGAGCCGGTTTCTATATCAGCTGCTGTCGCCTGCGCTCCCTTCAGGATCATCATGTCGTTTTCGAGTCTGCCGAAGCCCGGAAAACTGGGATCCAGGGATCAAGCCGCCAAGAACAATGAGTGGCGAAAGCGGCGGCATGAGTTTTCCCTCGGCGCGGCCTTTGCGGGTTGGGTTACTCGTCCTGCTCACAGCCCTGCGGCTTTGGTGAGGTTGACGCGGAAGCGGTCGCGGCGGCGCTGGTAGCGGCGGGTCATTTCGGCGGAGGCGTGGCCGAGGTGTTTCTGGACGTGGCGCTCGTCGACCTCGGCGGAGGAGGCGAGGCCGGCGCGGAGGGAGTGGCCGGCAAAGAGCGCTGCACGCTCGGCCTCGGGCAGGTCGCCGCGCAGCCCGGCGGCGAGGGCGGCGCGCTTGACGATCCGGGCGACCTCTCGGTCGTTGAGCCGCATCGGCCCGACGTCGCGGCCCCGGCCGGTGATGCGGCGGAAGAGCGGCCCCTCGCTGATCCGGGCGAGGTCGAGCCAGGTTTGGAGTGCGGCGGCGGGGCAGGTGACGGGGGTGGAGCCGCGACCGATTTCCACCTCGCGCCAGCCGGTCTTGCCGCGCAGGGTGACGAGCAGCCCGTCGGGCAGGATCTCTACCCAACCGCGGCCGTCGGCGGTCTGGTCGCGGGCGAGGTCGAGCCCGGTGATCTCGGACCGGCGCAGACCGCCGGCGAAGCCCACCAGCAGCATCGCCCGGTCGCGCAGCCCGCGCAGGTTGCCGGGGTCGCAGGCCTCCAGCATGGCGCGGAGGTCCTCGGGCAGGATCGCCTCCTTCTGGCGCGGGGGCGCGGCGTGGGTGTTGCGGATGCCTGCGAGGACCTCAGCGATGTGGCGGTCGCCCCGCTCGAGCCGGAGGCCGCGCTGTGCGTAGGCGCGGACCAGCGCCGCGAGCCGCCGCTCGATGGTGGAGACGGCGTTCGGGCGGCCGCCGGCGGCGCCGCTGGCGCAGGCGGCGAGATAGAGGCCGATGGCCTGTGGGTCGGGGAGGAGCGGGTCCAGCCCGGCGCGGCGGCACCAGCTGCCGAAGTGGCGCCAGTCCGCGGCATAGGCCCGGCGGGTGCTGGCAGCGCTGGCGGCTTCGGCATAGCCGCGGGCGCGGGCGGCGAGATCGCCAAGGCCCGCCGGGGCAGGGGCGGGCGCTGCGGCCTCAGGGAGGGGTGCCGCGTCGGAGGGGGCGGCGGGTTTGCTGGTGTCGGTCATGCGTTATCTTCCCCCGGAGTCTGGCGCGGCGGCCCTTTTGGCCCCGGCGAACGGTCGGGCAGGGGATGCAGAGAGGCTACTCTTGCTGCGTCCGATAAGTCAAGCTTCCCGGACAAAATGGAGGAAGGGCAGGGGCGGCGGTTGTAGATGGCGCTTGCGAGCTGCGCCGCCGCGCTGTGGCTGGCCTCCATCCGCGGTCGCCAAGCCCCGTCGTCCGGGGCCGGCGCTGCGATGGCGGCGTGTCACGAGACACGCGCCGCCAACGCAGAGACCGGCTCTGTCATTGCCCATCCGCCAGAACCTCGAAGCTGCGGAGCGGTGATCCGATGCGGAGGGCTACAGGTCCTTGCCCGTCCCTGTGGCAACCTGGTTCAAAAGGAGGTGGCGCAGCGCAGAATCCCTGGGCGGACAGCTTCCCATTTATGAGACTGAAACTATTCCAAGAGCCGGTTGACGGGTTGCGCGTGTTTATGGATGACCCGGCCAAACGGCCGCCGCCTTGCGGTGATGGCCATCGGTCTGCGGCGGCTGCCTGTTCACGTGGACCAGCCGCAGATCAGCCGGCCCCGCTCCCGCGCCGCGGCCAGAAGTTCGGTGAGCAGGGTGTGGTAGAACGGAAGGGTTTCCTCCCAGTCTTTGGGCTCATCTGTGAGGAAATCGAGCGGAACGCTGGCCGGGGCCTCTGCCGGATCAAGCCCGGCGTTCTCCATGTCCGCCTCGATCAGGCGGAGGACTACCGCAATCTCCCCCCACCGCCGTAGCCTCGTTGCCGGCTTCCGTCCATGCCACATCTGGCCGAATTGGTTTCACCGTGGAATGTTTAGATGTAGAAATATCGACTGTGGACATCGTTGACATGCCAGATCGACAGCAACAAGCTGCTGAATGGGAAGAGGACGGCGTGCGACCTCGGAGGGAGGTCATCACGCGCCGCATCCGAGGGAGGAATGATGAAGGCATTACAGACCAGCATGGCGACGCTTGGCGCGGCCGTTACCACCGTGATTGCGTCCACGGCCGGCTTCGCCCAAACCTGCGAGCCTGAAACGTTTCAGGCGCTCGGGATCGACACCCTGTCGCTCATTTCGGTCGAGCCTGTCGCAGCCACCGACGAGATCCCGGTCGACCACTGCCGGGTTCTGGCCGATCTCGACCAGCGGACAGGGATCGATGGCGTGGAGTACGCCGTGGGCTTCGAGCTGCGCCTGCCGGAGGGCTGGAACGGCCGCTTTGTCCACCAATTCAACGGCGGCAACGACGGGCGCATCGTGCCCGCAGTCGGCAACCTTCTGGGCGGGTCGGACCGCGACACCGCGCTGAGCCGGAACTATGCCGTGGTATCCAGCAACGCAGGTCACCGGATCGATGCGACCCCAGAGGCCGGGGTATCCGCAAGCGCGACCTTCGGACTGGATCCGGAAGCCCGCCAGGACTATGGCTATGGCGCGGTCGCCAAGCTGCACCCCGTGGCCCTGCAGATGGTTGAAGGTTACTATGGCAGCGCCTCGGAATATGTCTACGGGGTCGGATCGTCGAACGGCGGGCGTCATGCGCTGGTCGCGGCGGCACGAATGCCTGATGCGTTCGATGGGCTTCTGGCAGGCTACCCGGGCCTGAACCTGCCGCGCGCCGCCATCCAGCACGCCTGGGACGTGCAGGCCTTCCTGTCGCTGTCAAGCTCCCTGCCAGAGGCGCTTTCCGAAGCGGATCTGAAGGTGGTTGCCGATGCCGTGACCGCCGCCTGCGACGGGCTTGACGGGCTTGAAGATGGCATCATTGCCGATGTGGACGCCTGCCAGGCGAGCTTCGACATCGGCACGGTGGCCTGCGAGAGCGGCAGTTCCAATGCCTGCCTGCCCGCCGAGAAAGTCGAGGTGCTGCGCAAGATCCACCAGGGGCCGGTGACATCGGACGGCGAGGCGGTCTATTCCAGCTGGCCGTGGGATGCGGGCATCGCCGCACCGGGCTGGCGCGCATGGAAGCTTGAGGGGTCGAACGAAGCAGACCGCTTCATGCCGCGGATCGTGGTGCTGGGCGGGCCTTCGCTCGGCTACGTTTTCTCGACGCCGCCGGTCGAGGTGGGGGCCACGGCCGATGACGTTCTGGCCTTCCTGCGCGGCTTCGACATCGATCAGGGGGCGGAGGCGATTTTTGCGACGGCCGAGGGTTTTGACGAGGCCGCCATGACGTTCATGACGCCTCCCGATGTCGATGATCCCGATCTGAGGGCATTCCAGGAGGCAGGTGGGCGGCTGATGATGTTCCACGGGCTGAGCGATCCGGTGTTTTCCGAAACGGATACCGCGACCTGGTATTCCGCGCTGGACAACAACCACGGCGGCGAGGCGTCGGCCTTTTCCCGCTATTACCGCGTGCCGGGGATGGTGCATGGGCGCGGCGGCCCGGCAACTGATCATTTTGACATGTTCTCCGCCTTGGTTGCGTGGGTCGAAGAGGGTGAGGAGCCCGCAGAGATCGTGGCCACCGCCCCCGCCGGAAACCCGCTGACCGGCGAACACGGGGAGATGACGCGCCCGCTATGTCCCTATCCTGTGGTGGCGCGTTACAAGGACGGCGATCCGCAGCATCACGGCAGCTTCACCTGCGACTGAGGTCAATGCAGCTACCGGTGCCCAGGCGCCTCGCCAACCTGTAGATCCTGACCGGACCGGCGACGGCAGGTTCTCCCAACGGGAGCGCTCGGGAGAACCTTCGGCGCGTTTGCTGTAGCAGGTGATCTGTTCCGCCGTGGCACTCCAATCGAGGGCATCTACCAGGGACTGCCCGCTGTGCCTCCCGGGCCGGCCGGCTGCGAACTCCACAGAGCGACCTGCGGCCGCTTTGCCACCGCATGAGCTGTCGCAGCCAGGCGCGCCTCCTGGGTAGCGATCTGTACTCTTGACACAGGGACCTCGGCACGCGGGATGCTGCCAGGGCTTTTACTTGTCCCGGTGCATGAGGTGGCGGGCCTTGCTCAGGCGTTCCCGGGCCTGGGCCATTTCTGCACGTATCTTAGAGAGGATCCACCGGTTCATCTCCGTCTGGCGCTGAAGTTCTTCAAGCTGGAACCGCAGGCTCACAGTCTCTTCAGCTGTCATTTCGTGCAGAAGCGGGAGGTCCAGATTGCCCATGAACCCTGCAACCAGCGGCCAAGCGATCCTGTTCCAAGAAGGCGCGTTACTCGCCCCCAGGGCGTCGCGGATCCGCGTTCGGGTGTTATCATAAGCAGATTTGCAAATCCGGAGATCGTGCAGAGGTTGTTTTGTCCCCCAGCACCGCACCCGGCCTGTGCGAAAATGCCGAGTTGAGGGTCGCGCACTGACCCGGTAGTTCATAAGTTATTAACAATACTAGGTCGTGTTGACAAAAGGGATTCACAGGGCGGGCTGATCGTGCTTCAAACTG
>VUAW01000007.1 GCA_008711135.1 Rhodobacteraceae bacterium LNNU 3342
GCCGTTCGAGCAAAGCACGCAGGCCGACTGCACCCAGCGCTCGGGCTCTTCGACCAACGCCTCATCGACCCGGACCGGCCAAGCGCCGTGATAGGCTGCCCGGGGGCCCCAGATGTCGCAGATGCTATCGCGGCTCTCCCGGAGCATCGCGCCACCATCGCCGAAGTTCCGCTTTCTGACCACGCGCACCTCCTCAAGATGGGTTCATCATGCCTCTGCACCTAAGGCCCAACGGTGGCGGCACTGCTATGTTCCCCGCCGCCCCGCCAGCTTCCGGGCGGGCGAGGGAACCCACGCGCCGCACCCGACCTGTGATCACCTCAGTCGATGCCGCAGCCAGAAGGCGCCTTGGGGCTGGCCCAGCAGCTTGTTCAGCCTCGGGCGCCTGAGGTGGTCATCACCATCACAACCAACGAGGCACCGTCCTGATCAAGCGTGCATAATCTTCACCGTAGGCGGCACGCAAGATACGCTCCTCCGTTCGGATCTGCGTTGCGGCTGAGGCAAAGAACATCACAACCGCCAGGAGCGTCGGCCAGCAGGGAACCGCCAGTGCCACGCCTGCCAGCAGCACCCCTTGGCCCAGAAAGGTTGGGTTGCGGCTGATGCGGAAAAGGCCATTGGTGACTAGGGGGCCGCTCTCGCCGTCTTGAACACCGACGCGCCAGTCAGCGCCCCCGCCCCCGCCACAAATACGCCAACGGCACCCAGTGCCTGCGATCTGCCCTCGCTCCACAATGGATCGAGCCTGTGCAGCGTCGGCAAGGCAGGCCACAGCAGCGGCCCAAGAAGCGCGAGCGTAAAGGCCAGGCGAAAGCCCACTGCGGCGAGGCGCTCGGTTCCGCGAGCTTGCCCGAACAACCAGACCGGACGACCTGCGACGCGTGCCGCCTCTGCCGTGCCCCATGCAAAGAACGCCAGATACATCGCCCCGATGCCAAGGCTGATCCATCCTGCCTGTCCCGACATCTCAAGCCTCTTTCGCAGGATCAAACGCCAGCAGGCGCAGGGCGTTCAGCGTGACCAGAACCGTGGCCCCGGTATCGGCAAGGATCGCGATCCAGAGGCCGGTGATGCCCAGAACCGACGTCACCAGGAACACCGCCTTCAGCCCGAGCGCGAGCGTCACGTTCTGCCGGATGTTGCCCATGGTCGCGCGCGCCAGCCGGATCATGGCAGGAACATCGGTCACCCGGTCGCGCAGGATGGCGGCATCCGCCGTCTCCAGCGCCACATCGGTGCCCGAACCCATTGGCCCGCGATCTAGACGTGATCAACATGGAGGAGCGGTGATGGATCATGCACGCATCCCCCGCAGAGGAACCGCCATGAGTCCGAGGTGGTCCGCCATGTTCAGAAAGATGATGGGGAAGTTCTGGAGGAAGAAATAGGATAGTCGACTGGTTTTACACGGAAAATCAGCATCTTGAGAAAGAAATTTGGCGCACCCGACAGGATTCGAACCTGTGACCTCTGCCTTCGGAGGGCAGCACTCTATCCAGCTGAGCTACGGGTGCGCAGCGCGTTTTCTATAACCCCGGCTGCGGGGGGCTGCAACCGGCAATCTGCATGCCGGTTGCTTTTCCGGTGTCAGGCGAAAAGCTCGTGGCAAAGCTCCAGCGCCTCGACCAGGACGTCGACTTCGCCGGTGGTGTTGTAGAGGCCGAAGGAGGCGCGGCAGGTGGCATTGACGCCCAGATGCTCCATCAGCGGGCCGGCGCAGTGCTGGCCGGCGCGGACCGCTACACCCTTTTTGTCCAGCACGGTCGAGATGTCATGCGCGTGGGCCGCCCCTTCCAGCGTGAAGGAGAAGATCGCCCCCTTCCCCGGCGCGGTGCCCTGCAGGCGCAGCCAGTTGAGGCCCGCGAACCGCTGCATCGCGTAATCGCGCAGCCCCGCCTCATGCGTAGCGATGTTGTCCATCCCGAGCTCCATCAGGTAGTCGATGGCGGTGCCCAAGCCGATCTGGGACACGATGCCGGGGGTGCCGGCCTCGAACTTGTGCGGCGGCTCATTATAGATGACACGGTCGCGGTGAACCTCGCGGATCATGTCGCCGCCGCCGATGAAGGGGCGCATTTCGGCCAGCCGGTCGCGGTGGATATAGATCGCCCCCGAGCCCGACGGGCCGTAGAGCTTGTGCCCGGTGATCGCGTAAAAATCGCAACCGATGGCCTGCACATCCACCGGCATGTGGACCGCCGCCTGCGACCCGTCGACCAGCACCGGCACGCCCTTTTCGCGGGCACCGGCACAGATGGCCGCCACGTCGACCTTGGTGCCCAGCACGTTCGACATGTGGGTAACCGCCACCAGCCGCGTCTTCGGGCCGATCGCATCCAGCACCGCCTGCGGGTCAAGGCTGCCGTCCGGCGCGGTTTCAACCCACTTCAGCACCACCCCCTGACGTTCGCGCAGGAAATGCCACGGAACGATGTTGGCGTGATGCTCCATCACCGACAGCACGATCTCATCGCCTGCCTGCATCCGAGGCATGGCCCAGCCATAGGCGATCATGTTGATGCCAACGGTCGTGCCGGTGTTGAAGATGATCTCATCCTCATGCCCGGCGTTCAGGAACCGCTGAATCTTGCCGCGGACGGATTCGTACCGGTCGGTGGCGAGGTTCGAGAGGTAGTGCAGCCCGCGATGGACGTTGGCATATTCCTCGGCATAGGCGCGGGTGACGGCGTCGATCACCACCTGCGGCTTTTGCGCCGAGGCGCCGTTGTCCAGGTAGACCAGCGGCCGGCCATTGACCTCACGCGAGAGGATGGGAAAGTCGCGGCGGACCGCGTTCACGTCATACATCGTCAAAAGCCCCCGGGACCGACACCCCCAGCAACGCGAGCACGAAAGACAACGCGAAGGCCAGGGCGAAAAAACTGGCCAACAGGCCGAACAGGACCATCACGCGCGACCGGAAGCCGTGGAGCGCCTGGATGAAGCTGACCAGCAGCCAAAGAAACACCACGACGCTGGCAATCGCCACAAGACCCGCCAGCGGTGGCACGATCAGCAGCGTCACGATCTGCGCCACCTGAAAGCACAGCGTCACGAATTGCAGCCACGCCATCAGGATCAGCGCATCGGGAAAGGTCCCCGACCCGCCAAAGGCCCGGCCGATGTAGTGCACCGCCAGAACCGTGCCGACCAGCACCGCCCCTTGCAAAAGCCCCGACATCATCACGCCGCCGGTCTGTCCACCCGAAAGCATGACGGCGAGCTGCAGGAGAATGACGCTCAGCACCACGACAAGCAGCAGCGCCTGCCAGCGCGCGCCGTCGGGCAGCGGCGTCCCCATCACCCGGCGTGCGGCCGCATGCGGATCGCGCAGCGTCTCGCGCAGAAGCGCCATCAGCGCAGGAAAACTCAGTTCCATTTCTAACCCCGCGCCTTTCAGCCGCTCTCTGCCTCGGCCATCGCCGCGCCCCAGATGCGCAGGAACAGCCCCAGAACAACAATTCCGGTGACCACGGATACCGCGCCGCCGACCAGACCCGCAAGCGCCCCCTGCAGCAGCATCAGCGGGCTGATGGCCAGCATCGACCAGAATAGCGCCAGCCGGGCTGAAAGCCAGCTGCCGCGCCCGCCTACCATCCGCGCCAGCAGATGCGCCACCGCGGCGATCGCATAGCAGATGAGCGGCAGCATGAAGAGCATCGCCAGCAAGGCACCCCCCAGCCGCGCGTCAAGCGGGATCGATGGATCCAGATGCGCCGCCCGGGCCAGCGAGGGCCATTGCGAAACAAAGATCAGCAGGCAGGCGGCCATCAGAAACGCAAGCGCGCGGTCATCCCGCGCGCCTGACGATAGGTGCCGCCGCATCACCGCACGTGGCGCGCGGTAGGTGCGAAGGATATCAGCGGTGACCGACATCGCCGTTACAGCAACCAACTTTCCAAGCGGCTACGAATTTCCTCGGCGATGGTCTCGTCCTCGATCTCTTGCAGGGCCTCTGCCAAGAAGGCGAGCACTAGCAGCACGCGCGCCTCGGCCTCTGGTACCCCGCGCGAGCGGAGATAGAACAGTCCGGTTTCGTCGATCGCGCCTGAGGTCGATCCGTGGCTGCACTTCACGTCGTCGGCATAGATCTCCAGCTCCGGCTTGGCGAGGAACTGGCTGTCATCGTCCAGCAGGAGCGACTGGCTGATCTGGTAGCCGTCGGTTTTCTGCGCCACCTGCCGGACGAGGATCTTGCCCTGGAACACGCCGACCGCGCCGTTCTTCAGCACCTTCTTGTAGACCTGGCGGCTTTCGCAGCCCGGCGCACCGTGGGTGATGAAGACCGTATCGTCGTGGTGGAAGCCCGCCTCGCCGATCGCCGCGCCGGCAATGTGGGCCACGCCCGCCGCGCCGGCTAGTTCTATCACCGCCTCATTCCGCGTCAGGATGCCGTTCGCCGACAGGGTGAAGGACTTGAACACGGCCTCTGCACCAACACGGGCAAAGAGGTGGGTATTCGCCACCCGTTCGTGCGCACGGCCCTGAGTCCGGATGTGGTTGAAGCGGCCACCATCGGCCACGTCAACCTCCAGCGTGGTGTTGTAGCGGGCACCGGCAAAGCCAACCTCGAGCAGGGTCAGCGCGGCGCCGCCTTCCACCTTCACGCAGTGGTGGAGGATCGGGTCGGAAACCGTTCCAGTGGAACGATAAACCAGTTCAACGGGACGCGTTGCTTCGGCGGTGACGCGGATCACCACGCCGTCGGCCGCGAAGGCCGTGTTCAGCGCCGCAAAGGGCCGCGCCACCGGCGTCTGCCCCTGCGTTTCCAGCGAGCCGTAGAAGTCGCGCACCCAATGGATGTCGCGGCTGGCAGCATCGGAGAGCGTTTCGATCTCTACCCCCGCCTGCGCCAGATCGTCCGAGGCCGCGGCATCGAAGGCGCCGTCGGTAAAGACGATACGCGCCCGGTCCAGCGCCGCGAAGAAGTCTGCCTCTCCCTCGGCGGCAAGCGCGGGCGGTTCGGCCGCGTTCAGCCGTGCCGGGTCGGTGTAGATCCAGTACTCCTCGCGCCGCAGCGGCAGGCCCATGCCCGACAGCCGCGCCAGCGCAGCATCACGCGCCGGGCGCAGCCCTTCGGGCAGCGCAAGCGCCGCGATCCGGGCACTCAGCGCGTCCTGTTTCGCCTGCGCTCTTGCCATCATACTGCCTCCGACATGATGTCGGCGTAACCGTTGCGTTCGACTTCAAGCGCAAGCTCCGGCCCGCCGGTCTTCACGATGCGGCCACCGGCCATGATGTGCACCACGTCCGGCGTGATGTGGTCCAGCAGGCGCTGGTAGTGGGTGATGACCAGGAAGGCGCGGCCTTCGTCCCGCAGTGCGTTCACGCCTTCGGACACCAGCTTCATCGCATCGACGTCGAGGCCCGAGTCCGTTTCATCAAGGATGCACATCTTGGGTTCGAGCATCGCCATCTGAAGGATCTCGTTCCGCTTCTTCTCACCGCCCGAAAAGCCCATGTTGACCGGGCGCTTCAGCATGTCGGCGTCGATCTTCAGCGCCTTGGCCTTTTCGCGCACGACCTTGAGGAATTCAGCCGCGCTCATTTCCTCTTCGCCGCGGGCCTTGCGCTGCGCGTTCACCGCGGTGCGCAGGAAGGTCATGTTGCCGACGCCGGGGATTTCGACCGGGTACTGGAACGCCAGGAACAGGCCCGCCGCAGCGCGCTCTTCCGGCTCCATCTCCAGCAGTTCCTCACCTTCAAGCGTGGCAGAGCCTTCGGTGACTTCGTAGCCTTCGCGCCCCGACAGCACGTAGGACAGCGTCGATTTGCCGGACCCGTTCGGGCCCATGATCGCATGGACCTTGCCAGCCTCGACGGTCAGGTTGACGCCCTTGAGGATCTGCTTGTCCTCTTCCTCAAGTTTCACGTGCAGGTTCTTGATTTCCAACATTCTTCTATCTCCGCGAATACGTCAGCCGACCGAGCCTTCGAGGCTGATCGCAACGAGGCTTTGCGCCTCCATGGCAAATTCCATCGGCAGCGCCTGAAGCACTTCCTTGCAGAAACCGTTCACGACCAGCGCGACGGCCTCTTCCTCATCCATCCCGCGCGAGCGGCAGTAGAACAGCTGATCCTCGTCCACCTTGGACGTGGTCGCCTCATGCTCCACCCGGCTGGAGTTGTTCTTGACCTCGATATACGGGACAGTGTGCGCCCCGCACTGATCCCCGATCAACAGGCTGTCGCACTGGGTGTAGTTGCGGCTGTTCTTGGCCTTCGGGTGCATCGTCACCAGCCCGCGATAGGTGTTCTGCGCCTTGCCCGCGCTGATCCCCTTGGACACGATCCGGCTCCGGGTGTTCTTGCCCAGATGGATCATCTTGGTACCGGTGTCGGCCTGCTGCATGTTGTTGGCAATGGCGATGGAATAGAACTCGCCCTGGCTGTCATCGCCGCGCAGGATGCACGACGGGTACTTCCAAGTGATGGCCGAGCCGGTTTCCACCTGCGTCCACATCACCTTGGACCGGTCGCCGCGGCAGTCGGCGCGCTTGGTCACGAAGTTGTAGATACCGCCCTTGCCGTTTTCGTCGCCCGGATACCAGTTCTGGACGGTCGAGTATTTCACCTCGGCATCGTCCAGCGCCACGATTTCCACCACGGCGGCGTGAAGCTGGTTGGTGTCGCGCTGCGGCGCCGTGCAGCCTTCGAGGTAGCTGACATAGGCGCCCTTGTCGGCGATGATCAGCGTCCGTTCGAACTGGCCGGTGTTTTCGGCGTTGATCCGGAAGTAGGTCGACAGTTCCATCGGGCAGCGCACGCCTTCAGGGATGTAGACGAACGACCCGTCGGAAAAGACCGCCGAGTTCAGCGTCGCAAAGAAGTTGTCGGACTGCGGGACGACCGAGCCGAGGTACTTCTTGACCAGTTCGGGATGTTCGCGGATCGCCTCGGAGATCGAGCAGAAGATCACGCCGGCCTTGGCCAGTTCGTCCTTGAAGGTCGTGCCCAGCGAGACGGAGTCGAACACCGCGTCCACCGCGACCTTGCGGCCTTCGGCGGGGGCGTTTTCCGCACCTTCGACGCCCGCGAGGATCATCTGTTCCTTCAGCGGGATACCCAGCTTTTCATAGGTCGCCAGCAGCTTGGGGTCGACCTCGTCCAGCGACTTGGGTTTTTCCGCCATGCTCTTGGGCTTGGCGTAGTAGAACTGATCCTGGTAGTCGATCTCGGGGTAGTTGAGCATCGCCCAGCGGGGCTCTTCCATCTTGACCCAGCGCTGGTAGGCCTCAAGCCGCCAGGCAAGCATCCACTCCGGTTCGCCGTTCTTTTCCGAAATCAGGCGGACGATGTCCTCGTTCAGGCCCTTGGGCGCGAACTCCATCTCGATATCGGTTTCCCAGCCGTGCTTGTACTTGCCGGCCATCGCCTGCACGGTCTCGACCGTCTCGCGGTCCACGCCCTCGCGGACTTCCGCATCCAAAGCTGCCATATCCGTTCCCACTTCTACTGCGCGGCCAAGCCGCGCGGATCCTCATGCAGCCCGCGCCCGGAACTTCCGGTACTGGGCCAGCCACGCATCAGCAAAGCGCAGCACGTCCTCTTTCTTCACCTCGGGGCCGAGAGAGACGCGGATCGCCGAAGCCGCCGCGCCTTCATCAAACCCCATCGCCTGCAGAACCCGGCTTGCCCGCACCTTGCCGCTGGAACAGGCCGATCCGGCGGAAATGGCAAAGCCCGCAAGGTCCATCTGCATGACCTGCGTTTCACCCTTCCACCCAGGCGTCACGACGCAGGTCGTGTTGGGCAGGCGGCGGGCATCCTTCCCCACCAAGATAGGGTTATCGGCCCCCTGTTCCAGAGCCGTTTCTAGAATATTTCTAAGTTCGTCAACCCGCCCCCACACACCATCCGCGAGACGTTGCGCCGCAGCCTCGGCCGCGGCGCCGAAGCCCGCAATTCCGATGACATTTTCAGTGCCGGACCGGCGGCCCATTTCCTGCCCACCGCCACGGATCTGCGCCGCGACGTCCAGCCCCCGCCGCAGGACAAGCGCCCCGATCCCCTTTGGTCCGCCCAGCTTGTGGGCCGAAATCAGGCCCATGTCGCAGCCCAGCCAGTTGAAGGCCAGCGGCAGCTTGCCAAAGCCCTGGGTCAGGTCCGACACGGCAAGTCCTTCGGGCAGGTCCTGCACGATACCGGTTTCGGAATTGGCCAGTTGAAGCGTCGCACGCGCGGGATCGGTCACCGCCACGCGGCCCGCCGCATCAGCGGTTAGCACCGGGTCGATCCAGGCAGCGACCGCGTCATGCTCCAGCGCCGCGCCCTGCAGCCCCCGCCCCGCCAGCGCAAGCGCCGCAGCCTCGGTCGCGCCAGAGGTGAAGACGACATCTGCCCCATCCGCGCCCAGCGCCGTCGCCACCTGCCCCCGCGCCCGTTCCACGATGGCCTTGGCCGCGCGCCCCTCGGCATGGACCGAGGACGGGTTGCCCACGGCATCCATCGCCGCGATCATCGCAGCGCGCGCCTCGGGCAACAGGGGTGCCGTGGCGTTCCAGTCAAGGTAAGCGCGCGGCTTCATCCCTCGTCCACCACCTGGAACAGGGTTGGCACGGCGCGGCACGGTGTCAGATCGTTCTGCACCACGTCCGAAAGCCGCGTCTGGTGAAGGAAAACATAGACATGGGCTGACAGGCTTTCCCAAAGCCGATTCGTCAGCGACTGCGCCCGCGTTCCGGAAACGGCGCCGGACGCGCCCGCCCCGGTGTGCATGGCGCTGACGGTTTCATCGACCGCCTCCAGGATCTCGCTGACACGGATGGCATCGGGGGACCGGGACAGCCGGTAGCCGCCGCCGGGGCCGCGCACGGATTCAACCAGCCCGGCCCGGCGCAGCTTGACGAAGAGTTGTTCAAGATACGGAAGAGAGATGTCCTGCCGGCGCGATATCTCTGCAAGCGAGACAAGCCCGCCATCCTTGGCAGCCGCCATATCCGCCAGGGCAACCATGGCATAACGGCCCTTTGTCGAGAGTTTCATGCCCTACCACCCCACCAAAGCAATTGACCTTGCAGAAAAGCCTGCTTAAGTCCATCCGGATCAGGCCGGCCCAGACCGGAATTTAGAATTGTTCTAGGTTGTCCGACGCAAATCGTCAAGAACGACATGCCCGGCCAACGCAGAGGAAAGACAGGCGAACCATGCCCGAGGTCATTTTTCCAGGCCCTGAAGGGCGCCTTGAAGGCCGCTATCATCCCCAGAAAGACCGCGACGCCCCGATCGCCATCGTCCTGCACCCGAACCCGCAGTTCGGCGGCACGATGAACAACAAGGTCGTCTACAACCTGCATTACGCCTTTTACAACATGGGCTTCACGGTGCTGCGGTTCAACTTCCGCGGTGTGGGGCGCAGCCAGGGCGAATATGATCAGGGGATCGGCGAGTTGTCGGATGCGGCCTCGGCGCTGGATTACCTGCAGTCGATGAACCAGAACGCCAAGCACTGCTGGGTCGCGGGCTTCAGCTTTGGCGCCTGGATCGGGATGCAGCTGCTGATGCGGCGGCCGGAAATCACCGGATTTGTTTCGGTCGCGCCGCCGGCGAACATGTATGACTTCAGCTTCCTTGCGCCCTGCCCGGCCTCGGGGCTGATCATCAACGGCACCGCAGACCGCGTCGCCCCGCCGCGCGACACCACCGCGCTGGTGTCCAAGCTGCATGAACAGAAGGGCATCACCATCACCCATGAACAGGTGGAAGGTGCGGGCCACTTCTTTGACGACGCGCATATGGACCAGATGATCGGCACCGTCACGTCTTATGTGAAGCGCCGGCTGACCGAAGGCACGCGCTAGGCCGCAGGGCCTAGACCGTGTGCAGGTAAAGGTCGTAATCCACCGCCGACACCGTCCGGGCGACGCGGGCATGTTCCGCCGCCTTGATCGCGGTGAAGGTGCGGTGCATGTCGGCGCCCAGCGCATCCCTCAGGAAAATCGACTGGCGCGCTGCCTCGATCGCGCTGCGCCAGTCGGGGGGCATCGGCAGGTCGGAGGCGGCGTCATAGCCGTTGCCGGTAACCTGCGGCCCCGGGTCCAAGGCTTCGGCCAGCCCCTTGCGGATACCAGCCAGCACCACCGCACCCACAAGATACGGGTTCGCATCCACCCCGGCGGGACGGTGTTCGATCCGCCGGGCGCTCCGTGGGCCTGCGGGAATCCGCAGCGCGACTGATCGGTTGTTCACCCCCCAGTTCGGCGACACCGGCGCATAGCTTTGGCTGGCAAAGCGGCGCCAGCTGTTGGCATGGGGCGCGAAGACCAGCATGGATTCCCCCATCGTCGCCCGCAGCCCGCCCAGCGCGTGCAGAAGCTGGGGCGTCAGCGGCTCTCCCTCGCCCTCGGCCAGCATGTTTTCCCCCTGCTCGTCGCAGATCGAGACGTGGAAATGCATGCCGGAGCCCGCGTAATCCTCATTCGGTTTGGCCATGAAACAGGCGGTGATGCCGTGACGGCGGGCCTGCATCCGCACGATCCGCTTCAGCCGGATCAGGTCATCCGCCGCCTGCAGCACGTCGCGCCGATAATCCAGCGTCAGTTCGTACTGCCCCGGCGCGTACTCCGAGATTACGGTTTCTGCTCGGATGTCCATGACCGCCGCTGCGCGGTAGATGTCGGAAAACAGCGGCTCCATCCCATGTAGGTGATCAACGGAATAAACCTCGGTCTTGCGGCTGTCGCGGCCGTCCAGAACCGCCCGTGCGGGGCGCATCCGCCCGTCCGGCCCCGGCTGCGGATCCAGCAGGAAGAATTCAAGTTCAAACGCGCCGGCGGGATGCATCCCCTCGGCCGCCATGGCGCGAACCTGCCGGGCCAGCGCGTGGCGCGGGTCGCTGGTCATTTCCGCGCCATCGAGATGATATATCGACAGCAGAACCTCTGCCCGCGCGGGGTTGGTGCCGTACAGGGGCTTCAGCGTGCCGGGGATCGGCCAAGCCCGCAGGTCACCGTCGCCCTGGTCCCAGATCAGCCCGGTTTCATGCACATCCTCGCCACAGACATCGAGGCCGAGGATCGAGATCGGCAGGTGCCGCCCGTGTTCGAACAGGCCACGAAGTTCATGCCGCCGGATGATCTTGCCGCGCCCGATCCCGTTGGCGTCGGTCAGGACTATGTCGATCGCCTCGACCTCGGGGTGGGCGTCAAGGAAGTCCTGCGCCTCTGCCACATCGGCGCCGCTGGGGGATTGGGTCATTGAAACAGGTCCGAGCAGATGGAGTCAAAGGCCGAAACCAGCCGGTCGATCTGCTTGCGCTTGGTGACCGGGCTGACCAGCATCATGTTGTGGAAGGGCGCGATCAGGCAGCCACGGGTCAGCAGGGCCGCGTGGATTGCCGCCTCAAGGTCCGGCTGATGGGCCTCGGCGGCCTCTGCCCCGTTGCGCAGCGGGGTGGGATGGCAGATGAATTCCACCCGCGCGCCCACGCGCACCACGTGCCAAGCGGCGCGGTGGCGGGCGATGGCCGCGTTCAGCCCCTCTTCCAGCCGGGCGGCGCCGCGTTCCATGCGGGCGTAGTTCTTTTCGGTCATCACCTCGGCCAGCGTGGCGCGCATGGCGGCGAACTGCAGCGGGTTGCCGGCCAGCGTCGTGCCCATGCCGCTGTGCCCCGATGGCCGCAGGGCGTCATAGGCGGCGAAACGGGCGGCGACGTCAAAGTGCATCCCCCAGACGGCGGCGGGGACGCCACCAGCCACTGGCTTGCCCAGCACGAAGATGTCGGGCTGCAGCCCGTGCGTCCGGCAGTACCCGCCAAGGCCGGAGGAGATCGTGTGCGTTTCATCCACGATCAGCAGCGTCCCATGCGCCCGGGACAGCTGGCGCAACCCGTCGTGGAAATCGGGGTCAGGCAGGACCATGCAGGAATTGGTCATCACCGGCTCGGTCAGGATGGCGGCGACGTCGCCCTTGGCGAGCGCGGCCTCTACCCCATCAAGGTCGTTGAACTCGGCGACCACGCCGGTTGCGGACAGATCGGCCACCTGCCCCACCAGCCCCTGCCGCGCGACTGTGCGCCCGCCCTCCAGCCGGATCATCGTGTCATCCACCGTGCCGTGGTAGCAGCCGTTGAAGACCAGCACCTTGGGCCGCCCTGTGACTGCCCGCGCCACCCGCAGGGCAAAGCGGTTGGCATCGGTCGCCGTCACCGCCACCTGCCAGCGGAACCGCCCGAAGCGTTCGGTCAGCAGGGCCCCGACGGCCAGCGCATCCTCTGTCGGGAGCATGCAGGTCAGGCCGCGCTGCGCCTGCCGCCGGATCGCCTTGGCCACGGGGGGCGGCGAATGGCCGAACATCGCGCCGGTGTCGCCCAGGCAGAAGTCGTCGATCTCGTGCCCGTCGATGTCGATGATGCGGGCATCCTGCGCGCGGTCCACCAGCAGCGGGAAGGGCTGCGGCCAGTCCCGCATCCAGTGCATCGGCACGCCGCCTAGAAATGCCGCAGCACCATCGCGCAGCGCTGCCTGCGTGCGCGGGCGGGCGCGGATGAATGCCTCGGCGGCTGCGTCTCGCAGAGCGGTAATCCGGGCGCGGGGAACGCCGGCGATGCGGTCAGGGGCGGTCATCGGCAGGCTCCTTTCCCATTGGAACACCACCAGATTACTGCGGCCGCGCTGGAATTCACAGGGGCTTTCCGCGGCCTAGCCGTCCAGCATCCGGTCCGCGCTGGCGTTGAACAGGGTGCGGGCATAGCCGGTCTTCATCGCCCCTGCCGCAAGCTGGTCGCGGTCCAGTTCCTCCACCGCGCGACCGTGCTGCATGACCAGGATCCGGTCGCACATGTGGTCGATCACCGCTAGATCGTGGCTCACCATCAGGAAGGTCAGCCCTCGTTCCGCCCGCAGCCGCGACAGCAGGTTCAGCGTTTCCGCCTGGACCGAGGCATCGAGCGCCGAGGTCGGTTCATCCAGCAGCAGGATTTCGGGTTCAAGCATCAGGGCCCGCGCGATGGCGACGCGCTGCCGCTGCCCGCCTGAAAGCTGGTGCGGATAGCGGAACCGGAACGACGGGTCGAGGCCCACGTCCCTTAGCGCCTGCACCACGCGCCGGTCGGTGTCGCCGATCCGGTGGATGGCCAAGGGTTCGGCCAGCGTCCGGTCAATCGTGTGCCGGGGGTGGAGGGAGGCGTAGGGGTCCTGGAACACCATCTGCACCCGCCGCGCAAAGTCGAACCCGCGCGGGGTTTGCAGCGGCTTGCCGTCGATGCGGATCGCGCCGCCGCTGATCGGGGCCAGCCCACAGATCGCCCGCAGGATGGTGGACTTGCCCGAACCGCTTTCGCCGACAAGGCCAAAGCTCTCGCGGGCGTGGACCGTCAGGCTGACCCCCTGCACGGCGTGGACATAGCGGTCGCCTGCGTCGAAGGTGACGGAAAGGTTGTCGATCTCGATCAGCGCCATCGTCCTACCCTGCCCATGCCGCGGCGCGGTCCAGCCCCGGCAGCGGCCCGCGGTCGCCGCCAATCCGCGGCAGGCAGTTGAGCAGCCCCTGCGTATAGGGGTGCTGCGCCTGCATGAGGTGCTTCGCCTCCAACTCCTCCACCACGCGGCCCTTGTACATGACCAGCACCCGGTCGCAGAAACGCCCGACCAGCCGCAGGTCGTGGCTGATGAAGATCAGCCCCATGCCCCGGTCGCGTACCAGCCCGTCAAGGATCGACAGAACCTCTGCCTGTACCGTCACGTCGAGCGCCGAGGTCGGTTCATCCGCGATCAGCAGGTCGGGTTGCGGGATCAGCATCATTGCGATCATCACCCGCTGGCCCATCCCGCCCGACAGTTCGTGCGGATAGGCGCGCAGGACCCGTTCAGGGTCACGGATCTGCACTGCCTCCAGCGCGGCGATGGCCTTGCGATGCAGCTCCGCGCCCCGCAGCCCGTCGCGGCGGCGCAGGCCCTCGGTCAGCTGTTCGCCCACCCGCATCACGGGGTTGAGCGAATATTTCGGGTCTTGCATCACCATGGCGATCCGCTTGCCCCGCAGGGCCCGCATCTGGCGTTCCGAGATCTTCAGCAGGTCGATGCCGTCGAAGGTCATTTCGACCGCGTCGATCCGGCCCGGCGGGCGGATTAGGCGCAGCACCGACCGGCCCGTCATCGTCTTGCCCGAACCGCTTTCGCCAACGATACCCAGCCGTTCGCGGCCAAGGTCAAAGGACACGCCGCGCACGGCCTCCACGATCCCGCTTTCGGTGCGGAAAGTGACGTAAAGGTCTTTCACCGACAGCAGGGTCATCGGCTCGCGCTCCTTGGGTCAAGGACGTCGCGCAGGCCGTCGCCCAGCAGGTTGAAGCCCAGGCTGACGGTAAAGA
The DNA here is from genome assembly GCA_008711135.1 of Rhodobacteraceae bacterium LNNU 3342. Classification (GTDB taxonomy): domain Bacteria; phylum Pseudomonadota; class Alphaproteobacteria; order Rhodobacterales; family Rhodobacteraceae; genus Halodurantibacterium. The sequence continues at coordinate 14,312 of VUAW01000007.1, forward strand.
TCGCAAGGCCCGGCACCGTCGCGACCCACCACTGGTCGAACAGGAACTTGCGCCCCGACGAAATCATCTGCCCCCATTCGGCCATTGGTGGCTGCACGCCCAGGCCCAGGAAGCCCAACCCCGCCGCCGTCAGGATCACGCCGGCCATGTCCAGCGTAACGCGGATGATGACCGACGGCAGGCACATGGGCATCACATAGCCCCAGATGATCCGCCCCGACCCCGCGCCCTGCAACTGCACGGCAGCGATGTAGTCGGCGCTGCGCACGGTCAGCGTTTCCGCCCGCGCCACCCGCGCATAGGGGGGCCATGCCGTCAGCGCGATGGCGAGCACCGCGTTTTCGACTCCCGGGCCCAGCGCCGCCACCAGCGCCAGCGCAAGGATGAGGCGTGGGAAGGCCAGGAAGATGTCGGTGATCCGCATCAGCACCTGATCCACCCAGCCGCCGAAATAGCCCGACACCGTCCCGATCAGCAGGCCGAAGGCCGGCGCGGTCAGCGCCACAAGCCCCACGATGTAAAGCGTCACGCGGCTGCCATAGACGATGCGCGACCAGATATCCCGGCCAAATTCATCCGTGCCCAGCCAGTGCCCCGCGCTGCCCGGCGGCAACAGCCGCTGCGACAGGTTCTGGGTCAGCGGGTCATGCGTCGCCAGAAGCGGCGCCCAGGCCGCCATCAAGAGCAGCGCCAGCACGATCATCAGCCCGATCATCGCCAGCGGGTTGCGCCGCATCCTGAGCCAGCCCAGCCACATCTGCCCCAGCCGCGCCTGCGTCCGGCTTTGCGGGTTCGGGTCCCGCAACCATGTCATCATCGCGGTCATGAGCGCGCCCTCGGGTCAACAAGGCGGTAAAGCACGTCGCTCAGCATGTTGAGGAAGACGAAGACCGCGCCCACCACGATCGTGCCGCCCATCACCGCCGCCATATCCGCGGAAAACAGCGCGTTGGTGATGTAAAGCCCCAGCCCCGGCCAGGCAAAGACGGTTTCGGTCAGCACGGACCCTTCCAGCAGCGTCGCGTAGCTGAGCGCAATGACCGTGATCAGCGGCACCATGACATTGCGCAGCGCATGAACCCAGACCACCCGCCATTCGGGCATACCCTTGACGCGAGCGGTGGTGATGTATTCCTGGCTCAGCTCATTCATCATGAAGCTGCGGGTCATGCGGCTGATGTAGGCCATGGAATAGTATCCCAGCACGCCCGCCGGCAGCACGATGTGGCTGACCGCGTTGCGGAAGATGTCCCATTTCCCGGCCAGCGCGGTGTCGATCAGGATCATCCCCGTCACGCGCGGCACGTCGAATTCGAACATCATCTCATACCCGCTGTCGAGCCGCCCGGGCCCGCCCACCCAGCCGAGGATGCCATAGAACAGCAACAGCCCCATCAACCCCAGCCAGAACACCGGCATCGAATAGCCTGCCAGCCCCACCAGCCGCACAAGTTGGTCGATCCAGCTTCCCGGACGGGTGGCGGCAACCACGCCCGCCGGGATGCCCAGCAGCACGCCAAAGATCGTAGCAATGGTCGCCAGTTCGAGCGTCGCCGGAAACACGCGGGCGATATCCTCCATCACCGGGCGGCGGGTCAGGATCGACGTGCCGAAGTTTCCCGTCAACGCGTCGCGGACATAGATCAGGAACTGCATCCAGACCGGCTGGTCCAGTCCAAGCGCCTCGCGCGCGGCGGCGTATTGGGCGGCGGTGGCACGTTCGCCGATCACGGCAAGCACGGGATCGATGGGGACGATCCGCCCGATGAAGAAGGTGACAAGCAGAAGGCCCAGAAGCGTCGCCACCAGGCTCAGGATCAGGCCGGCGGCGGTACGGGCCCGCCGCGCTGCCCGCGAAGGGCGCCGTGTCGGCGTGGGATCGGGGATCAGGGTCATGTTTATGGGAACGGGGCGAGCCGCCGGAAATCCGGTGCCCGCCCCGTCCGCGTCCTTACTTCGTTGCCAGCCAGTAGGTCGCGGCGTCGACCCCGCCCCCGGGGTGATAGTCGTTGACGTTCGCCTGCATCGAGATCTGGTCGACCTCTTCGAACATCGGGATGAAGGGCGAGGTGTCGCGGTGGATCCGCTGGATTTCCTCATACATGGCGCGGCGGGTGTCGGCGTCGCTTTCGCGCACGGCGGCCTCGGTCATTTCCTGCAGCTCGCCGGGTTCATAGGCGGTGCGCCAAGCCAGAAGACCCGTCAGCCCGGCCTCGTCGCTGTTGTCCGGGTTGACCGTGAAGGTCGAGGCGTTGGTATGCGGGTCGGGATAGTCCGGGCCCCAGCTTTGCAGCGTGATCTCGTGCTGGCGGCCGCGGAATTCGCCCAGCACCTCTGCCCCCGCACCCACGCTGAGGTTGAGCGTGATGCCCGCTTGGGCAAAGGTGTTCTGCAGCGCCTGCCCTATCTCCATCCGGTCCTGGTTGTTGCGCACCGTCAGCTTGGCCGTGAAGGGCTCAACCCCCGCCTCTTCCAGGATCGACTTGGCCTTTTCGATGTCCAGCGAATAAGGGGTTTCATCCAGCGCGCCAAGGAAGCCGGTGGGCAGGAAGCTTTGCCGCGGGATGTACTGCCCCTTCAGGAACGTGTCGGCCATCCCCTGGTAGTCCACCAGCCAGCGCATCGCCTCGATCACCGCGGGATTGTTCAGCGGCTCGACCTTCTGGTTCAGCGCAAGGTAGTAGATATAGCCCGCCGGCGCCTCATCGACCTTCAGCGCCTCGTTCCCGGCGATCCCCTCGACATCCACCGGGGTCAGGTCGCGGGCCACGTCCACGTCGCCACGTTCCAGCAGAAGCCGCTGGGTCGCGGGCTCTGGCACGTGACGGACGAAGACGCGGTTCAGCTGCACGTCGCCGCGCCAGTAGTCGCCCGCGGCTTCAAGCACGTAGCTTTCGTTCGGGCGGAAGGTCAGCAGCCGGAAGGCGCCCGATCCCGCGCTGTTGGACTTGAGCCATTCGTAGCCGAGATCGCCGTCGACCTCGTTTTCCAGCACCAGTTCCTTGTCCACGACCGAGGCGATCCGCGCGGTCAGGCAGTTGTAGACAAAAGTGGGCGCGACGGGTTCATCGATTAAGATGGTCAGCGTGTTGCCCTCAAAGGTCACGCGTTCATCGACGTTGTCGGGCGTCAGGCCGAACTGGGTCAGGATAAAGGCGGGGGTCTTGTCCAGCTTGACCGCGCGCTGGATGGAAAACGCCGCATCCTCGGCCCGGACGGGGTTGCCGGAATGAAAGGTGATCCCTTCGCGGATGGTAAAGGTAAAGGTCACGCCGTCTTCGGCCACATCCCAGCTTTCGGCGATGCCGCCGGTTAGTTCGCTGGTGCCCGGAACAAGTTCGATCAGCGAGTCATAGACGTTGTTGATCAGGTCGCCGCCAGATTTCTCGAAGCTTTCCGCCGGGTCGATGGACACGATGTCGTCGATCTGCGCGGCAATGACCAGAGTATCTTCAGGCGTGGCGGCCAGCAGCGCGGCGGGCGCGGTGCCCAGCATCATCGCAGCCGCAAGCGCAAGCCCCGCAGGACGAAACCAAAGGGTCGAAGGCATCATCAACTCCCTGTTTATGTTCTGGATTTTTCGGCTATACCCTAGGGGTGCCTTTTCCAATTGGGGCGTTCGGTTCCCCACTTGTCAAGACGCATAGTGATGGTTCCGTAACGTAAGGCCGGCCGCATCGCCGGGCAGGAGCACAGAGTGACAGAATTCCCGGTATTCGACGGCCACAACGATCTTCTTTTGCACCTTTGGCGCACGGGCGACCACGACGGGCACGGCTTCTTCGAAGGGCGCGGCGGGCATATCGACCTGCCCCGCGCGCGCGAAGGCGGGTTTGCCGGGGGCTTCTTTGCTACCTGGATTCCCAACCCCGAAGAGCTTCCAGACCCTGACGACCGGGCAAAGGTGGTGGAGTTTCCGCCGCTGGAACAGGACCGCGCCTGCCGCATCACAGTAGAAATGATGGGCATCCTGACCCGCATGACCCGCGCGCGGCCCGACGCGATCCGCCTGTGCCGTTCCGCCGCCGAGATCGAGGACGCCCGCGCCGCGGGCGCCATCGCCGCCATCATGCACCTGGAAGGGTGCGAGGCGATCGGCCCCGATCTGGATGCCCTGCACCTGTTTCACGCCGCAGGGATGCGGTCGTTGGGCCCGGTCTGGTCGCGCGACACGATCTTTGGCCACGGCGTGCCCTTCCTGTTCGACCAGAGCCCCGACACCGGGCCCGGGCTGACCGACGCGGGCCAGCGGCTGGTGCGGGAATGCGATGCGCTGGGGATTCTGGTGGACCTCAGCCACCTGAACGAGGCCGGGTTCTGGGACGTGGCGCGGATCAGCGACAGGCCAATTGTGGCGACGCACAGCAACGTGCACGCCCTTTGCCCGATGACGCGCAACCTGACCGACAAGCAGCTTGACGCGATCGCCGAACGCGGCGGCGTGGTCGGGCTGAACTTCGCGGTCAGCTTCCTGCGCGAGGACGGGCTGAAGGACGAAGATACCGCGGTCGAGGTGATGACTCGCCACCTTGCCTACATGGTCGAACGGCTGGGCGAAGGCGGTGTTGCGCTGGGATCGGACTTTGACGGGGCGCTGATCCCCCAGGCGGTCGGGTCCGTGGCGGGGCTGCCGGTGGTGACGCAGGCGATGCGCCGCGCCGGGTTCGACGAGGCGCTGATCCGCCGGATCTGCTGGGACAACTGGCTTTCTCTTCTGAACCGGGTGATCGGCTAGCTTTCCCCGTATACAACGGCATACATCACTTCCCCCGCCGGGGGATTTCCGTTAAGCAGGCCCCGAGTCACCCGCAACCGGAGAGGCACATGACCAAGATCAAGGTAGAGAACCCCGTCGTCGAGCTCGACGGCGATGAGATGACCCGCATCATCTGGGACTTCATCAAGAAAAAGCTGATCCTGCCCTATCTGGACATCGACCTGAAATACTATGACCTGGGTATCGAGGAGCGTGACCGCACCGACGACCAGATCACCATCGACGCAGCCCATGCGATCAAGGAACATGGCGTCGGCGTGAAATGCGCCACCATTACTCCGGACGAACAGCGGGTTGAGGAATTCGGGCTGAAGCAGATGTGGCGGTCGCCGAACGGCACGATCCGCAACATCCTGGGCGGCGTGATCTTCCGCGAGCCGATCATCTGCCAGAACGTGCCGCGGCTTGTGCCGGGCTGGACCCAGCCGATCGTGGTCGGCCGCCACGCATTCGGCGACCAGTACCGCGCGACCGACTTCCGCTTCCCCGGCAAGGGCAAGCTGACGATCAAGTTCGTCGGCGAAGACGGCGAGACGATCGAGCGCGAAGTGTTCGACGCCCCCGGCGCCGGCGTAACGATGGCGATGTACAACCTCGACCAGTCGATCATCGACTTTGCCCGCGCCTCGATGAACTATGGCCTGGTCAAAGGCTGGCCGGTGTACCTGTCGACCAAGAACACGATCCTCAAGGCCTATGACGGCCGCTTCAAGGACCTGTTCCAGCAGGTGTTCGACGAAGAGTTCGCGGACAAGTTCAAGGCCGCCGGCATCACCTACGAACACCGCCTGATCGACGACATGGTGGCTTCGGCGCTGAAGTGGTCGGGTGGCTATGTCTGGGCCTGCAAGAACTACGACGGCGACGTGCAGTCCGATACCGTGGCGCAGGGCTTCGGCTCGCTTGGCCTGATGACCTCGGTCCTGATGACGCCAGATGGCAAGACGGTCGAGGCTGAAGCCGCCCACGGCACCGTGACGCGTCACTTCCGCCAGCACCAGCAGGGCAAGGAGACCTCGACGAACTCCATCGCGTCGATCTACGCCTGGACGGGCGGCCTGAAGCACCGCGCCAAGCTCGACAACAACGAGGCGCTGCTGAACTTCGCCAACACGCTGGAGCGTGTGACCGTGCAGACGGTCGAGGACGGGTTCATGACCAAGGACCTCGCGCTGCTGGTCGGGCCAGACCAGAAGTGGCTCACCACCATGGGCTACCTGGAAAAGGTGGACGAGTACCTCAACAACGCCCTCAAGGGCTGAGGTCAGGGGCCGGCACTGCCGGCCCTTTTCTTTTGCCCCGGATTTGATCTGGACCATCGGCCGCGCCTGCGCCATCAGGGCGCCATGACCGAGCCGCAGAAAAGCCCCGCCCATACCTTTCTTGATGACACGCAGGGCATCCTGTTCGGCGTGACCATGTGCGCCTTTGGCGTCATCATCCTGACCGCGGCCGGGTTGGTCACGGGGCAGACGGCGGGGATGGCGGTTTTGATTGCCTACATGACCGGCTGGGCTTTTGGCCCGGTGTTCTTCGTCATCAACCTGCCCTTCTACCTGCTGGCCCTGCGGCGGATGGGGCTGCGTTTCACGATCAAGACTTTCGTGACGGTGGGGGTGCTTTCGCTGATGTCGCTGGTGCTGCCGCAAGTGGTGGCCTTTGACCAATTGCATCCGGCGGCGGCGGCCGTGCTATTCGGCTGCGTCACGGGGGCCGGGTTGCTGGCGCTGTTCCGGCACGGCGCAAGCCTTGGGGGCGTCGGCATCATGGCGCTGTACCTGCAGGACCGGACCGGGTTCCGCGCGGGCTGGGCGCAGATGATCTTCGACGCGCTGTTGTTCATGGTGGCGGCGCTGGTCATGGACCTGCGGGCGGTGGCGTGGTCGCTGCTGGGGGCCGTGCTTCTCAACCTTGTGATTGCTGTCAATCACCGAAGAGATCGCTATATCGCCACGTAGGGCGCCTTGGGTCTGGTCATTTGGGGCGTCTTCGGCTATCGCGGCGGCGCAGCATCAAAGGCAGACGACCATGGACCTTCGCAATATCGCGATCATCGCGCACGTTGACCACGGCAAGACCACTCTTGTGGACGAGCTTCTCAAACAATCCGGCGCGTTTCGCGACAACCAGGCCGTGGCCGAACGGGCGATGGATTCGAACGACATCGAGCGGGAGCGTGGCATCACGATCCTTGCCAAGTGTACCTCGCTTGAATGGGGCGGCAAGCGGATCAACATCGTCGATACCCCCGGCCACGCCGACTTTGGCGGCGAGGTGGAGCGTATCCTGAGCATGGTCGATGGCGTGGTGCTGCTGGTCGATGCCGCCGAAGGCCCGATGCCGCAGACGAAATTCGTGACCTCCAAGGCGCTGGCGCTGGGGCTGCGCCCGATCGTGGTGTTGAACAAGGTCGACAAGCCCGACGCCGAGCCCGACCGCGCGCTGGACGAGGTGTTCGACCTCTTCGCCAACCTTGGCGCGAATGATGAACAGCTTGATTTCCCGGTTCTTTATGCTTCGGGCCGGTCTGGCTGGGCAGATACGGAACTGGACGGTCCGCGCAAGGACCTGTCGGCGCTTTATGATCTGATCGTGCGCCATGTGCCGGAACCCAAGCAGGTTGCCCACCGGGCAGAGCCCTTCCGGATGCTGGCCACCACGCTTTCCGCCGACCCGTTCATCGGGCGCATCCTGACCGGCCGTGTCGAAAGCGGCACGCTGAAAGTGGGTGAGACGCTCAAGGCCCTGTCCCGCGATGGCGAGCGGATCGAACAATTCCGCGTGACCAAGATCCTCGCCTTCCGCGGCCTGAGCCAGCAGCCCATCGACGCCGCCGAAGCCGGCGACATCGTGACGCTTGCAGGCATGAGCAAGGCCACCGTGGCCGACACGCTTTGCGCGCTGGAAATCGACGTGCCCCTGCCCGCCCAGCCGATCGACCCGCCGACCATCTCGGTCACCTTTGGGATCAACGATTCCCCGCTGGCCGGCAAGGACGGCAACAAGGTGCAGTCCCGCGTCATCCGCGAACGGCTGATGAAGGAAGCCGAGGTCAACGTTGCGATCAAGGTCACCGACACCCCCGGTGGTGAGGCGTTCGAGGTTGCTGGCCGCGGCGAACTCCAGATGGGCGTCCTGATCGAGAACATGCGCCGCGAAGGGTTCGAACTCTCGATTTCCCGCCCGCGCGTCCTGTTCCGCGAAGAGAACGGCGAGCGGCTGGAGCCGATCGAGGAAGTCACCATCGACGTGGATGACGAATATTCCGGCGCCGTGATCGAAAAACTGACCGGCGCCCGCAAGGGCGACCTGGTCGAGATGAAGCCCGCGGGCGCCGGCAAGACTCGGATCATTGCCCACGTGCCCTCGCGCGGGTTGATCGGCTATCATGGCGAGTTCCTGACGGATACGCGCGGCACCGGCGTGCTGAACCGCGTGTTCCACGAATGGGCGCCCCACAAGGGGCCGATCCAGGGCCGCCGCGCCGGGGTGCTGATCTCGATGGAGAATGGCGTTTCCGTGGGCTACGCGCTCTGGAACCTCGAAGAACGCGGGCGGCTGTTCATCGGCGCGCAGGAGCAGGTCTATGAGGGGATGATCATCGGCGAACATTCCCGCGACAACGACCTTGAGGTGAACCCGCTCAAGGGCAAGAAGCTGACCAACGTCCGCGCATCCGGCACGGACGAGGCGGTGCGGCTGACGACCCCGGTGCGCTTCAGCCTGGAAGAGGCGATCGCCTATATTGACGACGATGAGCTGGTGGAGGTGACGCCCAAGTCGATCCGCCTGCGCAAGCGGTTCCTTGACCCCCATGAGCGCAAGCGCCAGGCCAAGGCTGCAAGCTGATTGAACGGGGCGGGATCATTCCCGCCCCTTTTCATTGTGCGGCCGCGTCCCAAGGCGTCAGGTTGAGCGATGCCGCACCCTTTTCCGGGAACAGACGTGGATTGCGTCCGTTCACCCCGCGAGCCACGAGACGCGAGGAGAACGATGCACAGGAAACACCCCCAGCCCCGCCACCGGGGCCTGACCCGGTTGCTGACTCTTGCCGCGGCCGGCATCGCCGCCGCTGCCTACGTCCGGCACAAGACGAGTGAGGCGGAACTGCGGCACCCGCCGACCGGCGGCTTCGTGACGGTAGAGGGGGTTCGCCTTCATTATACCGAGGCGGGTTCTGGTCCGCCGCTCGTCCTGTTGCACGGCAATTCGATGATGGGGCAGGATTTCCTGTTGAGCGATCTGGTTCGGCTTGCGGCGCGAAAGTACCGGGTTATCGTGATCGACCGCCCGGGCTATGGCTACAGCACCCGGCCCCGGCCGGAGTCCTGGGGGCCAGAGGCACAGGCCCGCGTCATCCATGCGGCGCTGCGCAGGATCGGGGTGGATCGCGCGCTGGTGCTGGGCCACAGCTGGGGGGCCATGGCGGCGGCGGCCTTGGCGCTGGACTATCCGCAGATGGTGCGCGGGCTGGTGCTGGAGGCAGGATATTTCTACCCCCGCCCCCGGCTGGAGATGCTGATGCGCATCCCCGAGGCCCTGCCGATGCTGGGTGATCTGACGCGGCGGACGTTCGTGCCGATCCTGCACCGGCTGGCCTGGCCGTTGTTGGCAAAGGTGCTGTTCGCCCCGGCAAAGGTGCCGCCGCATTTCTGGAAACTGCCGCCGTGGATGCTGATCCGGCCGGAACCGCTGCGGGCGGCCTCGACCGAAATGGCCGGCATCATGCTGGCGGCGGCGCGGCTGGCCCCGCGGTATCCGGCGCTTGACCTGCCGGTGGTGATCATCGCGGGCCGGGACGAGGCATTCATCTCCACTGAAAAGCACAGCGTGCGCCTTGCGCAGGAACTGCCCGACGTGGAACTGCGGCTTTTTGAAGGGGTGGGCCACATGGTCCACCACCTGATCCCCGAAGAGGTGATGGCGGCGATCCACGCCGCCGATCGCTAGACGGCCCGCAGCACCGCCACCGGCAGATGACGGAACAGGTCTGCCGGGGCAAGTTCCTGATGGGTGTTGCCATCGATCAGGCTTTGCCAGTTCCGCGCCGCCCAGTCGGAAGGTGACAGCTCAGTGCCCGACCATTCCTGCGGCGCGCGGCCGTGCAGGGCGGCGCCGACGAACAGCATCTGGTCGCCTGCCTGCCGGATGAAGCCCAGGAAGCTTTCGGCCGCCGGACCCTGCGCGGCGACGGGTTCATAGCTGCCCTCTGCGAAAAGTGCGGGCTGTTCGGCCCGCAGGCGCAGCAGTTGCCCGATGAGGGCCAGCTTGATTTCCTCGGCCGGGCGGCCTTCCTCCCACACCGGCCCGTTGGACAGCCTTTCCAGCAGCCGGGTCCGGCGCGGGAAATGGACGGGGCGGCGATTATCGGGATCGACAAGGCTTTGTTCCCACATCTCTGCGCCCTGATAGATGTCGGGCACACCGGGAAGCGTCAGTTTCAGCGTGGTCTGGATCAGGCTGTTCGCCTCCCCCAGCGGCGCGAGCTCTGCCGCGAAGGATTGGAATGACTCAAGGAACGGCCCTTCAGCCAGGGCGCGACGGATGAAGGCGCAGAGGTTGGCCTCGTACTTCTCGTCGCCGAAGACCCAGCGGCTGTTCGCCCCGGCCTCGCGCACCGACTTCAGCATGGCGGCTTCGACCCGGTCGGCAAGGGCGGAGAGTTCATCGCCGACGTTTTCAGGCCAAGCGCCCAGCAGGAGCTGGTAGAAGAAATACTCCTCGTTCCGGTCGATAGGCTGCGCGGCATCGGCCAGCATTCCGTGCCATTCCTCGACCTTTTGCCGCCACAGCGGCACATGGGCGGAGATGGCAGCGATCCGCATCCGCGCATCCTCGCCACGTTTCGTATCATGCGATGAGGTGCCCAGCATGTTTCGTGGCGCCACCCGCGCCCGCGTCGCCTGCGCCACATGGAAGCCTGCGACCGGCAGGTTGAAGTGGCCGGGCTCGCTGCCGACCTCGTTCAGCGCGATCATCCGGTTGAAGCGGTAAAGCGAGCGATCCTCCAGCCCCTTGGCCATCACTGGGCCGCTGAGCTGCTGGAACCGCATTCCGGCCTCAACCACCGCGTCGCGGGCCTCTGGCAGCCGGTCTGCAAGGTCGAGCGTCAGGATCGACGCGATCAGGTCGAAGATCGCCGGGTCAAGTTCGGGCACGCGTGGGCGTGCTTTGCCGATCGCATCGGTGATCCGGGCGCGGCCTTCGGGCGCCAGCCCATTGGCATCGGCATAGGTACGATAGACATCCAGCGCTGCGATCACCTGCGATATTCCCTGCCGCAGCGCCCCCTGCCCGATATCGGCAAATTCCGGCACCTGCGCGCCCAGCGCCGCGAAACGGGCGGTCAGGGCCACGGCCTCTGCCGCCATGGGACCCTGAAGGACGCGCAGCTTGGACTCGTACACGATCTCGACCGGCGGATCGGTGCGACCGGTGAATTCGGCATAGGCCTCGCTCAGCGCCTCGGTCGCGCGGGGATCGACGACAAGCGACACGACCTCGTTCGCGAATTCATAGCCGGTGGTGCCATCGGTTTCCCAGTCGGCAGGCAGGTGTTCTTCAGGCCCAAGGATCTTTTCGACGTAAAGCGGGAAGGGCCGCCCCACCGCCTGCCGCAGCCGCAGGCAATAGCCCTTGGGGTCCAGCAGCCCGTCGATGTGGTCGATCCGGATGCCATCCACCACGCCGTCGCGCAGCAGCGAAAGGATCAGCTTGTGCGTTTCCTCGAACACCTCTGGCCGTTCAACACGGACGCCGGCAAGGTCGCTGATGGTGAAGAACCGGCGGTAGTTGATGGCGTCGCCATCAAGGTTGAACTTGGACGCCCGCCAGTGCTGCCGCGCGATCAGCGCGTCCAGCGCCGTCCAGCTGCCGCGGTCGCCCTTTTCGCCGGCAAAGGCGGAAAGGTCGGGCTTTTCCTGCGCAAGGCGGCTGAACAACCCGGCCCAGCGCGGGTCGCCGGGGCCTGCGGCCTCCATTGCGTCGAAATCCGCAACGAGGGGCGAGCCGATGCGGTCCATCACCTGCGCATAATCATGCGGGCAGATTGGCAGGCGGTGGGTGTCATGCGCCCAGACGGCAAGCCGGCCCGCATCGTCCAGCTTCAGCCGCAGCTCGCCTTCTGCCAGCGCGACGCCGTATGGCTGGCCCAGGAAGGGGAACAGCACCTTGCCCGGAAAGGCCGGCGCGTTCCAGTCGATGTCGAACCAGTGGGCATAGGGGCTTTCCGGCCCCCACTCCAGCACGCTGTCCCAGTACGCATTCTCTGCCCCCCCGATGCCCATGTGGTTCGGCACGAAGTCGAGGATCAAGCCAAGCCCCTTGTCGCGGAAGGCGCGCACCATGGCATGGAAATCATCCTCGGTTCCCAGTTCCGGGTTCAGCCGGTTGTAGTCGGTGACGTCATAGCCATGGGTGCTGCCCGGCCGCGCCGCAAAGATGGGCGAGGCATAAACATGGCTGATCCCCAGCGCCGCAAGATAAGGCGCCAGCGCCGCCCCGTCGGCAAAGCGGAACGCGGCCGTGAACTGAAGCCGGTAGGTGGCGCGGACGGTCATTCAGCATTCCTCGGGCGTTCCGCGGCAATGGCCGCCGTGATGTTGCGGTAAAGCGGCGACTGGGGAAGCTCCTCCAGCGTCAGGCGCAGCTTGCGTCGCCAGTTGGGATATTCGTCAACGGTGCTGGGCACGTTCACCGGCTCCAGCTCTGCCGTCAGATCCTCGAGCCTAGCGGCGAACAGCCGCGACGGCGTGCGCGCCAGGTGCCGGTGGGCGGCTACGGTCAGCGCGGGCGTGGCGTCTTCCGGGGTGGCGGCGCGCGCCTCGCCTTCGGTCAGCAGGCCGGCGGCGACCAGATCCTCCAGAAGCTGCACCCGTTCGACCTTGCGGGTGTCGTTCTGTTCCTCGGCGGCGCTGTCGCTGATGAAGCCGAAGCCCACCCGCAGCGCCACGTCGTCGCCCCGCCACCAGCCGCGGAAGGTGGGCAGATCATGGGTAGCTATACAGACCAGCGCCTCGCGCGGGAAATCCTCGGGTGGGATAAAGCCCTCGTCCGTCCGCTCGAACAGCAGGATGCGGTAGGACAGGATGCGACACGCCTCCATCACGTCCTGGAAGCCGTCGGGCACGTTGCCCAGATCCTCGCCGATGATGACGGTCTGGTTCTTGCGCGAGGCATCGGCCAGCGCCGTCAGCATGTCGCCGATCGGGTAGCGGGCATAGGTGCCCTCGGGCGCCTCTGCCCCTTCGGGGATCAGGAACAGTTGCCATAGCCCCATAGCGTGGTCGATCCGCAGCGCCCCGGCTTGGCGCGTGGCGCGTTCGATCAGCTTCTCGAACGGGGCGGCGTGCTGCTTGGCCATTTCCACTGGCGACAGCGGCGCAAGCCCCCAGTCCTGGCCCTGTTCGTTGAAGTAGTCGGGCGGCGCGCCTACCCGCACATCGGGCAGCACGATCGGGCTGCCCCAGCTTCCCGAACCATCGGCGGCCTCGCCTACCGCGAAGTCGAGGTAGAGGCCGATCTTCATTCCCGCCTCGGCGCAGGCGTCGCGGACTTGCGACAGCTGCAGATCGGCCAGATACTGAAGCCAGCAGTAGAAGCGCATTTCTTCCGCATGATCCTCGGCAAAGCGGCGGACGGCCTCGCCCTTGGCATCCTGCCATTCCTTTGGCCAGGCAAGCCACCCTGCCCCATGCCCTTCGGCGACCATATGGGCCGAAACCGCATCAAAAAGCGCATGACGCCGCAGTTCATCGCCGCCGTTCTCGATGAAACGCTCCAGTTCCTCTGGCGCGCCTTTTTCCCAGATCTGGCGCAGCACCGGCAGCTTCAGCCCGGCGACGGCGGGATAATCGACAAGTTCGCTGTTCCGCGCGGCCTTTATCGCGGCGGGGTCGCACATGTCTTCCTCGAACCCCTCAAGCCGATCCACGGCGATGTAAAGCGGGTTCAGGAACCTGCGGTTCGACGGGGAGAACGGGCTGCACCGGGACGGGTCGGACAGGAACATCGCGTGCAGCGGGTTCAGGCCAAGGAAATCGGCCCCGGCCTCTGCGGCAAGCCCCACCAGGACCTCCAGATCGGCGAAATCCCCGATCCCCCAGTTGCGGCCGGACCGGACCTGGTAAAGCTGCAGGGCGATGCCCCAGAAGCGGCCATCGCCCGGCACATGGCAAACCGCGCCTTCAGGGGCCTCCAGCACCGGTTCCTTGTCCAGCGGCGGCAGGCGGTCGGCGCCAAAGGCTTTCAGCAGCTTTTCCAGTGTCTCCTTCGGCGCCTTGTGGGTCACGCCGTCGGCGCTTTCGTACTCTGGCTGGATGCCGTAGGCGCGCGCCCGCTGCTCAAGGTTCATGCGGCGGCCTCCAACAGGCAGGTGACGGTGAAGGGTGGCAGCGGCGCATCCAGCGGCGGGCCAGCGAGGATTTCGCCGCTGGCCGCGGGGGCATCCTGTGGGTGGTCGGTGAGGTTGGCGCGCATCCGCAGCACGGCGCCGTCAAGCTGCCAGTCCACCGCGATCAGCCCCTCGTCGGCATGGATCACGCGCCCGCCGTGCCCCGGCGCCCCGGCCAGATGCGGCACGATGCGCTGCGCGCGCACCTGCAGCAGGTGGCGGGTAAAGGCCAGCCAGTCGCGCCCCTCCTCGCCGTTCGCGCGGTCCCAGTCGATGCGCGACGCCTCGAAGGTCGACAGCGCGTTGGGGTCGGGGATCATGGCGCGCAGGGATTCGTTCTGGAATTCGCCAAAGGCGGCGAATTCGCGGCGGCGGCCTTCGCGCACTGCCTCGGCCAGGTCACCGTGGAAATCGGTGAAGAAGGCGAAGGGCCGCACCTCGCCCCACTCCTCGCCCATGAACATCAGCGGAATATGCGGCGACAGCAGGTGGATCGTCATCAGCGCCCGCACCATCGGCGCCGAGGACAGCGCCAGCAGCCGTTCGCCAAAGGCGCGGTTGCCGGTCTGGTCGTGGTTCTGCAGGAAATCCACGAAGGCCGTCGGCGGCAGATGCGCCGAAGGCTCGCCCCGCGGAGCGTCGGCATGAACCGAATGTTCGCCCTGCCAGATGAAGCCTTCGGCCAAAGCCCGGCCCAGCTTGCCCCAGTGGTCGCCGGTGAAGTCGGCGTAGTAGCCCTCGCTCTCTCCGGTCGCGATGACATGGGCGACGTTGTGGAAGTCGTCGTTCCATTCGCCGGAATAGAGCTTGATCCGCCCGTCGCCGTCGCGTTCGTGCAGGCGGGTGATGTTGCGGTTGTCCTCCGTCGTCAGGTGGATGTGCCTGCCGGGATTGGCCTCACGGATGCGCTGGGCGATTTCGACTAGGATCTCTCGCTCGGACTTGGGGTCGCGGACGTGGTCAACGGCGTCGAGCCGCAGCCCGTCCAGGTGGAACTCCTCGATCCAGTAGAGCGCGTTCTCGATGAAATAGCGGCGCACGGGTTCGCGCTGATAGGCAATGGCCGCCCCCCAAGGCGTCTGCCGGTCGGGATCGAAGAAGTCGGGCGCATAGGCGTGCAGGTAGTTCCCTTCAGGCCCGAAGTGGTTGTAGACCACATCCAGCAGCACCATCAGCCCGTGCCGATGCGCGGCGTCGATGAAGGCCTTCATGTCGTCGGGCGTGCCATAGGCCGGGTGCGGCGTGTAGGGCAGAACCCCGTCATAGCCCCAGCCCCGGTTGCCCGCAAACTGGGCCACGGGCATGATCTCCACCGCCGTGATGCCGGTTTCCACCAGGTGCGGAAGCTTTTCCATCGCGGCGCGGAAGGTACCTTCGGGCGTGAAGGTGCCCACGTGGATTTCCAGGATCACGGCCTCTTCCCAAGGCCGCCCCTCCCACGGGGACCAGTCAAAGGCACAAGGGTCAGTCACGCGCGAGGGGCCGTGCACGTCGCCCGCCTGCGCCCGCGCCGCCGGGTCCGGCACGACCTGCCCGTCCATGAGTACAAAGGCATAGTTGGTGCCTGCGCCCGCTTCGGGCACCATCAGCTCGAACCAGCCGTCGCCCTCGGCATGCATCGGGTGGTCTTGGGCGCCGATGCGCAGCCGCACCTGGTCCTGTCCCGGCGCCCAGAGCCGGAAGCGGGTCCCGCCTTCGACCAGCTCGGCGCCCCAGCTTTTGCGAAAGATCCGCTTCATTCCGCTGTATCCTCCAGAACCAGCAGCCCGCGTGGGGGCACTTCGATGGTCGCGCCGTCGACCCCGGGTGGCCGGCGCAGGAACAGTTCGCCGGAATGGGTATCCGCGATCCTGGTCCAGCCCCCGGAGAACCGGGGCTGCGGAAGCTCGAACGGGACTGGTTCGAAATGGCTGTTGAACAGCACGAGGATCGCGGCCGTTTCGTTCGACAGCAGCATTCCCAACGTGCGGGCGTCCGGGTTGTGCCAGTCGTTATCCTCCATCGGCTGGCCGTCGGGGCGCAGCCAGTGGATGTCTACGGCCCGGGTGCTCTTGTGGATGAAGGCGCTGTGGTTGATCAGTTCACGCGATTTGCGCAGCTTGATCAGGCCAGCGACGAAGTCACGGAACCCGTCGTCCCGTGGGTCAAGGCCGCGCAGCTGAAGCCAGTTCATCTCTGCGTCCTGGCAATAGGCGTTGTTGTTGCCGCCCTGGCTGCGGCCGAGCTCGTCGCCCATCAGGATCATAGGCGTGCCCTGCGACAGCAGCAGCGTCGCCATCATGGCCCGGCGCATCTGGTCGCGCAGGTCCAGGATCTCGGGATCATCCGTCGGCCCCTCGACCCCGCAGTTCCAGCTGCGGTTGTCGGAATGGCCGTCGCGGTTGTCTTCCTTGTTCGCCTCGTTGTGCTTGTCGTTGTAGGACACAGTGTCCATCAGGGTGAAACCGTCATGGGCCGTGATGAAGTTCACGCTGGACCAGGGACGCCGGCCGCGGCGGTCGAACCGTTCCGCCGTCGCCAGCAGGCGTGAGGCCAACGGCGCCAGCATCGACTGGTCGCCCTTCCAGTAGGACCGCACCGTATCGCGATACTGGTCGTTCCATTCCGCCCAGCCGGGCGGAAAGTTACCTACCTGATAACCGTTCGTGCCGGTGTCCCAGGGTTCGGCGATCATCTTGACCTTGGACAGCACCGGGTCCTGCCGCACCGCATCAAGGAACGTGGCCGAGGGGCTGAACGTATCCCGCACCCGACCCAGCGACGACGCAAGGTCGAACCGGAAGCCGTCGACGTGGCAGGCCTCGACCCAGTAGCGGAGCGAATCCATCACCATCTGCAGCACGCGCGGGTGCTGCAGGTTGACCGTGTTGCCGCAGCCGGTCGTGTCGAAGTAATAGCGCGGATCGTCGGCAAGGATGTAATAGCTGGCATTGTCGATCCCCCGGAACGACAGCGTGGGACCCATCTGGTTGCCCTCGGCCGTGTGGTTGTAGACCACGTCAAGGATCACCTCGATCCCCGCCTCGTGCAGGCGGCGCACCATCAGCTTGAATTCATGCAGGTTGGCGCCCGGTGAGATGTAGCGCATGGCGGGGGCGAAGAAGCCGACCGTATTGTAGCCCCAGTAGTTCGTCAGCCCCTTTTCGATCAGGTAACGGTCGTCAAAGAACGCCTGCGTCGGCATCAGTTCAACAGCCGTCACGCCCAGCTTGACCAGGTGGTCGATAACCTTGGGGTCGGCCAGCCCGCCAAAGGTGCCGCGAAGGTTGTCGTTTATGTCCTCGTTCAGGGCGGTCATGCCCTTTACGTGGGCTTCATAGATGATCGTGTCGGCCCAGGCAGTGTTGGGGCGAATGTCCGGACCCCAGGTCACGGCGGGATCGACCACGACGCATTTCGGCATGACAAAGGCGCTGTCGCGGCGGTCAAAGGAAAGGTCGTCGCGGTTGCTGCCGATCCGATAGCCGAACACTGCGTCGTGCCAGCGGATGTCGCCTTGAAGCTCCAGCGCATAGGGGTCGAGCACGAGCTTGTTCGGGTTGAACCGGTGCCCGTTTGCCGGGTCATAGGGCCCGTGCACGCGGTAGCCGTAAAGCTGCCCCGGGCGGACCTCGGGAAGATAGCTGTGCCACACCTCGTCCGTATATTCCGGCAACGGGATGCGGGCGGTTTCGCGGCGGCCACGGCTGTCGAACAGACAAAGTTCGACCTTGGTCGCATGGGCGGAAAAGATGGCGAAGTTGGTACCGGAACCGTCCCATGTCGCGCCGAGGGTGGCCGGCGAGCCCTCGAGCACAGTGAAGCCGTGTTTGCTCATGCTGGTGTCATCACAATCGTTGCAAGGGGTGGAAGGGTCAGTCGAAGCGAATGGGCACGCCCGTGCCAGGGCGTTTCCTCGGCCTCCAACAGGCCATGGTTGCCCACGTTCGACCCGCCATAGCGGCTGGCATCACTGTTCAGCGCCTCGCGCCAGCCGCCGCCCTGCGGCACCCCGATGCGATAGTCGTAATGCACCATTGGCGTCAGGTTGCAGGCGATGACCACCGGCGGCGCACCGTCGTCAGACTTGCGCATGTAGACCAGCACGCTTTGCGCCGCGTCACTGGCGTCAATCCATTCAAAACCTTCCGGGTCGCAATCCAGCCGGTGCAGCGCGGGCTGGTCGCGGTAAAGCCGGTTCAGGTCGGCCACCAGCGACTGCACCCCCTTGTGGAGGGGATCGTCCAGCAGGTGCCAGTCCAGCGACTGGTCGTGGTTCCATTCGCGGTCCTGCGCGAACTCGCCGCCCATGAACAGAAGCTTCTTGCCCGGATGGGTCCACATGAAGCTGAAATAAGCGCGCAGGTTCGCGAACTTCTGCCAGCGGTCGCCTGCCATCTGCCGGATAAGCGAGCCCTTGCCATGCACCACCTCGTCATGGCTCAGCGGCAGGACAAAGTCTTCGGAGAAGGCATAAACAAGGCCGAAGGTCAGGTCGTGCTGGTGGTGGCGGCGATGGATGGGGTCGCGCCGGAAATAGCCCAGCGTGTCATGCATCCAGCCCATGTTCCACTTGAAGTTGAAGCCGAGGCCTCCGTCCGGGACCGGGCGGCTGACCTTCGGGAAAGCGGTGGACTCCTCGGCAATCGTGATGGCGCCGGGGTGGTCGGCGCAGACCCGTTCGTTGACGTCGCGCAGGAAGGCGATCGCCTCCAGGTTCTCGCGCCCGCCATACTCGTTCGGGATCCATTCCCCCTCTCGGCGGGAATAGTCGAGGTAGAGCATCGAGGCCACCGCATCCACGCGCAGCGCGTCGATGTGGAACCGGTCCAGCCAGTAGAGTGCGCTGGATTGCAGGAAGTTCGACACCTCGCGCCGGCCGAAGTTGTAGATCAACGTGTTCCAGTCCTGATGGAAGCCTTGGCGCGGGTCCTCGTGTTCATAAAGCGCGGTGCCGTCGAACCGCGCCAGCCCGTGCGCGTCAGACGGGAAGTGCGCGGGCACCCAATCAAGGATCACGCCGATCCCCGCCTCGTGCAGGCGATCCACCAGCCGGGCAAAGTCCTCGGGCGACCCATAGCGGCGGGTGGGCGCGAAGAGCCCGATCGGTTGGTAGCCCCAGGACCCGGTAAAGGGGTGTTCAGACACCGGCAGGAATTCCACATGGGTGAAGCCCATTTCCACCACATAGGGCACCAGAAGTTCGGCGATAGCCTCGTAATCAAGGATCTCGCCCTCGCCGCCACGCCGCCATGATCCCAGGTGGACCTCGTAGATCGATATCGGCGCCTTGCGGTCTTGCTTCTCGGCGCGGGTGGCCATCCAGCCGCTGTCATGCCAGTCATGTTTCGGCAGCCCGTGGACGACCGATGCGGTTTCTGGCGGGTTTTCGTGCAGGAACCCAACCGGATCGGCCTTGAGCGGCATCCTTTCGCCGTGGGCGCTGATGATCTCGTACTTGTAGATTTCACCCTGCTGCAGGCCAGGGATGAAGAGCTCCCACACCCCGGGGCCAAGGCGCTTGCGCATCGGGTGGCGGCGGCCGTCCCAGGCATTGAAATGCCCTACTACGCTGACACGCCGCGCGTTCGGCGCCCAGACGGCGAATGCGACGCCCTCGACCCCCTGATGCGTCGTCACATGTGCGCCGAGCCGGTCGTACAGGCAGCGGTGCCGCCCTTCGGCCAGCAGGTATTCGTCCATCTCGCCCAGCACGGGGCCAAAGCGGTAGGGGTCGTCCACCTCCCATTCGTGGTTGCCGGCGCGCATCCGCAGCCGGTAGTCCTGCGCCGGCGCCGTTCCGGAAAAGAACCCTTCGGGGTGGACCCGTTCCAGCGGATGTTCCTGACCATCGGCCAGCACCATGACCTGGGCCGCCTGCGGGGCAAAGACGCGCACCTCGCCTTCATGCGGGCCAAGGATGCCAAAGGGGTTGTGATGGCTGCCGCGGACAATGGCCTCGACATCGCGGGCATCAAGGCTGTCCGGAAGCGTCTCGGGGAAGGTCGCAGCTTTGGTCATGAGGTCTCCCGCTCCAGCAGGTCGAGGATCCCGCGCAGCGGAATTCCGATCCATGCCGGTCGATTGCCAAGTTCATATCCGGCCTCGTAAACCGCCTTCTGCAGAAGGAAGAGGTCCAAAAGCGCCGTGGTGGTCGTGTCGTCCGACGGAAGGTTCGCGGCCCCTTCGGCATGGCGGAAATAGGCGTCAAGGAAGTCGCGCGCGGTGGTCTGGCGCCAGCGTTCGACCCGGTCAAAAGCCGCGTCGGCGGTGGCGCCAAAGCTTTGCCGGTGCCGCGCGATTGCCGACAGTGCCGCATAGTCGAAGGACCGCAGCATCCCCGCCACATCCCGCAGAGGCGAGGATTTGGCCCGGCGTTCGGCAAGGCTCCGCGCCGGTTCGCCTTCAAAGTCGATGATCGCCACGTCGTTCTGGGCCAGAAGCACCTGCCCCAGGTGATAGTCGCCGTGGATCCGCGACAGCGCCCCCGACGGCGTCAGCTCGCCCACCTGCCGCAGCCGCGACAGAAGCTTCTCGCGCGCCTGCAGCAGGGCATCGGCCAGCGGCGCGGCCTCGGCCGGCAGTTGGCCGCGGGCCTGTTCCAGCCGGGTCAGCATCGCTTCGGCTTCGGCGGTGGCGCCTTCAGCCAACTCGCGCAGGTGATCGGCGGTCAGTTCCTCGATGGCAAAGGCCGGATCGTCTGTGGGGGTGGCAAGCGCCTTGTGCATCTGCGCCGTGCGCTGGCCCAGCAGGGAGCCGACGCTCAGCGGGAACTCGAACCCCTCGGGCTCATGCGATGTTTCCGAGGCCGAGGACCAGGTCTCGTTCTCGTTCAGCTCCAGCATCAGGCCGTCAAAGATGCCGGTCCAGGCGTCCCCGCGGTTGGCGACAAAGGCAAAGGCGGCGGCAAGCGTGGTCTTGCCCTCCTCACCCTCATGGGCAAGCTGGCCCAGATAGCGCGGGGTGTGGGCGAAATCCGCGACCTCGGTCAGGAAGCGCGCCACCTCGACATCCGGCTGTTCACCGGCCCGCAGGCGGCGGTACAGCTTCAGGATCACCTTGTCGCTGAACGCGATGGAGATGTTGGACTGTTCCGCCCCCAGCTGCCGCGGCGCGCCCGGATCGGTCAGATTGCGCAGCGCCTCGGTACCCTCGAACGTAAGGGAGCCTTGTGTCTTGGCGTCGCGCATGCAGTCCAGAAGGATCTGCGGCAAGCGCTCGTCATAGGCGCCGTCGATCAGCGCCCCCAGCCGCGCGGTGTGGCGGATCTTGGCAAGGGTATAGGACAGCTTCGGCGCGCCCGGCCGCAGGTTCTCATCCCCCCAGCGCGAGGCGATGGGCAGGAAGTAGCTCTGTTCCTCTTCGCCCACCGTGACCTTTACGGAAACCAGCGCATGTTCCCCGTCCCCCAGTTCGCCCAGGTGGTTCATGCGGACCTGGCCGATCCGTTCGTCCTTGGCGGCGAACCAGCGCTGCAGCGGCAGCCACTGGGGCAGGACCTCGTTCTGGAACTGGGACCCCTCGCGCCCCTTGAGCGCGTTCTGGACCCGCCCGTTCCGGGTGGTCAGGGTGATGAACTCGGGCAGGATTTCGGGCAGCGCCTCGTGCCAGCTGGGCATGTCTTCTTCTCCACTCAGGAAGAACCAGTAGAACCCGTAGGCCGGCAGCGTCAGCATGTAGGGCAGATCGCCCAGCGGCGGGAAGGCGGACCGGCCCGTCAGCTCGATCGGGACCTTGCCGCGATGCGCTGACAGATCCAGCTCCACCGCCTGTGCACTGTCGGAAAGGTTTGCGACGCAAAGATAGGCCCGGCCTTCATGTTCACGGACATAGGCCAGGATCTTGCGGTTGCGCGGGTACAGCAGGGTCATCGTCCCGCGGCCAAAGGCCGGGTGCTGCTTGCGCACGGTGATCATCCGCCGCATCCAGTTCAGAAGCGAAGAAGGGTCGTCGGCCTGCGCCTCGACGTTGATGACCTGGTGGCCATAGATCGCGTCGATGATCACCGGCAGGTAAAGCTCCTGCGGCTTGGCGCGGGAAAATCCGGCGTTGCGGTCGCCCGACCACTGCATCGGCGTGCGCACCCCATCGCGGTCGCCAAGGTAATAGTTGTCGCCCATGCCGATCTCGTCGCCATAATAGATGATCGGCGTGCCCGGCATCGACAGCAGCATCGAGTTCAGAAGCTCGATCTTGCGGCGGTCGTTCTGCATCAATGGCGCAAGGCGGCGGCGGATGCCAAGGTTGATCCGCGCCCGCGTGTCGGAGGCATAGGTCTGCCAGAGGTAGTCGCGCTCCTCGGACGTGACCATTTCCAGCGTCAGTTCGTCATGGTTGCGCAGGAAGATGCCCCACTGGCACAGCTCCGGGATTTCCGGGGTCTGGCGAATGATGTCGGTGATCGGGTGCCGGTCAGCCTGCGCCAGTGCCATGTACATCCGCGGCATCAGCGGGAAGTGAAAGCCCATGTGGCATTCATCGCCGTCGCCGAAATACGGACGCGTATCCTCGGGCCACTGGTTCGCCTCGGCGAGCAACATGCGGTCAGGGAAATGCGCGTCCAGGTCGGCGCGGATCTTCTTCAGGACCTCGTGGGTTTCGGGCAGGTTTTCGTTGTTCGTGCCGTCGCGTTCCACCAGGTACGGGATCGCGTCCAGCCGCAGCCCGTCCACCCCCATGTCCAGCCACATCCGCATGACCTTCAGGACTTCCTCCAGCACGCGGGGGTTGTCGAAGTTCAGGTCGGGCTGGTGCGAATAGAAGCGGTGCCAGTAATAGGCACCCGCCACCGGGTCCCAGGTCCAGTTCGACTTTTCCGTATCAAGGAAGATGATCCGAGTTTCCGGCCATTTTTCGTCCGTGTCGGACCAGACGTACCAGTCCCGCGCAGCCGAGCCGGGCTTGGCCCGCCGCGCCTTCTGGAACCACGGGTGCTGGTCAGAGGTGTGGTTAATGACCAGTTCGGTGATGACCCGGATGCCGCGGCGGTGCGCCTCGTTCACGAAGGCCTTGAAGTCCTTCATGTTCCCATAGGACGGGTTGATGGAACGGTAGTCCGAGATGTCATACCCATCGTCACGCAGCGGCGACGGGTAGAAGGGCAACAGCCAGATCGCCGTCACCCCCAGTTCCTGGACATAATCCAGCCGCTGCATCAGCCCGGCGAAATCGCCGATGCCGTCGCCGTTGGAATCCTGGAACGCCTTGATGTGCAGCTGGTAGATGATCGCGTCCTTGTACCAGTCCTTCTGCGACCGATCGACACCGGTGGCGACTGCGAAATTGGCGTTCTTGCGGGGCGGCATGGGAAGATTCATCAGCGCGGGACTCCGGGCGCGAAAAGTTGCCAGATGGCATAGGGACGGGTTTCAGGGTCAAGTTCCAGCCAGTGGTCCTTGCCGTGCCAGGTGAAGCGGTTGCCGTTGATCAGGTCACGCACTTCGACCGAGGCGTCGTCGGGCAGGCCGAATTCCCACAGCGGCACCTCGAACCGGAAGCGCTGGACGTTGTGCGGATCAAGGTTGACGTGGAACAGCAGGAAGTCGTCGCCTGTCTGCTTGCCATAGGCGAGAACCTGGTCATTGGCTGCAAGGTAGAACTTGAGGTTGGTGAACTCCTGCAGTGCGGGATGTTCGCGGCGCAGCCGGTTGACCAGGCGGATGTCGTCCTTGATGTGCCCCGGCTTGTCCATGTCCCAGACGCGGATCTCGTATTTCTCGGAATTGAGGTATTCCTCCTTCCCGGGAACGGGTTCCGCCTCGCAGATCTCATAGCCGTTATAGACGCCGTAGTTGCCACCCAGCGTCGCCGCCAGCACCAGCCGGGTGCGGAAGCCGGGCCGCCCGCTGGTCTGCAGGAACTTCGGGTTGATGTCGGGCGTGTTGACGAAGAAGTTCGGGCGCATGTAGTGGCGCGCCTCGGTCTGGGTCAGTTCCGTGAGGTATTCGGTCAGCTCCCACTTCTCGTTCCGCCAGGTGAAGTAGGAATAGGACTGAGAGAACCCGATCTTGGCCAGCCGCTTCATCACCTTGGGCCGGGTAAAGGCCTCAGCCAGGAAGATCACGTCCGGGTGCTTGGAGCGGACCTCGGCGATCATCCATTCCCAGAACGGGAAGGGCTTGGTGTGCGGGTTGTCCACGCGGAAGATCCGCACGCCGTGGCCTACCCAGAACAGCACGATGTCGCGCAGCGCGTACCACAGGTCCGGCAGCGCCCCGCGGTAGAAATGGACGTTGACGATGTCCTCGTATTTCTTGGGCGGGTTTTCAGCAAACTTGATGGTGCCATCGGGGCGCCAGTCGAACCACTCGGGGTGCTGCTTGATCCACGGATGGTCCGGCGAACACTGGATGGCGAAGTCGAGCGCGATTTCCAACCCGTGGTCACGCGCTGCGTCCACCAGCCGGCGGAAGTCGTCGAAGGTGCCCAGTTCGGGATGGATGGCGTCATGCCCGCCCTCTTCCGAGCCGATCGCATAGGGGCTGCCGGGATCGTCCGGTTCTGGCGTCAGGCTGTTGTTGCGGCCCTTGCGGTTGGTCTTGCCGATCGGGTGGATCGGCGGGAAATACAGCACGTCAAAGCCCAGGTCGCGGACATAGGGAAGCCGCGCGATCACGTCGTCAAAGGTGCCATGCCGGTTCACGTCGCCGGATTGCGACCGCGGCATCAATTCATACCAGGCGCTGAATTCAGCCGCGAGCCGGTCGGCAAAGACCGGCAGCACCTTGTAGGGCGTCAGGTTCGTGCGCGGCCCCACCCGCTGCATCAGGTCCACCACGTCGGGCGCGCCCAGCAGCGCGAAGCGGCGGGCGTCCACGTCAGCCTCGGCGCCGCCTTCCTTCTGGAGCGTCTTGTCATCCTTCAGCAGCGTCTTGAGCGCGGCCTTCTCCTCGCGTCCGCCGCGGCCTGCGGTGACCGCGGCTTCGATCAACTCGCGCCCTTCCTGCAGTTCAAGCGCAATGCGCTGGCCCGCTGCGTGCTTCTTGGTGACCTCCTTCCGCCAAGTGGCGAACAGGTCGCGCCAGGCGATGAAGCTCACCTCATAATCGCCGGGGTCAGGGAAGGTCGCCGTCACAGTCCAGCGGTCGTTGATCAGGAACTCCATCGGCAGCTCGGTGAATTCGGCTGCGCCCTGGCGGCGATAAAGGAAGGCTGCGTCAATGGAATCGTGGCCGTCGGAAAAGATGTCGGCCTCGATCTTGACCGGACGACCAGCCACGACCTTGGCGGCAAAGCGCCCGCCGTCGATCTCGATCGAGACGCCCTCGATCGCCAGCCGGTCTGCCGCGATGCCATGCAAGGCAGGATCGCGAACCACCTCGGCTGCCACGGCCTTGGGGGCGCGTCTGCGTTTGGGTGCGGTTTCCTTTTCGGTGGTCGTCTGCGCCGTTTCGGCAATATTCATTTCATTTTCTGGAGTCGCTGCTGACACCGGCTGTCCCCCCGTGGTTGCAGTCTGCTGGGTGAAACGGGCTGCTCGCGTAAAAGTTCCTTTGAAGGATGGGGTGATGCGGACCATCGGCAGGACTTGGTCACGCCCTTATGAGTTGTCCCGGAGACCCTGTGCGAACAGGGTATCCGAATGCCAATAATGCCCAAGGACCTGCCGATGACCCCGTCGTTCTACCTGCCCCGCCGGGGCTTCCTAGCCGCAGGCGCGGCTTTTTCCATCATCGGCACCGCCGCGGCGCAGCCTGCCAGATGGTCCGAGGTGCTGGACGCGGCGCGGCAGCACGAACAGTTCCGCGCGCTGGTCATCGCGCATCGCGGCGAAATCGCACTGGCCGAGGCGATCCGCGGCCCCGCGCCCGACCGGCCCGTGAACGTGAAGTCAGTGTCCAAGACCATCGTCGCCGCCGTGCTGGGCGCGGCGATTGACCGCGACCATGTTCCGGGTGTCGATGCCACGCTGGGCGCAGTCGCCCCAAACCTGATCCCGGCGGGTGCCGATCCGCGCGTGCAGGGGATCACGCTGGGCGATCTTTGCACCATGCAGGCGGGGCTGGAGCGAACGTCGGGCCAGAACTATGGCGGCTGGGTGTCCAGCCGGAACTGGGTCGCCAATGCGCTGTCGCGGCCGATGGTAGCGGAACCCGGGCAACGAATGCTCTATTCCACCGGCAGCTTCCACGTGCTGGGGGCGGCGCTGGCCCGCGCCTCGGGCGCGAGCCTGCTGGAGATGACCCGGACCTGGATCGGCGGCCCCCTGAACATCGATGTTCCTGCCTGGACGCGCGACCCGCAGGGCTTTTACCTCGGCGGGAACGAAATGGCGCTGTCCCCGCTGGCCATGGTCCGCTTTGGCGAAATGTACCGCAAGGGCGGCGACGGGGTGCTGAGCGCGGATTGGGTGCGGGCGTCCTTCGTGCCGCGCACGCGGTCGCCGTTTTCGGGGCTGGACTACGGCTATGGCTGGTTCCTTGGCACCATGGGGGGCACGCGGGTGGCATTGGCCCGCGGCTATGGCGGACAGATCATCGCGGTCGCGCCGGACCTGGAACTGAGTGTCGCCATCACCTCGGACGCGACGCTGCCGGCCCGCAGCGGCGGCTATTTCGGGGACCTCCTTGCCTTGATCGAGCGCCGGATTCTGCCTGCCGCGCGCGCCGCCTGACGGTTCTCCCTCGTCCGGGCCGCGCGTGGCACTATCTTTCGCGTCGGAAACAGGGACGAGGGGACGGGATGCCAGATAGTGGAATGATGCCGCAGGCGCAGGGTTCGACCGTGATGCCCGGCGCCGCCGTGCTGTCGGGGCTGGCCACCGCTCTTCCGCCGCACCGCCTTGACCAGAGCGACGTGATCGAGAACGCCCGCCGCATCTTCGGCGCCCGCACCGGTCTGTTCGAGACGCTGGAACCCGTCTTCACCAATGCCGAGATCGACAGCCGCTGGTCCTGCATGCCGCTGGAGTGGTTTTCGGAACAAACGGACATGCCGGAAAAGACGGTGCTGTACCTTCGCCATGCGACCGATCTGGCCGAGCGGGCGGCCCTGGCGGCGCTGGATGACGCCGGTCTCGCGCCCGAGGACATCGACACGCTGGTCTTTGTCAGCTCCACGGGCATCTCTACCCCCTCGATCGAGGCGCGTCTGATGAACCGGATCGGCTTTCGCTCCGACGTGGCGCGGCTGCCGATCTTTGGCCTTGGCTGCGCGGGCGGGGCGCTGGGCCTCAGCCGCGCGACGCAGATGGTGGCGGGTCGGCCCGGCGCGCGCTGCCTGCTGATCGTGGTGGAGCTTTGCACGCTGGCCTTTCGGCACGACAGCCTGACCAAAAGCAACCTTGTCGCCACTGCGCTGTTCGGCGACGGCGCGGCGGCGGCGGTGCTGACGGGCGGCACCGGGAGCGGCGGCTTTGCACGGCTGGGGGCGGCCGGCGAACATCTTTGGCCCGACACGTTGAACGTCATGGGATGGAAGCTCGACCCCGAGGGGTTCGAGGTCATCTTTCACCGAGACATCCCGCGCATCGTGGCGGGCGAATTCCGCGAGGCGCTGGACGCATTCCTTGACCGCACGGGGACGGCACCGGGGTCGATTGCCCGCCCCTGCTGCCACCCCGGCGGCGCGCGTGTTCTTGACGCGCTGGAAGATGTCTTCGGCCTGCCCGACCGCGGCCTTGACGCCGAACGCGAGGTTCTGCGCCGTCACGGCAACATGTCGGCGCCGACGGTGCTGTTCGTGCTGGACGAGCTCCGCCGCCAAGGGGCACAAGGGCGTCACCTGCTGACCGCGCTGGGCCCAGGGTTCACCGGCGCCTTTCAACTGCTGGAGATGGACGCATGACCCTTGGCTGGGCCTACCTTCTGATCGGGCTGATCGTGGTGCAGCGGCTGGCGGAACTGGTGCTGGCGCGGCGCAACACGCAGCGGCTGCTGGCCCGCGGCGCCGAGGAACACGGCCGCCGCCACTACCCGCTGTTCATCCTGCTGCACGGCAGCTGGCTGATCGCGATGGCGCTGCTGACGGACCCTTCGCCGCCGCTGAACCCATGGCTGCTGGCGGGTTTTGCAATGCTGTTCGTCGCCCGGATCTGGGTGATCGCGACGCTGGGCGAATACTGGACCACCCGGATCATCAGCCTGCCGCAGGCGCCGCTGGTCCGCCGCGGGCCGTTCCGGTTTCTGCGCCACCCGAACTACACGGTCGTCGCGCTGGAAATCCCGTTGGTGCCCGCGCTTCTGGGGCTGCATGTGCTGGGGGTGGTGTTCGGGCTCCTGAACCTCGCGCTGCTGACCTGGCGCATCCGGGTCGAGAACGCAGCCCTTGCCCCCCGCGAAGGGTGACAGGCGGCGCACCTGCCGCTAGGCTTGGCCAAAGGAGGTGCGGATGACGGGGGACGAACTTGCACGCGGGGTTTACCTGGGGCTGCTGCTTGCGGTGGTAGCCGGGTATTTCATCGTGCGGAACCGCCGGCAGCTGGGCGAGATGGCGCAGCTTGCGGCGATCTGGCTGCTTATCATCATCGGGTTGGCGGCGGGTTGGTCGCTTTGGTCCGACATCCGCATGGACCGGATGCCGCGCCAGTCGGTCATCACCGGTGCCGCGCGGGTAGAGGTTCCGCGCGCCCCGGATGGTCATTATTACCTGACCGTGACCCTGAACGGGACGCCGGTGCGCTTTGTCGTGGATACCGGCGCGACGGATGTGGTGCTGACAGCACAAGACGCCACGCGGATCGGGTTCGATCCTGCGGACCTACCCTACCTTGGCCAGGCGCGGACTGCGAACGGACTTGTCCGTACGGCCCGCATCCGCATTGACCGCGTCGAACTGGGCGAATTCCTTGACCACGACCTGCCGGTCTGGGTGAACGAGGGGCAGATGGAAACGTCGCTGCTTGGGATGACCTATCTGAACCGCTTTGCCCGGATCGAGATCGCGGGCGACCGGATGATCTTCAGCCGCTAAGGCAACACGCGAAGATCAGCCTGCAGCGCCTTGGCTTTCCGCCTTTTTCTGCCAGCGACCGGATTCCTCGCTCCAGTACTGGGCGGGAACGGCGGCGGCGGTCAGCGCGCGCCACTGGCCTCGGGCGTGATCGACCGCCGCCGGGTCGTTGCCGTCGAACAGGATCCACGCACGTTCCAGTTCGCGCGCTTCCTGCGGTGAAACCTCAGCCCCGTCGATGGACATCAGGCAGCGGGCTCCGTTTGGCATGTCGCTGCCTGTCGTCAGCAGGATCGGCTGGTCCGCATCATGCGGCCCGCCCGCGATGCCATGCGGCAGGAACCCGTCGTCAGACCCCAGCCACAGCCGCTGGTCCAGCCATTCAAGCCGGCCGGCAGATGGCGCACGAAGCACCACCCGCCAGCCGGTAGCCAGCGCCTTTTCCAGCAGCATCGGCACCACGTTTTCCAGCGGTGACTGCGTCAGATGATAGAAAAGCGCGGGCATCAGCCCCCGGCTTTCTCGAACTTGTCGCGGATCAGCCGGTCAAGCGCCCGCACCCCCCAGCCCGTCGCGCCCTTGGGGGCAAAGGTGCTGTCAGAGGACAGGAGCGCCACCCCGGCGATATCAAGATGGATCCAGGGCGTTTCCGGCTTCACGAAGCGCTGCAGGAACTGCGCTGCGGTGATCGAGCCCGCAGGCCGCCCGCCTACGTTCTTCATGTCCGCGATCCGCGACTTCAGCATCTTGTCATAGGCGTCGCCCAGCGGCATCCGCCATGCCCCCTCACCCTCGGCCGCGGCGGCGGCAAGGAAGGCGTTGCACAGCCCGTCGTTGTTGGAAAATACGCCCGCGTTTTCATGGCCAAGCCCGATGATGATCGCGCCGGTCAGCGTCGCAAGGTCGATCATGCCGGTCGGTTTGAAGCGTTCCTGCGCGTACCACATGACATCGGCGAGCACGAGCCGCCCTTCCGCGTCGGTGTTGATCACCTCGATCGTGTCGCCCTTCATGGACCGCACGACATCACCCGGGCGCTGCGCACGGCCGTCGGGCATGTTTTCAACCAGCCCCACCAGCCCCACGACATTGGCCTTGGCCTTGCGCAGCGCCAGCGCCCGCATGACACCTGCGACGACGCCCGCGCCGCCCATGTCCATGGTCATCTCCTCCATCCCCGCCGCAGGCTTGATGGAGATGCCGCCGCTGTCGAACACGACGCCCTTGCCGATCAACGCGAGCGGGGCTTCATCCCCGCCGCCCTGCCACTGCATGACGACGACCTTGGTGGGGCTTTCCGAACCCTGCCCCACGCCCAGCAGCGCGCGCATGCCAAGACGTTCCAGCTCCGGCTCTTCAAGGATCTCCACCTCCAGCCCGAGTTCCTGCATTGCAGCAAGGCGGGCGGCGAAATCATTGGTGGTCAGTATGTTGGCAGGTTCGTTCACCAGGTCGCGGGTGAAGAACACAGCCTCGGCCAGGGCGGCCATTGGTTGCGCGGCGGCGGCGACCTGTTCGGGGTTGTCGGCCATCAGCGTGACGGTGCCGAAGGACTTTTTTTCGCCTGTCTTGTGGTCGCTGAACTCATAGGCCCGCAGCGCCAGCCCATAGGCGATGTCGGCGGCACGGGGGTGGTTTCCGGCAACCACCAGCACCGGTGCGGCGCCCATGGTGCGGCCGATGGTGGCCCCGGCGCGGCGGGCGTCATCGGCCCCTGCCCGACGCGGAAGGTTCACCACCTGCACCGCTTCGGCCTGCATGTTGGCGGGAAAGGCCAGTTCCATCGCATCCCCGGCGCGGCCCTTCTGCCAGGCCTCTGCCGCGAACAACCGGTCCACGGCGCCGCGTGTGGCACGGTTGACGCGCCGCAGCGCCGCGCTTTCGGACAGAACCACGACACGGCCCTGGAACCCGGCCAGCGCGTCAAGATCGGTCGCGGTGAAGTTGATGGTGACAGGTGTGGTCATTCTTCGCCCCTCGGATGCTTCGCGCCGGAGCCTATCGCCCGCCCCGTCCCTTGACCAGATTAGAGTTTTCCCCGCCCTGAAATCCGGCTAGGTTCCCGCCACTGTTCACCGGGGGCACCACAGGCATGTCGAGATTCGACAGATACATGCTGTCGCAATTGATGGTGGTGTTCGGATTCTTTGCGCTGGTTCTGGTGTCGATCTATTGGGTGAACCGGGCCGTCGCGCTGTTCGACCAGCTGCTGGGCGACGGCCAGACGGCGCTGGTGTTCCTAGAAATCAGCGCGCTGACGCTGCCCAACGTGATCCGACTTGTGTTGCCGGTTGCATCCTTCGCGGCGGCGGTGTTCGTCACCAACCGGCTGTCGACGGACAGCGAACTCGTGGTCATGCAGGCGACCGGCTTTTCCAGCTTCCGGCTGGCGCGGCCGGTGCTGATGTTCGGGTTGATCGTTGCGTTGATGATGTCAGTGCTGACCCACTACCTCGTGCCCGCCAGCCGGGCCGCCCTTGCCGACCGGCAGGCAGAGATCGCCGAGAATATCACCGCCCGCCTGCTGACCGAGGGCCGGTTCCTGCACCCAGCTGAGGGCATCACCCTTTACATCCGCGAAATTACCCCGCAGGGCGAGTTGCGCGACATCTACCTGTCGGATGCGCGGTCGGAATCCAGCCGCACCACCTATTCCGCCCGTTCCGCCTTCATCGTCCGCGGCGACAGTGGGCCGATGCTTGTCATGGTCGAGGGCGTGGCCCAGACCCTGCGGCGCGAGGGGCAGCGCCTGTTCACCACCCGTTTTGCTGATTTCACCTATGACATCGGCGCCCTGATCACGGGCGGCGGGCGCGGGCGGATTGACGCGCGGGAACTGCCGACGACGGCGCTCTTTAACCCCTCGCTCGCCGCGCTGGAGCAAACAGGCCAGAGCCGCGCCTTCTTCCTGTTTGAAGGGCACAGCCGATTTGCCCAGCCGATGCTTGCGGCGGTGACGGCGGTGGTGGGGTTCGGGACGCTGCTGCTGGGTGGGTTCAGCCGCTTTGGCGTATGGCGGCAGATCCTGTTCGCGATCGTGCTGCTGGTCCTGGTGCAGATGATGGGCAACGTGACAGCGGGGATCGCGCTGCGCGACGAACGGCTGGCGGTGCTGGCCTGGACCCCGGTCGTGTTCGGGGCGGCGCTTTCGGTGGCGGTGCTTTGGGCCTCCGGCCGTCCCCGGCGGCGGAGGGCTGCGGCATGACGCTGGCCCGGTACTTCGCGCGCCGCTTCCTGCGGGCCTTCCTGATCGTGCTGTCAGTCTTTGCGGGGATGATGCTGCTGCTGGACATGGTGGAACAGATCCGGCGCCTGTCAGGCACGGCGCCGGGGCTGGGCGCGGCATTCGAGCTTGCGCTTCTGAACATGCCAGAAGGGGTGTACCGCATCCTGCCTCTGATCGTGATCCTCGCGTCCCTCTTGATGTTCCTGAGCCTTGCGCGCAGCAGCGAGCTGGTCGTCACGCGGGCGGCGGGGGTATCCGCGCTGCGCAGCCTGATCGCGCCGGTGGCGACGGCAATGCTGCTGGGCGTGATGGCGGTGGCGGTGTTGAACCCGCTGGTCGCCGCGACATCGCAGCGGTACGAGGCGCGGGCCGGGCAGTTGACGGGCAACGAAAGCGTCCTGTCGATCAGCCGTGAAGGGCTCTGGATGCGGCAGGGCGATGCCGAAGGGCAGACCGTGATCCGCGCCGCGCGGGCGAACCTTGAAGGGACGGAACTTTACGACACGACCTTCCTGACCTTTGCCCCGCAAGGCGGCCCCCTGCGTCGGGTGGAAGCAGCGCGAGCCCGGCTTTTGCCCGGGGAATGGGAACTGGAGACGGTCAAGGACTGGCCGCTGGACAGCGACAACCCCGAACGCGACGCGCAGGTGCACGACGCGCTGCGCCTGCCGACAGACCTGACGGTTGACCAGATCCGCGACAGTTTCGGCACACCTTCGGCCATTGCGATCTGGGACCTGCCGGCCTTCATCACGCAGTTGGAACGGGCCGGGTTTTCCGCGCGGCAGCACAGGGTGTGGTTGCAGATGGAACTGGCGCTGCCGCTCCTGATGGCGGCGATGGTGCTGATCGGCGCCGCCTTTACCATGCGCCCGCCCCGGCTGGGCCGTACTGGCCCGCTGGTGCTGATGGCGCTGCTGGCGGGGCTGGCAATCTTTTTCCTGCGCAACTTTGCGCAGGTGCTGGGTGAAAACGGGCAGATCCCCGTCGCGCTTGCGGCGTGGAGCCCGCCGGTCGTGGCCACCCTGCTGGCGCTTGGGCTTCTCTTGCATCTGGAGGAAGGATGAAAACGCTGCGCATCCTGGCGGCTTCCGTGGCGCTGGCGCTGGCACTTCCGGCAATGGCGCAGGAACGCCCGGCAACGCTGGTTGCCGACCGGCTATCGATTACCGGCGACAACGTCCTGGTGGCCGAAGGCGCGGTCGAGGTTCTGTATCAGGGTCAGCGGATGCGCGCCCAGCGCATCACCTTTGACCGCGCCGCCGACCTGCTGACGATCGAGGGACCGATCACGCTGGTCGATCCCGCCTCTGGCGCCATCGTGACCGCCGATGCGGCCGAGCTTACCACCGACCTGCGCGAAGGGATCCTGACCGGCGCGCGCATGGTGCTGGAGCAGCAGCTTCAACTTGCCGCCAACACCATCACGCGGAGCGAGGGGCGCTATACCGAACTGTCGCGGACGGTGGCATCGTCGTGCCAGGTCTGCGCCGCAAATCCTACCCCCCTGTGGGAAATCCGCGCCGCCCGCGTCCTGCATGACGAGGTCGAGCGGCAGCTTTATTTCGACCGGGCGCAGTTCCGGGTGATGGGGGTGCCGGTGGCCTATATCCCCCGGCTGCGGATGCCCGACCCGACACTGGACCGCGCCGATGGCTTCCTGACCCCGCGCTTCCGCACGACCAGCACGCTCGGCTATGGGGTCAAGCTGCCCTATTTCATCACGCTGGGCGATCATGCTGACCTGACGCTGTCGCCCTATGTGGCGACGCGGTCGCGCACGCTGGAATTCCGCTACCGCCAGGCGCTGGCCAATGGCAGCTACACGTTCGAGGGCGGAGTTTCGAAGGACAAGGTGGAACCGGACGAAATGCGCGGCTACCTGTTCGGCAGCGGACAGTTCAACCTGCCCCGCGACTTCGTGCTGACCTTCGGGCTGCAAACGGTCAGCGACAGCTATTACCTGCAGGACTACGACATCACTGATCAGGACCGGCTGACGAGCCATGTGACCATCGCCCGGACGCGGCGGGACGAACATATCTCAGCACGGCTTTTCAACTTTCACAGCATCCGGGCCGGAGAGGTCAATTCCTTGCAGCCTACCATCGTCGGCGATGCCACCTGGCTGCGCCGCGGCGACCTGTGGGGCGGGATCGGCTCGCTGAGTCTTGGCACCAATGGGCACTACCGCCCTTCGCAGGCCGATGTGCTGGGCCGCGATGTCCTTCGCACCAGCGCCGAGGGGGAGTGGCAGCGCAGTTGGGTGCTCTACGGCGGGATCGTGGCGACCTCAGCGCTGCGCACGACGCTTGACCATTATTCCATCCGGCAGGATTCGACCCTGCCCGCGCAGGCGGCGCGCCTGACGCCTGCGGCGGGGGCGGAACTGCGCTGGCCCTGGTCGCGCCCTGGGAATGCGGGGGTGGTTCATGTGATCGAGCCGGTGCTGCAGGTTGTCGGCAGCCGTACCACCCGGCAGGGCCTGCCGGACGAAGACAGCGTGCTGGTGGAGTTCGACGAGGGGAATCTCTTTTCCCTTGATCGGTTTCCGGGCGGGGACCGGCATGAAACCGGACTGCGGGTGAACGCGGGACTGCATTACAGCCGGCTTGACCCGACGGGCTGGCAGTTGGGGCTGACGCTGGGGCGGGTGTGGCGCGGATCGGATACTGACCAGTTCGCGCCGGGCAGCGGGCTGGGCGGCGCGCGGTCCGACTGGCTGGTGGTGACCGACCTCACGAACTTTGCCCTGCGCGGGTCGGGCACGATCAGCCTGACGAACCGGGCGCTGTTCGACAGCGACCTGAGCTTTTCCCGGAACGAACTGCGGCTGGGATATGATGCCGGGCGACTTGCGATGGCCACGTCGTACCTGTGGCTGGCGCCGGATGCGCAGCAGGGCCTGCCCGAAGGCGCCTCGGAATGGGTGATGGACGCGGCCTGGCGGCTGACGGCGAACTGGCAGGCGAGGACCGACTGGCGCTATGACTTCACTGCCGACCAGGCGACGCGGGCAGGACTTGGCCTGACCTGGCGCAACGAATGCATCGCGGTTGATCTTTCCCTCTCGCGCAGGTTCACTTCCTCGACTAGTGTGAGGCCGACGACAACCTTCGGCCTTTCGGTCGATCTTGTCGGTTTCGGCACCGGGCAGCCGGGCGCGCGCAGCCGTGCCTGCGGCCTGTGACGCCGGAACCAAAGGGACAGAAGAACGGAAAGACCATGCGCCTGACCACGATCATCACCGTTGCAGCGATCGCCCTTGCGCCCCTTCCCATCGCGGCGCAGGGAATGTTCCAGACCCGCGCGCAGGTGAACGACAGGATCATCACCAACTATGAGGTGTCCCAGCGGGCGCTGTTCCTGCAGGTCCTGAACACCACTGGCGACGTGCAGCAGCAGGCGCTGGATGCGCTGATCGAGGATCGTCTGCGCCTTGACGCGGCCCAGCGGATGGGCATCTCGCTGACCCCTGAACAGCTCGCCACTGGGATGGAAGAATTTGCCGGCCGGGCAAACCTGACCACGGAACAGTTCATCACGAATCTTCGCGGCGCGGGCATCGCCGAAGAAACCTTCCGCGACTTCGTCGAGGCCGGCCTTGTGTGGCGCGAAGTCGTGCGCGCCCGCTTTGGCCAGCGCGTGACGGGCAGCGTCACCGAGGCCGACATTGACCGCGCCCTGTCCGCAAGCGCGCAGCGCGGCGGGCTGCGGGTGCTCTTGTCGGAGATCATCCTGCCGGCGACGCCTGAATTCATCGGCCAGACGGCGCCGCTGGCGCGGGAGCTTTCGACGATCCGCAGCACCCAGACCTTTGCCGATGCGGCGCGGCAGTATTCGGCCTCGCAATCGGGACCGCAGGGGGGGCAGATCGACTGGCTGCCCCTGTCGAACCTGCCGCCTGCCATCGCCTCGATGTTCCTGACCATGTCGCCCGGCGAGGTAACGGAGCCGATCACGCTTGGCAACGCCATCGCGGTGTTCCAGCTTCGCGCGCTGGAGGAAACGCCCGCGCTCGCCCCTTCGTCGGTCGAGGTGGAGTATGCTGAGTTCCTGATCCCCGGCACCGGTCCCGAGGCCCAGGCCGAAGCCGCGCGCGTCGCTGCCAGCGTCGATACCTGCGTAGACCTGAACCGCATCGCTGCTGGCCTGCCGCCCGAACAGCTGAGCTTCACCACCGCTTTGGTGCCGCAACTGCCGCAGGATGTGGGGATGGAGCTTGCGCGGCTTGACGCAAACGAAGTGTCGACAACCCTCACCCGTGGGAACGCGACTGTTTTCCTGATGCTGTGTCATCGTCGGGCAGAGGAAAGCCAGCGACCAGACCGGGCGCAGGTTCGCGAACAGCTCATCAACCAGCGGCTCAACGGCCATGCCGAGATCCTGATGGACGAGCTTCGCGCCGACGCCTTCATCCAGACGCCATGAGCCGCGCGCCCATCGCCCTTACCTGCGGGGAGCCTTCGGGCATTGGCCCCGAAGTCGCTGCCGGCGCATGGTCCGTATTAGGCGGGCGGATGCCGTTCTTCCTGATCGGCGATCCGACTCATCTGCCCGCCGGCACGCCGTGGAAGGAGATCAGCGATCCCGCCGACGCGTTGCATGTCGCCGCGTCTGCCCTTCCGGTGCTGCGCCACCCCTTTCCCGTTCCGGCCGCGCCGGGCGAACCTGCGCCCGAAAACGCCCCTGCGGTGATCGAGGTCATCACCCGTGCGGTGCAGCTGGTTCAGGAAGGCCGTGCCTCGGCCCTTTGCACCGGGCCGATCCACAAGAAGGCGCTGCAGGATGGCGCGGGTTTCGCCTATCCGGGCCATACTGAATATCTGGCGGCGCTGGCGGGCGTGCATCGCGTAGTGATGATGCTTGCGTGCGAAACGTTGCGCGTGGTGCCGACGACGATCCACATCCCCTTGTCCGAGGTGCCGCGCAGGCTGACGGCGGACCTGCTCCGCGATACGCTGCGGATCACCCATGGCGGGCTGATCCGCGACTTCGGCATCCACAGCCCCCGGATCGCGGTAACGGGCCTCAACCCTCACGCGGGCGAAGGCGGTGCAATGGGGCACGAGGAAGCGGAACTGATCGCCCCGGTGATCGAGGCGTTGCGGGCCGAAGGCATGGCCATTTCCGGCCCCCATCCGGCCGACACGATGTTCCACCCACAGGCACGGGCGCGGTATGACGTGGCGGTGGCCATGTACCACGATCAGGCGCTGATCCCGATCAAGGCGATCGACTTCGCTGGCGGGGTCAATGTCACGCTGGGGCTGCCGTTCATCCGCACCTCGCCCGACCATGGGACTGCGTTTGACATCGCGGGCCAAGGCGTCGCGGACCCGTCAAGCCTTGTGGCCGCGTTGCGGATGGCCGACGCCATGGCCCGCGCCCGCGCCCTTGGCGGCCCCGCATGAGCGCCATCGACGGGCTGCCGCCCCTGCGCGCGGTCATCGCCACCCATGGGCTGAGCGCGAAGAAGCAGCTGGGCCAGAACTTCCTTCTGGACCTGAACCTGACAGCCAAGATCGCCCGCCAGGCCGGCGATCTGACGCAGGCCGATGTGCTGGAGGTCGGCCCCGGCCCCGGCGGGCTGACGCGCGGCCTTCTGGCCGAAGGCGCGCGCCGCGTGCTGGCGGTGGAAAAGGACCCTCGCTGCCTGCCCGCGCTGGCCGAGATTTCCGACGCGTACCCCGGCCAACTGGAGGTCATCAACGCCGACGCGCTGGAACTTGACGTGGCCGCGCATCTGACGCCGCCTATCAAGGTGGTGGCCAACCTGCCCTACAACGTTGGAACGGAACTTCTGGTGCGCTGGTTGACGCCGCGGCAATGGCCGCCGTTCTGGCAGAGCCTGACGCTGATGTTCCAGAAAGAGGTGGCGGAACGCATCGTCGCCAAGCCCGGATCCAAGGCCTATGGGCGGCTTGCGCTGCTGGTCCAGTGGCGGGCGGAGGCGCGGATCGTCATGACCCTGCCGCCAGAGGCGTTCATTCCCGCTCCCAAAGTCCATTCCGCGGTTGTCCATATCAC
Source organism: Rhodobacteraceae bacterium LNNU 3342 (assembly GCA_008711135.1). GTDB lineage: Bacteria > Pseudomonadota > Alphaproteobacteria > Rhodobacterales > Rhodobacteraceae > Halodurantibacterium. Next base: position 52,604 of record VUAW01000007.1, read on the forward strand.
GCGGAGAGAGGCCCCGCTTTATCCCGCCGACGAAAGGATCCTGTCGCGGATCACGGCGGCTGCCTTCAACCAGCGGCGCAAGATGCTGCGGGCCAGCCTGCGTGGTGTTGCGCCCGATATCGAGAGCCATCTGCTTGCCGCGGGAATTCCCCCAACGGCGCGGGGCGAGGAGATAGAGCTGGAGCGGTTCTGCGCGCTGGCGCGGTCGCTCGCGGGGTAGGATCAGCCCCCCGGTGCTGCGAGTAATGCGGCAGGTGGTGATATCGTAACAGTCGCCTATGCCCGCGACAAACGCGCGGAACGCCGACCAGTGGGCTGGTGGAGGCTGCTGGCTGAATCTCGATCAGGTTCCCGCCCTTGTATTTCCAGAAAAGCACTGAGCCGCAGGTCCGGCAGAACGCGGCGCCGGCAATGGGACGAAGGGAACCAGCGCAGGTTCCCGTCTCGCTCGATCTGCAGGCCGCGGGCGGCGATGGCCGGGATTGCACAGAAATGGCCATCTGCCGTCGGCACTGAAAGCGGTGGCAGTATGCGACGGGGCCAACCGGCCCGGTCACGCAATTACACATCGCCCCGCAGAGGCAAGTACCGGCATGGACACGTCCACCTCGGTACCTTCCCTTGTCTACCGGTTACTCGGCCGCTTTCTTTTCTGCTTCAACCTTCGGCTTGCGCGTATAGCGCCGCTTGGGCTTTTCGGCCGGCTTTTCCTCGGCCGGATCGAACAGCGCGGGCTGTTCCACCGTGCTGGCAGGCGCAGCGGCCTCTGCCGCGGCGCGGCGCGGGGCGCGGCGGTTGCGGCGTTGAGGGCTCGATTCCGGAGTTTCCACCAGATCGCTTTCACCACCCTCGACGTCGATCACTTCATTCGCGCTGGAACTGACAACTTCGGGCGCTGCGACCGGCACCTCTGCCACAGGGGCGGGTTCGGGTTCGGCGGGCGCGGGTTCGCGCGGTTCCGGACGGGGCTCGGCGCGGGGCTGATCGTCCTGATGGCGGTTGTTGTTGCGGCGCTGACCGTCATTGTCGTTCTGACGCTGTTCGAACTGGCGGTCTCGGCCGTTCTGGCCGTTGTTGTAACCATTGTTCTGGCCGTCATGCCGGTCCTCGTCGTCGCGGCGGTCCTGCCCTTGGTTCAGTTCGCGCTGCGCCTCGCCCAGCATGCGGGTGTAATGTTCGGCGTGCTGAAGGAAGTTTTCAGCCGCGACACGGTCGTTCGACAGCTGCGCGTCACGGGCAAGGATAAGGTACTTGTCAATGATCTGTTGCGGCGTCCCCCGCACCTTGCCTTCCGGGCCCGAGGAATCGAACACCCGGTTGACGATATTGCCCATGGAACGCGGGCGGTTCGACTTGGAACGCGAACGGGACTTGGATGATCTCATGTTTTCTTTTGTCCAGCCTTGCAGGCGATTGCGCGGTGGGATGCGGCGACTGCAGCCGTGCCGTAGAACCGATGAACCGCGCGAATTTGGGCTTACGAGTGCAGGAAACAGCGCAACGCCATCCTCCTGCCACTTGTATGACTAAGCACGCGAGCGGCGGCTAGACAAGGGGAAACTGCATCTTGCCCCTTTGGCGCCGGCGCTTTTGCGTCGATATTGGTTAATATGTGGCCTTTGAACAGCGCGTCAAGGCTTTTGGCGCCCCTTTACCACCCGATCGCGCCCGTCGAGGTCACGGAGCACCTGCACCTGAACCAGCCCGGCGTCCTGCATCAGGCCTGCCACTGCCGCGCCTTGGATATACCCGATCTCCACCATCAGGCGGCCACTGGGGGCCAGATGATCCCCAACGCTAGCGGTAATACGACGATAGGCATCAAGTCCGTCACCGCCGGGAGTCAGGGCTAGGTGAGGCTCCCACTCACGCACCTCGGGCGAAAGCGCGGCCATCTCGGCGTCCGTGATATACGGCGGGTTGGAGACGACGAGGTCGAACCGTCCTTCTACCTGCGTCCACCAGTCTGAAAGCGCAAAGCGCGCCCGCCCGTCTAGGCCTAGGCGGCGGGCATTGTCCCGGGCGATCTCCAGCGCGGGGGGTGATACATCCACGCCCAGCCCTTCGGCCGCGGTTTCAGCCAGAAGCGAGAGCAGGATCGCGCCACTTCCGGTGCCAAGGTCCAGCACGGTGTGGAATTCTTCCTCCAGCGCGGCGGCGACTAGGGTTTCGGTTTCCGGCCGCGGGTCGAGCACGTCAGGCGTTACCCGGAAGCTGCGGCCATAGAACTCCCGGTAGCCGGTGATCTGTGACACCGGCTGCCGCCGGGCGCGGGCGGCAATGGCAGCCGCAAACCGTTCGGCGGCATCCTCAGGCAGGGGATCATGCAGGGCCAGCGTCAGCCGGTCGGCGCTGATTCCCAGCGCATGGGCCAGCAGCAGCCGGGCATCCCGCGCGGCGCTCTCGACCCCGGCCTCGCGCAAGCAGGCGATGGCGGCGGGCAGCGCATCCGCCGCCCTCCTCATGCCTCCATCTCGGCCAGTCGTGCGGCCTGATCGTGCGCGACAAGCGCGTCGATCACCTCGGTCAGGTCGCCCTGCATGATCGCGTCAAGCCGGTAGAGCGTCAGGTTGATGCGGTGGTCCGTCATCCGCCCCTGCGGGAAGTTGTAGGTGCGGATACGTTCGCTCCGGTCGCCCGATCCAACCTGCGCCTTGCGGTCGGCAGAACGCGCGGCGTCGGCGCGGCTCCTCTCCATGTCGTATAGCCGGGCGCGGAGCACCTGCATCGCGATCGCGCGATTCTGGTGCTGCGATTTTTCGGAGCTTGTCACCACGAGGCCGGTGGGGATGTGGGTGATGCGCACCGCCGAATCCGTGGTGTTGACATGCTGGCCGCCCGCCCCGCTGGCGCGCATCGTGTCGATGCGAATCTCAGACGGGTCGATCTGGATATCGACCTCCTCTGCCTCTGGCAGGACGGCCACCGTCGCGGCAGACGTATGGATGCGACCGCCGCTTTCCGTCGTGGGCACGCGCTGGACGCGGTGCACGCCAGATTCGTACTTCAGCCGGGCAAAGACGCCCTCGCCCTGGATGCTGGCGATGGCTTCCTTGACGCCGCCGAGTTCGGTTTCCTGGTACTCGATCAACTGGAAGCGCCAGCCCTGCGCCTCCGCGTGACGCTGGTACATGCGCAGCAGGTCCCCGGCAAACAGCGCGGCCTCATCCCCGCCGGTGCCGGGACGGATCTCGATGATCGCGGGCCGGGCGTCGGCGGCATCCTTGGGCAGCAGCGCCAGACGCAGCGCCTGCTCCAGCTCCGGCTGACGGGCACGCAGGCGGGGAAGTTCTTCTTCGGCCAGTGCCCGCATCTCGGGATCGGACAGCATGGCCTGAGCATCGTCCATATCGGCCAGAAGCTGGCGATAGGCGGCGATTTCCGTCACCACCGGCTTCAGCTCAGAATACTCGCGGCTCAGGGAGGCAATCTCTCCGGGTGCGGCACCTTCGGAGAGCTTCGCCTCCAGGAACTGGAAGCGGCGGGTGATCTGATCGAGTTTTTCCAGAGGAACCATGGCCGGGGGCTTCGCCTATCGCGGCGCCCCCGTCAAGGTGTGGCAATAAAGGCAGATCAGTTCATGCGCCACATGGGCCCCCATGATCGCCGTCACGCCGGTAGTGTCATAAGGGGGCGAAACCTCTACCACATCGCCGCCCACCAACCGGATGCCGGCGAGGTCCCGCAGAAGATGCGCGGCCTGCGCGCTGGTCAGCCCACCCCAGACGGGCGTGCCGGTGCCCGGCGCATAGGCGGGGTCGAGCGCGTCGATGTCAAAGGTCAGGTAGGTCGGGTGGTCCCCTACGATCGCCTTGACCTGCGCGGCCGTTGCCGCCACGCCCTGTTCGTGCACGGTTCTGGCGTCGATAATGTGCACGCCCATCGTGTCGGGGTTATCGGTGCGGATGCCGATCTGAACGGATCGCGACGGGTCCACCAGCCCCTCTCGGATCGCCTTGTACATGAAGGTGCCGTGGTCGATCCGCTCCATGTCCTCATCCACCCAGGTGTCGGTATGGGCATCGAACTGGATGACAGAGAGCGGGCCGTATTTTTCTGCATAGGCGCGCAGGATCGGCAGGGTGATGAAATGGTCGCCGCCCAGTGTCACCGTACCTGCGCCCGCTGCCAGAATCGTGCGGAAATGATCGGTCAGCGTTGCGGGAAAGGCCGGGACATTTGCATAGTCAAAGGCAAGATCGCCGTAGTCCACGATGTTGAAGTCATCAAGAGGGCTGAACCCCCAGCCATAAGGGGCGTCAAAGGCTTGAAGGGCAGACGCCTCGCGGATTGCACGGGGGCCGAAGCGGGTACCGGGACGATGCGTCACCGCTTGGTCAAAGGGAACGCCGGTGATGGCAAGGTGCACGCCAGTCAGGTTCTTGGTGTAGGTCCGGCGCAGGAAGCTGGTGGCGCCGCCAAAGGCGTTTTCATAGGCCAGACCGCGCTGTCCCTTGCGGGTGAAGGCCGTATCCACCTGCGTCTTTGCATCTTCCAGCGCCATCGCCATTCCCATCCGGTTTTCGATGGGCGGCAGACTAGCCTTTGGCACGGGAAAGGCAATCCGGGGCGCTCTCCCGCCCGTCTTCGATGCCTGCGGCATCTCATCCCGTTGGGCCGGGCGCCGCCTTGCGGCGGCGGGTGTGGCGCAAAGAAAAACCCCCCGCCGGTGGGCAGGGGGTTCGCAATCCTCGCGTCAGCGGCCCTGAATCAGGCGGCTTCCGAGATGAACTTGACCGCGTCGCCGAAGGTCTGGATGGTTTCGGCGGCGTCATCGGGGATCTCGATGCCGAACTCTTCTTCGAAAGCCATCACCAGCTCGACCGTGTCGAGGCTGTCAGCGCCCAGATCGTCGATGAAGGACGCGTTTTCCGTGACCTTGTCCTCTTCGACGCCGAGGTGCTCGACGACGATCTTCTTAACGCGATCAGCGATATCGCTCATGTTCATTCCTCATACGTTTCGCGGGAGGCATCCCGTCTAGTTGTCCCTGCCCCGTTGGGGCGGTTAGGACCCCGCCCCTTGCGGAAACAAGGCCACGACCGGCGCGGGAACGCCCCCGGCTCAATCAGCGCCGCCTATAGCACAGTCTTTACCAGAGGCAAACGCTTTCAGCCCGGGGGCGCAGGCCCGCATCAGATCATGGCCATGCCGCCGTTCACATGCAAGGTGGCACCCGTGACATAGGCGGCTTCGGGGCTGGAAAGATAGAGAACGGCTGCCGCGATTTCACGCGCCTCACCCATCCGGCCGGCGGGGACCTGGCTCAGGATCTTGGCCTTCTGGTCGTCGTTCAGCTTGTCGGTCATCGCGGTGGCGATGAAGCCCGGCGCCACGGCGTTTACCGTGATTCCCCGGCTCGCGACCTCGTAGGCGAGGCTTTTGGACATGCCGATCACGCCGGCCTTGGCGGCGGCATAGTTGCCCTGCCCCGGGTTGCCCGTCGCCCCCACGATCGAGGAGATGTTGACGATCCGCCCCCAGCGGGCCTTCATCATCCCGCGCAGCACGCCGCGGCAGAGGCGGAAGGTCGCGGTCAGGTTCACGTCAAGCACCTGCTGCCATTCGTCATCCGACATCCGCATGAACAGGTTGTCGCGGGTGACGCCGGCGTTGTTGATCAGGATGTCAACCGAACCCATCGCCTCGGCCGCCTGTTTGGGCAGCGCCTCGACCGCGGCGGCGTCCGACAGGTTGCAGGCCAGCACATGGGCCCGTTCGCCCAGTTCGGCCGCCAGTTCTTCAAGCGGGCCGGTGCGGGTGCCCGAAAGCGCCACCGTCGCCCCTGCCCCATGCAGCGCGCGGGCGATTTCAGCCCCGATCCCGCCCGAGGCGCCGGTAATGAGCGCGGTCTTTCTGCTGAGGTCGAACATCTGTAACTCCTTGTTATTGTGCAGTGGCCGCGGCCACATCCTCGGGCGTGCCAATGGCGCGGGTGGTGGCGTCCTTGGCGATGCGCTTGACCATGCCGGACAAGGCCTTGCCAGCGCCAACCTCCCAGAACTCAGTCACGCCCTGCGCGGCCATCCACTGCACGGATTCGCGCCAGCGGACGGAACCGGTGACCTGCTCGACCAGAAGCTGGCGGATGACTTCAGGGTCGGTCACAGCCTCTGCCCGGACGTTGGCGACAACGGGGACGACGGGCGCGTTGATGGCGACGCCTGCCAGGGCCTCTGCCATGGCATCGGCTGCGGGCTGCATCAGCGTGCAGTGGAAAGGCGCAGATACCGGCAGCATCAGCGCCCGCTTCGCTCCCTTGGCCTTGGCAATGTCGAGCGCGCGTTCCACGGCTTCCCGGTGCCCCGAAACCACGACCTGCGCCGGGTCGTTGTCATTGGCGGCCTGGCAGACCTGTCCCTGCGCGGCCTCTGCCGCGACCTCGGACGCGGCGGCGAAATCAAGGCCCAGCAGCGCCGCCATCGCCCCCTGACCGACAGGAACCGCCTCTTGCATCGCGCGGCCGCGGATGCGCAGCAGGCGCGCGGTGTCGGACACGCTCAACGATCCGGCGGCGGCCAGCGCGGAATATTCCCCAAGGCTGTGCCCCGCGACGAAAGCCGCGTCCGTGATCTTCACGCCCTCTGCCTCCAGCGCGCGCATGGCGGCGAGCGAGGTCGCCATCAGCGCGGGCTGCGCATTGGCGGTCAGGGTCAGATCCTCGGTCGTGCCTTCCCAGATCAGGTTCGACAGCTTCTCGCCCAAGGCCTCGTCCACCTCGTCAAAGATGGCGCGGGCGGCGGGATAGGCCTCGGCAAGGGCGCGGCCCATGCCGACGGTCTGCGCGCCCTGGCCGGGGAAAACATATGCGCGGCTCATGGTTCCTCCTGTTCAGGTTTGCCTTGGTCTATCGTCACGGCCGCCCCGGCGCAATCATCACGCGTCCGTGCGGGTCGCTGCACATCCCCTGTGCGTGGGACCGGATTTTCCTGCGCGGCCCGCTCCTTTAGGGTCGCCTGCGAATCCCACACGGAGCGCGGCCATGGCCCTGACGAACACGAGCGACGATTTCGGCGCCATCACCAAGACATTCCACTGGATGACGGCGCTTCTGATCCTGACGGCCTTCCCGCTGGGCATGATCGCCGAACGCTGGCCGATGGGGACCGAGGAGGCGCTCGCGGTCAAGGTGGTGCTGTTTTCCCTTCACAAGACGGTAGGGGTAATGGCCTTCCTGATCGCGCTGGGGCGGGTGGCATGGGCGCTGGGTCAGCCGAAACCCGCGCCGCTGCACCCTGACCGTCGGGTGGAAACGCTGCTGGCCGATACGGTGCACTGGGCACTTTATGCCTCGATGCTGCTGGTGCCGCTGACGGGCTGGGTGCATCACGCGGCAACCACCGGCTTTGCGCCCATCTGGTGGCCCTTTGGCCAAAGCCTGCCATTCGTCCCCGTGGACGAGAGCGTGGCGCAGGTGGCAGGCGCCATGCATTGGGTGTTCACGAAGGCGCTGCTGGTGACGGTGGGGCTGCATGTGCTGGGCGCGCTGAAGCACCATGTGGTGGACCGGGATGGCACCCTGCGGCGAATGCTGCCCGGCGGCACAGGTGTTCAACGCCGCGGCACGGGTGGACGCGGCCATGGGCTGGTTCCGCCGCTGGCCGCGCTGGCGATCTATGGGCTTGCAACCGCAGGCGCGCTGGCGCTGGTGCGCGAACCCGAAGCTGCCACGAAGCTGGAGGCAGTTGATGCCGGCTGGGCGGTGCAGGAAGGTACGCTTGCCATCACCGTGCGCCAGATGGGGGCCGAGGTGACAGGCGCCTTTGAAAGCTGGACCGCCGCAATCAACTTTGACGAAGACGCGCCCGGAGAGGTTCTGGGGACGGTCGATGTTACCATCGCTATCGACAGCCTGCGGCTTGGTTCAGTGACTGCGCAGGCGATGGGCGCGGATTTCTTTGATGCCGAATCCCACCCCACCGCCCGGTTCGAGGCAGAGATCTTTGCCGCCGGCAGCGACTACGTGGCCGAGGGTACGCTGACGCTGAAGGGGATCACCTTGCCGCTCGCCCTGCCCTTCACGCTGGACCTGCAGGGCGATGAGGCGGTGATGACCGCCCGGCTGGAACTTGACCGGCGTGAGTTCGCGATCGGCGAAAGCCAGCAGAACGAGGCGACGCTGGCTTATGGCGTGATGGTGGACATCGCGCTCACCGCCACCCGCGACCCCCGCTAGGGGATCACTTCAGCGGCGGCTTACCCAGGTGCTTGCGCAGGCGTGAGGGTGTGGACTTCTTGCGGTCCTTGTAGGGGTTCTGGTCGCTCTGGCTGCGCAGGGTTACGCGGATCGGCGTGCCTGGCATGTCGAACGCGTCCCGCAACCCGTTGACCAGATAACGCGTGTAGCTGTCCGGCAGCTTTTCGGGGTGCGAGCACATGATGACGAAGCCCGGCGGCCGCGTCTTGACTTGGGTCATGTAGCGCAGCCGCACCCGGCGGCCGCCCGGTGCCGGCGGCGGGTGCGCCTCGGTCATCGCGCCCAGCCACTGGTTCAGCTTGGCGGTGGTGATGCGGCGGTTCCAGACCTCATGCGCCTTGAGAACCGCCTTGTGCAGCCGGTCAAGGCCCCGGCCCGTCTTGGCCGAAACCGTGACCAGCGGCGCGCCGCGAAGCTGGGGCAGTAGCCGTTCGAACATCTCGCGCAGTTCGTTCAGCTTTTCCTGCTTGTCCTCTTCCAGATCCCACTTGTTGACGGCAACAACGACCGCCCGGCCTTCGGTTTCCGCAAAGTCGGCAATCCGCAGGTCCTGCTGTTCAAACGGGATCTCCACGTCCAGAAGCACGACGACCACCTCGGCAAAGCGGACGGCGCGAAGCCCGTCTGATACCGAAAGCTTTTCCAGCTTGTCCTGCACCTTGGCGCGCTTGCGCATCCCGGCGGTGTCAAAGATCCGGACCGGCGTACCCTCCCAATCCGCGCGGAGAGAGATCGCGTCGCGGGTGATCCCGGCCTCTGGCCCGGTCAGCAGCCGGTCCTGGCCGATGATCTTGTTGATCAGCGTGGACTTGCCCGCGTTCGGGCGGCCGATGACTGCGATCTGCAAGGGCTTGGCCTGCGTCGGGACGCGGGGACCCTCGTCATCCTCATCCACATCCACGTCGATTTCGGGGGCGGTTTCGGCGGCGCGTTCGTCGAATTCGTCGGCCAGCGGGCGCAGGCGCTGGTAAAGTTCCTCCAACCCCTCGCCATGTTCGGCAGAGAGCTGAACGGGTTCGCCCAAGCCAAGCGAATAGGCTTCCAGCGCACCGGCCTCGCCCGCGCGGCCCTCGGCCTTGTTCGCCGCAAGGATGACATGCGCGTTCTTGCGGCGCAGGATTTCTGCAAAGATCTGGTCGGTCGGCAGCACACCCGCCCGCGCGTCAATCATGAACAGGCAGATATCGGCCATTTCCACGGCGCGTTCCGTCAGCCGGCGCATCCGGCCCTGAAGGCTGTCGTCGGTCGCATCCTCCAGCCCCGCCGTGTCGATCACGGTAAAGCGCAGGTCGCCCAAGCGCGCCGCGCCTTCGCGCAGGTCACGGGTTACGCCCGGCTGGTCATCGACCAGCGCAAGCTTCTTGCCCACAAGGCGGTTGAACAGGGTCGACTTGCCCACATTGGGGCGCCCGACTATGGCAAGAGTAAAGCTCATCACGCCCTCCGAGGCTCAAGGGGCGGCCTTTACACCGCTTTCGCGTCAGCGGAAAGCGTGAAGCTGTCCGTTCCGCCCGACGATATACATGGTTTGGTTCACGACCACGGGAAGAGCCGCGGCGCCGCCGGGAATTTCCTGTTCCGACAGAAGGCCGCCATTCACCACGTCGAAGGACCGCAGCACCCCGTCGTTCGAGGCCAGCCAAATCCGCCCGCCCGCCAGAACGGGGCCATAGTGGGCGACGATCTCGTTTCGCCGCGCCTCACGTTCCGTCAGGAAGTAGGGAAGGCTGACGGCAAAGATCCGTTCGCCCGTGGCCGCGTCAAGGCGGACCAGCTGCCCTTCGTCGCTCACAAGGAACAGCGAGCCGCCCGCGGGCCACACCGGGCCATAAGCACCTTCGCGCGCCGACCAGATCGTGTCGCCGGTGTTCAGGTCCACGGCCATTACCCGCCCCGAGGCGTTGCCCACATAGACCGTGCTGCCATCCACCACCGGATCGCCGGTAATGTCGGTCACACCCGCCCAGGCCCGGCCGGGACGGCGGCCGGCGACGGTGGTGCCCCACATGCGCGTGCCGCTGTTGCGCAGGACGCCCACAAGCTCCCCGCTCGAATAAGGCAGGATGGCAAGCCGGTCCGTCACCGCCGGTGCGGGACCGCCCACAAGGGCCGAGGCCGTCGGCGTACCCGAAAGCTGCCAGCGTTCGCGCCCGTTCGCGGCGTCTAGCGCCCAAGCCGTGCTGTCATCAGCCACTACGTAGACGGTGCCGTCCGCGAAGGTGGGCGCCGCAGTCACGGGCGCGGCAAAGCGCTGCGTCCAGATCTCGCCCCCCGTGGCGGGGTCAAGCGCCACAAGCCGGCCATACCCGGTCGTGACGTAAAGCCGTCCGTCCCCATAGGCCAGCGCCCCGCCCGAGGCCCGGCCCGACCGTTCCGCCGCAGGCGTCAGGTCGCGGGACCAGAGCGTGGTGCCGTCAACGCCCGTCGCCGTCACCGTGGCCCGCGCATCAAGCGTGAACACGCGCCCGCCCGCGACCACGGGATCAGCGGTAATGCGGTACTGCCGTCCCTCTCCGGTTCCGATCGGTGCCGACCAGACTCGCTGCGGGGTTGTTGAAAATGCCGGGTGCGTCAGGCGGTGGGTGGCGCTGCCGCCCCGCTGGGGCCATTCGGCGTGGTTGACCTCGGCTGGCAGGCTGATCGGGCGGACCTGGTTGATGTCCGGCGCCTGGAAGACCTGCCCGTCGCGCAGGGGCAGACGCTCGCCCGGCAGGACCGTCTCCGGCTCGGTGCAGGCGGCCAGCGTGCCCAGCGCGGCCAGAACGCCAAAGGTGTGGATCAGCTTCACTGCCTGTCCCTTCCTGTTTGCCGGCCGGGCCGGATTCCCGCGGATCTCAGCCCGCCGTTTCGGGCGCTTCGCCCAGAACCACCATCATCTGCGTCGCGCGGCGGCGCAAGTTCGGCGTGGTGCCCGGTTCGTCCAGAAGCTCGCGCAGAAGCGCGACAGCCTGGTCTTCGTTACCGCTTTCGACCCGCAGCAGCGCAAGCTGTTCAAGCGCCAGCGGGCGGAACGGCTGCCCCGCCTGGGCAAGGCTTTGCAGCGCGGCCTCGCGTTCCTCGACCGGCAGGTCGCTGCCGCCCAGCACGACGCGCTTGAGCATGGCAAGCTGCCGATAGCTGGCGGGCAGCGCCGCATCGTCGGCCACCGCCTGCAGCGCGGCCATGGCGGCGTCACGATCGCCCGCGGCCACTGCCTCGGAGGCAGCAAGAAGGTTCAGAACCCCTGCCTGCGCACCGCTGGCCGGGATGTCCCGCAGGCTTTCGCCGCGGGCTTCGGGCGTTTCGTGCATCATCGCGGCAAGGACCGAATCCCCAAAGGCCTGGGCTGCGGCGCGGTTCTGCGCCTTTTGCCATTCGGACCAGGCGGCATAACCGACCAGCGCCAGCACAAGCAGGACCGCGATCCAGCCGTAGCGGCGCATGTAGCTGAACAGGCGCTCGCGGCGGACCTCTTCCGTCACCTCATCGATGAAACTTTCAGAATTGCTCACGCCTGCCTCCGCTTCAGTCGGCTATGTCTTACACACAAGCCCGGCGGATTGCCAAGCCCTGCGCCCTCAGCCCTCGACCGCCTGCCGCATCCACATGGCGGCATAGCGCCCACCATCGGCAAGAAGCTCCTCGTGCCGGCCCTGTTCGACGATGCGCCCATCCTCCAGCACGACGATCAGGTCGGCATCGACCACCGTGGACAGGCGGTGCGCGATCATCAGCACGGTCCGCCCCTCGCCCATCAGGCGCAGGCTGGCCTGGATGTCGCGCTCCGTTCCGGTGTCGAGTGCGCTGGTGGCCTCGTCCAGGAGCAGGATCGGCGGGTCCTTGAGCAGCGTGCGCGCAATGCCCACCCGCTGCTTTTCTCCGCCTGAAAGCTTCAGCCCGCGTTCGCCCACCTTTGTGTCATATCCTTCAGGAAGCGAGAGGATGAAGTCATGGATGCGCGCCGCGCGGGCCGCGGCCTCTACCTGCGCCTGGGTTGCGCCTTCTAGGCCATAGGCGATGTTGTAGCGGATCGTGTCGTTGAACAGCACCGTGTCCTGCGGCACCACGCCGATGGCCGCGTGCAGGCTGTCCTGCGTGACCGTCCGCACGTCCTGCCCGTCGATCAGCAAGGCCCCGCCGGTCACGTCATAGAACCGGAACAAGAGCCGCCCGATCGTGGACTTGCCCGCTCCGGACGGCCCGACGATTGCCACCCGTGCCCCCGCGGGAACGGTCAGCGTGATCCCCTTCAGGATCGGGCGCGCGGCGTCATAGCCGAAGTGGACATCCTTGAACCGGAGCTCTCCGCCCGTCACCTGAAGCGGGCGGGCGCCGGGGGCGTCCCGAACCTCGGCCGGCTGGTCGAGAAGGGTAAACATTTCCCCCATGTCCACCAGCGCCTGCCGGATTTCCCGGTAGACCGTGCCAAGGAAGTTCAGCGGCATGGTGATCTGGATCATGTAGGCGTTGACCATCACGAAGTCGCCCACCGTCAGGTCCCCCCGCTGCACGCCCACCGCGGCCATCACCATGACGACCACCAGCCCCCCGGTGATCAGGAACGACTGGCCGAAGTTGAGAAACGCCAATGAATAGTTCGTGCGGATCGCGGCGTATTCGTACTTTTCCATCGCGCTGTCATAGCGGGCAGCCTCGCGCCCCTCGGCCCCGAAGTACTTGACGGTTTCAAAGTTCAGCAGGCTGTCGATGGCCTTCTGGTTCGCGTCGGTATCCTGTTCGTTCATGATCCGGCGGATCTTGACTCGCCACTCAGTGACCTGAAGCGTGAACCAGACGTAAAGCGTGATCGTCGCCAGCACCACGACCAGGTACCACACGTCAAACAGCCAGAAGAGCACGACCGCGATCAGCAGCAGTTCCAGGACCAGCGGACCGATGGAAAACAGCAGGAAGCGCAGCAGGAAGTCGACGCCCTTCACCCCCCGCTCGATGATCCGGGACAGGCCGCCGGTTTTTCGCGTGATGTGATAGCGGAGCGACAGGCGGTGGATATGGGTAAAGGTTTCCAGCGCAATCCGCCGCAGCGCGCGCTGGCCCACGGGCACGAAGATCACGTCGCGAAGCTGCTGGAACCCCACGTTCATCAGCCGCGCCAAGCCATAGGCCAGCGTCAGGCCCACTGCGCCGATGGCCAGCATCCAGGCCTCGCCCTCGCCCGCCAGCGCATCGACTGCAGTCTTGAAGAACAGGGGCGTCGATACCGCGATCAGCTTGGCCAGCAGCAGTGCTGCCAGTGCCCAAATAATGCGCTGCCGCGCCCCCCGGTCGCCCTTGGGCCAAAGGTAGGGCGCCACCCGCGCCAGCACGCGGCGGGCGGAATGGCGGTCGTCGGTAGGAATGATTTCAGGGGTCGTGGCGCGGCGCATCGGGGCTCTCTTGCTGGACGGCGCACCCTAATGCGGGCCGCGGCGGAAGGCCAGCGGCGGCACCTGCCCCGGCTATTCCGGCATGGAAAACACCTGCCCCGGATAGATCAGGTCCGGATTGCGGATCAGGTCGCGGTTGGCCTCGTACACGCGGACGTAGTGGGTGCCCTCGCCATAGCGGGCCTGCGCGATGCTCCACAGGGTGAACCCCGGTTGCACCGTGACAGCGCGGACCGCGACACCTTCCTCTGGGGTATCCGGCGCGGCCTGGGCCAGCAGCTCCGCATCCTCACGCTGGAAGGGCGTTTCGAACCGAGAAACGACCTGGCCTTCGGCGTCAAGCTCATCGACGCGGAGGGTGTAGCGTCCGCCTTCCACGTCCTCCAGCACCGTCGACCAGCCGCCGTCGGGCTGGACAGGGACAGTGATGGCTTCGGCATTGTCGAGGTAAAGCCGCACATGCCCCTGCGTCGTGGCGCGGCCTTCGAGGCGAACCTCGCCCGCCTCACCATAGGTGATCGTGTCGATGACGACGTTTTCGGCGGGCTCAGTCGCCAGCCGCCGCACACCGCTGTCATCTGCCAGCAGCACGGGCGGCGCCGGATCGGCGGGCGCCTCCAGCGGCGCAGGTGGCCGCGGCGCGAGGATGATGGACTGTTCGCTTTCCAGCGCCTCTCCGGGACCCGCCTGCATCAGAGTAAGGACCTGAGGCCCCTGGGCCGGGGGCAGATCCACAAAGGCCACGAAGTCGCCTTGGGCGCCGGTTGTGACGCGGGCGACCTCTTGCCCGTCGACCAATACGGTCACCTCTGTCCCCGGGGCGGCGGTTCCGGCGACAAGGGTCGCGCCTTCGGGATCATGGCGGACGGTATCGAAGCGGGGCGGCGCCGGTGCCGTGGCCTGCGGCGCGGTGGCTGGCTGCGGGGCGGCGGCCATTACGGGTAGCCGCGTTTGCGGGGCGGGCTGCGGCGGGCGGGCAAGACCATACCAGATCGCGATCGCGATCACCGCGATGCCGCCGCCCGCAAGGGCCGAACCCACCAGCAGCGGCAAGCCCTTGCCCTTCGTCGCGCTGCGTTCCGCTTCCTCTGCCATTTCACCAATGCCTTCCCATCCACCCGGCACAATTTCGCCGAGCGCCTTGAGCCTTTTCAGAAGGGCCGATAACAGACGACAACGCAACCGAAATCGCAGCAGGACACCCTTCATGCGCAGCGACACTGCACCGACCCATTCGATCTGCGTCTATTGCGGGTCCCGCAACGGCGCCAATCCGGCCTTCCGCTCCGCCGCGCTGGAACTTGGCGAATGCTTTGCCCGGGAAAACTGGCGGCTCGTCTATGGCGCAGGCGACGTTGGCCTGATGGGGGAAGTCGCCCGCGCCGCCCAGGCCGCCGGCGGCAAGACCTTTGGCGTGATCCCCACCCACCTGCTGGACCGGGAAAAGGGCAAGCGCGACCTGTCGCGGCTGGTCATTACCGAGAACATGCACGAACGGAAGAAGGTCATGTTCATGAATTCTGACGCGATCGTGGTGCTGCCCGGCGGCGCCGGCACGCTGGATGAATTCTTCGAGGTGCTGACCTGGCGCCAGATCGGCCTGCATGACAAGCCCATCTTCCTGCTGAACACCGACAACTACTGGACACCGCTGACCCAGCTGATCGACCACGTGATATCGGGCGGCTTTGCCGAACCCAGTCTGCGCGCCGCCGTGGGGCTGGTCCCGGACGTTCCGGCGCTGGCCACTGCCCTGCAGGTCGCACTGGCCGCGCGGGTGCCGGCATGAAGCAAATCTCCCAGTCCGTCACCGATCCTGCCTTTGTCCAGAACCCCTATGCCTTCTATGACCGGGCGCGGGCGCTGGGGCCCATCGTGCATTGGGACGCTTATGGCATGCCCTGCGCGTTCAGCCATGCGGCGGTGAACCAGATCCTCCGCGACCGCCGCTTTGGCCGGGAAGAGCCCGAGGAACTGCGCAGCCCAGTGGCCGCCCGGCTTGCCCCGTTCTATGCGGTCGAGGCCCATTCGATGCTGGAGCTTGAACCGCCCCGCCATACCCGCCTGCGCGGGCTGGTGCTGCGGGCCTTCACCTCGCGCCGGATCGCTGCGCTTGGGCCAGAGATCGAGGCACTGAGCCATCAGCTTGTGGATGGGCTGCCGCAGGAATTCGACCTGCTGCCCGCCTTCGCGCAGAAACTGCCGGTCATCATCATCGCCCGCCTGTTGGGCGTGCCGGAGGAGATGTCGGACGATCTGCTGCGCTGGTCGAATGCGATGGTCCGGATGTACACCCCCGGCCGCACCGCTGAGGCCGAGACCGCCGCCGTCGCCGCAACCGAAAGCTTTGTCGCCTTCCTGCGGTCTTACGTGGAGGCGCGGAGGAGCCAGCCGGCCGACGACCTGATCACCCACCTGATCGCCGCCGAGGAAGACGGCGAGAGGCTGACGACGGACGAGCTCATCTCGACCTGCATCCTGCTGCTGAATGCGGGGCATGAGGCGACGGTGCATTCGCTGGGTATCGCCGTCAAGACGCTGCTGGAAACCGGGACTGATCCCGAATGGCTCGCGCCTGACCGGGTCGAGGATACGGTGGAGGAATGCCTGCGCTATGACCCGCCGCTGCACATGTTCCAGCGGATCGCTTATGAGGATGTCGAGGTGATGGGCCACAGCTTCCGGCGCGGTGATCGTGTTGCCTGCCTGCTGGGGGCGGCGAACCGGGACCCGGAGGCGTGGGAGGCGCCCCATGTCTTTGACCCGGCCAGGCCGCGCAAGACCAACCTGGCCTTCGGCAGCGGGTTGCACTTCTGCGTCGGCGCGCCGCTTGCGCGGCTGGAACTTCAGCTTGCCCTGCCCGTCCTGTTCGCCCGCCTTCCCGGCCTGAGACTGGCCGCGCCGCCACAATTCGCCGACATCTTCCATTTCCACGGTCTTGAGGCGCTGCATCTGACTCGGGACTGAACGCGCCGCCGCAGGCGGCGCCCGGCCCAACGGTATGAGGCGCGTCAGCGTCGAAGACGGGCGGGAGTGCCCCGTTCTTGGTCACGCGGCTGAAAGGGCCGCTCCCGCCCGTCTTCGACAGGGGCTATGCCCCCGTCTCATCCCGTTAGGCCGGGCGCCGCTGCGCGGCGCGGTCAGACGGGCAGCAGCGTGGTAGACTTGATCTCTTCCATAGAAAGAAGCGCCGTCACGTTGAAGATCCGCACCTCGGAAATCAGCGCTTGATAGAAGGTGTCATAGGCGCGGGCATTAGGCACCCGCACCTTCAGGATATAGTCGATTTCCCCGGCAAGGCGGTGCGCCTCCAGAACCTCGGGCCGCGCCCGCAGCGTGGCGAGGAACTTCTGCTGCCATTCGGCTTCATGCTCGCTCGTACGGATCAGGACAAAGAAGCAGGCGTCCAATCCCAGCGCCTCTGGGTCAAGGATGAAGGTCTGCCGCCCGATCACCCCCGCCTCACGCAGCTTGCGGATGCGATTCCAGACCGGGGTCTTGGAGGAACCTACCTTGCGGGCGATCTCGTCCAGCGACTGGCCTGCATCTTCCTGCAGTTCCGCCAGAATTTTCCGATCCATGTCATCAAGCCGGACAGCCATCCCGATCTATTCCCGATTTCGAAACGCCGGTTCTTCCCTCCGGTTCATACGAAACAAACGTCCTTATCCGCAA
Source organism: Rhodobacteraceae bacterium LNNU 3342 (assembly GCA_008711135.1). Lineage (GTDB taxonomy): Bacteria > Pseudomonadota > Alphaproteobacteria > Rhodobacterales > Rhodobacteraceae > Halodurantibacterium. The sequence continues at coordinate 69,842 of VUAW01000007.1, forward strand.
GGGGATATAGCGAAATCAGGGGAAAATATCCTAAATTAGGCGGAACCAGCCAGATGCCTTTGGGTTCGCACCGCATGAAGCACTTCCCGATCTTTCTCAACGTCGAGGGCCGCCGCATTGTTGTGACGGGCGGCGGCGATGCAGCGATTGCCAAGCTTCGTCTGTTGTTCAAGACCGAGGCGGAGATTGTCGTTTATGCAGCCGATCCCGCGCCGGAGGTTCTGGCCTGGGCCAAGGCCGGTCGGCTGACCCTGCACCAGCGTCCGCTTGCCGCGGGCGATGCACGGGGCGCGGCTCTTGTCTATGGCGCGGCCGAGGATGCGGCCGAGGATGCCCGTGTCGCGCGGATCGCGCGGGACGAAGACGCGCTGATCAACATCGTCGACAACCTGCACGACAGCGCCTTCATCACCCCGGCGATCGTAGACCGTGACCCGGTGATCGTTGCCATCGGAACCGAGGGCGCGGCGCCGGTGCTGGCCCGCAAGATCAAGGCCGATCTGGAAGAGCGTCTCTCCCCCGTTCTGGGCACGCTGACCCGCATCGGCAAGGCATTCCGCCATGCTGCCGACGTGTTGCCCATGGGGCGCAAGCGCCGCGACTTCTGGGCCGCCTATTACGACCGCGAAGGCCCTCGCGCCTTTGCCGAGGGTGGCAAGTCCGCGCTCCGACCGACGCTGGAGCGGCTTTTGGACCGCCATCTGAACGATGCCGATCGCGAAGGCCACGTGGCCATCGTCGGCGCGGGCCCCGGCGATCCGGAGCTTCTGACCCTGAAGGCCCGCCGCCTGCTGGACGAGGCCGACGTGGTGATCCACGACGGACTGGTCACGCCCGAGATACTTGAGCTTGCCCGTCGCGAGGCGACCCTGATCTCGGTGGCCAAGGAAGGTTTCGGCCCCTCGACGCCACAGGAAGAAATCAACCGCCTGATCGTGGAGCACGGGCTTGCGGGTGTGCAGGTCGTGCGGCTCAAGGGCGGCGATCCGGGCGTCTTTGGCCGACTGGACGAAGAGATCGAGGCGCTGGAGGCCGCGGGCGTGTCCTGGTCACTGGTGCCGGGGCTCACCTCGGGCGCGGTGGCTGCCGCTGCCGTGGGTCAGGGCCTGACGAAGCGTGGCCGCAATGCCTCGGTCCGGATCCTGACGGGCCATGACATGAAGGGCTTTGCCGATCACGACTGGCGCAGCCTTGCCCAGGACGGAGAAGTTGCCGCGATCTACATGGGCAAGAAATCCGCCCGCTTTATCCAAGGGCGCCTGCTGATGCATGGCGCCGCACCCGAAACACCGGTGACGATCGTCGAAAATGTCTCTCGTCCCGATCAACGTGTCCTTCCGGCGACCCTTGCCACGCTACCGCAGGCTGTGGCAGATGTCCCCGGTCCGGCAATCCTGCTTTACGGCCTCGCGCCTCGTGCGGTGGCCCAGTCCATTGATAATTTGAAAGAGGCCGCACAATGAGCCGTCGTTTTACCCCCAAAGTCGTCACCGCCAACGCGCTGCTTGAAGGCGACGTGGTCTACCTGACCGAGGATGACCGCTGGACCCGCCACCACCATGAGGCGGAGCTGATCGATGACGAGGCTCATGCCACGCTGCGGCTTCTGCATGCGCAGAGCCAGCCGCACCTGGTTGTTGGTCCCTATCTTGCCGATGCCGTGGCAGGCGCCAACGGCCCCGAGCCCACCCACTTCCGCGAGGTCTTCCGCACCCGCGGCCCCTCGAACTATCCGCACGGCAAGCAGGCCGAGGCCGCCCGCTGAGCGAGGAGAAGAGCCAGATGTACAGCTACAACGACTTTGACGACGCATTCGTGCGCGCGCGTGTTGCGCAGTTCACGCAGCAGGTGGAACGCCGCATCGACGGCAGCCTGACCGAGGACGAATTCCGTCCCCTGCGCCTGATGAACGGGCTGTACCTGCAGCTTCACGCCTACATGCTGCGGGTGGCGATCCCCTATGGGACGCTGGACAGCGCCAAGATGCGCCAGCTCGCCTATATCGCGGAACGCTGGGACAAGGGCTATGGCCACTTCACCACCCGGCAGAACATCCAGTACAACTGGCCGAAGCTTCCCGACGTGCCCGCGATCCTGAACGCGCTGGCCGATGTGGGGATGCATGCGATCCAGACCTCGGGCAACTGCGTCCGTAACGTGACCGCCGACCACTTCGCCGGCGCCGCCGCGGACGAAATCGCCGACCCGCGCCCGGTGGCCGAACTTCTGCGCCAGTGGTCCACCGACCACCCGGAATTCCAGTTCCTGCCGCGCAAGTTCAAGATCGCCATCACCGGCAGCCCGAACGACCGCGCCGTGACCAAGGCCCATGACATCGGGCTGCGGATGGTGCGCAATGACAAGGGCGAGCCCGGGTTCGAGGTCATCGTGGGCGGCGGGCTTGGCCGGACACCCATGATCGGCAAGGTGGTGCGGGAGTTCCTGCCCAAGGCCGACCTGCTGCCCTACGTCGAGGCGATCCTGAGCGTCTACAACTCGTTCGGGCGGCGCGACAACAAGTACAAGGCCCGCATCAAGATCACCGTGCACGAAACCGGGCTGGACAAGATCCGCGAGATGGTCGAGGCGCGCTTTGCCGAGATCCGTCCGCAGTTCACCGGCGTCGACCAGGCCCTGCTGGAGGAGATCGAGGCAGCCTTTGCCCCGCCGCAGTTCCGCAACGCGCCCGTGGATGCCTATGAGGACTTCTACAAGGCCGACCCGGTGTTCCGCGCCTGGGCCGACACCAACCTGACGCAGCACCGCAACGACAGCTATGCGATCGTGACCATCAGCCTCAAGGCGCATGGCGCGACGCCCGGCGACGCGACGGCGGAACAGATGCGCGTGATGGCGGACCTGGCGGAACGCTACGGCCACGATGAACTGCGCATCAGCCACGAGCAGAACGTGATCCTGCCGCATGTCCACAAGTCGGACCTGCCGGCGGTTCATGCCGAACTGTCCAAGGTCGGACTTGCCACGGCGAACGTCGGGCTGATTTCCGACATCATCGCCTGCCCCGGCATGGACTACTGCGCGCTGGCGACGGCACGTTCGATCCCCGTGGCGCAGCAGATCGCGGAACGGTTCAACGAGTTGAAGCTCGAGCATGACATCGGGCCGCTGAAGCTCAAGATCTCGGGCTGCATCAACGCCTGCGGGCACCACCATGTGGGTCATATCGGCATCCTCGGGCTGGATCGCGCCGGCGTGGAAAACTACCAGATCACGCTGGGCGGTGACGGCACCGAAACCGCCGCTGTCGGTGAACGTGCCGGTCCGGGCTTTGCCTATGACGAGATCGTCCCCGCCATCGAGCGCCTTGTCGGCGCCTATCTGGAACATCGCGAAGGCCGCGAGGAAACCTTCCTCGAAGCCTACCGCCGGCTGGGCCCTGCGCCCTTCAAGGCGGCGCTTTACCCCGACGAGGCCGAACAGGATGCCGCGTGATACATCGCTCGCACCGGTCGCCGACCGGGTGGCTGACCTCAACGAACGCTATCGCCACCACGGGGCGATAGCAGTTCTGGAACACGCGCTGAAGGACCCACAGGTGGGCCGGATCGCGCTGGTTTCGTCCTTCGGGGCGGAATCGGTGGTGCTTTTGCACATGATCTCGATCATGGCACCGTCGACGCCGGTGCTGTTCATCGATACGGAAATGCTGTTTCCGGAAACGATCGCCTATCAGTCGGACGTGGCTCACAAGCTCGGGCTGACGGACATCCGCACGATCCGGCCGAACCGGACGATGATCGCCGCTCGAGATCCCGAAGGTCTGCTGCACCAGACCGATCCGGACGCCTGCTGCGCCTTTCGCAAGACGGAACCGCTGGAACGCGCGCTGGGCGATTTCGATGCCTGGATCACGGGCCGCAAGCGCTTTCAGGGCCAGACGCGCCAGACCCTTGAATTCTTCGAGGCGGAGGGCGATCTGCGCATCAAGGTCAACCCGCTCGCCCACTGGACGCGGGACGACCTGCAGGACTATATCATCAACAACCGCCTGCCCCGGCATCCGCTGGTGGCGAAAGGTTACCCCTCTATCGGCTGCGCGCCTTGCACCAGCCCTGTCAAGGACGGCGAAGACCCGCGTGCGGGCCGCTGGCGCGGACAGGAAAAGGAAGAGTGCGGCATCCACTTCATTAACGGCAAGGTCGTCCGCGGCCCCCTGCCCCGAAACCTTCAGGAGAACGCATGAGCGTGATCGTCACCGATGAGGGCTTCCGGCCGGACGACTGGACCGGGGGCTTCGCCTCTCTTGATGAACTGGCCCCCGGCCAGGCGCTGAACGTGGCGGCGGATACCGATCCGGAAGCGCTGCGCGGGCGGCTTGACGGGATCGAGTTGATCCGGATCGAATTCCCCAGCTTCTCGAACGGGCGCGGCCTTACCATTGGCCGCTGGCTGCGGACGATGGGCTTCACGGGCCGCCTGCGGGCTGCTGGTCACGTTCTGGCCGACCAATATGCGATGACCCGCCGCGTCGGCTTTGACGAGGTGGAAATCAGCGAAGACCTCGCCGCCCGCCAGCCCGAGGATCAATGGCAGTTCCGCGCCGACTGGCGCGCCCATGACTATCAGTCGCGGCTTCGCGGCGATGCGTCCCCCTTCCCGCGCAACGCCTGAGCCAACGAACGAACCCGAACAAAAGGACGGGGCACCGGCCCCGGAATGGACATGAACGACCAGACCCCAGTCACCCCCGCGGTAAAGACCCTGCCCGATGCGCAGACGGTGACCGCTGTCCGTCACTGGACGGATGATCTCTTTTCCTTCCGCGTCTCGCGCCCCCAGACCCTGCGCTTCCGCTCGGGTGAGTTCGTGATGATCGGCCTCTTGAAGGACGACGGCAAGCCGCTGCTGCGCGCCTACTCCATCGCCTCGCCCTCTTGGGACGATGAACTGGAGTTCTACTCGATCAAGGTGCAGGACGGTCCGCTGACCAGCCGCCTTCAGCACATCCAGCCGGGTGAGCAGATCATCCTGCGCCCGAAACCCGTGGGCACGCTGGTTCTTGACGCGCTGCTGCCGGGCAAGCGGCTGTGGCTGTTCGCCACCGGCACCGGCATCGCGCCTTTCGCCAGCCTGATCCGCGACCCTGAAACCTACGAACGGTATGATGAGATCATCCTGACCCATACCTGCCGGGAAGTTGCCGCGCTGGATTATGGCCGTGAACTGGTCGAGGAAACCCTGAACCACGAGTTCATCGGCGAGGAAGCCCGCGCCAAGCTGCGCTACTTCCCCACCACGACCCGTGAGGAAAGCGCGCAGATGGGCCGGATCACCGACCTGATGCGTTCGGGGGAAGTGTTCGAAAAGCTAGGCATCCCGCCAATCAACGCGGAAACCGACCGCGGCATGGTCTGTGGCTCGCTCGCCTTCAACATGGAGATCAAGGAGATCCTTGAAGGCTTTGGCCTGCGGGAAGGCGCCAACTCGGACCCTGCCGAATACGTGGTGGAAAAGGCCTTCGTCGGCTGACCTGTCCGAACGTCGTGAAATGAAAATGCCGCGGGTGATCCCCGCGGCATTTTTTATCGTAGGTGTTTATTGCCCCAGCGCGCGCCGCAGCTGATCCAGCACGGCCTGCGTTGCCTCGGGATTGCCCTGCGCCTGTTCAAGCGCGGTGCGCAGCGAGTCGCGCAGCATCGACGGAAGCGGTGCCGCCTCGATCCGGGCGCGAATCTCGTCTTGCGTCAGGTCGGCGACGTTCCACGACAGCGTGGTGTTGCCCTCGGCCGCTTCGGCCGCTTCGGCTGCAGCATTGGCGGCCTCATCGGCGGCCTCTTCGGCACTTTCGGCAGCGGCCGCGGCGGTGTCGGCGGCACCGCCCACGGCGCGAACGGCCGAATCGATGGCCTGAGCGGCGGCGTCGGCGGCAGCGTCGGCAGCGCCAGCGGCAGCCTCTGCGGCAGCTGAAGCCTCGGCTTCAGCCTCGGCCTCGGCGGCGGCGGCGGCGGCCTCTGCTTCGGCCTGCGCCTGCGCGGCAGCTTCTTCGGCCGCGGCGGCGGCTTCCTCGGCGGCCTGCGCCTCGGCCTCGGCGGCAGCCTGGGCTTCGGCTTGCGCTTGGATTGCGGCTTCCTCGGCCCGGCGTTGTTCGCGCGCGTCAACGACGTAATAGGCCCCGGCGCCAATGACGACCAGCACGGCCAAGGCCCCTACGATCCTGTTCATGTCAGATCAACTCCTGCCTCGATGTCTGTGGTTGGCGCCTCATATGCCAGAAAGCCCCGGCCAAGGAAAGCGCACGCAACCTGCAGCGGAATGCGCCAGAACCGGGTTGAAATGCACCGCCGGCAAGGCTATTTTGCGCGCCACGGATCAACACTAGAAGGATTAAGTGCCATAGCCCGTAGACCTCACAATGCCCCGCCGCAGCGCGATACTGGTCCTCGTATCAACGATCGCATTCGCGCCCCCGAAATCCGGCTGATCGGGGCTGATGGCGAAAACGTGGGGGTTGTCACCCCGGCGCGGGCTCTTGCCATGGCTGAAGAGGCCGGACTTGATCTGGTTGAGATTTCTCCCAATGCCGAGCCGCCCGTCTGCAAGATCATGGACTTCGGCAAGTTCAAGTTTGAACAGCAGAAGCGCGAGGCTGAAGCTCGGAAAAAGCAGAAGATCATCGAGGTCAAGGAGATCAAGTTCCGTCCTGGAACCGATACTCATGACTACGAGGTCAAGATGCGTTCGGTCTTCAAGTTTCTGGAAGGCGGAGACAAGGTGAAGGTGACGCTGCGCTTCCGGGGCCGGGAGATGGCGCACCAGCAGCTTGGAATGGAGCTTCTGAACCGCGTGGCCCGCGATGTTGCCGACGTGGGCAAGATCGAAAATATGCCCAAGCTTGAAGGGCGGCAGATGGTCATGATGATCGGCCCCAAGTAAGCCTCGTTCACGCCATATCGGGGCCGGTCAGCATCGCTGTCCGGCCTTTTTCATGTGCTAGTAGCGCCCCGCCTCTTCCGCGAGGATTTCGGCAAAGCAGGAGTCTGTTTCCGCGGCGCGAGCAAACATCGCCGGGCGCATCCGGATCGAGGCCCCCAGAAGGACGCGCCGCAGCAGCGCCGCCTGCCCTCGCGGGCTTTGCACGAAGCTTTCGGTCGGAATCAACGCCTCGGCTGGAGTGCCCAGTACCATCACCTGCGACGGATCCCCCAGCGCACGGGCTGCGGCCAGCGCGCAGGAAGGCGCCGTTTCGGTGCAGCGCAGATCGCAAAGCGCCGCGATGGGCCGTGCCTCGGGCGCGGTCATCAGCCAGCGGGCATAATCCGCGGCCGGCACATCCTGCCCCATCATCGCGCGTTGCGGATCGCCGGGCCCAAGGGCCAAGAACTCATCTGTCAGGCGCGGAAGGTGATCCGGGCGGCCCGCCCATTCGCGCCAGATGAAATAGCGCAGCCCGTCGGGATAGGCCGGATCCTCGGCCAGATCCGCAAAGCCTGTCCGCGCCCGCCCGGCAAGCGTCACCGCCGCCGCACGTCCGGCCCGCGGCTCGCCCAACTGGGCGAAGGAGCGCAGAACGCCAAAGGATGCATCGGTCTTCCAAAGCGACTGCCAGGTCTCCGCAAGTGGCGAGGCCTTGGCCGCCTTGTGGATCCAGCTTTGGCCGGAAAGGCCGCCCTGGTCGCGCATCATCGTCACGCGCTGTTCCCGCGGGAGCGAGGAGAGCCACGGCCCTTGAAGCTCAGGCGATTTGTCGATCAGCGCCAGAAGGATCTGGGCGGCGGTGTTACCCTTTTCTGCCAGCACATCCAGCGCGGGCAAGGCACTTTCCTCATCATCGGCAAGCCAGTGGTCGAGCGCGGTTCGAAAGGCGGGATCCTCGGCCCCTGAAACTTGCTGTGGCGCGGGCGTAGCGGCCTGGGCGGTATCTTGTGACCGGAGCGGGCTCACCGCCCCAAGAAAAAACACCAGAACCAGGCCCGCAACGCGGATCATCCAAACCTCCGTCAAAGCGCGGGAACGCCCGCCATGTCAGCCAATGCCAGTCCGGCGGTCCCGCTGTGTGTCCGGACATGCGCGTTAACCTATCGCGCGACTTCGTCTTTGTCACCGTATGAATATGGTTTCTTAATCCTGACTAAACCTCAAGGAATAATTGAACAAAACACTGAAATAGTTATGGTATTTTCCCTTAAACGTTTCGTCTGTCGCGCGGCTGCGGCCGTGACGGGATTTCCTTGAGCAGCCCGCCTACGCCCATTGCGGCGATGTCGGCGTCACCCAGCGTCAGGCCGCAGGCCAACCTCTCCAGCACCCAGTCAGCCCCGTTGAGCGCTGGGGAACGGGCGCAACCTGGCAGCCCGATCACCGGCCGCCCCTCCAGTGCACCGTGAAACAGCAGGTTGCCGGGGTCGACCGGCATCCCGAATCGCGCCACCTGCCCGCCTGCCGCCCGCAGCGCCTCCGGCCCGGTGTCCTGCAGATCCGAGGTTGCCGATCCGGTCAACATCAGGAGCATCTCCCCCTTCAGCGCCCGCAGTGCTTCGGCCATCGGGGCCGCCTCATGCGGGACGATCCGGCAATCAGCCAGCGTCATCCCCAGCGGGTGCAGCCGCCCCTCGATCACGCGGCGGGCCTTGTCGTTCAGGCGTGCGGGCTGATCCGGCACCTCGGTCAGCAGCAGCCCTGCAGTCGCACGCTGCACCGGTCCCACCCGGAGGGCGCCTTCCAGCCCTTCGGCCGCACGCAGCAGGGCATCGCCGCCAACGGCATAGGCGATGATCTTGACCGTCCCCACCAGCGTTCCCGGCAACACCCGCGCAAAGGGCGGCAGCGTCGCAAGGGTGATCGCCGGGTCCACTGCGTTAAGCTTGTGGATGCGCGCCGCCTCCAGCAGCGTGATGCCGGGCACGGCGGCATGCAGGTTGACCCGCCCGGTGAAGGGCGCGCTGATCCGCAGCCCCGCCGCCACCGGATCGGGCACCAGCGCCGCCGCCAGCTGGGCCGCGGCGGCGTTTTCCGTGACATCGCCCGGCTCTGGCCGCGCCACCGTCACCTCATGGACACCTTCCGCTGCCAGCGCGGCAAGATCCTGCGGGGCAAGCACCTGCCCCTTCGGGATCTTGCGCCCGCCTGCGTGCTGTGAGTGCGCAAGGATCATCCCCAGCGCCGCCCCAACCGGAACCGGGCCGAACTTCATCCCCGCCTCAGGCGCTGGGTGATTTCTGCCATGATCGCCACCGCGATCTCGGCAGGATTACGGGCGCCGATGTCGAGCCCGACCGGCGCGTGGATGCGGGCAATTTCATCGGCGCTAAACCCCTCCTCTTGCAACCGCGCTACGCGTTTGGCGTGGGTCCGGGTGGACCCGAGAGCGCCGACATAGAACGCCTGCGACCGCAGCGCCACGCGCAGCGCGGGATCGTCAAGCTTCGGGTCATGGGTCAGCGTCACGACGGCAGTACGGCTGTCGGGCGGCGCGGCCAGCAGGGCCTCATCGGGCCAAAGGTCGGACAGATCCTCTCCGGGAAAACGTTCGGGTGCGGCGAACGCCGTGCGTGGGTCGATGATCACCGGGTCATAGCCCGCCAGCCGGGCGATCGTCACCAGTGGCTGCGCGATATGCACCGCCCCTACGATCACCAGCCGCAGGGGCGGGTTGTGGATGCCGATGAACCATTCCCCTTCGACCCCGGACTGGTCGCTGCGCATCCGGCTGGCGATCGCTTGGCCCAGCGCCGGATCATCCGCCGTGGCAAGCCGACACTCACCGGACACTAGATTCACGAGATGGGCCACCGGACGTCGCGCCGCGCGGGCCTCTACCAGCGCGGCCAGATGCGCCTCGGGCATAATCGTCCCGACGGGTTCAAGCAGCACGCGGATGGTTCCGCCACAGGCCAGCCCAACGGCAAAGGCATCGGCGTCACTTACGCCATAGGTCAGAAGCCGGGCCTCACTACCGGCCAGCGCCTCGGCCACCACGGCACCTTCGACGCAGCCGCCGGAAACGGAACCCATCATGTCGCCGCCCCCGCTGACAACCAGCTGGCTACCGGCAACGCGGGGGGCGCTGCCCCAGGTTTCAACGACAGTGGCAAGTGTGGCGCCGCGACCGGCGCGGTGCCACTCCAGCGCGATCTCGGGCATTTGGTCGTGGTGCATGGCTCCTCCTGCGGCGGCAGTATGGCAAGGCCCGCCCCGCCGCGCCAGAGGAGAAGAAGGTGCCGCGGGCCTGCGACCCGCGGCAACAGCGTCAGTTGATCAGCCAGGTGATCCGGCGCACGGCCACGCGGCGGTTGGCGGGTTCGGCCTCTTGCGTCGCAACCTTGAGGAAGCGTTCGCCATAGCCCTGGACCACCATGTTTTCAGGCGGCACGCCGAAATACTCCGTCAGCGCCAGCGCCACCGACTCTGCCCGACGGTCCGAAAGGGCAAGGTTGTAGCTTGCGCTCCCGACGGCATCGGTGTGGCCCTCTATCAGGAAGATCTCACGCGGGTTCTCGGCGATCATCTCCTGCATCAGGCGCCCGATCTGGACCAGCTTGCGCGCCTCGGTGTTCCGCACCACGCTCGAGGCAGTTTCGAAGGTGATCGGCTCGGTCGTGATCTCGGGTGCGAGTTCGCGGAGCTCACGCGTCTCGCGCACTTGGCGCAGGGTAAAGGTGCGGCCCAGATCCTGCGCTTCGGCCTCGGCCAGAAGGCTGCGGAGCATGGCGGTGTCGGTGCGTTCGGTCACACGAACCTCGCCGATCTGGGGCGGCGGCAGGACGGTGACATCCACCGGCTCCACCGGACGGAGGTCGTCGATCAGCTGCACGCTCGTCCCGTCCGGCTCGCGCCGTTCACGCCAGAGCACCCGGCCAGTGGCGTCACGCACAGTGATGATCGAGGAGCCGTCCGTCCGCTCCAGGATCGTGCGGGTGGAGCCGTCGGCATAGCGTTCGGTCCGCTCGGTGTTGCCCGGCTGGCGGATCAGCGCGTTGTCGTCCTTCCAGATGGCCAGATCGCCCTGGCCCCGGTCCACCACGACGCGGTCGCCCGAATTCGCGACAACCCGGTTGTTGCCGACCAGCATGCCCACGCCCACCGCGCCCAGCGCCAGAAGCCCAGCCTGTTCAAGCCGGCTGAGGCCGCGGCGCTCCTGCTCCTGCTGCGGGCTGGTGACGATGCGGGTGTCAAAGTCCTCGGTGCTGGAGCGGCTGTTTTCCTCCGTCACCTGCTGTTCGACGACATCCTCGGGCGCGGGGGCTTCAGCGGCCTGATCCGCCTGTTCGCCCTGCTGCTGGCCCAGCACCGCAAGCGCTGCTGCCGCCGCAGCGCCAAGCGCCGTCGCCGGGGCACCTTGGCCCTCGGCAGCGGCATCGGTATCGGCGGCGGGTTCGGCGGGCGTGTCGGCCTGCAGGCCCAGCGCGCGGTTCAGCGTTTCCACTGCCCCTGCGACTTCGGGATCTTCAAGCAGGCGCTGGATGCGGGCTTCGTCCTCGGCCGTAAGTTCCGGCGTGGGTTCGGGGGTGTTCTCGACGACTTCGGCGGGGCCTTCGGTGACCTCGGGAGCCTCGGTGCCTTCGGGCAGGTTCTGAAGATCTTCAGCGGCCTGATCCGGCTGTGCTTGGGTCGCGGCCGGCGCTTGGGCGCCATCGGCGGGGGCCGGCGTCACAGGCGCAGCGCCTTCACCCTGAGCAGGGTCTGCGGCGGGTGCCCCGGCGCTGTCAGGGGCTGCGTCGCCAGTGGCCGCAGGGGCCTGAGGCGCGGCGTCACCTGCCGCAGGTGCGTCGGGTCCTGCATCCGCAGGGGCGGCTGCATCTGGCGCAGCCGCATCCGGAGCTGCCGCGTCGGGTGCTTCCGCGTCGGGTGCAGCCGCGTCGGGAGCTGTTTCATCGGGAGTGGCCGGTTCAGGGGCTGCACCACCGGGTGCCGCTGCATCGGGAGTTGCCGCATCCGGGGCCCCTTCCGCATCAGGCGCCCCTTGGGGCGCCTGCGTTGCTTCAGGACCGGGACCGGCCTCCGTTGTCGGAGGCGGGATCTCCGGCCCCGGCGCCGGGGGCTCTGGCGCTTCGGGGGTGGGCTGGGGGATTTCAGGAACGTCGGGCTGCGGGATATCCGGCGACGGCGGCGTCTCGGGTTCGGGCGTGGGGACTGGGGGAACCTCAGGAGGGGTTTCGGTGGGAATGTCGGGGGTGCCCGGCTCCTGCGCGGTCGCTGCGCCCTCGGCGCCCGCTTCGGTCTCCGTGGCCCCTGCAGCGCCGGCCTCGGTAGCCGACTGTTCGTTCAGTAGTGCGTCGCAGCCCTCGATCGCCGGGTCTTCGATGCAAAGCTCCAGATCGCGAAGGGTTTCTTCGCAGTTTTCGCCATCGGGGTTGGCCATGCAGAACTGCACGCGGCCCTGGCCGTTCGCGTCATCGGCGGTCTGGCCGTTTCCCACCGCCTGACCGACGGCCACTGTTGGCTGAAGCAGCGATAGCGACAGCGTCAGTGCCGTCGTGGCGCGGAATGTCGTTGTCGAGAATAACGAACGGGTCATCTGGAAACTCCCTTTGTAGCCCCCGCCGATGCGGTGTAGCGATACAAGACAATCCTTGCCCAACGCCCAGAACTTCATCAGGTTTCAGGGATTTCCATTCAATACTTGCTCACGGCTGCGTCAGCCGTCAGCAGCCGGTTTTTTTCCCCCGCGTCCTGGGGATCGCGCAGGGCGGCGGCCAAGCCTTCAAGCGCTGCAATGTTGTGGCCGGCGCGAAAGCTGTCCACATGCGGCAGCATGGCGCGGACCCCTGCCGCCCGTGGGGCGAAGGCCTCCCACCGCAAAAGGGGGTTGAGCCAGATCACCCGCCGCGCCGACAGCCGGAGCCGCTGCATTTCCCGCGCAAGCGCCTCCGGGTCGCCACGATCAAGCCCGTCGGTGATCAGAAGGACCACCGCCCCCTGCCCCATGACCCGGCGCGACCAGTCGCGGTTGAAGGCCCGCAGGCTTTCCCCGATCCGGGTGCCGCCCGACCAGTCCGGTGCCTCTGCCCCGGCGCGGGCCAGCGCGGCATCCACGTCGCGGCCGCGCAGGTGCCGGGTGATGTTCGTCAGCCGCGTGCCAAAGGTAAAGGCATGGACCCTCGCCCAGCCCTGCCCCCGCTGGTTTGCCACCGCGTGGATGAAATGCAGCACCGCGCGGGAATAGGACGACATGCTGCCGGAAATGTCGCAGAGCACGATCAGTTTCGGCCAGCGTTCGCGCCTCTCGCGGCGGGCGGGGGCGGAAAGCTCGCCGCCCTGGCGCAGCGCATCGCGCAGGCTGCGGCGCCAGTCGGGCATGTGGCCCCTGTTGCTGGCCATGGTCCGGCGCTGGGCCATCGGCGGCACCGGGAGTTGAAGCTCGGCCAGCATCCGGCGCGCCTCGGCCATCTCGGCGCTGGTCATCTGTTCGAAATCGAGCCGGCGGAGCTTTTCCCGGGCCGAGGCTGTTTCGCTGGCGTCGATGGTAAGGTCGGGGTCGGGCGTGGGTGGGGGAAGGTCGGGCGGCCGGTCTAGCAGCGCCTCTGCCGCGCGGCGCTCGCCGGGTTGGGGCGGGCGCTCCTCGGCCGCACCACGGACGGAGGGAAGCAGCAGCGACATCATGTGTTCTTCAAGCCGGGGGTCACGCCAGTAAAGCCGGAAGACCTGGGCGAACACCTCGCGGTGTTCAGGACGGGATACGAAACAGGCGTGCAGGATCCAGAAGAAATCCGTCCGCGCCGTGAAGCCGGCAACCTCGACCGCGCGCACCGCGTCGATCACCCGCCCTGACCCGATCGGCAGCCCCGCCCGCCGCAACGCGCGGGCGAAATGCACGATGTTCACGGGCATCATCCCGCGGGCGGGATCGGCGCGGCTCATCCCGCAGGGGCCAAGTTGCGGCGGATCTCCTCCAACAGGCGCCGCGTTTCGGAGGTTTGAAGTTGCTGAATATCGTCCTGGTACTTCAGGATCGCGCCCAGCGTGTCGCCAATGACCTCGGGCGACAGCGCGATCACATCCAGCGCCAGCAGGCATCGCGCCCAGTCAATGGTTTCGGCCACGCCCGGCTTCTTGAACAGATCCTCGTGCCGAAGCCGCTGGACGAAGGCCACTATTTCTTGCGTCAGGGCCTCGGGCGCGCCAGGGATGCGGGCGTGCAGGATCTCGATCTCCCGGTCAAACGTCGGGTAATCGACCCAGTGATACAGGCAGCGCCGCTTGAGCGCGTCATGAACCTCTCGAGTACGGTTGGAGGTCAGGATGACGATGGGCGGTTCGGGCGCACGGATGGTGCCCAGTTCGGGGATCGTCACCTGGAAGTCCGACAGGGCCTCCAGCAGGAAGGCCTCGAACGGTTCGTCCGTTCGGTCGATTTCATCGATCAGCAGCACGGGCGGACCGCCTTCCTGCGGGCGCATCGCCTCCAGCAGCGGGCGGGGCGACAGGTAGGCTTCGGAAAACAACTCGTCGGTCAGGGCGTCGCGGTTGGTAGCGCCTGTCGCCTCGGCCGTACGGATGGCGATCATCTGCCGGGCAAAGTTCCATTCATAGACCGCCGCCGCCGCATCCAGCCCCTCATAGCACTGCAGCCGGATCAGGCGGCGGCCCAGCGCGGCGGCAAGGGCCTTGGCGATTTCCGTCTTGCCGGTGCCGGCCTCGCCTTCCAGGAACAGCGGCCGGCCCAGCCGCAGCGCCAGAAACACCACCGTGCCCAGCGCCCGTCCGCAGACATAGTTCTGCGCCCCGAGCATTCGCTGCACGTCGTCTATGGATGCGATCGCCTCCATGCCCCCTCCCGCTGCTTTTCCACATGCTGCACGAGACGCCCCGCCGGTCAAGCCCGCGGAACATCGCCAGAGGCCAGAGGTTGACCCAGAGGCGGCGGGAAAGGAATGCGATGCCCGAGGAGCTCCTTGAAGGTGCGGTGGCCCTGCTGGGCTTGGACGAGGATGATCTGGGCGCGCATCACATGGCCATTCGGGCCGTTGTCGTCTTCATCTTTGCCATCTTCGTAGTGCGGATCGGGGAAAAGCGCTTCATCGGCAAGAACACCGCCTTTGACGTGATCCTGGGGGTGATGCTCGGATCGGTGATCAGCCGCGCGATCACCGGTCAGTCGCCGTTCTTTCCCACGCTCGTGGCGGCGGTCGTGCTGGTGGGCCTGCACTGGATCTTTGCCCGGCTTTCGTTCAGCGCCGGATGGATCGGCACGCTGATCAAGGGCAGCCCGCGGGTGCTGATCCGCGATGGCAAGATCGACTGGGACGCCATGCGCCGCAGTCACCTGAGCGAGAACGACCTGCTGAGCGCCCTGCGCCTGCGCGAGGGGATGGAGGACTGGTCCGAGGTCAAGGAGGCCCGGCTGGAACGCAACGGCGAGATCAGCGTGATCCGCCGCCCTCCGGAAGACCACCCTCGCGCTTCAGAAAACTGACGATTTGATCGACACCCTTGCCTTGGCGCAGACTTGCCATGACGAAGGGCCGCTGCCCCCGCGCGGCGGCGGCGTCGCTTTCCAGCAGATCGGGGTCCACGCCCACATGGGGGGCAAGATCGACCTTGTTGATGACCAGAAGGTCGGACCGCGTCACCCCCGGCCCCTTTTTCCGGGGAATGTCCTGCCCTGCCGCCGTGTCGATGACATAGATCGCAAGGTCTGCAAGTTCCGGGCTGAAGGTGGCCGCCAGGTTGTCCCCGCCGGATTCGATCAGGATGACGTCCAGATCCGGAAATGCGCTGCGCAGGTCGGCCACGGCAGCAAGGTTGATGCTCGCGTCCTCGCGGATCGCTGTGTGGGGGCAACCGCCGGTTTCCACCCCCCGGATGCGTTCCAGCGGCAGCGCCTGCGCCCGCATCAGGTATTCGGCATCCTCGCGCGTGTAGATGTCGTTGGTGATGACCGCCACTGAATAGCTGTCCCGAAGCGCCCGGCAGAGCTGTTCCGTCAGCGTCGTCTTGCCGGCGCCGACGGGGCCGCCGATGCCGACCCGCAGGGGTCCGTTCATGCTCATGTCCTGAAGATCCTTACTTCCATGGTTTCGTGGCGCATCGCGGCAAGATCGCCGCGCATCGCGCCGCCGCCCAGATCGTCGATGCTTGCCGCCGCGGCCTCATCCGCCAAGGCGCTGATGCAAGGATGCAGGCCGGCCAGCACCTTCTGCCCCTCGGTCTGGCCAAGGGGGATGAACCGCACCCCCGCCTGCACGAGGTTGGAGGCGAAGGCATGGAGATAGAGCGACACCACCGTCACCGGCGCAAGACCAAGGGCGCGCGCGGCAGCGCCCAGCGCCACCGGATAGGGCATCGGCGGCCAGTCATCCCCAGTCAGCCGATTGGTGACGGCAAGGAAGGCACGGCCCTGTTCCATGCTTTCCACCAGCCGTTCGCGCGACGCCGCCAGGGCCTGCGCCAGTGCGGCAAGGGCCGGAATGTCCGCCCCTTCAGCCAGGCACTGCGCGATCAGGATCGCGTCATTGCGCCCAGCGCCAAAGCGCAGCGTCTCCTCGATCCACGGCGCAAGCGTGGGGGCATCCCGCAGTTCGCCCGCCGCGATGGCCCATTCCAACCCATGGGAATAGGCAAAGCCACCCACCGGAAAGGCAGGGGAAAGCCATTGCACAAGCGTCAGAAGCGGGTCGGCCAAGGTTTAGTCTTCGCCATCCTCTTCAGAAAGATGGTGATGAAAGGCATGGTGCTGCACGTGGTGGTGATGCCCGTGGTCATGGTCATGCCCGTGATCGTGGCCCATGGTGCGACCGTGACCATAAGCGCCGCCTTCAGGGCGGAAGGGGGCGGTGACCTCGGCCACCTCTGCCCCCAAGCGGCGCAGCATGTCGGCCAGAACATGATCCTGCCGGATCAGCAGGCGGTCATTTTCGACCTGGCAAGGGGTGTGGCGGTTGCCGATATGCCATGCCAGCCGCGCGAGCGAGGGACCCGTCACCTGTAGCAGCGGTTCCTCGGCGGCAACCACCTCGATCAGGCGGCCGTCAGAAAGCTCAAGCGCGTCGCCATGGGAAAGGTTCGTGGTTTCCGGCAGGTCCACCATGAAGCTGTCGCCGTGCACGGTGGTCAGCCGCTTGCGGCGCAGGAAGCGTTCGTCATAGCCCAGCACCACCTGGTCGGCGGCGTCGACCCAGCTTCCGGCAAGGCGCACCATCTGCGCGGTAGGGTCGGTGTTCGTCATGCTGGCCTCCGTCGTTGTCTGTTGATCTTACGGCTTGTTTCCGCCGATGCAACCCGGACGCGGCCTGCCCTTAGCGGAACATTAACCGAACGGTGGCAGGGTTGGCCTTATTCAGATTCGACGCGCGAAAGGAGTGGCAAATGGACCTTCGTCAGGCGGTAGAGGAACTCGCCGATGTGCAGGCGGAACTGGCGCGTCTGCGGGCCCGCCAGGCCGAGCTGGAGGAGATGTTCCTGTCCGGCCCCGCCCGGGTGGAAGGTCCCTGCCATATCGTCGAGGTCGAGGAGATCCGCTGCAACCTGTTCGATCGCGCCCGCCTGCCCGAGGAGGTGCTGACCAACCCTTCCTACTATCGCGTCAGCCACCGCAAAGAGATCGTGGTCACGCCCCGGTCCCTGCAGCGGATGGGGCATGCCTGAAGAAGCAAGGTCGAACCAGCCTGCGGAACCCGCCCGCAGCAGATGACCAAAAGGGGCTGTGTCACCTCTGAGACCATTGCTGTAAAAGAGCGGGGATCCAGAGCGAGCGACCCCTTCGGCACCGAACCGGCCGTCGCCTGAATTTCGGCGGATGTCGGGCCAGCAGTAACCCGCCGCGATGACAGCCGCCCTTAACGCAGTTGTCAATTCGAAGTGCCACTGCCCCCTAACGAATGACTTCGGTTACTGCGGCTAGAACAGGAAATACCGCTGCGCCAGGGGAAGCTCCCGCGCCGGTTCGCAGGTCAGAAGCTCTCCGTCCGCGCGCACTTCGTAGGTTTCGGGATTGACCTCGATTCGGGGCATCGCGTCGTTCAGGCGCATGTCGCGCTTGCCGATCCCGCGGGTGCCACTGACGGCGACAAGGTCCTTGGCCAGCCCAAGCTGTGCACCTACCCCGGCTTCGACCGCGCCACCCGACGCGAAGATCACCGCCGACCTTTCCACCGACCGGCCCATCGCGCCGAACATCGGTCGGGAATAAACCGGCTGCGGCGTCGGGATAGAGGCGTTCGGATCGCCCATCTGCGCCATGGCGATGGTCCCGCCCACCAGAACCATGTCGGGCTTTACGCCGAAGAACGCCGGCGACCAGAGCACCAGGTCCGCGCGCTTGCCTTCCTCGATAGAACCGATGTGCCGGGAGATTCCGTGCGCGACGGCAGGATTGATCGTGTATTTCGCGATGTAGCGGCGAACCCGAAAGTTGTCGTTGTCGCCGGTTTCCTCGGCCAGGCGGCCGCGCTGCTGCTTCATCTTGTGGGCGGTCTGCCAGGTGCGGATGATCACCTCGCCCACCCGCCCCATTGCCTGGCTGTCGGACGAGATAATCGAGAACGCGCCCATGTCGTGCAGGATATCTTCGGCTGCGATGGTCTCGCGCCGGATGCGGCTTTCGGCAAAGGCCACATCCTCGGGGATCGACTTGTCGAGGTGGTGACAGACCATGAGCATGTCGAGATGCTCTTCAATCGTGTTCACCGTGTAAGGCATCGTCGGGTTCGTCGAGCTTGGGATGACGTTCGGATGGCTGACGACCTTGATGATGTCGGGGGCATGTCCGCCGCCCGCGCCTTCGGTATGGAAGGCGTGGATGGTGCGGTCGCCGATGGCGGCCAGCGTGTTTTCGACAAAGCCGGATTCGTTCAGCGTGTCGGTGTGGATCATCACCTGCACGTCCAGATCATCGGCCACGGACAGGCAGCAGTCGATGGCGCCGGGGGTGGTGCCCCAGTCCTCGTGCAGTTTCAGGGCGCAGACGCCGGCCTGCACCTGTTCGACCAGCGCGGGCGGAAGGCTCGCGTTGCCCTTGCCCGACAGGCCGACGTTCACCGGCACCGCATCCAGCGCCTGCATCATCCGCCCGATGTGCCAAGGCCCCGGCGTGCAGGTGGTGGCGAGCGTGCCATGCGCTGGGCCTGTTCCGCCGCCCAGCATCGTCGTGATGCCGGAATGCAGCGCATCATCGACCTGTTGCGGGCAAATGAAGTGAATATGCGCGTCGAACCCGCCGGCGGTCAGGATGCGCCCCTCGCCCGCGATGATTTCAGTCCCCGGGCCGACGACGATGTTGACCGCCGGCTGAGTGTCCGGATTGCCCGCCTTGCCGATCCGTTCGATCCGCCCGTCACGCAGGCCCACATCTGCTTTGTAGATGCCGGTATGGTCCAGGATCAGCGCGTTGGTGATGACCGTGTCCATCGCACCTTCGGCCCGGGTTGCCTGCGATTGGCCCATCCCGTCGCGGATGACCTTGCCGCCGCCGAACTTGACCTCTTCGCCATAGGTGGTCAGGTCGCGCTCCACCTCGATGATGAGGTCGGTGTCGGCCAGCCGCAGCCTGTCGCCGGTCGTGGGGCCATACATGTCCGCATAGGCGGCGCGGGAAATCCTTGCGGGCATTCGATCCTCTTACTTGCGGGGCTTCGGCGGTGTCAGGGACAGCGGCCCCGCCTTGGTCAGCCGCGCGACATTGGCGGTGGTCTTGCGCCGCAGCGGCTTGATGATGGCCTGCGTCACAAGATCGGGCCGGTCGCCCCGGGCGTGGGCCAGCATGCCGGCCCGCGCGGCATGGGCAAAGGCCGCCTGCTTTTCCGCCACCATGCGCAGATTTTCACCGGGGGGAGAGGTCCACATCCCCATCGCGCCAAGGCAGCGCAGAGCGATGACGGCCTGGGCCTCTGCCATGAGGCTCCAGACGGCGAAGCCAGCCCGCCAGAGGTCGATCGGTGTCGCAACGCCCTTCATAGCGGCCCCATCACGGCTTGGTTGAATCCGAACACCCGCCGCGCCCCTTGCAGGGGGACCAGCGTAACTTCGCGCGTCTGGCCGGGTTCGAACCGGACGGCGGTGCCTGCCGGGATGTCGAGCCGCCAGCCGCGGGCTGCATCCCGGTCGAACGAAAGGCCCGTATTGGTTTCGGCGAAATGATAGTGGCTTCCGACCTGAACCGGACGATCGCCGGTGTTGGATACAGAAAGCACCCGCACCTCTTGCCCGTCGTTCAGGATGATGTCGCCGTCGGCTGGGAAGACCTCGCCGGGGATCATCGGCGCGGTTCCCGGACGCGGACCGGAATGGGAATCGGCTGGGGCGCCGGGGCTGCGATACTGTCGATCAGGTCGATCAGCCGGGTCAAAATCCTGTGGAGCATGGGCAGATCCTTTCAGCGGATCGGGTGGTGGACCGTGACAAGCTTGGTGCCGTCGGGGAACGTCGCCTCGACCTGCACGTCGTGGATCATCTCGGCGATGCCGGGCATGCACTGGTCGGCGCGCACGACATGGGCGCCGGTTTCCATGAGGTCAGCGACGGTGCGGCCGTCGCGGGCGCCCTCAACCACGAAATCGGTGATGAGCGCGATGGCTTCGGGGTGGTTGAGCTTGACGCCTCGTTCAAGACGATTGCGCGCGACCATGGCTGCAACGCTGACCAGAAGCTTGTCCCTTTCGCGCGGCGTCAGGTTCATTCGGTTCCTTTCCTAGATCTGCCAGACACGCGGCAAGGGCCGCCCGTCCCGCAGCACAAGCAATACCTGCGCCACAGCCCGTTTCAAGGGCAAGCTGTCCGGCGCCATCAGCCGCACCACGCAGCGCCCGGCCCAGGCCGAGGCCGCGGCCTCGATCCCTTCGGGCAGCGCGGCGCGGACTGGGGCCAGCGCATCCTCGGCCCCCGGGGCGGCGAGGACAATCGTGGCCAGCGCGCGTTGGGTTCCCGTGGTTGCCGCACGGCCCAGCGCCGCGCCCGTCAGCCGCAGCGGTTCGACCAGCAGCGGCTGACCGTCGCGTCGGATTTCCCGCCAGTCCGTCAGCGTCAAGCTTTGCAGCGTCTCGCCCATCGCGGCGCGGCCCAGAACGATCATTTCTGCCATCAGGAAGGTGGCGTCGCCGGTCAGATCGGCAATGGTGCGGCGGCAGAGGCTGCTGCGGTCGAAAAGGATGGTCTCCTGCGGCAACCAGTCGAGCCGCCCGCCCTGCCCGACGCGAAAATCTACCCGAAGCTCTGCCCGTCCTGCGGCGCTGGCATAGGCGCGTTCCGCCGTCTGCGTCGTAGCCACCGCCGTGGCACCGGGTCCAAGGTCAAGACCAAAGCTCAGCCGGTCGCCGCCGGTCAGCCCGCCAGAGGTATTGAGGAACACGACCTCTGGCACCGGGCCATGGCTGCGCGGCAGAATCACCTTGGCCGAACCGACCTGCCGCAGCGTGCCTAACCGCACCCGCCCCTGCTGAAGCGACAGGCTTGCAAACCCCTCGCCCCGGCTGCGCTGGAGCATTCCTGTTACGCTGCCATCCGGCATACCTGTCCCCGCGATCAACGGCTCCGAGCTTATACTGCGCCTTCCGCCGCGCCAAGGGTGGGCCCCGGGGGAACCAAGGCATGCGCTGGCGGGTTTCCCATCGAACGGGCGAACCGCCTGAAAAAGCGGCACGGTGCGAACATCCGGTGGCAGGTTTTCGCGCGCCTTTGGCCACAGGTTGTGACGGCCGCACCCCTGCGCTAGGTCGCGCCCGGAGGAATGACACGATGAGGAAAGAGATCCCGATGACTTGCCTGCCGCGCCTTGCAGCCCTTGCTGTGCTTCTTTCGACGGCCAGCCCGGCGCTGGCCCAGCAGGATCCCTCGACAGGATTTCCGCTTCCGCCGGGGACTGAAGGCGGCGGGACGGCCGTGCAGGGCGAAATGGGCATCGGCGGCAGGGGCGAAGGCACCAGCGGCGAAGGCGTCATGACGGAACCCGGGCAAGAGACTGGGCAGCAGGATCAGCAGCCGCAGCCAGCTCCGCAGCAGGCCCAGCCACAGGCGCAGGGCGGCGACCTGAGCGAGGCCGCCACCGATCCCGGACTTGCCTCCGAAGGCGGGCTGGAGCGGCCGGAGGGCAGCGTCGGCGACTGGCTGCCCCCCGCAATCGAGTTCCCCGAGGATATGCAGGTGGTGATTGACAGCGCGGTCGGGTCCTCTACCCGGTTGCTTCAGTTTTCAACCCGCGAGGATGCCGAGGCTCTGATCGCCCGCTGGCGCGACGCCCTGCGGCAGACAGGCTGGCAGGTCGATCCCTCGCCCGAGATGATAGAAAACCAGCAGATCCTGTTTTCAGGCCCCGGGATCGGCAGCGCGCAGGTGATCATCATTCCGTCGCAATCCGACGGGGCGCAGGTGATCCAGATCGACGCGTCGCTGAACCTCGAATAGACCCCTCGCCATCGCGGGCCAAACGGTGTAACGGGGCCCGAAACGCGAGGGGATCATGACTAAACTCACCATTCGCCGCCCGGACGACTGGCATCTGCATCTGCGCGACGGGGCGATGCTTCAGGGCATCCTGCCGGAAACCGCCCGCCATTTCGCCCGCGCGATCATCATGCCGAACCTCGTGCCGCCGGTGGTGACGGGCGAACAGGCCGCCGCCTATCGCGACCGCATCCTTGCCGCCCTGCCCGAAGGCGCGGTCTTCGAGCCGCTGATGACCCTGTACCTGACCGAAGATACCGACCCCGCCGATGTTGCGGCGGCGGCGGAATCCGGCCTTGTGAAGGCGGTGAAGCTTTATCCCGCAGGCGCCACGACCAATTCCCATTCCGGGGTGCGCGACTTCGACAACGTGCGCCCGGTGCTGGAGAAGATGGCGGAGATCGGCCTGCCGCTTTGCCTGCATGGCGAGGTGACGGACAGCGACGTCGACATCTTTGACCGCGAGGCCGTGTTCATCGACCGCGTGCTGGACCCGATCCGCCGTGCGACGCCGGGGCTGCGGGTGGTGATGGAACATATCACCACATCGGACGCGGTGGCCTATGCCCGATCGGCGGGCGATGACTTGGGTGCCACCATCACCACGCATCACCTGGTCATCAACCGCAACCATATCCTCGTGGGCGGGATCAAGCCGCATTACTACTGCCTGCCAGTGGCCAAGCGCGAAACCCATCGCCTTGCACTGCGCGAAGCGGCAACCAGCGGCGAGGCGCGCTTCTTCCTTGGCACGGATTCCGCCCCGCATATCGATGCGCTGAAGGAACACGCCTGCGGCTGCGCGGGCTGCTTTACCGCGACGAACACCATGTCGATCCTAGCCGAGGTGTTCGAACAGGAAGGCGTTCTGGACCGGCTGGAAGGGTTCGCCTCGCTCCACGGTCCGGCCTTCTACCGCCTGCCGGTGAACGAGGGCACGCTGACCCTGACAAAGGGCGAGCCGGTCTCCTACCCTGAGAAAATCCTGACAGGCGCCGGCCCTGTGACGGTCTTTGACCCCGGCTTCCCCCTGCACTGGCACGTGAGCAATTGAGAGGCATCCGATGATCCCCACCTCCTTCCCCGACAAGGCCGAGATGGCGCGGCTGACCGCACGGATGCTGCTGGAAATCAAGGCGGTGCATTTCAACGCCGAAGAGCCGTTCATCTTCGCCTCCGGCCTGCCCTCGCCGGTTTATATCGACTGCCGGAAGCTGATCTCCTATCCGCGCATCCGGTCCACGCTGATGGACTTCCTGACCTGCACCGTGCTGCGCGATGCGGGGTTTGAGGCGTTCGACAACATCGCGGGCGGCGAAACCGCGGGCATTCCCTTTGCCGCGCTGGTCGCCGAACGGATGGGCCTGCCCATGACCTACGTGCGGAAAAAGCCGAAAGGTTACGGCCGCAATGCCCGGATTGAGGGTGCGATGACTGAAGGCCAACGCGTTCTGCTGGTCGAGGATCTGACCACCGACGGCGGGTCGAAACTGTCCTTCGTCGACGCGATTCGGGAAACCGGCGCGACCTGCGGCCATACCGCGGTGATCTTCTACTACGGGATCTTTCCCGAAACGATCAAGACGCTGGGCGACCACGGGGTGCAGCTGCACCACCTCTGCACCTGGTGGGACGTTCTAGCCGAGGCCAAGGCCTCTGGCGCCTTCGACGAGCGCACGATGAACGAAGTCGAATCCTTCCTGACGGCGCCGCAAGTGTGGCGCGATGCACGCACCTGATCCCTACGCGGCGGCGGCGATTGACCCGCCCCTGCCGCACGCTCACAATGTTCCGATCCCGGCGCAAGCCGATTGAACCGCGCGGCCCGATGGGCAATAAGCCGGGGCTCGGACCAGAAGGGGTTGGACATGAACGACGTCGCAGCGATCCGGAGCGCGCAACCGGCAGATACCGGTGAAGGCCTCCCGCATAACATCGAGGCGGAACAGCAGCTTCTGGGCTCGATCCTCACGAACAACGACGTTTATGACCGGATTGCCGCGATCATCCGGGCCGACCATTTCTTTGAACCGGTCCACAAGCGAATCTTCGAAATTGCAGCCGCGCGAATCCAGAAGAACGCCCTTGCCTCGCCAGTAACGCTGAAGGCCTTCTTGGAAGACGACCCCGGGCTGAAGGAACTGGGCGGCCCGGCCTATCTGGCCCGTCTGGCCGGGGCAGCGATTTCCGCCTATGCGGCGCGCGATTACGCACAGATGATTTACGATCTGGCCGTGCGGCGCGAGCTGATCGCGCTGGGCCGTGACATTGCCGCCAAGGCCGGACGTGTCGATGTGACCTCAGAGCCGCGCGAACAGATCGTCGAGGCGGAACAGCGGCTTTACAAGCTGGGCGAACAGGGCCACGCGGAAAAGGGCTTCCAGTCCTTCCTGAAGGCAGTGACGGACGCCGTGAACGTGGCCAACGCGGCCTATCAGCGGGACGGCGGGCTTGCGGGGGTATCGACCGGGCTGGTCGATCTCGACAAGAAGCTAGGCGGGTTGCACCGGTCGGACCTTCTGATTCTCGCCGGTCGTCCGTCGATGGGTAAGACCTCGCTTGCGACCAACATCGCCTTCAACGTCGCCAAGGCGTACAAGAAAGGCCGCCTGCCCGATGGTACCGAAGGCACGGTTCAAGGTGGCATTGTCGGTTTCTACAGCCTTGAGATGTCTGCCGAACAGCTTGCCGCGCGGATCCTGTCCGAAGCCGCGGAAGTGCCAAGCGAGCAGATCCGCCGCGGCGACATGACCGAGGCCGAATTCCGCAGATTCGTGGAAGCTGCCAAGGCGCTCGAATCCTGCCCGCTTTACATCGACGATACGCCGGCCCTACCGATCAGCCAGCTTGCCGCCCGTGCGCGGCGGCTGAAGCGGACGCATGGGCTGGACGTGCTGATGATCGACTACCTTCAGCTGGTCCGTCCCGCCACCGCCAAGGACAGCCGCGTGAACGAGGTGTCAGAGATCACGCAGGGCCTGAAGGCTATCGCGAAAGAGCTTGATATTCCTGTGATCGCCCTGTCGCAGTTGTCGCGTCAGGTGGAAAACCGCGAGGACAAGCGGCCCCAGCTTTCGGACCTGCGCGAATCCGGCTCGATCGAGCAGGATGCCGACGTGGTGATGTTCGTCTACCGGGACGAATACTACAAGGAGCGGGAAAAACCCGGCGAGGATAACCTTGAGGCCATGGCCAAGTGGCAGGAAACCATGGAGCGCGTGCACGGCAAGGCCGAGGTCATCATCGGCAAGCAGCGTCACGGCCCCATCGGCACCGTGGAACTGAGCTTCGAGGGCCGCTTCACCCGCTTCGGCAACCTTGTGAAGCCTTGGCAGCAGGGTGCGAATCCCGGCGAATACTGATCGCTTTCCGCTTGACCCCTGCGGTCGGGCGGAGGACACACCTGCCATGGCAAGCGGAACACTTCATATCGACCTTGGCGCGATCGCCGCGAACTGGCGCGCGCTGGATGCGGCATCGGGCCCTGGAACCCAGACAGGGGCGGTGGTAAAAGCGGATGCCTATGGCCTTGGTGCGGGGACTGTCGCCCGGGCCTTGGCCGATGCGGGCGCCCGGCGCTTCTTCGTGGCGCAGGCAGAGGAAGGCGTCGCGGTGCGCAAGGCCCTTGGCGCCGGCCCGCAGATCAGCGTATTTTCCGGTCACATGGATGGGGACACGCCGCTGATTGCGGAACATGATCTGACGCCGATGCTGAATTCGGTCGATCAGCTTTCCCGCCATCTTGAGGCCCTACCTGACCAGCCCTTTGGCATCCAGCTTGATACCGGGATGAACCGGCTGGGGATGGAACGCGCCGAATGGGCCGCGGTGGCGGAGATCGCCCTGTCGCGCAAGCCGGTCCTGCTGATGAGCCACCTCGCCTGCGCGGATGAGCCCGATCACCCGGCCAACGCCCGCCAACTCGCGGAATTCCATGCGCTGACCGACGGGACGAACGTGCCCCGGTCGCTGTCGGCGACGGGTGGCATCCTGCTGGGGCCTGACTATCATTTCGACCTGACACGGCCAGGGGTGGGCCTTTATGGCGGCCTGCCGTTCGAAAACGCCCTGGAGGCCGTGCGCCTGTCGCTTCCGGTGGTGCAGACGCGGACGGTCGAACCGGGTGAAGGCGTCGGCTATGGCTGCAGTTGGGTCGCAGAGCGCACGTCGTTGGTTGCCACTGTTTCAGGTGGTTACGCCGACGGGCTGCACCGCGCGCTCAGCAACAAGATCGATCTTTGGGCCGGTGACGTGCCCTGCCCGGTGGTGGGCCGGGTGTCGATGGACCTGATCACGGTGGATGTCACCGACCTGCCAGAGGTGCCGCCCGCGCTCGACGTCCTTGGCCCGCATCAGGGCGTCGATGCCGTGGCAGAGGCGGCAGGCACCATCGGGTATGAGATCCTGACCTCACTCGGCCCGCGTTACGCCCGCCGCTATGCCGGGGGCCGGGGCTGAGCCTGCGCCGTCCCCGCGTGCCCTGGTGGCTGGCGGGGCTGAACCTGGCGCTGCTGCTGGCCTATCCGGTTGCATGGTTCCAGCCGATGCTGACGCTGCGCCTGTTCCGCTGGGGATCGGAAACGACCGTGTCGGTCATCACCGGACTTCAGTCGCTTTGGGGGCAGGACGCGATGCTGGCGCTGCTGGTGACCTGCCTTGCGGTGCTGGCGCCCTATCTCAAGACGCTGGGACTTGCGCTGGTGCATTTCCGGCTCGCCTCGCCCCGCATTTCGCCCATGCTTTACTGGCTGGGTAAGCTGGCCATGGCTGACGTTTTCCTTGTGGCCGTCTACATCATGGTGCTGCGGGGCCTCGGGCTGGGACATGTGGCGACGCAGCCGGGGCTTTACCTGTTCACGGGCTGCATCCTGCTGTCGCTTCTGCTATCAGCCCTGACTGAGAGACGAGGAGCCTGATGGCAAAGACGAACTTCACCTGCACCGCCTGTGGGGCCGTCCACAAGAAGTGGGCGGGCCGCTGTGACGCCTGCGGCGCGTGGAACACGATCATCGAAGAGGCGCCGCTGTCCGCCGGGTCGAAGAGCCTTGGGGCGCAGCGGGGGCGGACCGTGCCGCTTGCCGACCTTTCGACCGAGGAAGCGCCGCCACCCCGCACCACCTCCGGGATGGAGGAGCTTGACCGTGTGCTGGGCGGCGGGCTGGTTCCCGCTTCGGCCATACTGGTGGGCGGCGATCCGGGGATTGGGAAATCGACGCTGCTGTTGCAAGCGGCAGCGAGCTTTGCCCGCGCGGGGCTGAAATGCATCTATGTATCGGGCGAGGAAGCAAGCGCGCAGGTCCGGATGCGGGCACAGCGGCTGGGGCTGGCCGATGCGCCGGTGCAACTGGCCGCCGAAACCAACCTGCGCGACATCCTGACCACGCTGGACGCCGAAAGGCCGCAACTGGCCATCATCGATTCGATCCAGACCATGTGGGCCGACCACGTCGAAAGCGCGCCGGGATCGGTTTCGCAGGTGCGGCAGGCCGCCCATGAACTGGTGACGTTTGCCAAGCGTCGTGGTGTTTCCGTTATCCTTGTCGGCCATGTCACCAAGGAAGGTCAGATCGCCGGACCGCGCGTGGTCGAACACATGGTGGACACGGTGCTCTATTTCGAGGGCGAGCGCGGCCACCAGTTCCGCATCCTGCGCGCGGTCAAGAACCGCTTTGGCCCTGCGGATGAGATCGGCGTGTTCGAGATGACCGGCGGCGGGCTGTCGCAGGTCACGAACCCCTCGGCCCTGTTCCTGTCGGAACGCGACGAGCCGCAGCCGGGGTCGGTCGTCTTTGCCGGCATCGAAGGCACGCGCCCGGTGTTGGTCGAGTTCCAGGCGCTGGTGGCGCCCTCGCCTCTTGGCACGCCGCGCCGGACGGTCGTAGGCTGGGACGGCGGGCGGCTCGCCATGATCCTCGCGGTGCTGGAATCCCGCTGCGGCATCCCCTTTTCCGGGCTGGACGTTTACCTGAACGTGGCGGGCGGCCTGCGCATCAACGAACCCGCCGCCGACCTGGCCGTGGCTGCTGCGCTGCTTTCGGCAAGAGAGGACATGGCGCTTCCGGCCGACACTGTGGTCTTCGGGGAAATATCCCTATCGGGGGCATTGCGCCCGGTGGGGCAGACCGAAAACAGGTTGAAAGAGGCGCAAAAACTTGGTTTCACCCAAGCCATCGTTCCCCGTCGCAGCAAGATCGTCGGGGAGAACGGGTTGTCGATGCGCGAAATGCCGGATCTGACGACCTTTGTTGGCGACATGTTCGGCGCAGGCTAACGCCACCGGCAAGGAGAAGATCGCATGGACGGTTTCACCATCATTGACGGCATCGTTGCAGCCGTCATCGTGGTTTCGGCAATTCTTGCCTATTCGCGTGGCTTTGTCCGCGAAGTGATGGCGATCGCGGGCTGGGTCATCGCCGCGATCCTGGCCTTCATGTTCGCGCCTGCCGCCGAACCGCTGGTGCGCGAGATCCCCGGCCTTGGCCGTTTCCTTGGCGACAGCTGCGAGCTGAGCATGATCGCGGCCTTTGCGGCCGTCTTTGCCGTGGCGCTGGTGCTGGCGTCGCTCTTCACGCCGCTGTTTTCCTCGGCGATCCAGCGGTCGGCGCTGGGGGGCATCGACCAGGGCTTTGGCTTCCTGTTCGGGGTCGCGCGGGGGATGCTGCTGGTCGCGGTGGCGCTCCTGGTCTATGACCGCGCCATGTCGCAGGCTGAAATCGCCGCGGTGGACAACAGCCAGAGCGCGCGGATCTTCGCAAACTTCCAGTCAAACCTTGATCAGAGCATCCCCGACGATGCGCCAAGCTGGATCGTTACGCGGTATGAGCAGCTGATGGGCAATTGCACCCTTTGAGCAGCCGGTCACGCGCAAGTGCATGACACCTTTGCAACGGGGGTGGGTGACACCGCCCCTGTTAGTCACTACATGGGGCCTGCCAGCCCCCTTATGGATTCGGAGGACGGACGCGATGCGTCAACTGCCAGCCCAACCGTTCCGCAGCCACCCTTTCGACGATGACAAGCTGAAAGAGGAATGCGGCGTTTTTGGCGTGATCGGCGTCACGGATGCCGCGAACTTTGTCGCGCTCGGGATGCATGCGCTCCAGCACCGAGGGCAAGAGGCGGGCGGTATCGTCGCCCATGACCCGGTTGAGGGCTTCAACTCGGCGCGCCGCTTTGGCTATGTCCGCGACAACTTCACCAAGGCGAGCCTGATGGAGACCCTGCCGGGCCCCATCGCAATTGGCCACGTCCGCTATTCCACCGCCGGGTCCAAGGGTAGTACCGCAATCCGCGACGTGCAGCCCTTCTTTGGCGAATTCTCCATGGGCGGCTGCGCTATCGCCCATAACGGCAACCTGACCAATGCGGGCGCCCTGCGCCGGGAACTTATCGAGCGTGGCTCGATCTTCCAGTCTTCCTCGGACAGTGAGTGCATCATCCACCTGATGGCGCGGTCGATCCAGACCAACATCCCGGAACGGATGAAGGACGCGCTGCGCCGGGTCGAGGGCGCGTTTTCCGTGGTCGCCATGACCCGAACCAAGCTGATCGGCGTGCGCGACCCGCTGGGCGTGCGCCCGCTGGTTCTGGGCCGCGTTGGCGAGGGCTGGGCGCTTTCGTCGGAAACCTGCGGTCTTGACATCATCGGGGCCGAGTTCATCCGCGAGATCCAGCCCGGCGAAATGGTCGTGATCGACGCGAATGGCGTCGAAAGCTTCCGCCCGTTCGAGCAGCGCAAGTCGCGCTTCTGCATCTTTGAACATGTCTACTTCTCGCGCCCGGACTCGATCCTGGGCGGCCGTTCGGTCTATGAGACCCGCCGCCAGATCGGCGTGGAACTGGCCAAGGAAGCGCCGGTAGAGGCCGACCTGGTGTGTCCGGTGCCGGATAGCGGTACGCCCGCGGCCATCGGTTTTTCCCAGCAGTCCGGCATCCCGTTTGCGATGGGGATCATCCGCAACCAGTATATGGGCCGAACCTTCATCGAGCCGACCGAACAGATCCGCAACATGGGCGTGCGGCTCAAGCTGAACGTGAACCGCGGCCTGATCAAGGGCAAGCGGGTCATTCTGGTTGATGACTCGGTGGTGCGTGGCACGACCTCAATCAAGATCCGCGAGATGATCCTGGACGCAGGCGCGGCAGAGGTGCACTTCCGCATCGCTTCGCCGCCCACAGCGTGGCCTTGCTTCTATGGCGTCGATACGCCGGACCGCGGCAAATTGCTCGCCTCGACCATGAGCGAGGAAGAGATGCGCGACTTCATCGGGGTGGACAGCCTGAAGTTCATCTCTCTCGACGGGCTGTACCGCGCGGCGGGCGAGGCCGAGGGCCGCAACAACGCCAGCCCGCAGTATTGCGACGCCTGCTTCTCGGGTGAATATCCGATCGCGCCTGCCGACATGATCGACAAGGGGTTCCAAGTCAAAGCCGCTGAATGATCCGCTTTCGGCCGCATCACTTCCTGTGTTCGCTGGGGTTCGAGGGGAAGGGATATTCCCCTGACTTCACCACCAACATGGAAGCCATCGTGATGGGCCGTCTGCGGGCCGAACAGGGCGCGGCGGCAGTGATCGAGGTGGTGGGTCAGGCTGACAGCCTTTGCGCGCCCTGCCCCCACCGCAGGGGTGAAGGCTGCCGGCAGCAGGCAAAGATCGACGCGCTGGATGCGGCCCATGCCGCAGCGCTGGGGCTTGCGCCGGGCGACCGGCTGACCTGGGGGGAGGCGCTGGAGCGGATGCGCTGCCTGGTTCCTGACGATCTGGCGCAGATCTGTGCCGGCTGTTCCTGGCATGATGCGGGGATGTGCAGCGCGGCCCTTTCGCGGCTTTTGCAGGAATAGGAATGAAAAACGCCGCCCCTAGGGCGGCGTTTGCATTTGGTGGAATGGCTGCGCTTAGCGCTCCAGCGCCTTCCAGCTGCCGGTCACCATCAGCGCGGCGATTGCGGCCTTGACCACGGCGCCCAGCAGGAACGGCAGAACGGCGGCAGCGAGTGCCCCCGAAAGCGTCAGCGGCGTCACCGCCCAGAGCCATGCCGCACCCGGAACGAACAGCGCCATTGCCGGCACGAAAGCGGCGATGAACAGCCGGCCAAAGCCGCGGTTCAGCCCCTTTTCCACCATCAGACCGGTTGCCCATGCCATCGCGACAAAGCCCAGCAGGAAGCCCGCGGTCGGCCCCATCAGGTGATGCGCACCACCTGCGCCGCCGGCAAAGACCGGAAGGCCCATCGCGCCCTCGATCAGATAGGCAACCACGGTCGCCGCGGCCAGACGCGCGCCATAGGTCAGCCCGATGACCGAAATCGCGAGCGTCTGCAGCGTCATCGGAACGGGAATCATGGGCACGCTGACCTGCGCCGAAAGGCCCAGGACCAGCGAGCCGCCCAGAACCAGCAGGGCCTGCGTCAGGATGGTGTTCTGTCCGCCAAGCGCGGCGGTAAGCGTCGTGGATCGGTTCAAGGCGAAGCCCTCCGTTTGTAATCCTCTCGTCGGTTATTTCGCGGCCCATGCCTGCTGTCAATGTCGCAGCCCTTGCCCCCCGCGCAGGCAAATGAGATAGGAAGCGCCATGAACAGGTCCGATACCCAATCCATCGCGCTGGTCACCGGCGCATCCCGCGGCCTTGGCGCCGCCCTGGCCGAGGCTTTGGCCGCCCGTGGCTGGCATGTGGTGGCCGTCGCGCGCACCGTGGGCGCGCTGGAAGAGCTTGACGACCGGATCAAGGCCGTGGGCGGCAGCGCCACGCTTGCCCCCATGGACGTGACGAACGAGGACGCGATGCGCCACCTCTGTCGGTCGATCCATGACCGCTGGGGCAAGGCGGATCTTTGGGCGCATACTGCGATCCATGCGCCGCCGCTTTCGCCGGCCGGACATGTCGATGCCAAGGATCTGGACAAGTCGATCGCGACCAACCTTCGCGCGACCGGCATCCTGATCCCGATGGTCGAACCGCTGCTGCGGGCAAGCAGCAATGGCACCGCGCTGTTCTTTGACGACCCGCGCGGAGGCGAAAAGTTCTTTGGCGCCTATGGCGCCACCAAGGCCGGGCAGATGGCGCTGGTGCGCAGCTGGCAGCAGGAAAACCGGAAAACCGGCCCGCGCGTGGAAATCGCGACGCCTGCGCCGATGCCCACCGCGACCCGTGCGCGCTTCTTCCCCGGTGAGGATCGCGCCCCCCTTGCCGCGCCGATGGCCGAGGCAGAGCGTATCCTCGCCACGATCTGAGTCTTTACGCCCCCGCCCCTTCGCACTAAAGCAAGGGGCGGAAAAAGGGGACGGATCATGCGCATTCTCATCACCAACGACGACGGCATCAACGCGCCGGGCCTGGAGGTGCTGACCGAAATCGCACATGAACTCGCCGGTCCCGATGGCGAGGTCTGGACCTGCGCACCCGCTTTTGAACAGTCGGGCGTGGGCCATGCGATCAGCTATACCCACCCGATGATGATTGCCCGCCTCGCCCCCCGCCGCTTTGCCGCCGAGGGCAGCCCCGCCGACTGCGTTCTGGCCGGGCTTTACGACGTGCTGGAGGGGGCGCGGCCCGACCTGGTGCTTTCGGGGGTGAACCGGGGCAACAACTCGGCGGAAAACGTCCTTTACTCCGGTACCGTCGGCGGCGCGATGGAGGCTGCGCTGCAGGGCCTACCGGCGATTGCGCTGTCGCAATACATGGGGCCTGCCACCCTGGATCTGGCCGATCCGTTCGAATCCGCCCGCGTCCACGGCACCCGTGTCATCCGTGACCTGCTCGAACGCGGGATCTGGGACCGGGGCGACTATCGCCTGTTCTACAACGTGAACTTCCCCCCTGTGGGCGCGGCGGCGACCAAGGGCGTCAAGGTCGCGCCGCAGGGCTATCGCAAGGACACGTTCTTTGGGGTGGAGCCGCATATCTCACCGTCCGGGCGCAAGTTTCTCTGGATCAAGGGCGGGCCGCAGCACATGCCGACCGCGCCGGGGACCGACGCGGCGGTGAACCTTGACGGCTACATCTCGGTCACGCCGCTACGGGCGGACCTGACCGCGCATGACGTGCTCTCGGATTTGGAAACCCGTCTTTCATGAGCGATCACGACGAGCGGATCATGCGCTTTCTCTACGCGCTCCGCTCGCGCGGGGTCACGGATGCTCGGGTCCTGATGGCGATGGAACGGATCGACCGCGGCGCCTTTGTCCGCGGCCTGTTCGCCGAACGCGCGTATGAAGACATGCCCCTCCCCATCGCCTGTGGCCAGACGATCAGCCAGCCCTCGGTCGTGGGGCTGATGACGCAGGCGCTGCAGCTCAGCCCTCGTGACAAGGTGCTGGAGATCGGGACCGGTTCGGGCTACCAAGCGGCGATCCTGTCGCTGCTGGCGCGGCGGGTCTACACGGTGGACCGGCACCGCCGCCTTGTGCGTGAGGCGGTCGAGCTTTTCAACACGCTGGGCCTGGCCAACATCACCGCGCTGACCGCCGATGGCAGCTTTGGCCTGCCCGAACAGGCGCCCTTTGACCGGATCATCGTCACTGCCGCGGCCGAAGATCCGCCGGGTCCCCTGCTGAACCAGCTTCGCGTGGGCGGCATCATGGTCGTGCCTGTCGGGCAGTCGGATACGGTGCAGAGCCTGATAAAGGTGACCAAGACCGAAGACGGGCTGGACTATGAGGAATTGCGGCCGGTGCGTTTCGTGCCGCTGCTTGAAGGTTTGGGGCAGGAATGACCTTTGCTGCGGCGCGGAACTGGACAGGGCCGTGATCCTGCGGCAAAACTGGCCCTGCCCGCGCGCCGGGCGGTTGCCAGTTGCCGCCCAGCGGTCAAAGCCCTCCGGGGCCTGTAAGAGTTGAAGGATAAGCCATGCCGTTCCGCCTGCGTCTTCCGGTTCTTGTTGCCGCCTCTGCCCTTGCGCTTGCCGCCTGCGACGGCTCCGGACAGTGGACAGGTCCGCGCGACTGGGATCTTCGTGCGCCGGGGGCGGGGCTGAACACCTCAGACGCGGCGACGCAGGCGACGCTTGCGCGCCCGCAGCCTGACGCGCGCGGGGTGATCAGCTATCCTACCTATCAGGTTGCAATCGCGGCGCCGGGGGACACGGTCGCCACGGTCGCAGCACGCATCGGGATCCCGGCGGACGAACTTGCCCGCCACAACGGCCTGCCCGCAGACCTTGTGCTGCGCCAGGACGAGGTTCTGGTCCTGCCCCGGCAGGTGCCCACTGCGACGGCACCGGCCAGCACGGGCACGGGCACGGGCACGGGGCTGTCCACTGAGGCGATCGACATCACCACCCTTGCCGGCAGCGCAATCGACCGCGCTTCGGACTCCTCTGCGCCGCAGCCCGCGGCCGCGCCGGCCCCTTTGCCCGCCACAGGGCCAGAGCCGGTGCGCCATCAGGTGCGCCGTGGCGAAACCGCCTATTCCATCGCGCGGTCCTACAACGTCACGCCAAAGGCACTTGGTGAATGGAACGGGCTGGGCCCCGATATGGTCGTGCGTGAGGGACAGTATCTGCTGATCCCGGTGGCGGATCAGGCTACCCGACAAACCGCTGCGGCAGCCCCGGTCACCACTACCGCGCCGGGCCAAGGGTCCACCACGCCGGTGCCTCCCAGCGCCGCGACGCCCCTGCCCGAACCGGCAGCCGCAACGCCCCC
Source organism: Rhodobacteraceae bacterium LNNU 3342 (assembly GCA_008711135.1). Classification (GTDB taxonomy): domain Bacteria; phylum Pseudomonadota; class Alphaproteobacteria; order Rhodobacterales; family Rhodobacteraceae; genus Halodurantibacterium. The sequence continues at coordinate 104,817 of VUAW01000007.1, forward strand.
TGCGGCGCCAGCCTCGCCCGATCTGGGATCGCAGCGCACGGCGGCCTCTGCCAATGCCCGATTTGCCATGCCGGTCACCGGGCAGATCATTCGTGGCTATGAACCCAAGCGCAACGAAGGGATCGACATCGGCGCTCCTGCCGGGACAACCGTGGTGGCCGCCGCGGCGGGCACAGTGGCAGCTATCACCCGCGACACTGATCAGGTGCCGATCCTTGTCATTCGCCACAGCGGCAACCTGATGACCGTCTATGCCAACGTGGACAATATTGCTGTTGAACGGAACGAAACCGTGACCCGTGGCCAGCCCATCGCCTCGGTCCGCGCGGGCAGCCCGTCCTTCCTGCATTTTGAGGTTCGCGACGGGTTCGACAGCGTGGATCCGATGCCCTACCTCCAGTAGGGCATCAGATCCGGACGCCGTGTCGTCCTGCAAGATCGGTGAAGAACTGCCATGCCACGCGGCCCGAACGAGCCCCGCGCGTGGCTTGCCACTCGATCGCCTCTGCCCGCAGCTGATCTTCGGGCAGGTGCAGATCGTGGGCCGCGCAGTAGCCGCGGATCATTTCCAGATATTCGTCCTGGCTGCAGGGGTGGAAGCCCAGCCACAGACCGAACCTATCCGACAGCGAGACCTTCTCCTCCACCGCCTCGGCCGGGTTGATCGCGCTTGACCGTTCATTCTCGATCATGTCGCGGGGCATCAGGTGGCGGCGGTTCGAAGTGGCGTAGAACAGCACGTTGTCGGGCCGCCCCTCGATCCCGCCATCAAGAACGGCCTTGAGCGACTTGTAATGCTGGTCGTCGTGGCTGAACGACAGGTCGTCGCAGAACAGCACGAACCGGGCATCTGCCCGCCGCAGGTGGTTCAGCAGCCGGCTGACGCTGGGCAGATCCTCGCGCTGCATTTCCACGATCTTGAGCGGAAGGCCACGCCGCAGAACTTCGGCATGCACGGCCTTTACCAGACTCGACTTGCCCATGCCGCGCGCGCCCCACAACAGGGCGTTGTTCGCCGGCAGGCCCTGCGCAAACCGCAGGGTGTTTTCCAGCAGCGTGTCCCGCGCCCGGTTCACACCGATCAGCAGCGACAGGTCGACATGCGCGACCTTTTCCACCGGGTCGAGCCGTTCAGGCCCAAGATGCCACACAAAGGCATCGGCCGAAAAATCCGGCGCCGGCAGCGGCGCGGGACTCAACCGTTCCAGCGCCTCGGCGATCCGGCGCAAGGTATCGTCACTCATGCATCGGCCTCGTCGTCGTCCAGCAGGCCTTGGGCGCGAAGATCGGCGTTCCGCTTCTTCTCAACCCGGCGGACGAGCAGGATCGAAATCTCGTAAAGGCCGTAGACCACCACGAACAGGATCACCTGAGAGATCACGTCCGGCGGCGTGACAACAGCTGCCAGCACCAGGATCCCCACCACCGCGTATCGCCGCGTATCAGCGAGCCCGCGGGCGGAAACCAGCCCCGCCTTACCCATCAGCGTCAGCAGCACCGGCAACTGGAAGCACAGCCCGAAGGCAAAGATGAACTTGAGCGACAGATCGAGCGATTCCCGCACCGATCCAAGAAACACAGTCGACAGTTCCTGCGAGGCCGGAGTTTCGGCCACGGTTCCCACCTCGCCCCCGGTCAGAATCGTTGCCAGCGCCGGGATCGCGTCCGAGAATCCGATGAAGAAGTTCATCGCCATCGGCGTGACGACGTAATGGGCAAACGCCGCGCCCATCAGGAACAGCAACGGCGAGGAGATGATGAACGGCAGGAACGCGTTCTTTTCCGATTTGTACAGACCCGGCGCCACGAACCTCCAAAGCTGATGCGCGATCACCGGAAACGCCAGCGCGAAGCCGCCGATGAACGAGATCCGTACAAGGACGAAGAATTTTTCCTGCGGCGCGGTGAAGATCAGGCGGGGGTCTTCGCCACGGGCGCGCAGGACCTCTGCAATCGGCTCTGACAGGAACTGCAGAAGCGGTTCGGCCACGATGAAGCACAGGATCATCCCCACCGCGAAGGCAAGGATCGATCGAATCAAACGGGTCCTCAGCTCGGCCAAGTGCTCGATTAGGGGCGCGCTCGTGTCGTCGATGTCGTCGCCCTTCATGAATCACCCTTTGCTTCGCCGCTGGCGGGGGGCTGTACCGCGGCCTCGGCACGTTTGGCGGCCTGGTCGGCGGCCAACTTGGCCGTGGCAGCGGCCGTATCGTTCTTGGGGGCGGCAGCGGTTTTGGGCGCGGCAGGACCGGCATCGCGCTTGCCCGGGGCGTCCGGGTCCTTGGGCCAGGTGCGTGAGGGATCGGCCTTGCGCAGGTCCTTGACGGCGTCGTCGATACTGTCGAGCCCCATCGCCTTGCCCGATGTCATGTTCCGAAGGTCGCGCGTCACCTCGCGCACCCCGGCCTGGTCGGCAGCGTCGTCCATGGCGCGCTGGAACTCACGCGCCATGCCCCGCATCTTTCCGGTGATCTGGCCTAGCTTGCGAAACATGATCGGCAGGTCCTTGGGCCCCACCACGATCAACGCCACGATTCCGATGACCAGAAGCTCGGTCCAGCCAATGTCCAGCATGGAGGTCTATCCTTCAGCGGCCCAGCGGGCCTAGGGCCGGTATCAGACCTTGTCCTTGCCGGTTTGCGCATCGACATGGGGCGTGACATCGCGTGCCGTTTCCAGGCTGCGGTCGTCATCTTCGTTCGCATCCTTCACGCCTTTCTTGAAGGCGGTGATGCCCTTGCCGACCTCGCCCATCAGGCTGCTGATCTTGCCGCGCCCGAACAGCACAAGCACGACAACCGCAATCAGGAGAAGGCCGGGAAGACCGATATTGTTGAGCATGGGGTTACTCCCTTACGCCGCCCACGACTGACAGGCGGTCTTGTCAATTCACACCCACATTTATTGGGAACCGGGACAGGATCAAAGCCCTTATCCTTCACTTTTGCGGGTTTTTGACTCTGCCCCCGCGTAGGAGGGGAAAACGAAGCAGCGGTCGCGTCGAAGCATCAGCCAGAGCGGCGTTCCCGCGCGCGGCAGAAAGACGCCGGGAACCGTGGCCCGCAGGATCGATCCGTCGAAGTCCATCCGGAATTCGACAAGGCTTTCGCGGCCCATGTAGCGGGCGCGGATCACGCTTCCCCGTGCGGCCTGCCCGTCCTGCGCGGTGGGATTCGGGCCCCGGCCAGCGCGGTCGAAGTCGATCTTGAGGTGCTGGGGCCGGATGATGATGTCGACCTGCGTCGCATCCGGAAGGCCGGGGGTCAGGAATTCGCCGAACGGGGTGTCCGTCAGCGCGCCGTGGACGCAGCCCTGGATCACGTTGATGTCGGAAAAGAACGCCGCCGCAGCCCGGTCAACCGGGTTGTTATAGATGTTGTAGGGCGCCCCCTGCTGGACGATCCGCCCCTTGCGCATCAGGGCGATTTCATCCGCCATGCGCATTGCCTCGTCAGGTTCGTGGGTGACCAGCAGCACCGCCGTCCCCGCCTCCTTGAGAACGTCGAGCGTGGCATCACGAATGTCGTCGCGCAGCCGTTCGTCAAGGCCGGAGAACGGTTCGTCCATCAGCATGACCCGCGGACGTGGCGCAAGCGCCCGCGCCAGTGCGACGCGCTGCTGTTCCCCGCCTGAAAGTTCGTGGGGATACTTGTTGCCAAAGGTGGGCAGGTTCACCCGCTCCAGCAACTCGCCCACCCGGCGGATCTTTTCCTGGCGGGTGCCGGTCAGGCCAAAGGCCACGTTTTCCGCCACGCTCAGGTGCGGGAACAGGGCGAAGTCCTGGAACATGAGGCCAACGCCCCGGCTTTCAGCCGGAACATGGTGCACATCATCGGACAGAACCGTACCATCCACCAGCACCGCGCCTGCATCTTGCCGGTCTACCCCGGCCACGATCCGCAGCGTCGTGGACTTGCCGCAGCCCGACGGGCCCAGCAGGCAGGTCACCTGCCCCGGCGCGACCGTCAGTGAAACGTCATCCACCACCGTCGTCCCGCCGAACCGGCGGGACAGGTTTCGTAATTCAAGCCGTGGAACCTCCACGCGATACTCCCGGGCCGTCAAAGCGTCGTGTTGGTCGCGCCGCCATCCAGAAGGATGTTCTGCCCTACGATGAAGCCAGCGTGTTGCGAACAGAGGAAGGCGCACATCGCCCCGAATTCCGCCGCCGTTCCGTAACGCCGAACGGGAATCGTCGCTTCACGGCGGGCGCGCGCCTCGTCCAAGGCGATCCCTTCGGACTGGGCTACGCCGTTGTCGAGCGAAATGGCGCGATCGGTGGCATGGATGCCAGGCAGCATGTTGTTGATCGTCACGCCGCTGTGCGCAACCTGCCGCGAAGTGCCCGCGACATAGCCGGTCAGCCCGGCCCGGGCGGAGTTTGACAGCCCAAGAACCGGGATCGGCGACTTCACTGATTGCGAGGTGATGTTGACGACACGACCCCAGCCCCGCTCCATCATTCCGGGCAGGCAGGCCTTCATCAGCGCGATCGGGGTCAGCATGTTGGCGTCCAGGGCACGGATGAAATCATCGCGGTCCCAGTCGCTCCACATGCCCGGGGGCGGGCCGCCGGCGTTGGTCACAAGGATGTCAAGCGTGCCTGCCGCCTCCAGCACCTGGGCGCGGCCGGCTTCGGTGGTGATGTCAGCGGCGATAGCAGTCACCTCGACCCCATGGCGGGCGCGGATCGCTTCGGCGGCCTCTTGCAGGGGACCTTCGCTGCGGGCGTTCATCACCAGGTTTACGCCTGCTTCGGCCAGCGCCTCGGCGCAGCCGCGCCCCAGCCCCTTGCTCGATGCGCAGACGAGAGCGCGCTTGCCGCGAATTCCAAGATCCATCCGTCCCCTCCATGTTCCGGTCGCCCTTGCCTAGCCCGGACAGGACCGCTGTGAAAGAGGGGAATAAAAAAGCGCCCGACCTATGGGCCGGGCGCCAGTCGCGGAACGAGGGACAGTGAAATGAAACACGAATGTTCCGTACTCGCGTTTCCTTCACACAAGTTAGGGCACCAGAAGCGAGATTACAGCCCCCGTCGCGAATCTGTGAATAAGTTGAACGCAAGAGGCCTGCGGTTTTATTTCCCGATGAGTGGCCAATTGGCCGCAGCCTGGCTCAGCAACCGCGAATCCGCACGCCAGAGGCTTCGGGCATCCTCGGACATGCTGAGGTAAAGTCGCCCCTCGTGGATCACCCAAATCTCCGGGTTGCCGGGAACGGCCTGCCCCTGCGCAAGCCCCACGACGCAATAGCCGCCGAACTGGGGGAAGTAGGCCATGGGATTTGCTTCGAACTGCGCCAAGTTGGCCTGCGACGTGAAAAGCCACGTCGCGCCCCGCCAGCGAAGCGCATGGTCGGCGCTTCCCTTTGCCGCCCGGCCCTCGGTGAAATAGGCGACAGGATCATACCCTGCGATCGCCACGCCCCCCGGCGCATGGACCGTGCGGTTCTTGGCATCCGCAGCCGTGGCCACGCACGTCACGAAGGGCAGCGAAAGCGCCATGAAAAGAACCAGAAGGGCGGGACGCAAGAGGGGCACGGCGGGGCTCCGATGACAGCTGTGCTAGACAGATGGCCCAAAGCGCGACGCGGGGGAAGCACCCTCCCGCAAGCGTGAAGCGGCGTCAGCGCAGCGTGCGCAGGCCGCCCCTGTCATGCCGGCACCCGCCCGGCCGCATAGAGCGCGACCGCCGCGGCATTGGAGACGTTGAGCGAACCAAAAGCGCCCGCGAAAGGAATGCGGACAAGGTGATCGCAAAGCTCGCGCGTGCGGTCGCGCAGGCCCGGCCCCTCTGCGCCCAGCACAAGACCAAGGGGACGCCCGCCCGCCCCGGCCACCGCCGCGTCCAGCGTCAGCTCCGCCTCTCCGTCGAGGCCAAGCAGCAAGTAGCCCATGTCCTTCAACGCCAGCATCGAATCGCCAAGGTTCTTGACCCGCAGATAGGGCTGGCGTTCCAGCGCGCCGCTCGCGGTCTTGGCCAGCGCCCCGGTTTCGGGGGCGGAATGACGCGCGGGCGCGATCACGGCACGGGCGCCGAACACCTCGGCCGACCGCAGGATTGCTCCCACGTTATGCGGGTCCGTCACCCGGTCAAGCAGCACCACCAGCGGCGCGCCCGCGCCCGAAATGGCCAGATCCTCCAGCCTGCCCCATTGCAGCGGGCGGCATTCCAGCGCCGCCCCCTGATGGACAGAGCCCGCGTCGATCGGCACGTCGAACTTGCGGGGGTCCACGATTTCCGGCGTCATGCCGCTGGCGGCGATGGCATCGGCAAGCTTGTCGGCAGCATTCTTCGTGACCACCAGCCGCAGCCGGTCGCGCGCCGGATTCGACAGCGCGTCGCGCACTGCATGCAGCCCGAACAGCCAAACGGTTTCCGCAGCCGCGGCACGTTTGGCGCGTTCCTTATCGATCACCCAGGTCGGTTTTTTCATCTTGTCCCCGTATTCATCGTTAAAGAATGGAACCTGCCCGCGACACGCGCAAGCTGTTTCACCCTGATGCTGCTTGGTGCCGATTTTCGTCTTGACGGGGTCACGGGGCTTCGGTAATCACCCGCCAGCGTCGGGCGACGTGCTGCAAGGTGCGGCAGCGGACTGTAACTCCGCCGGGGAGACCCATGCCTGGTTCGATTCCAGGGTCGCCCACCACTCCCCTCAAAGTGGTGTTCATATGGGCTGCAGGTCCATTTTGCGTCTTTTTCTGACGTGAAAACTGCTTATGATCGCGCGCATATCTGAGTGCATTTTCATAACCAGGGACATTGGTAAATGGCGGGTCAGCCCTTCAACATCTTCATCATCGGCCAAAGCGGCCGCCTTCAGTATGAAGCGGTGATGTTCGCAGCCTCACTGCAACGGACCGATCCTGACCTGAACGCCCGCCTTTACATCGGCGAACCGGCGCCCGGCCGGCTTTGGGACGGGGACCCGCGCATCAGTGGCGATGCCCGCGCCCTGCTGCAGGAGCTTGGCGCGACATTCGTGGAGTTCGAGGCCAAGCAATTCGGCAAGAATTACCCTCAGGGCAACAAGATCGAGGGGCTCCGCGCCCTGCCCAAGGGCGAGCCCTTCATCGTCTTTGACACCGACACGCTGATCACAGGGCCGCTGTCCTCGATCCCGTTCAACTTTGCCCGCCCCACAGCCTCGATGCGGCGTGAAGGGAGCTGGCCAGTGCCCGAGCTTTACGGCCCAGGATATGCCGGCATCTGGAAATCGCTCTATGACCGCTTCGGGCTGGATTTCGACAGTTCGGTCGATCCTGCGCAGCCGGATGAATACTGGCGCCGCTATCTTTATTTCAGCGCCAGCTGGTTCCTGCACAGCTGCCCCCACGAATTCGGCGACCGCTTCCTGACCTACGCGCTTGAGATCATCGCCAATCCGCCCGAGGAACTGGCCTGCCAGACGCTCTGGCCGTGGCTGGACCAGATCACGCTGCCGCTGGTGATCCATTCGCTGGGTGGCGGCCGTCCGGGGCCGGAACTTGACGGGCTGGACGGCGACATCAGCTGCCACTATCGCCACCTGCCCCTGCTTTACGCGCAGGAGTCCGACGCGGCGGTGCAGGCGGTTGAAGACGTGGCCAACACCCAGCGGTTCAAGAAGGTGTTGCGCGAGTACAAGCCGGTCAAAACGCTGGTCTATCAGGGCAAGGGCCAGAAGATCCGCGCCATGTTCAACCGCAACGACCTGCCCCCGCGCGAACAGATGATCCGCAACGCCATCAAGCGCGAAGGACTTTGGGCGCGCTGAAACTGTAAGGCCGGGCATGCAGCCCGGCCTTGTTCTTCATTCCCTGGCGATGGCGAAAACGACGGTGACATTGGCGTCCAGCGTCAGTTCCCCGGCGGCGACTGGAACGCCCGAATCCATCGCGGCCTCCATCCGGTACATCGGCATCGGCGGGCCGAACTGTTCAGGCTCGGCAATGGCGATTACGTCACCAAGGGCGACTCCCGCGGCCTCGGCGTAAAGTTCAGCCTTGCGGCGGGCATCGGCCACCGCGCGGCGGCGCGCCTCGTCCTTTTGGGGTTCCGGTTCGTTCAGGCCAAAGCTCAGCCCCTGGAAGGTATTGGCGCCATCCTGCACCACATCGTCCAGCAGGTCGCCCAGTATATCCAGGTCACGTACCCGGACGTTCAGGGTATTCTGCGCGATATAGCCAGTGATCCGGGGGCTCTCCTGGTGGTTTTCGGGGTGGTGCCAGCGCGGGCTCAGCATCAGACCCGATGTCTGGATGTCGCGCTCCTCGATCCCGGCGGCGGTCAAGCGCTCCAGCACCGCGCGGACCTGCTCCGAGGTCTGGCTCATCGCGTCGGCCGCAGTCTCGGCCTCTGCCGTGGCGCCCAGCATCAGGGTCGCCATGTCAGGCGCGACCTCGACCCGACCCTCGCCCGAAACGCGGATCTGCGGCGGCTCCACCACCTGGGCGGCCAGCGCGCCCGGAAGCATCCCCATCATCACCGCAAGCGCCGGCCCCGCAAACGCATTCAACCGCATCGCACATCCTCTCCTGTTGTACACTTCCTTCGCCATCTGGTCCGACCCACAGCCGTTTGCCAAGATCTGCTACAACTTCACACGGCTTCGTGCACGCGGGCGCCTGCTTTCCCTCGGCGTTTTCCTGCTGTAGGCTCTGACTGGTCCCGACGGTCCCTTATGGGAACGCCCACCCTGTGCTAGAGCCGCTGAATGAAACCGACCTTTGCACTGACCCTTTCCCCCGACGGCCTGCGCCTTTCGCATCGCGACCGCCGTGGCTGGCTTCTGGTGGGCGAGGCCGCCCTGGATGATCCACAGCTTGGCCACCGCCTGAAGGAGCTGAGGCAGACAGCCGAACAACTTGCCCCCGGCGCCGTGACGACGAAACTGGTGCTGCCGACGGAACTGGTCCTGTTCACGACGCTTGACCTGCCGCCGGGGGAAGAAGATCGCATCCCGCCCGCGCTGGAGGGGCTGACCTACTATGATCCCGCTGATCTGGTCTGGGACTGGGTGCCTGAAGACGAGGGTATCCGTCTTGCCGCCGTCGCGCGCGAGTCGCTTGCCGAGGCGGAGAATTTTGCAGAGGAGAACGGCTTTGCGCCGATCTGCTTTGTCGCCCTGCCCGAAGACGTCGGAAGTTTCGAGGAAGAACCATTTTTCGGGCTGACCACCCACGGCATGTCGCTGGGGCTGGACCCGGCGGAGCTTCGCGGGGATGAGCCTGCCTTTGTCGTAGGCCGTGCTGTCATCACCCCTGCGCCCGAACGGCCAGAGGCCGCGCCCGCCGAACCGCCCAAGACGGCCGAATTCGAAGACATTAACGAAGAGGTCCCCGCCCGCCCCGCCGCCCGCCCCTCGGAAGAGCGGGAGCGGATCGCTGCCGCAGTCCGTCGTGTACGTCTGGCGCCCGTGCCCGCGCCAGAGCCTGAGCCCGAACGGGTTCCCGTCGCCGAGGATGAAGCTGCCGCCGAGCCCGAACAGCCGCCGCAGGCCGAACCGGTCGGCATGATCAACTCTCCTCAGATCGCGCTACCCGAGCATGAGCCGGAGCCGGAACCCGTTCCGGAGCCTGCCTTGGTTACTGCGCCAGCGCCTGCCGTCACGACGCCTCGGCTCCTGGGACCTGCGGGCAGCGCGATCGTCTCTCGTCCCAAGGTCGAGATCGAGCCCCACCCCCGTTCTTTCCAGGATCGGGCCGACGGGTTCCTTGCGCGCTATTCCCGGATGCCGCGTCCGGGAGGATCGGCGCGCAACGGCATCTTCCTGACCGGGGCCCTGGTTCTTGGCCTGGTAGGTGTAGGCGTATGGGCAAATTTGCAGCCGGAAGCCCCGTCTGTGGCACAGGAACAGGCCGTCGTCACCGACGCGCCTGCCGCGTCTGAGGATGTGACTGAACTGACGCAAGCCCCCGCGCAGGAGCTGCCGCCCCTGCCGCAAGCGATGCCCCTTCCCGACCGGGCACTGCTTGACATCGCCCCCGCACCACAGATCCCAGCCCAGCCCCCCACCACGACAGAGGTTCAGGCGGTGGTCGCCGCCACCGTCCGCCGGCATGCCGTGGCTTTATTGGACACAGAGGCCGCTGAGGTGCTGATCGCCGAGGAAGCAGAGGCGACTTATGAACCCGCGCCCCTCCCCGAGGCGGCCTTGGAGCCGGAGGAAACAGAACCCGAAGGCCAGGTCGACGTCGAAGCCGCGCCCGAAACCGCGGTTCAGTCAGTCGTACAGCCCCGGCCCAATCCGGCGGCAGCGGCCTGGGATCTTGACGAAGAAGGGGACACGCCCGAAGCGGCAGAGGCTGCGCAAACCCCTCCGCGCGCGCGACCGCGGGATTTCGTCCCCGCGCCACAGGCCGAGGTGATTCAGGATGCGGTGGCCGGTGTGGTTGCCGAAGTCGCCGCGCTCGACGCGCCCGAGCCGCCCACTCCAGAGGTTCTGGCCGGGCTTCGCCCCCGCAGCCGCCCGGACCTGCCCGCCACGGCGTTGGCCGAGGAAAAGGTGCCGGACCCGGCCCCGGCGGTCGAGGCAGCGTTCAGCCTTCTTCCGCGCGCACGGCCCGGTGCGATGGCTGCGCTGGCCGCCGATCTGGAACCCGAGCTTGAGGCCGAGGCGACCGCTTTTGCCATCGCGGCCTCCCCGGTTCCACTGTTGCGGCCAGAGGTCATTGCTGCCGCGCCCGCACCGACGCCTGCGGCCGCAGCGCCTGAACCCCCGCCTCCGCCCGCTCCGGTCGTCGCCGCGCGCCCGCCGGTCGATGCCCGTGCTGTGGACGCCGCGCTCGCCGCAGCGCTGGCCGCCCCTGGGCCGCAGCGGCAGCACCTGGCCGAAGCCGATGATGAGCCAGAATTGACCGCCCCCGCGCCGAACATTCCCACCTCGGCCTCAGTTGCGCAGCAGGCGACGGTTACCCGGGCCATCAACCTGCGGCAGGACAACCTGATCGGGGTCTATGGGACCTCTGGCAGCCGCCGCGCGCTGGTCCGCGCCTCGAACGGACGGATGATGCAGCTTCGCGTGGGCGACCGCTATGACGGCGGGCAAGTCGCCGTGATCCATGAACGCGAAGTTCACTACATCAAGAATGGGCGAACTTTTGCTCTTGCGATGCCGCAGGGCTGACGCCTAGCCGCCAGACACTCCCGCCTCGGCGAAGGTTGCCATGCCGGAATGACAGGCAATAGCTGCCTGCACGATACCGATAGCCAAGGCCGCGCCGCTCCCCTCGCCCAGCCGAAGCCCCAGGTTCAAAAGCGGTGTCTTGCCCAATGCCGCGAGCAGTCTTTCATGCCCTGGTTCAGCCGAACAATGCCCTGCCAGCGCATGGTCCAGCGCACCGGGTGCCGCGCGTTCCAGCACTGCTGCCGCCGCTGTGCAGATGAACCCGTCCAGCAGCACCGGAATCCGCGCTGTCCGCGCCGCGGCGATCGCGCCTGCCATGGCGGCAAGCTCGCGCCCGCCCAGCCGCCGAAGCGCCTCCAGCGGGTCAAGAAGTTGCCCGCGATGGCAGGAGAGCCCTGCTGCCACCGCCGCCGCCTTGCGCCCCAGCCCGGCATCATCGACGCCCGTGCCACGCCCGACCCAATCTCGTGGGTTGCCCCCGTAAAGCGCCGTCGCCAGAGCCGCGGCCGATGTCGTATTGCCAATGCCCATTTCCCCCGTCACCAGAAGGTCGGCTTGAGGGTCCACTGCTGCCCAGCCGGTGCAAAGTGCGTCCAGAAGCTCGCCTTCGCTCATCGCCGGGGCCTCGGTGAAGTCAGCTGTTGGCTGGTCAAGGTTCAGCGCGTGAATGTCGATCCTTGCGCCGAATGTTTCGGCAAGCTGATTTATGGCCGCGCCGCCAGTGCGGAAGTTTTCCACCATCTGTGCCGTGACCGCCTGCGGAAAGGCCGATACGCCCTGCGACGTCACCCCGTGGTTCCCGGCGAAGATGATCACCTGTGGCGCCTTCAGCCGGGGCAGCGGGCCGCGCCAGCCGGCATACCAGATGGCGATATCTTCTAGGCGGCCCAGCGCACCCAGAGGCTTGGTCAACATCGCATCGCGCGCCCGCGCCGCTTCGGCTGCGCCTGCATCGGGCTGGGGAAGGCGGGCAAGCGCCTGCCGGAACTCGGTCAGCGTGGCGAAGGGACGGGTCATGGCGGCCTCGTTGCGTTGTGCGTGGGCCTTGTTTAACCATCGTCATGGGGAAAGCGAAGGGGTGCAGGATGGGTGACGCGAACAGGATGGCGCCGGGCGACGTGCTCGCCGCGCTTGGGCTTCTGACACGGCTTCCAGTTCCGGGTCGGCATCGAGCCGCGGCTTGGGCGTTTCCGCTGGCAGGGCTGGTGGTGGGTGCGATTGCGGCGGTGGTAGCCTCGGTAGCAATGTGGCTGGGGGTGCCGGGGGTCCTGGCGGCGCTGCTGGCGCTGGTGGTGCAGGCGGTACTGACCGGGGCAATGCACGAAGATGGGCTTGCCGATTGCTGCGACGGGCTCTGGGGCGGCTGGTCGCGGGCTGCGCGGCTCCGGATCATGAAGGACAGCCACATCGGCACCTATGGCGTGCTGGGACTGGTGCTGGTGGTGCTGCTGCGCTGGTCTGCATTAGCGCTGCTGTTCGACGCAGGCGCCGTCTGGGGGCCGTTGCTGGCCGCGGCGGTGCTGTCACGTGTCCCGATGGTGGCGCTTATGGCGGGACTGCGCAATGCCCGCGGCACGGGGCTGTCGGCGGCGGTGGGACGGGCCGATTGGCCGGCGACGGGGATTGCCGCGTTGATCGCGCTTTTCGTGACGGCAGTCGCAGGTATGCCAGTGTTCTGGCCTGCCGTCCTGGTACTGCTGGTCACTGTCGCCATCGGCGCGCTGGCAGAGGTCAAGATCGGGGGGCAGACTGGCGACGTTCTTGGCGCGTCCCAGCAACTGGCAGAGGCGGCGGTGCTGATGTCGCTGGCAGCAGCGATATGAAAAAACCGCAGCCTTGGGGGCTGCGGTCTTTTGCAGGAGTAGATGTGATCAGGCAGCGCGGGACAGCAGCACGTCGTCTACGGCCTTTTGTGCGCCAGCCTCATCCGTGCCGCTGACGGCAGCGACTTCACGGGTCAGCCGCTCCAGCGCAGCCTCGTAGAGCTGACGCTCGGAATAGCTCTGCTCGCGCTGGTCGTCCGTGCGGTGCAGGTCGCGCACCACTTCGGCGATCGAGAGCAGGTCGCCCGAGTTGATCTTTTGCTCGTATTCCTGCGCGCGACGCGACCACATGGCACGCTTGACGCGGGCTTTGCCTTTCAGCGTTTCAAGCGCCTTGCTCACCACATCCGGAGTGGACAGAGAGCGCATCCCGATTTCCGTCGCCTTGTGCGTCGGCACGCGGAGCGTCATCTTGTCCTTTTCGAACGAGATCACGAAAAGCTCCAGGTGAAGCCCGGCGATCTCCTGCTCCTCGATCGACATGATCTTGCCTACGCCATGCGCCGGATAGACCACGAAATCGTTGGGGCGAAATTCAGCTTTCTTCGTCTTGGTCATGCAGTCGCTTCCTCACAAGGCCCCCTGGCGCCGCGACAAAAAGAACCGACCGAGAGTCCACGACCCCCGAACCCGGTTCTATGTCCATCGCAAATAGTTCTCGCAGTTGGAACTGCAAGGCACGGCAGCAGGTTTCCATATTTGTTTTATGGCATCTATATATCATAAGATGCCGCCGAATCAAAGCATGCAGAATTGCCTCTGCCTTGATCCGACAGTCATTTATCCTGCAGCCAGCGCAACCCGGCTATGCAGACAGCCTCAGCCGCCTTCGCCGGGGGCTTCAGAGAAGTAACGGTCCAGCTTGCCGGTTTCGCCGTCGCGTTCCTTGGCCTCGGGCAGCGGATCCTTGCGGGTGACGATGACCGGCCAAAGCTCGGAATACTTGCGGTTGAACTCAACCCAGTTCTCCATATCCGGCTCGGTATCCGGGCGGATCGCGTCAGCGGGACATTCCGGCTCGCATACGCCGCAGTCGATGCATTCATCCGGGTGGATGACCAGCATGTTCTCGCCTTCGTAGAAGCAATCCACCGGACAGACCTCGACGCAGTCGGTATATTTGCAGGCGATGCAATTATCTGTGACGACGTAGGTCATGCGGAGCCTCTCTGTCTGGAACCCGCGCGTTAGCTAGACCAGCCGCAGCGATCATTCAAGGCGCTTTACATCGGAAAGACAACCGGTTTTTCCGATTCTTCCAGCGGCGAATACTATTCCCGAACTTCCGCCGGGGGCAGAACGTCCTGCGCTGGCGGCAGTTCCAGATCCAGGTAAAGTGCCTGCGCCTCGGTCGCCGGACCGCGGCGCAGGCCGATGTTCAGAACCTGGATAACGCGAACCCGCTCTCCCATCGGGAAGGTCAGTACATCGCCCGGCCCTACCTGGGCCGCGCTTTTGCTAACCGGCTGCCGGTTGATCCGAACCCGCCCTGAGTCCACGAATCGGGCTGCAAGGCTGCGGGTCTTGAAGAACCGCGCGAACCACAGCCACTTGTCCAGCCGGATGGTTTCGCGCGGTGCGTCGGCCGCCTTGGCCAATTACTTCCGGTCCTTGAGCGCGGCGAGCACCGCGAACGGGTTGTCCGGGTCGATCTTTTCCTGCCGGGGCGGGCGGGCGGAATAGGTCTTGGTCCCCTCGGGTTTGCCCTGCGGCTTGCCCTTGCCCTTGGGCTTGCCGGGACGGTCGCCCTTCGGCCCTTCACGACGGGGCCGGTCACCCTGACCTTCCCGGCGTTCGCCCTGCGCTGCAGGGGCCTCGCCCTGCCCTTCCCGCGCCGGACGGTTGCCGCGCGGCTGACCACGATCACGGCTCTGGTTGCCACGGGGACGCGGCGCCCAAGTAAAGGTGTAGAACACCTCATTTTCCATTTCGATCGTCGCTTCGGCGGTGCTCGACGGCTCTGCCGGCGGGGCGGCAGGTTCGGCCGCTGCGGGTTCTGCCGGGGATTCCGCCGCTTCCGCGGGACCTTCGGCTGCAGTCGAAGGCGCCTCGGCGGCCGGCGGCATCGGCTTGATCTTCGCCCGCTCGCCACGCTCGGCCTTGTAGCCAAGCCCCTGCATGAGGTCAGCAAACTGTTCCAGCGTCATGCCGGTGATCGACAGCATGTCGGGGGTGGCCTCGAACCCGGCGCGGCTGTCCTTGGCGCGAAGCAGGTCGGCCAGACGTTCCAGCATGTCGATGCGGATCGCCCGCGCCCCTGCGGGCCGATAGCCGGCAAGGATGTAATGTTCGCGCGGCACGTCCGGCAGGTTCGGGATGGTCACCAACCCTGGGGGCGGGCTTTCCGG
Organism: Rhodobacteraceae bacterium LNNU 3342; assembly: GCA_008711135.1. Taxonomy (GTDB): domain Bacteria; phylum Pseudomonadota; class Alphaproteobacteria; order Rhodobacterales; family Rhodobacteraceae; genus Halodurantibacterium. Next base: position 120,097 of record VUAW01000007.1, read on the forward strand.
GAACTCCTGCAAGCCCTGCGCAAGCGACCAAAGCACCAGACGAAGCCGCGTCGGCGCGGGCTTCAGCAGCAGCGGCAGGAAGATCGTGAACTGGCCAAAGCGCAGCCCGTGCTTGCGCAGCGCGCCGCGGGCGTCCTGATCTAGGTCCTTGACCTCTTGTGCGATCTGTTCACGCGGCAGGACGCCCAGCGACTCCACCATGCGGAAGGCAAAGCCGCGGGCAAGCCCGGTCAGTGCCTCGTCCTGCTGAAGCTTCAGGAGCGGCTCGAACAGCGCGTTCACCTTGCGGTCGATGAAATGCTGCAGCCGGCGGCGGACCTTTTCGGCCACGTCCGGCCCGGCTTCCTCGTCCACGAAGGGTTCGACCTGCGGGCGCAGCGGTTCAGGACCAGCGACCAGCTTGCCCACCGCCTGCGTGCCCCACATCAGGCCGCCCTGTTCGGTGAAGTCGATCTCGGTGTCCGGCGCGTTGTAGAAGCGGTCGGCGCGCAGGTGGAATTCAGGACGCAGCGCCTGCAGGCTTGCCTGCCGCAGGGTCCGGGCCTCGTCCGGACTCGCGCTCGTGTCCTGGCGGAAGCGGAACCCTTCCAGCCGGCCGATGAACTCGCCCTCTACCGTCACTTCACCCTTGTCGTTCACCTCGGCCACGAGGGTCTCCTTCTGCTTCAACCGCCGCAACAAAACACTCGTCCGCCGGTCAACAAATCTTTGCGTCAGACGGGCGTGCAGCGCATCCGACAAGCGGTCTTCTACAGCGCGCGTTTCATTCCGCCAATGGCTTTCGTCATGTGTCCAGCCCTTGCGTTGCGCGACGTAGGTCCATGTGCGGATATACGCCAGCCGCTTGGACAGCGCATCAATGTCGCCATCGGTGCGGTCGATCCGGGCGATATTGGTCGCCAGCCAGTCATTCGGCACCGGCGCGCCCTGCCGCAGGAAGCCGAAGATCCGCGCCAGAAGCCCCGCGTGTTCGTTGCTTGAAATGCCACGAAAGTCGGGAATGCGGCAAACATCCCACAAAAGTCGCACTTCATGACCGGCGCTGACGGTGCCGCGAATCTCCGGCATCTCTGCCAAGGCCTTGAGCGCGAGCACATCGTCAGAATCACGCACCCGCGTCAGCCACTCCTGATGGGTCTGCTGTTCCAGCGACGCGATCAGCCGGTCAACGGATCCAAAGGCCAGGTTGGCATTGCGCCACTGCAACTTGCGCACCGGCTCGAACCGGTGGTTCTCGATCGCGTCGATGACCTCTTCGGACAGGGGGCGGGCCTCTCCGGTCACGCCGAAGGTGCCGTTGTTCATGTGCCGCCCCGCGCGTCCCGCGATCTGGGCAAGCTCGTTCGGGATCAGGGGCCGCATCCGCCGCCCGTCGAACTTGACGGTCGAGGAAAACGCCACGTGGTTGATGTCGAGGTTGAGTCCCATGCCGATGGCATCCGTCGCCACCAGGTAATCCACGTCGCCATTCTGATACAGCGCGACCTGCGCGTTCCGCGTCCGGGGCGACAGCGCGCCCATCACCACCGCGCAGCCGCCCTTTTGCCGGCGGATAAGTTCAGCGATGGCATAGACGTTTTCGACAGAAAATCCTACGATTGCCGAACGCGGCGGCATCCGGCTGATCTTTTTAGATCCAGCCCAAGAAAGCTGCGACAGACGCGGACGGCTGACGAATTGCGCACGCGGTTCCAGCGCCGCGATCGCGCCGCGCATCGTGTCGGCGCCCAGGAACAGAGTTTCCTGCAACCCGCGCGCGTTCATCAGCCGGTCGGTGAACACATGGCCACGTTCGGGATCGGCGCAAAGCTGGATTTCGTCCACCGCGACGAAATCCGCGCCGATTTCCAGCGGCATCGCCTCGACCGTGCAGACCCAGTACTGGGTGCGTTCGGGGACGATCCGCTCTTCCCCAGTAACCAGCGCCACAACGGAGGGGCCGCGCTTTTCCACGATCCGGTCATAAACCTCGCGCGCCAGCAGGCGCAGCGGCAGGCCGATGACGCCCGTGCGATGGGCGAGCATCCGTTCAATGGCATGGTGGGTCTTGCCGGTGTTCGTCGGCCCGAGGACCGCTGTGATCCTCGCCTGCTCGCGCATCACGTTCAGCCTTATGTTGCCTGGCCCGCAACCTGGCGTTCGAGCTCTTCGATCGCGGTTTTTACTGCGGGCTGGTGGGGATGTATAGCATGGGCCTGCCGAAAGGCCGCGAGCGCGCGTTCAGGTGCGTCCAGTTCTTCCATGATGGTGGCAACGCCGGTCAACGCGCCGAAATGCTGCGGGTTCAGCGTCAGGGCTCGCTCAAGATCCGCAAGTGCCGGCCCATAAAGCCCGCGCTGATAAAGCGCCGTCGCCCGGGCGTGCCAGCCCTCGGCGAAATCGGGCGCGTGATCGGTCAGGGCGGTCAAATGCTCAATCGCCTCATCAACCGCGCCACGATCCAGCGCGTCACGTCCTCGCTGCAGCAGCAGGTCGGCCGTGGGCGAACCCGACCGGGACCATTCCGCGATGATCCGACGTTCGATCCGCATCCAATCCTGCTGGTCCGGGCGCTGAAGCTCGGCCAGAAGATCCTCGACCGGCTCAGCCATGCCTCCGCCGGGCCAGAGCCCGGCGACCGCTGCCGCGACGACAAGATTGAGAATGCGCGTATAACAACCCATAACAGAGAGGAATGTAGCGCAACCGCGCGGAATTACGAGAGGCCGCGTGGTCAAATCCAAGGAGACAGCATGAGCGACGTGATCCCTTCTGCGGTGGATGCCCTCAACGCCAAACTGGCAGGGCGGGGCTTTGATGGTCTGGCCAAGTTCGTGATCGAGGACGAAGGCGCGATCATGATCGACGAGGACGGTGCCCGCGCCGGCGACGAAGAGGCCGATGTCACCCTGACGGCCAGCACCGAAACCTTCCGCGGCATGTTGGAAGGCGACGTCAACCCGACCACCGCCTTCATGTCCGGCAAGCTGAAGGTGGACGGGAACATGGGGCTGGCTATGAAGCTCGGCTCGATTCTTGGCTAGGCTTGCCCCCGCGCCCTTCCACGCGACCCTTGCCGACGGGCCAGAGGAGGTTCGCGCATTGCAGGTGCAAGCTGGTGACGGCGTACGCCTGCGCTTTGCCCTCTGGCCCGAAGGGGCCAAGGGGCGGGTCCTGATCCTGCCCGGCCGCACGGAATATTGCGAAAAATACGGCCGCGTCGCCCGTGACCTGCTGGCGCGCGGCTATGGGGCGGTGACGCTCGATTGGCGGGGACAGGGTCTGTCAGAACGGCTGACGCCCGATACGCGGGCGGGGCATGTCAAAAGTTTTCGGGATTTCCAGAAGGATTTGCAGGCGCTTCTTGAAGCGCTGGACGAACTGGGCGAGGCCCGGCCAAAGGTGATGATCGCCCATTCGATGGGTGGCTGCATCGGCCTGCGGGCGCTGCTGCGCGGGCTGCGGGTGCGCGCAGTGGCCTTTTCGGCGCCGATGTGGGGCATCCGCATGCGTCCCCATGCACTGCCCGCGGCCTGGGGGCTTTCGACCGCGGCGCGGCTGATGCGGATCAGCCACCGTTATGTGCCGGGGTCTGGCCCTGACATGTGGCTGCGCAACCAGCTGTTCGAGGGCAACCTGCTGACCTCTGATCCCGATACTTATGCATGGCTGGTTTCGCATCTGGAGGCAGAGCCCGATCTGGGTCTGGGCGGGCCGACGCTTGGCTGGCTGAACGCCGCGCTGCGCGAGGTGATGGCCTTGTCGCTGGCGCCCTCGCCCGCCGTGCCGGTGCATGTGGGGCTGGGCACTGATGAAGCGGTGGTTTCAACCCGGGCGATCCGGCGGCGCATGGCGCGATGGCCAAACGGCACGCTGGTGGAATACCCCGGCGCGCGGCATGAGATCATGATGGAGCGCCCGGAACTGCGGAATGCGTTCCTTGATGCCGCAACGGCGCTGTTCGACCGGACAGCGGGCTAACCGCAGCATCTGGTCGCGCAGCACCTCCGCGCTAAGATGCCGGTAATGGCAGTGCTGACCTTTACCGACATGGGCATCTGGTGTCCGGCAGGCGACTTCTTCATTGATCCTTGGCGTCCGGTCGACCGGGCGCTGATCACCCATGGCCATGCCGATCACGCGCGTTCGGGCCATGGGCGGTATCTTGCGACGGAAACTGCCGCGCCCGTCATGCGCCATCGCCTTGGTGACATCAGTCTTTCGACGCTGCCTTATGGCGAAGTCCTGCGGATCGGCGATGCGCAGGTATCATTTCACCCGGCCGGACATGTGCCGGGTTCAGCCCAGATCCGGGTCGAGGTGGGCGGAGAGGTCTGGGTCGTGTCGGGGGACTACAAGCTGCACCACGACCCGCTGTCGGAGCCGTTTGAACCGCTGCGCTGCCATGCCTTTATCAGCGAATGCACCTTTGGCCTGCCCGTCTTTCGCTGGACCGATCCGGCCGAGGTGATGTCCTCCATCACCGACTGGTGGGCTGCCAACCGGGCCGAGGGGCGATTTTCGGTCATCGGCGCCTATGCCTTTGGCAAGGCGCAACGGCTGCTGGCGGGGGTTGGCCCTATCGGCCCGATCCTGACCCACGGCGCTGTAGAGGCCACCAACCGCGTGATGCGCGACCAAGGCCTGCCCCTGCCCGTCACGGTGCAGGTGACGCCTGACCTGGACCTGAAGGCCCACGCCGGGGCGTTGGTCATCGCACCACCCTCGGCCCTTGGTGGGCCGTGGATCCGCCGCTTTGGCCCGGCTTCGACCGGGTTCGCCAGCGGCTGGATGGCGTTGCGCGGGGTGCGGCGGCGGCGGGCGGCCGATCGTGGCTTCGTGATCTCGGACCATGCGGACTGGCAGGGGCTGAACGAGGCGATCCGCGCCACGGGGGCTGAAAAAATCTTTGTCACCCACGGCTATACCTCTGTCTTTCGTCGCTGGTTGGCCGAACAGGGCTATGACGCCGAAGTGGTCGCCACGGAATACGAAGGTGAGGCGCTGGAGGCCCCCGAGGTCATCGAATGAAACGCTTTGCTGCGCTGTTCACCGCGCTAGACCGTACCACGCGCACCAATGCCAAGGTCGCCGCCCTTGCCGCCTATTTCCGCGAGGCGCCAGAGGAAGACCGGCTCTGGACCATGGCGCTTCTGTCCGGGCGCCGGCCAAGGCGGGCTGTCAGCGCCACGCAACTGCGGCTTTGGGCGGCGGAACGGGCACGCATACCGCTCTGGCTCTTCGAGGAAGCCTATCCGGTGGTGGGCGACCTTGCGGAAACGATTGCGCTGGTCCTGCCGCCGCCCGCGCATGAAACCGACGCGCCGCTGTCTTACTGGACGCGGCTGCTGCTCGACATCGCCGCCGCGCCAGAACCCGCGCGGAAAGAGGCGATCCTCACAGCGTGGGACCAGTTGGACGAAACGGAACGGTTCCTGTTCAACAAGCTGGTCACCGGCGGCTTTCGCATCGGCGTCAGCCAGAAGCTGATGACCCGCGCGCTGGCAGAGGCGACGGGTCAGGATGAAGCCGTGCTGGCCCATCGCCTGATGGGCGACTGGGCACCACAGACCACGACCTTCGCCGCGCTGGTGATGGCGAATGATCCGTCCGCTAATCTGTCCAGACCCTACCCCTTTTGCCTCGCCCATGCGGTCGAAGGCGATCCCGCCGCGCTAGGGCCAGAGGAAGAATGGCTGGCGGAATGGAAATGGGACGGCATCCGCGCCCAGATCATCCGGCGCGGGGGCGAACATTACCTCTGGTCGCGAGGGGAGGAGCTGATGACCGACCGCTTCCCCGAATTCGCGGCGCTGCGGGATTTCCTGCCCGATGGCACCGTGATCGACGGCGAGGTTCTGGCTTGGGGCCAGGACAGCCCCCTGCCCTTCGCCGCCCTGCAAAAACGGATCGGGCGCAAGACCGTGCCGAAGAAGCTGCTGGCCGAGGCGCCGGCAATGATGCTCGCCTATGACCTGCTGGAATGGGAGGGGGAGGACATCCGCATGCAGCCCTTCTGTGAACGCCGGCGGCTGCTGGAGGGCGCGCTGGCATCGCTGCCGCCCGCGCTGCCGCTTCGCCCCTCGCCGCTGGTCGAGATCACGGATTGGCAGGCGCTGGCCGAACGGCGGACCGAGGCGCGCACCGAACTGGCTGAGGGGCTGATGCTCAAGCGCCGCAGCGCCCCCTATCATGCCGGTCGCAAGCGGGGCGACTGGTGGAAGTGGAAGCTCGACCCGCTGACGATCGACGCGGTGATGGTCTATGCGCAGGCGGGACATGGGCGGCGCGCGACACTTTACACGGATTTCACCTTTGCCGTCTGGGATGGTCCGGATCTTGTGCCCTTCACCAAGGCATATTCCGGCCTGACGGATGCCGAGTTCAACAAGATCACCAATTGGGTGCGCCGCAACACGCTGGAACGCTTTGGCCCGGTGCGGCGGGTGAACCCTGAACTGGTGTTCGAGATCGCTTTTGAAGGCATCCAGGAAAGCACGCGCCACAAGTCCGGCGTGGCGCTGCGATTTCCGCGCATGGTGCGCTGGCGGCTCGACAAGCCCGCGTCCGAGGCCAACACCCTTGCCGATCTGAAAGAGATGCTGGCCGCCTATGGCTAGTCGCCTTGCAGCCGGCCCGGGGGGCGACATATGTTCAGGCGAACGCAAGAATGAGGTTTGCCATGTTGTCCCACCTGCCCCGCCCCGTCTTTGACGCCAATACCAGCGCCGGTGGGGGTCTGGGGCAACTGCCCGAGTGGGACCTGACCGACCTCTATCCCGCCCCCGACGCGCCCGAAGTCGCGCGCGACATGGAGTGGCTGGAAAAAGCCTGTGCCGATTTCGCCGCGGATTACGAAGGCAAGCTGGCGACGCTGGGCGCGGCCGGTATGCTCGACTGCGTGAAGCGGTACGAGGACATCGACGTGATCGCCGGACGGCTGATGTCCTATGCGGGCCTGCGCTATTACCAAAACACCATGGACAGCGAGCGGGCCAAGTTCATGGCCGACGCGCAGGACCGTATCACCACCTTCACCACGCCGCTGGTGTTCTTCAGCCTCGAATTCAACCGGCTGGAGGATGCGCATCTCGAATCGCTGCTGGAGGCGAATGCGGACCTAGCCCGTTACCGTCCGGTGTTCGAGCGGATGCGCGCCATGCGTCCCTATCAGCTGTCGGACGAGCTTGAACGCTTTCTGCACGACCAGTCCACCGTGGGCGCGGCGGCATGGAACCGCCTGTTCGATGAAACGATGGCCGGGCTGACCTTCCAGGTGGTGGGTGAAACGCGGAACCTTGAGGAAACGCTGAACCTGCTGACCGATCCCGACCGTTCGCGACGCGAGGATGCGGCGAAGGCGCTGGCCGAAGTGTTCCAGAAGAACGTCCGGCTGTTCGCTCGCGTCCACAACACGCTGGCAAAGGAAAAGGAAATCAGCGACCGCTGGCGCAAGATGCCGACGCCACAGACCAGTCGCCACCTGTCGAACCACGTCGAACCCGAAGTGGTCGAGGCGCTGCGCGATGCCGTGGTCGCGGCCTATCCGAAGCTTTCGCACCGCTACTACGCGCTGAAGGCCAAGTGGATGGGTCTGGACAAGCTGGAGATCTGGGACCGCAACGCGCCCCTCCCGATCGAGACGCCCAAGACCGTGGACTGGGAAACCGCCCGGAAGCTGGTCAGCGACGCCTATGAAGGTTTCGATCCGCGCATGGCCAAACTGGCTGAACCGTTCTTTACCAAGGGCTGGATCGATGCGGGCGTTAAGCCCGGCAAGGCGCCGGGGGCCTTTGCCCACCCGACGGTGACGACGGTGCACCCCTACGTGATGCTCAACTACATGGGCAAGCCGCGGGACGTGATGACGCTGGCGCATGAACTGGGGCACGGCGTCCACCAGGTTCTGGCTGCAGGTCAGGGTGAGCTTCTGTCATCCACGCCCCTGACGTTGGCAGAAACGGCAAGCGTCTTTGGCGAGATGCTGACCTTCAAGACGCTGCTGTCCCGCGCCAAGACCGAAGGCGAACGCAAGACCCTGCTCGCTGGCAAGGTCGAGGACATGATCAACACGGTCGTGCGCCAGATCGCCTTCTATGACTTCGAATGCAAGCTGCATGCAGCCCGTCGCGAGGGCGAACTGACGCCCGACGACATCAACGCCCTGTGGATGAGCGTACAGGCACAAAGCCTTGGCGACGCGTTCAACTTCATGGACGGGTATGAGACGTTCTGGACCTACGTCCCGCATTTCGTGCACTCGCCCTTCTACGTCTATGCCTATGCGTTCGGCGACGGGCTGGTGAACGCCCTGTATGCAGCCTACGAGGAAGGCTTGCCCGACTTCCAGGACAAGTATTTCGAAATGCTGAAGGCTGGCGGATCGAAGCACCACAAGGAGCTTCTGGCCCCATTCGGGCTTGATGCCAGCGATCCGAAGTTCTGGGACAAGGGGCTCAGCATGATCGCCAGCATGATTGATGAGCTTGAGGCGATGGGCTGAGAAAAGACACGGGCCGCCACCGACAAGTGGCGGCCCGGACGCGGGCGTCAGAAGTTGAAGTTGACGCCAAGCCGAACGGCGTGGAAGTCCGGCGTTGCAGCGGTGCTGTAGCCGGCCTCGTCGCTCGGATGGTACTTGCCGAAGTTCGTGTAGGTGTATTCCCCGCGGACCGACCAGTCTTCGGTCATCAGGTATTCCACCCCGCCACCCACAAGGTAGCCCGTACGCGAATCGTTGCTCGTCAGGCCTGACCCCATTCCGATGATGGAATAGTTGATGTCGGCATGGGCAACACCCGCCGTGCCGTAAACCATCAGGTTCGGCGCCGCGAGGTACCCCAGCTGCCCCTTGGCCGTCAGCAGGTGGTCAAAGCTCATGGTGGACTGGACACCGTCCACCGTCACCGACGACCCGATGTCGGACAGGTCGGCTCCAACCTCGGCGCCGAAAACGAAGCGGTTGTAGACATGGCGGTAGCCCGCATGGACACCGCCAAAGAAGCCTTCGTTTCCCAGCGTGCCGAAATCGGCAATGTACACGTCGTTCAGGCTTTCCCCAACCTGATCGTTCCCGTTGAAGGCATAGCCAATCGAGCCGCCAACGTAGGGACCGGCAAAGGGGCTGGTTGCACGCGCAGGCACGGGCGGAGCCGGCGGCGGCGCAACAACCGGATCAGGCGGTGGCAGAACCGGCCCACCTGCATATGCGATTGCCGGCATGGTTGCGACAGCACCAAGTATCACGGCCCGAAGTGCGGGCCGCAAAAAGCGAAAAGCCATACTCTTTACTCCTGTTCGGGCAAAGCCCGGTACTCTGCCCCTTTCGGGACAGGAAAACAGTTGGCCTTTAATTCTAATTTTGCAAGATTACCAGCGCGCCTTGCGTTTTCAGCAATTTAAAAATCCGGAAGATCTGGCATTTTTAACACACCAGACCTAGCGGGAACGTGTGACGGATTGGAAACATCTCCTCCGTTACCTTTAAACGATGTAAGCGGCAACTTTTCAACCTTAGGTTTATTACTTTCCGTACTTACTCGCCTTTTTAAAAATATGGTCAAGCATTTTCTGGTTGCCGCGCGAAAATTCCAAGGGGGAAATAAAATCAGCACCCTGCGTCGCGCTTTGGCCAAATGCCTCGATCATCAGCCTGTAGTGGTCGATACCAGAAAAGTCCTGAACCACCGTCTCGCCGCCCCGGGAGATGTGCAGCTGCGTCGGCCCGTAGACCCCGGCGTTGAAGGGCGCGGTCAGCCGAATCCAGCCTTCTTCGCCATGAAAAAACATCTCTTGGCGCGGATGGAGACGCATCCCGCAGTGGAACGACAGGGTGAAACTGGGGAAATCCGCCCATACCTGCGCGAAGGTATCGACGCCGTTTTCCATCTGCAGCCTTGCCTCAACGTTTACAGGCTCGGCCCCCGTCACGAAACGCGTGCCAATGCAAGGATAAAGCCCGATGTCGCGAATACCGCCGCCGCCAGTTTCTGCGCGGTTGCGGATATTCGCCGAGTCAAGATTGCGGTAAGTAAACGCGCCCTCGACGTGGCGAAGCCGCCCAATCGCGTTTTCCGTTAAAAGCGTGCGCAGTCGCAACCATTGCGGGTGGTGCAGGATCATGAAACCCTCGGCGGCCAGTTTACCCGTTTCATCCCGCACCGCGATCAGCCGGTCGATTTCCGACGCGTTCAACGCAATCGGCTTTTCACAAAGAACATGTTTTCCAGCGCGTAGCGCTTTTTCCGTCCATTCAACATGAAGGTGGTTCGGAAGTGGAATATAGACGGCGTCAATTTCCGGATCGTCAAGCAGCGCCTGATAGCTGTCATGAACCCGCAGGCCCGGATACCGATCCGTAAAGGGCCGGGCCTTTTCAGGGCTGCCGGTGGCCAGCGCCACAAGCGCCGCGCCTTCGGCCTGATTGATTGCGGGGCAGACGAAATTCCGGGCGATCTTGGCGGCGCCAAGCACGCCCCAACGCAGATGTGTCATGAGTGTCCTCCTTCAGGTGGCTGCGACGCTAGCGCAACCACCTGAGGGGAGGAACCGTCATGCGGGGGTCAGCATCCCCTTGTCACGCGCAAGTTCGCGCATGCGTTTCTGCAGCTTTTCAAAGGCGCGCACCTCGATCTGACGGATGCGTTCGCGGCTGACCTGGTACTGGCTCGACAGATCCTCAAGCGTGACAGGCTGATCCTCCAGCCGGCGTTGCATCAGGATGTCCTTCTCCCGGTCGTTGAGCACGTCCATCGCCTGCATCAGCAGCTCGCGCCGCGTCTCAAGCTCGTCGCGCTCGGCATAATCGCCGGCCTGGTCGGCATCCTCGTCTTCCAGCCAGTCCTGCCACTGAGTCGCGCCCTCGCCGTCCATGCCGATGGTGGCGTTGAGCGAGGCGTCGCTACCCGACAGGCGCCGGTTCATCGAGATCACCTCATCCTCGGAGACCGAGAGGTCCTTGGCGATCTGCGCCACGTTTTCCGGCCGCAGGTCGCCTTCCTCCAGCGCGCCCAGCCGCGATTTCGCCTTGCGCAGGTTGAAGAACAGCTTTTTCTGCGCGCTCGTGGTGCCCAGCTTGACCAGGCTCCAGGACCGCAGGATGTATTCCTGGATGCTGGCCCGGATCCACCACATCGCATAGGTGGCGAGCCGGAAGCCTTTTTCCGGATCGAAGCGCTTCACCGCCTGCATCAGGCCGACATTGGCCTCGGAAATCACCTCGGCCTGCGGAAGCCCATAGCCTCGGTAGCCCATGGCGATTTTTGCCGCGAGCCGCAGGTGCGACGTGACAAGCTTGTGCGCCGCCTCTGCGTCGTGGTGATCGACCCAGCGCTTGGCCAGCATGTATTCTTCTTCCGGCTCCAGCATCGGAAACTTGCGGATTTCCTGGAGGTAGCGGTTAAGCCCTTGTTCGGGACTCGGTGCGGGAAGATTTGTGTAACTGCTCATGCTTTGTCCCCCTGGTGACGACGTGACGCCTTTGTCCGCCACGCTATATCGTCACGGTTTTAGCATCAGATGACCATTCAACGGCCCAGACACCAGTTTTGTGTCATGCCTTCACGCCGAAGTGTCCCCGGGTGAGCTTGAACATCCCGACAAGACAGCAGTCAGCGCGCTGAAGTCCGGCGGCAGCGGGCTCTCGAACTCCAACCGCTCGCCGCTGACCGGATGATCGAAGCCCAGCGCGGCGGCGTGAAGCGCCTGCCGGCTGAACCCCTCCAGCGCGGCAACTGCCTCGGCCCCCAAGGCACGGGCGGGCAGCTTGCGCCGACCGCCGTAGGTCTGGTCGCCGATCAGGCTATGGCCCACGTGCGCCATATGAACGCGGATCTGATGGGTGCGACCCGTTTCCAGCCAGCATTCCACCAGTGCCACCGCGGGCGGTGTCCCGAACGCCTCAACCACCCGCACCCGCGTCACGGCATGGCGTCCGCCCTGGAACAAGACCGCCTGACGCTGCCGGTCGGTCTTGTGCCGCGCCAGGTGGGTGGTGATCTTCAGGATGTTGCCCGGCTCGAAGTTCGTCCCACGAACGCCCCGCAGGCGGGGGTCTGCGGCATCGGGAACCCCATAACACAGCGCAAGGTAGCGCCGCGTGACGCAGTGGCGTTCAAACTGCGCCGCCAGCCCATGATGCGCGCGGTCCGATTTCGCCACCACCAGAAGGCCCGACGTGTCCTTGTCGATCCGGTGCACGATTCCCGGACGCTTCTCGCCCCCAATGCCCGACAGCGTCTCGCCGCAATGGTGCAGCAGTGCATTCACCAGCGTCCGGTCGGGCGAACCCGGCGCGGGATGGACAACCATCCCAGCCGGCTTGTCGATCACGATCAGGTCGTCATCTTCCCAGATCACCGTCAGCGGGATGTCCTGCGCAACGGTTTCGACCGCGCCGGGATCGTCGATCTGGATGGTGATGCAGTCGCCCTCGGCCACGCGGGCCTTGACATCAGTCAGCACCTCCCCCCCGCGCGACACCGCCCCTTCGGCAATCAGACGGGCAAGGCGTGACCGGGAAAGGGATGCTTCCTCTGGCACGTCGCGGGCAAGCGCCTTATCAAGGCGATCAGGCGGGTTGGCGGTGATCGTCACCTGAAGCGAGCGCATGGGATGACCTTATGACTGACAAAGATGCCCCGGACGCGACCCCTCCGGAGCTGAAGTTTCTGAAACGGCTGGTTACGGTGCTGACCGTGGTGATGATTGCGGGGCTTGTAATCATCATCGGTCTGCTTGTCACCCGCCTAACGGTTCCGCCCCAGCGCCAGTTGCCAGAGGTCGCCCTGCCCGACGCGATCGCCCTGCCCGACGACGTCCGTGCCACCGCCTTTACCCAAGGGCGTGACTGGTACGCGGTAGTGACGCAGGACAACGAGATCCTGATCTTCGACCGGCTTACCGGCACGCTGCGCCAGCGGATCCGGATCGAATAGGCTGTCACGCTGGGACAAGCATTTCCGCCAAATCGAAAAGCTGGTCGAAGTGGTCAAGCAGCGCCTCGGGTTCAAGTTCGGCCACCTTGCGCCCGGAGGGGCCAAAGGTGATCAGCGCCACCGGCACCCCCGCCGCCCGCGCCGTATCCCGGTCAGTCACGGTGTCGCCGACCAGCATCGACCGCGACACCTGCCCGCCCGCGCGCTCCACCGCTGCGACATAGGGCGCCGGGTCCGGCTTGCGCACCGGCAGCGTGTCTGCGCCTACCAGTGAGGCAAAGACATCGCGGAACTGTAACTGCCGCAACAGGATCTCTGCCAAGCCTTCCGGCTTGTTGGTGCAGATGCCGACGCGGAAGCCAGCCTCCCGCAGCCGCGCCACGGCTGTGTCCACCCCAGGATACAGGCGGGTATGGGTCGCGATCTCATCGGCGTAGGCCTGAAGCAGCAGCGGATATTGTTCATCCACCAGCTTCTCCGTCCAGTCCGGCGCCACGCGGCCCAGCCCCAGCCGCAGCATCGCCCGCCCGCCGTGGAAGGCCGTCAGCGCGTCATCGAGCGGGTGCAGCACGTCGCCATGCCCAAGGCCGCGGAAGCAGCTGTTCGCCGCCGCGATCAGGTCGGCGCTGGTATCGGCAATGGTGCCGTCTAGATCGAAGATGACGGTGCGTGTCATGGGCAACCCCGGCAAGATCCCGCACAAGGTTGAAATGCGCGGTAAAGAGAAGTGAACCCCCCGCCCTTGCGGAGGCAGGCCCCATGGGTAAAACGGACGCCAACAGAAGAAAAGGGCCCAGAGCGGCCAGGGAAAAGGCAGAGCATGGCAGTCTCCATCATCATTCTTGCGGCAGGCCAGGGCACGCGGATGAATTCCGAACGGCCAAAGGTGCTGCATGCGCTGGGCGGGGCGCCACTGCTGGCCCATGCCATGCGGACGGCCGAACTGGAAGCGCTGGAACGGCTGGTCGTCGTCGTCGGCCACGGCGGGGCAGAGGTGGGCGCGGCGGCGCGTGACCTCAATCCCGACGTGGCGGTGGTGGAACAGTCCGAACAGCTGGGAACAGCGCATGCCGTGCTGCAGGCCGCCCCGGCGCTGAAGGGCGTGAAAGGCGACGCGATCGTGCTTTACGCCGACACCCCCTTCATCAGCAGCGACACGATTGCCGCCATGCGCCGCGCCCGCGACCGGCACGCGGTGGTGGTGCTGGGCTTCCAGGCCGCCGATCCGGCCCGCTATGGCCGGCTGGTTACGGATGGAGAGACGCTGGAACGCATCGTCGAATTCAAGGACGCGACTGAGGAAGAACGCGCCATCACGCTCTGCAATTCCGGCGTGGTCTGCGCCGATGCCGCGCTGCTGATGGATCTGGTGGGCTCAGTGGGCAACGACAACGCGGCGGGCGAATACTACCTGACCGATATTGTGTCTCTCGCCCGGGCGCGTGGCCTTTCTGCGGGCGTGGTGCTGTGCGACGAGGCGGAAACGTTGGGCATCAACACCCGTGCGGAACTGGCCGCGGCCGAAGCGGGCTTTCAGGCCCGCGCCCGGGCCGAGGCGCTGGAAAACGGCGTTACCCTGATCGCGCCGGAAACGATCTTCTTTGCCTATGACACCGTGGTGGGGCGCGACGCCATCGTCGGCCCCAACGTCGTCTTCGGCCCGGGCGTGACAGTAGAGTCCGGGGCCGAAATCCGTGCCTTCTGCCACCTGGAAGGCTGCCACGTCAGCCAGGGCGCCATGGTCGGCCCCTTTGCCCGCCTGCGTCCCGGCGCAGAACTGGCCGAAGGCGCCCGCGTCGGCAACTTCGTTGAAATCAAGGACGCACTTGTCGATGCTGGCGCCAAGGTGAACCACCTCAGCTATGTCGGAAACGCCCACGTAGGCGAGCGCGCGAACGTCGGCGCGGGCACGGTCACCGTGAACTATGACGGGGTAAACAAGCACCGGACAGAGATTGGCGCAGGCGCCTTCGTGGGCTCTGGCACGATGCTGGTGGCACCGCTGCGGGTGGGTGCCGGGGCCATGACGGCCAGCGGCTCGGTCATCACGTCAGACGTACCGGCGGATGCGCTGGCCGTGGGGCGCGCACGGCAGGTGGTCAAGGAGGGCTTTGCCCGCCGGTTCTTCGAAAAGCTCCGCGCCGCCCGGCGTGACAAGGAGGTCTGACATGTGCGGCATCATTGGCGTTCTGGGCAATCACGAAGCCGCCCCGATCATGGTCGAGGCGCTGAAGCGGCTGGAATATCGCGGCTATGACAGCGCGGGCATCGCAACGGTGCATCAGGGGCAGCTTGACCGCCGCCGGGCGGTAGGCAAGCTGGTGAACCTATCCGACCTTTTGGTGCATGAACCTTTGGCCGGCAAGGCCGGGATTGGCCACACCCGCTGGGCCACCCACGGTGCGCCCACCGTGTCCAACGCCCATCCGCATCGTGCAGGTGGCGTCGCCGTCGTGCACAATGGCATCATCGAAAATTTCCGCGAACTTCGCGCCGAACTGGCCGAAGCCGGCGCATCGTTCCAAAGCGAAACCGATACCGAAACCATCGTGCTGCTGGCCGAACGTTACATGGCCGAGGGCATGAATTCGGTAGAGGCCGCCACTGCCACCATCGCCCGGCTGACCGGGGCCTTCGCGCTTTGCTTCCTGTTTGAGGGCGAGGAAGACCTAATTGTTTGCGCGCGCAAGGGATCGCCGCTGGCCATCGGCCATGGCGAGGGTGAGATGTTCGTGGGGTCGGACGCGATCGCGCTGGCGCCGCTGACCGACCGGATCACCTATCTCGAGGAAGGCGACCGCGCCGTCATCCGCCGCGACGGTGCCGAGATTTTCGACGCCGCCGGCCGACGCGCCAACCGGGCCGTGACGCAGATCCAGATCGGCTCCGCCCGGGTCGACAAGGGCGGCTACAAGCACTTCATGGCCAAGGAGATCGCGGAACAGCCCGGCGTCCTGGGCGCGGCGCTCGACCACTACCTGACGGCGGATGATCGCGACATCGCCCTGCCCGGGAACCTGAGCTTTGCCGACTGTGACCGGCTGGTGATGGTGGCCTGCGGAACGGCCTCGCTGGCGTGCATGGTCGCGAAGTACTGGTTCGAACAGATCGCCGGCCTGCCGGTCGAGGTGGATATCGCCAGCGAGTTCCGCTATCGCGAACCGCCGCTGTCGCCACGGTCCTATTCCGTCTTTGTCAGCCAGTCGGGTGAAACTGCCGACACCCTTGCCGCCCTGCGCCACACCCAGGGCAAGGTAGGCAAGGTCATCTCCGTCGTGAACGTGTCCACCAGCTCCATCGCCCGGGAGAGCGACGTGGCGCTGCCGATTCTTGCGGGGGTGGAGGTTTCTGTCGCCTCGACCAAGGGGTTCACCTGTCAACTGACGGTGCTGGCGCTAATGGCGCTGAAGGCCGCGCATGAACGGGGCCGGATCAGCAGCGATGAGCTTGCCGCGCATCTGGCCAGCCTGCGCACCCTGCCGGGTCTGATGAACCACGCCCTGCTGCAAGGACCCCGGTTCGCCGAGATCGGCAACGAACTGGCAGAGGCGCAGGACATCCTCTTCCTGGGCCGCGGCCCGATGTACCCCTTGGCGCTGGAGGGGGCGCTGAAGCTCAAGGAACTCAGCTACATCCACGCCGAAGGTTATGCGTCAGGTGAACTCAAGCACGGGCCGATCGCGCTGATCGACCAGCGGGTGCCGGTGATCGTGATGGCGCCCCGGGACGCGCTGTTCGACAAGACGGTGTCGAACATGCAAGAGGTGATGGCGCGGAACGGCAAGGTGCTGCTGATCTCTGATCCCGAAGGGGTCAAGGCCGCTGGTGAAGGCACCTGGCGCACGCTTGCCCTGCCCGAAGTTCCGCCCCTGCTGGCGCCGATCCTTTACGCGCTGCCGGCGCAGATGCTGGCCTATCACACGGCCATCGCCAAGGGCACGGACGTGGACCAGCCGCGCAACCTTGCGAAATCGGTGACGGTGGAATGACGCCCGATGACGCCATCGCCGCGTTGCGGGCTCATGCGGACGCCGACCGGGCGGCTGAAATGGCTGCGTGGCACAAGACCCCGCACGAGGTTCTGGGCATCGCGAACCCGGTGATCGACACGCTCGCCCGCGACTGGCGTGCAGAGGTCGATCTGGACGGGCGGCTTGCCCTAGCCGCGGGTCTTTGGGACAGCGGGATCTTTGAGGCAAGGATTGCCGCCGCCAAGCTGCTGACACAGGCGCGGATCCGCCCGGATGAGGAGGTCTGGGACCTGATCTGCGCTTGGGCGCCGCAGTTCGACGGCTGGGCCATTGCCGATCACGCCTGCACCGCCGGGCAGAAGCGGCTGCTGGCCGACCCTTCGCGTCTGCAGACGGTCGGAGTCTGGGTGACGCATGACAACCTCTGGACCCGCCGCGCGGCCTTGGTGATCACCCTGCCCTGGGCCAAGATGAACGTTCCAAAGGCCGCGGACCTTGAACTGCGCGAGACGGTTCTGGGATGGGCCGCTCAACTGATCAGCGACCGCGACTGGTTCATGCAAAAGGCCATCGCCGGCTGGATCAGCGACCTGTCGCGCCACGACGCGGATCGCGCCGCGGCATTCCTTGCGGATCACGGCGCGGGGCTGAAGTCCTTTGCCCGGCGCGATGCCGGGCGCTTCCTGAAGGATGTCAGCGGGTAAACACGCGCACCTCTGGCAACGAGGTCAGCGGCAGGTTCAAAAGCTGGAAGGCCGCAAGCGACATGCGCCCACCGGTATCGCTTGCCGGGATCAGATCGACATTGGCGCTTGCTCCATTGGCCGCCACGACACGGCCCGGCGTCGGCTGGGAAACAAGCGGAGTGCGCAGCCAGAAGCCCTGTTCCGCCGGGCTTCCAAGGGACACAACGGCGCGGCCCAGTTCCTGCCCGCCGGCAGCAGGTGCTGCCGCGGCGGCGCGTTGTTCCGCGGTGGTGGTGTCCAGCTGTGCGGCCGATTGGGCGGCGGCACCGGGACGGCGCACGGGCGCTGCCGCCGCGGCAGCGGGCTGCGGCGCAGCCTGCGGGACCGCGGCGGTGGGCGTGGCGGTCGTGTCGGCGCAGGCGGCAAGGGCAAAGGCGGCAGCCAGCGACAGGCCGAAGCGGAGGCGGGGGTGAGGAGCAGCTTGCGTCATGCGCCAAGGATAGTGCGGCCCCTGCAGCTTTCAATATCCTGCGTGGTGCTTGCTCTTGTGCGCATCCGCACATAGGTTGGCAGCATGACAGCGCCGCTCATCGATCCCTTTGCCCGTGCCATCAGCTACCTGCGCGTCTCCGTGACGGATCGCTGCGACTTCCGCTGCGTCTATTGCATGTCGGAAAACATGACCTTCCTGCCCAAGAAGGAGCTTCTGACGCTGGAGGAGCTGGACAGGCTCTGTTCCACCTTCGTCGGCATGGGCGTGGAAAAGCTGCGCATCACCGGGGGCGAACCGCTGGTGCGGCGCGGTATCATGACCTTTTTCCGGGCGATGTCGCGGCATCTGGAATCAGGCGCACTGCGGGAACTGACGGTCACCACCAACGGGTCGCAGTTGCGCCGGTTCGCGGCGGAACTGGCCGATTGCGGCGTGCGGCGGATCAACGTGTCGCTGGATACGCTGGTGCCGGAAAAATTTGCAGCCATCACCCGCTGGGGGCGGCTGGATCAGGTGCTCGACGGGATCCGTGCCGCGCAAGAAGCAGGGCTGCGGGTCAAGATCAACACCGTGGCGCTGAAGGGCTTCAACGAGGAGGAGCTTTTCGACCTCGCCGCCTGGTGCGCGCGCGAGGATATGGACCTGACCTTCATCGAGGTCATGCCCATGGGCGACCTGGGGAACGAAGACCGGCTGGACCAGTACTGGCCGTTGCGGGACCTTCGGGCGCGTCTGGCGGAACGCTTTACACTCCTCGATCTTGCCGAACGGACAGGCGGCCCGGCCCGCTATGTGCGGATCGAGGAAACGGGGCAGAAGATCGGGTTCATTACCCCCCTCACCCATAACTTCTGCGAAAGCTGCAATCGCGTGCGTCTGACCTGCACCGGCGAACTGTACATGTGTCTGGGGCAAGAGGATGTGGCCGACCTGCGGGCGCCCCTGCGTGCCTCTGCCGATGACGCGGCGCTGGAGGGCGCGATCCGGGCCGCAATCGCGCGCAAGCCCAAGGGGCATGACTTCGACTATTCCCGGCAGGTCGTCGCCGGCAAGATGTCCCGCCACATGAGCCACACCGGCGGCTGACCCTAAGGCCGGTTCCGCGCATCCACGAGATCGGACAGGATCGCCTGCATCCGCGTGATCGCCTCTTGCATCTGCGGGACAAGGGTTTCGTCATCCCGCCGTTTTTGCAGCAATCGCAACCCGCCTGCCAGCGCCGCTAGTGGATTTCGAAGATCATGCGCAAGCTGCGCAAGACGGTCTGGTGGCGGGCCGGGACGGTTTTGTTCGATCGTAAGGGCGAACAGCCGGGCAAACTGGTCCAGCGTCGAGGCTTCGATCGCATCGATGACGCAAAGCTTGCCAAAGGCCGTGCCGTCCTGGCACAGGATCGGGGTCAAGCGGGCGCGGGATAGCAGCGCCTCCGGCATCGGCTGCCCCGGGCGCAGGCTATCGTCCCCGTGGATGGACCACACCACCCAGTCGTCCCCCGCTTGCTGCAAAATGGCCACAAGCGGCGCACCAGCCATCCGCGCGCAGACTGAAAGCAGGAAGGCAACCTGCGATAGCCCTTCGGGATCGAAAGGAGGCAGCCGCCGGTTCATTGCAGGTCCCGCTTGGTTATGTGGCAAGCTTCAGCCCCAACAGCCCGGCGACGATCAGCCCGATCGAGGCAAGCCGCGCTACCGTGGCAGGATCGCCGAACAGAAAGATGCCCGCCGCCGCCGTTCCGACAGCCCCGACGCCCGTCCAGATGGCATAGGCCGTTCCCAGCGGCAGGTCGCGCATGGCGAAGCCCAGAAGGACAAGGCTGACGGCCATTGCCGCCACGGTGAGGATGCTGGGCAACGGGCGGCTGAACCCCTCGGTGTATTTGAGCCCGACGGCCCAGCCGATCTCGAACAGACCGGCGATGAACAGGATGATCCAAGGCATGACGACCTCTGGTTAGTGCGGGTCGTCCCGCTGATGGTCCAGGGCCACGGGTCGTCCCGGGCGCCTGTAACATGGCACGGCGGCATCGTGGGTCAAGGGGCGCTTGCGACCTGCCCCACCCCGGTCTAGAAGGCGCCAACCCCCGAACCTCAGGAGTTTCGTGATGATCCCCCGCTATTCCCGCCCCGAGATGGTCGCCGTCTGGTCGCCCGAGACCCGCTTCCGTATCTGGTTCGAGATCGAAGCACATGCCTGCGACGCAATGGCGGATATTGGGGTGATCCCGCGGGAAAACGCGCAGGCCGTCTGGCGCGCCAAGGACGCCGAATTCGACGTCGCCCGCATCGACGAGATCGAGGCCGTGACCAAGCACGACGTCATCGCCTTCCTGACCCACCTGGGCGAGATCGTCGGCCCGGATGAAGCACGCTTCGTCCACCAGGGCATGACCAGTTCCGACGTGCTGGACACCTGCTTCAACATCCAGCTGGTGCGCGCCGCTGACATCCTGCTGGCCGACATGGACAAGCTGCTGGCCGCGCTGAAGCGCCGCGCGTTCGAACACAAGGACACGATCCGCATCGGCCGCAGCCACGGGATCCATGCAGAGCCCACGACCATGGGCCTGACCTTCGCGCGCTTCTACGCCGAGATGGACCGCAACCGCCGCCGCCTGCAGGCTGCCCGCGCCGAAATCGCGACCGGCGCGATTTCAGGCGCCGTCGGCACCTTTGCCAACATCGACCCGCGGGTCGAGGAATATGTCTGCGAGAAGCTGGGGCTGGAGCCCGAACCGATCTCCACCCAAGTGATCCCGCGCGACCGTCACGCTGCGTTCTTCACGGCGCTTGGGGTGGTTGCCTCGTCGATCGAGAACGTCGCGACCGAGATCCGCCACATGCAGCGGACCGAGGTGCTGGAGGCCGAGGAGTTCTTCTCCAAGGGTCAGAAGGGGTCGAGCGCGATGCCCCACAAGCGGAACCCGGTACTGACGGAAAACCTGACCGGCCTCGCGCGGCTGGTGCGGTCGATGGCAATCCCGGCGATGGAGAACGTGGCCCTGTGGCACGAGCGGGATATCTCCCATTCCTCGGTGGAGCGTAACATCGGCCCCGATGCGACCGTGACCTTGGACTTCGCGCTGGCGCGGCTGACGGGGGTGATCGAGAACCTCGTCGTCTACCCGGACAACATGCTGAAGAACCTCAACAAGTTCCGCGGCCTTGTGCATTCGCAGCGGGTGCTGCTGGCCCTGACCCAAAAGGGCGTGAGCCGCGAGGACAGCTATCGCCTGGTGCAGCGCAACGCGATGAAGGTCTGGGAACAGGACGCCGACTTCATGACCGAACTCAAGGCCGACCCCCAGGTCCGCGCCGCGCTGAGCGAGGCCGAGATCGAGGAAAAGTTCGACCTTGGCTATCACACCAAGCACGTGGACACGATCTTTGCCCGCGTGTTCGGCGAAAACTGAGCCGCCGCTAACCCTGCCTTAAGGGTTCCATGACAACCTGCCTTCGTTCAAGGACGGAGGTGCGGGTGTCGACTGCGGTAGCATTGGGACGGCTGGGACTCGGTGGCCAGCCGATCGCGCAGGGCGAACTTGTGGAAGAACTGCGGCCGCGAAGGATGCCCCCGCGGCTGACCCGACGGCAAAAGGCGGCCGTGATCGTTCGCCTGCTGCTTGCCGAGGGGGTGCCGCTGTCGCTGGAAACCCTGCCCGACGACCTGCAGGCCGACCTGACGCAGGAACTTACGGGCCTGCGTCTTGTGGATCGCGAGACGCTGGTCAGCGTGATCGAGGAATTCGCCGGGGAGCTTGAGGCCGTCGGACTGTCCTTCCCCAACGGCATCGACGGGGCGTTGTCGCTGCTGAACGGGCACATCAGCACCGGCGCGGCGAACCGGCTGCGCCGGATGGCCGCCGCCGCCGGGGAAGGCGATGCCTGGAGCCGGATCATCGCACGCGAAAACAAGGAACTTCTGACGCTGCTTGAACAGGAGAGCGTCGAGGTCGGTGCAGTCCTTCTTTCCAAGCTTGGTGTCACCAAGGCGGCTGAACTGCTTGGCAAACTGCCGGGGGACAAGGCCCGCCGCATCGCCTATGCGGTATCGCTGACCGAAGATGTCGATCCGGAAACCGTGCGGCGCATTGGCCTGTCGCTGGCGTCGCAGCTGGAAGCGCGACCGCCGCGGGCCTTTCCGAAACCGCCTGTTGAACGGGTTGGCGCCATCCTCAACTTCGCCCCGGATGAGAAGCGCGAAGAGGTGCTGGAAGGCTTGCGCGAAACCGACGCCGACTTCGCGGAGCGGGTGCGTCGCGCGATCTTCACCTTCCGCAACATTCCTGAACGGGTGGAGGCGCGCGATATCGCCAAGATCACGAGGGCGATGGAACAGCGCGTTCTGGTTCTGGCGTTGGGCAGCGCCCAGGGTGACGACCAGATCGTCGCGGATTTCATCCTCGACAACATGTCACAGCGGATGGCAGCCGCCCTGCGCGAAGAGGCGGCGAACCTGCCCCGCTATCGGGAAAAAGACGCCGAGGCCGCTCGCGCGGCGGTGATCGAGGCCATCCGCAATCTTGAGGCCGATGGCGAACTGACCCTGATCACGCCCGAAGACTGACGCGCCTCAGGCCGCGTCGGTACATTCCGTGGCCTGCTGCAAGAGCTTGTTGGTATGCGCAATCGCCTCACGCTCCCGCTCGCCAACGGCAGGAATGGCGCGAAGGCGGGCAATGCCTTCAGTGACCGCTTCCTCGAACCGCAGGATCGAGGTGTCCTGTTCATCGTTCAGGTTCATGCGGAGGTAGAACTCGTCCGTGTGGCGGGTGTTGCGTCCGCCTTCGGCCTTCCACCCGCGCCCCCGTGCCCGTTTCAGTGCGAAGTATTCCGGGGTACGGACCGAATAATGATTGATCTGCGCCAGATCCCAGCCCATGTCCTCTTCGCCGATGCGCGAGTTCATGGCGAAATCCTCACCCCGGAACCAGCGGCGATGAAAGCGCCCCTTGCGGAACAGAGTTTCGCCCTTGGCATTCAGGAAATCGCGGTGCTTCAACTGGTCCGGCACCAGCAGCGGGCGATGGATGCCCATCTGCGCCAGCCCCGCGACCGCTGGGGTCATCCGGAAGAAGGTCTTCGCCTCCCGGTTTTCTTCCGCGCTGAATGCCGATGCCCAGGAGAAACGTTCGCTGATAAAGCGCCCCTCGAACCTCGCCTCATGGCCGTCACCGAACAATCGCCACGGGATAAGAACGCCGTGCCGATCGCCCACGGCGGCGATCAGGTCATCGACCCTGCCCTCGCCCACCTTGATGTTGAGGAATTCGTCGGCGTCGATCCAGATAACCCAGTCACCCTGCTGAAGCAAGTTCGCTTCATTCGCCAGGCGGGCGGCATTGCCCTGTGCGGAACTTCCCGGCGCAAGCTCCTGCTGAATATGAGTAATCTCGCCCGCCTCGGCCAGCGCATCAAGCAGCTCTGTCGTGCCATCGTCCGAATTGTTGGAAAAAACCACGATGGCGTCAAAACCGATTGCCTTGTGATAGGCCAGCCACTCCAGAATAAAAGGGGCTTCGTTTTTCATGGCGCTAAAAAGCACTTTGCGCATCAACACGCTCCGATAAACTCTTAAAAAGGGATCAACTGCGGCGAAAGTTGCACATACGGGGCAAACAGTCAAAAAGTATCCGCCGCCCCCGCAGGCAGGACCCGCGCTACGGGGCTTGAAAGTGCCCACCGGTTCAAGGTCCGGCAGTTGAATACAGAAGCAGGCAGTCTCGGCGCCGACCGTCCTTCATGACGCGGAACGGCAGCGTCTGACGTCAGGATCCCGGAAAAACTGTTGATTTGCCAGCACATGGGCCCTAGGCTGAGTAAAAATACAGGTATCCCGCTGGTGTGCGGCCTTCGGTTCCAGCGGCGGAAACCGCGCGTAGCGGCACTGAATGACAACAGGGAAAATCATGCATCCGAAATTGTCCGTGCGACATCTGTTCAAGATCTTTGGTGCAAGATCTGAAGAGGCGCTGGAACGGCTGGCACAAGGACAAAGCAAGGAAGAGATCCTGCGCGAGACCGGTGCGGCAGTCGGCGTGCAGGACGCGAATTTCGAGGTGGCGGAGGGTGAGATCTTCGTCGTCATGGGCCTGTCGGGATCGGGCAAATCCACCCTCGTCCGGATGCTCAACGGGCTGATCCCGCCGACATCCGGTAAAATCTGCATCGACGGCGAGGACGTGGCAAGCTGCGGCGCAGCACGGCTTCAGGCGATCCGCCGTGAAAAGATTGCGATGGTGTTTCAGCATTTCGCACTGTTCCCCCACTGGACCATCGCGGAAAACGTGGCCTACGGGCTCAAGATCAAGGGCATTCCCGCCGCCGAACGCCGCGCCAAGGCGCTGGAGACGCTTGACCAGGTGGGACTGCGTCCCTGGGCCGATGCCCGGCCGCCGCAGCTTTCTGGTGGGATGCAGCAGCGGGTCGGGCTTGCGCGGGCGCTGGCCACCGGGCCGCAGGTGCTGCTGATGGACGAACCCTTCGGCGCGCTTGACCCGCTTATCCGGCGCGAAATGCAGGACGAACTTGTCACCCTGCAAAAGACGCTGAAGAAGACCATCGTCTTCATCACCCATGACCTCAACGAGGCGCTGCTTCTGGGCAACCGCATCGCCATCATGCGCGACGGCCGGTTCGTGCAGGTCGGTGCGCCGCAGGATATCGTGGGCCATCCCGCCGATGATTACGTGTCCGCCTTCGTGGGCGACATCGACCGGGGCCGCGTTTTCCGCGCCGGTGACATCGCTCGGCCGCCGCAGTCGGTTCAGGTGGATGCCAGCCACGCCGATGTTCTTGACTTCATGATGCGCTCTGGCCGGACAGCGGTCTATGCGCTGGACAACGGGCGCATCGCCGGCGTCCTTTGTCATGAAGATCTGGTCGGGACGACGGTAGCGATCCGCGACCACCTGAAGCCCTTTGCCCGCACCCGCCCCGAGGTGAAGCTGCACGAGCTTTATCCCCTGGCCGCCCGTGGGCTTCCCATCGCGGTCGTCGATGACAACGACACCCTGTCCGGCGTGGTGGAGCTTGACGATCTTTTCGCCTGCCTTGCCGGCACGGATAGCCGCCCTGCCCCGGCGCATCCGCCCGTCACGGCGCACCAACAGACGGAGCGTCTTGATGCTCAGCCCGGCTGACCTTGTCACCATTCCCTTAGACGACTGGATGAACGCATTTGTCCGGGGCTGGCTAGTGCCGAACTTCCGGCCCTTCTTCCGTGCGGCGCAGGTCCCTGTTTCCAACGTGCTGAACACGCTGAACGCCTTCCTGCTGTGGGTGCCGATGCTGGTCACCACGGCCGCCTTTACGCTCGCCGCGCTCCGCTGGGCGGGGGTGGGCACGGCGATCTTCACGCTGCTGGGCTTCGCCTTCATCGACATGATCGGCTACTGGCCCGAAACGATGACTACGCTGGCCATGATCGTGACCTCGGTCCTGTTCTGCGCGCTCATCGGTGTGCCGCTGGGCATCTTCGCCGCGCGCAGTGATACCGCGTGGAAGATCACGCGGCCCGTGCTCGACATCATGCAGACGATCCCGTCGTTCGTTTACCTCGTGCCCATCGTGATGCTGTTCGGCGTGGGAATGACGCCGGGCATCATCGCGACGATCATCTTTGCCATCCCGCCGATCGTGCGGTTGACGAACCTTGGCATCCGCGGCGTGCGTCATGACCTGATCGAGGCCGCGCAGTCCTTCGGGTCCACCCGCTGGCAGATGCTGTGGGACCTGCAACTGCCCATGGCGATGAGGACCATCCTTGCGGGGCTGAACCAGACGCTGATGCTGGCGCTGTCGATGGTGGTGATCGCGGCGCTGATCGGAGCCGGCGGGTTAGGACTGGTGGTGAACACCGGGCTTGGCCGGCTGAACGTGGGCGAGGCGACATCGGGCGGCGTCGGCATCGTCATCTTGGCCATCGTCCTTGACCGGATTACGCAGGGGATGGGCGAAAAGGGTCTGGGGGTCGGGCCGTCGCTTGCCCGCCTTCTTGGCGGCGTCTTCCGTACGCGACCGCTTCCAGACCAGAAAACACCGGGCTGAAACCCGGGGCAACATTCATAAACCACAGGGAGATTATCATGCAGAGATTCAACGGGAGCGTTGCTGCAAGTGCGATCGGGGCAGCGTTCCTGAGCCTGGTCAGCCCGGCCCTTGCGCAAGAAGCGCCGGGCGAAGGCACCACGCTGGTCATGGCCCGGCCCACTTGGGACACCGGCTGGTTTCACACCGAGATCTACCGCCAACTGATCGAGGAGCTGGGTTACACCGTTACCGACACGCTGACGCTCGACAACCCGGTGTTCTATGAATCCGTCGCCTATGGTGACGTGACCCTCTGGGTAGACGGGTGGTTCCCGCTGCACAACACCTACCGCCCGATGTTCGAGCAAGGTGCCGAAATCGTCGGGGCCGTGGCCGAGGGCGGCGCGCTTGAAGGTTACCTGGTCGACAAGGCGACGGCCGAGGAACTGGGCATCACCTCGCTTGACGACTTCAAGCGTGACGAGGTCAAGGCCGCCTTTGACCGGGACGGCGACGGGCGTGCGGACTTGGTCGCCTGCCCGCCGGGCTGGGGCTGCGAGATCAACATCGAACATCATCTGGACGCCTATGAATTGCGCGACCACGTGAACCCGATCAAGGCAGGCTATTCCGCCTCGATGGCCGATGCGGTCGCGGCCTATGAAAACGGCGAATCGATCTTCTTCTACACCTGGACCCCGAACTGGACGGTGAACGAGCTCGTGCCGGGCGAGGATGTCGTCTGGATCGAAGTTCCCGAGGTGAACCTGCCAGAGGAAATCGCTCATCTGTCGGACGCGGCGACGCTGGAAGGTGTCGAGGGCTGCGTGGACGACCCCTGCATGCTGGGCTTCCCGGCCAACGACCTTGTTGCCGTGGCGAACAGCGCGTTCCTTGAAGAAAACCCCGCCGTCCGCGCCCTGCTTGAGGTGGTGCAGATCCCGCTTCCTGATATCTACGCCCAGAACGCCGCGATGAACGCGGGCGACGACGACATCGTCACCCAGGCGCGCGAGTGGATCGCAGAGCACCGCGAACTGGTGGATGGGTGGCTTGAAACCGCCCGCGCCGCCGCGTCGGAATGACCCGTCACTGAGCCTGAACCGGATCCGACGTCACACGGATCCGGTCATCCGCGGTTTCCAGGACCAGCACTGCCTCTTCGTCCCGGGGCAGATCCGCCGGCCAGGGCAGTTCGGCCAGAAGCGAGCCGTCAGGACCCGTTTGAAGCTCTTGCAGCGGCTCGGTCGCCTCAGGCCGCTGCAGCGACAGCGTGACCGCTACGTTGCCTGGAAATCCCGTTGCAGAAACGCGCAGCCGCCCATCGTCCATCGGCACCGCGGCAAGGCTGGGGCCGGTAGTCGGCGCGGCCTCGACGCCCGGAAGGCCAAGGTTTTCGCCAGCGTCCAGCAGGTCGCGGCCCAAGGGGTTGTCGCTCAGGTAGCCGGACACCGCCTCTCCGGCCGAGGTGGCGGCTTCGCCTGCCCGCTGCCCTGCGGCACCCACGGCCTCGCGCGCGCGGTCAAGCCAGTCGCCCTCTTCGGGGCGGGGAATGGCCACGGCACCGGCGTTGCGCAGGTCCGATTCATCCGCGGCATCGTTGGCGCGCAGGATGTCGCCCGCCGGAACGTTGCAGCGGGCTGACAGACCTGCAAGCGTGTCATTGGCCCCAAAGGGCACGGCACGCGGACAGTCCTGCGCCATCGCCGGTCCGGCCAGAAGCGCGATGGCACCGATTGTTGCAAGACGGGTCAGCATCCTTTCCTCCTTCGCGTTCATGTCAGAGGAACCGGCCCCGCCGCCCGAGGTTCCGACTAAAGGCAAGGGAGGAGCAGAACC
>VUAW01000008.1 GCA_008711135.1 Rhodobacteraceae bacterium LNNU 3342
AGCGACCTGTACCTGAGGACGGATGATCCCGACATTCTTGGGCTGCACGGTTGAGGTGCAACGGCACGCACCCGCGCCGCAAGCATCCCACGCGTGGGTTCCTATCGTTGCTGGAACGCCAGACGAAGCCCTAGGACGCAGTACAGCCCGCCCACGACCCTGCCCTGCCACCGCTGGATCAGCTGGCTTTGGCCAAGCGTGTTGCGGATCGCGCCCGCGCCCACCGCGACGATCATCGTCGCAGCCGTTCCCACAAGCACGAACAGAAGACCAAGAACCAGAAGCTGCAAGGCGACGCTTCCTTGTTCAGGCCTCACGAACTGAGGCAGGAAGGCCAGGAAGAACATCGCCGACTTGGGATTGAGAACCTCGGTCAGGCAGGCCTGCCGGAACGCTTTCCCCGGCGTGATCAAGGGCAGATCGGGCCGATCAAGGCCTGACGTCCGATCAAAGATGCTGCGTAGGCCGATGTAGATCAGGTAGCCCGCGCCCAGAAGCTTGACGACCAGAAACGCATTGGCCGAAGCCATGACCAACGCAGACACGCCCACGACGGCCAGCAAGGTGTGGATCAGATCCCCGAACCCGATCCCCAGGCTGGTTGCGATGCCCGCCCGGATCCCGGACGTGGTCGCGCGCCCCAGCGTCAGCAGCACTGCCGGCCCGGGAAAGAAGACAAACCCCACCAGAACGGCCAGATAGGTCAGAAGCACGGCTGTCTCAGGCATGGCGTCACCTTGTTCTTGCGGTTCGGGCGACGGTAGCGGAAAGGCCCGTGGCGCGCAAAGCTGTTGGTGCCGCCTGCGCTTCAGTACGGCCAGCAGACAACGCGCATGTACTTGTGTCTTGGGCTGGCCCGTTACGCCTCGGCAGCGACCGTGATGTGACAGTCATTGACACACAGCCTTCTTCAACCGCATCATCAAGACATGGCAGAAACACCTCCGCGCGTGAGAGACTCGGAGTAGTCTCGCCAGCAATCGTGACCGAGCGGAGGTCGCCGTGATCAAGGAAGCCCGCCTTACGGTCGAGCAGGCGAACCAGTGGTTCGGAGCCTTCAGCGCCAAATGCTCCGCCCGTACCGTACCCGCCGAGGGCGAAGCCACTGCAGTGGAATCCTTTTCGGTGGTGCCAACTCCTGAAGGGATGATGGTACGGGCAACCCTCCGCAACGGGGAAGCAGCCAACCTTTTCCTCAACGCGATCGTTTGCCGGGCCTTGGCACAAGCCGTGAAGATATGCGGGCAAGACGGCGGCTGGATGGATGCCGATGGGGAAATCATCGTGGAAGGTCCCGAGGGATCGACGCGCTGGTATCTGAAGGAATAGCGATCAGACCCTCCGGGACGTTATGAGCATCTCAGTTGCTTCCGCTACTATCTTCAACCGTCAACACGCTATCGGCGGCGAAGGGAGCGATAATGTGGCAGGGCACGAACGGATTTTATAAGCCCCAAGGTAACTACGCGATTCTCGCTGGCCAGATCCGAACCTGCCACCAACGAATCATGCAGAGGTTCGGGCGCCGGAGGAGATCCATGGCCTCAGCGTTCCGAATCACACGAATCGAACCTGCACCGCTGCGCACAAGTTCCCTCAAGTAACACGAGGCAGGTCTCCAACCGCCACTTACAGCTGAGTTGGGGCGTGTCCGCGTAAGCCACCGACATCGTATGATCCCAATGGTCATGAAATGGGGAACTAGAAGACATCTGAGTGGTGGTCGGGGCGGCGAGATTCGAACTCACGACCTACGGTACCCAAAACCGTCGCGCTACCAGACTGCGCTACGCCCCGACTGGGCTCCTCTTATCCGGGTTAGAGGCAACTGAAAAGCCCCCAGATCACTCACAGGGCCAAACAGCCAACGATTGATCCAGGCGGGGATGGCGAAGTTCCGATCCCGGTGCGATGCCAAAGCGCTCGGTGACGCCGCCGTTCACCTCCAGCACCATAAGCACCCCGTCGCCGCCGTCGATAGGGGTTTCATCATGCGGGATGGCATTGGTATGCACGTGCGTCACCTGCCCACGTTCATCCACAAAGATCATGTCCAGCGGAATAAGTGTGTTGCGCATCCAGAAGGCGGCGCGGCGGGGGCTTTCGTAGATGAACAGCATGCCTGCCTGCTGCGGCAATTCCTCGCGGAACATCAGGCCACGGGCGCGGGTCTCATCGGTATCCACAACCTCGACCCGGAACTGGGCCTGCCCCCAAGGACCACGCAGATCAACGCGGTCGTCACGGCAGGCGGCTTCGGCGGCAGGCCCCGCCAGCACGAGCGCAAGGGCTGCGGCCAGCAACCTCATCTATCTGCACTCCGCAAAGCGGCTTCCCAGGCCAGAACTTCGATCGCCATGCGTCCCCGCTTGCCCTGGATGATGCGAAGGCAGACCGCCTCTCCAGGCGGGAGATCGGCAAAGCCAGAACGGCGCAACACTTCGGAATGAACAAAGACGTCCTCAGGCCTGCCAAAGCAGTTGGCAAATCCGAAGCCCTTAGCCTTGTCGTACCACTTGACCCGCGCGGGTTCGAGCGGCAGCGCCGCGATCTCCTCAGGGGAAAGGCCGATCTGCTCTTCGGCCAGCGCCGGTGTCGGCGGCGCATCGGGCGGGGAAATCGACAGGACCTCGACGGCCTGAACGCCCCGCTGCGTCGCCTGGATCATGACCTCCAGGCGCGAGCCGTCGGCGACCGAGCTTTGCCCGTAATTTCGCAGTACATTCGCATGCAAAAGAACATCAGCCCCCCCCTCGTCCGAGAGGATGAAACCAAATCCCTTTGCGGGATCAAACCACTTCACGCGCCCGGTGATCTTCTGAAGGGCGTTTACGTCGTCGGTCATGCCATCTGCTTCTTATGTTATTAGGCTGTCAGTTCGCGCAACTTCTGGTTACTCCATCCCCTACCGCAAGGACGAAGCAAGTCCGCTAGGCTTCGTTAATGGCAGTGAAATATTTATGCGCAATAATCAAGGAAAGAGTCTCTGAACGTACCATTCCACGTCAGGACTGCGTCTTTCCCAACGAAACCTGTCATGCAACCGGAAGGCGCCGTCGGCCCAGAACTCGATCTCCAGCGGGCGGATCCTGATTCCTCCCCAGAAGGGGGGTCGAGGCGGATTTGCGCCGAATTCCGCGGTTCGTTTCGCAACTTCGGTCATCAGGGACATTCGGCTGTCCAACGGCTCTGACTGCCGCGAGGCCCAAGCGCCCAGTCTACTTTTAAGCGAACGAGAGGCATAATAGGCATCAGCCGCCGCCCCGTCTTCGCGTTCAGTCAGGCCCCGCACGCGGATCTGGCGGCGCAGCGATTTCCAGTGCAACACAAACGCCGCCTTGCCGCTCTGCTCGATTTCGGCTCCCTTGCGGCTCCCGTAATTGGTGTAAAAGACGAACCCCTCCGGCTCGATTTCCTTCAGCAGCACCATGCGCACATTGGGCAGCCCGTCGGCATCCACCGTGGCCAAGGCTATGGCAGTGGGATCGTTAGGTTCGCTTCGCTCAGCCTCGGCCAACCAGTTGCGCGCGATCTGGAACGGGTCATCTCCGGCGAATATGCCGCTACGGTCGGACATGTGGCCCCTCGGTCATCTGCAAACGGGCGCACCCTAACGCTCCGGACAGGAAAGTCGAGCCACACTTGATGCGGGTGATGCTTTGGCCTAATGGTCGCTGCCAACGCGGACGGCAAGGAGCAGCGCATGTCACAAGGGTTGATGCAAGGCAAACGCGGCCTGATCATGGGGCTTGCGAACGACAAGTCCATCGCTTGGGGCATTGCCAAGGCGCTCGCCGACCAAGGGGCGGAACTTGCCTTTTCGTATCAGGGAGAGGCCCTGCTGAAACGCGTGCAGCCGCTCGCCGCATCGATCGGCGCAACCGAGATGATCGAATGCGATGTCGCGAACGAAGGTTCGCTCGACGCGCTCTTCGACCGGCTGGCCGAGGTCTGGGGCAAGCTCGACTTCGTGGTCCACGCCATCGGTTTTTCGGACAAGAACGAATTGCGCGGCCGCTACGTCGATACCACGCCGGGCAATTTCCGTATGACGATGGACATCTCGGTCTATTCCTTCACCGCAGTGGTGCAGCGCGCAAGCAGGTTGATG
The DNA here is from genome assembly GCA_008711135.1 of Rhodobacteraceae bacterium LNNU 3342. Classification (GTDB taxonomy): domain Bacteria; phylum Pseudomonadota; class Alphaproteobacteria; order Rhodobacterales; family Rhodobacteraceae; genus Halodurantibacterium. Next base: position 4,112 of record VUAW01000008.1, read on the forward strand.
ACCGAAGGCGGGTCGTGCCTCACGCTCACCTATTACGGCGCGGAAAAGGTCATGCCGCATTACAACGTGATGGGCGTGGCCAAGGCCGCGCTCGAGGCGTCGGTGATGTATCTGGCCGAGGATCTGGGCAAGGACGGCATCCGCGTCAACGCGATCAGCGCCGGCCCGATCAAGACCCTCGCCGCCAGCGGCATCGGCGACTTCCGCTACATCATGAAGTGGAACGAGTTGAACTCGCCTTTGCGCCGCAACGTCACGCAGGAAGAGGTCGGGAAGTCTGCGCTCTACCTGCTGTCCGACCTCGGCTCTGGCACCACGGGCGAGGTGCTGCATGTCGATGCAGGCTACCACGTCGTCGGCATGAAGGCCGTGGACGCCCCTGACATCGACGCCACCAAGAAAGAGGGCTGAACCATGGCTGATCGTCTGCCGCATGAAAAAGGCTTCCACGTCAGCTGGGACCAGATCCACCGCGATGCGCGCGCGTTGGCTTGGCGGCTGGACGGGCTTGGGCCGGACGATGGCGCTTGGCGTGCGGTTGTCGCAATTACCCGCGGCGGCATGGCCCCCGCGATGATCGTCAGCCGCGAACTCGACATCCGCACCGTCGATACGATCAGCGTCAAGTCCTACAACAAGCAGGAACAGTCGGAACCTACAGTAATCAAGGCCCCGCAGGCTGAAATCATGGGTGATGGTACCGGCATCTTGATCGTAGATGACCTCGTGGACACGGGCAAGACGCTGGAACTGGTGCGCAGGCTTTATCCCAAGGCGCATTTCGCCACCGTCTATGCCAAGCCCAGCGGCAAGCCGATGGTGGACACCTACGTGACCGAGGTCAGCCAGGACACCTGGATCTTCTTCCCTTGGGACATGGCGCTGCAATACGTCGAACCCTATCGCGGCAAGGACTAGGATGAGCCTGCCTCTCAACCCCAACATGGCCCGCACCTTCCTGCCCCCGGTGATGGAGGCGCGGCGCTGGCTCGGAGAGGCTCGCTTTACCCCCGAACGTCCCCTGATCAACGTCAGTCAGGCCGCCCCGGTTGATCCGCCGCCCCTGCCCCTGCGGCAGGCCTTGGCTGAGGCCGCGCTGAACGACCCAGAGGCGCATCTTTACGGTCCCGTGCTCGGCCTGCCTGACCTGAGAGAGGAAATCGCCACGCAGTGGTCCGCAGCCTATGGCGCGGAGATTGCGCCGGCGCAGGTGGCGATCACTTCCGGCTGCAACCAGGCCTTCGTGGCGATCATGGCGACACTCGCCGCGGCCGGGGATGAGGTCATCCTGCCTTCGCCGTGGTACTTCAATCACAAGATGTGGCTGGACATGCAGGGCGTGGCGGCAGTGCCGCTGCCGACGGGGCCCGACCTGCTGCCTGATCCGGACCGTGCCGCTGCTCTCATCACCCCGCGCACCAAGGCGATCGTGCTGGTCAGCCCTAACAATCCGGGCGGGGTGGAATATCCTGCCACGCTGCTCCGGGCCTTCTTCGCTCTGGCGCAGGCACGCGGGATCGCGTTGATCCTCGACGAAACCTACCGTGACTTCGACAGCCGGAGCGGCGCTCCGCATGATCTTTTCGCGGATGCGGGTTGGGCGGGGACGCTGGTGCACCTCTATTCCTTCTCCAAGGCATATCGGCTGACGGGGCACAGGGTCGGCGCCGTCGTCGCACATGCCGCGCAACTGGCCGAGGTGGAAAAGTTCCTCGACACCGTCGCGATATGCCCGAACCAACTGGGCCAGCGCGGCGCGCTCTGGGGGATGCGAAACCTTGGGCAATGGGTCGCATCCGAGCGGGCGGAAATCCTCGATCGCCGCGCTGCGATCACCGAAGGCTTCCCCCGGCTGGACGGGTGGAAGCTGCTGGGATGCGGCGCCTATTTCGCCTATGTCGAACATCCCTTCGCGGAAAGTTCCGTCGTTCTGGCGCGGCGGATGGTGCATGAGGCGGCGGTGCTGATGCTCCCGGGCACCATGTTTACACCTGAAGGCGACGCTGCCGGACAGCGCCAGCTTCGCATTGCCTTTGCCAATATCGATCGCGGCGGGATCGTCCAGTTGTTCGACCGGCTGGCGACCCTCGCCTGACAGCAGGAACGGCTTGCCCCCCTGCCCGCTTGCTTTTACACATCAGCGACATTTCTAAGCGAGGGAAGGTTCGGCCGTCATGATCAAGGGTGCCAAGGGCAAGGGCGCGAACATCGTCGTATGGGTCATCCTTGCGCTGCTGATCGTCGGGCTCGCGGGTTTCGGAACCGGTGGCTTCACCGGGCAGACGCGCAGCATCGGCTCGGTTGGCGACCGGGAAATCAGCGTGAACGAATATGCACGCGCCCTCCAGCAGGAAATTCGCAGCTTTGAGTCCCAGATCGGCCAGAGCGTGAGCCTCGATCAGGCCACCGCCATGGGCATCGACCAGGCTGTGCGGCAGCGCCTGGTGACGGTCGCCGCGCTGGACAACGAGGCAGAGCGGATGGGCCTTTCCGTAGGTGACACCGCCGTCCGGGATGAGCTTCTGGCCATTCCGAACTTCCGCGGCCTCGACGGCAACTTTGACCGGCAGGCCTATGCCTTTTCCCTCCAGCAGATGGGCATGTCCGAAGCCGAGTTCGAGGAACAGATCCGCCGCGACGTGACGCGCAGCCTGCTGCAAGAAGCCGTGACCGGATCGGTCAGCGCGCCAGAGATCTACGTCACGCGGCTGACCGACTACATCACCGAACGCCGCGCCCTTCTGCATGTGCGTCTTGGCCCGAACGACCTTGAAACTCCGCTGCCGCAGCCCGATGAAGAAGCCCTCGCCACGTGGTACGAAGCGAACGCCAGCCAGTTCACCATTCCGGAAACCCGCACCGTCAGCTATGCTTGGCTTACGCCCGACATGCTGCTGGACACCGTCGAGGTCGACGAGGCCGCCATGCGTGCCGCCTATGAGGAACGCCTCAGCGAGTTCGTGCAGCCGGAGCGCCGACTGGTCGAACGGCTGGTCTTTGGCACACCAGAAGAGGCCGCCGCCGCCATGGCCCGGATCGAGGCCGGCGAAGCCGATTTCGACACAATCGTTGCTGAACGCGGGCTGGACCTGATGGACATCGACATGGGCGACGTGACCGAAGGCCAGTTGGGTGAGGCAGGGCCGCAGGTCTTTGCCCTCGCCGAGCCGGGCGTCACCGGCCCCCTGCCCAGCGAATTCGGCCCCGCAATCTATCGCGTGAACGGCATCCTGACGGCGCAGAACATCACCTTCGAGGAGGCGCGCGAGGCGCTGCATGACGATCTGGCGCTTGAAGTGGCCCGGAACGAGATCACCGCGCTGGTCGAACAGGTCGACGAGTTGATGGACGGCGGCGCCACGATCGAGGATCTGGCCAGCGAAACCGCGCTGGAGCCGGGCCAGATGACCTGGCCGGGGACCGAAACCGAGATCGCCGGCTATCCTGCCGTGCGGGACGCCTTGGCTGAAATGCAGCCCGGTGACTTCCCCGAGGTGATCCTGCTGGAAGATGGTGGCGTCGCCGCACTCCGCGTCGATGCGGTCACCCCGGCCACCGTGCGCCCGCTGGACGAGGTCCGGGACGAAGTGCTTGCCGGCTGGCAGCGCGAGGAAAGCCTGCGCCTGCTGGTTGATCAGGCCGAGGCCATGCGCGAAGCCATCGATGGCGGCGCGACCGTGCAGTCCTTCGGCTTTCCGGTGCAGGTCGTTGAGGCCGCAAGCCGCGACACGGCGATCGAGAACCTGCCCCAGTCCCTGATGCCAGAGATCTTTGCGATGGAGCCAGGTGAAACGCGAGTCCTGCGCAGCCCGGACGCCGTGCATCTGGTCCGGCTGGAACGCATCCATCAGGCCACTCTCCCGGAATCCGAGGCCGACGCGCTGAACCGCGCCGTCGTGGCCGAGCTTTCGCAGGGCATGGCGCGCGACATCTTCGATCTTTTCGCAGGTGCGCTTATCTCCGAGGCGGGGATCCGCATCAACGACACGGCCGTCAACGCGGTCCACGCGCAGTTCCGGTAAAATGCTCATGATCCCTTCGTTCGACCACTTTGCCGCCGGCTGGGCCGAAGGCCGCAACCAGGTGGTCTACACCCGGCTGGCCGCCGACCTCGACACGCCGGTCTCGCTGATGCTGAAGCTCGCGCAGGCGCGCAAGGACACCTTCATGCTGGAAAGCGTGACGGGTGGCGAGGTGCGCGGGCGCTATTCGGTCGTGGGCATGAAACCCGACCTGATCTGGGACTGCCGCGGCACCGAAAGCCGGATCAACCGCCAGGCCCGTTTTGACGAAAGCGCCTTCGAGGTGCTGGAGGGTCATCCCCTGCAGACCCTGCGCGACCTGATCGCCGAAAGCCGCATCGACATGCCCGAAGACCTGCCCCCGATCGCGGCGGGGCTGTTCGGCTTCCTTGGCTATGACATGATCCGACTGGTCGAACGGCTGCCGAACGTGAACCCTGACCCGCTCGGTCTGCCGGACGCGCGGCTGATGCGGCCGTCGGTCGTGGCGGTGCTCGACGGGGTAAAGGGAGAGGTGACGCTGGTTGCCCCTGCCTGGGTGTCGTCCGGCCTGTCCGCACGCGCTGCCTATGCACAGGCAGCGGAACGTGTGGCGGATGCGCTGCGTGATCTGGAGCGCGGCGTACCGGGCGAAACCCGCACCCTGGGCGAAGCGATGTCAGTCGGCGAACCGGTGTCGAACTTCACCAAGGACGGCTACATGGCCGCGGTGGAAAAGGCCAAGGAATACATCCGCGCCGGCGACATCTTCCAGGTCGTGCCGGCCCAGAGGTGGACACAGGATTTTCCGCTGCCGCCTTTCACGCTGTACCGCAGCCTGCGGCGCACGAACCCGTCGCCCTTCCTGTTCTTCTTCAACTTCGGCGGCTTCCAGATCGTCGGCGCCAGCCCGGAAATCCTCGTGCGGCTCCGTGATGGAGAGGTCACCATTCGCCCCATTGCCGGTACCCGCCCCCGCGGCACCACGCCCGAAGAAGACCGCGCGTTGGAGGCGGACCTGCTGTCGGACAAGAAGGAACTGGCCGAACATCTGATGCTGCTGGACCTCGGCCGCAACGACGTGGGCCGCGTGTCAAAGATCGGCACCGTCCACCCGACCGAACAGTTCATCATCGAGCGGTACAGCCACGTCATGCACATCGTGTCGAACGTGGTAGGCCAACTGGCGGAAGGCGAGGACGCGCTGTCGGCCCTGCTGGCGGGGCTTCCGGCCGGAACGGTATCGGGTGCGCCCAAGGTACGCGCGATGGAGATCATCGACGAGTTGGAGCCGGAGAAGCGCGGCGTCTATGGCGGCGCGGTCGGCTATTTTGCCGCAAACGGCGAGATGGACATGTGCATCGCGCTGCGAACCGGGGTGATCAAGGACCAGAAGCTCTACATCCAGGCGGGCGGCGGCGTTGTCTATGACAGCGACCCCGAGGCCGAGTGGCAGGAAACAGTCAACAAGTCGCGCGCGCTGATGCGGGCGGCGGCCGATGCAGGGATCTTTCACCAGAGCGGCAACCGCTAAGGCAGGAATGGCGCATATCATCCGCCTCGCTAGCGCTCAGGATGCTGCGAGCATCGCTCGCGTTCATGTCACAGCTTGGCAGGAAAGCTACTCGGGCCTCCTGCCTCAGGCGATGATCGCCGAGCATGACGTGGCCTCACGCACGGCGATGTGGTCGTCGATCCTCAACAGCCCGCGCGTACCACACGTTTCCGTCGCGCTTGAGGATGATGAAGTCCGCGGCTTCGTCGCCTGCCGGGCGCAAGGCGACGCGCATCTGCGGACGATGGGGTTCGAAGGCGAGATTTCCGCGCTCTACCTCGTGCGCCGCTCCAAGGGCCGGGGCATCGGTCGTGCCCTGTTCCGTGAAGCCTGCGCTGCACTCAAGGCCGCGGGCCACGAAGGTGTCGCGCTTTGGGTGCTGGAGGCGAACCAGCCCGCGCGCGGGTTCTATGAGGCCATGGGCGGGCGGCCTGTGGCCCTGCGCGAAGAGGATGGTCTTACCGAAGTTGCCTATGGCTGGGACGCATAGCGCCGCGCGGCCGACAACGGACCAAGCTCGACAGCCCCTGCCCGATAGCCGGCCCGCCAATCCGCCAGATCCGCAGCCGTCCGGGCATCTGCCATCCCAATCAGAAGTGTCGCCCCCGTCTGCACCGCGCGAAAGGCAGCGCGGTCAAGGTCACGCCGCGGCTGCGCGCCGATGGTGCGGAACGGCAGCCCCTGTTCAGCCGGCGCAAGGATGCCGTTCGCCGCGCGAAGATGGCCCGCAGGCACCGGCTGCGACTGCAGGTCCAATTCCTCCGGGCCAAGGCGCACCACCTCATGCCCGGCCTCGCGCCAAGCGTCTCCCACAGCCGCGGCATCAGGCTGGCGGGGATCAATGGCGATGGTTATGGGAAGGTCCTGAGCGGCGATCCTGGCACGTTCCTCTGCCGAAAGGCCAAGATCGAGCAGCACCACCGCCACCAGAGGGCGTTGCGCAGTGACAACTGGCGCTACCGTCTGAAGATCGGGCAGGGCCAAGGGTGCGGGGTGTGCGGGCAAGGCGGCTGCGGATGCGCCACGGGGCGGTATCTGGGCGTCCGGCACCTGATCCGGCGCAGTGGCGACGTCGCCGCCCCTCGGTGGTTCGGCGCCCGCCTCGGCCACATCCACATCCGGCGCTGGCGCCAGCGGCGGGACCATGGGGGCTGGCCCGCGATCGGGCTGCGGCCGCTCGGGTGCGCGCGCGGCGGCTTGCGGCTCTTGCGGCAGGACCATCCGTGGCGCTTCAACCCGGCTGTCGATGGTCGAAGGCAAGTCGGGCACTTCAGGTGCCTCGGGCGTCGGTTGTGCATCGGGCGGGGGCCCAGCCTCTTGCGGTACCACCGCCACGGGGACAGGCTCAGGCAGCGGCAGGATCAACGAAGCTGCGGCAAGCGCCACGACAGACGCCACGAGACCCCAGCCCACGCCTGCGAAAAACCCCCTGCCCAAGCCTTGCCTCCCCCTCTTTCCCGCTTCTCGCCCTTGACCCCGGACGGCGGCTCTGACCATCTATAGCCCGACCCTTGGCGAGGTTCATCCCCCTTTGCAACCCCTGCCGCCAGACCAATGCCCGGACGGTGCCCCATGCTCCTGCTCATCGATAATTACGACAGCTTCACCTACAACCTCGTCCACTATCTGGGCGAATTGGGGGCCAACGTCGTGGTCAGGCGCAATGACGCGCTGGATGTGCAGGAAGCCATGGCCCTGCGGCCAGAGGCGATCGTGCTGTCACCCGGCCCCTGCGATCCTGATCAGGCGGGCATCTGCCTGCCGCTGACCCACGCGGCAGCAGAAACCGGCATTCCGCTGCTGGGCGTATGTCTGGGGCACCAGACCATCGGCCAAGCGTTTGGCGGCAAGGTGGTGCGCTGCCATGAGATCGTGCACGGCAAGATGGGGCAGATGTATCACGGCGGCACTGGCGTTTTTGCCGGTCTGCCCTCGCCCTTTGCCGCAACGCGCTACCATAGCCTGGTGGTTGATCGCGACAGCCTGCCCGACTGCCTCGAAGTCACGGCAGAGCTTGAGGATGGCACCATCATGGGCCTCCGCCACCGTGACCTGCAGATCGAGGGCGTGCAGTTCCATCCCGAAAGCATTGCCTCGGAACACGGGCACGCGCTGCTGAAGAACTTCCTCGCCACCGCGAAAGTCGTGGCATGAGCGAGGCGCTGAAACCGCTGATCGCCGCAGCCGCCGAACGCCCCCTGACGCGCGAGGAGGCCGAGCGCGCCTTTGCCATCCTGTTCGAAGGCGAAGCCACGCCCGCGCAGATGGGCGGCTTCCTGATGGCGCTGCGCACGCGCGGGGAAACGGTTGATGAATATGCCGCGGCGGCTGGTGCTATGCGGGCCCGCTGCCACGCAGTTCGCGCGCCAGACGGCGCGATGGACATCGTGGGCACCGGGGGTGACGGCAAGGGCACGCTGAACATTTCGACTGCCACGGCTTTCGTTGTGGCGGGCGCCGGCGTGGTGGTGGCCAAGCACGGCAACCGCAACCTGTCCTCCAAATCAGGGGCGGCGGATGCGCTGACGGCCATGGGCATCAACGTGATGCAGGGCCCGCGCGTCGTGGAACAGGCGCTGGCCGAGGTTGGCATCGGTTTCATGATGGCGCCGATGCATCACCCGGCGATGCGTCACGTCATGCCTGCCCGGACGGAACTGGGAACTCGGACGATCTTCAACATTCTTGGACCCCTTACCAACCCGGCTGGCGTCAAGCGGCAGCTGACCGGTGCGTTTTCACCTGCATTGCTGCGGCCGATGGCAGAAACGCTCGCGGCGCTGGGGTCAGAGGCCGCGTGGCTTGTCCATGGCGGCGATGGAACCGATGAACTGTCGATCGCCGCAGAAAGCTACGTCTGTGCCCTGCAGGACGGCACGGTGCGGGAATTTACGCTCCACCCGGAAGAGGCTGGCCTGTCCCTGCATCCATTCGAAGCAATCCGCGGTGGCAGCCCCACCGAGAACGCGGCGGCGCTGCGGGCGCTACTGGATGGGGCAGTCGGCGCATACCGTGACGCGGTTCTTCTGAATGCAGCAGCGGCGCTGGTGGTGGCCGGGCGCACTACGGATGTTCGGCAGGGGGTTGAAATTGCGCGCGAAAGTATCGACTCGGGTGCGGCGCGGACAAAGGTCGCGGCACTGGCCGCGCTTGGTGGGACAACGGAAGGACAGGCACGATGAGCAGCATTCTGGACGAGATCAAGGCCTACAAGCTGCAAGAGGTCGCCGCTGCCAAGGCCGCCCTTCCGCTTGCACGGCTGGAGGATATGGCGCGTGAGGCTCCTGCCCCCCGCGGCTTTGCCAAGAAGCTCGTGACCACTGCGCAGAAGGGATACGGGCTGATCGCCGAGATCAAGAAGGCAAGCCCCTCCAAGGGGCTGATCCGTCCGGACTTTGACCCACCGGCCTTGGCGCGGGCTTATGAGGCCGGGGGCGCCGCCTGCCTGTCGGTCCTGACGGACGGGCCGTCGTTCCAAGGCGCGCCTGAATTCCTGACGCAGGCCCGGGGGGCGACCAAGCTCCCCGTCCTGCGCAAGGATTTCCTTTATGACCCTTACCAGGTGACAGAGGCGCGCGCTTGGCACGCGGACTGCATCCTGATCATCATGGCGAGCGTTTCGGATGCCCAGGCAGCCGAGCTTGAGGCGGCGGCCATGGCATGGGGAATGGACGTGCTGGTCGAGGTTCACGATGCCGAAGAACTGGAGCGCGCCTCACACCTCAAGTCCCAACTGATCGGAATAAATAACCGCAATCTCAACACGTTCGAGGTCACTCTTGACACGACGCGCAAACTTGCGCGCCGGGTGCCGGAAGGCCGGGTGATTGTTGCCGAAAGCGGACTTGGCAGCCCGGCGGATCTGGCCGACCTTGCCCGCTACGGGGCGCGCTGCTTCCTGATCGGAGAGAGCCTGATGCGGCAGGAAGACGTTACCGCCGCGACGCGAAAAATTCTTGCGGCACCACTGGTTCCGGGCGGTTTCTGATGTCGGGCCTCACGCATTTCGACGCCGAGGGGCACGCCCATATGGTCGATGTCTCGGACAAGGAAGTCACGTCGCGGACTGCAATTGCGCGGGGCGCAGTCGTGATGACGCCGGAAACCTTGGCCCTGATCACCGAGGGGCGCGCCAAGAAGGGCGACGTCCTGGGCGTCGCGCGGCTGGCAGGCATCATGGGCGCCAAGAAGTGCTCTGAGCTCATTCCGCTGTGCCATCCCCTGCCACTAACCAAGGTTTCGGTTGACCTTACGCCGGACCCAGACCTGCCCGGTCTCCGGATCGAGGCGACCGTCCGCACCACCGGCCAGACGGGGGTGGAGATGGAGGCGCTGACCGCAGTCTCCACCGCGGCGCTGACCGTTTACGACATGGTCAAGGCAGTGGAAAAGGGCATGGTGCTGACGGACATCCGGCTCGTGATGAAAGAGGGTGGCAAGTCGGGCCGCTTCACCGCGGAATGATCTCGGTTGAGGAGGCGCTGGCCCGCGTTCTGGATCTCTGCGCGCCGCTGGAGGCGGAGACGGTGCCGCTGGCCGCCGCCGCAGGTCGCGTTCTCGCAGCCCCGGCAGAGAGTCGGCGGCAGCAACCGCCCTTTGATGCGGCGAGCATGGATGGCTATGCGATCCCCTCGCTGCCGCAGCCCGGGGACAGCTACCAGGTTGTGGGCGAGGCCGCAGCCGGCCACCGCTTTGACCGCCACCTGCAGCGCGGCGAGGCGCTGCGCATCTTCACTGGTGCGCCCGTTCCCAAAGGCGCGACCCATGTCGTTCTGCAAGAGGACGTGACGCGCGATGGCGACAACATCCTCCTAGGTGACCGCGTAAACAGTGACACGAACATTCGTCCTGCCGGAAGCGACTTCGCGTCCGGCTTCCAAATTGATCGCGGCCGGCGCCTGCGCCCTGCCGATCTTGCGCTGCTGGCTGCCATGAACGTAGACCGCCTTCAGGTCACACGCCGGCCGGAGGTCGCGCTCATCGCCACGGGCGACGAGTTGGTGATGCCTGGCGAGAATCCGCGCGACGACCAGATCGTCGCTTCGAACATCTTCGCACTGCAGGCCATGGTCGAGGCCGAGGGCGGCATTGCGCGGCTGCTCCCCATCGCCCGGGACAACGAAGCATCACTGCGGGGCGTGCTCTCGCTTGCTGAGGCGGTGGACATGATCGTGACGATCGGCGGCGCCTCGGTCGGGGATCACGATCTGGTCGGACGGGTGGCGGCCGACATGGGGCTCGAGCGGTCGTTCTACCGGATCGCCATGCGCCCGGGAAAGCCGCTCATGGCGGGGCGCCTGAACGGGGCGCCAATGCTGGGGCTGCCTGGCAATCCGGTCTCTGCCATCGTCTGCGGGCATCTATTCCTGCTGCCGGCACTGCGGGCGCTTCTGGGTCTTGGGCGGCACCCTGCTCCCATGCTGCGCGGGGTACTGGCGGCCCCCGTCGCCGCCAACGGCGCGCGGGCGCATTACATGCGTGCGAAAATCACGCCAAAGGGCCTGATTCCGGCCGATCGTCAAGACTCTGCGCTGCTTTCAGTGCTGGAGACAGCGGATGCGCTGCTGCTGCGTCCACCCCATGATCAAGCGCGCGCAGCGGGGGAAGAAGCGCTCTACCTTAAGTTGTAATTTGCGGAACTACTTGACGCAAAAAGGGAACACCTGTAGAACATCGAAAACGGTAGAGGAGGATCTTGAATGCTTACCCGCAAGCAATCGGAATTGCTGGAGTTCATCCACAAGCGGGTGCAAGCGGACGGGGTTCCTCCTTCCTTTGACGAGATGAAAGAGGCGCTGTCGCTTCGTTCCAAGTCCGGTATTCATCGCCTCATTACAGCGCTGGAGGAGCGTGGCTTCATTCGGCGCCTCGCCCACCGCGCCCGCGCGATTGAGATCGTGAAGATTCCGGACGCCATTATCAGCAACGCAGGATTTTCACCACGGGTGATTCAGGGCGATCGTCCTCAGAAGCCTCTTGGCGCGATGACGGTGGAGCCTATCAGCGCCCTTGAGCTTCCGGTGATGGGCCGCATCGCCGCAGGTACTCCAATCGAGGCAATTTCCGAGGTTTCGCATCACGTTGCGGTGCCGGGCAGCATGCTTACAGCGCGGGTCCAGCACTATGCGCTCGAGGTGCGGGGCGACTCGATGATCGAGGCCGGGATCAATGATGGCGACATCGTCGTGATCCGCGAACAGACCACTGCGGATAATGGCGACATCGTCGTGGCGCTTGTCGATGGACAGGAAGCGACGCTGAAACGCTTTCGCCGCAAGGGCAGCATGATCGCGCTTGAAGCTGCAAACCCGGCCTATGAAACGCGGGTGCTGCCCGAGAACAAGGTGCGGATCCAAGGCCGCTTGGTCGGGCTGATCCGGAACTACTAAGCTGCAAGTACACGCTGAGCGGAAGTACTTTTTGCGGGCGCCAGTCACTTGGCGCCTGCAGTTCTGTTCGTGCTGCTGACGATCGTCCTCTCTTAAATTTGCGCGACTACCCGTTCCCACTCCCGCAGTTTAGGGACTGATCGATCAGACGGAACATCTAAACGGATTTCTCAGAGGATTGGCATCGGCGGCCGAGGCAATGCGATTCCGTAAGGGGCAAGCCTCACGCCCCGCGTTAGTTCACAGAACAAATGTAGCGGCGCAGGCTGACTGCGCCGCCAGTTGTCTTAGCGTTCGACGGAGACCGACTGCATGTAGTCAGGGTCCTGCACGGTGCCGGAGGGACCGCGACCCCGACTGATGCTGTCCACGACCTCCATTCCCTCGATCACCTGCCCGACGACCGTGTACTGGCCATCAAGATGCGAGGCAGGCGCAAACATGATGAAGAACTGGCTGTTGGCGCTGTTCGGGCTCTGGGAGCGCGCCATGCCTACCGTGCCGCGCACGAAGGGTGCCGAGGTAAATTCCGCGCTCAGGTCAGGCAGGTCCGAGCCGCCCATCCCCGCACGAGAAAGATCAGCCCCTTGACGGCCAAACTGCACGTCGCCGGTTTGGGCCATGAAGCCGTCGATGACCCTGTGGAACACGACGCCGTCATAGGCGCCCTGCTCGGCCAGCGACACGATCCGCTCCACATGGCCGGGGGCCAGATCCTCGGCCAGATCAATGACGATACGGCCTTCGGTTGCGCCCGCCACCTCGATCACAAGATTGGGGCCCGGTCCGTCCTGCACCTGGGCACCGGCCCCTTGCGACAGCGCGAAGGTGGCAAAGAAGGCCGCGCCAAAGGCCTGCGCTACGCGGTTACGCATCGCCAGCCACCTTGACGCTGATCATCCGGTCGGGATTCGCCGGCGGCTCGCCGCGTGCGATCTTGTCCACATGCTCCATCCCGGAAATCACCCGGCCATAGACCGTGTACTGCCCGTTCAGGAAGTGGTTGTCCTTGAAGTTGATGAAGAACTGGCTGTTCGCGCTGTTCGGGTTCGAGGAACGCGCCGCGCCCAGCGTGCCCCGGTCATGCGGGATGCGCGAGAATTCTGCCGGCAGGTCCGGCAGGTCCGACCCGCCCGTGCCCGCGCGACGCAGGTTGAAGTCGCGTTCGGCATTGCCGTTGGCCACGTCGCCGGTCTGGGCCATGAAGCCTTCGATCACGCGGTGAAAGACCACGTTGTCATAGGCACCTGCGCGGGCCAGTTCCTTCATCCGCTCGCTGTGCTTCGGCGCCACATCCGGCAGAAGCTCGATGACGACGGGGCCGTCCTTGAGCTCGATGATGATGGTGTTTTCCGGGTCCTTGATCTCGGCCATGGCCTGTCCTTCCGATTGTTTTGCCTCACCCTAGCCACATGCCGCGCCGGGGAAAAGGCCCAAGCGGAAACCGCAGTTGACGCGGAAGGTTCCTTCGGGCGACATGTGCGCGTCACGCCCTAAGGAGATATGCGATGAGCTGGAAGACGCTGGACGACATGGACTTTGCCGGCAAGACCGCGCTGGTCCGCGTGGACATCAACGTGCCCGTGGCCGAGGGGAAGGTGACCGACGCGACGCGGATCGAAAAGATCGTGCCGACCATCCGCGACATCCAGGCCAAGGGGGGCAAGGTGGTCCTGCTGGCACATTTCGGCCGTCCAAAGGGCAAGCGGGTCGAGGATATGAGCCTCTCGATAACGCTTCCTGCGCTGGAACAGGCTTTGGGGCAGAAGGTGGACTTCGTCGCAGATTGCGTAGGCGATCAGGCCGCCTCGGCCATTGCGAGCGCCACGGGCATCGTTCTTCTGGAAAATACCCGCTTCCACGCAGGCGAAGAGAAGAACGATCCTGACCTTGCCCGCGCCATGGCCGAACTAGGCGACATCTATGTGAACGACGCATTTTCCGTCGCGCACCGGGCGCATGCCTCGACCGAAGGACTGGCACACCTGCTTCCTGCCTGCGCGGGCCGACTGATGGAGGCCGAGCTGAAGGCGCTGGAGGCAGCGCTCGGCGCGCCACAGCGGCCGGTTGCGGCAGTGGTGGGCGGGGCCAAGGTCTCCACTAAGCTCGACCTCCTGGGCAACCTCGTGACCCGCGTTGACCACCTAATCATCGGTGGCGGCATGGCGAACACCTTCCTGGTGGCGCAAGGGACTCCGGTCGGCAAGTCGCTGGCCGAACATGACATGGCAGATACCGCGCGCGAAATCCTCGCCAAGGCCGAAAGCGCGGGCTGCACGCTCCACCTGCCCCGCGACATCGTCGTCGCGCGCGAATTCAAGGCCGGGGCCGAGTGCGAGACGCTGCCCGCCGACGCCTGCCCAGAGGACGCAATGATCCTGGACGCGGGTCCGGAAACGGTGGCGCATCTGTCTCAGGTCTTCGGCGACTGCAAGACGCTGATCTGGAACGGTCCGCTTGGCGCATTCGAGATTCCGCCCTTTGATGCCGCCACGAATGCAGCGGCGCGCCGGGCGGCTGAACTGACCCGCGTGGGCGACCTGATCAGCGTCGCGGGCGGCGGCGACACGGTCGCAGCGCTCAACAAGGCCGGCGCGGCTGAGGAGTTCAGCTACATTTCTACCGCCGGTGGTGCATTCCTCGAATGGATGGAAGGCAAGGAGCTTCCCGGCGTGGCAGCCCTGACGCGTTAGTTGCACAAGCACATCAGATGGCGCGTTGTTAGCGCCATCATGGTTGCACAGCAGCCCCGCCCCCTCTAACGGTTGGCCGAAATCCTCATTCGGAGAATATCCATGCGAGCGTCACGTACCGTCCAGAAAATCCTGAGCAACTACGAAGGCGAAACCCCCGGCGTGAAGGCGAATCTGTGCCGCATGCTGATGCAGGGCAAGCTGGGCGGGACGGGCAAGATGATCATCCTGCCGGTGGACCAGGGTTTTGAACATGGCCCGGCGCGGACCTTTGCAGCCAACCCCGCCGCATATGACCCGCACTATCACTACCAGTTGGCGATCGACGCGGGCCTGAACGCCTATGCCGCACCCCTTGGCATGATCGAGGCGGGCGCCGACACCTTTGCCGGCCAGATCCCGACGATCCTCAAGGTCAACAGCGCGAACTCGCTGATGTCTGACACTGCGGGCAAGAACCAGGCGATCACCGGCAGCGTCGATGACGCGCTGCGGCTTGGCTGCTCGGCCATCGGCTTCACGATCTACCCGGGCTCGGACGCTGCCCTGTCGATGTTCGAAGAGATCAGCGCCATGCGCGAAGAGGCCGCCGCCAAGGGCGTGGCCACCGTGATCTGGTCCTATCCGCGCGGCGAAGCGATCACCAAGGACGGTGAAACCGCGATCGACGTGGCGGCCTATGCCGCGCAGATCGCCGCGCTTCTTGGTGCCCACATCATCAAGATCAAGCTGTCCACCGATCACCTGATGCTCCCCGAGGCCAAGAAGGTCTATGAGGAACAGCAGATCGACATCGCCAGCCAGGCTGCCCGGGTGAAACATTGCATGCAGGCCAGCTTCAACGGCCGCCGCATTGTTGTCTTCTCGGGCGGTGCAAAGAAAGGCGCCGACGGCATCTATGACGACGCCCGCGCGATCCGCGATGGCGGTGGCAACGGCTCGATCATCGGGCGCAACAGCTTCCAGCGTCCTCGGGAAGAGGCGCTCGAACTGCTGGGCAAACTGGTCGACATCTACAAAGGCCGCGCTTGATCCGCAGCCTGCCGAACGGCATGAACGCGCCCCACCCGGGGCGCGTTTTCATTTGAAGGATTTCCGAACCGTTCCGGTTGTGCGAAATTTGCCCGAAGCGCCCCGACAGAGGACAGCACATGAGCAGACAACGCACCCGCCCCTCGCTTGGCCCCGTCATCTATTACGGGTTGGCCTTCACGCTTGCCAGCTACTTCACCTTTGCCGCCGTGCAGGGGGACTATGGCGTCTTCCGCCGCGTCCAGATCGACGCCGAAGCCCGCGCCCTGGCGGAAGAACGTGATCGCCTTGCCGCCGAACTTTCTACCATCCAGAATCGCACGCTGCGCCTGTCGGACGAGTTCCTCGACCTCGACCTGCTTGACGAACAGGCACGAGAGGTCCTCGGCCTGATCCGCGTGGACGAACTGGTAGTGCGGTAGACCAAAAATATACTTTGCGGCACCTCACGAACCGGTTATAGATCGTTTAGCGTTAAACTATCTGTCTCTAGCCAGGGAGGAAGTTCGGCATGGCCGCGAAAAGGACCCCCGAGATAGCCAATATCTCCAAGGACGAACTGCTCAAATTCTATCGCGACATGCTGCTGATCCGGCGGTTCGAGGAGAAGGCAGGCCAGCTTTACGGCATGGGCCTGATCGGCGGTTTCTGCCATCTCTACATCGGCCAGGAGGCTGTTGTGGTCGGCCTCGAAGCCGCGGCCGAGGAAGGCGACAAGCGCATCACCAGCTACCGTGACCACGGCCATATGCTGGCCTGCGGCATGGACGCCGGCGGCGTGATGGCCGAACTGACCGGGCGCATCGGCGGCTATTCCAAGGGCAAGGGCGGCTCGATGCACATGTTCTCGCGCGAGAAGCACTTCTATGGCGGCCACGGAATCGTGGGCGCGCAGGTGCCGCTGGGGGCGGGCCTCGCCTTTGCCGACAAGTACCTTGGCAATGACCGCGTAACCTTCACGTATTTCGGCGACGGCGCGGCCAACCAGGGCCAGGTCTATGAGACCTACAACATGGCGCAGCTCTGGAACCTGCCGGTCGTGTTCGTGATCGAGAACAACCAGTACGCCATGGGTACCAGCGTCGCCCGTTCGACGAAGTCGCCCAGCCTCTGGGAACGCGGCGCGGCTTACGGCATCAAGGGTGAAGCGGTTGATGGCATGGACGTGCTGGCCGTCAAGGCTGCCGGCGAAAAGGCCGTTGCTGCCTGCCGTGCTGGCGATGGCCCGTACATCCTGGAAATGAACACCTATCGCTATCGCGGTCACTCGATGTCCGACCCCGCGAAATACCGCACCCGCGAAGAGGTGCAGAAGATGCGCGATGAAAAGGACCCGATCGAACGCGTCCGCGACCTGTTGCTTACCGGCGGCCACGCCACTGACGATGACCTCAAGGCCATCGACAAGGACATCAAGGCGATCGTGAACGAGTCGGCCGAATTCGCCAAGGAAAGCCCGGAGCCCGATCTGTCGGAACTCTGGACGGACATCTACGCCTGAGGGGGAGAGAGACATGGCAACCGAAATCCTGATGCCCGCGCTTTCGCCCACGATGGAAGAGGGCACGCTTGCGAAATGGCTGGTCAAGGAGGGCGACTCCGTCACCTCCGGCCAGATCATCGCGGAAATTGAAACCGACAAGGCCACGATGGAATTCGAGGCCGTCGATGAGGGAACGGTCGGCAAGATCCTCGTGACCGAGGGCACCGCCGGGGTGAAGGTGAACACCCCCATCGCGGTGCTTGTCGAGGACGGCGAAGAAGTATCCGACGGTCAGAACCGCACCGAAAAATCCGAGGATGTCGGCGGCGAAAAGCCGGGCGTCAAGGAAGCGGACAAGTCGCTGCCCAAAGATCTGCCCGCCGCTGCTGCCCCGCAGGCCGCACCGCCTGCCGCCCCCACCATGGCCCGCGAACCCGACTGGCCCGAGGGTACGGAGATGAAGACCCAGACCGTGCGCGAAGCCCTTCGCGACGCCATGGCCGAGGAAATGCGCCGGGACGAGACTGTCTACCTCATGGGTGAGGAAGTTGGCGAATACCAAGGCGCCTACAAGATCAGCCAAGGCCTTCTGGACGAGTTCGGCGCCAAGCGCGTGGTTGACACGCCGATCACCGAACATGGCTTTGCCGGCATCGCCGTGGGTTCCGCCTTCGCGGGTCTGCGCCCGCTGGTCGAGTTCATGACCTTCAACTTTGCCATGCAGGCGATCGACCATATCATCAACTCGGCGGCCAAGACGCTCTACATGTCCGGCGGCCAGATGGGCTGCCCGATCGTGTTCCGGGGGCCCAACGGCGCCGCCGCCCGCGTGGGCGCGCAGCACAGCCAGGACTACGCGGCATGGTACGCGCAGATCCCCGGCCTCAAGGTGGTCATGCCCTATTCGGCTGCCGACGCAAAGGGCCTGCTGAAAACCGCGATCCGCGACAACAACCCGGTGATCTTCCTCGAGAACGAGATCCTCTACGGCCGCAGCTTCGAAGTGCCGGTCATGGATGATTTCACCGTTCCCTTCGGCAAGGCCAAGATCTGGCGCGAAGGCACGGATGTCACCATCGTTTCCTTCGGCATCGGCATGACCTATGCACTGGAAGCCGCTGAAAAGCTGGCACAGGACGGCATCAGCGCCGAGGTCATCGACCTTCGCACGATCCGCCCGATGGACACGGATGCGATCATCCAGTCGGTGAAAAAGACCAACCGCTGCGTCACGGTCGAGGAAGGCTGGCCGCAGGGTTCAGTCGGCAACTACATCAGTTCCGTCCTGATGCAGCAGGCGTTCGACTACCTCGACGCCCCGGTCATCAACCTGACCGGCAAGGACGTCCCGATGCCCTATGCCGCCAACCTCGAAAAGCTCGCGCTGATCACGACGGCCGAGGTGATCGAGGCCGTCAAGCAAGTCACCTATCGTTAAGGAGACAAGGAAATGGCAACCGAAATCCTGATGCCCGCCCTGTCCCCCACGATGGAGGAAGGGACGCTGGCGAAATGGCTGGTCAAGGAAGGCGACACCGTCTCCTCTGGCGACATCCTGGCCGAAATCGAGACCGACAAGGCCACGATGGAATTCGAGGCCGTTGATGAAGGCGTGGTGGGCAAGATACTTGTCGCTGAAGGCACGGCAGGCGTAAAGGTCAACCAGCCCATCGCCATCCTTGTCGAGGAAGGCGAAGAGGTTTCCGACGCGCCGAAGCCGGCCGCTCCCGTCTCGGCCGCGCAGGACGCGAAGGCCGCGAAGGAGGCCGAGCCACTGCGCGAAGCCGGCCGCACCGATGCCGGCCCCGCCCCGCAGAAGACGGGTTCAGAAGCGCCCAGAACGCAGGGGGAGCGCATCTTCGCCTCGCCCCTCGCCCGGCGCATCGCCGCGGAGAAGGGTCTCGATCTGGGCTCCATCACCGGCTCTGGTCCGCGGGGACGGATCGTAAAGGCGGATGTCGAAGGCGCGACTGCTGCGCCCAAGGCCGCCGCAGCCCCTGCTCCGGCCCCCAAGGCCGAAGCGCCCAAGCCGGAACCGGTCAAGCCAGCCGGCGCCTCTGCCGATGCGGTGGCGAAAATGTTCGAAGGCCGCGCGTATGAGGAAGTCACCCTCGACGGGATGCGCCGCACAATTGCCGCACGGCTTTCCGAGGCCAAGCAGACCATCCCGCACTTCTACCTGCGGCGCGAGGTGCAGCTTGACGCGCTGATGAAGTTCCGCAGCACGCTGAACGCCCAGCTTGAGGGGCGCGGCGTGAAGCTCTCGGTCAACGACTTCATCATCAAGGCCGCTGCGATGGCGCTGCAGACGGTTCCCGACGCGAATGCCGTCTGGGCCGGCGACCGCATCCTGCGGCTGAAGCCGTCGGACGTGGCCGTGGCCGTTGCGATCGAAGGCGGGCTGTTTACCCCGGTCCTGAAAGACGCACATCAGAAGTCGCTGTCGGCCCTGTCGGCAGAGATGAAGGATCTGGCCGGTCGTGCGCGGAACAAGAAGCTTGCCCCGCACGAATACATCGGCGGCTCGATGGCGATCTCCAACCTCGGCATGTTCGGGATCGAGAACTTCGACGCGGTCATCAACCCGCCCCACGGGTCGATCCTCGCAGTCGGCGCTGGTATCAAGAAGCCGGTCGTGGGTGCGGATGGTGAACTCAAGGTCGCCACGGTCATGTCCATGACGCTTTCGGTCGATCACCGGGTCATCGACGGCGCACTTGGGGCACAGTTCCTGCAGGCGATCATCGAGAACCTTGAAAACCCGATGAGCATGCTCGCCTAACCTGGGCTCTCATACACGCTACAGGTCCGGACGATGGCTTCGTCCGGACCTTCTTTTTTGGCTGGACGGATTACTGGCAGTTGCAGACAACACTCTGCTGTCGCCGCACCGTTAGCCGCTGAACCGGGTTCGTCCAGAGGTGGTTGATGTCATCCGTCGGACGCGTAGCCGCTGCAGGACGGCCCTCAAGCTGTCTGCGAACGGCATGCGCTCCTGCACCTTCGTCGTCCGTTGTCTGGGACAAGGCCTGGATGAGATTCTTCTTCAGCCACGGATGCGCTTTTGCAAGGTTCAGGAGAATGAATATCTTGGCTATGCAATCAGGTGCACGCTACCTGATCAGGTAGCAGCCTCAAAGGCATTTACTCCTCTCAGGAAGGTGATGGCGCGGTTGACGGGGCTCGAACCCGCGACCCCCGGCGTGACAGGCCGGTACTCTAACCGACTGAGCTACAACCGCGCATCTGCGTTCGGGCGATCCGGTGGTGGCGCGGTTGACGGGGCTCGAACCCGCGACCCCCGGCGTGACAGGCCGGTACTCTAACCGACTGAGCTACAACCGCATGTCCACCCGTCCGGATCGCCTCCGAACGTGGGGAGGGTAATATGCAGAGTACGGGGCGGCGTCAAGCACATCTGACAGGAAATTTTCATGTTGTCGGCATTTCCTTGTCCGGCCCCGGCGGCTGCGGCGTCGAAGGGCGCAGGACCGGCAGCGGAACGAACTCGGCATCGTCGCCGGGCGGCAGGCGGAACCGCCCGTGCGCCCAATCACCGGCGCGCCAAGCTTCCTTGGCGGCCTGGATCCTGTCTCGAGAGGACGCAACGAAGTTCCACCAGATGAAGCGCGGCCCCGGCAGCGTCGCCCCGCCCAGAAGCAGCAGCCGTGCGCCTTGATCCCCGGCCTTCAGGCTGATCCGGTCGCCGGGACGAAAGATCATCATCCGGCCGGATTCGAATTCGTCGCGCGCCACCGTCACGCCGCCCTGCAAAATGTGGACCCCCCGATCCTCGTGATCGTCGGGAAGGGGAATCGCGGCGCCGGGGGCAAGCCGGGCCTCGGCATAGAACAGCTCTGACGGCACCGGGACCGGCGAAGTCTCTCCCCATCCGGTGCCAAGGATCAGGCGCAACTCCTTCCCCTCGGCCTCCAGCAGTGGCAGGGCGCTGGCACCTGCGTGGTGAAAGGCAGCAGGCCCGTCCTCGGCAGCCTCTGGCAGGGCGAGCCAGGTCTGGACGCCGAACAGCCCGTGCGGCCGCTGCCGCAGCGCCCCGTCGGTGCGTTCGGAATGGGTGATGCCGTTCCCGGCCACCATCAGGTTCACATCCCCCGGCGCGATCCACTGATCGGTGCCAAGCGAGTCGCGGTGGTGCAGCGCCCCCTGAAGCAGGTAGGTCACCGTCGCCAGCCCGATGTGCGGATGCGGCCGCACGTCGATCCCCTGCCCCGTCACGAATTCCGCGGGACCAATCTGGTCAAAGAAAATGAAGGGCCCCACCATCTGGCGTTCCGGGGCTGGAAGGGCGCGACGTACCTCGAACCCGCCGATGTCGCGGGACCTGGGCACGATGATCGTGGCGATGCTGTCCACCGCATCCCCTACAGGGATGTGGGGGTCGAGAGCGGGGCTCCAGCTCATGTCAGGCTCCTCAGTTGCCGCGGCGCCACGGCTCGAAGATCTGGAAGGCGACCGCGCGCCCTTTCGGAGTAAGATGCAGCCGTTCCCCCCGCCGTTCAACCAGCCCGCGGTCAAGCCCGTGCAGGATCACGCGGCGCGTCTGCGCTTCCGGCCAAAGCAGGTGGTCATGCAGGGCCCGCACAGTGTTTTCCTCGGCCGCCTCGGGACCGCCTTCGTGGTTGTAGAGATGCGCGACCAGCGAACGTGCGTCATTCTCCGCCCGCACTTGCCGCAGCCGTACCGCCCGCGCCACAAGACCGTGCCGCGGACCTGCGATCCATGCCACCAACAGGAACGCCCCTGTCACCAGCGCCATCATCCCGCCGATCGACACGTTCCAATACAGCGCCAACACATACCCGATCGCACTGCTCGCCACCGCCATCGCCACCGCCAGCAAAAGGACCAGGCTCAGCCGGTCAGTCAGTAAAAGCGCCGCAGAAGGGGGCACAATGACAAAGGCCAGAAACAGCACGACCCCCACGGCGTCAAAGCTTGCCACCGCCGTCGCGCTGGTCAGCCCCAGCAGCACGTAGAACAGCAGCCCTGGCGCAAAGCCCAGCGCATGGGCAAGAGCGATGTCAAAGCTCGCAAGCTTCAACTCCTTCCAGCAGAGCGTCACGAACAGCAGATTGCAAAGCGTCAGCGCGCCCACTGCCAGCATCGCCCTTGGCACCGCCCATTCGCCGATCTGAACCGTATCCAGCCAGACGAACCCGATTTCCCCCAGCAGCACTGCGTGTTCATCGATATGCACATTGCGGGCGTTCAGGCTGACGAGCAGCACGCCCAACGCAAAGAGCGCCGGAAACACCAGCCCGATGGCCGCATCCATCGCGACCCGCCCGGAACGCGCCAGCGCCTCGGTCAGCACGACGGACAGCAGTCCCACGACCGCCGCGGCGACCAGCGCCAGCGGCCCACTGATTTCGCCTGTTGCCATCCAGGCCAGCACGATGCCCAGCAGGATGGAATGGCTGATCGCATGGGTCAGCATCCCCGCCCCGCGCAGCACCAGGAACACCCCGAGCAAGGAGGAGCCGGCCCCAACCAGCGCCCCCGTGGTGACGATCATCGCGTGCAGGCTGTCAAAGAACCACGTGATCATCAACTCTCTCCGTCGAGGCGGAATTCATTCACGCGGGTCTGCCCCTCTGGCGTCAGTTCCCAGTGGCGGTGGTCCTCTGGCCCATGAGGAACGGCCCGGATCAGCCCCTCCGCCTCCAGCCGTGCAAGGGCACGGCGGGGCGGCGTCCCGTGGTAGGCGCGCAACAGCCCCTCATCGCTGCGAAAGCCGGGGCTGGCATGGTCACGCGCCAGCCGGTCGAGCGTCAGAAGCACCTGCCGCGCCCGCAGTCGCCGCGCCGCCCGCCGATCCCGCAATACCGCCCAGAGCAATCCCCGCCCCGGCGCTGCCAGCACTGAAACCGTTACGATGGCCGATGCGACAAGCACGATCAGTGGCCCCGTGGACAATCCCCGCCCTGCTGCGCTAAGCCCCGCGCCCAGCACCCCCGACAGGATGCCAAATCCCGCCGACAGCGCCACCATCGGCCCCAGCCGATCCACCCATTGCCGGGCCGCCGCCGCTGGCGCGATGATCATCGCCGTCATCAGCACCACGCCCACCATCTGCAGACCCACGACAATCGCCAGCGCGATCATCACGGTCAGCGCCAGATCCAGCGCCAGCACCGGCAGGCCCAGCGTCGTGGCAAAGCCCGGATCGAACGTCGCCACCTTGAATTCTTTCCAGAAGGCGAGGATCAGGATCAGCGCCACCGCCGTTACCCCGCCCATGATCCACAGGTCCGACCGCAGCAGTGCCGCCGCCTGCCCGAACAGGAAGCTGTCCAGCCCCGCCTGCCCCGCGCCCTGCGTCGTCTGGATGTAGGTCAGCAGAACCACGCCCGCCGCAAAGAAGATACCCAGCACGATGCCCAGCGCCGCATCGGTCTTGAGCCGGGTGGTCCGGGTCAGCCACAGCACTGTCACCGCCGCCAGCGTGCCGGTCAGGAAGGCGCCGGTCAGCAGGCTTGGCAGGTCGCGGCTTCCGGCTGCCAGAAACCCCAGGCAGATCCCAGGCAACGCCGCATGCGACAGCACATCCCCGATCAGGCTTTGCCGGCGCAGCACCGCGAAGGCGCCCAGCACGCCGCTTGTCAGCCCCAGCAGCACCGCCCCGGCCAGGACCGTCTGCACGGTGTAATCCTGAAGCAGTGCCAGCAGCGTCATGGCGCCCCGTCCGGCCCCAGAAGCGTGATCTGCCCGCCATAGGTGCGTCGCAGGTTTTCAGCGGTGTAGATGTCATCCACCGGCCCCTGAGCGATCACCCGGACGTTCAGCATCACCAGCCAATCGAAATAGCGCCGCACCGTCTGAAGGTCGTGATGAACCACCACCACCGTCTTGCCCGCGTCGCGCAGGCCCTTCAGGATCGCCACGATTGCCCGTTCGGTGGTGGCATCGACGCCGGCCATGGGTTCATCAAGAAAGTAGATGTCTGCGTCCTGGACCAGCGCCCGGGCGATGAAGACCCGCTGCTGCTGCCCGCCTGAGAGCTGGCTGATCTGCCGGGCGGCATAGTCCTGCATCCCTACCTGTTCCAGCGCCGCCAGCGCGCGTGCCCGTTCCGCACGGCCCGGACGGCGGAACCAGCCCAACTGCCCGTAAAGCCCCATCGTCACCACATCGACGACAGTGGTGGGAAAGTCCCAGTCGACGCTCGATCGCTGCGGTACGTAGCCTACTTCGCGCCGCATGTCCCCATATGGCCGACCAAAGAAACGGACATGCCCAGCCACAGGCTTTACCAGTCCCAGCGCCGCCTTGATCAGCGTGGACTTGCCCGCCCCGTTGGGGCCGACAATCGCGGCCATGACCCCGGGCGGTATATCAAGATCAATGTCCCACAGCACCGGCTTGCGGTGATACGTGGCGGTCAGATCCTCGATATGAAGCGCGAGTTCGGGTTCATGCAAGGCGGCCTGTGCAGAGGTCATGGCAGCTCCCTTCGGCCGCGAGGATGCGACGGCGCCTAGGGATTGCCAAGGCCCCATTGCGCAGCCCAGTCGGCCAGCGGCTCAGGCCATTCGGGGGGCGTGCCGCCCAGCGCCTGTGTGATCGTCAGGGTATTGGCGCGGATCATGCCGATATAGGTCCCCTCGGGCGTGCCGGCGTCGCCCAAGGCATCTGAATACAGCTGCCCGCCCAGTTCGACGCTATGGCCCCGGTCGCGCAGCGCCTCGCGCAGGGCCTCGATGCTGCGGGGATTGATCGTGCTTTCCACGAATACCGCAGGCACCCCATGGGCCGCCACATCATCGGCGGTTTCCCGAATGTCGGCGATGCTGGCCTCGGACTTGGTGGTCAAGCCCTGCAGGGCGATTTCAGTGATGCCATAGGCGCGGGCGAAATAACCAAAGGCGTCGTGGGCCGTCACCAGCACCCGCGATCCTTCGGGAATCGCGGCGATGCTGGCGCCCACCCATCCATGCAGCGCCGCAAGCTGGTTGGCATAAACCTCGGCCCGCGGGGTCACATCCGCGCAGCCCAGATCGGCCAGAAGCTCTGCCAGTGGGGCGATGGTCCGGGACCACAGGCTGACATCCATCCATAGATGCGGATCCACGCCATAGCGATCATCCGTACGGATCAGGTCCGTCCCTTCAGCGATGGCGGGCCCGATCGCGAGCGTCCGCCGATCCCGCCCGACCCGGTCAAGCACCGTGGCCAGCTGCCCTTCCAGCCCAAGACCCACGTACAACAGCGCATCCGCCTGCTGCAGCCGCCTTACATCCGCTGGCGTCGGCTGGAACAGGTGCGGGTCGATGCCGGGACCCATCAGTGCCTCGACCTCGGCACAGTCTCCGGCCACCTGTGCGGCCACGTCGGCCAGCATCCCCACCGTCGCAACAACCCGCGGCGTTTCGGCCGCCGCCGCCGTTCCCAAAAGTGCCGTCGCCGTAGCCAGAACCAAGTATCGCATCGCATCCTCCTGTTCCCCAGCCAAGGTAGCACGGACCCACGCAAACGCAATTGCAAATCATTCTCAACTATGACGCTGTTCCCTGCTCCATACCTTTGGCATAATCAGATTATGGGACCTGAGGACATCATCCCGATCTATCGGCGTCACGCTGGCGCGTTTGACAGGCTGCGAACCCACGCGCTGTTCGAACGCCCTTGGCTGGAGCGGTTCGTCGCGGCCCTGCCCGGCAACGACGTGCTGGACCTCGGCTGCGGGATGGGGGAGCCGCTTGCCGCCTGGCTGCTGGGCCAGGGCTGCCGGATCACGGGTGTGGATACTTCTGACGGGCTGCTCGCACTGGCGCGTGCGCGGTTCCCTGATCACCGGTGGATCGAACATGACATGCGCACCCTTGCCCTTCCCGACAGATTCGCTGGGATCCTTGCCTGGGACAGCTTCTTCCTGCTGACCCCCAGCGACCAGCGGCAGATGTTCGAGGTCTTTCGCTGCCATGCGAAGCCGGGGGCGGCACTGATGTTCACCTCCGGCCCCTCCGAATCGCAAAGCTGGGGAGAGTTCGAGGGCGAGGCGCTCTATCACGCCAGCCTGTCGCCTGAAGAATACCGGTCGCTGCTGGACCTGCACGGGTTCGACGTCATGGACCATCGCGCCAATGATCCCGGCTGCGACTACCATACGATATGGCTGGCGCGCGCCCGGTGATTTTTCCTCTTGCCACCACCTGCGAATACCCGTAGATCAGCCCCCGGAGCGCGGGCGTAGCTCAGGGGTAGAGCATAACCTTGCCAAGGTTAGGGTCGTGAGTTCGAATCTCATCGCCCGCTCCAATCTTCCCGACAGATGAACAGCACGGGGGCCTTCCCCTGCCCCGGCCTGCGGCCTATAAGGCGCCGAAACATGGCAGGGGACGACATGCGAAGCGCCACCATCACCCGCAAGACGGCCGAAACCGACATTACGGTCACCGTGAACCTAGACGGCACCGGGACCTATGACAACCAGACCGGGGTCGGCTTTTTCGACCACATGCTGGACCAGTTGGCGCGCCATTCCCTGATCGACATGACCGTGCGCGCTACCGGCGACCTGCACATCGACGACCACCACACGGTAGAGGACACGGGAATCGCCCTTGGCCAGGCGCTGGCTCAGGCGCTGGGCGACAAGCGCGGCATCCGCCGCTATGGCGAATGCCACCTGCCGATGGACGATGCGCAGGTGCGTTGCGCGCTGGACCTTTCGGCACGGCCCTATCTGTTCTGGAACGTCGATTTCCCCACTGCGCAGATCGGCCGCTTTGACACCGAACTGGTGCGGGAATTCTTCCAGGCGTTTGCCACCCATGGCGGCATCACCCTGCACCTGGACCGCCTGCACGGCCTGAACAGCCACCACATCGCCGAGGCGGCGTTCAAGGCTGTCGCCCGCGCGCTGCGCCTTGCCGTGGAAACCGATCCGCGCAAGGCCGATGCGATTCCCTCGACGAAAGGCGCGCTCTGATGCTGACGGTGCTCGTTGACTACGAAAGCGGCAATCTGCACTCGGCTGAAAAGGCCTTTCAGCGCATGGCGAGAGAGCTCGACGCCGGCGAGATCCTCGTGACCTCGCGGGCCGAGGATGTGGCCCGTGCCGACCGGATCGTACTGCCCGGCGACGGCGCCTTCCCCGCCTGCCGCAAGGCGCTGGATCAAACCGGCGGCGTCTTCGAGGCAATCGAGGAAGCCGTGACCCGCGGGGGCCGCCCCTTCCTTGGCATCTGCGTCGGGATGCAGATGATGGCCAGCTGGGGCCGGGAATATTCCGACACCCGCGGTTTTGACTGGATCGGCGGAGAGGTCGTGCGGATCGAACCTGCGAATCCTGCGCTCAAGGTCCCCCACATGGGCTGGAACGATCTTGTGGTCGACAACCCGCACCCGGTTCTGGATGGCATCCAGACGGGTGAACATGCGTATTTCGTCCACTCCTACCACTTCCGCGTGGCCGATCCCGCCGAACGGCTGGCGCATGTGGAGTATGGCCAAGAGCTTACCGCCATCATCGGCCGCGACAACATCGTCGGCACCCAGTTCCACCCGGAAAAAAGCCAGCGCGCGGGCCTGCGCCTGATCGCGAACTTCCTGCGCTGGAACCCTTGACCGGCAGGCTTTGCAAAGCCGCCAAGCTGTGCCAGAACCCGCGCGACACCAACCCCGGAGACCGCCATGATCCTTTATCCCGCCATCGACCTCAAGGACGGCCAGTGCGTCCGGCTCTACAAGGGCGAGATGGCACAGGCCACGGTCTTCAACGATGATCCCGCCGCGCAGGCCCGCGCCTTTCAGGATGCCGGGTGTGAGTGGCTGCATCTGGTGGACCTGAACGGCGCCTTCGCCGGGGAACCGGTAAACGCAGCGGCGGTTGAATCGATCCTTGCCGCCCTGGACGTTCCCGCCCAGCTTGGCGGCGGGATCCGTGACATGGCGACCATCGATCGTTGGCTGTCCAAGGGGCTGTCGCGAGTGATCCTGGGCACCGTCGCCGTCGAAAATCCCGATCTGGTGCGCGAAGCCGCCCGCGCCTTTCCCGGGCAGGTCGCCGTCGGCATCGACGCGCGCCAAGGCCGCGTTGCCACCCGTGGCTGGGCCGAGGAAACCGACGTGACGGTCACTGACCTCGCCCGCAGCTTTGAAGACGCTGGCGTCGCCGCCATCATCTACACCGACATCAACCGCGACGGCGCGATGCAGGGCCCCAACATCGAAGCGACGGAAGCCCTTGCCCGTGCGGTATCGATCCCGGTCATCGCCTCTGGCGGCGTTTCCTCGATGGCCGACCTGATCGCGCTTCGCGACACGGGCGTCATTGCTGGTGCTATCTCTGGCCGTGCGCTTTATGACGGCGCCATCGACTTGGCAGCGGCGCTGGCCGCCCTTCGTGAGGACGCCTGATGCTCAAGACCCGGATCATTCCCTGCCTCGACGTGGCCGATGGGCGCGTCGTCAAGGGCGTGAACTTCGTCAACCTGATTGACGCTGGCGACCCGGTCGAGGCTGCCAAAGCCTATGACGCCGCTGGCGCTGATGAGCTCTGCTTCCTCGACATTCACGCGACGCACGAAAACCGTGGCACGATGTTCGATCTGGTAACGCGGACGGCAGAACAATGCTTCATGCCGCTGACCGTCGGCGGCGGGGTTCGGACCGTGGCGGATGTGCGGGCATTGCTGCTCGCCGGGGCGGACAAGGTCAGCTTTAACTCGGCCGCCGTCGCGAATCCCGACGTGGTGGCAGAGGCCGCCGACCACTTCGGCAGCCAATGCATTGTCGTTGCCATCGACGCCAAGACTGTTGAACCCGGCCGGTGGGAAATCTTCACCCATGGCGGCCGCAAGCCGACTGGGATCGACGCAGTGGAATTCGCCGGCACCGTCGCTGCCAAGGGGGCCGGGGAAATCCTGCTGACCAGCATGGACCGTGACGGCACGCGCGCCGGCTTCAACATCCCGCTGACCCGCGCGATTTCTGACGCGGTATCCATCCCGGTCATCGCCTCGGGCGGCGTGGGCAATCTGGATCACCTGGTTGAGGGCGTGACAGAGGGCGGCGCCAGCGCGGTGCTCGCCGCCTCCATCTTCCACTTCGGTGACTACACCGTTGCCCAGGCCAAGGCCCATATGGCTGCCGCTGGCATCCCCATGAGGCTCGCATGACCACGCTCGATCGTCTCGCCGCCACGATCGAGGCTCGCAAGACCGCTGATCCCGACAGTAGCTGGACCGCCAAGCTCCTGTCCCGCGGCCCCGAAAAATGCGCCGAGAAGTTCGGCGAGGAAGCCGTTGAAGCCATCATCGAAGCCGTCAAGGGCGACCGCGCCCGCCTCACGTCCGAGGCGGCGGATGTCCTCTACCACCTTCTTGTGATGCTGGCCGCGCGGGACGTGCCGTTGTCGGATGTCATGGCCGAACTCGACCGGCGCGAAGGCACGTCAGGCGTTACTGAAAAAGCCAGCCGCCAACCCTGACAGCGCCGCGCAGCGGCGCCCGGCCCAACGGGATGAGATGCGCCAGCATCGAAGACGGGCGGGAGAGCCCCTAGAACAGGCGCGCGTGGTCGATCTTCGGGCATCTATCCTGCACGACGCGCACGCCCCGCTCCTCGGCCAGCGCCGCAGCCTCGGTATTCCGCACCCCGATCTGCATCCACACGCACTTCAGGTCCGGAAACTGCGCCAGCGCCTCTTCGACCACCGGCAGGACATGCTCTGACCGGCGGAAGATATCCACCATGTCCACGCCGCCCTCAATCTCGGCAAGCGAGCCGCAGATGGATTCACCTCCGAACTTCTCGCCCGCATGGCCGGGGTTCACCGGAATCACCCGGTAACCGACCTGCGCAAGATAGCGCGCGACGCCGTTGCTGGGCCGCATCGGGTTGGTTGAAAAACCGACTACCGCAATCGTGCGGCACTCAGTCAGGATCTCTCTCAGGTCACTGTCGCTGATCTGGCTCATGCACTTGTTATAGTGCGTCGCCGCCTGCGGCAAAGGCCCGATTGCGCGACGCGCGGTGCTGCCCTATATCCCGCGCATGCTCGACCAATCGCACAACCGCCCTGCCCTGCCGCCCGAGATCGCGCGGCGCCGTACCTTCGCCATCATCTCGCATCCGGATGCGGGCAAGACGACCTTGACCGAAAAGTTCCTGCTGTTCGGCGGCGCCATCCAGATGGCCGGTCAAGTTCGCGCCAAGGGCGAGGCGCGGCGGACGCGCTCGGACTTCATGCAGATGGAAAAGGACCGCGGTATTTCGGTTTCCGCTTCGGCCATGTCGTTTGACTACGGGCAGTTCCGCTTCAACCTGGTCGACACCCCCGGCCACTCGGACTTCTCTGAGGACACCTACCGCACCCTGACGGCGGTGGATGCGGCGATCATGGTCATCGACGGCGCCAAGGGCGTGGAGTCCCAGACCCGCAAGCTGTTCGAGGTCTGCCGCCTGCGCGACCTGCCGATCCTGACCTTCTGCAACAAGATGGACCGCGAAGCCCGCGACACGTTCGAGATCATCGACGAGATCCAGGAAAACCTCGCCATTGACGTGACACCGGCATCCTGGCCGATCGGCATGGGCCGCGACTTCGTGGGCTGCTACGA
The DNA here is from genome assembly GCA_008711135.1 of Rhodobacteraceae bacterium LNNU 3342. Classification (GTDB taxonomy): domain Bacteria; phylum Pseudomonadota; class Alphaproteobacteria; order Rhodobacterales; family Rhodobacteraceae; genus Halodurantibacterium. The sequence continues at coordinate 34,851 of VUAW01000008.1, forward strand.
CATCCTGCGCGACCGGCTGGAACTGATGGACCGGGCCGACCGCAACCGCGTGGCAGAATCGATCAAGATCGAAGGTCTGGATGACCCGAAGCTCGCCGAACATGTCCCGGCCGACCTGCTCGAAAAGCTGCGCGAAGAGCTGGAAATGGCGCGGGAACTTCTGCCCGCCTTTGACAGGCAAGCCTTCCTTGACGGCACGCTGACGCCGATCTGGTTCGGCAGCGCCATCAACTCGTTCGGGGTCAAGGAACTGATGGACGGCATCGGCCACTACGGCCCCGCCCCGCAGATCCAGCGCGCCGAGGGCCGCGAGATCGCACCCGAAGAAAAGCCTGTGACTGGATTCGTCTTCAAGGTGCAGGCGAACATGGACCCCAAGCACCGCGACCGGGTGGCTTTCGTCCGCCTTGCCTCGGGCCATTTCGAACGTGGGATGAAGCTTCTGCACGTCCGGTCGAAAAAGCCGATGGCCGTGTCGAACCCGGTGTTGTTCCTTGCCGCCGACCGCGAACTGGCCGAGGAAGCCTGGGCGGGCGACATCATCGGTATTCCCAACCACGGCCAGCTTCGCATCGGCGACGCCCTGACCGAGGGCGAGCCGCTGCGCTTCACCGGCATCCCGTCATTTGCGCCCGAACTTCTGCAGAACGTGCGCGCGGGCGACCCGATGAAGGCAAAGCACCTGGAGAAGGCCCTGATGCAATTCGCTGAGGAAGGCGCGGCCAAGGTCTTCAAGCCGATGATTGGTTCAGGCTTCATCGTCGGCGTGGTCGGCGCACTGCAGTTCGAGGTGCTCGCCAGCCGGATCGAACTCGAATACGGCCTGCCTGTTCGTTTCGAAAGCTCCCAGTTCACCTCGGCCCGCTGGATTTCGGGGCCAAAGCTCGACGTGGAAAAGTTCGTGAACACGAACAAGGGCCATATTGCTGCCGACCATGACGGGGATGTTGTCTACCTCACACGGTTGCAGTGGGACATTGACCGCATTGAGCGTGATCACCCCAGCCTCAAGTTAACGGCCACAAAGGAAATGATGGTCTGATCCTCAAGCCGCGCCCCTAGCGCGGCTTTTTCCTTACGCCCGTAAAGAACCAAAACGAACCCAAAGCTTTACAAAACGAACATCAGCGCATATCTGCGATACCAACCTCGGGGGTGCATCGTGCCAGACAACGCGCAGATCCATGATCTTTTCATCATCGGCGGCGGGATCAATGGCTGCGGCATCGCCCGTGATGCCGCTGGCCGCGGCCTGAGCGTCGCCTTGGCAGAGATGAACGATCTTGCCTCGGCCACCTCCTCTGCCTCCACCAAGCTGTTCCACGGCGGGCTGCGCTACCTGGAATATTATGAGTTCCGCCTGGTGCGCGAGGCGCTGATAGAACGTGAGACCCTGCTCCGCGCGATGCCGCATATCAGTTGGCCGATGCGTTTCGTTCTGCCGCACAATCGGGGCATGCGTCCGGCGTGGCTGCTGCGACTGGGACTGTTCCTTTATGACAATCTTGGCGGACGCAAGATCCTGTCGGGAACGCGCAGCCTTGACCTGCGCCACGATCCGGCGGGCGTGCCGCTCAAACCCGGATTTACCCGCGCCTTTGAATATTCCGATTGCTGGGTCGAAGATTCACGGCTCGTCGTGCTGAACGCTCGCGATGCAGAGGCCCGCGGCGCCCGGATCATGACGCGGACCAAGGTCACCACTGCCCAGCGCGAAAACGGCGTCTGGATCGTCGAAACACAAGGTGCCGAGGGCCCGCAGACCTTCCGTGCCCGCGCGCTGGTCAACGCCGGTGGTCCTTGGGTCAGCGACATCATCCGCGGCACGCTTGGCATCACCTCCCGCGAAGGTGTGCGGCTGGTGCGCGGCAGCCACATCGTCACGCGCCGCCTGTTCGATCATGACCGATGCTACTTCTTCCAAGGGGCTGACGGGCGGATCATCTTTGCGATCCCCTTTGAACAGGACTTCACCCTGATCGGCACGACCGACGCAGACCATAAGGGTGATCCTTCGGAAGCCGTCTGCACCCCCGAGGAACAGGATTACCTCTGCCAGTTCGCCAGCGGCTATTTCAAACATCCCGTCACGCGCGACGATATCGTCTGGACATATTCCGGCGTGCGGCCGCTTTATGACGACGGCGCCAAGACCGCGACGGCAGCCACCCGCGACTATGTCCTGTCGCTGGATGAGGACGGCGCACCGTTGCTCAACGTCTTTGGCGGCAAGATCACCACCTACCGCCGGCTGGCAGAGGCCGCGCTTGCCAAGCTTGCACCGCATTTCCCGCAGGCGCGTCCCGCTTGGACGGCCGGGGTTGCCCTGCCCGGTGGCGATTTTCCTGTGGATGGGTTCCACAAGCTGGTGGCGGATCTGTCCCAGGACTACCCGTTCCTGTCGCCCGCCTGGGCCCGCCGCCTGGTACGTGCCTATGGGACCGAGGCGCGGCAGATTCTGGGCACCGCCACCCGGGCGGAGGATCTTGGCCTTGACTTTGGCGCTACCCTGACTGAGGCGGAACTGCGCTGGCTGATCACGCGGGAGTACGCCCAGACAGCCGAGGATGTGGTCTGGCGGCGGTCCCGCCTTGGCCTCCGCTTGACGACGGACCAGATCGCGGCACTGGATGACTGGATACGTGGCGCCCTTCGCGCGGCGTGATACCAAAGAGGGGAAAATGAGCGTTCTTGCGATTGATCAGGGCACAACATCCAGCCGCGCCATCCTTTTCGACGATGCGATGCAAGTTCAGGCGATCGCGCAAGAGGAATTCCCCCAACGTTTCCCTCGTTCAGGCTGGGTGGAACATGATCCATCCGATATCTGGTCCTCTACCGCCGCCACCTGTCGTGCGGTGATGGAACGTGCCGGCATCCGCGCCGAGGAGATCGCCGCCATCGGCATCACCAACCAGCGCGAAACCGTCATGCTGTGGGACCGCCGGACCGGAGAGCCAGTGCACAATGCCATCGTCTGGCAGGACCGGCGCACGGCTGGTCTCTGCCATGACCTGCGCGAGGCTGGGCATGAATCGATGATCCGTTCCCGCACGGGCCTGATCATCGACCCCTATTTTTCGGCGACCAAGCTGGCCTGGCTGCTCGACCAGATCGAGGATGGGCGCGAACGGGCGCGTCGGGGGGAACTGGCCTTTGGCACGATCGACAGCTTCCTGATCTGGAAGCTGACCGGCGGTCGCCAGCACCTGACAGATGCAACGAACGCCGCGCGCACGATGCTCTACAACATCGTCGAGGGGCGCTGGGACCCGGAGATTTGCGCCCTGTTCGACATCCCCATGGCGATCCTGCCGGAAGTGCGGGACTGCGCGAGCGATTTTGGCATGGCGCGCGCTGACCTCTTCGGCCGTGAGATCCCGATCTTCGGCGTGGCGGGCGACCAGCAGGCAGCAACGCTGGGCCAAGCCTGTTTCAAGCCGGGAATGGTGAAATCGACCTATGGCACCGGTTGCTTCGCCTTGGTGAATACCGGCGCCGAACGGGTGGAAAGCCGGAACCGCCTGCTGACGACCGTTGCCTATCAGCTGGACGGCGAAACCTGTTTCGCGCTAGAAGGCTCGATCTTCGTTGCCGGGGCGGTGGTCCAGTGGCTGCGTGACGGGCTCAAGATCATCCGCGAGGCTGCCGAAACCCAGCCTTTGGCCGAACAGGCCGATCCGCATCAGCAGGTCTACCTCGTGCCAGCTTTTACCGGACTCGGCGCCCCCTATTGGGATGCGGAGGCACGCGGCGCGATCCATGGGCTGACCCGCGCCACCGGCCCGGCAGAACTCGCCCGTGCGGCGCTGGAAAGCGTGGGCTACCAAACCCGCGACCTGATGGAGGCGATGGCCGCCGACATGGACGGTATCTCTGTGGGAACGCTTCGGGTGGATGGCGGCATGTCGGCCAACGACTGGACGATGCAGTTCCTCTCAGACATCCTTGGTGCCCCTGTCGATCGCCCGAGGGTGCGCGAGACCACTGCCCTTGGTGCGGCATGGCTTGCAGGCATGCGCGCCGGCGTCTACCCTGACAAGGCAGGTTTCGCCGCTGCCTGGGCGCTAGACAAGGAGTTCACGCCCCGGATGAAAAGCGCCCTGCGCGATGATAAGTACGCGGGCTGGAAGGACGCCGTCCGGCGAACCCTGCGTAACGCAGGCTGAAATCCGCCGCTCCATTGACCTTTTGACCATTTTCGGCTAGGCGCTGTGCATCCGCACCTGCGGAACCATGACCGCTGTCGGGACGCCCCGAAATCCCGCGTCCCTTAACCATTACGGCCCGATGCCGTAACAGACTGGACGCATATGACGAAATTCTCTGATCTCGCGCTGGACCCGAAGGTTCTGCAGGCCGTTGCCGAAGCCGGATACGAAACGCCTACACCCATCCAGGAGCAGGCCATTCCCCACGCGCTGGAAGGCCGCGACGTGCTTGGCATTGCGCAAACCGGCACCGGCAAGACCGCGAGCTTTACCCTGCCGCTGATCACCCTTCTTTCCAAGGGCCGCGCCCGCGCCCGAATGCCGCGTAGCCTTGTCCTTGCGCCGACCCGCGAACTGGCAGCACAGGTTGCAGAAAACTTCGACATCTATGCCAAGCACACCAAGCTGACCAAGGCGCTGCTGATCGGTGGTGTCAGCTTCGGCGAACAGGACAAGCTGATCGACCGCGGCGTGGACGTGCTGATCGCAACGCCCGGCCGGCTGCTGGACCACTTCGAACGCGGCAAGCTGCTGCTGACCGGCGTTCAGGTCATGGTGGTGGACGAGGCTGACCGGATGCTCGACATGGGTTTCATCCCGGATATCGAGCGTATCTTCCAGCTGACGCCCTTTACCCGCCAGACGCTGTTCTTCAGCGCCACCATGGCGCCCGAGATCGAGCGCATCACCAACACCTTCCTCACCGCCCCGGCGCGGGTCGAGGTCGCGCGACAGGCCACGACCTCGGAAAACATCGAGCAAAAGCTGATCGAGGTGAAGCCCAGCCGCAAGGATCGTGGCTTTGCCGAAAAGCGCGCGGTGCTGCGCGCCCTGATCAAGGCCGAGGGCGAGGCTTGTACCAACGCCATCATCTTCTGCAACCGCAAGATGGATGTGGACGTGGTAGCCAAGTCGCTGAAGGCCCATGGCTTCAACGCCGCGGCGATCCACGGTGATCTGGACCAGTCACACCGGACAAAGACGCTTGATGCGTTTCGCGACGGCACGCTGCACCTGCTGGTAGCGTCGGACGTGGCAGCGCGTGGGCTGGATATTCCGGCGGTGAGCCACGTCTTCAATTTCGACGTGCCGTCGCACCCCGAGGATTACGTGCACCGCATCGGACGCACCGGGCGAGCGGGCCGCAAGGGCAAGGCCTATACCTTGGCAACGCCGGCGGATGAAAAGTACTTGGCCAACGTCGAAAGCCTCGTCAAGCAACAGATCCCGCGCGGCGAGAACCCGATGGCGAATGTGGTGGCCGAGGTCGACGAAGCCCCTGCCCCCGCCCCCGCGCGCACAAAGCGGCGCGACGAAAGCCGCCCGCAGGAACGCCGCGATGATCGGCGTGAGGATCGCGGCAACCGCCGCGGCGACCGGCGTGACGGGCCGGTGGTAGGCATGGGCGACCATGTGCCAGACTTCATCCTGCGCAGCTTCGCGCGGCCCGCGAAGCCCGAACTGGATTTGGAGCAGGAAGCCGACGCCGACGAGGCGCAAGAATGATAAAAAACCATTCCGGGCCGCAGCCCGCCTGTGCGCGGTAGCAACAGCCTATGTTACGCTCATGGCGAAGGGCAGTTGCCGATGGCTTATTGGTGGGCTGGACCCCGTTAAAAAAGGTGGCACACGGGCTGATGCGCACTTGAGAGTGGTGACGCCGCCATCGCGGTGATCCCGGTTAGGAAGATGACGAACTTGCATGGCCCACGCCCTTCGTTTTGAGCGGAGGAGACGTCATGCCCAAACCCACGACCGGCGACCACCCGGACCTGAAGATGGTCAATCCCAATGCGGCCGCGATCGACATCAGATCGACGATGCACATGGCGGCGGTGAATCCGTCCACCTGTGACATGCCGGTGCGCGCATTCGGCACGTTCACCCAGGACCTGCATGCCTTGGCCGACTGGTTCCTCGACAGCGGAGGTCACCAGCGTAGCGATGGAGTCGACTGGCGTCTACTGGATACCGGCGTTCGAGATCCTTGAGGCCCGGGGCTTCGAGGTGATCCTGGTGAACGCCCGTTACGCCAAGAACGTGCCCGGTCGCAAAACCGATGTCAGCGACGCGGGTGGTTGCGCCAGTTGCATTCCTATGGCCTGCTACGCGGCAGCTTCCGTCCTGATGCAGAGATCGCCACGCTGCGTGCCTACATGCGCCAGCGCGAGCGGTTGACCGAGTATGCGGCCGCCCATATCCAGCACATGCAAAAGGCGCTGATGGAGATGAACCTGCAACTCCATCACGTGGTCTCCGACATCACTGGCGCGACCGGTATGAAGATCATCCGTGCCATCGTCGCCGGTGAGCGCAATTCGGACGTTTTGGCCGATTACCGAGATGTGCGGTGCAAATCCTCGCCGGAAACGATCCGGGCAGCGCTTATAGGCAATGACCGGGCGGAACACGTCTTCGCTCTGGCGCAGTCGATCGACCTCTATGACTTCTACAAAGCCAAGATCGAAGAGTGCGATCACAGGCTGCAAGCGGCTGTTGCCGCCCTCTCAGTCAAGGCAGGGGAAGACCTGCCACCGCTGCCGAAGGCACGTATTAAAGGCAGGCAGGTCAATGCACCGGCGTTCGACATCAGGGCGTCCCTCTATGGAGTGTTGGGAACCGACCTGACCCAGATCCACGGCCTCGGCCCTTCGCTGGCGCTGAAGCTGGTGGCCGAGTGCGGAACTGATCTGCGCACCTGGAAGACGGCGAAGCACTTTACATCCTGGCTCTGCCTGGCGCCAGGCAACAAGATCTCCGGCGGCAAGCTCCTGTCCTCGAAGACCCGGCGCTCATCAAGCCGGGCGGCGGCCTTGTTGCGACTGGCCGCCACAACCATCGGACGCAGTGACACCGCCTTGTGTGCCTTCTATCGCCGCCTCTCGGCGCGGATCGGAAAGCAGAAGGCGGTGACGGCGACTGCACGGAAGATCGCCGTCCTGTTCTACAACGCCGTCCGACATGGCATGACGTATCAGGATCAGGGGGCCGCAGCTTATGACGAAAGACATCGACAACGCGTTCTCGCCAACCTCCAGCGCCGCGCCAAGACCTTGGGTTACGCCTTGGCGCCCCTTCTGCCTGAACCGGCTGTTTCTTAGGAAGCCCCCGAACGGGGGCTTTTTTTGGCTTATTCCACCAGCCGACTGACGACTACTGTCACCTCTGGCTTCTTGCCCACCTCTTCCATGCAGACCTGCCGCGTGACGCGACGGATCGCATCATCAAGCTTGTCGTCATCCTTCAACAGGCGGCTGTCAGCGTTGCTGAGGAACTCGCCGAGTTCCTCCTCCAGCGCCTCGGACAGCGCTTTGCCGGTGCGGCCGGTTTCGGACAGGCCCATGGTTTCCGCCCAGGGATCGCCCAGCGGCTCGCCATCCTCGTCGATGATGACAGTGATCAGAACGTGGCCATTCAGCGCCATCCGGATACGGTCGCGGATCACGCCGTCCATCGACCCCACCTGCACCGAGCCGTCGAGGTAGATGCGGCCGGTTTCGACGCGTTCGGCCACAACCGGTCGGTCACCGGTCAGATCGACCACCGTCCCGTTGACCGGGATGATCGACGCGATGCCCCGCGCCTCGCCCAGTTTTGCATGTTCGCGCAGGTGCCGGTGCTCGCCGTGCATCGGCAGCAGGATTTGCGGCCGCATCAGCTCGTGGACCTGCTCAAGATCCGGCCGGTTCGCATGACCCGACACGTGATACTTGCCGCCCGCGTCATCCACCACATCCACGCCCATTTCCGACAGCGCGTTCATGATCCGAATGACGCCAGCCTCGTTCCCCGGAATCGTCTTGGAGGAGAAGAGGAACAGATCCCCCTCTTTCAGCGACAGGCCAAGATACTTGCCCCGGCTCAACTGCGCCGAAGCCGCGCGGCGTTCGCCTTGGCTGCCGGTGACGATCAACATCAGGTTTTCGCGCGGGATCTGCGTGGCGTCTTCCGGCGTGACCGTCGGTGGAAAGTCGGTCAGCACCCCGGTTTCCACTGCCGTCTGCACCATCCGCCGCATCGCCCGCCCCAAAAGGCAAACCGAACGACCATTGGCAACCGCCGCATTCGCAAGGCTCTTCAACCGCGCGACGTTCGAGGCAAAGGTCGTCGCGACCACCATCCCCTTGGCGCCAGCCACGAGTTCCTCCAGCGCCGGCGGCAAGAGCGATTCTGACCGGCCGGGCGCCGGAGAGAACACGTTGGTCGAGTCGCAGGCGAGGATCTTCACCCCCTCGTCCCCGATCCGCCGCGCTTCGTCCGCGTTGAAGGCTTCGCCGACCACCGGGCTTGCGTCCAGCTTGAAATCGCCGGAATGTGCGATCCGCCCTGCGGGGGTGTCGATGAGCAATGCGGAGCTTTCCGGGATCGAATGGCTCACCGGCACGAACTGCACCCGGAACGGGCCAGCCTCGACCACCTCAGGACGCGGCTCCACAATCCGGATGGCATCGCGCTGAAGGCCCTGCTCCTCGAACTTCAGGGCGCCGATGCGTCCGGTAAAGCGGCGGGCGTAAACCGGTGCCTTGAGCCGCGGCCACAGGTGCGCCAGCGCGCCAATATGATCCTCATGAGCATGCGTGATGAAGATGGCCTCGATCCGGTCCGCGCGCGCGGCAAGCCAGCTGACGTCCGGCAGGATCAGATCGACGCCTGGCGTCGTCTCCATGTCCGGAAAAGTCACGCCCAGGTCCACGACGATCAGCCGCTCCTTACCCGGCTGGCCATAGCCATAGACATAGCAATTCATGCCGATTTCCCCGGCACCGCCGAGGGGAATATAAATGAGACGCTCACTACTCATAGGGTTACGCTTCCTTGTTGTATCGGTGGATGACGACCAGCCCACGCATGGTCAGGTCGTCCTCGATCGCGTCGAACAATGCCTCGCCGCTGGCAAATAACGATGCAAGCCCGCCGGTCCCGATGATCTTCATCGGGCGCCCATGCTCGGCCTTTATCTGGTTGCATATCGTCTGGACGAGCCCGACATAACCCCAGAAAATACCGGCCTGCATGCAGGCGACGGTGTTCTTGCCGATCACGACCTCAGGCCTTGTCACATCCACATGCGGAAGCGCAGCGGCAGCCATGTGCAGCGCCTCCATCGAAAGGTTCACGCCAGGGGCAATCACTCCCCCGATATATGCGCCGTCGCTGTCGACCACGTCGAAGGTCGTCGCTGTACCGAAATCCACCACGATCAGGTCGCCACCGTGACGGTCAAACCCCGCCACCGTGTTCACCAACCGGTCAGGCCCGACCTGCGTACCGGCGTCCACCCGCACGTCGACCGGCAGGCGGCATTCGGGCTTGCCCACTACCAGTGGCCGGCAGTCGAAGTAGCGGTTGCACAGCACCCGCAGATTGAACACCACCCGCGGCACGGTCGAAGAAATAATGACTTCTGTAACCTGCGCGTCGATCTTCTGCAGGCTCATCAAGGTAGACAGCCAGACGAAATACTGGTCGGCGGTACGCGCATGATCAGTCGCAGTTCTCCAGGTGGCAAGGAAGCGTTCGCCATCCCACAACGAAAAGACCGTGTTCGTGTTCCCGCAGTCGATTGCCAGCAGCATTCCGCCCTCGTTAGCTGAAGAATACATCCCCCGCGGGAATGGCCAAGCGTCCCCGCGCCGTCTCGATGACCAGCGCGCCGCGGTCGTCAATCTCGACAAAGCGGCCCTCATAGCTGTCCGTGATGGTGCGGGCCACGACTGTTTCGCCCAGACGCGCAGCGCGGGCGAGCCAGGCACTGCGGATGGGCCCAAATCCGAAGGTCGTAAATTGTGTCTCCCACCGATCATAGGCAGGGGCGAGTATATCCAGAAATTCTTCGGGTGTGACCCGGGCGCCGGTTTCGTCAAGCAGGCTCACCGGTCGCAGCGCCCCCGCTTCGACCTGCCCACCCCCCGGCGCGGCTGTCAGGTTCACCCCGAATCCAATTGAAAGATGCCCGCCGTTCCCCACGCTTTCCAGCAGGATACCGGCAACCTTGGCTCCGTTCAGAAGAACATCATTAGGCCACTTAAGTGCAAAGGGCGCGGCACGTCCGGTGACTGCCACGAATGCCTCGTGCAGCGCCAAAGCCGCCACGAAGGAGCGAAGGGCCATTCGTTCAACCGGATCCGCTGGGCGCATGACCAGCGTGGCGGCGAAGTTTCCAGCGGGATCAACCCAAGCCCGACCTCGCCGGCCACGGCCGGCCGTCTGGCGCAGTGCCAGCACCCATGTCGGCCCCGCTAAGGACGGGGCCAGACGCGCAGCCTCGGTCATGGTGCTGTCGACTTCGGCCAGAACGTGACGGCCCACCCCGGCGGGCCATTCGGACCTAGCGGACAAGCGTCTGCGCCGCGACCGCCGCCAGCGGGTCGATCCCAAAGAGGTTCACCACCCCCACGATCATCACCGCAGCCGAAGCCATCAGCAGGCCCCACTGCACCGGCGGCATCCGGCGGTCGAGGGTTTCCCCTTCCTCGCCGAAGTACATGAAATACACGATCCGGAGATAGTAGTACGCCCCGATCACCGAGGCGATCACGCCCGCAATGGCCAGCCAGGTCATGTCGGCTTCCACCGCCGCCCGCAGGACGTAGAGCTTGCCAAAGAACCCGACAGTCGGCGGCACGCCCGCCAAGCTGAACATCAGCACCAGCAGCGCAAGCGCCTTGAGCGGTTCATGCCGCGAGTACATGTTCAGGCTGCGGATATCCGTCACCGGACGCCCATCCCGTTCCATCGCGAGGATGAAGGCAAAGGCCCCGACGTTCATCGTCACGTAGATGGCCATGTACACGAGCATCGCCTGCACGCCACCAGCCGTCCCTGCTGCGAGCCCCACCAGAGCATAGCCCATGTGCGCAATCGACGAATACGCCATCAGCCGCTTGATATCGCGCTGACCAATTGCAGCGATCGAGCCGAGGAACATCGACAGCACCGCGAGCACTGCCAGGATCTGCGTCCAGTCCCCGACCGCGGGACCAAAAGCGTCATGCGCCAGCCGGGCCAGAAGCGCCATCGCGGCGATCTTGGGCGCGGTAGCGAAGACCGCGGTGACCGGTGTCGGTGCGCCCTCATAAACGTCGGGCGTCCACATGTGGAACGGAACCGCCGACACCTTGAACGCAAGGCCCGTCAGCAGGAACACCAGCCCGAACAGCAGCCCAAGCGACATGTCCCCAGCCTGCAACGTCGTGATGATGCCCGAGAAGACCGTGGTTCCGGCAAAGCCATAGGTAAGCGACGCGCCATAGAGCAGCAGGCCCGACGACAGCGCACCCAGCATGAAGTACTTCAGCCCGGCCTCGGTCGATTTCGCGTGATCGCGGCGGATCGAAGCGAGCACGTAAAGCGCGAGCGACTGAAGCTCCAGCCCCATGTAAAGCGCCATCAGGTCGCCTGCCGACACCATGATCATCATCCCGATGACCGAAAGCGAGACGAGCACCGGGAACTCGAACCGGAGCATGTCGCGGCGCTGCATGTAGTCCTGGCCCATCACCAGAACCGCCGCAGCCGACAGCAGGATCATGACCTTGGCAAAGCGCGCGAAGGCGTCATTGACGAACATGCCACCAAAGGCTTCACGGTTGCCCGTGGCCCCGACGCCAAGCCAGAAGGCCAGGGCCACCATGAAGCCCGCCGTCAGCCAGATCAGCAGCGGCGCGGTGCGGTCCTTGCCCGTATAGACGCCGAACATCAGCGCCCCGAAGGCAAAGATGGCCAGTGCGATCTCGGGCAGAACGATGGAGATATCGGCAGAGATCATTGGGTGATCCTTCAGTTCGTCGCGACGTGGAGCGCGGCCTCGGCCGCAGCCACCGCCGTCTGCACGTCATCCACCAGCACCCCAACAGTGGGGCCGATGATGTCGGTCACAAGGGAGGGATAGACGCCAAGCAGCAGCGTCATCACGATCAGCGGCGCGAAAATGGCCTTCTCGCGGCGGTTCATGTCGGTAATCGTCTTGAGGCTCTCCTTGATGAGGTCGCCCCAGACCACCCGACGATACAGCCAAAGTGCATAGCAAGCCGAGAAGATCACGCCGGTACAGGCAACCAGCGCCACCCAAGTGTTCACCTGGAACACGCCCATCAGCGTCAAGAATTCGCCAACAAAGCCGCTCGTCCCCGGAAGGCCGACGTTCGCCATGGTGAACAGCATGAACACGAGCGCGTAGGCAGGCATCCGGTTCACAAGGCCGCCATACGCCTCGATGTCGCGCGTATGCATCCGGTCATAAACCACGCCAACGCAGAGAAAGAGCGCGCCGGAGATGAAGCCGTGGCTGATCATCTGGAAGATCGCGCCGTCAACGCCCTGCTGGTTCGCCGCGAAGATACCCATGGTCACGAAGCCCATGTGCGCAACCGACGAATAGGCGATGAGCTTCTTCATGTCTTCCTGGATCATCGCGACAAGGCTTGTGTAGACGATCGCGATGGCGGACATCCACAGCACCAGCGGCGCCCAAAGATCGCTCGCCACCGGGAACATCGGCAGGCTGAAGCGCAGGAAGCCATAGCCCCCCATCTTCAGCAGGATCGCGGCCAGCACTACGGAACCCGCTGTCGGCGCCTGCACGTGAGCGTCCGGCAGCCAGGTGTGGACCGGCCACATCGGCATCTTGACGGCGAAGGAGGCGAAGAACGCGAACCACAACAGCGTCTGCATGCCGCCGACGATCTGCCAACCCAGGATCGTGACCGGACCGGCGCTGAATTCGTGCCGCAGCAGCGCCACGATGTCGGTGGTCCCTGCTTCGACGTACATGGTGATCATCGCGATCAGCATCAGCACCGAGCCAAGGAACGTATAGAGAAAGAACTTGAACGCGGCATAGATCCGGTCCTTGCCGCCCCAGATCCCGATGATGAGGAACATCGGAACCAAGCTCGCCTCGAAGAAGAGGTAGAAGAGCACAAGATCAAGCGCGACGAATACGCCGAGCATCGTCGTCTCGAGCAGCAGGAAGGCAATCATGTAGTCCTTGACCCGATGCTTCACGTCCCAGCACGAGGCAATCGTGATCGGCATCAGGAAAGTTGTCAGCATCACGAACAGCACCGAGATGCCGTCCACGCCCAGCTTGTAGTGCATGCCCATGATCCAGGTCCGGTTCTCAACGAACTGGAATCCGGTATCCGTAGGCTCAAACCCTGCCAGCAGGAACAGCGAGACGATGAAGGTCGCGCTGGTGGTGACAAGCGCCAGCCACTTGGCATTGCGCTGTGCCGCCTCGTCATTGCCCCGCAGGAAGATCGCCAGGATCAGTGCGCCGACGGCAGGCGTGAAAGTGATGATGGAAAGAAGGTTTTCCATTATTCAGCGCCCCCCGAGAGCGTCATCCAGGTAATCAGGATGGCAATCCCGATCACCATGGCAAAGGCATAGTGGTAGATGTAGCCGGTCTGTGCGCGCACCGCGAGCCGGGTGAAGAACGGAACCACCCCCATCGCGAGCCCGTTGATGCTGCCGTCGATCACGGCGCCGTCGCCCTTCCGCCACAGCAGCCGGCCCAGACCACGCGCTGGGCGCACGAAGATGAAGTCGTAGATCTCGTCAAAGTACCATTTGTTGAGCAGGAACTTGTACAGGATCTCCTGGTTCGCAGCCAACTTGCCCGGCAGATCCGGGCGGCGGATGTAGAACTGCCACGCCAGCGCCAGACCGATCAGCATCGCGATAAAGGGCGACAGACGAACCCAGAGCGGCACGTAATGCGCGTCGTGCAGCACATTGTTTTCCGGGTGCATCAGGATCGACGTCCCGAACCAATCGCCCACTGCATGTTCATCGCCAAAGAACGGCGTGTACCAGATCATCCCGGCGAACACCGCGCCAATGGCCAGCACTCCCAACGGGATCAGCATGACCATCGGGCTTTCATGCGCATGTTCATGCGTATGCTTGTCGCCACGGGGCTTGCCGAAGAAGGTCATGAACATCAGGCGCCAGCTGTAGAAGCTCGTCATTGCGGCAGCGATCACCAGCATCCAGAAGGCATAGGCCGTGCCGCCGGCATAGGCGCTTTCGATCACCGCGTCCTTCGACAGGAAGCCCGAGAAGCCAAAATGCGTCAGTGGGATGCCCACGCCAGTGATCGCCAGCGTACCGAGAAGCATCGCCCAGTAAGTGTAGGGGATCTTCTTGCGCAGGCCGCCATAGTTCCGCAGGTCCTGTTCATGGTGCATCGCGTGGATGACCGAGCCGGCGCCCAGGAACAGCATTGCCTTGAAGAAGGCGTGCGTGAACAGGTGGAACATCGCGACGGAATAGACGCCAACGCCAGCTGCAACGAACATGTAGCCCAGCTGTGAGCAGGTCGAATAGGCGATCACGCGCTTGATGTCGTTCTGCACCAAGCCGACCGTTGCAGCGAAGAACGCGGTCGTCGCGCCGATGAAGACGATGAATTGTGCAGCTTGCGGTGCGTACTCGATTAGCGGCGACATGCGGCAAACTAGGAATACGCCCGCGGTCACCATGGTCGCGGCGTGGATCAGCGCCGACACAGGCGTCGGCCCCTCCATCGCGTCCGGCAGCCAGGTGTGCAGGAACAGTTGCGCCGATTTGCCCATCGCACCGACGAACAGCAGGAAGGCCAGCAGGTTGGCCGCGTTCCACTCTGTCCAAAGGAAGGTGATCGACGTTTCAGCAATCTGCGGAACGGCTTGGAAGATCGTGTCGAACTGGATGCTGTCGGTCAGGTAGAACAGGCCGAAGATCCCCAGCAGGAAGCCAAAGTCACCCACCCGGTTGACAATGAACGCCTTCATCGCCGCCGCGCTGGCGGACGGCTTGCGCCAGTAGAAGCCGATCAGGAGGTAGGATGCGACACCAACGCCTTCCCAGCCAAAGAACATCTGCAGCAGGTTGTCGGCCGTTACCAGCATCAGCATGGCAAAGGTAAAGAACGACAGGTAGGCGAAGAAGCGGGCCTTGTAGTGCTCGCCGTGCTTCCAGTTCTCGTCGTGGGCCATATAGCCGAAGGAGTACAGGTGCACGAGCGCCGAGACGCTGTTGATCACGACCAGCATAATCGCCGTCAGGCGGTCCAGCCGGATGGCCCATTCCGTCGCAAGCGAGCCGGACTCTACCCACCGGAACAGCGGGATCTGACGCGGCTGGCCGTCATAGCCAAGGAACACTACCCATGACAGAAGCGCAGCAAGAAAGAGCAGCGCCGTCGCCGTCGCCTGCCCGCCTTTTTCGCCGATGACACGCCAGCCAAAGCCGCAGATCAGGGCGCCGACCAGCGGCGCGAAAAGAATGATCGTTTCCATCTGGTCTTACCCCTTCATCACGTTGATGTCTTCGACATCAATCGTGCCTCGGTTGCGGAAGAAGCAGACGAGGATTGCGAGGCCAATCGCGGCCTCGGCAGCCGCGACCGTCAGCACGAACATCGTGAAGACCTGCCCCACCAGATCGCCGAGGAAGCTCGAGAACGCGACGAGGTTGATGTTTACTGCCAGCAGCATCAGCTCGATCGACATCAGAATGACGATCACGTTCTTCCGGTTGAGGAAGATCCCGAAGATGCCGATGACGAAGAGCGTCGCCGCCACCACCAGGTAATGTTCCAGTCCGACCATTTCGTCCCTCCGGGTCCTGCGACCCTGTTTCCTTCCGTTCGGGGCGGGGCCTGCCGCCCCTATCCCGCTTGTTCCTAGAGGCCCTGACCGGGCTTGATGTCCTTCAGTTCCATCGCCTTGGCCGGATCGCGGTACATCTGCGCCAGCACGTTCTGCCGCTTGATCCCCTCGCGATGCCGCAGCGTCAGCACGATCGCCCCGATCATCGCCACCAGCAGGATCAGCCCGCCTGTCTGGAAGAGGAAGATGTAACGATCATAGAGCAGCAGCCCCAACGCGCGCGTGTTGTGGATCTCGTTCAGATCCGGCGTCACCGCCTGCCGCAGCCCCAGCGCGCCTTCGGCCTGCTCCCACGCGCCATACGCAAGCGCAAGCTGCATCAGGATTACGATGCCGACCAACGCGGCAAGCGGGACGTATTTCGCCATTTCCGCCTTCAACGCCGCGAAATCGATGTCGAGCATCATCACGACGAACAGGAACAGCACCGCCACCGCACCGACGTAGACGATGATCAGCAGCATCGCCACGAATTCTGCCCCCAGCAGCACGAACAGCCCCGCAGACGACAGAAACGCCAGGATCAGCCACAGCACCGAATGCACCGGGTTGCGCGCCACCACGACAAGCAGGCCCGCCGCCACGGCGACCAGGGCAAAGGCATAAAAGGCATAGTCCGCGACAGTCACGCGCTGTCCTCCTCGGTTTCGTCAAAGACGCCCTGTGCGATCTGGAGCGCCTTGGTCGCGGCGGGCAGACCGCCGAACATGGTCATCTGATGGATTACTTCCGCGATCTCGCGCTTGCGCGCGCCCGCTTCAAGCGCATGCCGGATGGTCAGCTTCAGCTGCGGTTCGGCCTGCGCGCCCATCATCGTCAGGGCGGCGATGATGACCAGAAGCCGCGTCTTCGCGTCCAGACCTTCACGGTTGAAGGTGTTGCCGAACGCCATTTCCATGAAGCTCTTCGAGAGCGTCGGCATCAGGTCCTCGTAACCAGTCAGCCGGAAGTTCTCCAGCGCCGGATTGAACTTCCGGGCCATCTCCTGGCTTTGCTGGATCATCGTCTCGAAGAGCTTGGAAATGTCATTGGTCATCGGTAGGGCGCATCCAGTTCGAGGTTGCGGGCAATCCGGGCTTCCCAGCGTTCACCGTTCTCAAGGAGCTTCGCCTTGTCGTAGTAAAGCTCTTCGCGGGTCTCGGTGGAAAACTCGAAGTTCGGACCTTCGACGATTGCATCCACCGGGCAGGCTTCCTGGCAGAAGCCGCAATAGATGCATTTCGTCATGTCGATGTCATAGCGCGTGGTGCGTCGGCTGCCGTCCTCGCGCGGGGCTGCTTCGATGGTGATTGCCTGAGCAGGACAGATCGCCTCGCACAGCTTGCACGCGATGCAGCGCTCTTCACCGCTAGGATAGCGGCGCAGTGCATGTTCACCGCGAAAACGGGGGCTTAGCGGCCCCTTTTCATGCGGGTAGTTAAGCGTCGCCTTGGGCGCCACGAAGTAGCGCAGCCCCAACCCGAAGCCTTTCAGGAAGTCGGTCAGCAGGAAGTACTTAATGGCGCGGGTGATATCGATACCCATGTCAGCCTCCGATCGCCCAGCGAGCCCAGAAGCCGCCGAGAATTTCGAATTTCGCCAGGAACGCCACCAGCACCACCCAGCCCAGGGACAGCGGCAGGAACACTTTCCAACCGATCCGCATGAGCTGGTCATAGCGGTAGCGAGGCACGATCGCCTTAACCATTGCGAAGATGAAGAAGAAGAAAGCCATCTTGGCAACCATCCACAGCGCCCCGTCGGGGAGGCCCGGGATGGGCGACAGCCAGCCGCCGAAGAACAGAAGGCTCATCAGCGCGCACATCAGGAAGATGGCGATATATTCGCCGGCCATGAACAGCAGGTACGGCGTCGACGAATATTCCACCATGAAGCCGGCCACGAGTTCGGATTCAGCCTCAGGCAGGTCGAACGGCGGACGGTTCGTTTCCGCAAGCGCCGAAACCAGGAACAGCACGACCATCGGCAGGTGCGGCAGCCAGTACCAGTTGAAGATGCCGTAGTCGCCATCCTGCGCCGCCACGATCGCCCCGAAGTTCATTGACCCGGTGGAAATGATTACCCCGATGATGATCAGGCCCAGCGAGACTTCATACGAGATCATCTGCGCCGCTGAACGGAGCGAGCCAAGGAACGGATACTTCGAGTTCGAAGCCCAGCCGCCCATGATGACGCCATAAACCTCGAGCGAGGATACCGCGAAGACGAACAGGATCGCGACGTTGATCTCGGCGAGCACCCAAGTCGAGTTGAACGGAATTACCGCCCATGCCAGAACCGCCAGCACGAATGACAGCATCGGCGCCAGGAAAAAGACCGGCCGGTCGACGCCGGCAGGAACCACGATTTCCTTGACTACGTATTTCAGCGCGTCGGCCACCGATTGCAGCAGACCAAAGGCCCCCACGACGTTCGGGCCCCGCCGCATCTGGACGGCCGCCCAGACCTTGCGGTCGCCGTAGACGAGGAACAGGAGCGAGATCATCACGAACATGATGATCAAAAGGCCCTGAGCCGCGATGGTCAGCGCGATCCCCAGACCCGATTGAAGAAAGTCAGCCATTGTTCCTCACATCCTCAGCGCGTCACCGCCCCGTGTCGCCCGCTGTAAACAGCATTCCCGCGACAGGTGCCACCCCTTTCGCATACGGCGCGGTTGCCCGCGCCGCTGTTGTCATTCTGCCGCAATCGGCGTCGCCTGACGGGACCGCTCCATTGCGGACAGTTCGGCCATCAGCGCCGAGGCCCGGGCAATCGGGTTGGTCAGGTAGAAGTCCCGAACCGCGTAACGGAAGCTTGCCGTCGCCGGCTCCTGAAGGGGCAGGCGCTTCCACTCGTTGACCGGAACCTCGTCGATCAGTTCCAGGTGCGGCACGGCCGCCACCAGCGCCTGACGCAGCTGCCCAATGCTGTCATAGGGCAGTTGCGCCCCCAGTTCAGCCGACAACGCGCGCAGGATCGCCCAGTTTTCCTTGGCATCGCCCGGAGGGAACCCGGCGCGCAGGCCAAGCTGCGGACGGCCTTCGGTGTTCACGAAGAGCCCGGCCTCTTCGGTATAGGCAGCACCCGGCAGCACGATGTCGGCCCGATGTGCGCCGCGGTCGCCATGGCTGCCCTGGTAGATCACGAAGGGGCCCTGCCCGATCTCGATCTCATCCGCGCCGAGGTTGTAGATGACGTCCGCGCCATCCAGCGCCGCGGAAATGCCGCCGTCCGTCACCGCGCCAATGTCCATCGCGCCGACGCGCGAGGCTGCGGTGTGCAGCACCAGAAGCCCGCCGCCCAGCCGTTCGGTCAGTTTCATCGCCTGCGACAGCACGGCCGTCCCGTCGGACTCGTTCAGCGCGCCCTGCCCCACGATGACCAGCGCGCCTTCGGCCGCCTGTGCATCCCGCACAAGGTTCACGAGCGCGGCGCGATCGACACCAAGATCCTTCACGTCATAGGTCAGGTCAGCAACGGGTCCCACGCGATGCACCACTGCGCCCTTCAGCCACGCCTTGCGGATCCGGGCGTTCAGCACGGGCGCCTCGAGCCGGGGATTCGTGCCGATCAGGTAGATCACCTGGGCGTGGTCGATGTCCTCGATCGCTGCGGTACCCACATAGGCGGAACGGTTGCCCGCCGGCAGCTTGGTGCCATCGGGCCGGCATTCGGTCGTGCCGCCGATCCGGTCCATCAGGTCTTTCAGAGCAAAGGCAGCCTCGACCGGAACCAGGTCGCCGACAAGACCTGCGACCCGGCGACCTTTCATGGCCTCCGCCGCGCGGTTCAGCGCCTCGCCCCAGGTTGCGAGACGGAGACGACCGTTTTCACGGATATAGGGCTTGTCGAGCCGCTGACGCCGCAGCCCGTCCCAGACAAAGCGCGTCTTGTCGGAAATCCATTCCTCGTTCACGCCGTCATGGTTGCGCGGCAGGATGCGCATGACTTCACGCCCGCGCGTATCCACGCGGATGTTGGACCCGAGCGCGTCCATCACGTCGATCGTCTCGGTCTTCGTCAGCTCCCACGGACGGGCCTTGAACGAATAAGGTTTAGAGACCAGCGCCCCCACCGGACAAAGGTCTATGATGTTGCCCTGCAGGTTCGAGGCCAGCGTCTCATTCAGGTAGCTGGTGATCTCGCTGTCCTCGCCGCGGCCGGTTTGGCCCATCTGGCTGATGCCGGCGACCTCGGTCGTGAAGCGGACGCAGCGCGTGCAGGAAATGCAGCGCGTCATGTGCGTTTCGACCAGCGGCCCAAGGTTCAGATCTTCGGCCGCGCGCTTCGGCTCGCGGTAGCGGCTGAAGTCGACACCATAGGCCATCGCCTGGTCCTGCAGGTCGCACTCGCCCCCCTGGTCGCAGATCGGGCAATCCAGCGGGTGGTTGATGAGCAGGAACTCCATCACCCCCTCGCGGGCCTTCTTGACCATGGGAGAGTTCGTCTTGACCACCGGCGGTTGGCCTTCCGGCCCCGGCCGCAGGTCCTTGACCTGCATCGCGCAGGAGGCGGCAGGTTTTGGCGGGCCGCCGACGACCTCGACCAGGCACATGCGGCAGTTCCCGGCAATGGACAGGCGCTCGTGGTAGCAGAAGCGCGGGATCTCGATCCCCGCCTGCTCTGCCGCCTGGATGAGGGTCATCGCCGGATCGACCTCAAGCTCGATCCCGTCGATGATGATTTTACGCAGGTTGCTCATCGCCTTACTCCGCCGCGACCGCGCTGACGCGGCCGGTCCGTTTCGCCTTGATGCGGTCCTCGATCTCGTTCCGGTAGTGCCGGATCAGGCCCTGGATCGGCCAGGCCGCTGCATCGCCAAGGGCGCAGATCGTGTGCCCCTCGACCTGCTTGGTCACGTCGAGCAGCATGTCGATCTCTTCGACCTCGGCCTCGCCGCGCACCAGCCGGTCCATGACCCGCATCATCCAGCCCGTGCCTTCGCGGCAGGGCGTGCACTGTCCGCAGCTTTCGTGCTTGAAGAATTTCGCCAGCCGCCAGACCGCCTTGATGACGTCCGTCTGCTGGTCCATCACGATCATGCAGGCGGTGCCAAAGCTCGACTTCAGCTCTCGCATGCCGTCATAGTCCATTATCGCGGTGTCACATAGGTCCGCGGGCAGGATGGGACAAGAGGCCCCGCCGGGGATCACGGCCTTGAGATTCTTCCACCCGCCGCGGACACCGCCGCCGTGCCGCTCGATGAGTTCCTTCATCGAGATTGACATGGATTCCTCGACTACGCAGGGGGTGTTGACGTGCCCCGTCAGGCCGAAAAGCTTCACGCCCGCGTTGTTCGGACGGCCAAAGCTCGCGAACCACTCCCCGCCACGGCGAAGGATGGTGGGAACCACCGCGATGGATTCGACGTTGTTCACCGTGGTCGGGCAGCCGTAAAGGCCTGCGCCGGCCGGGAACGGCGGCTTCATCCGGGGCATGCCCTTCTTGCCCTCAAGGCTTTCGAGCAGCGCGGTTTCCTCGCCGCAGATATAGGCGCCGGCACCGTGATGCAGGAACAGGTCGAAGTCCCAGCCCGAACCCGCCGCATTGCGCCCCAGAAGGCCGTTGTCATAGCATTCGTCGATGGCGGCCTGCAGGGCCTCCTTCTCACGGATATACTCGCCGCGGATATAGATGTACGCCGTGTGCGCGTTCATCGCAAAGCTGGCGATCAGCGCCCCCTCGATCAGCGTATGCGGATCGTGGCGCATGATTTCCCGGTCCTTGCAGGTCGCAGGTTCGGACTCGTCAGCGTTGATGACCAGGTAGGCCGGGCGCCCGTCGCTTTCCTTCGGCATGAAGGACCACTTGAGGCCCGTGGGGAAGCCCGCGCCGCCGCGACCGCGCAGCCCGCTGGCCTTCATCTGGTCGATGATCCAGTCGCGCCCCTTCTGGATGATGCCGGCGGTCCCGTCCCAGTGCCCGCGCTTCTTTGCGCCAGCGAGGGTGCGCTCGTGCATCCCGTAGAGGTTGGTAAAGATCCGGTCCTGATCCTTCAGCATCGCTTTGCTCTCACTTCTCCTGACGCCTGCGCCAGATCCGATATGTCACCACCAGCGACCAGATGAAGGCAGCCAGCGCGGCAAGATCGAACAGGAAGACAAACCTTGTCTCCCATCCGAACTGCCCCCCGAGCCACTGTCCCGCCATCCAGAGCACCATCGTCGCCGCGATGACGATCGCCACAAGCCGTGCCTGTCGCGCCATCTCCCGGTCCTGATCCGACGTCCCCATACGTGCAGCCTCTCTCAGGCACTCAGTTCGTCGCCCTGCCCCGGCACCGTTGGCGCCGGGCGCAGATCATTTCTCGGCCAGAAGCGCCTTGGCTTGCGCCACCCAGCCTTCACGGCTGGCGCGGCCCCGATACCCCTCAAGGTTCGCGTCGACCCATGCCAGCTCTTCGTCCGTCCATTCGGCGATCTGGTTGATGTGCCAGATGCCAAGCGCCTGCAGTGCCGCCTCGACCTTTTCGTCCACTCCGTTCAGCTGCGTAAGGTCTTCGCGCTTGTCGCTGCGGGGCGCTGAAAGCGTCACCGGCTTTACACCGCCCGAGGCACGTTCAGCCGCTTTCGCAGGTTCGTTCAGTGCAGCGCGGGCCTTCGGCTCTTCGGTCGCTTCCTGGATCAGCACCCCGGTCGCGTCGGCAGGAACGCCTTCGGCAGGCGTCGGTTCAGTAGCCTCGCCCTCTGCCGGGGTTGCCTCTGCGGGCTTGAGCCATGGCGTCAGGATCGGAGCCTCGGTCCCGTCGATCCGCTTCACCGTCTCGCCCAGATCGACGGCAAGCCGGACAGAAGCGTTGTACTGGTCCCGCCCTTCGACATAGTCCTTCAGCGTCGTCGGCCCGCCTTCCGGCTCGGACGAATAGCGCCCATTTTGCGGCCCCGGCACCGGCACCTTTCCGGTGGCCAGTTCCGCAAGAATTTCGCGCAGGCGTTCCGCCGTCAGGTTCTCATAGTAGTCCTTGCCGATCTGCGCCATCGGCGCGTTCGCGCAGGCACCAAGACACTCTACCTCTTCCCAGCTGAACTTGCCGTCGGCCGACACCATATGCGGTTTCGGCGCGATCAACTCGCGGCAGACGCTGACCAGATCCTCGGCCCCGCAGATCATGCAGGACGTGGTGCCGCAGATCTGGATGTTCGCAACAGAACCAACAGGTTGCAGCTGGAACATGAAGTAGAATGTCGCGACTTCCAGCGCACGGATATAGGCCATGCCCAGCATCCCTGCGACATATTCAATCGCGGGACGGCTCAGCCAGCCTTCCTGTTCCTGAGCGCGCCACAGCAGCGGGATGATCGCCGAGGCCTGCCGGCCTTCCGGATACTTGCTGATCTGCGCCTTTGCCCACTCCAGGTTGGCAGGGGTGAAGGCAAAGCTCTCAGGCTGTTCGGGGTGAAGACGGCGCAGCATCAGCGACAGTTCTCCGTAATGAGTTTGATCGAGTCGGGGCCCGAAACCTCGACCATGCCCGCCTGCACAAGCTCGGGGGCAAGCGCGCGGATCTGCGCCTCGTTCAGGCCGGAAGCCTGCTGGATGCGCGCGGAATTCGACGGGTTGATGATGCAGCCCGAAGCCTCGACAGCCGCAACAAGCCGCTCACGCGGGGTGCCGGAGAACTGGGGCTGCGGGGGAGCAGGTTGCTGGCAGGCCGCCAGTGCCAGCGCCCCAAGGACGATCATGCGACGCATCAGCGGTCAACCTCACCAAACACGATGTCGAGGCTGCCGAGGATGGCCGACACATCGGCCAACTGGTAGCCCTTGCACAGGTAGTCCATCGCCTGCAGGTGCAGATATCCCGGCGCGCGGATCTTGGCGCGGTACGGACGGTTCGTGCCGTCGGCCACCAGGTAGACGCCAAATTCGCCCTTGGGTGCCTCGACTGCAGCGTAGATCTCGCCCTCCGGCACCCGGAAGCCCTCGGTGTAAAGCTTGAAGTGATGGATCAGCGATTCCATCGAAGTCTTCATATCCCGGCGCGTGGGCGGCGTGATCTTGCCCCGAGCCAAGATGTCGCCCTTTTCCACCCGCAGCTTGGCGATGGCTTGCTTGATGATCTTGATCGACTCGCGCATCTCGGCCATGCGGCAAAGATAGCGGTCATAGCAGTCGCCATTCTTGCCGACCGGGATCATGAAGTCGAATTCGTCATAGCACTCGTAGGGCTGCGAACGCCGCAGGTCCCACGCAAGGCCCGAACCGCGAACCATCACACCCGAGAAGCCCCAGTTCTGGATATCTTCCTCGGTCACGATGGCGATGTCGGCATTGCGCTGCTTGAATATTCGGTTGTCGGTCAGCAGGCCGTCGATGTCGTCAAGCCGCCCCGGGAACTGGTCGGCCCAGGCGTCGATATCATCAAGCAGATCCGGCGGCAGGTCCTGGTGAACCCCGCCCGGCCGGAAATAGGCCGCGTGAAGCCGTGCGCCGCTCGCCCGCTCATAGAAGATCATGAGCTTCTCACGTTCTTCGAAGCCCCAGAGCGGCGGGGTCAGCGCGCCAACGTCCATCGCCTGCGTCGTGACGTTCAGGAGGTGGTTCAGGATGCGCCCGATCTCGGAATAAAGCACGCGGATAAGGCTCGCCCGACGCGGCACGACCGTGTTCGTCAGCTTCTCGATCGCCAGACACCAAGCATGTTCCTGGTTCATCGGCGCCACGTAGTCGAGGCGGTCGAAATACGGCAGGTTCTGCAGGTAGGTCCGCGTCTCCATGAGCTTTTCGGTCCCGCGGTGCAGCAGGCCAATATGGGGATCGCAACGCTCGACGATCTCGCCGTCAAGTTCCAGTACAAGCCGAAGAACCCCGTGCGCCGCAGGGTGTTGCGGGCCGAAGTTCAGGTTGAAGTTGCGGATTTTCTGTTCGCGCGTTTCCGCGTCGTTGAACGAGCCGTCCATCATTTCGCCTCTGCCTTCTGATCGCCTGGCAGGATGTAGTCGCCGCCTTCCCAGGGGCTCATGAAATCAAATTGCCGGTACTCCTGAACCAGGCTCACCGGCTCGTAGATGACGCGCTTCTGCGTCTCGTCATAGCGGACTTCGGTATAACCCGTGGTGGGGAAGTCCTTGCGCAGCGGATGGCCGCGGAACCCATAGTCGGTCAGGATGCGGCGAAGATCCGGATGGCCGGAGAACAGGATCCCGAACATGTCAAAGACTTCCCGCTCGAACCAGTTGGCCGAGGGATGCACGCTGGTGATCGACGGAACCATGTCGTCTTCACGAACCTGCACCTTCAGCCGGATCCGGTGGTTCCGGTACATGGACAGGAAATGATAGACCAGATCAAAGCGGCGGGAACGCTCCGGATGGTCAACGGCCGTGATGTCCACTAGCGTCGAGAACAGGCAGCTCGGATCGGCCTTCAGGAAGGCAATCAGTTCCGCCAAGTTTGACAGCGACACGTCAACCGTCAGCTCACCATTGGCCACGCGATAGCCTGCGACCGCATCGGGACGCTTCAGCTCGATATGGGCGCCAAGCTCTTGCAGGGCCTCGGACATGCCTTCTCTCCTCAGCGGGTGATGGTGCCGGTGCGGCGGATCTTCCGCTGCAGCTGCAGGATACCGTAAAGCAGCGCCTCGGCCGTGGGGGGGCATCCAGGAACGTAGATGTCGACCGGAACGATCCGGTCGCAGCCGCGAACCACCGAATAGCTGTAGTGATAGTACCCGCCGCCGTTGGCGCAGGACCCCATCGAGATCACGTAGCGCGGTTCCGGCATCTGGTCATAGACCTTGCGCAGCGCCGGTGCCATCTTGTTGGTCAGGGTGCCGGCGACGATCATGACGTCCGACTGCCGCGGGCTCGCGCGCGGGGCGATACCGAAACGTTCCACGTCATAGCGCGGCATCGAGGTGTGCATCATTTCGACCGCGCAGCAGGCCAGCCCGAAGGTCATCCAGTGAAGCGAGCCGGTACGCGCCCAGTTGATGAGGTCTTCGGTCGAGGTCAGCAGGAAGCCCTTGTCCTGCAGCTCACGGTTGAGCGTCTGGGTCGCGACTTCCTTGTCGGCGCCAGCGTGATTTGCGGCAGTACTCACTCCCATTCGAGAGCTCCTTTCTTCCACTCGTAGGCGAAGCCAATGGTCAGGATGCCCAGAAAGACCATCATCGACCAGAAGCCCACCATAGATATGTCTGCGAAGGCCACAGCCCAAGGGAAGAGGAAGGCAACTTCGAGGTCAAAAATGATAAAAAGGATCGACACGAGGTAGAACCTCACGTCAAATTTCATCCGCGCATCGTCAAAGGCGTTGAAGCCGCATTCGTAGGCAGAAACCTTTTCAGGGTCCGGGTTCCGCACGGCGACAAGTGCTGCCGACAGGAGCAGGATAAGGCCGAAGGCCACGGTGATCCCGAGGAAGATGAGGATGGGAAGGTATTCTCTCAGCAGAGCGTCCACTGGTGGCTCCTTCGGCTTGGCGCGGTGCGCGCCGGAAATCTGGCTGCGCACGGTTTACTCCTGCCACCTGCCGGGGTCAACCAAAGCCGGTGCCCCTGACGGCGCGGAAAACACGGTATTTTCCGGAGGCTAACCCGAAGGCCTCAACAATCATGCCGGAGGACGCGGAACAGGGGGCGCGACTCGGAGCCACCCTGCCCGGTTCAGGCGTCTTATGCCCAGCGCGGCTTGCGCCGGTCAAAGAAGGCGCCGATCCCTTCGGCCGCCTCCTCGCTCTCCCACCGCCTTACCAGCGCCTCGATGCTGCGGGCGATGCTTGCGGTGTCAATCGGCGGGCCAAATGAACGAGCAAGGGCCTTGGCCTCGGCCACCGCTCCGGGCGCACAAGACAGGTAGGGGATTACCTCTGCCTCGACTGCGGCGTCCAGTTCATCCGGCGCAACGGCGCGGGCAAGCAGCCCCAGGCGCACAGCTTCTTCAGCATCAAAAAGACGCGAGGACATGAAGACCCGCCGCGCCATCGCCTCGCCCATCCGCGCCAGCACGTAGGGGCCAATGGTGGCCGGGATCAGCCCCAGCCGCGTTTCAGTAAAGCCCATCTTGATGCCGCTGACCCCGACGGCCACGTCGCAGACCGAAATCATCCCCAGCCCGCCGCCAAAGGCCTGCCCCTGCACCCGCCCGATCAGCGGCTTCGGCAGGGTGTTGAGCCGCTCCAGCATCTCGGCCAAGCGCCGGGCTTCGCGGGCGCGACGGGCCCCGTTGGCGCCAAACTGCTCCTTCATCCAACCAAGATCGCCACCCGCGCAAAAGCTTGACCCCGCGCCAGTCAGCACGACAACCCGCACGGCAGGGTCCGCCCCCAGCCGCGTCGCGGCGGCGGTGATCTCGTCCATCATCTGCGAAGACAGGGCGTTGTGCTTTTCCGCCCGCGCCATCGTCAGGACCGCGACGCCGCGTGCGTCGGCTTCTACCGTGATCGTATCGTACATCTGGAACCCTCAGCCAAGCCTGATCGCGCGTGCCATGCCCCCCGCCTGCAGCAGCAGGTCGCGGTGCAGGCCAGTTTCGAAACCGCGAGCCCTCAGGTGATCATGCACCGCCTCTGTCGCCACGTTGCCGGCGGCACCGGGCGCATAGGGACATCCCCCCAGCCCCGCGACCGAGGCATCGAAGACACGCAGCCCGTGATCCAGCGCCACGTCGATGTTTTCCAACGCCCGCCCGCCAGTGTCATGGAAATGTCCGGCAAGCTGCGCGGCGGGAACCTCTTTCAACACCTCGGCCAGAAGGGCCGCGACAGCCTCGGGCGTGGCCTTGCCCAGCGTATCGCCCAGGCTGATCTCATAGCAGCCAAGGTCGCGCAGTTCCGCCGCCACCCGCGCCGCCTGCTTTGGATCAACCATCCCGTCGTAGGGGCACTCGATCACGCAGGACACATAGCCCCGCACCGGCACGCCGTCCGCCTGCGCGGCCTCGGTAACCGGACGGAAGCGCTCGATGCTCTCGGCAATGGAACAGTTCAGGTTGGCCTTGCTGAACCCTTCAGAGGCGGAGCCGAAGATCGCCACCTCATCGGCCCGCGCAGTCCGCGCCCCCTCGTACCCCTTCATGTTCGGCGTCAGCGCCGCATAGCGCACGCCTGGCACCCGCGTGATGCCTGCCAGCACCTTGTCGCTGTCCGCCATCTGCGGCACCCACTTTGGCGAGACGAAGCTCGCCACCTCGATCCGGCGAAACCCAGCCGAGGACAGGATGTCGATCAGCGCGATCTTCTCCTCGACGGGGATCAGGCGCTTTTCATTCTGAAGCCCGTCGCGCGGGCCAACCTCGAATATCTCGACGGCATCCATCCTAACCTCCCGGGGGCGCGTAGAAGTCGCGAGTGTAAATCTCTGGCGGTCCATCCTGTTCCATCGCCGCCCGGAACGCCGGACGCGCGGTCAGGCGTTCATGATAGGCGGCAAGTCCCGGAATGTCCCCCAGCGGAACGAAGCGGCGGGCGATTTCCACCGCATATCCCACCGCCACATCGGCCGCCGAAAAGCCCGAGGGCAGCAGCCATTCCACCGGCGCCACCGCCCGCAGCGCCAGCGCTAGCCGCTTTGCCTCCAGCTTCATCACTGTCGGGCTGCGCATCCAATCCTCGCGCAGGACAATATGCTGCTGGGTGAGGTTGGCGATCATGCTGCCCAAGGTTTCGGCATAGTGCAGCCATTCCAGATAATCGGCCCGATCGTCAGCCCCTGGGGCGCGGCCCAGATGCGGCGCCCGCGTCTCGCACAGCCATTCCGCGATGGCGCCGCTTTCGAACATCGTGCGCCCGTCGATTTCCAGAGCAGGAACCCGCCCCGCGGGCGAGATGGCAAGATATTCCGGCGTCCGGAGCGACTTGTCGAAAAAGCCGTGGCGGACGAGTTTGAAGGGGATGCCGATTTCGTGCAGCAGCCACAGGGTGCGAAAGCTACGCGCCTGCGGGCAATGGTGCAGGCGTATCACGCCTCTTCCTCCAGCCGGACAAGGGCGGCCCCTGCTTCCACCTGTGCGCCTTCGGTGACCAGAACCTCGGCCACGGTGCCATCGCGCCCTGCGACCAGCGTATGCTCCATCTTCATCGCCTCGAGGATAGCAAGCCGCGTTCCCGCAGGCACCTCCTGCCCCGCCGAGACAAGCACCGCCTTGACCAGTCCCGGCATCGGGGCGGCCACTACATTCCCGGCCGCCGCGCCCAAAGACGTTTGGGCCAGCGGATCTGGCACGTCAAAGGCAAAGGCGCGGTCGGCAAACACCGTGATCCGGTCGCCCAAGGCAAAGCGTGCGCGGACCCTCCTCCCATCCACCAGCCAGGTATCACCCTCTAACCGGCAGTCATGCCGCCGGCCTGCGCGTTCCACAACAAAGCGGCTGGGCGAGTGGCTCTCTACGACCGCCGTCAGCTCATCCCCCGCGTGATGCAGCGTCACCGACTGCCGCAGTGGCGCCCACAGGTGAAAGCCGGTTCCTTCCGCCCCACCCTTATGCAGGCCCAGCGCGGCCAGTGCCGCCAGCGCGATGATAGGGCTCTCGGGATCAGGCTCCGCCACCAGTGCCGGAAGGTCTCGCTCGATCAGCCCCGTATCCACGTCCCCGGCGGCAAAGCCCGCGTGACGCGACAGCGCCGCAAGGAACGACAGGTTGGTGACAGATCCTGCGACCTCGGTTTCCTCCAGCGCCCGGGTCAGCTGGCGCAGTGCTGCAGCCCGGGTTGGGCCGTGGACGATGATCTTGGCGATCATCGGGTCGTACCAGGGCGAGATCACATCCCCTGCCCGAACGCCGCTATCTGACCGCGCGCCCTCCGGGAACCGCAGATGGCTTAGCCGTCCGGTGGCAGGGAGGAAACCGGCGGGCACATCCTCGGCGTAAAGCCGCGCCTCGAAGGCATGGCCGCGGATCGTCAGGTCATCCTGCCGCGCCGGAAGGGACTCGCCCGCCGCGACACGCAACTGCCATTCGACAAGATCGACGCCGGTAATCGCCTCGGTCACCGGATGTTCGACCTGCAGGCGGGTGTTCATCTCCATGAACCAGAAGCGGTCGGGGCGCAGGCCCTCGCTTGCATCCACGATAAATTCCACCGTGCCCGCACCGCTATAGCCAATGGCGCGGGCGGCTTTCACGGCAGCCTCTCCCATCGCTTCGCGCATCTCAGACGTCATGCCGGGGGCCGGCGCCTCCTCGATCACCTTCTGATGCCGGCGTTGAAGCGAACAGTCCCGTTCAAACAGGTGGATTGCATCCAGCCCGTCGCCGAACACCTGCACCTCAATATGGCGGGGCTTTTCGACATACTTCTCGATCAGCACGGCGGGGTTGCCAAAGGCTGTGCGCGCCTCCCCCTGCGCGCTGGCAAGCGCATCGGCAAAGTCCTGCGGCCGCGTGACTTTGCGCATCCCCTTCCCGCCGCCGCCTGCAACCGCCTTGATCAGCACCGGATAGCCGATCTGATCCGCCTGTGCGGCCAGATGCGCCGGGTCCTGATTTTCCCCGTGATAGCCGGGCACCACCGGCACCCCTGCCCCCGCCATGAGCGCCTTTGCCGCGTCCTTGAGCCCCATGGCCCGTATCGCAGCCGCCGACGGGCCGATGAACACCAGCCCCGCCGCCGTCACCGCATCCACAAATTCCGGGTTTTCCGACAGGAAGCCATATCCCGGATGGATCGCCTGCGCCCCGGTATCCAGCGCCGCCTGGATGATCCGGTCACCGCGCAGGTAGCTGTCCGCCGGGGCCGGGGCGCCGATGTGCACGGCCTCATCCGCCATCGACACATGCCGTGTATTTGCATCGGCGTCAGAATGCACGGCCACGGTTGCGACGCCCAGCCTGCGGGCGGTCTGGATGACGCGGCAGGCGATCTCTCCACGGTTCGCGATCAGGATCTTGTCAAACATTCCGGCCTCACATCCTGAATACGCCAAAGCGCGTGTCCTCGATCGGCGCGTTCAGCGCGGCCGACAGGCTCAGCGCCAGCACGTCCCGCGTCTTGCGCGGGTCGATGATGCCGTCATCCCACAGCCGGGCAGAGGCGTAGAGGGGGTGGCTCTGCCTCTCGAACATCTCGATGGTGGGGCGCTTGAACTCCGCCTCATCCTCGGGCGACCAGTTGCCGCCGGCCCGTTCGATCCCCTCACGCCGGACAGTGGCAAGCACACCCGCCGCCTGTTCGCCGCCCATTACCGAAATCCGGCTATTCGGCCAGGTCCAGAGAAAGCGGGGGGAATAGGCCCGCCCGGCCATCCCATAGTTCCCCGCCCCGAACGACCCGCCCACCAGCATGGTGATCTTGGGCACCGAGGTCGTGGCCACGGCCGTCACCATCTTGGCCCCGTGGCGGGCGATTCCTTCGTTTTCGTACTTCCGGCCGACCATGAAGCCGGTGATGTTCTGCAGGAAAACGAGCGGAATGCGGCGCTGGCTGCACAGTTCGATGAAGTGCGCGCCCTTCACGGCGCTTTCGGAAAACAGCACCCCGTTGTTCGCTACGATACCTACAGGGCAGCCCTTCACATGGGCAAAGCCGGTTACCAGCGTCTCGCCATAGCGCGGCTTGAACTCGTCAAACCGGCTGCCGTCCACGACGCGGGCGATGACCTCGCGGATGTCATAGGGCGTGCGAAGACCCGCTGGCACGACGCCCAGGATCTCCTCAGGGTCATAGGCAGGGTCTTCCGCGCTTTGCCAGACCACAGTGTCGGGCTTGCGTCGGTTCAGGTTGCCCACCGCCCGGCGGGCAAGGGCCAGCGCATGGGCGTCATCCTCGGCCAGATAGTCGGCCACGCCCGAGAGGCGCGTGTGCACGTCACCGCCACCGAGATCCTCGGCGCTCACCACCTCCCCTGTCGCGGCGCGAACCAGTGGGGGACCGGCAAGAAAGATTGTCCCCTGCTCCTTCACGATGATCGTCACGTCGGACATCGCGGGAACATAGGCCCCGCCCGCCGTACAGGACCCCATCACCACCGCAATCTGCGGGATGCCCTTCGCGCTCATCTGCGCCTGGTTGTAGAAGATGCGGCCAAAGTGGTCGCGGTCTGGGAAAACCTCGTCCTGCTGCGGCAGGTTCGCGCCACCAGAGTCCACAAGATAGACGCAGGGCAGATGGTTCGCTTCGGCAATTTCCTGGGCGCGGAGGTGCTTCTTCACCGTCATCGGGTAATAGGTGCCGCCCTTCACGGTCGCGTCGTTGCAGACGACCATGACCTCCTGCCCCATCACCCGGCCAACGCCCGCGATCACCCCGGCACAGGGGGCTGCACCGTCATACATCCCGTGTGCCGCCGTCGCGCCCACCTCCAGGAAAGGCGATCCCGGGTCGAGCAGGTTCGCCACGCGTTCCCGCGGCGGCATCTTCCCCCGCGAAACATGCCGTTCCAGCGCCTTTGCCCCGCCTCCCGCCGCAGCAAGTGCGGCCGCTTCAGCAACCTGGGCCAGTGCGGCCTCATGCGCGGCGCGGTTGGCGCGGAAGCTGTCCGAACCCGTCAAAACCGAGGAGGTCAGTTTCATCAGCCCGTGATCCCCATCAACTCCCGGCCGATCAGCATGCGCCGGATTTCCGACGTGCCCGCGCCGATCTCCATCAGCTTGGCGTCCCGGAACAGGCGCGAGACTGGCGCGTCGTTCAGGAAGCCGGCGCCGCCCAGCGCCTGAACAGCCTGATGCGCCTGCACCATCGCCTGTTCGCTGGCATAAAGCACGCAAGCCGCTGCATCCTGCCTCGTGACTACACCGCGGTCACAGGCCCTTGCCACCTCATAGACATAGGCGCGGGCGGTGTTCATCGCGGTGTACATGTCCGCGATCTTGGCCTGCATCAGCTCGAAGTTCCCGATCTTTTCGCCGAACTGCCGGCGTTCGTGCATGTAGGGCATCACCTCGTCCAGGCAGGCGGCCATGATCCCCGTGCCGATCCCCGAAAGCACGACGCGTTCATAATCCAACCCGGACATGAGCACGCGGACACCACCCCCTTCGCGGCCCAGAACGTTTTCGGCGGGAACCTCGCAGTTCTCAAAAATCAGCTCGCCCGTGTTCGAGCCGCGCATTCCCAACTTGTCGAAATGCGGGCTGGTGGAAAAGCCCGGCATCCCCCGTTCGATCAGAAAGGCGGTGATGCCACGGGCGCCGGCCTCGGGATCCGTCTTGGCATAGACGACCAGCACATCGGCGTCGGGCCCATTGGTGATCCAGTATTTCGACCCGTTGAGCACATAGCTGTCGCCCCGCCGTTCCGCCCGCAGCTTCATCGACACCACGTCCGACCCTGCCCCGGTTTCGGACATGGCAAGCGCGCCGACGCTTTGGCCGCTGACCAGCCCGGGCAGGTACTTGGCCCGCTGATCATCGGTCGCATTCAGCACGATCTGGTTCACGCAAAGGTTCGAATGCGCCCCATAGGACAAGGCGACTGAGGCCGAGGCGCGGGCGATCTCCTCGACCGCAATGACATGGGCCAGATAGCCCATCCCGGAGCCGCCATCCTCCTCTGGCACCGTAATGCCCAGAAGGCCGAGTTCCCCCATCTCGGGCCACAGCGCGTTCGGAAAGGTGTTGCTGCGGTCGATCTCGGCGGCCATCGGCTTCAGCCGCTCTTGTGCCCAGCGGTGGACCATCGCGCGCAGCGCCTCGATATCCTCGCCCAGGTCGAACTTCATGGACGCCATGAACATGGCCGTTCCTCCCCCCTTATTGAACGACTGTTCAATAATTACCCATGGCGACTGGTCCCGTCAATCGAGTCGGTTTCGGCACCGCCTGCGGAGGATGTTAATGCTTCTGCAACGAATTCAGTCTGTTGCAGTTCGCGCAGGTCAACTTGGTTAGCCTTTGCTTAACCACTCCACCTGCAGAGTGGCACCGGGGGCTGTACCCCCAGTCGATTCAGCGGGG
Organism: Rhodobacteraceae bacterium LNNU 3342; assembly: GCA_008711135.1. GTDB lineage: Bacteria > Pseudomonadota > Alphaproteobacteria > Rhodobacterales > Rhodobacteraceae > Halodurantibacterium. Next base: position 68,534 of record VUAW01000008.1, read on the forward strand.
CGCGCAGATGTCCTACCTCATGAAGCTTCCTGACGCGCCCTATGTACCGGCGGCCTGCCCTGCGGCAGGGGTGGCGGAGCCAACAGGGCTCTATCGCCGGCATGGCAAGCGGCTGCTGGACCTGGTGCTGGTGCTGGGGTTCGCGCCGTTGATGCTGATGATCGTGGGGGTTCTTGCGCTGCTGGTGCGCTGCGACGGCGGACCGGCCTTCTTTGCCCAGACACGCGTCGGCCGTGGCGGAAGATCCTTCCGGTGCTGGAAGCTTCGTACCATGGTCGTGAACGCAGATGAGATGCTGACCGCCGTCCTTGCCAGCGATACCAATGCGGCGCAGGAATGGATCGCACGGCAAAAGCTGCGACGTGACCCGCGCATCACACGGTTGGGCCGCTTCCTGCGCCAGACAAGCCTTGATGAACTCCCGCAGCTCTGGAACGTGGTGAAGGGAGAGATGAGCCTGATCGGCCCCCGTCCCTTCACGCCTGACCAGCGCGCGCTCTACAGCCAAGCCCAGCCCGAGGCATCCTATTACACGATGCGCCCGGGGCTGACGGGTGCATGGCAGGTCGGCCCCCGCGCCGAAAGCGCCTTTGCCGAACGTGCCACGTTCGACAGCGCCTATGCGCGGAAGCTGTGCCTTTGGCTCGACCTCGTGATCCTGGTCAAGACCGTGCGCGTCGTGCTGGCCGCCCGGGGCAGCTGAACCGCTTCAGCGCCGCTTCATCGCGTCCAGCAACGCGGCGCCCAGCGCACCCGTGCTTTCCACCTTCTGCTTGCTCGCCACCTGCTTGGCTGGCTTCACCGGCTCACGGCGATCACCCCGTGGCGCGGGCTCGGCATCCTTGCGCATCGTCAGGCCGATCCGCTTCCGCGGCACATCCACCTCGACCACCCGCACCTTGACCACGTCGCCCGCCTTCACGACCTCATGCGGGTCCTTCACGAACCGGTCGGCGAGTTGAGAAACATGTACCAGCCCGTCCTGGTGCACGCCGATGTCCACAAAAGCCCCAAAGGCTGCTACGTTCGTCACCGTACCTTCCAGCATCATGCCGGGGCGCAGGTCCTTGATGTCCTCCACCCCTTCGGCAAAACTTGCGGTGCGGAAGCTGGGGCGTGGGTCGCGGCCGGGCTTTTCCAGTTCTGCAAGAATGTCGCGCACAGTGGGCAGGCCGAACTGGTCATCCACGAAATCGGCCGGATCGACTGCCCGCAGCCGCGCCGGTTCGGCCATCAGGCTGCGCAAGTCGCGCCCGCAGGCCTTCACGATCCGCCGCGCCAGCCCATAGGCCTCCGGGTGCACGGCTGAAGCGTCGAGAGGCTCTGCCCCGCCGGGGATCCGCAAGAAGCCGGCGCACTGTTCGAATGTCCGCTTACCCAGCCGCGCCACCGACAGCAGGGCCTTGCGCGTGGAAAAGGCGCCGTTCGCATCGCGATGTGCCACGATCGCCTCGGCCAGCGACGGCCCCAGCCCCGAAACCCGCGCCAGTAGCGGTGCCGAGGCGGTGTTGAGATCCACCCCAACCGCGTTCACCGCATCCTCGACCACGGCCTCCAGCGACTTGCCTAGACGATACTGGTCCACGTCATGCTGGTACTGGCCAACACCGATCGACTTCGGCTCGATCTTCACCAGTTCTGCCAGCGGGTCCTGCAACCGCCGCGCGATGGACACCGCGCCCCGCAGCGACACATCCAACTGAGGGAACTCCGCCGCCGCGAGCGGCGAGGCGGAATAGACCGAGGCGCCGGCCTCGGACACGATGACCTTTGTCGGCTTTGGCGCCGGGAGGGCGGCCAGCATATCGGCCACCATCTTTTCTGTCTCGCGGCTCGCCGTGCCGTTGCCGATGGCGATCAATTCCACGCCATGCTTTCGGATCAGCGCCGCCAGTTCCACCTGCGCGCCGCGCAGGTCATTCTTGGGCTGGAACGGGTAGACGGTCGAGGTCGCGAGCAACTTGCCTGTCGCATCAACGACCGCCACCTTGACCCCCGTCCGGATCCCCGGATCAAGACCCATCGTCGCCCGGCTGCCCGCAGGCGCGGCAAGCAGCAGGTCCTTCAGGTTCCGAGCAAAAACGCGAATGGCCTCTGCCTCGGCCCGTTCGCGCAGGTCCCCCATCAGGTCAAGGCCCAGCGACAGCCGCAGCTTGACCCGCCATGTCCAGCCCGCGACGTCCGACAGCCACTGATCCCCCGGCCCCTTGCCGGCGATGCCCAGCGCCCCACGCACCATCCGCTCGGCCGGGCTTTGTCCCGGCGCGGCATCGGCATCGACCTCCAAATCCAGCGTCAGAAAGCCCTCGTTCCTGCCGCGCAGCATGGCCAGCGCCCGGTGGCTCGGCGCGCTGGACCAGCGTTCGGAATGGGCGAAGTAGTCCGAAAACTTGGCTCCCTCGGTCTCCTTCCCTGGCACAACCGACGCCTTGAGAAAGGCATGCTGCTTCATATGCTCGCGCAGCCGCCCCAAAAGCTCGGCATTTTCAGCCAGCCCTTCGGCAATGATGTCCCGCGCGCCTTCCAGCGCAGCCTTGGTGTCCGGAACGGCCTCCGTCACATAGGCCGCAGCCAAGGCCTGCGGATCGGCGCCACGATCCGCCAGAATTGCCTCTGCCAGCGGGCCAAGACCGTTTTCACGGGCGATCATCGCGCGGGTGCGGCGCTTGGGCTTGTAGGGCAGATAGATGTCCTCAAGCTCTGCCTTGGTCACCGCCCCTGCCACGGCCTTTGCCAGATCATCGGTCAGCTTGCCCTGTTCGGTGATCGAGGTCAGGATCGCAGCCCGCCGCGTCTCAAGCTCGCGCAGATAGGCCAGCCGGTCCGACAGGGTGCGAAGCTGCGTGTCGTCCAGCCCGCCCGTCGCTTCTTTCCGGTAACGCGCGACGAAGGGCACCGTGGCGCCCCCATCCAGAAGTTCAACCGCGGCCATGACCTGGTCGGGCCGGGCGCCGATTTCCATGGCGATGATCTGGGGAATGCGGCGGGCGGGATCAGGGGTCATGGTCATCCGGTAGTCTGGGAATGGAAACGCCCACACTACCTTCCCCGCAGCGGCGCGCCAAGCGCCCGTTGACAGGTTCGTGATTTTCCTAGCGTTAAAGTCAGGATTGACATTCCGACCGTTACAGTCAACATCTGCCGAACGAAAGCCGACGGAGCCAGGTCATGATGGTTTGCCACTGCATGTCGATCAGCGATCACGATATTCGTGCCGCGATGGACTGGATGCGCGCCTCCGATCCCGAAACCATCATCACGCCGGGCAAGGTCTATCGCGCGCTGGGCAAGCGCGCCGACTGCGGCGGATGTCTGCCCCTCTTCCTTGACACCATGCGCAAATGTGACAGCTTGGAGGTACCTATGAACCTCCGCGGCCTCAGCCGCGTGTCAAGCAAGGGAAGACGGAATGAAGGGCGATCCTCAGGTTATTGAGTATCTGAACGCGGCACTCCGGAGCGAGCTGACTGCCGTTAGCCAGTACTGGCTGCACTATCGGCTGCAAGAGGACTGGGGGTATGGCCGTCTTGCCCGCAAGTCCCGGTCCGAAAGCATCGAAGAGATGCATCACGCCGACAAGCTGATCCAGCGGATCATCTTCCTGGAAGGCCACCCGAACCTGCAGAAGCTGGACCCGCTCCGCATCGGGCAGACCCTGCGCGAGACGCTGGATTCGGACCTTGCGGCCGAACATGATGCCCGCACGCTGTACATCGAGGCACGCGACCACTGCGACAAGGTGGGCGACTACGTTTCCAAGATGCTGTTCGAGGAACTGATCGCGGACGAGGAAGGCCATATCGACTTCCTGGAAACCCAGATCGACCTGCATCAGAAGCTGGGCGACGAGCGCTACGGGCTGCTCAACGCGCTCCCGGCGGACGAAGCCGAAAGCTGAGACAGCGCCGCTGCCGTGTCAGACGGCAGCGGCAAACCTCGGGAACTTCGCGGGCCGCCGCCGGTTCACGCCCTGAAACAAGAGGGCGCCCATGCAGATCATTCCCACCCGCATTCATGGCATCATCGACTACCTCACCGCGGCGCTTCTGGTGGCGACGCCACTGCTGCTTGGGCTGGAGGGAGCGGCGCGCTGGGTCTTGATCGGCGCGGGACTCGCGGCCTTGGCCTACAGCCTGCTGACCGATTATGAACTTGGGCTGCTTCCGGTGCTGTCGATGCCCGCACATCTGGCGGTGGACATGGCGCTGGGCCTGTTCCTGATCGCCTCGCCCTGGATCTTCGGGTTCGCCGGGACCATCCTATGGCCGCACCTGATGTTCGGTGCGGCCTCGCTCGTGATCCCGACGTTGACCCGGCGCCACCGCCTATAGATCGCGGAAGCGTTTTTCCTGCCGCGCGGTCCAGCGCACATCCACCACGTGGCCTGCGTCATCCTGCGCCTCGGACTTGACCACGCCCTGATCGTACAGCCACGCCCGCTTGCGCCCTTCGTCGAACGGCAGGTGAAGCGTGCGGTCAAGCTTCTCTTCCTCCAGCGTCTCGGAAATCGCGGCCAGCAGTTCGGGCACGCCTTCCTCGGTGATGGCGGAGATGGCAAAGACATCCGGGTTCCGGTCGGCCTGCACCTGCAGGGCAGCCCGCGCCTCGCCGCTGACAAGGTCGAGCTTGTTCCAGACCTCGATCTGCGGCGTGCTTTCCTTCACGCCCAGCGAGGCGAGGATGTCAGCCACGTCCTGGGCCTGTTCCTGGGTCTCGGGGTGCGAGATGTCGCGGACATGCAGGATCAGGTCGGCCTCAAGCACCTCTTCGAGCGTGGCGCGGAAGGCCGCGACAAGCTGCGTCGGAAGGTCAGAGATGAAGCCCACCGTGTCGGACAGGATCACCCTGCGCCCAGATGGAAGCTCCACCCCCCGCATCGTCGGGTCGAGCGTGGCGAACAGCATGTCCTTGGCCAGAACCTCTGCCCCGGTCATGCGGTTGAAGAGCGTCGATTTCCCCGCGTTGGTGTAGCCCACAAGCGCCACCACCGGGAACGGAACCTTTTTCCGCGCCGCGCGATGCAACTCGCGGGTTTTCACCACCTTGGCCAACTGTCGCCGGATCCGGGTGACCGCCTCATCGATGGCGCGGCGGTCAGCCTCGATCTGCGTTTCGCCGGGACCCCCGACGAAGCCCAGCCCACCCCGCTGCCGTTCAAGGTGCGTCCAGGCCCGGACCAGCCGCGTCCGCTGGTAGGACAGCGCGGCCAGTTCCACCTGCAACACACCCTCGCGGGTTCTTGCGCGGTCGGCAAAGATCTCAAGGATCAACCCCGTCCGGTCCAGAAGCTTGACGCCCCATTCCTTTTCAAGGTTGCGCTGCTGCACCGGCGTGACAGGTCCGTCGATGAGGACAAGCCCCACCTCCAGCGCCTTGATCCGCTCCTTCAGCTCTTCAAGCTTGCCCGATCCGAACAGGCGCCCCGGATGAACCAGCGGCAGGCGCACCACTTCGGCCCCTACCACCTCCAGATCGGGCAAGGCCACGGCAAGCGCCACCGCCTCGTCCAGACCATGTTCCGGCAGCCGCCGGTCGCGTTGCGACTTGATGTCGGGGTGCAGGACCAGGGCGCGGGTCACGCCCCCCTGCTTCGTGTCATGTTCTTCGGTCAGTCTTCTGCCTCATACAGGCTAATGGGTTGTCCTGGCATAATAGTAGAGATGGCATGCTTGTAGACAAGCTGCGACTGCCCATCACGGCGCAGAAGCACGCAGAAATTGTCGAACCAGGTGATGACGCCCTGCAGCTTTACACCGTTGATCAGAAAAATTGTGACCGGAACTTTCGCTTTCCGGACATGATTGAGAAATGCGTCCTGCAAGTTCTGCTTGTCAGAGGCCATTGCTTTGCCTTTTTGTTGTGCCTTCAATCGTGCTTGCCCGGGCTCTGTCCCTCACCCGCCTTCACAAGTATGAAGCGGCTTACAAGCAGATGCCAGACCCAAAAGCAGCAGGTACCAACACTGCAAGCGGGCAAACGCAGGAAATGTTCCCTAGTTCCGCCAGGTGACTGGCGCCAGAAGCGCGATGATCGCCAGCGCCTCCAGCCGGCCAAGAACCATCGCCCCCGCCAGGATGATCTTTGGCATGTCGCCCAGCGCGGCATAGGCCAGCGGCACATCCCCCGCCACCGAGGCCAGCGGCCCCGTCGTCGAAAGCGCCGCGATGGTCAGGATCAGGGCGGGTTCGAAGGCAAGCCCCGCAAGCGCCAGCGCAGCCAAAATCACGCTGATGGAGGCCGCGAACAGCATGAAGAACACCCAAGCCGATTGCGCGCCTTCCCGCCGCAGCCGCCGTTCCAGCGGCCCTGCCCCCCCGACCGAAGCCGGATGGACCAGACGGTCCATTTCCCGCTCTGCATGCCGCGCAAGCGCGTAAACTCTAAGGAGTTTCACACCACCCGCCGTGGTCGCCACCCCGCCGCCCATCAGCGCCAGCCCCAGCAGGATCAGCCCAGGGGACCGCAGGCCGGACCAGACGCGCGCCTCGCTCCAGTCCGCAGAAACGAAGCCGTTGGTCGTCAGGAACGACAGGGTGGTGAAGATCGTGCCCCACGCGGCCCGGAGCGCGAACACCAGGCTGTCAGGCTCGGGCGCCTCGAACGCGCCGAACCAGTGGCGGATGAAGATGATCGCCGGTGCCACCCCCAGGATCAGCAAGCCGATGCGGATCTCGGGGTCGTGGTGCAGCGGCTGCAGCCCCACCATCGGCGCCGCCGGCCAGAACCGCCGCGACAGGGCCAGGATCAGGCCCGCAAAGATCACTGTCTCGCCCAGCACCCCTGCCTCTACCCGGTCGAGCCCGCCAACGGGCGAAATGCCGCTGGTCGCCAGCGTGGACATGGCGTGGCAGGCGGCGACAAGCGCCCCCTCACCCGCCATCAATAGCGCGATCCACAGCGCCAGCGTGATCGAGCCGTAAACAGGAAACATGACCCGCGTATAGCGGAGCAGCCGTTCTGTCGGGTCCGCAATGCGGGTGATCTGCGTCAGCCCGATTGCACCACGCCCGGCCGAAGATCCCCGCGCCACCTCGAACCCGCCCAGGTTCATGGGGGCGAGGATTGCCACTGCGGCCAGCAGCATGAAGAACCCGCCCAGCCAACCCACCAGCGCCCGCCACAGATGGACCGTCGGCGGAAGCCGCCCGGGAGCTTCATACAGCGTGGCGCCGGTGGTGGTGAAGCTCGACACCATCTCGAACCAGGTATTGAGGAATGTGGTGTCCCGCACGGCCTCTCTGAAGGGCACGGCCAGCATCACCGGCAGCAGCAGATAGGCGGCCAGCAGCGCGGTCAGATGGCTCCGGGCATAGTTGCGCGGTTGATAGTTGGACACGGCGATGCCGATCATCACGGTCAGCATCGAAAACAGCACAGCCGAATAAAAAAACGCCCGCGACGACACGTAGTCGCGCACGGCATAGCCGTGGATCGCCGGGACGAACATCGCCAGCGCGCCGATCCCCATCAGGATGACCAGCAGCGGCAGGTCGAGGATGCGCCGCATCTAGAAGTAGTCGATGGAGACCTGCAGCAGGCGCTCCACCTCGGGGATGTCAGAGGCCAGGGAGAAGATGGCGATGATGTCACCTTCCATGATCCGCGTTGCGCCGCTCGGCTTCATGACCTGGTTGTTGCGCATCACCGCGCCGACCAGCACGCCTTCAGGAAAGTCGATTTCACGGATTTCCCGCCCCGCGATCGGCGAGGTGGACAGCACCTGCGCCTCGATCACTTCGGCCTCGGCGTCGCCGATGGAATAGATCGCCCGGACCCGCCCATGCCGGATGTGCCGCAGGATCGACGATACCGTCGTCGCCCGCGGGTTGATGTAGGCGTCGATGTCCAGCGGCGCCATGAGCGATACCAGCGTCGGGTCATTGACGAGCGCGATCGCCATCGGGCAACCGGCCGACTTCGCCCGCACCGCCGCAAGCATGTTGGTCTTGTCGTCATCAGTGACGACAAGGATGGCGTCCGCCCGCTCGATATTTGCTTCCATCAGCAGGTCGATGTCCATCCCGTCACCGTTCAGAACGATGGTCCGTTCCAGCGCATCGGCGGCCAGTTCCGCGCGCGCCCGGTCCTTTTCGATCATCTTGACGCGCACGCGGTTGGTCCGCCGCTCCAGCGCTCGGGCCACGGCAAGGCCTACGTTCCCGCCGCCGACGATGACCAGACGTTCCTGCTTCTTGGCCGTCTTGCCGAATATTTCCAGCGCCCGGTTCACATCCTCGATATGGGTGAAGACATAGATCTGGTCGCCCGCGAACAACTGGTCGTTCGGGTCTGGGGCGAACAGTGTCTCGTCCCGGCGAACACCGACGACGATGGCCCGTAGCGTGGAAAACAGGTCGTTGAGCTGCCGCAGCGGGGTGTTCAGGACGGGACAATCCTCATCCAGCGCGATCCCCAAAAGCTGCGCCCGCCCGCCCATGAAGTTTTCCGTGTCAAACGCCGTGGGCGCGGCAAGCCGTTGCAGCGCCGCCTCGGCCACCTCGCGTTCGGGGCTGATGACCACGTCGATCGGCAGATGCTCGCGCCGGTAAAGCTGGGAATACGCGGCATCCAGGTAGCTTTGCGCCCGGATGCGGGCGATCTTGCGCGTGACGTCGAACACCGAATGGGCGACCTGGCAGGTGACCATGTTCACCTCGTCCGAATAGGTCGCCGCGATGATCATGTCGGCGTCCCGCGCGCCGGCAAGCTCCAGCACGTCGGGATGGCTTGCAAAACCCGCCACCCCCTGCACATCCAGCGTATCGGTTGCCCGCCGCACCAGATCTGGGTTGTTGTCGACGATCGTCACATCGTTTCTTTCGCCCGACAACTGGCGGGCGATTTGCCAGCCCACCTGCCCGGCGCCACAGATGATGACCTTCATTCAGATCCCCTTGCGGTTCCGCCCACTCCTTGCCAGATGCGCCGAGGGCGGTCAATCAGGCGATCAGGTCTCTTCCAGCAGCACAAGCCGCGCCCCGGCCTTGCTGCCCGTGGCCACCCCCAGCGACTTGAGCTTGCGGTGCAGCGCCGAGCGTTCCATGCCGACAAAGGCCGCCGTCCGGCTGATGTTGCCGCCAAAGCGGTTGATCTGCGTCAGCAGGTACTCCCGCTCGAACAGTTCGCGTGCCTCACGCAGGGGCAAAGTGGCAAGGCCACCCGCCAGCACGATCCGCCCGTCGCCGGTGCCCTGCACCTCGTCCTGCCCCGGCAGGTCGCGCGGCTCGATCGGGCCGGTGCTGTCGCCAAGGATCAGCGCGCGCTCGATCACGTTGCGCAACTGGCGGACGTTGCCGGGCCAGGACATGGTCTGCAGCACCGCCTGCGCCTCGGCGCTCAGCGGGCGCAGGGGCAGGCCCTGGGTCTTGTTGAAGAACTCAGTGAAGTGCCGCGCCAGTTCGGGAATATCCTCGCGCCGTTCTTCAAGCGAGGGCACCGCCACCGGCACCACGTTCAGCCGGTCGTAAAGCTCTTGCCGGACCCGGCCGGCAGCGATTTCCGCCGCAAGGTTGCGCGTGGTCGAGGAGATGACCCGCAGGTCCACCCGCACCTTCTCCGACCCTCCAACGCGGGTGAAAGTCTGGTCCACCAGCACCCGCAGGATCTTGGACTGGGTGCCGAGCGGCATGTCCGCGATTTCGTCGAGGTAGATCACCCCGCCGTGCGCCTGCTCCAGAAGGCCGGGCTCGGCCCCGCGTTCCGGGGTCTCGCGGCCGAAAAGCACCTCCTCCATCCGCTCCGGCTCTACCGAGGCCGAGGAGACGGTGATGAACGGCGCCCCGGCCCGGGCGGAATGAGCGTGAATGTAGCGTGCCGCGACTTCCTTGCCGCAGCCCGAAGGGCCGGTCAGCATCACCCGGCCATTCGACTTGGTCACCTTGTCCAGCTGCGCCCGCAGCGTCCGGAAGGCAGGCGAACTGCCGATCATCTCTGCGGTGACAGCGTCGCGGCGGCGTAATTCGGAATTCTCCCGCCGCAGCCGCGAGGTTTCCATCGCGCGGCGGATCACCACCAGCAGCTGGTCGATGTTGAAGGGCTTCTCGATGAAGTCATAGGCGCCCTGCTTGATCGCAGCGACTGCAATCTCGATGTTGCCGTGGCCGGAAATGATCACCACCGGCACATCGGGATTGTCGCGTTTGACGGTCTTGAGGATGTCGATCCCATCCATGCGGCTGTCCTTGAGCCAGATGTCCAGGATCATCAGCCCTGGCGGCTCGGCGTTGATCGCGGCCATGCATTCATCCGAATTCGCCGCAAGGCGGGTGGTGAACCCTTCGTCTCGAAGGATGTCCCCAATCAGTTCCCGGATGTCGCGCTCGTCATCAACTATCAGAATATCACTCATGACGTCCCTCTAAACCGCCTTCTTTAAAGTCTTTTCCCGCAGCCGCGGCAGCCGGATCACGGCCATGGCGCCCGGGCGGTCGCTGCCGCCGTGGATGGGCGCATCGGCGAGCGTGAGCGTCCCACCGTGTTCCTCGATGATCTTCTTGACGATCGGCAGGCCCAATCCCGTCCCCTTGTCGCGCGTCGTCACGTATGGCTCGAACAGCCGCGCCCGGTCCTCGGGCAGGCCGATCCCATTGTCGCAGATCCGGATGAACAGTGCATCATCATCGGCGATCAAGCTTAACCGCACCTCGGGGACATAGCCGTCCGGAACGCCCTTTTCACGTTTTGCTTCAATAGCTTCCCCGGCGTTCTTGAGAAGGTTTGTCAAAGCTTGGGAAATCATCGTGGCGTCGATCTCGGTCACGACCGGCGCATCGGGCAGATCAGCCACCAGCTTGGCGCCGGACAGCGCCCCCTCTTGCAGAACCACCGCGTCGCGGGTCAGCTTGACGATGTCATGGCTGCGGCGGTCCGGGTCAGGCATCCGCGCGAATTTCGAAAACTCGTCTACGATGCGCCGCAGGTCGTTGGTCTGGCGGATGATGACATCAGTATATTGTTCGAGGTCAGCCGCCTGATCGCCCAGCGCCGGGCGGAACTTGCGCTTGATCCGTTCTGCTGAAAGCTGGATCGGGGTCAGCGGGTTCTTGATTTCATGCGCAATGCGACGGGCAACGTCGCCCCAAGCCGCCATGCGCTGGGCGCTGACAAGGTCGGTCACATCATCAAAGGCGATAACGTAGCCCTCGGCACCTTCCCCATCATTGCGCCGTTCGGCGATGCGGACCAGCAGGTTTTCCAGCCGCCCACTGCGGAGGACGCGCAGTTCCTCCTGCGCAAGCTCTTTGTCACTGTTCAGCAACCGCGCGAACAGCGGCGCGAATTCCGGGACCACCTCGTCAAGCAGCAGCCCCTCGTTATCTGGCGGCAGGTCCAGCAGGCGCAGGGCCGATCGGTTCACGAACTCCACCCGCCCCTGCGCGTCCAGTCCGATCACCCCTGCCGTAACCGACGCCAGAACCGAGTCGAACAGCCGGCGCCGCGTCTCGATCTGGTGCGTGTTTTCCAACAGCCTTTCGCGCTGGCGCTGAAGCTGCCGGGTCATCTGGTTGAAGACGCGGCCAAGGGTGGCGATCTCGTCATCGCCCTTTTCCTCGACCACCTGCTGGCTGAGGTCACCCTCGCCTACGCGTTCGGCCGCGGCGGCAAGGCGTCCCACCGGGCGGGCCAGCCGTTCGGCGAACCACAGCCCCAGCCAGATTGCCGCCAGCACCAGGATCACCGCGAAGCCGAGGTAGAGCAGCCCGAACTCGAACACCAGCCGCCCGCGGTCCCGTTCAAGCTGTTGATAAAGGCGAACCGTTTCCTGCGTATCGTCCAGCAGGCTCAGGATCGACCCGTCGACCTCGCGCGAGACATAAAGGTAGCGGTCAACAAAGTCCGTCAGCCGGACCAGCGCGCGGAACTCGTTGACGTCCCAATCCTCGATGACGACGGTTTCGCCCTGTTCAGCGCGCAGCAGTTGCGCGGGGGTGGGCTCCTCATAATCGAACAGATAGGACCGTTCTCCCCGCGCCCGGATGTTGCCCCCGCCGTCGATGATGTACGCCTCGCGCAGGCCGCGCTGGATCTGCGCCTGGCCCTGGGTCAGAATCTGCCGAAGATCCCCATCAGAGATGAAAGGCGCCGTCCGCCGCGCGATGTTGAGATAGCCTGCCAGCGCCTCGGCATCCTGAACAAGGTCGCGCCGGTGTTCGCCCTCATAGGCCTGCGCGGCTGCCAAAGAATTCCCGACCACCTGACGCACGCGATCGGAAAACCAACCCTCCAGCCCCATGTTGATGGTCAGCCCGGCAAAGATCGCCACCAGCACGGCAGGCACCAGCGCCACGCTGGCAAAAACCCCCGTCAGCCGCAGGTGCAGGCGTGATCCGGCCGAACGCGCGCGACGGTCCGCCACCATCCGCATGATCCGCGCCAGCACCAGCGCCGCGATCAGCAGGACATAGACAAGATCCGCCAGCAGAACGAGCCGCAGCGCGGGCGAAGATACGCCCTGCCCGAACGGCCCCAGCGCCGCCAGCGTCGCCGCCGCCAACACCGGACCCAGCGTGACCAGTCCCAGAGCGGCCCCCGTCTGCACCCGCTTTTGCCGACGCAGGCGTTCAAGCCGCTCCCATGTTGCGCTTCGTCCGGCCCGTTGCACCGGCCCTGCCCTCAGTTTCCGGGCCGCGTTATGCGGCCAACCGCCATTCCCGGTGGCTTATGACCGGTTGCTACCGATATGCCACGTCTGTGTTGCGGTTTTACATCAACTTCCGGCGGCGTGTCACGCGAATATCCAGATCGGTGATCTTCTTGCGCAAGGTATTGCGATTGATCCCCAGAAGATCGGCACAACGCGCCTGATTTCCGGCGGTTGCATCCAGGGCAATCTCGATCAGTGGCAATTCCACCTCGCGCAGGATACGGGTGTAAAGCCCTGGCGCCGGAAGCTGGCCGCCGTGCAGGTCGAAATACCGCTTCAGATGTCGCGCGACAGAAGAGGAAAGCTTTTCGGAATCACCGTTCCCGCGCAGTGGCTCCATTGCGGGCTGGTTGCCCAGAACGGCCTCTACCTCAGTGCGCGTGATCTCTTCCTCGGGGCTGGTCACGACAAGACGCCGGATGGTGTTTTCCAACTGCCGCACGTTCCCGGGCCAACTGTAGGCGCGGATCAGATCCATGGCCGCAGGGGCTAGGCGTCGCACCGTTCCCGTGTCCCGTTCGGCCTTGGCAAGGAAATGCTCGGCCAGAAGTGGAATGTCGTCCACCCTTTCGCGCAGGCTCGGCACTGCGACGGCAACGCCGCCCAGGCGATAGAACAGGTCCTGCCGGAACTGTCCCGCCTCCATCCGCCGCATCAGGTCGGCTTGGGATGTTGCCATGATCCGGGGCGCGGTCTCACCCATGGTGTCAAGCATCCGCACGATCCGGGTCTGGGCCTCCTCGTCGTAATCCGCAACCTCGTCGAACACGAGGCTCCCGCCCCGCGCCCGTGCCAGAAGGGTCGACGCCCCCTCGGCCCCGGCAAGATCGGCCGAGGATGCCACAACAAACGGCAGCGCCCGCCGGTCCGAGAAATCGTGGATCGCCCGCGCGATCAGCGACTTGCCCGTGCCGCTCTCGCCTGTGACCAGCACCGGGATGTCAGTGTTCATCACCCGCGCCACAAGACGGTAAAGCGCCTGCATCGAGGCCGTTCGTCCGACCAGCGGCAGGTCGTCGCCCCCTTCGCGCGGCGCGGCGTCCGTCTTGCGCGGCGCGGCGCGGCGCTTGGCCTCCAGCGCGCGCGAGGCGCGCTTCATCAGGTCCGGCAGGTCAAAGGGCTTGGGGAGGTAGTCATAGGCCTCGGCCTCGGCCGCCTGGATCGCAGTCATGATCGTGTTCTGGGCGGAAATCACGATGACCGGCAACCCCGGCCGCGCCTCGCCAATTTTCGGCAGCATCTGCAGCCCGTTGCCGTCGGGCATGATGACGTCGGAAATCACCAGGTCGCCCTTGCCCTCTTCGACCCAGCGCATCAGCGTCATGAGGCTCGACGTCGCGTGCACCTTGCATCCTGCCCGCGTCAGGGCCTGCGTCAGCACGGTGCGGATCGTGCGGTCGTCATCGGCGACAAGTACCGTGCCATCCATCAGTCAGACTCCTTCTTTATGGGCGCGACCTCTTTGGGCGCGACAGGCAGCGAGACGCGGAAGACCGTGCGCCCCGGGACCGAGTCCACCGCGATCCAGCCGCCGTGGTCGGAAATGATCTTGGACACCAGCGCGAGCCCCAGCCCGGTGCCGTTCTCGCGCCCGGAAACAAAGGGTTCAAAGATATCGGCGGCGATTTCAGGCGCGATGCCCGGGCCATCATCAACGATCTCGATCGTCAGCGGCAGCGCGCGGCCCGTGCCGTCCTTTTGCCGCATCCGCAGTGAGATGTCATAGTAGGTCCGCAGCCGGATCGTCCCGCCTTCGGCCCCCGCGGCCTCGGACGCGTTCTTGAGCAGGTTCAGGAACACCTGCAGCAACTGGTCTGCGTCCGCCCAGGTGGGCGGCAGCGAAGGATCATATTCCTCGATGAACTGCATCCGCGCGGCATAGCCCATGCGGGCCGAACGCTGCGCCCGATCCAACATGTCGTGGATGTTGACGGCCTTGCAATCCGGCGGCCGCAGGTTGCCAAACTGTTCGACCTGTTCCAGCAGTTTCACGATGCGCCGGGTTTCCTCGACGATCAGATCGGTCAGTTCCCGATCCTCGTTCGACAGTTCCATCGACAAAAGCTGCGCCGCACCGGAAATCCCGGCCAGCGGGTTCTTGATTTCATGTGCCAGCATCTCGGCCATGCCGATGGCGGATTTCGCCGCCGATTTGACGGATGAGGCCCGCCCCAGCCGCCCCGCAATTTCACGGGGAGTAATCAGCAGCAGCACATGACCGGGGGCATCGCTGATGGGCCCGATCTGGATGTTGCATTGAAGCGGCGCCTTGTCCCCCGTACCCACATCCACGTCGTTGACGAACAGTGCCGACTGGTTGACGCGCACGCGGCCCAGCGCCTCGTCCATCGGTGCGTCGATGGCCAGCCTGTCCAGCACCGGCTGCCCTGCCAGCGACTTTGACGACGCGTTGAGGAACAGTTCCGCCGCCGGGTTGACCTCCAGCAGCCTGTTCTGCGGGTCGACTAGGAAGGCGGGGATCGGAAGCGACGTCCAGATGATGCCGGTGACGGGAACGCCGCTCATGCCGCGTGCCTTTCAACCAGTTCGAAGGCCGCCGGAAGCTGGCGCAGAACCGCCTTCGGGTCGGTCATCGTCAGCAGTTCCTTCCGGATGGCGTCAGGCGTGTTCGCAGCCTCGCAGTACCAGCCTAGGTGCTTTCGGGCCGTCCGCAGCCCGAGGTCGGGGCCATAGAAGGCCAGCATCGCCTCGTAATGCTCCGCAACCATGTCCGCGCGTGCGGACCCTTCCGGAACCTCGGGCGGCTGCGTGCCATAGATCGCCGCGGATACCTGCGCCAGAAGCCACGGGCGCCCCTGCGCTCCCCGGCCGATCATGACCCCATCGGCGCCCGATGCCGCAAGCGCCTGCCGGGCCGCCGACACCCCCGTGATGTCGCCATTCGCGATGACCGAGATCGTGACCGCCTCGCGCACGCGGCGGATCGCGGCCCAGTCGGCGCTGCCCTTGTAGAACTGGCAACGGGTGCGGCCGTGGATGGTGATCATACGAATGCCGGCACCTTCGGCCCTGCGGGCCAGATCAGGCGCATTCAGCAGCGTGTCGTCCCACCCCAGCCGGGTCTTGAGCGTCACCGGCACCTTCACGGCCGCCACAACCGCCTCGATCAGCCGCAGCGCATGGTCAAGATCGCGCATCAGCGCTGATCCGGAGTAGCCGTTGACGACCTTCTTAGCGGGGCAGCCCATGTTGATGTCGATGATGCGGGCGCCCCCGGCCTCGGCCATGCGAGCGGCCTCGGCCATCCAATGCGCTTCGCGGCCCGCAAGCTGCACGGCCGTGCAAGCCTCTCCCAGCCCCAGATCCATTCGGGCCTTCGCCTTGGCCGAAGGCCGGGCCGTCACCAGTTCCTGGCTTGCCACCATTTCCGACACCACCAGCCCTGCGCCGAACCGCGACACCAACCGCCGGAACGGCAGATCGGTGATCCCGGCAAGGGGCGCCAGAAAAACGGGCGGGTTGATGGCGATGTCTGCCAGCTTTATGGACAACTGATTAATCCTTGTGCGCCTGCTTCCCGTGGGTAAGCCTTGACCAGTGGATTGGCAATTCGGCCCGCCAATCGCAACGATCAAAAACCGAACCTGCCGAATATTTGTGCAGTTCAGGGCGCATTTGCGGGACCATTGTCACCCCCGCCCGCATCTTTTAGACATAGCCGGCAGCAGGGGAAGTTTCATGACATGGACGGCCATCATTGTCGCGGCAGGACGCGGCACCCGCGCGGGGGGTGAGATTCCCAAACAATGGCAACTGCTTGGCGCCCAGCCGGTGCTTGCCCATACGATCCGTGCCTTTGAACAGGCCGCCCCGGCCGAGGTTGTTCTTGTCCTCAACCCCGATGACATGGGTCGTGCCCGAACAATCGCCCCGCAGGCGCGGCTTGTGCCAGGGGGTGAAACGCGGGCTCAGTCAGTGCGCAATGCGCTTGAGGCGCTGGCGGATACACCTCCTGATCATGTGCTGATTCACGACGGCGCCCGGCCCATGGTTTCACCGATCCTGATTGGACGCGTGTTGACGGCGCTGGAAAAAGCGCCAGGGGCCGCGCCCGCGGTGCCGGTAACGGATGCGCTTTGGCGCGGGCAGGACGGCGTGGTCGGCGGGACGGTGGCGCGAGATGGGCTTTGGCGGGCGCAGACACCCCAAGGCTTCAGCTTTGCCGCTATCCTTGATGCCCACCGGGCGCATCCGGGCGATGCCGCCGACGACGTCGCCGTGGCCCGCGCGGCAGGGCTTGACGTGACCATCGTCGAGGGCGAGGAAGACAACCTCAAGATCACCCTGCCCGCCGATTTCGCGCGGGCGGCGCGGCTACTGGGGGGCCACATGGACATCAGGCTTGGCAACGGGTTCGACGTGCACCGGTTTGGGCCGGGGGACGGCGTCTGGCTGTGCGGGGTGTATGTGCCGCATCCACGTGGCCTCCAGGGACATTCCGATGCGGACGTCGGGATGCACGCCCTGACCGACGCGATCTATGGGGCGCTTGCCGACGGTGACATCGGCCAGCACTTCCCCCCTAGCGACCCGCAGTGGAAGGGCGCCGAAAGCCACATCTTCCTGCGCCATGCCGCGGAACGCGCCCGCGACCGCGGCTTCCGGATCAGCAACGCCGACGTGACCCTGATCTGCGAAAAACCCAAGGTCGGTCCTCACGCCCCCGCCATGCGCGAGGCTCTGGCCAAGATTCTGGGCGTCGAGCCCGACCGGATCAGCGTCAAGGCCACCACAAGCGAGCGCCTCGGCTTTACCGGGCGCGAGGAAGGCATTGCCGCCATCGCCACCGCCACGCTGGTATCGGCATGAGCCGCCTGATCGCGACATTTTTCTACATCGGCTACCTGCGTCCCGGCCCCGGGACTTGGGGCTCGGCAGCCGCCGTGCCGGTTGGCTACCTGATCCATGTGGCTGCGGGCTTCCCCGGCCTGGTTGTGGCGACGGTTCTGGCTTTTGCCTTGGGCTGGTGGGCCACGGCGCGGGAAACGGCTGGTTCCACGAACCAAGACCCCTCGGAAATCGTCATCGACGAAGTGGTGGGCATGTGGATCGCGCTTTGGCCCCTGTCGTTCGGGATGTGGCACATGGGCCAGGACCCGTGGCTTTTCCCCTATCCCGGTTGGGTCGGCGGGTTCATCATGTTTCGGTTGTTCGACATCTGGAAACCCGGCCCCGTTGGCTGGGCTGACCGCAAGAAGGGGCCAATGGGCGTCATGCTGGATGATGTCATCGCAGGCATTCTAGCGGCACTGGTGGTCATGGCGGCCGCAGCCCTTGCGCATGGGGTGCTGATGTGACCGACGCGGCCGATGTTCTGGCGACAGCACGTGCACGGAATTGGCGGATCGCCACGGCGGAAAGCTGCACGGGTGGGATGGTCTCGGCAGCGCTGACAGCGGTTGCGGGATCGTCCGACGTGTTCGATCGCGGCTTCGTCACCTATTCGAACGACGCCAAGGTACTGATGCTGGGTGTACGTGAAACGACGCTGGCTGCCCACGGCGCGGTGTCGGAACAGGTGGCGCGCGAAATGGCCGATGGGGCCGTGGCACGTTCCCTGGCCGAAGTTGCGGTGTCGATCACGGGTATCGCCGGCCCCGGCGGGTCGGAACACAAGCCCGAGGGGCGCGTCTGCTTTGCGATCGCCGCCCCCCGCCGGTCTACCCTGACCCAGACGGTGGAGTTCGGGCCACGTGGGCGCGACGCGGTTCGCGTAGCCTCACTGCAGCATGCGCTGATGCTGCTGCGCGCCGCCTGCGACTGATCAGAGGGCGGGACGTGCGCCGTAAAGTTCCGCTGCGCGGCGTTCGAACGCGCGGACGATGCGCTGCATGGCATCGTTGAAGACGACCCCGATGATCCCCTGCAGGATCGCGTTGCGGAACTCGAAATCCGTGAAGAACTCGACCTCGCAGCCGCCTTCGATTTCGGTGAACTGCCAGTAGCTTTTCATGTAGCGGAATGGGCCGTCCAGATATTCCGTGTCGATCCGCTTGCGCTCCGGCCACAGGGTCACCCGGCTGCCGAACCGTTCGCGAAACACCTTGAACGAGATGACGAGGTCGGCCTCCATGACCTCCCCCTCCTCGAACGGGCGGCGGGACCGGATGCGCGCGGCGGAATTCCACGGCAGGAACTTCGGGTAGCTTTCCACGTCGGCGACAAGGTCGTACATCTCTTGCGGGGTGTAGGGCAGCTTGCGCTTTTCGGTATGGGTCGGCATGAGGGCCCCGGGACTGTTCAAGGTGGTCGGCGTTCTCGTATGATGCCGCCACGAAATCAAGGGGCGCGCATGACGACAAGACCTTATGTGATAGATCAGATGATTTCCGCGAAGGCAATCGCGGCCCGGGTAGAGGCATTGGCCACGGAAATCACCGCCCATTTCAAGGGCACGGACAAGCTGGTCGTGGTCGGGCTGCTGCGGGGCTCCTTTGTCTTCATCGCCGATCTGGTGCGGGAAATCGACCTGCCGGTCGAGGTCGATTTCCTTGAGGCGTCAAGCTATGGCAACGCCATGAGTTCCAGCCGCGAGGTGCGCATCCTGAAGGACCTGCGCGGGGAAATCGCAGGCCGCGACGTGCTGGTGGTCGAGGATATCGTGGACACGGGCTTTACCCTGAAACACGTGGTGTCCCTGCTGCGCAGCCGCGAACCCGCCCGGCTGGAGGTTTGCGCCCTTCTGGACAAGCCGTCACGGCGCGAGGTGGACATGCGCGCGACCTGGACCGGCTTTACCATCCCTGACGAATTCGTGGTCGGCTATGGCATCGACTTTGCCCAGCGCAACCGTAACCTGCCCTTCATCGGCAAAGTGAGGTTTACCGAATGAACCTGATCTGGCTGGTCCGCATGGCGCGCTGGGCCCGCAACCCGCCTTCGGCCCGGCAGGTGATCCTTGTACTTGGGATCATTGCCTTTTGCCTCGCGCTGGCGGGTATAGAGCTGTTCGTGGGCTGGCCCGACTGGGCGACAACCGGGTCGGGCGGCCGCGTGCCCCGCTTCGCCCCCTGAGTCCAGCGAACCGCCGCCGCGACGAGACTGCGGCGGTTCCAATCCATGGCCTGAGATGTTAGCGTTCCCGTCACTGAGTACGATCATCGGGTCAGGGAGCCATCATGAGACTTCTCCACTGCATTACCCTTGGAAGTGCACTTTTCGCCGCCTCAGTTGCCATTGCCCAGGAAGCAGCCCCCGAACAGGACCCCGCCGTCATCGCGCGGAAATCCCAGTTCCGGCTTTTCGCGCATCATCTGGGAACCATGGGCAACATGGCTCGCGGCACCACTGAATACGATGCGGAGCTGGCCGCCGCCGCAGCGCGCAACCTTTCGCTTGTCGCGTCACAGGATCAGGCCACCTTCTGGCCATCCGGCACCGACACCGAAAGCATCGAGGGGACGCGTGCCCTGCCCGTGATCTGGGACAACATGGACGAATTCGCCTCGCGCCTTGAAAACCTGCGCACGGCGGCATCGCGAATGGAGGATGTGGCGGGGACCGATCTCGCGTCGCTGCAGGGGCGGATGAAGGAAGTTTCCGACGCTTGTGGGGCCTGCCACCGCGACTTCCGCCAGCCGGAGTAGCGTGTGGATTTCAAGCGCAAGAAGCCACGCAGGCGGGTTGGCCGCCTGCTTCAGCTGCTGGTCGTGCTGGGGCTGGTCGCCGTGGCAGCCGTGCTTTGGCTGACGCGGCCGCAACCTCTTGCGCCGGAAACGCTGGCCGGGCTGGAGGATGATCCGGCGCGGGGAGAACTGGTCTTCTGGGCGGCAGGCTGCGCCTCATGCCACTCGGCTGAAGGTGCCGAGGGCGAGGATCGTCTGGTCTTGGCAGGCGGCCGACGGTTTGTGTCCGACTTCGGGACCTTTGTCGCACCGAACATTTCGCCCGATCCGACCCACGGTATCGGCAACTGGTCGCTGCAGGATTTCGCCAATGCGGTTCTGCGCGGCGTCTCACCCGGAAGCCAGCACTATTACCCGGCCTTCCCGTATGCGTCTTACCAGCGGATGGAGCCGCAGGACCTTGTCGATCTTTACGCGTACTTCACGACCCTGCCGCCCAGCAACCGCCCGAACGAGGCGCATGATGTGAACTTCCCCTTCAACATCCGCGCCGGCGTGGGTGTCTGGAAGTACCTGTTCATGGATGAGGCATGGACAGTCGAAGGCGACTTGACTGCCGAGGAAACCCGGGGTCGCTATCTAGTCGAGGCACTGGCCCATTGCGGTGAATGCCACACGCCCCGCAGCGCGATGGGCGCGCTGGACCGGAACCGCTGGTTTGCAGGTGCGCCGAATCCTTTGGGCGAAGGGCGAATTCCGAACATCAGCCCTGCCCTGCTGCGCTGGAGCGAGGAAGACCTCGTCGCCTATTTCACTTATGGGCTTACACCAGACTTTGACAGCGCCGGCGGCACCATGGCAGAAGTCATTCATGGCCTTGCCCAACTGCCGGAAAGCGACCGCGCGGCGATCGCTGCCTATCTTCAAAAGGTTGAACCGGTACAGTGACCTGCGGGCGCGTCAGGCGCGCCCGAGCCGTTCCAGCCGCGCCGCCCGAAGCCGCGCGAAATCGTCCCCGGCATGATAGCTCGACCGTGTCAGTGGGGTCGAGGAGACCATCAGGAAGCCCTTGCCATAGGCGGCTTTCTCATAGCTCGCGAATTCGTCGGGGGTGACGAAGCGGTCCACCCGGTGATGGCGCGGCGTCGGCTGCAGGTACTGGCCGATGGTCAGGAAATCGACATCGGCGGCACGCATGTCATCCATGACCTGCAGCACCGATTGACGATCCTCGCCCAGCCCCACCATGATGCCGGACTTGGTGAACATCGTCGGGTCCAGCTCCTTCACCCGCTGCAGCAGGCGCAGGCTGTGGAAGTAGCGGGCGCCGGGCCGCACCTCGGGGTAGAGGCCGGGCACGGTTTCCAGGTTGTGGTTGAACACGTCGGGCCGCGCCTCGACCACGACCTCAAGCACCTTGGGATCGCATTTCAGGAAGTCGGGCGTCAGGATCTCGATCGTCGTCTGGGGCGAACGGTGGCGGATTGCACGGATGGTCTGGGCGAAATGATCCGCCCCCCCATCTTCCAGATCATCCCGGTCGACCGAGGTGACGACCACGTGGTTCAGCCCCAGCTTCTGCACCGCATGGGCGACGCGGCCGGGTTCGAAGGCATCCAAGTTCTGCGGTCGCCCGGTAGCAACGTTGCAGAAGGTGCAGCCGCGGGTGCAGATCTCGCCCATGATCATCATGGTGGCATGGCCCTGGCTCCAGCATTCGCCCACGTTGGGGCAGCCTGCTTCCTCGCACACGGTGACCAGCTTGTTTTCGCGGATGATGTCGCGCGTTTCCTTGTAGCCTGCGGAAACCGGCGCCTTCACACGGATCCAGTCCGGCTTCTTGGGCTGTTCGTTGACAGGCCGGTGGGCCTTTTCGGGGTGGCGCTGGTCCGGGATCTTGAGGTCGCGCAAGGGAGTTCCCCATCGTTGCGGTGTCGAACGACAGATAAGCGGTTCGATGCAGAATGGCAACGCCCGCCGCATCCAGTCTGCCGCTGCACCGCAGCAGGTGGTTGAGCCCGCAGCGCCCCGCCGGTATGACGCCGTCGGGGAGGATCATTGAAATGACAACAGGATCAGGATCATGCAAACCGGCGCCAGACTGCCTCAGGTAACTTTCCGCACCCGCGTTCGCGACGAATCCATCGAGGGGCCGAACCCGTTCCGCTGGCAGGACATGACGACGGCCGACTATTTCGGCGGCAAGCGCGCGATCCTTTTCGCGCTTCCGGGGGCCTTCACGCCCACCTGCTCGACCTACCAGCTGCCGGGGTTCGAACAGAACTTCGAGGAGTTCCAGCAGCTCGGCATCGACGCGATCTACTGCCTCTCCGTCAACGACGCCTTCGTGATGAACAAATGGGCCGAGGCGCAGGGCTGCAAGAACGTGCAGGCGATCCCGGACGGTTCGGGTGAATTCACCCGCCGCGTGGGCATGCTTGTCCGCAAGGACAACCTCGGCTTTGGCCTGCGCAGCTGGCGCTATGCCGCCATCATCAACAACGGCGTGGTCGAGGCATGGTTCGAGGAACCCGGCCTTTGCGACAACCACGCCGAAGACCCGTATGGCGTCTCCTCGCCGGAAAACCTGCTGGAATGGCTCCGCGCTTCGCGCGAGCAAGCCGCCTGAGAACAGCTTGGGCGCGTCGTCATGGCGCGCCCATTCCCTTCATCGTTGGGCAGGCGCTTCGCGCATGGGCCGAAGCTGCCCCGCCCCTTCGCGGATCACATCCGCCAGCTGCGTGATCCAGCCGTCGTCCCGCGTCGCCACCCGGTGCACCAGCACGATTTCCCTTGCCGGTTCCGGCTCTGCAAACCGCAGCACGCGCATTGACGGCGCGGCCGCCGCCTCGGACTCCAGCGCGATTTCCGGCAGGAAGGTCATCCCGAAGCCTTGGGCCACCAGCCCGCACAGCGTCGAAAGCGACGAGGCGCCTAGGTCGAGCCGCGTCTGGCGTCGGTCCATCCCGCACACCTCCAGCGCCTGATCGGCAAGGCAATGCCCTTCGTCCAGCAGCAGCAGGTGATCCGGGTCAAGCGTGACGGGTCGAAGCCCCTCCGACGCCTGCTTCAGCCCTTCAAGCCGCGCTGCTGCCCCCGCAAGCAGGAAACGGTCCTGAAACAGCGGCAGCACTACGCGATCCGCACCCGCAGAGGGACCGGCGATGACCACCGCATCCAGTTGCCCTGCATCCAATGCCACCAGAAGCGTATCCGTCTGCGCCTCGCGCACCCGCAGATCGCCCGCAATTTCGCGCAAGGACATGAGGACCCGCGGCAGCAGATAGGGCGCGACCGTCGGAATCATCCCCAGGTTCAGACGCCCTGAAAGACCCTGCCGCCGCGCCGTGGCCTCCAACTCCCGGGTTTCCGCGACGATCCGGCGGGCGCGTTCCAGAACTTCACGTCCAGCGCGGGTCAGGCGGATGCCGCGCGGCAGGCGTTCGACCAGCGTCAGACCCAGCGTGGTTTCCAGTTCCTTTATCTGCATCGACAGCGCAGGCTGGGTCACGTGCATCCGATCTGCGGCACGGCCAAAGCCTGCCTCTTCGACAAGGGCAATGAAGTAGGTCAACTGCTTGAGCGTCAGGTTCATAAGATCATCTTATCGATACAAGAAGAATATCCGATTTCTCTTTATCGACTCTACCGGCAATAGTCACCACAGAATTCGACAAGAAGAAGGACGGAGGGATCCATGAGCACACGACTCACTACCACCGGCGGCGCCCCGATTGCCGACAACCAGAACACGCTGACAGCAGGCCCGCGCGGCCCGGTGCTGCTGGAGGATTACCAGCTGATCGAAAAGCTGGCCCATCAGAACCGCGAGCGCATTCCGGAACGTGTCGTTCACGCCAAGGGTTGGGGCGCCTATGGCACCCTTACCGTCACCAACGACATTACGAAATACACCCGCGCCAGCATCTTTGCCGAGGTCGGCAAGACGACGCCGCTGATCGCCCGGTTTTCGACCGTGGCTGGCGAACTGGGCGCCGCCGACCATGAACGCGACGTGCGCGGCTTTGCCGTCAAGTTCTACACGGACGAAGGCAACTGGGACGTGGTGGGCAACAACACCCCCGTCTTCTTCGTGCGCGACCCGCTGAAGTTCCCCGACTTCATCCACACGCAAAAGCGCCACCCGCGCACCAACCTTCGCTCCGCCACGGCGATGTGGGATTTCTGGAGCCTGAGCCCCGAAGCCATCCACCAGATCACCATCCTGATGTCGGACCGCGGCCTGCCCCAGACGCCGATGCAGATGAACGGCTATGGCAGCCACACCTATTCGTTCTGGAATGATGCGGGCGAACGCTTCTGGGTGAAATTCCACTTCAAGACCCTGCAGGGGCATGCCCACTACACCAATGCCGAGGGCGCAGAGGTTACCGGCCGCACGCGCGAGGGGTATCAGGAGGCCCTGTTCGGCACGATCGAAAGCGGCGAATTCCCGCGCTGGAAGCTCTGCGTGCAGATCATGCCGGAACTGGATGCGGAAAAGACCCCATACAACCCGTTCGACCTGACCAAGATCTGGCCACACAGCGACTACCCGCTGATCGAGGTCGGCATCATGGAGCTGAACCGCAACCCCGACAACTATTTCGCGGAAATCGAACAGGCCGCCTTCAGCCCTTCGAACAAGGTTCCCGGTATCGGCTACAGCCCTGACAAGATGCTTCAGGCGCGGGTGTGGTCCTATGCTGACGCGCATCGCTATCGGCTCGGCACGCATTATGAGGCGCTGCCTGTGAACGCCCCCCGCTGCCCCGTCCACCACTACCACAAGGACGGCAACATGAACTTCTTTGGCCAGCGTACTGGTCATGTCGATGCGTATTATGAACCGAACTCAATCGCCGGTTCCGCGAAGCAGGACCCGTCGGTCGCGGAACCTCCGCTGCGGATTTCTGGTGACGCGGCGCGGTACGATCACCGCGTCGGCAACGACGACTACAGCCAAGCCCGGGCGCTGCATGACCGGGTACTGAGCGATGCGGAGCGCCAGCGGCTGTACCGCAACACCGCCGAGGCGATGCAGGGCGTACCCGAGGAGATCATCGAACGGATGCTGGGCCACTATGCGCAGGTCAGCCCGGCCTATGCAGAAGGAATCCGCGCTGCACGCGCCGAAATAATCGGCGCGCTTCAGGCCGCGGAATAACAAGGGAAGCCCCGGCACAGGCCGGGGCTTTCGTTCAACCGATCAGCGGCGCGGCAAGGCCGCCCGTTTCCTCATAATGACGCCGCAGGCGCTGGAGCGCGATCCTCAGCACGATCTTGCCCGATCTTGCCGACCAGCCGAGCCGGCGTTCCGCCTGTTCCAGCCCCTCCAGATAACAGCAGCAGCGCAGCACCATGTCGCCCAAACCGGGACCAAGGTCGCGCAGCGCCGCCGCCACCCGATCCCGCGCCCCGCGCGGTCCCTGTGCCGGCCCGCTGCCCGGCTGAAACCCACCGCGGTCACCCCCGGTCAGGAAGCGGTCCCAGTTCTGGGCAACACGCGGCCCCATCTGCGCCAGTTCGAAATCCTCACGCAGGCGCTCGCCCGCCGCGACAAGATCGGGCGTCAGAAATGGGGTGCCGTCCTTGTCCCGCCGCCGCGCCAGCGCCGCCACAGGGCTTTCAGCGAGGTTGTAGCGGATACGCTTGGGCGCCTCCCCCGCAGCATCTTGCACCATCTTGTGGTCCCAAATCCGGTGCTGGTCGGCAAAAGGCATGGCCGCTTCGGCGCAGCCGATGGCGGCCTCGTCTTCGGCTAGGAAGCGGCGCAGTGCGGCACGGCCGGCAGCCGTGATCTCATAGGTGGCGACGCGCCCAGCCTGGCGGCAGCCGATCCAGTCCTTCAGCGCAAAGGCCTCGGCCACGCGGCGTTCAACCACAGCGACGCGGGCAGTAATGCCATCGGGCATCTCCCTCAGGACTGCGGCCTTTTCCATGTTGGGCGCGATGGCAAGCACGGCCCCGGGTTCACAGAGGCGGCGAAGCACCCGTCGCGCCTCTCGGGCGATCGTGATCTCGTCCGATACAAGTTGCTCGGGGCGGATGGCTGCGGTCATTTCGCTGTCCTTGTTGTCGGTAACTTGGGTTGTCCGGGCGGCATGCGCGCGGCCCAGGCGCGTGAGAGCCTCATCGACCAAGGGGTCGTCGCGGCGGTTTTCGAACCGGCGCACCTGCCGCATCACGGTGGAGGCATGGCAGCCTTCGCGCCGCGCCAGCGCCCGAAGCGAGAGACCATCCTCGGTGTGCGAGAGGTACAGCCGGACGGCGTCAGGCAGCCAGCCCGGAAGCGATCCGTGAGTTGTCTGTGCCGTGGCCATGGGTCTGCTTATGCCTCCTTCCAGCGGGCTCGGGTCTTGAAGATGGTTAACAACCTTCTTCGCAAACCTTACCCGCTGGTTAATAATCGAACAGTTTCCGATAATTGGCTCTAAATCCTAAACTGTTCTGAAAGCTGCGTTCGCTGGGTCACCCTTTCGCGCAACACCCGCTCTGGTTGCGTAGACTGCCCGTCAGTACTGCATGAGAGGATGCCATGAGCGAACTGAGCATGACCAACTTCCAAGGCGTGGATGTCCTGGAAACCCTGCACAGCCTGCGCAGGCCGCGCCTGCTGATCCGGGCCGCGCGGGCCGGGGTCGAGGATTATCGCCGGGACCGGGACCTGCGGCGTCTGGTCCAGGTCGCAGGGCTGCCCTGCCCGGTGCGGGCACTGGAACTGCTGCTGGCCGAGGAAGCACGGCTGAACCACGCACGAAAAACGGGCGACGCCTGTTACAGCGTCGCCCGTCATGTCAGCGTGATGATCGCGGTTCTGGGCGAGGCGCGGATGCTGCCCCGCCCTGTCATCCGCTAGATGAAGGCGTCGGCCATCATGCCTTTCTTGCGCGACACGTAATCGTTCAGCCCTTCGGCGATGCCGGGGTCGATCGCTGGTGCCTGATAGTCGCGCAGCATTTTCGCCACCCGGTCCGAGGCCAGCGCGACAGTGTCGCGCGCGCCCTCTTCTTCCCAGGTTTCGAACGGCTTGTAGTCCAGAAGCTCGGTCCGCCAGAAGGCTTCCTTGAAATTGGCTTGGGTATGGGCGCAGCCAAGATAATGGCCGCCCGGCCCCACCTCGCGGATGGCTTCCATCGCCTGGCCGTTTTCGGAAACATCAATTCCCTTCGCCAGACGATGCAGGATGCCAAGCTGGTCGGCGTCCATCACGAACTTTTCGTACGAACTGACCAGCCCGCCCTCCAGCCAGCCGCAGGCATGAAGCATGAAGTTCACGCCCGACAGCAGCGCCATGTTCAGGCTGTTCGCGCTTTCATAGGCCGCCTGTGCATCCGGCAGTTTCGACCCGCAGAACGCCCCGCCCGACCGGTACGGAAGCCCCAGCCGCCGTGCCAGTTGGCCCGCGCCATAGGTGATCTGGCTCGCCTCTGGCGTACCAAAGGTAGGCGCGCCCGAATTCATGTCGATCGAGGTCACGAAGGCGCCAAAGATCACCGGCGCGCCTTTGCGCACCAGCTGGCTGTAGGCGACACCTGCCAGAACCTCTGCCAGAACCTGCGTCAGCGTGCCCGCCACTGACACGGGGGCCATCGCCCCGCCTACGATGAAGGGCGAAACCACGCAGGCCTGGTTATTGCGGGCATAAACCTCCAGCGCGCCCATCATCACGCTGTCGAAGGTCAGTGGCGAGTTGATGTTGATGAGCGAGGTCATCACCGTGTTCTGTTGCACGAAGTCCCGGCCGAACAGGATCTCGCACATCTCGACCGAATCCTGGGCGCGGCTAGGTTCGGTGACCGACCCCATGAAGGGCTTGTCCGACAGCGTCATGTGCGCCAGCAGCATGTCAAGGTGGCGCTTGTTCACCGGGATGTCGGTGGGTTCGCAAACCGTGCCGCCCGAATGATGCAGCCACTTGGACATGTAGCCCAGCTTCACGAAGTTCCGGAAATCCTCCATCGTGGCATAGCGGCGGCCACCGGCCGCATCGCGCACGAAGGGGGGGCCATAGACCGGCGCCAGCACCAACGAGTTGCCCCCAATTTCCACGTTCCGCGCCGGGTTGCGGGCATGTTGGACGATGCGCGACGGCGCGGTTGCGCACAACTGACGGGCAAGGCCGCGCGGGATGCGGACACGTTCCCCTTCGATATCCGCGCCCGCCTCTCGCCAAAGTGCCAGCGCCGCCGGGTTCTCGACGAAGTTGACGCCGATCTCCTCCAGCACCGTCTCAGCGTTATGCTCGATGATCTGGAGAGCTTCCTCGTTCAGGATCTCCAGGTTAGGGATGTTCCGCTCGATGAAGCGGGCGGTTTCAAAGCTGACGGCTTGGCGTTCCGCCCGCCGCGCCGCACCGCCGCCACCGCGGGCCCGCCGGCCTGCTGTCACGTCACTCATGCTGATCCTCCTGACGGCGCAAATCCTTAATCCGTGATACGCCCATTGCCTGCGCCCGCGCCGATGGATTGCGTCATCTTCGGCGCGAATCCGACATCGACATGGCTTGACCCACACCTTGCCCCTTGCGTGAAAAGGGGCAAGGGCCTAAAGGCCGGGCATGACCCAGATCGCCCATGACCGCCTTCTCATCATCGACTTTGGCAGCCAGGTGACGCAGCTGATCGCGCGGCGCCTGCGGGAGCTGAACGTCTATTGCGAAATCCACCCGTTCAACAAGGTTGACGATGCCTTCCTGCGTGATTTCGCGCCCAAGGCCGTGATCCTGTCGGGCGGCCCCGCCAGCGTGACCGAAGACGGCAGCCCCCGCGCGCCCCAGGCGCTGTTCGACATGGGCAAGCCCGTCCTTGGCATCTGCTACGGCCAGCAGGTGATGATGGAACAGTTGGGCGGCAAGGTGGAATCCGGCCACCACCGCGAATTCGGCCGCGCCTTTGTCGAACCCGCCTCGGACCACCGGAAGGACGGGATCTTCTCGGGCATGTTCGCCGCCGGGCGCGAGGAAGTGTGGATGAGCCACGGCGACCGCGTGACGCAAATGGCGCCGGGGTTCGAGATCATCGGCACCTCGCCCAACGCGCCGCTGGCAATCGTGGGCGACGAAAGCCGCCAATTCTATGCGGTGCAGTTCCACCCGGAGGTGCACCACACGCCGAACGGGCGCATCCTGCTGCAGAACTTCGTGCGGCTTGCTGGCTTTACCGGCGACTGGACCATGGGCGCCTACAAGGAAGAAGCGATCCGCAAGATCCGCGAACAGGTCGGTGACAAGAAGGTCATCTGCGGCCTGTCCGGCGGCGTCGACAGCTCGGTAGCCGCTGTGCTGATCCACGAAGCGATCGGCGACCAGCTCACCTGCGTTTTCGTGGATCATGGCCTCATGCGCCAGAACGAGGCCGAGGAGGTCGTCGCGATGTTCCGCGACACCTACAACATCCCGCTGATCCACGCGGATGAGGCTGATCTGTTCATTGGTGCGCTGGAAGGCGTGTCTGACCCCGAGGTGAAGCGCAAGACGATCGGGCGCCTGTTCATCGAGGTGTTCGAGAAGCACGCGAAATCTGTGGGCGGTGCCGAGTTCCTTGCCCAAGGGACGCTCTATCCGGACGTGATCGAAAGCGTCAGCTTCTCCGGCGGGCCCTCGGTCACGATCAAGTCGCACCATAATGTCGGCGGCTTGCCGGAAAAGATGGGCATGAAGCTGGTCGAGCCGCTGCGCGAACTCTTCAAGGATGAGGTTCGCGCCCTTGGCCGTGAACTTGGCCTGCCGGCGCATTTCATTGGCCGCCACCCCTTCCCCGGCCCGGGCCTTGCCATCCGCTGCCCCGGAGAGATCACGCGCGAAAAGCTCGACATCCTGCGCAAGGCAGATGCGGTCTACATCGACCAGATCCGCAAGCATGGCCTTTATGACGCGATCTGGCAGGCATTTGTGGCGCTGCTGCCGGTCCGCACCGTTGGCGTGATGGGCGACGGGCGCAC
This sequence comes from Rhodobacteraceae bacterium LNNU 3342, assembly GCA_008711135.1. Lineage (GTDB taxonomy): Bacteria > Pseudomonadota > Alphaproteobacteria > Rhodobacterales > Rhodobacteraceae > Halodurantibacterium. The sequence goes on from VUAW01000008.1 coordinate 98,705, forward strand.
CTATGACTATGCCTGCGCCCTACGGGCGGTGACCTCGGTCGATGGCATGACGGCGGACTACTATCCCTTCACCCATGAATTCCTTGGCGAGACCGCGACCCGGATCATCAACGAAGTCAACGGGATCAACCGCGTCACCTATGACATCACCTCCAAGCCGCCGGGCACGATCGAGTGGGAGTGACCTGAAAAGGCCACTCCGCCTTCTGCCGGGCGGGCGGGGTTGACAAGCACCTGCTGCGGGTGATCCATGCCTTGGCCCCAAGGAGGGGGCCTGCATGACTCAGCCGCAAACCCGCCCTGCCCCCGCTCAAGTTCTGCGCGCCGCGCTATGGATGCTTGGATCGGTCTTGTCATTTTCCTCGATGGCGGTGGCGGCCCGCGCCCTGTCCAGTGACCTCGACACGTTCGAGATGATGCTCTACCGCTCGGTCGTGGGGATCGGGATCGTGATGGTGGCAGCGACGGCCACAGGCACATTGCGGCAGGTGACCACCCGGTCCATCGGGCTGCAGTTCATCCGTAATGCAAGCCACTTCACCGGCCAGAACCTCTGGCTTTGGGCGATCACGCTTCTGCCTCTGGCGCAGGTGGTGGCGCTCGAGTTCACGTCGCCGCTCTGGGTGATCCTGCTGGCGCCGATCTTCCTGGGCGAACGGATTACAGGCGTTCGCGTGCTGGCCGCCGCCATCGGCTTTGTCGGCATCCTGATTGTGGCACGGCCTGATTTTGGTGCAATCGACGCAGGCATCTTGGCTGCAGCTGGCGCGGCGGTGGGCTTTGCCGGTTCCGCCGTCTTTACCAAGGTGCTGACACGGACGGAGTCAATCACCAGCATCCTGTTCTGGTTGGTGACGATGCAGGCGGCGTTCGCCCTTGTTCTTGCAGGGATGGACGGAGACATCACGTGGCCGCGGCCGGAAAACTGGCCCTGGATCGCCGTCATCGGCGCGGCAGGTCTGGTTGCGCATTTCTGCCTGACGCGGGCACTGGGCCATGCCCCGGCGCTGGTGGTGCTGCCGCTCGACTTCATCCGCCTGCCGCTGATCGCGCTGATCGGCGTCGCCCTTTACGACGAGGCGCTGGAATGGCCGGTGCTGCTGGGCGCGATCATCATCCTTGGTGCCAATATCCTCAACATCCGGGGCGAAGCCCGGCGCGAAAGGAAGGCCTCTCTAGCCTGACGCCGGGTCAGGATTGACGCGACAGAAAGTCGCGCTCATGATCTTGTGATCATCGCATGAGAGGGGGAGGCATCATGCACAAGGTGTTGGCTTCCGCGGCGGCGCTCTCGCTGACGGCGACGGCGGCGACCGCGACGGTAGAGCGTTCGCCGCAATCCGTCGCGATCCTGTTCGAGCAGGGCCGCTATCTCGAATTCGGCCTGAGCCATGTAAATCCCAAGGTCAGCGGCACGCTTCCCGTCTTTGGCGTCGGAAGCGGCGACATGACCGGCTCCTACACCAGCCTGACCTTCGGGGCAAAGATGCCCCTGACGGACCAGCTGGAGGTTGCGCTGATCGTGGACGAACCCATCGGCGCCGACGTCTTTTATCCCACCGGCACCGGCTACCCCATCGCCGGTTCAAGCGCCGAAATCGACAGCTTGGGCGTTACCGGCATCCTGCGCTATCGCTTCAGCGAAAACCTCAGCGTCCACGGCGGCCTGCGGGCGGTACGCACCAGCGGCGAGGTGGAGATCCTTCGTTCGGTTCCTGTACCGTTCCAGTACACGATGACGGTGGATGCCGATACCGCCTATGGCTGGCTGCTGGGCGTCGCGTACGAGATACCTGAATATGCCGCGCGGGTGGCGCTGACCTACAATTCGCGCATCAAGCATGACTTCAATGCCTCGGAGGCCGTTCAAAACGGCCTGCTGTCGCAGGAAACGACCTTTACCACCACGATCCCGGAATCAGTGAACCTGGAGTTCCAGACCGGCATCGCGCCTGACACCCTGCTGATGGGCGGAATCCGCTGGGTGAAATGGACCGACTTCGACATCACGCCCCCGCTTTACGAAGGCACCGCGGGCGGGACGCTGGTGGAATACCGCACCAACGCGACCACCTATTCGTTGGGTATTGGTCGCCGCTTTACCCCGGAATGGTCGGGGGCGATCATGGCGTCCTACACCACCGACGGCTTTTCCCCCACCAGCAACCTGGGCCCGACGGACGGACAGCGCAGCATCGGCGTGGCGGTAACCTATACCCGCGACAACATCAGGATCACTGGCGGCCTGCGCTACATAGACATCGGCGACGCAACGACGGTGGGCCTGGGCGGAGAGTTCAGCGGAAACTCTGCCGTGGCTGCGGGGATCCGGGTCGGCTACAGCTTCTGATCGCTTGACCCCGGCGGGCGGCTCTGCTTTGGCAGGGACGAATGACGACGGGGGATCGAATGCTCTATGGTTCTGGCAACGCGTGGCTGAACGCGCGGGAAAAGCGCGTGGCGCTGTTCGGAATGTCGGGGCTGGGCAAGACGCATGTGTCCACCATGCTGCGCGCCAGCGGTGGGTGGTTCCACTACTCGGTCGACTACCGCATCGGCACGCGCTACATGGGCGAACACATCGCCGACAACTTCAAGCGCGAGGCGATGCGCGTGCCGCTTTTGCGGGAACTGCTGATGTCGGATTCGGTCTGCATCCGGTCCAACATCACGTTCGAAAATCTTGCGCCCCTGTCCACCTACCTCGGCAAGCCGGGTGATCCGCAAAAGGGCGGTCTGCCCTTCGCCGAATACATGAAGCGGCAGGAACAGCACCGCGAGGCAGAGATTGCCTCGCTGCTGGACACTCTGCCTTTCATCGCCCGGGCGCAGGATATCTATGGCTACCCGCATTTTGTCTGCGATACCGGCGGCTCGATCTGCGAGGTGGTGAACCCTGACCACCCTGAAGATCCCGTGTTGCGGTCACTGTCGGAAAACCTGCTTCTGGTCTGGATCGAGGGGAGCGAGGCCCACACAGAGGAACTCGTCCGCCGGTTCGATCGCGCGCCAAAGCCCATGTACTACCAGCCCGCGTTTCTGCACCGGGTCTGGGCCGAATACCTTGAACTGTACAGCCAAGCCGAAGAAGAGGTCGATCCCGACGCTTTTGTCCGCTGGGCCTATGCGCAGGCGCTGGCGCATCGCCAGCCGCGTTACGCCCGGATGGCCGACAACTGGGGCATCCGCGTCCGGGCCGAAGACATTGCCCGCGTCGCCACCCAAGCCGACTTTGATGCCCTGATCATGCGGCAGCTTGACCAGGGCTCTTGAGCCTGACGCGCGACGGGCATATCTGCACCACTCGCCAGAAGGAAGAAGCCATGCCGATTACCCTGCCCGAGTCCCTCCCCGCCTTTGACGTGCTCTCGCGCGAGGGCGTGATGGTGATGTCGGATACGCGCGCAGCGCGGCAGGACATCCGGCCCCTGCGGATCGGGCTTCTGAACCTGATGCCCAAGAAGATCCAGACCGAGACGCAGTTCGCCCGGCTGATCGGGGCGACCCCTTTGCAGATCGATCTGTCCCTGATCCGCATGACGGAGCATGAGACGAAGAACACCGCCGCCGAGCATATGGCCGAATTCTACCGGCCGTTCCAGGAGGTGAAGTCGGAACGCTTTGACGGGCTGATCATCACCGGCGCCCCGGTCGAACACCTGCCCTATGAGGTGGTGACCTATTGGGACGAGCTGCAAGAGGTGTTCGACTGGACGCAGACCAACGTCCACTCCACCTTTGGCGTCTGCTGGGGCGGGATGGCGATGATCCACCACTTCCACGGCGTGCCCAAGCACCTGCTTGAAGGCAAGGCCTTTGGCTGTTTCCGTCATCGCAATCTGGCGCCGGCATCCCCGTACCTGCGGGGCTTTTCAGACGACCTGCTGATCCCGGTCAGCCGCTGGACGGAAATCCGCCAAGAGGATGTGGATGCGGTTCCGGCGCTGACGACCCTTCTGGGCAGTGATCAGGTCGGCCCCTGTCTGGTCGAGGATCCGGGGCACCGGGCGCTCTATATCTTCAACCACTTCGAGTACGACAGCGGCACCCTGAAAGAGGAGTATGACCGGGACGTTGCCTCGGGCAAGGCAATTGCTGTGCCGGTGAACTACTACCCCGACGACGATCCAAGCCGGACGCCGCTGAACCGCTGGCGCAGTCATGCCCACCTGCTTTACGGCAACTGGATCAACGAAATCTACCAGACGACCCCCTATGACCTTGCCGAGATCGGCCTTTAGCGTCCTCATTCTGGCGGCGGGCCTGCTTATGGCAGGCTGCGCCGGCTACATCGATCAACGCGCCGCCCTGCGCGAGGCCAAGGCCGAAGCGCAATACCCGCCCACCGGCCAGTTGCTGGAGGTGAACGGCGTCACCGTCCACGCCCATGTGGAAGGCAGCGGCCCGGACCTTGTGCTCTTGCACGGGGCCAGCGGCAATACCCGGGATTTCACGTTCGATCTGGTGGGGCGGCTGCGGGACGACTATCGCGTGATCGTCTTCGATAGGCCGGGACTGGGCTGGACCGACCACATCGGCGAGGAAAACCGCAACCCGATTGCACAGGCCGACCTGCTGCGGGCAGCCGCCGACCAGCTTGGCGCGAAACATCCAATCGTGCTGGGCCACAGCTATGGGGCGGCAGTCGCGATGGCCTGGGCGCTGCGCGATCCCGGAGGCCCGCCTGCGCTGGTGATCCTGTCAGGTACCACCTACCCTTGGCAGGGCGAATTTGGCTGGTGGTATCCGTTTATTTCCAGCCACTTCGGGCGCGATGTTGCGGTGCCGCTGATGACCGGCTTTGCTCCGATGAGCAAGGTGGAGGATTGGGTGATCGCCGGGATCTTCAAGCCCCAGCCGGTTCCCGAAGGCTATTCCGACTACATCGGCGCCGGGCTCAGCGCGCGGCGGGACAGTTTCAACGCCAACGTTGAACAGATCGGGGCGCTCAAGACCTATCTCGAATACATGGCGCCGCATTACCCGAATCTTCGCCAGCCGATCGAGATCGTGCATGGTAACCGGGACCGGATCGTGGGGTTGGAACTGAACTCGCTTGCCATGGTGTCGCAAGTTCCGGGCGCGGTTCTGACGGTTCTGAACGGCATGGGGCACATGCCCCACCACGGTGCGCCGGAAGAAGTCGTCGCAGCCATTCACCGTGCCGCCGAACGCGCAGGATTGCGCCAGTTGCGCACCGCCGCGCCATCGCCATACTGACACGATCTAACAACGGAGAGGCGCATGTCCCTGCCCTTTGACGGCGCGATCACCCGCTTCCTGCAACAGGATGCGCCCGAAGACATCCGCCGCGCGATCGAGGATGGCGCAAGCCGCGACATCCTCAGCCCGCATTACCCCTATGACCGCTGGATGAAACGGTCCGATTATGAGCGGGAGATGGACCCGCTGCAGGTCGAGCTTGTGAAATTCCAGGCGTGGGTCAAGTCCTCAGGCGCGCGGATCGTGATCCTGTTCGAAGGCCGCGACACCGCCGGCAAGGGCGGCGCGATCAATCGCTTCACGATGAACCTCAACCCCCGCGTCGCGCGGATCGAGGCGCTGGACAAGCCGTCCGAGGACGAAGCGCAGCAGTGGTATTTCCAGCGCTATGTCGAACGCCTGCCCCGACGCGGCCGGATGGCCCTGTTCGACCGGAGCTGGTACAACCGCGCCGTGCTTGAACCCGTCTTCGGCTTTGCCACGCCTGCGCAGCGCGAAGCCTTCATGACGCAATTACCGGCGTTTGAGGCGATGCTGGTGAACGAGGGGATGCACCTGGTCAAGCTGTGGCTGGAGATCGGTTGCGCGGAACAGCTGCGCCGGATGCTGGCCCGCGAACGCGACGTGCTGAAGCAGTGGAAGCTGAGCGCGATCGATGTCGAAGGGCTGCACAAGTGGGACGCCTATAGCGACGCGATCGGCGACACCCTGCGCCGCAGCCATTTTGATTTCGCCCCATGGACGCTGGTTCTGGCCGACGACAAGTACCGCGCGCGGCTCGCCATCATCCGGCATGTCCTGTCTGGGATCGACTATGCCGGCAAGGATGCCGCGGTCGTGGGAACGCCTGATGCCGCCATCTGCGGGGGGCCAGAGCTCTGGCATGGGTAAGAGGGGCTATCACCACGGCAACCTGCGGCAGGCGCTGGTGGATGCTGCGCTGGCGCTGATCCAGGAAAAGGGACCGCAGGGATTTACCCTGTCCGAGGCAGCCAAGGGCGCCGGGGTCACGCCAGCTGCCGTTTATCGCCATTTCGCCGGGAGGGACGATCTGATCGCGGAATGCGCGGTTCAGGGGTTCGAGATCTTCAGCGACCTGATGGACTATGCCTTCAACAACGGCCAGCCTTCGGCACTTGCGGCGTTCGAGGCCACGGGGCGGGCATATCTGGCTTTCGCGCGGCGCTATCCCGGGCACTACATGGCGATGTTCGAAAGCGGCATTTCCCATAACCAGACGCCGGAACTGGCCGCAGGCGCGGCGCGGGCGAACCTAGTGCTGGAACGCGCGGCCGAGGCGCTGTCGCAGCATATCCCCAAGGACAAGCGCCCGCCGGCAGCGATGTTTTCCGCCCATGTCTGGTCGATGAGCCACGGTGTGGTGGAGCTTTATGCACGGGGCGCACCCGGGGCGCGGTCGCCATTTTCGCCCGAGGACCTGCTGGAGGCGGGAATCGGGATCTACCTTCGCGGCCTCGGACTGCTGCCGCCAGACTGCTAGACGTAGAGCAAGGCGAGCGGGCGGCCAAGGCCGGCCGCATCCAGCGCCTGCACCACCGGGACCATCCGTGGCGCAAGCGCGGGGGCGGCGAGCAACAGGAACGCCCTGCCCCGACGGAAGGCGCCCACAAGGGTCGGAACCGGCCCGGACAGCCTGATTTCCACATAGTTGTGGTGGTGAGTGACGTGGGGCGGGTTCCCAGTTGGGGGCAGCATCTGGGCCAGAGCCGTCGCAGTGCAAAGGTGATAATCATCCGCTGCCGGCGCTTCTTGCACGCGGGCTATGGCGCGGGCGATATCCGCGGGACTGGCAAGCACCACTTGTGTCCTGCCGCTTACCGGGTGCAGCCGTTGCGAGAGCGGTGCACGCCATTGCCCGGCCACGTAATGTGCCAGAAAATGTTCATCCATCTGCGTCACCGGTCAGCGCCGGATCGGCTCTACCGCGATGCTGCGCTTGCGAAGCTCCGAGTAAAGCGCCGGAACTACGCGGTTATGGAAGATCGCCGCGCGGAGGGCATCCCCCAGCCGCTGTTCGCTGACGCCGGGGGTCGCCACGCGCCACGCCATGCGTCGCGTCACGCCGTCGTCAAAGAAGATCTCGATCCCGTGGTCCTTGGTGCGGTATCCAAGGCTGCTGCTGCCACCTAACGGGTTGTGGAATGAGGATAGACGGGCCATTTGCGGTCTCTTGTCTTTGCTGCTCTCCTTCCAATTGTCGGAAAAGGCAGCGCGCGGTCAAGAGGCGCGAAATAACATTTTCGAGCAAGCGCGTTAACTTTTAGGAAAATTGCGCCGCAGCTTGAAGGGCAAATGAAAAGGGCGCAGCCAATGGCCGCGCCCTTTCCTGAACCTGTAGATAGGATCAGCGCTTCGAGAACTGGAAGCTGCGGCGGGCTTTCGCCTTGCCGTATTTCTTCCGTTCGACCACGCGGGCGTCGCGGGTCAGGAAGCCTGCCGCCTTCAGCGCACCACGCAGCGAGGGTTCGTAAAGCTGCAGCGCCTTGGAGATGCCGTGCTTCACCGCGCCGGCCTGGCCCGAAAGACCGCCACCTTTCACGGTCGCGTAGACGTCGAATTGACCTTCGACGTTCGCGATCTGGAACGGCTGGCGCAGGATCATCTGCAGCACCGGGCGTGCGAAGTACACGTCCATGTCCTTGCCGTTGACGACGACCTTGCCGGTGCCCGGCTTGATCCAGACGCGGGCGACCGCGTCCTTCCGCTTGCCGGTAGCATAGGAGCGGCCAAGTTCGTCACGGACCGGCTCGCGCGGGGCGAAATCTTCCGAAGCCGCCGGGGTGCCGGAGACTACCGATTTCAGGTCGTCGAGGGATTTGATATCGTCGGCCATGTTCATGCGCTCCGCGTGTTTTTCGGGTTCAGCGGCTTGAGGTCGAGAACTTCGGGCTGCTGCGCTTCATGCGGATGCTCGGCGCTCGCATAGATGCGAAGGTTGGTCATTTGCTGGCGCGACAGCTTGCCGCCGGGCAGCATGCGCTTGACAGCCTTTTCGATCACGCGCTCGGGATGATCGCCTTCAAGGATCTGACGCGCGGTGCGGCTCTTGATCCCGCCGGGGTGGCCGGTGTGCCAGTAGTAGGTCTTGTCGTTGCGCTTGTTGCCCGTCATCTGCACCTTGTCGGCGTTGATGATGATGACGTTGTCACCCATGTCCATGTGGGGGGTGAACGTCGGCTTGTGCTTGCCGCGCAGGCGCATGGCGACGATCGTGGCGAGGCGGCCCAGAACGATGCCTTCGGCGTCGATCAGGATCCACTTCTTCTCAATCTCCGCCGGTTTTGCGGTATAGGTTTTCATTGCTGGCCCTACTTCGAGAGAAACGGTCAGAGGGCCAGCCTGTGGCCAACCCGGGATGGCGCTGTTCTAAAGGAAACCGCTTTCAGGTCAAGCATGACTTTATGGAAGAAATCCATCTATTTCAGTTAGTTGAAAAATAGGTATCTGAATACCCCAATTTCAACGCAGTTTCGGAGGCTTCGCCGGGTCCATCCCCGGCGGCAGGGGAACCGCCGGCGCTGCCCGTTCGGGTTCCGGCAGGTCGAACCGCAGCCCTACGCGGGCCAAGGTAGCGGCAACAGGCTCATTTGCGCGGAAGAAGGCCACGTCCATCTCCCCAGCCTCGATCCCGGAAAAGGTGAGTGCCTCGCCCGCTGCGCGGGCGAGCGGCCCCTCCGCCCCTTCGGCCGCGTTGATGAAGGCCAGCATATGCCCGTTCCGCCCGTCGGAATATCGCACTGCCGCCAGATAGGCCGCCTGCGCCAGCCCACCCGCCCGTGCCAGTTTGGCATCCAATGAGGACAGAAGCACCTCTGGCAGGCCTTTAGGGGGCAGGATCTCCTCGGGTCGCGCCTCGACCTCGGCCGGGGTGTTGCCCAGCGTCTGTGCCAGCCAGTCTACGGCATCGGCAGGGATCAGCATCGACGACGGGGCCACGCTAAGGTTGAGGCCCAGCCCGATCCCCTGCCCCGCCAGCAGCCCTGCAATTACCCGCCCCGGCAGCGCAGCATAGGGCGCGGCCGCGCCGACGAACTCGGACAGCCGATCCTCGCGGTCAAAAACCAGCACCACGTCGCCATCTTCGGGGGAAAACACCTGCGGGGTCAGGGTTTCGCCCTCGGCCTCATTTTCCAGCAGCAGGAAAAGCTCGCCATCCGCCAGCCGTTCGTAGAAGCGGAGCCGGGCGGCATCGTCTTCCGGCGCGGCCGCCATGGCGGCATGGGCAGTGTCAAGCGGGGTCATCGTCCAGCACCTTTCGCAGATGGGCGCGCAGTTCGGGCAGAAGCTCGGACTCGAACCACGGGTTTTTCCGGGCCCAACCCGTAGTGCGCCAGGAGGGATGCGGCAAGGGCCAGCGGGCGGGCGCATGGTCGCGCCAGCGGCTGACAGTTTCCGTGACGCTTGCCTTGGTCTTCAGATGCCAGCGCTGCGAGTAGCCTCCCACCAGGAGCATGCAGCGCAGGCCAGGCAATGAGGCCATGACCCGCTCGTGCCAGGTGGCGGCGCAAAGCCGTGGCGGCGGCAGGTCGGACCCCTTGGCGTCATAACCGGGAAAGCAGAAGGCCATGGGCACCACCGCAACCCTGTCACGGTCATAAAACTCTTCCTCGGTCATGCCGAGCCAGCCCCGCAGCCGCACGCCCGAGGCATCTGCGAACGGCCGCCCTGCCTGATGAACCCGCATTCCTGGCGCCTGCCCCGCGATCAGGATGCGCGAGCCGGGCCGGAACCAAGGGACCGGCCGCGGCATGTGGCGCGTCGCGGTGGCAAGAAACCTGTCCGCGCAAAGCCGGCAGGCACCGATATCCTGAAGAAAGGTCATTCCGCAGATCTAGGAACCGGCAGCCGCGGTTCAAAGAGCGCCCGGATGCTGCGGCGCAACAAGTTGGTTGTCAAAGCTTGCCCATCTCTCGCATAATGCGGCCGCGGGCAAAATTTATTCGGCCCGTTTGTACTAGTGGCGCGCAGTGGCGCGAAAGTTGGCGCGAATGCTCGAATTCACGAATGTGAGTAAATCTTTCTGGACCGGAAAACAGCGCAAGGTCATCCTCGACCGTGCGTCATTTCGTGTCGAACTGGGTAATTCCCTTGGCATCCTGGCCCCGAACGGGACCGGCAAGACCACGCTTATCAACATGATGGCGGGGCTGGAAAAACCGGACGAGGGCACGATCCGCCGCGGGTGCCGGATCTCGTTTCCACTTGGCTTCATGGGCGGTGTGGTCCCCAAGCATTCGGCCAAGGAGAATGCGCGCTATATTGCGCGGCTTTACGGACTTGATCCCGATTATGTGGAAGCCTTCTGCCGCTATGTCTGCGGGTTGCAGGAATATTTCGACATGCCCGTCGGCACCTACAGTGCGGGGATGCGGTCGCGGTTCAGCTTTGCGCTGATGCTCGCGCTTGATTTCGACATGTATCTGATTGACGAAGGCATGCCTGGCACGCAGGACGTGGAATTCAACCGTCGGGCCGGGTCGATCCTGCGGGAACGGCTTGAAAGGACAACGGTCATCATCGTGTCCCACCAGCCCGAGACGCTGGAAAAGTTCTGCCGCAGCGCGGCCGTTTTACGCGACGGGCGGCTTTATATGTTTGAAACGCTGGAAGAAGCGAGACGGCTTTATGACTATCAGGCCTAAGGCAAAGAGGTTCCGGATCCGGCTGTCGGACGATGCCGCGGGAACCGGAACCACCGGTGCCGCGCGAAAAGGCCCGGCGGATGACGCGGATTATTTCGAACCTGCGATCCAGAACGACGCCCTGCATGACGTCAAGCCCCGCAAGGCCGGGGCGAAGGCGCCGCCCGCCGCCAATTCCACGGATGCCGAGCTTGCCGCCATCGCGGCCGAAGGGCTGACGGGGCGGCAGCTGCGCATGGCGCGCCGCCTGGCCATGAAGCACGGGCTGGAGCCCGCTTCCGACCACGACGCGGTTCGCCTGCTGCGCGCCCGGGGCATCGACCCGTTCAGCCGTGCCAACATGCTGGAACTCGTGATCGGCAAGAACGACGGCGAAGAGCCCCCCCGCAAACCTGTGGGAACCGAACTCGCGCGGATCGACCAGGACAAGCTGCCGTCCAAGATCCGCAGGGCGCCGCCGCCCCCCTCGCCCGAGGTCTTTGCCGAGGAAGAACGCGCCAAGCAGATCCTCGCCATCCAGCGCGACATCGCGCGGCGGCGGCAACGGCGGCTGATGCTGTTGTGCGCGCACCTGTTCTTCTTCGTGCTGATCCCCACGATGATTGCTGGGTACTACTATTACCGGATGGCGACGCCGCTTTATGCCACCAATTCGGAAATGGTGATCCAGCAGGCAGAGGGGCAGCAGTCCGCACTCGGTGGCCTGTTCTCCGGCACCGGGCTAGCGACGTCGCAGGATTCAATCACCGTCCAAAGCTACCTGCAATCGCGTGAGGCATTCCAGAGGCTTGACCAGGATCTGAATTTCACGGCCCATTTCAGCGACGAGAGCATCGATCCGATCCATCGCCTGCCGGCCGATGCGACGAACGAGGCCGCTTACCGACTTTACAAGCGGATGGTCAAGATCGGCTATGACCCGACCGAGGGCATCATCAAGATGGAGGTCATCGCCCCTGATCCGCAGCTTGCGCGGGACTTCAGCATCGCCCTCATCGGCTATGCCGAGGAACAGGTGGACCAGTTGACCCAGCGCTTGCGGGAAGATCAGATGAGCGGGGCGCTCAGCAGCTATCAGGACGCCGAGGCCAAGATGATCGAGGCCCAGCGCCGGGTGGTGGACCTTCAGGAAAGCTACAACGTCCTGTCGAGCGATATCGAGGTCAACCTGCTGACCAGCCGCATCTCGCAACTTGAAGGGCAGTTGACCCAGGAACGGCTGAACCTTCAGGAACTGCTGGCGAACACGACCCCCAACCGGGCGCGGGTCGACCCGCTGGAACGGAGGATCGAAACGCTGGAGACCGAGATTGCCGGCCTGCGGTCGCGTCTGACCCAGGACAGCGGCGGCGAGACATCGCTTGCCCGCATCCGGAGCGAAATGCTGCTGGCCGAATCTGACGTGCAGACCCGGCAGATGATGCTGTCGCAGTCGCTGCAGCAGCTTGAGGCCGCGCGGATCGAGGCGAACAAGCAGGTCCGCTACCTGTCGCTGGGGGTCCGCCCGATCGCGCCGGACGAGGCAAGCTACCCGCGCGCTTTTGAAAATACGGCGCTTGTTTTCCTCATCTTCGCGGGGCTTTACCTGATGCTGTCGATGACGGCCTCTATCCTGCGGGAACAGGTTTCGGGATGACGCATGAAATGAAGCGGGTCGCCATCGGCCCTGTGACGGCAGCGAATGATCTGCCGATGGTGGTCATCGCCGGCCCGTGCCAGTTGGAAGGCGCGGATCATGCGCAGATGATCGCAGGCCGGATGGCAGAAATCTGCGCCGGGCTTGGCGTGGGCTATGTCTTCAAGGCGAGCTATGACAAGGCCAACCGCACCTCGCTTTCAGGCAAGCGCGGGCTAGGCATGGATCGGGGGCTGGAGATTCTGGCCGGGGTCCGCAAGACGATCGGCTGCCCTGTCCTGACCGATGTGCATGAACCGGCCCACTGCGCCCCCGCGGCCGAGGCCGTGGACGTGCTGCAGATCCCGGCTTTCCTGTGCCGGCAGACGGACCTGCTGCTGGCAGCCGGGGCGACGGGCGCGGTTGTCAACGTGAAGAAGGGGCAGTTCCTTGCCCCTTGGGACATGCCCAATGTCGCGGACAAGATCGCCTCGACCGGGAATGACCGAATTCTGCTGACGGAGCGTGGAAGTTCCTTTGGGTACAACACGCTGGTGACCGACATGCGCGGCCTGCCGCAAATGGCCCGCACCGGCTGGCCGGTGATCATGGACGCAACCCATGCCGTGCAGCAGCCAGGCGGCCTGGGTGGGGCATCCGGCGGGCAGCGGGAATTCGCGCCGGTTCTGGCGCGTGCCGCCGTGAGCCTTGGCATCGCCGGTGTGTTCATAGAGACGCATGAGGCGCCCGAGAACGCGCCGTCGGATGGGCCGAACATGATTGCCCTTGATGACATGCGTCAGGTTATTGAAACACTTGTGGCGTTTGATGCGCTGGCCAAGGCGCATCCGATTTATCTGTAAAAGTTCCCAAGCCAAGAGTTGACCATGAAACCCATTCCGAACGTCACGCCGAACACCTGGAGCTTTCTGCGTGACGCGATGATTACGCCCACCGGCTTTCGCGAATATGACGCGCGCTGGAAGTATCCGCAGGAAATCAACCTTCCCGGCATGACCGCGCTGGGGCTTGGCCTTGGCACCCAGATGCACAAGCGCGGGCTGGAGCCGGTGATCGCCGTCGGCAACGACTATCGGGACTATTCGCTGGCCATCAAGAATGCGCTGGTGCTGGGCCTGATGCAGGCGGGCATCCACGTCAAGGACATCGGTCCGGCCCTGTCGCCTATGGCCTATTTCGCACAGTTCCATCTGGACGTGCCCGCGGTGGCAATGGTGACAGCCAGCCACAACCCGAACGGCTGGACGGGCGTCAAGATGGGCTTTGACCGCCCGCTGACCCACGGTCCGGAAGAAATGGCCGAACTGCGCGATATCGTGCTGGGTGGTCTGGGCGAAGCCCGCGAAGGCGGCCGCTATGAATTCGTGGATGGCGTCAAGGAAGCTTACCTCGACGATCTGGTTGGCGATTTCAAACTGTCCCGCCCGCTCAAGATCGTCTGCGCGACGGGCAACGGCACCGCATCGGCCTTTGCGCCGGAACTGCTGCGCCGCATCGGGGCCGAGGTCGTGCCGCTTCACAACGAACTCGACTACACCTTCCCGAACTACAACCCGAATCCTGAAGCGCTGGAAATGTTGCACGACATGGCCGACGCGGTCAAAGCTTCGGGCGCGGACATGGCGCTGGGTTTTGACGGCGACGGCGACCGCTGCGGCGTCGTGGATGACGAGGGCGAGGAGATCTTTGCCGACAAGGTGGGCGTCATCATGGCGCGCGACCTGATCAAGATCTATCCGGGATCGACCTTCGTGGCCGACGTGAAATCGACGGGCCTGTTCGCATCGGATCCGGTGCTGAAGGAACATGGGGCCAAGGCAGACTACTGGAAGACTGGCCACAGCCACATGAAGCGCCGTGTGCGCGAAATCGGGGCGCTGGCGGGATTCGAGAAGTCGGGCCACTACTTCCTGGCCGGCCCGATCGGTCGCGGGTTCGACTGCGGGATGCGCGTCGCGGTGGAACTCTGCAAGCTGATGGACCGCAACCCGGACAAGAAGTTTTCCGACCTGCGCAAGGACCTGCCGGTCACCTATTCCTCGCCCACCATGTCGCCCTATTGCGCCGACGGTGAAAAGTACCAAGTGCTGGAGCGGCTCGTTGAAAAGCTCGTCGCGCGTGCGGATGAGGGCGGCACCCTTGGCGGCCGCAAGATCCAGACGGTGGTGACCGTGAACGGCGCCCGGGTGATCCTTGATAACGGCGGCTGGGGCCTGGTGCGGGCTTCGTCGAACACGCCGAACCTTGTCGTCGTCTGCGAAAGCCCTGAGAGCCAGGAGGAACTGCGCGCGATCTTCGAAGACATCGACTCGGTGATCCGAACAGAACCTTCGGTCGGCGACTACGACCAGACGCTTTGATACGCGCCGGGGCAGGTCATACCGCCTGCCCCGCTGCCCATCCCGATGACCAGGCCCACTGGAAGTTGTAGCCGCCCAGCCAGCCGGTCACGTCCACGACCTCGCCGATGAAGTAAAGGCCGGGCACCTGCCGCGCCTCCATCGTGCGCGCGTCTAAGTCCCGCGTATCGACCCCGCCCAGCGTCACCTCAGCGGTGCGATAGCCTTCTGATCCGACGGGTTTGACCTCCCACGCCGTGACGGCATCCGTCAGACGCGCAAGTGCAGTCTTTGGTTGGTCTGCAAGGTTACCTTTCAGCGCGACACGATCCGCCACCACCTGCGCAAGCCGTTCCGGCAGGATTCGCGCGAGCGCGTTCTTGACCGACATCCGCCCTTGCGCAGCCTTCAGCGCCGCCAGCTCTGCCCCGACGTCCGTCCCCGCTGCCAGGTTCACTCGCAGCGCCGCCCCCTCGCGCCAGTAGGACGAGATCTGGAGAATCGACGGCCCCGAAAGCCCACGGTGGGTGAACAGCAGCCCCTCATCGAAACGAGCGCCGTTGCAGCCGACCTCTGCCCGGACGGAGATTCCCGCAAGCGGGCGAAGCGGCTCCAGTTCTTGCGGGGCAAAGGTCAGCGGCACAAGCGCGGGCCGCGTCTCGACCAGCCGGAGCCCGAACTGCGAAGCAAGCTGATAGCCGAATCCGGTCGCCCCCATCTTGGGGATCGACTTGCCCCCGGTGGCAATGACAAGGCTTTCCGCCTGAAGCGGTCCCGCATCGGTTTCAACGATGAATGCCCCCTCATGGCGGATGCCGGTGATGCGGCTACCCAGACGCAGGACGGCCCCGGCGGCGGCCATGTCGCGCACCAGCATATCCACGATCTCCCGCGCGGAGCCGTCGCAGAAAAGCTGCCCCAGCGTCTTTTCATGCCAAGCGATTCCCGCCGCGTTCATCCGCGCGATGAAGTCGTGCTGGGTATAGCGGCGCAGGGCCGAAAGCGCGAAGCGCGGGTTCTGCGAAAGAAAGCGTTCAGGGGCGATGTGAAGATTGGTGAAGTTGCACCGCCCCCCGCCCGAAATACGAATCTTTTCCCCCGGCGCCTTGGCATGGTCGAGCACAAGGACCCGCCGCCCCCGGCGCCCGGCCTCGATCGCACAGAACATGCCGGCGGCACCGGCGCCAAGGATGATGACATCATGTTTTTCCATGCCTCCGCTTAACCACAGCCGTCGCCGGGGTAAATCTCACTTTAATGCGTTTTTGGGGTTGCAGCCCCCCGCGCCCTTGGCTAAATACCGCCCCACAAGTTGGGGCGTGGCCAAGTGGTAAGGCATCGGTTTTTGGTACCGTGTACCGTAGGTTCGAATCCTACCGCCCCAGCCATGATTTTCAGATCAGACGCAAAACCTCAGAAAAAATAGGGTCGAGAACGCTCGGCCTGGAAACGCCGTGTCACAGGCCCTCTCGGGTGTGACACAAACCGTGACACAGACGGATGCCCGGGCACCCAGGGCCGCCCCGCCGATGCGGCGGCGCCACCGGCCCGCGGATCCGTACCTTCAGCGCCGCGGCCGCATCTACTACTTTCGGAAACGTTTACCCGACGTCATCCAAAAAAATGCGGCCGATCATTTCTCTGTTTCTCGCTTCGAACCGCTCTACTGCCCGAGGCGATGAGCCGTGGGGCTCGTCTTCTCGCAGTCCAGAAAGGCGAAGAGACAAGAATGATGAACGAGCTGAACAACCCGTCGCTGACCGCAGAAAAGATCAGCGCGATCCTGAGCGAGGCGCTCCGCGGCGAACTCGCGCGCATCCTGCTCGAACAGGACCAGGGAGCGATTCTCTCCGATGCGGAGATCGATGAACGAATCGCGGACCTCGAGCGGCAGAGCAGCGCCTTGAAGCGCCGCGCTCGTCATCAAGATTTTTCCGGGGTTGAGACACCGGTGCTCGCCGCCGCCCGCGCCATCAACCTCATGCTTGCTGCGCCGCTGCCGGCTGATCTTGGCCGTCGCGCTACCGACCTCATGCGCGAGATCCATGAACTTGAGGCGGAAGTTCTCGACGGTGGCGACGTGCGTTCGAACGCCACCGCCCTCGTCGAGCGCCACTCCTCGGCCACGGTGGACGATTTCGTCCGCGCGCCCGTGCTTCTCTCAGCCGCTTGGGCGCGGACGCTCGAAATGTATCCCACCAAGGCGATGAAGGGAAACATTGACGCGATTGCGCAACTCGCCTTGGCTTATTTCGGCGATATCCCGGTGTCGGCGATCTCGAGCCAGGACCAGGAGCGGTTCTTCCTCTGGATGGCCCGGCTTCCGAAGCTGCACGGCAAGAAGCATGGCAAGAACCGCTTCACCGAGAAGGCGCGACGGGAAGGCCGGCTCACGACGGAGCCACCCCGGCTCACGAAGCATGACGAGATCGCCTTGGCGGATCTCGATGATGAAGCGGTCATGCAGGATATCCGCTCCCGGAACGACATCTCCGACGTGGAGAAACGGGCGCTCCTGTCCGAGCGGCTTACCCCGCGGCTCTCGCTCAAGACCATCAAGCGCAACCGGGACGGTCTCAACCGCCTGCTCAAGGCCGCGGTGGATCTCGGATGCAGGACCGCTCCAGTGGCGATTTCCTACAAGGTGATCGAGCGCGCCTTGGCCGGCGCTGCACCGGATGATCCCCTTTGCTTTCGCGTCACCCAGCCGAAAATTCGCATGCCTTGGACGGAAGAGCGACTGGCGAGCTTCCTCACCTGCCCCATCTACACAGGGTGCTTTTCGGCGCATCGGCGCTGGCGGCAGGGCAATGTCATCATCCGCGACTCGCTCTACTGGGTCCCCCTGATCGTGCTTACCCTTGGCAGCCGGATCGAGGAGATCTTGCTCCTGAAGCGGAAGAACATGCTCTTCCGGAACGGCATCCACTGCCTCGCGATCGGCCTGGACCCGGACCAGCGCGGCAAGACCCAAGACGCGCAGCGTGTTGTTCCGATTCCGCAACTTCTGCTAAACCTCGGGTTCGTGGAGTGGGTCAGCGAGCTCGATGACAGCCACGGTCCGCTGCTGTTTCCCGACGCCGCCGAACGCTCCGAGAGCGACGACCTGACCGGTCCGTTCAGCAAGGCATTTAACCGCATCCTCGACAGGCTCGGTCTTGGGGACTTCGATGAGGACTTCTATGCCTTGCGGAAGACCCTCAGTTCCATGTTGCATGCGGCGGACGTTCCCGAGGGGCAGCGCCAGGCGATCGCCGGTCACAAGCGTGGTACCATGCTCAATCGGCACTACACGGCGCACAACACCCGACACCTGAAGACGGCAGTGGACCGGGCAGATTTCGGTATCGAGATCGGGGATAGCCCGTTCGGCTTTCCCGTCATTACAGCCTGCGGCCTGGCCAGGCAGGATGGCCTGGCGATCGACGTCACGCTCGACCAGCTGGGGGAAGCGGAGTACATCCGGGTTACCACGCCGGGCTCTCAGGACGAGCTGTTCCAGTTCCACCGCATTGATCCTGAAAGCGGAGAGCGGCTGCCCCGCAACGCGGTTCGGGAAGCCGCGCGTGCATTCCGCAAACTGATCGGAAACCGGCCCATGCGCCTGCCGCGCAATCCGATGAAGCGCTCCGCAATCGAGCACTTCCACGCGTTGCTCGAGAGGCGGCAAGTCTAAGAACTATCTTTGAGCCTCTGGAGGGCGACTCAGCCACTTGTTGATAGAACTGCGCAAGAGCCCGCCGTCCCTCAAGGTCCGGCCTACGGCTCCCGAATCCTCGCCACGAAGTCGGCGTTGACGCTTGGTGTGCTTCGTCTGGCAGACCCACCGTATCCAGCCGGGGCCGGAGGCTTTTAAGCGAGAAGGTTGTCTCGATCACGTCAAAGCCTTCATCTCCAGGAGGCGGCCAAGGCGATCAGCACCTCGATCCGCGTCTATCCTGCCGCCGCCACGGACAAAGTCGCGGCATGGGCCGAAACTGCCATGGCCAAGGCGCCCGCCTGCGTCGAGTTCACGGCGAAAGTGACTCCCACGCCGTCGGGAACCGTGATCGCCGCGGTCACGACTGTGTTCGCGCGGACAGATGCCGAAGCCTGCGCCATTCACGCAGCCATCGGGGAAGGTGCCCCCGAGGCGCTTCAGGTGATCGGGCCGATGCCGACCCCGTTCAGCGCGCTTTACGAGGCAACCGAACCCTCGATGCCCAAAGGGCGGCGCTATGCGGTCGACACTCTCTGGTCCGACGCCCGGTATGGCGAGATCCTCGGGCGGATCGTGCGGGACATGGCGCGCGCGCCGTCGGAGGCGAGCGTGGCGCTCGTCGTCCTGCGTCCGAATGCCGTCGAAACCCCGGTGGACGCGGCCTTCTCCTGTCACGGGCGCATCTTCGGCGCTCTCTACGCAATATGGGAGGGCGACGAGGACGACGCGGCCAATACAAGCTGGCTGCGCGCGGCCATCGACGCCGTCGCAGCCGTCTGCACCGGTGCCTATGTGGGCGAGGCCGATCTGGAGCGGCCCGACCGGACGCTCCCGACGCTGAGTTCGGAAGTGCAGGCACGGCTCGCAGATCTACGCGCCGCATACGACCCCAAGGGCCTCTTCATTCGGCGCTCCGAGTTCCGAAGCATCGCTGCGGAATGAGCCGCCCGCGAGTCCACTTCGCGGGCGTAGTGGAGCGCGCCATCCGATGCGGTGACGCAGGTTGACCTCCATACTGATGCGATACGGCTGGGCGATGCACCGTCGCCCAGCCGTATCGGCAACCGCGATTCAGGCTACGGGCGCGACGCTACTGCCGCCGCATAATAAGTCCTCCAAGCTGCCGCATGTGCTAATCTGACATGGAAAGGGAGCACACATCATGACGCATGCGAGCGACGCTCGCTTCTGGGATCGGATCTCACGAAAGTATGCCAAGTCGGCCATAGCCGATCAGGAAGGGTATGAGCGCTCGCTCGACCGAACGCGCGCCCTGCTCAGATCCGAAGACCGGGTCCTGGAACTGGGCTGCGGGACAGGAACCACGGCGCTTCGGCTTGCACCTCACGTGCAAAGCTACCTTGCGACAGACTTCTCACCCCAGATGATCGCAATCGCCGA
Organism: Rhodobacteraceae bacterium LNNU 3342; assembly: GCA_008711135.1. Classification (GTDB taxonomy): domain Bacteria; phylum Pseudomonadota; class Alphaproteobacteria; order Rhodobacterales; family Rhodobacteraceae; genus Halodurantibacterium. The sequence goes on from VUAW01000008.1 coordinate 118,667, forward strand.
CGACAAGCGCCGGGCCCATGGCCAGATCCCGGCGCTTGTCTTCCGCACCGCAACCGCGGAAAACTTGGCAGGCAAGCCGGAGCAGTTCGACGCCGTTCTCGGCTTCAACTATCTGCACCTTGTTCGCGATGTGCCTGCCACGCTGCGCTGCATTCACAAGATGCTTGCTCCGGAGGGTTTGTTCATTTCCAAGACACCCTGCCTTAGCGAGATGAATCCGCTCATCCGGCTTGCCATGCTGCCTGCAATGCGTGCCGTCGGAAAGGCCCCTTTTGTGACTGCGTTTACGGCGGAGGACCTGCATCAGCTGCTTACCGCGGCGGGCTTCGAGGTCATTGCCACCGAGCGCCATGCCACCAAAGGCAAAGACGCCCGTCCATATATCGTGGCGCGTAAGGGGGCCTTGGTCTCAAGTTAGACAACATATTTGACGCATTGCTCGCACCTCATTGAAACCCGTTTGCGGCCTATCAAGCGATTACGTGCGATTTTTCTTCTGTTTTTCAGAAGCGATCCGATCTCCTTCCCGGGCCCGAAGGCTCCGGAAAGAGGGAATATCGAAATGGCCAAGACGATCGGGCTACCGAACATCATTACCCACCTGCACCGCGAGCCGGGCATTGATCACGCAGAGCACCCCGCACTCTTCAATGCGGCCTACGAGTCTCGCGAAGAACTGAAAAAACACTTTGCCCTCGAAGGGCTTCAACTCCTGATCGACGTTCAGCTGGGCGCGATGAGCCTTGTCCTCATGAGTCCCGAGCAGATCGAGGCTTACGCGAAAAAACACCGCCTCAAGGACTTCCGCCCGATCTATGCGAGCCGGACCGAAGAATACTGGTCGAGCGTTCTTCTCGTCATTCTTCGTCTGCGCTATGAAGCAGCCATTGCCAACCCCGAGGCGGGAGGAATCTCGGAAGAGGACCATCAGGGACAGGAGGCAGCAGGAGGTCATGCGGCGGCGCCCGCTTATCGATTATGAAGCCGTGGTGCGGTCTGCGTCGCAGATCACGCCGCGTGACCAAGTCCATGCCGCCTGCAGGTTACCGCACAAAGGTGCGGCCAAGGCCCATCGTCCGCTCCACGATCATGATGACGGCGAGCGTCAGCAGGATCAGCAATACAGACGCCGCGGCAACAAGCGGGTCGGCCCGGTTGTAGACGTAGTTGTAAAGTTCCACCGGCAGGGTGGAGATCCGCGGGCCCGTCAAAAACAGCGTGATGACGACCTCGTCGAAAGACACAAGAAAACAAAGCGCAGTCGCGGCGACAATGCCGGGCATCATCATTGGCAGGGTAACGCGGAAGAACACCACCAGCGGCCGGGCGCCAAGGGTTCGGGCCGCCTCCTCGCATTCCAGGTTTTGCGTTCCCAGCGACACTGCGAGAACCCGGAGCGCATAGGGCAGCGTCACGACAAGATGTGCGATGACCAGACCCTGAGTTGTCGCAAGAAGACCCATGGAGGCGAACACGATCAGGATCGCGAGGCCGAGCACAATTGTGGGCAGGAGCAGGGGCGCAGTGAAAAGGTTGAAGAGGAAGTCCCGCCCCGGAAAACGGAGCCGGGTCATCGTCCAGGCCGCCGGGATTGCAATGACCAGCGAAAGCGCTGTAACGATCGTGGCGAGGCCAAGACTGGTCCAGAAGGCCCGCATCATGCCGCGGTTTTCCAGCAGAGCGGAATACCACCGCGTGGACCAGGAGGTCGGTGGAAAGCGGAGCACCTGATCGCCCGAGAAGGACATCGGGAATACCAGGAGCACGGGTGCAAGCAGATAAAGGAAAAGGATGAAAACAAGTATCCGCATTGCCCATGAGGTTTTTTCGGTATCCATGTCTCCTCCTTCTCAGTCGAGACGCCGCAGAACGGCTGAATAAGCCCAGAGTGCTGCTCCGAAGATCACGAGCACGAGGATCGACAGCGTCGAGGCCAGCGGCCAGTTCAGCGTTACAATGGCCTGATCATAGATTTCGGTGGCCAGAAGGAAGACGCGCCCCCCGCCCATCAGCTTGGGCGTGATGAACGACGAAACGGCGAGCACGAAGCACAGCAGGCAACCAAGCGCGATCCCCGGCAGCGTCAACGGCAGGATGACCCGCCAGAAAGTACGTGTCGGAGAGGCGCCAAGGGTGCGCGCGGCTTCTTCCACCTTCGGGTCGAGACGTCCAAATCCTGCCAGAAGCGCAAGGATCATGTAGGGCATCAGGATCTCGGTGAGACCGATGAATACGCCGTTGATGTTGAACATCAGGCGTGGCGCCGGAAGCCCGAGCGAGCGTATGGTCCCTACCACGGGTCCATTATCCGACAGAAGCGCGATCCAGCCATAGGTCCGCACCACCGCGGAAGTCAGTAGGGGCGAGATCACCAGCACTGTCAGGAAGGTGCGCCAGCGCCCATGACTGCGGTGCAGATAAAGCGCGATAGGGTAGGAGAGAATAAGCGTCGCGATCGTGATGCCAAGGCTGACGCCGACGGAATTTATGACGATGTCGAGGTAGAACCGGTCGCGGAAGATGCCTGTCCAGTTCTCCCATGTGAAGACCTGCTCGATCCCGCCGCCGATCCTCGCGCGATTTAAGGAGTAGCGGGCAAGGTTCAGAACCGGAAGAATGAACCCCACGGCGTTGATGAGCGCGATGGGCAGCAGAAGAAGCACGGCGACTTCCCCGGCCCGCAGGGGCCGCCGCCTGGTTTCGGCAGCGGCGCTCATGACGCGGCCGCCGGGAAGACAAGCGTGTCGCTGGCCTGCCAGGTGAGGTCAACGGGTGTGCCGGCACAGGGTGCGCCCTGATCGCGCCGGGTGGCTTCCTCGACCATCACCTCTGCGTCGCCCACCCGGATGTGGTATTGCACGAGGTCGCCGATGAAGGTGAGCCGTTCCAGGACGCCCCGGAGGGAGTTCTGCCCCTGCACGGGCGTTGCATCCGGCACATTCCGATCGGTTGCGGCAGGGGCAAGGCGCATGCGGTGGGGCCGCATCATGATTTCCACAGGTCCCTGTGCTTCGGCGGTGGCTGCGCGGATTTGTTGCCCGGCCACGGTGATAACGCCGCGGGAATCAGACGTGCCACGCAAGCGGTTGGTGCGGCCGACAAAGCTGGACACGAAGGGCGAGGCAGGATGCTCGTAGATCTCGGTCGGGGTTCCGAATTGTTCGATATGACCCTCCTTCATCACGACGATGCGGTCGCACATGCTGAGTGCTTCGACCTGATCATGGGTGACGAATACGGCGGTGATGCCGCTCGCCTGCTGCAAGGCGCGGATCTGCACACGCATCTCGTCGCGCAACTTGGCGTCAAGGTTTGACAGCGGCTCGTCCAGCAGCAGGATCGAAGGCTCGATTACAAGGGCGCGTGCAAGGGCCACGCGCTGCTGCTGTCCACCCGAAAGATCTCGTGGCTTCCGGTCAGCCAGATGCGACAACTGCACCACTTCCAGCGCGCGCAGTGCCCTCGCCCGCACCTCTGGCTTGGGCACGTTGCGCATCTCCAGTCCAAACGCCACGTTGCGAAGCACCGTCATGTGGGGAAACAGCGCATAGCTCTGGAAGACGAGGCCCATGTCACGCTCATGGCTGGGCAGGTGCGTGATGTCTCGCCCGCCAACGGTGATGCGGCCCCGCGTCGGCGATATGAGACCTGCGATCATGCGCAGGGTTGTGGTCTTGCCGCAACCGGAGGGGCCAAGAAAGGCAACCATCTCTCCCTTGCGGACCGCAAGGGAGAGGGAGGGGATGACATCTACCGCGCCGAAGCTTTTCCCCAGCTGCTCAAGCACAAGGTGCTCAGCGGCAACGGAGCGCGCGTTGGGAAAGTTATGCATGTGCGCCCATCCTCAGCGGCTGAGCGGAATGATGCGGCGGCGCCACTCTTCGGTGATCGCATCCCGAATGGTTGCCACGCGCAGCCAGTCGATATCGATCATCTGATCCATCGAGCCCGCAGCTGTACGATCCATCGCCTCGGGCGAAATTAGTGCGGCGGCCTCCGTATTGGTCGGGGCGTAGAACATCGCTTCGGTGAAGGCGGCCTGTGCTTCGGGGCTGAGGGCGTAGTCGATGAAACGGCGCGCCGCCTCGCCCGCAGGAGCATTCTCCACAAGCGCGATCACGTTGATCTGGAAGCCACTGCCCTCTTCAGGAAGAACCACGCCAAGCGTTCCCTCAGAAAGGTCGGCATAGACCTGCGCCCGCGCATTCCATCCGATGCCGATATCGGCGGTCCCGCTCGAGATCGGCTGATAAACGTCGGGCCGCGGCTCCCATGTCTGAACATTGGGAGCGAGTTCCATCAGTTTCTCGATTCCCGCCTCCACGCTTTCGCCATAGTCGGTGCCGCCCCCCATCTGGTTGGTGATGATTGTAAGGGTGGTGCCTTGGATATCAGGCACCGCCGGGATGGAGACGCGGCCCGCATGCTGCTCGTTCCACAACTCGGTCCAGGAGGTGGGGGCCTCCGGGATGGCGCCGGTGTTGTAAAGGAGCACGAGGTTGTCGAACGTCACGCCGGCCGCGTTCACGCCTTCGGCCAAGGCCTGAGGGTAAAGGTTCGCGACATGGCTGGTGACGGTTTCGTCCATGGGAGCAAAGAGTCCCTCGTCGGTTGCCGCCTTTGCAACGGAGACGTCGAGGATCATCACGTCGATCTGCGGCGCGCCGGACTGCGCCCGCAGCGTTCCGAGCATCTGCGCCGAGTTCGGCATTCCATAGTACTCAACCGTGATGTCGGGATTGGCTTCCATGAAGGGCTCCACGACGGCAGCGGTGTAGTGATCCTGGAAGATGCCGGAATAGGCTGCAAGCACCACGGTTTCCGCTGAAGCCGCCCCGGCCGTAAGGGCCAGGGAGGCTGCCGTCATTCCGAGCATCTGCTTAACACGTCTGGTCATTGTCATCTCCTCTGTTGGTTTTTTTTGGTTTTGCTTCAGCTTAAGCGTTGGTCGAAATCTTCTCCTCCACGATTTTGGTCGCACCGGAAATGTCGGGAAGCCATTCGCCCTTGCGCAGTCGATCAAGAAGAACAAGCTCGTTTTCCTGCATTCCCAACGCCTTGTCCGTAGCCCAGGCCGCCTGATCGGGTGAGAGGACAATGATGCCGCTTTCATCGGCAATGATCGCATCGCCCGGATGGACGACCTGCCCGCCGACGCTTACGGTCACGTTGATCGCACCTTCCAGACCCAGGATCTTGGTCGTGATCGGCGACGGGCCGCGGCACCACATCGGCAGGTCGACGCGGCGGATCTCGGAGAAGTCCGTAGCAGGGCCGTCAATGGCGGCGCCGACAATGCCGGCGTTCTTCATTGCATGGGTGACCACGCCACCCCAGCAGGCGTGCTTATCATCGCCGCAGCGGTCGACGACCACGAAGTCACCCGGGCGGACCAGCTTCGTGAGGTAGTGGAGCGCGGTGGAATCCGCATGGGGCACGCGTATCGTGACGGCGGTTCCTGCGATCCGCTTTTCAGGAAGAACGGCGCGCAGCTCCCGGTCCATGAAGCCGGAATGAAGAAAATGGCCGATCGTGGCGGTTTCGACCCGTTCCATCCGTGCGATGAGTTCCGGATCGATCTGCTTTGGCATCGGGTTGACGATGAACATGGAGGCAGCCCCTCAGAGAACGTGGTGTTGCGCGACGGGGACGTCGGCCCGGACTTTGGCCACACGCGCCATGTCGAGACGGCTTGCAACGGTGCCGACGCCGTCGGAACATTGGGCAACTATGTGGCCCCAGGGATCGATCGCCATGGAATGGCCCCAGCACCACTTGCGGCCCTCGGCATGCGCGCCGGTCTGGCCCACGGCGAGGAAGTAGGTCTGTGTTTCAATGGCACGGGCACGGGCGAGAACCTCCCAATGGTCCTTGCCAGTCATCAGTGTGAAGGCGGCCGGCAGAACGATCACGTCTGCCCCCTTGTCCCGCAATGCGCGGAATAGTTCCGGAAAGCGGATGTCGTAACAGATTGCGCAGCCCACCGTGACGTCGCCAACCTTGTAGGTCACCACTTCCTCGCCACGGCTGATCGTGTCGGATTCGCGGTAGGCGGTTCCGCCCGGTGCGTCGATGTCGAAAAGATGCATCTTGCGGTAGCGCGCGATCTCCTTCCCTTCTGGATCGAAGACCAGCGTCGTGTTGAAGTGGCTGTTGCCCGACTTCTCCACGACGGATCCCGCATGCAGCGTCACGCCGAGTTCGGCTGCGAGCTTGGACATCCGTTGCCAGATCTCGCCATCGGGAAAGCTTTCGCCACTGTTGTGGACGTTATCGCGGCCTTCGCCGAGAAAGGCGAAATACTCCGGCAAAACCACAAGATCCGGCGCTTCTTCCGCTACCGTCTGACGGACCAGGCGTTCCGCTTCGGCGATGTTCTGCGCCTTGTCGGATTGAGAATTCATCTGAATGAGGCTGACCTTCATCATCTTTCCTTTTCTTATCTGGATGAAGTCTGGCCACCTGATGAAGTTGTGACAAACGACAAAATCTTCGCCGCCGCGATAGACTTGTGCTATCGCAGCGTAAGGAACTCAGGCACTTCGCACAGGATTACCGAGGGCGATGTCGCGGGCCATCTGCGCGAGGACGGACGGCACCATGTTGTCCGGATTGTCCGCAAAGACGGCATGGAGCAGGAGCGGTGGAAAGGTGGGCGTCACGTCCAGTAACTCCAAAGATCCCTCCTCAAGCGCTTCGCTAAGGATCGCGCGTGGGAGAGGGGTAATGCCGATGCCTTCCCTTGCCAACCGGATGATCGTGGCAAGCGAGTTGGAATTGGAGATAACCGGCGCCAGCCCCAGATCATCGAATTGCCGCAGCAGCCATTGATGCGGCACGCTGTTGCGCGAGAAGGCCAGTATTGGACAGCTTGCCAAGTCGCGGAGCGTCAGACCAATGCCTTTTAGCCCAAATTTCGGTGCTGCGACCCATACGCACTCCATCCGCCCCAGATCCACATTCTTCAGGCCGGGCGCGTGAACCGGCCCCATTGCAAGCGCCAAGTCGATTTTACGGTCCGCGACTTCGCGCCCGACCGTGAGAGAGGTATCGATGTTGAGGTCGAGTGACAGAGCAGGATATCGCAGCTTTACCTGCTCAATGAACCGGGGCAGCCAAGCATGAACAATGGAGTCGATCGTGCCGATGGATACAGTTCCCCGCATCAGGTTGGGTTGGGCGACAGCGTCGCGAAAGTTCATGACAACGCGGAGCAGTTCCTCAGCTGGGTCGATCGCCCGCTGTCCTACGGATGAAAGGCGCACGCCGCCAGGCAGCCGCTCGAAAAGCTGGTGCCCGATTTCTGCCTCAAGCGCTGCGATCCTGTTCGACACGCTGGCCTGCGTCACGTTGAGCCGCTCAGCGGCCGCGCGGAAACTTCCCAGACGCGCCACCCAGAGAAAGGTTTCGACAAACCGCAAATTCATAGTCCTGCGCCCCCAACTTGTTTCTTCCTGACAAGCTTGGACCAAGAACGGGGGTGGTGTCATGAGCAAGAAGAAGCCCGGATCATTCCGCTATATGATATTGGTCATTACGATCGGCGGCGACGGATCTGAGCATTCCAGGTCGTCGAGGAGCTCGATCGAATCGCCCGGCAGAGGGGCAAGCCGCGGAGCATGCGGGTCGACAACGGCCCTGAGTTTGGAGGGCGGCTGCTCGACCAATGGGCCTATCTCAACAAGGTCGAGCTCGACTTCTCACGTCCCGGCAAGCCCACGGACAACGGCTTCATCGAGGCGTTCAACAGCAAGCTTCGGTCCGAGTGCTTGAACGCCCACTGGTTCATGAGCCTTGCGGATGCGCAGGAAAAGCTGGAGACTTGGCGCAGGCACTACAACGAGGACCGACCCCACAGCGCGATCGGATATAACGTTCCGATCGCCTTGCATTATTCCGGCGGCGCAGCCAGCCTGTCGCCATGACCGAGCCGGAAAACGCCAGTATCCGGCGATCCAAGGTTGGGGAGCAGCGCATGCCTTCCACCCTCTCGGCTGCCGGGCCCTGCGTCTCTCGGAATGGCTGGCGGACGGGCGGTATCAAGCCCGTCTCAAGCAGGCCCGCCCGCTACCCGCAGCCGGAAAAGCTCAAAAATAGAGGTGTCCATATATGAAATCGGAAAACGCTTTGAGTCGCGGCTGCACGCAGGCATGATGGAAAAGGCAGCTTGGGCGGGAATGCCTATGCAATTGCGGACTCCCTTCCGCGCGCCTTCCGCACCGGATGCGACACCAGCCAAGGAGTAGTCGCAATGAACGCTCGAGCTCCCTCAGAACTGCGTGGACCGATCTACTTCTTCGGAGACAGCCTGACCGACGAAGGCAACCTGTACGCGCTGGCGCGCGATCTTGTGGCCGCTCCGGCGCTGGAGGCCTATGTCGGCACGGGCGGCCGCCTCAGCAACGGACCCACCTACGCCGAACACATCGCGGATCTGCTGGGGCTGCCCGAGGCGGGCAACTATGCGCTGGCGGGCGCAGAGGCAGGCGGCAGCCAGACCCTCGGCGACCTTCTCGTCGAACTGGGCTTCGGAAACGCGATGCTCGTCCCCGAGACGGACCCCCGGCTCGATCTCGACACCAACCTGGGCGGACAGGTGGACCATTTTGCTGCCGACATGGCCGGCGTGCCGCTCGGGAGTGCGACCGGCTTCATCCTTGCCGGCAGCAACGACTTCTTCAATATCGCAAGCCCCTTGGATGCGCCGGCCATCCTGGGCCGGGCGGTGCAGGACACGTTGTCGGCCGCGGCCGAGCTGCTCGACCTGGGGGTCGGGAAAGTCGTGATCTCGACCATTCCGGTTCCGTCGTTCTTTCCGGCCTTCGGTCCCATGAGCCCGGCCCTTGGCCAGATAAACGCGCTGTCCGACGCCCACAGCGCCGCGCTGGCGCAAGGCGTGGGTGCGCTGCAGGACCAGGGGCTCAACGTGCAGCTTCTCGACATGCGGCCGATCTCCGAGGCGATCATGGAGGACCCCACGGGCTTCGGCCTGATCGCCCCCTATGGCCTGACGCTGGAAGCGGGAGACGCGGATGTCCTTGCCCGCTACGATGAGGACCAGGTCGCCTTCTGGAACCCGCTCCATCCTACCGCGGCGACGCACAGTGTGCTGGGCGCCTACACCTCCTTCGCGCTGGAGCATGAGCCCGTTTCGCTGACCTCGGGCGCCGATTGGGTCGCGACCGGCAAGGGGCGCGATCTCGTACTTGGACTTGGCGGTGACGACGCAATCTGGCTTGGCAGCAGCGACGATCTCGCCTTTGGCGGCAGCGGCGAAGACACGATCTTGGCAGGACATGGCGACGATCTCGTCGCAGGCGGCTCGCAGGATGACATCCTCCTCGGCCAGGGTGGCGATGACGTGCTGGCCGGCAGCGAAGGATCGGATTGGCTCTTCGGCGGCAGCGGACGTGACGTGCTGATCGACGGGCTGGGCAGCGATCGAGCCGTCGGCGGCAGCGGAGCGGATCAGTTCGTGTTTATCGAGGCTGAGCTGATCGGCGGCACCACCGGCGCCGACACGGACGTCTTCGTGGGCGGCAGTGGCCACGACACGCTCTGGCTGGTCCTCGGCACCTCTACGGCAGCGAAGCTCGGGGACGATCTGACGGGTCCCGCACCGTGCGAGGCTCTGGCCCTCCTCGGAATCGAAGCCGCGGGCATCGAGGAGATCAGAATCATTGAGGAACGTAGCGGGCCTTCGGTCCTGTCCCAGCAAGCCTGGTACAACCACGCCGATCTCTGGGGCCTCGTGTAACGCGATACCGGGAGACCGGCCCGGCGGGTGATGGCGGCGCAAGCGTCGGATGCACCCGCCGGGAGCTCCGGCCGATGTGGACGGGGCGTTCCTGCGACAGCCCGTGCAGCGATTGCAGCACCAGCATCCGGAATTTCAGCACCGGGTCGAACGGCGGCCGGCTACCCTTCCAGCGCGGCGCCCGGCCGAGGACCCGCTCCAGCACCGGCCGGAACATCTCGAAGTCCACTGTCGCCGCCAGCGTCTCGAGCGGATCACCCCGCGCGGAAATCGCCGTCGGCCACTCCGTGATCGACCAGAACCCCAATTGACCCACCATGACAAACCCCGCCGCTGTCAGCCTGAGTGAATCACAATCCGACGGGCAATGATACCAATAGCCTTAACCATTGACCGCTTTGGCGTCCTCGAGAGTAGCAACGATCAGATACGTTCAGGATCGTCTGCGAAGACGCTTCGTGCGTGGCAACATTGCTCGACGGTGTCTTCGTAGATATCGAGAACCGGGATGGCGAGACCGTCAATGCTTAAGGCCGTTAGTATCATGGGTGTCGGTCACGTCCTGGCGGTGGCGTAGGATGCCGATCAGTTCGAACGGTCGAGGGACGGCCCGGGTTAGAGCCCGACAGCCTTCCGCAGGGCGCGGTTCATCCGCGTCTGCCAGCCCGGTCCGATGGCACAGTGATAGGGCCGCCTATGCCCATTGGGCTGTACCGCGGCCTCTCCGATGATGACGTGCAGTCCATGGTCGCGTACCTGAGGACGGTGCCGGAGGTAGAAGGGAGTGTGCCCGAGAGCGTCTACAACATCCCACTGCCCCCGTCTTATGGCCCTCCAGTGGAAGTGTTTCCCATCCGGAGGAGGCTGTGACCGTAAAATATGGGGAGTATCTCGCGGGCCCGGTTGCACACTGCATGGAGTGTCATACGCCACATGGTCCGCAAGGGCCCATGCTGGATACGCATCTTGGCGCCGGCGGGTTCGTGTTCAACGGTCCTTGGGGATCCACGGTGGCGCCAAATCTGACACCGCACCCGGAGGATGGTATCGCGGATTATACTGACGAGGAGCTGAAGGTGATGATCACGCAGGGCGTGCGTCCGGACGGGTCGCACATGACCCCTCCGATGCCCTATGCCTTCCTTGCCAACATGACCGCGGAAGATCTCGACGCGGTTATCCTTTACCTGCGTAGCCTGGAGCCGCTGCCGATGCCGGAGTGAGGCGGCGAGGATAGGCACACCCATGCAGGAAGCTGAACCATGGCGACATTCCCCCTCAGATCAGCGCGGTCAGCATACGACGATCACCTCGCGTGTCGCAAACCGTTCGCGCAGCAAGGTTTCTGCCCTACCCTTCCGCACTGCATCCTGCTGTTCATAGAAATTCCGGAAGTGTGATTGGAAGCGGGCGCACCGGAGGGGCGGGTGGCCTCGTTCAGCGCCTCGACATAGAAGTATGCCTTAAGCGTATTCGAGATGTGCCATGCCAACACCGCGAAGCCGTCAAGTTCGTTGCGGATATGGCCATACGCGCAAAGCAGTGAAAGCAGGACGGGCCACATGACGTGCTCTCCCCGCTCAGCTCAGTAGTGCGGCGGTGAAACCGTGCGGCAATGGCACGGCAATGATCAGACCGCATTCTTCCAGCGTTGGTCGGATCTTGCTCTCGGGATCCCGCCGCATTGTCACGAGCCGGGACTGCGCGCTCCGCAACGGGCAGACCCGCTGGCTGGTATCGCTCTTAACCGCACCTCTCGATAAGAACGCCGCGCGAACCGCCAGCGTCTCGCCTCTCAACAGGTGGCTAAGGATGCAATGGTCCGCCCTTCAAGATGAGCACCTTTTGTGGCGCAAGTTGTATCACACCGCGATTTTGTTCTTCCAAAGGTGATACCATTTCCTTATGTTCTACCTACTATCCTCCAAAATTCAATTACTTAGCAGAGAATCCTACCGCCCCAGCCAAAATTCTGAACATGACGATAAGGTAGATCAGGAACGCCGATAGGCGCTGCCATCCTCGACACGCGCGGGATCGTCGATATACTTCCCCTGTTCCGGCACCGCGATCCGCTCAAAATCCTGCGCCAGCGCGTAAAGGGCGTCCCGCATCTCTGCCCCCTGCATCGCAGGGCCGTGGCCGGTGATGACCCTCTCAGGCTCCAAGGCGGCAAGCTGCCGGACCGAGACAGCGGCCTTTTCCCAATCGGGCGTATAGTACTGCGGCGGTCCGTGCATCTCGGCCCGCTGGACTGCGACCGCATAGGCTGATTCCTGTCCTGTGGTGATGAAGGCGTCGCCGGCGATGATGGTCCTGCTTCCTTCATGCCAGAGAGAGACGTGACCGGGCGTATGACCCGGCGTGTGCAGCCAGCGCCAGCCGGGCATTGCGGGCACGCTGTCGTCCGGCGGCAGGGCCCGCAGCCAGGGCGCAACATTCACCGGCCCGCGCGGGTAGAGCGACGACAGCCGCGCCATCAGCCCCCCGCCAACCGAGGGATCGGGGGGCGGATAAGACGCGGTGCCGTTCAAATAGGGATGCTCCAGCTCATGGGCATAAACGGGCACCTCCCAGCGGCTTGCCAGTTCCTCCAGCGCGCCAACGTGGTCGAAATGGCCATGCGTCATGATGATGGCCGCAGGGCGGGAGCCTTCGCCGAAGCGTTCCGCCGCGGCGCTGGTGATCAGCCCCGTTGTGCCCATTATGCCCGCATCGATCAGCACCCAGCCCCGGTCACCCGCGCGGCGCGGGCCGTAAAAGGCTACGTTGACGATGCCCAGGCGGCGATAGGCCAGATCGGGCGCAACTTCACGCGTCGGATCGTCCGGCGCGGCCTCGTCGGCGCGGCCGCCGGGATCAAGGGGTATCTGCGACGACATGGCTCTGCTCCTTGTTCCGTTCTTGGATGCCTTGAACCGGTTGAGGCGACGAGAGTTCCAGAATCACAAATGACCGCGGCGCCAGCAAATGCCCACGGATGTCATTTGCGCGAATGCCACGGGCACAGTAATCGGGGTTCGCCAACAGGACCCTGAAAGATCCCGCATGACTTCCACAAAAACCTATCGAGCTTTGTTCCTGCCGATCTTGCTGATCGGCATACTGCTTTTGGCCGCCTGCGGCCGCCCCAACATCCCCCGGCCCGAAGCGCCGGTAAGCTTTACCGCTCCGATCTTTGGCGACGCGAAGCCCGTCGCCTGGCCCGGCGTCCGGCCCACTGCCTACCCGATCCACGGAATCGACGTGTCGCGATGGCAGGGGCACATCAACTGGGACGCCGTCCGCGCCGGCGGTGTTTCATTCGCCTTCATCAAGGCAACCGAGGGTGGTGACCACAGCGACCCGATGTTCCGCACCTACTGGGAGGCGTCACGCGCTGCAGGCGTTCCGCGTGGGGCGTATCACTTCTACTACTTCTGCCGCTCGGCCGAAGAGAACGCCCGCTGGTTCATCGCCAATGTGCCGCGCGAAAGAGGCGCTCTGCCCCCGGTGCTGGACATGGAATGGACCCGGTCCCGCAACTGCCCGCAACGTCCCAATGGCGCCACCGTCCGGGCAGAGGCGCAGCGGTTCCTGGACATCGTGGGCCGGCACTATGGGCAACGTCCGATCATCTACACCACCGTGGACTTCTACCGCGACACGGGGATCGGCTCGCTCCACGGGACGGAGTTCTGGCTGCGGTCGGTGGCGGATCATCCGGAATCGGTCTACCCCGGGCAGCGTTGGGTGTTCTGGCAATATTCGGGCACCGGGCTGATCCCCGGCGTCAACGGGCCGGTGGATCTCAACGTCTTCTACGCCCCGCCCGGGGAATGGGCGCGCTGGCTGACGGCTCGCCGGCAATAAGAAGAAGGGGCCGCGGGATGATCCCGCGGCCCTTTCCGTCAAACCTCGCCCTGACGCGAGGCCCGGATGCAGATCAGCGTCACAAGAGCCGCCGCCAGCAGGTAATAGCCTACATAGGCCATGCCATAGTTCGCCTGCAGCCAAGTCGCGGCGTAGGGCGCCAGCGACGCGCCAAAGATCCCAGCAAAGTTAAACGTCAACGAGGCGCCTGTATAACGCACGCGCGTGGGAAACGGTGCGGCCAGTGCTGTGCCGATCAGCCCGTAGGTCATCCCCATCAGCATCATCGCCAGCACGACGAAGACCAGAATCCCGTCAAGCCCGTTGGTCATCAGCACTGGCAGGCTGAACGAAAAGATCGCGATGCCCACCGTGGTCGCCGTCAGAACCTCGCGCCGGCCAAAGCGGTCGGCTAGCTTGCCCGCCACGGGGATGAAGAGCCCGAAGATCACCGCGCCCAGCAGCTGCACCTCCAGCGCGTCGAGGAAGGCGATGCCCAGCACCTTGACGTTGTAGGACAGAAGGTAGGCCGAGCCGATGTAGAACAGCACAAAGGTCGCCAGCGCCACGAAGGTGCCCAGGAAGATGCTGCGCTTGTGGTTGCGGAAGATCTCGCCGGCGGGAACCGCCACGCGTTCATGCTTGTCGATGGCCTTCTGGAAGTCTGGGGTTTCGGTGATGGACAGCCGCACCCACAGCCCGACCGCGATCAGCAGCAGCGACGAGATGAACGGAATGCGCCAGCCCCAACTCAGCAGCGCCTCTTGAGAGATGAAGTGCAGAAGGATCCAGAATACGCCTGACGACAGGAACAGCCCCACCGGCGCGCCGAGCTGCGGGAACATTCCGTACCACGACCGCTTGCCCGGAGGCGCGTTTTCAGTGGCCAGCAGCACTGCCCCACCCCATTCGCCGCCAAGCCCGAAACCTTGGCCAAAGCGGCACAGCGCCAGCAGCAGCGGTGCCCAGACGCCGATGGTTTCGTAAGTAGGCAGAACGCCGATGATCACGGTTGAGATGCCCATGGTCAGCAGCGCCGCCACAAGCGTCGCCTTTCGCCCGATGCGGTCGCCGAAATGGCCGAATACCAGCGCCCCGATCGGCCGGGCAAAAAAGGCGATGGAGAAGGTCGCGAAGGACTGCAGCAGCGCCGAGGTCGGGTCGCTGGTCGGGAAGAACAGCGCCGGGAAGACCAGCACGGCCGCCGTGGCGTAAATGTAGAAGTCAAAGAACTCGATCGTGGTGCCGACAAGGCTTGCCGTCAGGACCCGCGCGGGCGAGTTCAGCTTGGTCCCGGCAGCGGCCGCCGGGCTGAGGGTTGTAGTTCCGTCTGTCACTGTTTTGATCCGGTGCTATGCCCGCCTTTGGGCTGACGCGCGCCCTAGACCATTTGGCGCAGCAACGGAACCGCGCAAAGCAATATTATATCGTGGAGCAAGGCGGCTATGCAGCAAATGCAAAGCCAAATCCGGTGCAGGCGGAATTCCAAGGAAGGCGCCATGCGGGGGTGGCGGGACGCAGCGCGCAACTTAGATCTGTCCCATGCCGAAACCCATCTTCAAGGAGACCGGAATGAGGAGCCTTCTGGCCGCAGCCGTCCTGTTCGTTGTCGCCGCTTGTGACGCGCCCCAACCTGTAAGTTCCACGCAGCAGCAGCTTCTGGCGATGTGCAACAGCGGCGACACAGCCGCCTGCACCGCGCTGCAGCGTACGGGCGTCACGCCTGGGTGATCGGTTGCGGCCTGCGGAACATCATCCCGCGCATGGCGTTTTCCATCACCAGGGTCGCTCCGGGCAGCGCCCTCAGGACAAGGAGACTCTGATGATCCCCGACGAAAATTCCGGACGCGACACGGACACGGACCAGGACGATCGCGAAAGGCAGCAATCCGAAGCCGCCCAGCGCGAGGGCGCGGAACGGTCGGATGCCGCGGGTTATGACGTCGAGGCACCGCCCGCCGCCTATCCGCACGGCACCGGCAACCCGGGCCTGCATGACGAGCCTGCGGTGGAACGTGACGGCTGGCGCGAAATCGACACTGACCGCGAGTTCGGCGACGAGTGGCTTGCCGACACACCCTATCCCGGCCCTGCGAACCAGGGCGAAACCGAGCAGCTTGAACAGGAGGTGGAGGCCCCCGCCAACATAGCCGCCGGCACCGACCTGCTGGAAACCGTCACGGCGGCGCTCGAGGATGACCTGACGCTTGAGGTCTTTGACCTTTCGGTCGAAACCCGTGGCAGCACGGTGATCCTGCGCGGCAGCGCCGAGACGCTTGAGGCGCGGCAACGGGCGGTGGCCATCGCCTCGGCCGTTCCGGGGGTCGAACATGTAGAGGACCTGCTGAGCGCAAGCTGAGCGGCCCCTCTGGCGCGGGTCGGTCTTGCCCAGCCGGGGCTGACCCGCCATATCCTTCGCGAAATGAAGATGGAGGACCGTATGGGTTACACCCGCACCGCTGTTCTGATGGCCGCGATGACGGCCTTGTTCATGGGCATCGGCTTGTTGATTGGCGGCCAGGGCGGGATGATCACCGCGCTTGTGGTCGCGGCGGGGATGAACCTGTTCGCCCTTTATAACTCGGACAAGGCGGTGCTGCGGATGCACAATGCCCGTCAGGTTGACGAGCGTACCGCCCCCGACCTGTACCGGATGGTACGTGATCTGGCGCAGAACGCGCAGATGCCGATGCCCAAGGTCTTCATCATCGACACGCCGCAGCCGAACGCCTTTGCCACCGGCCGCAACCCGGAAAACGCCGCGGTGGCGGCAACGACAGGGCTGCTCCAGAACCTGTCGCGCGAAGAGGTGGCGGGCGTGATGGCGCATGAACTGGCACATATCAAGAACCGCGACACGCTGATCATGACGATCACCGCGACCTTTGCAGGCGCGATTTCGATGCTGGCGAATTTTGCGCTGTTCTTTGGCGGCAACCGGGAACGTCCGATGGGCATCATGGGCACCTTGGCGGTGATGATGCTGGCGCCGCTGGCTGCCGGGCTGGTCCAGATGGCCATCAGCCGCAGCCGCGAATACGAGGCGGACCGCATCGGCGCCGAGATCTGCCGGCAGCCGCTCTGGCTCGCCTCCGCGCTGGCAAAGATCGAGGCGCTGGCCAGCCGGATCGACAACAATACGGCGGAACGAAACCCCGCCACCGCCCATATGTTCATCATCAACCCGCTGCACGCACATTCGCACGACAAGCTGTTTTCGACACACCCGAACACGGCCAACCGGATCGCTGCGCTGCGCCAGATGTCAGGGGTCGCCCCGCGGCAGGCGCAACAGCCGCAGGCGCACAGCAGCAGCTTCCCTCGCGCCGGCACCCGCGGCACTTCTTCGCGCGGGCCTTGGACCTGAGGTCTAGCGGGCGATCACCAGTTCCGCCCGCAATCCGCCCAGCCGGCTGCTTTCGCCCAGCCGCAGGGTTCCGCCGTGACCCCGGGCGATATCCATCGCGATCGACAGGCCCAGCCCCACCCCCGTCCCCTGGTTCTGATTCCGCGACGCATCCAACCGGGTAAAGGGCCGCATCGCCAGCAGGCGCTGTTCGGCAGGAATGCCCGGCCCGTCATCTTCGACCGTAAAACGAAGCGCCCTGTCGCTGAGGGTCATGTGAACCTCGGCGCGGGTGCCATAGCGCACCGCGTTGCCAATCAGGTTTTCCAACGCCCGTTCGATGGCCATGGGACGCAGGGTTACCCGCCCGCTGCCAGAAACACTGCCCAACCGGACCTTCTGCCCGCCGCGCTGGGCGTTTTCCACGACGCGGCTCAGGATATCCACTGGGTCTACCTCTTGCAGATCGTCCAGCGCGTTGCCGCGGGCAAAGTCAAGAAACGCCTCCAGCAGCCGCTCCATGTCCGCGACATCGGCCAGAAGTGCGTCCACTTCCTCGGACGGGTCAAGCATTGTCAGGCCCAGCCGCAGCCGCGTAAGGGGCGTCCGCAGGTCATGGCTGACACCGGAAAGCATCAGCGTCCGCTGCTCGATCGCGCGTTCGATCCGCGCCCGCATGTCAAGGAAGGCGGCACCGGCGGCGCGCACCTCGGTGGCGCCGCGCGGGCGGTACGGCACCGAGCGCCCCTTGCCAAAGGCCGCCGCAGCCTCGGCCAGCTGGCGGATGGGCCGCACCTGGTTGCGCAGGAAGGCATAGGCGATCAGCGTCATCAGCACCCCCGTCACCAGCATCAGAACCAAAAGCTGGTGCGGGTTGCTGGCTGACACCCGCCCGCGAGAAAGCGTCACCTCCATCGCGCCGAAACGGGTCAGGAACTGCGCGCGGACGCTGCGGGTGTCGGTCACCAGATCCACGCCGAGGGTCTCCGGCAACAGCCGGTGAAAGGTCCCGATCACCTGCCGCCCCGAAAAATCATAGAAGCGGCGCTGTTCCTGCAACGGGTCCTGCGCCGGCAGGACCACCTGCAGCGCCAGCGGGCCGGTCACCGGCGCCACCCGGTCCCGGGCCGCTGCAAGGCTGGGCGCGGTATTCACCAGTTCCAGCAGGTAATCGACCTCCAGCACCACGTTCCCGGTCATCTGCTGGGTGACGCGTTCAAAGTGCCGCTGGATGAAAGTGATGGACACGACAAGCTGGATCGTGACGATGGGCACGATGAGAATAAGCGCCGCGCGGCCGTAAAGCCCGCGAGGCAATGTCCGTTTCAGCCAGCCGAGGTTCATGGTCCGACCCTAGCCCCGGCTGCCCGGCAAAGGAAGATCCCCTTGCAGCCTGACTGGCCGCTTCCCGAAGGTATCCGCTGCGTCCTGGCGCCGAACCCGTCGCCCATGACCGGGCCGGGAACCAATACCTACATCCTGGGCGAAGGCGACGTGACGGTCATCGATCCTGGCCCGGCAGATCAGAGCCACCTGCACGCGATCCTGCAGGCGCTGCGACCGAACGAGAAGGTGCGCCAGATCCTGGTGACCCATGCACATTTGGACCACTCACCCCTTGCCAAGGCGCTGGCACGCGTGACGGACGCGCCAGTTCTGGCCTACGGTTCGTGGGACGCGGGGCAAAGCGGCCTGATGAGACAACTTTCCGCGCAGGGCATCGGCGGCGGCGAAGGGGTAGATTGGGACTTTGCGCCAGACCGGGCGCTGGGCGACGGGGAGGTGATCGATGTCGCTGGCGATCCGTTACAGGCAATCTGGACACCCGGGCATTTCTGCAACCACCTGAGCTTTCAGTGGGGCAGAATCATTTTCACCGGCGATCTGGTGCTGGGTTGGACAAGTTCGCTCGTCTCGCCCCCGCACGGCGACATGGGCGCCTATATGGGTTCACTTAAACGGCTCGGGCAGATAGGTTCGGGGCTGATGCTGGCGGGCCATGGCGCACCGATCACGGATCCCGCGGCGCGGCTGGAGGAACTGGTCGTCCATCGCCGCGCCCGCGAGGCCGCGATCGAGGAACTGCTGAAGGACGACGGGCTGCGTCCGGCCGATCTGGTCCGCCAGATCTACCGGGACACGCCCCCTGCCCTGATTCCGGCAGCAGAACGAAACGTGCTCGCCCATCTCATTGACCTAGTTGAGAAAGGCCGCGCCCGCTGCGATGGAACCCCAAGCCCGCACGCCCTTTTCCGTCGACCCTGAGGCCCCTGCGAATTTTCTTCACGAGTTTCGCATTTTTCCGTCATTTGCCTCTGGACGCTCCCGAACACCCTTGTTATATCGCCCTCGTGTTCCGGCGTAGCTCAGCGGTAGAGCAGTTGACTGTTAATCAATTGGTCGTAGGTTCGATCCCTACCGCCGGAGCCAAAAATCTCGAAAGTCCTTTCGAATCATAGAGCTACTTGGAGTCACTGCGACTCCAGACAGCTTTAGCGGTCCTCTGTGCCCGCGGCTGTCGCCCGGGCCTGTGCCCGGAGACGACCGACAATGGCCAGGACACCCTATCTCGTGAAGCGCGGAAACATGTTCTGGTGGCGCCGGCGCAAGCCCGTCTTCATGTTTTCGAAACCTTTTCATGACGCAGACGATTCTTGCACGGAAGCCGGCCCCATAAGCCTTGGGGTTCTGGGACATTTCGCCGTCAGCCTGCGCACCACCTGTCCAAAGGAAGCCAGCCGACGCGCCGCCTGCATGAACCTCCTGTTCGAGGAGAAACGACAAAGTATTGAGACCGCGGTGTCGAGGAACGACGGGATGAGTGACCAAAGCTACCTTCACCGCGCCGTGGCGGACATGGCGGCGACCCTGCGCGCGCAAGCGGAAATGTTGGCCAGCCAGATGGTTTCGAATGGACCGACCATCGTCGCGGCGCTGCCGCAAGAGCAGGCCGTTCATCCGACGCCGACGGGAGCACCTCCCCAAGCCCCGGCAGCCGCAATCGGCGCCCGGTCCGAAAGCAAGATCGATGATCCGGAGTTTGAGCGGGCGATCCTCGAGATGGCCGATCGCGAAGGCTGGTGACACGAGACCCCCGACGAGATCGTCGCGCAGTTCGACATGATGCTGACCGGGCTATTCACCCTCCAGGAGGAATACCTCCGGTACTGTGTGAAAAAAGGGCTCGATCCTGCTGCCGCCCTCCCCTCGCTCGCATCTCTGGGGGACGCACTCGCGTCGGTGGCGAACGACATCCGTGCCGATCCAGGCCCCGCTGCAACCGCCGTGCCGCTGGGCGCCCCCCGGACCGAGAGCGTCCGCAAGACCCGCACCGGGAAAAGCAAGGATGGACGCCGGTTCTCGGAGCACGCCAAGCGGTTCCTCGACCTCCGCTCGGAGGGATTCGATCTGAAGAAACGAAATGAGACGCCGGACACCAGGGCCGGCCAACGCTTCACAAAGACCAGCCGGGCGAACTTCGAAGGAACGGTCCGCATCTTCCTTGAGGCTCATGGCGACATTTTCGTCGAGAACATCGACGAAGCAGTGGTCGCTGACTTCTTCTCGCTTCTCGATCGGATTCCCGCCGCCCACGGCAAGTCCTCCAAGGACCGTCGGCCGGTCCGCTAGGTGATCGAAGACACTGACCGCGAGCAACGGAACGCGATCGAGCGGCGCCAGGCCGAAATGCAGCGCGATGGCCTGAGCCCTGGAGAAATCGACGAGCGTCTCGATGCTCTGCGTACCCGGCGGCTCAGGACCAACACCTGCAAGCGGCACATGGACATAATGGACCAGATCATGGGGTTCGCGCAGTTCGAAGGCCTGCGACCGGACAACCCGGTCAAGCAGGTCAAGTGGACTCACAAGGAGATCTCGCGGCGTCTTGCAAACGAGGAGGATGCCGATCGTCTCCCATGGGGAGATCGTCTGCCGGGGCTTCTTGGCTCACCGATCTATCAAACCCCGCTCCCTGAGCCGGGTGATCCGCTGTTTTGGGCGCCACTGCTCGGTCTCTTTGCCGGGTTTCGAATGGAAGAGGCCCTTCAACTCGGGACGGAGGATTTCGATACGGTCGAGGGCGTACCTGTGATCAAGGTCCTGATTGTCCGTCGTCGAATGATTTGGAACAGACGGCCTGAGTTGGTCTGGAGGGTCCTGGCTCTGTGGGTTGAGGTTATGCTGCCTAGCGCTGGTGGTTCAAGCGCCGGTTCTGGATGGTCAGTTCCTTGATCTTCTCCCTTTCTGCGAGGATAGCCGGGCCGCGTCCGAAGTAGACGTCAGCGGGTGTGAGATTGCCGAGGCTCTCGTGATAGCGGTGGTTGTTGTAATGCTCGACAAAGGCGGCGATGACCGCCTCGAGTTCACTCTGCAGATAGTAGTTTTCCAGCAGAATGCGGTTCTTGAGGGTCTGGTGCCAGCGCTCGATCTTGCCCTGCGTTTGGGGATGGTTGGGGGCACCGCGAACGTGATCCAAGCCATTTTCTTCGAGGTATTCGGCAAGGTCACCGGCGATGTAGCAGGGGCCGTTGTCGCTGAGCAGCCGGGGCTTGTGCAGCACGGTGACGCTGTCACATCCGGATGCAGCGAGCGCAATATCAAGCGTCGCGCTGACATCGTCCGCGTTCATGGTGGTGCACAGCTTCCAGCCAACGATATAGCGGGAAAAGTCATCGAGGACGGTGGACAGGTAGAACCATCCCCAGCCTGTCACCTTGAGATAGGTGAAGTCGGTTTGCCACATCTGGTTTGGCCGGGTGGTCTTGTCCCTGAACTCGTCCCCGGCCTTGATCACCACATATGCAGGGCTGGTGATCAGGTCATAGGACTTGAGCAGCCGATAGACAGAGGCTTCTGACACGAAGTACTTTTTCGTATCCGTGAAGGTCGTGTCGCGAAGTTGGTGGAAATTTGAGGGCGGCGTAATCTCCGGGTGAACTGACACCCACCCAACCGGCGGCGGCAACCGCCAGGGAGATCACGCCATGAACCAGATTACCGACACCGCGAGCTTTGCGCTACTGGCCGGAGAGGCCGGGTTCGACCCGATCGAGGAGCGGCTGCGGGCCAGCGTCCGCGCGACCATCGAGGCCGTGTTCGAAGAGGAACTGGCCGGCTTTCTCGGCCGCGTTCGCTACAGCCGTGGCGATGGCTCGGCAAAAGGATATCGCCACGGGCATCGGGAGCGGCAACTCACTGGCACCTTCGGCACCGAGACGGTGCGGGTGCCGCGCGCCCGGATCGAGGATGAAGCTGGCAAGGTGACGGAGTGGCGGTCGAAGGCGCTGCCCCGTTACCAGCGGCTGACGAAGAAGGCCGAGGCCCTGATCGCGGCGGTCTACCTCTCCGGAACCAACACGCGCCGGGTCAAGCGGGCGCTGTTCGGGCTGTTCGAAGGCGCCGTCAGCAAGGACATGGTCAGCCGGGCCTGGCGCAAGGTCAAGGTGGACTGGGACGCCTGGTGTGCGCGCAGCCTGGCCGACGAGGACATCGTCCGCCTGATCCTCGACGGCACCGTGATCAAGACCCGGTTGGACCGGAAGGCCACGAACATTTCTGTGCTGGCCGCCATCGGCGTGCGCCGCGACGGACAGAAGGTTCTGTTGTCTATCAGAAACATGGGCGGCGAGAGCACGGCCGCCTGGCGCCAGTTTCTGGATGACCTCGACAAGCGCGGCCTTAGACGACCGGAGTTCGTAATCGTCGACGGTGCCCCGGGCCTCGAGGCCGCGCTCATGGCGCTGTGGGGCGAGGACCTGCCGATCCAGCGCTGCACGGTTCACAAGCACCGCAACCTCTTGGCCCATGCGCCGAAGCACCTCC
>VUAW01000009.1 GCA_008711135.1 Rhodobacteraceae bacterium LNNU 3342
GTGGTGTTCGACGTTCGCCTGGATCACGTTGGCCAACTGCCCCGGCTGCGGGAACAAATGATGCGCCGGCTGGCGAGACTTGTGGTGCGTCCAGTGGGCGCAGATGCCGAGGTGGTGTTCACCGCCCTCCGCGGCCGGTTGCAGCGTAACCGGCCCAGTCGCCTGGCCGTTTATGCGACCTTTGGCGGGGACACGCCTGCGCTTTATGCCTATGAACGGGCCGGACGACACCATCATGGGGTGCTGCCGGCGCCGCTTGATCCGGCAGCGGCGCGAGCGTTCAGGGCAGACGGTATCGGGCTTATCCAGGCTACCTGACAAGAACAGGCCGCCGCGGATGAGCGGCGGCCTGAGACTGTTGCAAGCCGGATCAGGCGGGTTCGCCCACAGCTTGTTTCAGGTTCCGGCAGGACAGGATCGCATCACGCAGCGCCGCGACGACCCTGTCCTGAACCTCATCCGTCATCTGCGCGTAAAGCGGCAGCAGGATCGAGTGATCACGCGCCCGTTCCGACTCCCACAGTGGATGGCGGCGGGGCAGGTCGGCATGGGCGTCTTCCAGATGGATGCACATGATGCCGCGCCGCGTGGCGATGCCCTGGTCGAGCATGGATTGCATGATCCGCACCTGGTCCAGTCCTGCGTCAAGCGCCACGCAATAGCTTTGCCAGTTCGACCGTGCCCATTCCGGCTCTTGCGGTGGGGTAATCCCTTCCACATCCGCCAGAAGCGCGTGATAGCGCGCGGCCAGCGCCCGCCGCCGCGACAGGATGTCGGGTAGCCGCTTCAACTGCTGCCGCCCAATGGCCGCCTGAATGTCGGTCATGCGGTAGTTGTAGCCCTGCACCGGATAATCCTCGAAGATGACCGAGGCGCTGCTATGGCGTTTTGTGTCCGACACCGACATGCCGTGCTGCCGCCACAGCCGGAACTTGCGATCCAGTTCGGGGTCCGAAGTGGTCAGCATCCCCCCTTCGCCGGTAGTGATGACCTTGCGCGGATGGAATGAGAAACAGGCCACATCCCCGACCGGCACCCCGATCCTGACCCACTGGCCGTCGATCCGGATTTCGGACCCGATCGCGCAGGCGGCATCCTCGATCACTGGGATGCCCAGCGGCCGCGCGACGGCCATCACCCCTGCCAGGTCACAGGGCATGCCGATCTGGTGTACGCAAAGGATCGCTCGGGTCCTGTGCGTTATAGCGCGGGCAATTTCGGCCGGGTCGATGTTGTAGGTGCCGGGCGCGACGTCGACGAACACCGGGACACCGCCGCACTGGCGGATCGCATTGGCCGAGGCGATGAAGGAATGGCTGACGGTGATGACCTCGTCCCCGGGGCCAATCTCCAACCCCAGCAGCGCAAGGTGCAGCGCCGTGGTGCAGTTCGATACCGCGCAGGCATAGGCAGCGCCCACGTATTCGGCGAACTCAGCCTCGAACGCGGCCACCTGCGGGCCCTGCGACAGCCAGCCTGACAGGACGGCGGCGCTTGCCGCCTCGGCCTCTTCGGTGCCAAGGAAGGGCTGGGCGATCGGGATCATGACGCGGCTCCGGCTGCGGCTTCGGTCAGGGCGGCTGCGCGCCACCAGGCGATCAGGTCCTGGATGCCCTGTTCGCGGGGGATCGAGGCGCGGAAACCCAGTTGTTCCGCTGCCGCCGTGACCGAGGCGATGCGACGCGGGACCGGGTTGACGGCGCGCTCGGCCTCATGCACCGGCGTCAGGTCCGGGCGGCCCATTCCGGCGGCAATCAGCCCCGCCAGTTCCAGAAGCGACGTTTCCGTCCCGCTGCCGATGTTGAAGACGGTGTCCGTGGCATCGGCCTTGGCCGCCAGGATGTTCGCGCGGGCCACGTCGCGCACGTCGATCATGTCCATCGTCTGGAGCCCGTCGCCAAAGATGATCGGCGGCTCGCCCCGCGCGACGCGTTCCATCCAGCGCACCATCACCTCGGTATAGCGGCCGTGGATGTCCATGCGCGGGCCATAGACGTTGAAGTAGCGCATGGCCACATAGTCCAGCCCGTACATGTCGTTGAACGACCGCAGCAGACCTTCGCCGAACGACTTGGCAGCCCCGTAAAGCGTGCGGTTGCCATAGGGATGATGCGCCTCGGTCGTCGGGAATTCAGTCGCCATGCCATAGATCGAGGCAGAGGACGCCATCACCACCTTGCGCGTCCCGCAGGCGCGGCACAGCTGCAGAAGGTCATAGGTTGCGCCCACCATGATGGCCATCGCTTCGTCCGGGGCTTCGGCGCAGTGGGTGATGCGCAAGGCCGCTTGGTGAAAGACCGTATCGGTACCCGTCACCAGCCGCCGCATCAACGCGCCGTCGCGGATATCGCCCTGCACCAGCGTCAGCCGCCCGCTTCCGATCGCGCCTGCGAGGTTCTCTACCCGCCCGCGGATCATGTTGTCGATGACGATCACCTCGCTGCAGCCCTCGGCCAGCAGCAGATCGACAATATGCGATCCGACAAAGCCTGCACCCCCGGTCACGAGGATGCGCTTGCCCGCCAGGATGTTCGTGTTGGCAGTCATGTTCATGTCCTTTCAGGCCAGCGCCGCGACCGGGCGGCTGGCGGCAAGCAGGTTCACCATCTCGATCACCTTGCGGACGTCCTGCCCGGCCAGTTCCGGATAGATCGGCAGGGACAGCATGCGCGTGGCCAGCGCCTCTGACACGGGAAAGTCCCCGGCGCGGTAGCCAAGGTTCATGTAGGCCGGCTGCAGATGCACCGGGCGCGGATAGTGGATGCCGGTGGCGATACCGCCGTTCTGCAGGTTGGCCTGCAGCGTGTCGCGATCGTCGGTCAGGATGGCATAGACGTGGCAGACGTGGTCCGCACCAAAGGGACCGGCTGCCCGGCCAATCGATGGGTCAAGCCCGGTGTCATAGGCATTGGCGATCGCCCGGCGGGCCGCGTTCCAGCCTGCAAGCCGGGGCAGCTTGACGCCCAGCGCCGCGCCTTGGATCGCGTCCATGCGATAGTTGAAGCCGTGCATGACGTGGTTGTACTTGCCCATCTGGCCCCAGTCGCGAAGCGCGCGGATGCGGGCTGCAATTTCGGCGCTGTCGGTGGTAACCGCGCCGCCTTCGCCACAGGCGCCAAGATTCTTGCCCGGGTAGAAGCTGAAGCAGCCGATGTCGCCCAACCCACCGGCCTTTCGGCCGCGCATGGCGCCGTGGGCCTGTGCCGCATCCTCGATCACCGGAATGCCGTGGCGGCGGGCAATGGCCGTGATCGCCTCCATGTCAGCGAGCCGCCCGTGAAGGTGCACGGGCATGATCGCGCGGGTGCGGGGCGTGATGGCGGCTTCGAGCTGGGTCGGGTCCATCGTCCAGGTCACGGGATCGACATCCACGAATACCGGCTTGCCCCCGGCATAGAGGATCGCGGCCACCGTGGCGACAAACGTGGCGGGAACGGTGATGACCTCGTCCCCCGGCTCCACCCCCGCGGCCAGAAGCGCCAGATGCAGCGCCGAGGTGCCGGAGCTTACCGCGACCGCGTGGTTGGTGCCGCAGAAGCGGGCGAAGTTCTCCTCGAAGGCCTCCACCGGCTCGCCCACCACATAGTTGCAGCTGCGCAGGGCCGCCAGCACGGCTTCCTCAAGTTCCGGGCCGATGCTGCGGTATTGTGCGCGAAGATCAAGGAACGGGATCATGACGCTTCCTTCAGGTTGACAAGTTCGACGGGTTGGCCGCGCATCCGGGTCGACTGACTGGCCGCGGCAAGCAGTTCGACCACGCGCAGACCGCTGAGACCGCTGGTCAGGGGCATGGCCCCGGTGCTGACACAGCGGGCGAATTCCTGCATTTCGGTGACAAGGGCTTCCTTGGAGGACAGGGCGGGCGCCCACATGTCGCCCAGCCGGTAGGACACCATGCCCTCGTACCCCGCGTCACCGGACATCGCGCCGCGGTCATAGACCTTGACCTTTTCGCTGGTCTGCATGTCGTCATAGATGACCATGCGGCGGCTGCCGCCGATCAGCGTCTGGCGGATCTTGACCGGCGACAGCCAGTTGACGTTCAGATGCGCCATCGCTCCGTTGCTGTAATAGATCGACAGATGCGCCATGTTTTCCGGGCTGTCGGGCACAAAGCCCGCCGCGCTGGCGGAAATGGCCACGGGATCGGCGTCCAGCAGGTAGTCCATGATCGCGAAATCATGCACCGCAAGATCCCAGATCACGTTCACGTCCCGCTGGAACAGGCCAAGGTTCACCCGGGTCGAGTCATAGTAATAGACATCGCCCATTTCCCCCTGGTCAATCAGGTTGCGGATGGTCTGGATGGCCGGGGTATAGACGAAGGTGTGATCCACCATCAGGACAAGCGAACGGCGCTGTGCCTCCTCGACAAGGCGCGTTGCCTTCAAGGGCGTTTCGGCCATGGGCTTTTCTACAAGGACATGCTTGCCTGCCCGCAACGCGGCCATCGCGATGTCGAAATGAGTGCTGACCGGGGTTGCGATCAGGACTGCATCGACCGCGGGATCGGCCACCAGCGTTTCCCAGTCCGGCACCAGCCGCGCCGCCGGGTGGCGCTGGGCGGCACGTTCCCGCGCCTTGGGCGAAAAGTCCGCGATCATCTCGACCAGCAGCCCTTCGGTTTCAGAAGCCGCCCGCGCGAGGTTTGGGCCCCAGTAACCGTAGCCTACGACACCGACGCGGATCATGAAGCTGCCTCCGTTTCTGCCAGTTCCTGATGCTGTTGACGGCGGTCGCGCGCATCACCGATGATCCGCGCGGGCACGCCCGCGACGACCGCGAAATCCGGCACGTCGCGCGTCACGACGGCCCCCGCCCCGATCAGGGCGCCCCGGCCGATGGTCACGCCGCAGACGATGGTCGCGTTCGACCCGATCGCGGCCCCGTGACCCACGAGGGTCGGTTCGCAGGTCCAGTCGCCGTCGCGCTGGACCGATCCGTCGTCATTGGTGCTTTGGGGATAGCGGTCGTTGGTGAATATGACCCCGTGGCCTACAAACACCCCGTCCTGCAGGGTCACGCCCTCGCACAGGAACGAGTGGGACGAGATCTTGCAGCGGGCGCCGATGACGCAGTTCTTCTGGATCTCGACAAAGGGGCCGACGCGGCTGCCGGGGCCAATGCTGCATCCATAAAGGTTCACCAGGTCCGGGTGCGTGATCAGCACCCCGTCGGCAGTGTTGCAATTCGTGATTGGCATCCAATGTCCCCATGATCAGAGAGTTGCCTGGCGGAAGGGCGCTTGCGCCGTTGGCGGCGCCGCTGCGTCGCGGCATGTCCAAGGCTAGACGGAATCCCCGGCCTTGGAACCGCGCCAATGGGCTAAGCGGGGGGTAGGCCGCGGCGGCTGCCCTTAGCCGAAAGGGCAGATTCGCCGCGCCGGGTCAGCCGGTGCGGTACTTGCGCAATTCAGGCGCGAACAGCCCCGCATCCTTGAAGCCATACAGCGCAAGCCGCCGCGGGTTGACCTGGTTCATCGTCAGCAGGATCTGCGAGGCCCCGGCCTCGGCCAGCCGTTCGGCGGCAAGTTCCACCAGGTTGCGCTGCGTCTTGCCCCATTCGATCACCATGACCGTCTGTGACGTGATCCCCGCCAGCGAGGTGGTGTCCGTGGTCGCCACCGCGGGCGCGGCATCGAAGATCACGATCTGGTTGTGCTTGCGCGCGCGCTGGACGACCTCCAGCCCGCCCAGAAGCCTTGTGCGGCTGCTGGGCATGGCGGTCCCGAGGGGGATGTAGTCGATGCCGGTCACCGGGTCGTGGCGGATCAGGTCGTCAAACTCTGCCTCGTTCGCCAGGTAGTCGGCATAGCCGGGGCTGGCCTCTGTTCCGAAATGGGCGTGGACGCTGCCGCAGGAGGTATCGGCATCCACCAGCAGGACCGAATGACCCTGCCGGACAAGCTCTGTCGCGAGGGCCAGCGCCACAAGGGACTTCCCTTCGTTGGGCAGGGCCGAGGTGACGAGCATCGAGGCCGGCATCTTGCCCCCATTGGCCTGTTCCGCCGAAAGGATAAGCCAGCGCACCGCATCGACGAATGTCTCGTCCTGCCGCCGGCGTACCCGTTCCGCCCGGCTCATGCCGCCCCGGCGCTGCAGGATCGGGATCATCCCGGCGGCGGTAGCCTGCGGGATCGCCGCGATCTGCTTCTGGCTGCGAAGGCTGCGGTCAAGCATTTCCCGGATGCAGGCGACCGTCACTCCGGCTGCCAGCGCGGCCAGCGCCCCCGCCAGCAGGTAGAACTTGCGCCCCCGCCCGTCCGGCGCGCGCGGCACCGAGGCCGGTGACAGGATCTCGGCCTCGGCCAGCGGCAGCAAACCTTCCGTCACAATGGTACGCTGTTGCTGTTCAAGCGCCACGAGCGCGGCCCTTTCGCGATCGAGATCGGCCGTCATCACCTCGTATTCGGTCTCGGCGGCGGCCATCCGGGACAGCCTGTCCCGCACGGTTTGAAGCTCGGCGTACAGCACGGCCTCTTCCTCCGCAAGCCCGGCCAGCCGGGCGTCGAGTGCCTGGATGTAACCAGCATTTTCAGTGCGAATCGCCTCTTGCGTCTCTTCGATCGCGGCGCGGGCGCTGACGACATCGGGATGCCGTTCGCCATAGATCTGCAGAAGGCGGGCAAGTTCCCGGCGTTGCAGTTGCAGATCACGGCGGATGCCAACGGACATGCCGGCGCCGATCGGGTCCGAGTCTATCGTCACCTCGCGCCCGGCTTCAAGTTCCGCCCGCATTGCGCGCAGGTCCGATTGCTGGCGCCGCAGTTCCGCCTCCCGGTTGCCAAGCGCCGAGATCCGGTACATCGCCTCGAGCTGGAAGTTCGCGGACATCGGGCCGTTTTCGGCCCGGAAGCTGCGGTTGGCGGCCTCCATCTCTGTGACGCGGTCGGCCTGTTCGGCGATCCGCCGGGCAAGCCAGCTGTCCGCCTGATCCACCTGGGCACGAAGCTGTTCGCCCCGCGCGGCAAGATAGACACGCACCAGCGCGTTGGGGATCTGCGCGGCAAGTTCCGGGTCGAGCGACCGGAACCCGATTTCAAGCACGTTGGTCTGTCCGTTCCGCCGCACGCTCAGGGCCTCATAGAAGTTGTTGATGACGGCATCCTGGGGGTTCGCCTCTGTCGGCGGCGGGGGTGGCGATACCAGCCCCAGCCTCTGCAACAGCGGCGGGCGTGGCGGCGGGTTGAATTCCTCGGATTCGGCAAGGCCGAACTCGGCGATCACTTCTGCGACGTTCTTCTGCGCCACCAGCCTTTCTACCTCGATCGCCAGGTCAAGCGCGGTTGCCGACTGCATGGCAAGCGTCGCAGGCGGCGGGCGGTGGATCAGCAGCCGGAGCTGCGCGAAATATGTCCGCTCCATCATCATGATGAAGGGTAACTGCACCGCAAGAAGCAGCCCGCCGACCACCGTGATCAGAACCATCTGGCGCCTGATAAGCCGCAGGAAGGCAAGCAGGTCGATTTCGTCCTCGACCTGCCGCACGGGCGGGGGCGCAGCCATGCTGAGACGCGACCGCATCGGCTTGCCGCCCCCATGATCCAAGGCGGCGGTCATCGCGCACCCGCCGGGGCAAGATCCCTGGCCCCCAGGTCCTGATAGATGTCCTGAAGCCGGGTCATGTAAGCCTCCATGCTGAAATGATCGATAAAACGATTGCGTCCCTGCCGGGACAGGGTGGCGCGGTGGACCGGGTCGGCGACAAGGTCAGCCAGCGTCCGCGCAAGAGCCTTGGCGTCGCCCGGCGGAACA
This sequence comes from Rhodobacteraceae bacterium LNNU 3342, assembly GCA_008711135.1. Classification (GTDB taxonomy): domain Bacteria; phylum Pseudomonadota; class Alphaproteobacteria; order Rhodobacterales; family Rhodobacteraceae; genus Halodurantibacterium. The sequence goes on from VUAW01000009.1 coordinate 7,755, forward strand.
AATACGCCGGTTTCCCCGTCCACGATGACCTCTTCATGGGCGCCGACAGGGGTGGTGACCACTGTCAGCCCGTGGGCCAGCCCCTCCAGCACCGCCATGGCCAGCCCTTCGGCATGCGAGGGCAGGACAAGGATGTCAGCCGCGCGGCAGAGCGCCCGCACCGCCTCTTCGTCGACCCAGCCGGGAAGCGATACCCGGTCGGCCAGCCCGAGATCCGCAACCTGACGTTGGTAATCTTCAACCGGGCCGTCGCCCGCCAGAACCGCCGTCCAGCCCCCGGCCGCCATTTCGGTCGAGGCAAGCGCGGCGAGGAGTTCCGGCACGCCTTTCCGTTCGCTCAACCGGCCAAGGAACAGGATCCGGGCAGGGCCTTCGGCCGCCTGCGGCCGTTCGCCCGGATCGGGCACGGCGTTGTTCAGGGTCTCGATCCTGTCCTGTGGGACGCGCAGGCGATCATGGGCGACGGCGCAGTCGCGCTTGCCGAGCACGATCACGCGCTGGGCGCCCCGGAACATCCGCCTGATGGCCCGCTGCTGCCACGGGGGCCGACGCGCGACATCCGCGGCATAATCGTAATCATGCAGGTGGAGCACATGCACCGCCCCCAACAGCCGCGCCGCCTGCGTCAGGACAAGCTTGCGCACGGTGCTGCCGCGCCCGGCGATGTGGATGTGGTGGATGCGGTCCGGCGCGATCACCCGATCCGCCGCCATCGCGGCAACAGCCGCCGCCAGCCGCAAGAGCGATCCCGGCATCCGGAGCCGCGGGCCACGGGTGTCGGTGATCAGGTGCCGGTCGCTATCGGCCGCGGCCGCGTCGGTGACATAGCCGACCAGGCGGCCAATGCCGCCGCCGCTTTCGCGCCCGCCCGGGCAATAATGGCGGACACGCGCAGGGATGGTCATGCTGCTTCTCCTCCGCAGATGACGGCGCCGGCTGTCTGGATGGTGCACGTCATGGTTTCTCCGCGTTCGGCTGCCGCCATTGCCGCGGCAGAGGGCAGCCTGAGTTTGAAAGTCGGCACGAACTCACGCAAGCAGCCGCCCGGGCAGCGAAATCATCCTTTTGGTCAGGCGCAGCGCCGCTTTTGGACGATCTCGTGGTAAAGCGCCGCAGCCTGTGCGCCGACGGTTTCGGGCGCGTTCTCCCCCTTGGCCCAGGCCAGCGCCTGCGCCCCCAGGAAGTTGCGCGTGTCAGGTTGCGCGGCGAGGGTCGCGAGGGCATCTGCCAACTGCTGCGGCTGCCCCGCGGGCACGACCAGCCCAAGCCGGTTTTCCCGGACGGTGCTGCCCAGCTCTCCCAGATCGCTTGCCACCACGGGTTTCCCGAAGGCCGCGGCGACGTTCAGTACCCCGCTTTGCGATGCCTCGATGTAAGGCAGCACCACCACATCGGCGTCTAGGAACAGTTGGGCGACCTCGGTATCCTCGATAAAGCGGTTGCGCACGTCATAGCGGGCAGGGTCGCCCATTTCGTCGCGCAGCTGCCATGGGTCGTCGCCGCGCCCGGCGATGGTCAGGCGCAGCCCGGGGATCCGGCGGCCCAGCAGCGCCTCTGCCCGTATCAGGTGGTTCAGGCCCTTGTAGGCAAAGATCCGGCCAAACATCAGGACGTTGAAGCTGCCGGGGGCCCGATTTGGGGTCAGCCCCGCCTCGCGCGCAAGGTCGGCATAGCGGCAGATCGCGGGATGGGACAGCACATGGACCCGGTTCGGGGCCTTGCGGAAGCGGCTCGCCGCTTGGGCACGCAGGGCGGGGCCGTGCACGACCAGATCCGGCGACTGCCGCGCCATAAGTGTGCTGGCCCAAGTCGGAAGGGTGCGGGTCTCCGCATCGCCGGGATGCACCTCGACATCATGTACCGTGGTCAGCAGCGCCCGTCGCCGCCACAGGGGCGCCACCAGGTTGAGCCACAGCGTCGTGTTGCTCAGCAGGTGGATGATGTCTGGGCGTTCCTGCCGGATCAGGCGATCCAGTCCCATCAACAGACGCAGGTTGGCCGGGCTCCGATGGCGGGGCCAGTCCAGCAGGCGCAGGTCCACGCCAGGGCTGAACCAGCGCGTCAGGTGACCATAGCGGCGCCTTGGTACGGCAAGCGTCACCGGAAGGTGCCGCGCAAGGCCGTTCGCATAGGCGATGGTATAATCCTCAAGCTCGGTAACCAGAAGCAGCGGCCTCATGGCGATGCCGCCGGTTGGGGGGCAAGTGCCGGTTCGCGCAGGTCCGACCACAGGCGCAGGGCGTCACGCAGCCGCCGCAACGGATTGGGTTCGCCCGCAAAGCGAAGCTGATGCAGGGCCAGCGACAGCCGCCGCGCGGGATCGGCGCCCGTCAGCCGGGCAGCGGCCACCTGCAGGGGCAGGTGATCCTCCAGCCGCAGCAGAGGTTCCCGGCGCTGGGCGAGGAAGGCGTTTGACAGTTGCACGGTCAGTTCCCAATGCGCGATCCGGCGGCGCAGCATCTGCGGATCATCGGCCGCGCGGAACCAGTTGTTCGAATGAATGCGGTAATATCCCAGTGGCCGGGGCAGGGCCTTGACCCAGCCAAGGAAAGGCTGGATGCCCACCAGCCAGGCATCGGCTGAAATCCGGAACTCTTCGGGGATCGGCCCGGCCATGTCCCAGGTCGACCGGCGCACCGCCACGGCCGAGGTCATCGGAAACGGCCACCATCCCGCCGAACGGGCGAGCCGGGGCGCGATGTCGCCTGAACACAAGGCCCGGGGAATGGGTCTCAGGATGGGGCGCCCCGCGGCATCCACCGGTTGCAGGCGGTGATAGACCAGCGAAACCGCCGGATCGGCGTCAAAGGCCGCGGCCACTGCGGTCAGCTTACCCGGCGCCCACCAGTCGTCGGAGTCAAGGAAACACAGGTAGTCCCCGTTGCTTTCGGTCACGCCCCGGTTGATCGCGCCCGCCTGGCCGCAGTTCTCCTGCAGGATGATCCGCGCCCGTCCATCGTAGCGATCAAGAAACTTGGCCGAACCGTCGGTAGACCCGTCATCCACCACGATCAGTTCCATGTCCCGGGTCGTCTGGGCAAGAACGCTCTCGATCGCCTCTGGCAGCAGGTGGCCATAGTTGTAGTTGTTCACGATCACGCTGATCCGGGGCATATCCGTACCTGTGGGTTCTGGCGTGCCGGCTCAGCCGGCGGGCGGCGGCGCCAGCGTCACCTCGATGACGTCGCCGGGAAGGATTTCAGTGTCCATCGCCGCCTGCAGGGGGGAGTCCTGTCCGTTGCGATGGATGAGAAGGTCGGGTACCGGCGGGACGAGGTTCCCGTCCTTGTCCATCATCATGCCCGCCTCGAACAGCCTGCTGCCGAGGTTGTCCACGTCGGCCTGCAGCCGCGTCCGGGCAAGCATCGCGGTTCGAAGGTCTTTCTGGACCTCCACCCGCCAGTTGGTGTCGGCGGCGGAAAGTTCATGTTCCAGCGCTGCCCGGTTCTGCCGGGCACGGGCATCATAGGTCAGGTTGTCCAGCAGGTCGCGCGACAGGCGCGAGGCCTCGCGTTCCAGTTCCTGCAGGCGCGGCAGCGGCATCAGTCCCTGATGCGCAAGCTGGCGGGCACGGGAAAGCGCTTCCTCCTGCAGGGCCTGTTCGTTGCGCTGAAGCCCGGCCTGCTGGGCAAGGACGTCAAGCTCGACATCGACCAGCCTGAGGGCAGTCTCAAGATGGGACTGGCCCTCGTTCCATTCGGTCAGGCGGTCGTCCAGAAGGGCCTTTTCCAGCGCCAGGATCTCTTGCGCCGTGGCGGGTGAAACGAAGCGCCGATCCGGCTGCGCCAGGTCGGCGGGCGCTGCCCGCTCCAGCTCCGCGGAAAGCCGGGCAATCAGGGCCTCTGTCTGAAGAAGCTCATAGGAACTGGCCTGAAGCTTGTTCCGCAGTTCCTGCAGATCGGAAAGGGATGATATCGCCTGCCCCGCCCGGTCAAGCCCGCCCGCCAGCACGATCGCATGCCGCGCCGTCAGCCCCGGCTCATATGGGATGGCGCCCGGCCGGGCCACGCTGCCCCCTACGTAGAAGGGGCGATAGGACGCGACCTCGACCAACACGGTCGGGGTCAGGATGATCCCACGGTTGATAAGCTCCTGCTCGATCTGCGCGCGGATGCCGTCCACGTCGCGGCCCGCGGCAATGATGCCCCCGATCTGCGCCAGCATGATCCGCCCGTCGGCGTTCACCCTTGCCTCACGGCTCAGTTGCGGCTCTTCCAGGACCGACACGTAAAGCACGTCGCCCCGTTCGATTGTGAAGGCTTCCTCGGCCGCCGCGGGCAGCGCCGCCAGCGCCAGCGCCGCGATCCATGCCTTGCCCCACGACCTGATCTTCATCAGCACCATCTTCCACAACCTACCGCAGGTTCATCCGGGACAGCCTAACAGCGCCGGCGAAAGCCAAGAGCCGCGCATCCGGGCATCGCGGCCGGCCCATTCGGCCAGCGGCGGGCTGCCCGTTCCACCCTTGGGGCAGGGGCTTCCACCAAAGGGGCAGGTTCCCGCACGGCAGCCGGAATGGGACAACGGGCCAAGGGGGACGACATGCTGACCGTGCAGAACCACGCCTCGCCTGAATGGATCAACCACCTTTCGCTGCGCAGCGAGCCTCCCGCCGTCATACGCGACCGCTGGCGCCTGCTGGAATGGATCGGCGTGGCCTGCGTGATTTTCCTGCAATCCGGCGCGGTCATCCCGCTGGTCATCATGGGGCCAGACGCGATTCTCGATGATGCGGCCCGGGCCAAGCTGCGCCTGGTATCGCCTCCGGTCTACCTTTTGTCGGCAGTCCTGCTGTTGCGGCACTGGCGGCAGCTTCCGGTGGCGCTGCTGCGAAGCCTGCCGTTGGTCGTGCTGCTGTGCCTGCCGTTCCTGTCGTTGCTCTGGTCGATCACGACGGGCGTCACGCTCAAGCGGGCGGTGGTTTCGGCCGCGGCGGTCATGATCGCTTACATGATCGCGATCCGATTCACGCCGCATCAGTTCCTTTTGCTGGTCGCGGGGGTTCTGGGATCGTGCATGGTGCTCAGCCTGCTCATGATGGGCATCTCGCCCGCGCTGGCCTTCATGCCGATGGAAGCCGACCTTCGGGGCGTCTTCGTGCACAAGAACGTGCTGGGCTGGGCTGCTGCCCTGTGTTGCATGGCCGCCACCTGCATGATCATCGACCGCCAAGCGGGCATGCGGCGCATCGGGCTTGGCCTGCTGGGGGTCAGCCTGCCGTGCCTGCTGCTGTCGCAGTCGATGACTGGCCTGCTTGCGCTGCTTGCGGGGCTGGCGCTGACAGGGTTCTTCAGGCTGCTGAGCCGCAGCCGGGGGCTGCAGCGGCTGTTCCTGCTTGTTGTCTTCCTTCAGGTCATGGTGGTGGCGCTCTTGTGGCTGCAGTCGTCGCTTGTTCCCACGCTCGAGGCGCTGGGCAGGGATGCGACGCTGACGGGCCGGGTGCCCCTGTGGGAACTGGTGGATGCAGAGATCGCACGACGCCTGATGCTGGGCTTCGGCTATGCCAGCTTCTGGAGCGAGGGGAGCGACGCCGCTTGGGCGATCTGGGGCACCATCGGCTGGCAAGCGCCCCACGCCCATAACGGGTACCGTGACGTCATCCTGGCTTTCGGGCTGCTCGGGGTGCTGGTCCTGACCATGGTGCTCTTGCAGGTTCTGCGCCAGGGGGCGGCGCTTCAGTTGCGGGACCCGCAGGGGGGATGGCTTTGGCTGAACGTGCTGGTCGGGATGTTCCTGGTGATGAACCTGTCGGAAAGCCTGTTCATAGCGCCGAACGACCTGCCCTGGATCCTGTTCGCGACCACCACCGTCATGATCGCGCTGCGGCATCCGGATCAGGCACGGCCACGCCCGGCATGACGCGGGGCGGCAGCGGCCGCGCCGGATTTCCCACCACCGTCGTTGCGGCTGGAACGTCCCGGATGACGTTGGAGCCCATGCCGACCAGGCAACAGTCCCCCAGGTGCAAGCCATTCCGGATGGAGCTGGCGCTGCCGACATAGCAGGCCTCGCCCACTGTCGTTCCGCCCGCGATGACCACCTGGGCGCCGATGATGCTGTAGTCGCCCACCTTTGCGTCATGATGCACGACGCTTTGCGGCAGGATAATGACGTGGTTGCCGACTGCTGCCGTCGCGCTGATGGTTACGCCCGCCAGAACCAGACTCCCGTGGCCAAGGGTGCTCCGGGAGGACACATTCGCCCGTGGATGCACGATGGTGGCAAAGCGGGTGGCGGGTATGCCCAGCCTGCCGATGATTTCTGCCCGCCGCGCATGTGTTTTTTTCGATCCTATCAGGCAAATGACCTGCGCATCGGGAAAGCGCGCATGTTCAGCCGTCGGCAGCACAGGAATCCCCTCGAACCGGCGGCCCTGCTGGTTCGGGCTGTCGTCAAGGAAGGCGACAATCTCGTGCCGGTCCTCGATCGCCTCAATGGCGTCAAGGACATTGCCGCTGAAGCCGAAGACAAGTAGCGGGGATCTGATCATCATATTGCCTCAGCCATGGCTTCCCATTCCGTTTGCCAACGTCCCGAGCGAGGCCGGAGGGGCTTCTTCCTGCGCGGCGTAGCAGGTGTCGATGATGGCGCGTACGCGTGCGGGTGTATTCAGTTCCGCGGCACGCCGCTGCGCCCCAGCCTGCAGCTTCCGATACAGTTCGTCACTGTTGATGATCTGATAGAGAGCCTCGGCGAGGCGGCTTTCCACCATGCTGCGGCTGGCGGCGGCGGTGGGAATGACCGCGCCACAGCTTTGATCGATCGCCAGGGCAGGGCCCCCCAGATCAAGGCAGACGACCGGCAGCCCGCGGGCCAGGGCCTCGCCAATGACGCCGGGGCCAGAATCATGCAGCGTTGGAAAAAGAAGAATGGCGTGGCGGGCGTAGAGGCGGTCCATCTCTGCGTGCGGGATCTGCCCTGTGAAGGTTACCGCACTCGATACGCCCAGCGCATCCGCTTCCGCCCGGAGATAGGCGTCCTCAGGGCCGCTGCCTGCCAGCGTGAGAGTGGCCTCTGGCTGGCGCATCCTGAGGCGCGCAAGCGCACCAAGCGCCAGTTGCGCGCCTTTCCAGTATTCCAGCCGGCCGGCGAACAAGAGCCTTGTCCGGTCCACCGCCAGCGCGGGAGGGGCAGTGACGGGCGGTGTGGCGATATCGGCCATGAGGCGCGTCTTGTGCCGCAAGGGCTGTGGCACATGGCGGCGCGTCGCCTCGTCCGTCACCAGAACCACGTCGGCGCGGGCGAGGCACTGCCAGACGAGCGGGTCGAACCGGCTGACGAAGTTTGCGAAGTCGCGCTTGAGTTCGGCCCTCCGGCCACGTGCCGGAAAGTCCTTGCGCAGCGCCCTTGGGGTGCTTTCCCCGCCACCTACGGGGCCAAAGACAAAGCGTGGCCCCAGCCCGCCAAGGAACGACGGCCAGCGAAGCGCCGTCCAGGTCAGATGGTGGATGACGTCAAAAGGATGATCCGCTTGCAGGGCCCGTACGCGCCGCCGTGCCGTCAATTGCCACAGGAAGTAGTGTTTGCGGATGTGGCGGGCCTTGTCATAGCCCGGCCCCGCCCAGCCGGGCACGTCATGCCAGACAAAGCGCAGGTTCGGGGGCAGGGGCGACAGGGTCTGATGCCGTTCGATGGCCGCACGGTGGTGGGACCCGCAACTGAGCACGGTGACATCACAGCCCTGACGGGCGAGTTCCATGGCGAACTCCCAGCCCTTGCCACGTTCAGACCCGGCGCCGGGCTCGCAGGCATATGCTGACAAGAGCACTCGCATCAGGTGTTATTCCCCTGTGTGTGTATGGCCCGCACATCATGAACCACCCTTGATACCTTGACCGAGACTGGCCTGAGGCGGGCGGTGCCGCCAGTTGAACTAATGGGGGGGCAATATGTCCTGAAGGACGAGGGATTGTCGGCAAGGCCAAAACGAGAAAAGCCCGGGCGTTGCCGCCCAGGCTTTTGATCAGAGTGGTGAGCCCGACAGGATTCGAACCTGTGACCCACTGATTAAAAGTCAGTTGCTCTACCAACTGAGCTACGGGCCCGCTCTGGGCGCCTACCTAGATAGAACCCGGGGGGTGGTCAAGGGCAAAACTTCACGAAAACGACTATGCTCTGGCAAAAAAATCGCGGCGGCAATATATGGCGCCGCATGACAAACGCGCGCGACTCCCTCCAGGGCCTGAAGTTCATGAAGATGCATGGGCTGGGCAACGACTTCGTGGTGATCGACCGGCGGGCAGGTGGCCCGGCGGTGACGCCTGCCTTGGCGCGCGCGCTGGGCGACCGGCATCGCGGCGTGGGCTTTGACCAGCTTGCCGTGATCGAGACTGATGCGGCTGCGGATGCCGCGCTGGTCTTTTTCAACTCGGATGGGTCGCTCTCCTCTGCCTGCGGGAATGCCACACGGTGCATCGCGCGGTTCCTGATGGACGAAAGCGGGCGCGACTCGCTGGCGCTGCGGACCGAACGCGGCCTGCTGCTGGCCGAGGATGCGGGCAACGGGCTCACGCGGGTCAACATGGGGCCGCCGCTGTTGGACTGGGAGGACATCCCGCTGTCGGAACCGACGGACACGCTGCATCTGCCGATCGAGGGCGACCCGGTAGGCACCGGCATGGGTAATCCGCACTGCACTTTTTTCGTGGCTGACGCCGAATCCGTCACACCGGGGGATCTGGGGCCGCGGTATGAACATCACCCGCTGTTTCCGCAGCGGACGAACGTGGAATTCGTGCAGGTCCTGTCGCGGAACGCGATCCGCCTGCGCATCTGGGAACGAGGGACGGGCGTGACGCAGGCGTCAGGCTCCTGCTCCTGTGCCGCGGCGGTCGCGGCGGCACGGCGGGGCCTGACCGACCGGCGCGTGACGGTACATGTGGATGGCGGCCAGTTGGAAATCGACTGGCGCGAGGACGGCGTCTGGATGACCGGCCCGACCGCCTATGTATTTGACGGGGTGCTGACACCCGCTTTCCTTCGGGGGCTGGAATGAATCCGCCTGTCTTCACCACGCTGGGCTGCCGCCTCAATGCCTATGAGACCGAGGCGATGAAGGAGCTTGCCGCGCAGGCGGGCGTCGATAACGCCGTGGTCGTGAACACCTGCGCCGTGACATCCGAGGCTGTCCGAAAGGCGCGGCAGGAAATTCGCCGCCTGCGCCGCGAAAACCCGGAGGCGACGCTGATCGTCACCGGCTGCGCCGCGCAGACGGAGCCTGAAACCTTTGCAAAGATGCCCGAGGTCGACCGCGTCATCGGCAACCACGAAAAGATGCAGGCTGGCACTTGGTCCCGCATCGCCGCTCCTGCCGATTTCATCGGCGAGACGGAGCGCGTGCAGGTCGATGACATCATGTCGGTGCGCGAAACGGCGGGGCATCTGATCGACGGTTTCGGCAGCCGCAGCCGCGCCTATGTGCAGGTCCAGAACGGCTGCGACCACCGCTGCACCTTTTGCATCATCCCCTTTGGCCGAGGCAATTCGCGGTCGGTTCCCGCCGGCGTGGTGGTCGAACAGATCAAGCGGCTGGTCGGTTCGGGCTACCGCGAGGTGGTGCTGACTGGCGTGGACCTGACCAGCTGGGGCGCGGACCTGCCGATGGAGCCAAAGCTTGGCGATCTGGTGATGCGGATCCTGAAGCTGGTGCCGGACCTGGAGCGGCTGCGAATCTCCTCGATCGATTCGATCGAGGTCGATCCGGCGCTGATGGAGGCAATCGCGACGGAAAGCCGGCTGATGCCGCATCTGCACCTGTCGCTGCAGGCCGGCGACGACATGATCCTGAAGCGGATGAAGCGCCGCCACCTGCGCGACGATGCCATCCGATTCTGCGAAGAGGCCCGTCGCCTGCGCCCAGACATGATCTTTGGCGCAGATATCATTGCCGGCTTTCCCACCGAGACCGAGGCGATGTTCGACAACTCGCTGCGACTGGTGGAACAGTGCGACCTGACCTGGCTGCACGTCTTCCCCTATTCGCCGCGTCCCGGCACCCCTGCCGCGCGGATGCCCGCAGTTCCCGGCCCCGCGATTCGCGAACGCGCCGCGCGGCTGCGGGCGGCGGGCGAAGTGCAGGTGGCGCGTCACCTGGCGGCGCAGGTCGGCCGCGACCATTCCGTGCTGATGGAGGCGCCCCGCATGGGCCGGACCGCACAGTTCACCGAGGTCACCTTTGCCGAAGACCGGCCGGTTGGCGACATCGTGCCCGCGCGGATCATCGGCGTCTGCGGCGCCCAGTTGACTGCCTGATCATGACGATCTTCTTTGACAAGGGGCCGGAGGGCCAGCCTGCCCGGTTCCTCTGGGCGGATGAGCTTATCTTGGCATGGACGCCCGATGAGGTCCCTGCCGCGATGGCCGCGATGCAAGCGGCGCAGGACGAGGGCCGGTGGCTGGCGGGCTATGCGTCCTATGAGCTTGGCTATGTGCTGGAACCCCGGCTGCGGCCGCTGCTGCCCGCATCGCGACGGGTTCCGCTTCTGGCCTTTGCGGTGTGCGATGCCCCGATGCCCGATCCGGGGCCACAGGGTGAAGGGACGTTGGGCGCCCTTGTCCCTGATTGGGATGCTGCGGATTACGCCGCGCGTTTTCGCCGGCTGGCGGATTATATTGCCGCGGGTGACTGCTATCAGGTGAACCTGACCCTGCCGCTCCGCGGTCGGGCAAGTGGCAGCGCAGAGGGGCTTTACGCTGCCTTGCGGGCGCGCCAGCCGGTGGGGCATGGCGCCTATCTTGATCTTGGCGTGGGGCCGGCGATCCTGTCACGCTCGCCTGAACTGTTCTTCCGCCTCACGGGCGATGGCCGGATCGAGACCGCGCCGATGAAGGGCACCGCGCCCCGCGACCCCGATGCCGAACGCGACGCCGCACTGAAAGAGGCGCTGCGGCAGGACGTGAAGAACCGGGCCGAGAACCTGATGATCGTGGACTTGCTCCGCAACGACATCAGCCGCCTGTCCGAGGTTGGAAGTGTCCGCGTCCCGACCCTGTTCGAGGTCGAAAGCTACGCCACTGTCCACCAAATGATTTCCCGGATCGAGGGGCGCCTGCGCCCCGGCTGGACGATTGGGGGACTGTTTACCGCCCTTTTCCCCTGCGGGTCCGTGACGGGCGCGCCCAAGATCCGCGCGATGGAGATCATCCGCGAGTTGGAGCCTAGCGCTCGTAACGTTTATTGCGGGGCCATTGGTTGGCTTGCTCCGGATGGCCGGGCGGAGTTCAACGTCGCGATCCGTACGCTCATGCTTTTCCCGGATGGGGAGGTGGTGCTGAACGTCGGCGGCGGCGTGGTGCAGGATTCCACTGCCGAAGGGGAGTATGAGGAGGCGCTGTGGAAAGCCCGTTTTGCCCGGACGATCTGACACCCGACCTGCGCGTGATCGAGACGCTGGGCTGGGATGGCAGCCGCTATCCGCGGCTTGACCGCCATCTTGCGCGGGCGCGGATGACCTGCGCCGCGCTTGGCATCCCTTTCGATGATGATGCCTGTCTAGGCGCACTGCCGCAACCAAAGGGGACGCCCGCGCGCATCCGCCTGACGATCGCCCCGGACGGGCAGATCGAGGTGACACAAGGTTCCTTGGCCCCCGCGGCGGCGCAATGGCGCATCACCGTGGCCAGTGAACGGCTTGACCCGGAGGACATCTGGCTGCGGGTCAAGACAACGCGGCGGGCCGTCCATGACCGCGCACGCGTGGCGCTTCCAGTCGGTATTGATGAGGCGATCTTCATCAACACGCGCAACGAGGTGTGCGAGGGGACGATCACCAACCTCTTCTTCAATCTGGGCGAAGGATTGTCTACGCCGCCCCTGACCTCGGGGCTGCTGCCGGGGGTGCTGCGGGCAGAACTGATCGAGCAGGGATGCCGCGAGTCCATCCTGCGCGCGGACGACCTGCCTCGGGCAAGGCTCTGGGTCGGGAACGGGTTGCGGGGGCTCATTCCCGCCGTTCTGGTCCAGTAGGTCGCGGCGCCGGGTGGCCGGCGGCGCGTTACCGCTTTCTCTAGTGCGACAGGGCGCTGCTGCAGCGTCCGCAGGTGCCGGGATGCGCGTGGGCGCCGACATCCGGCAGGATCTTCCAGCACCGCTGGCACTTGTCGCCCTCGGCCTTTTCGAACACTACGCCGACGCCCTGAACCTCTGGCAAACGGAAGGCGTCCGAGGGAATCGGATCACCCGTCACCACGATGTCCGAGGTGATGCAGACATCTGCAAAATCCAGCCCGCGCAGCGCAGCCAGCGCATCCTCGTCCCGGACATGGACAACAGGCGCAGCCTCAAGGCTTGCCCCGATGACCTTGGACGACCGCTGCACCTCAAGCGCGGCGGTCACCGCGCGGCGAACCTGGCGCACGGCAGCCCATTTCTGGGCCAGCGGTTCGTCAAGCCAGTCGGCAGGCGTGTGCGGCATGTCCTGCAGGTGAACCGAGCCTTCATCCTCGGGGAAGCGCGACAGCCAGACGTCTTCGGCGGTGAAGACCAGGATCGGGGCGATCCAGGTCGTCAGGCGGTGGAACAGGATGTCCAGCACTGTTCGCGCCGCCCGCCGGCGCAGCGCCTCCGGCGCGTCGCAGTAAAGCGCGTCCTTGCGGATGTCGAAGTAGAAGGACGACAGATCCACCGTGCAGAAGTTGAAGAGCTTCTGGAACACCCCCTGGAAGTCATAGCCGGCATAGCCCTTGCGCACCTCGGTATCGAGTTCCGCCAGACGATGCAGCACCCAGCGTTCCAGTTCGGGCATGTCGGCGGGCGCGACGGCTTCGGACGCGTCCCAGTCCTTGAGGTTGCCCAGCATGAAGCGCATCGTGTTGCGCAGCCGACGATAGCTGTCGGCCACGCCCTTCAGGATCTCCTTCCCGATGCGCAGGTCGACGGTATAATCCGACTGAGCCACCCAAAGCCGCAGGATGTCGGCACCGTATTCCTTGACGACCTGTTCAGGCGCGATGGTATTGCCGAGCGACTTGGACATTTTCATGCCCTTTTCGTCCAGCGTGAAACCGTGGGTCAGCACACCGCGATAGGGGGCGCGCCCCTTGGTGCCGCAGGCCTGCAGCATCGACGAATGGAACCAGCCGCGGTGCTGGTCGGTACCTTCAAGGTACAGGTCGGCAATGCCGTCCGCGCTGCCATCCTCGCGGTCGCGCAGCACGAAGGCATGGGTCGATCCAGAATCGAACCAGACGTCGAGGATGTCGAAGACCTGTTCATAGCCCTCCGGATCGTGCAGCCCCGTCAGGAAACGTTCCTTGGCACCATCGGCATACCAGCAGTCAGCGCCCTCGGCCTCGAACGCGTCGCGGATGCGAGCGTTGACCTCCGGGTCGCGCAGCAGGAAGTCAGGGTCGGTCGGCTGCGTGCCGCGCTTGACAAAGCAGGTCAGCGGCACGCCCCATGCCCGCTGGCGCGACAGGACCCAGTCAGGCCGCGCCTCGATCATCGAATAAAGCCGGTTCCGCCCGGTGCGCGGCGTCCACTGCACCAGCTGGTCGATCGAGGTGAGCGCCCGCTGGCGGATCGTTTCGCCATGTTCGTCCTGACCATCGCCCACGGCACGGTCGATCGCGACGAACCACTGCGGCGTGTTGCGATAGATCAGCGGCGCCTTGGACCGCCAGCTGTGCGGATAGCTGTGCTTGATCTTGCCCTTGGCAAACAGCGCGCCAGCACCGTGCAGCGCCTTGATCACGCTGACGTTGGCCGGGCCTTCCTTGCCTTCGGAATTGATGATCTGCTGGCCGCCGAACAGCGGCAGGTCGGCGCGGTAGCTGCCATCCTCCATCACGTTCCACGTCATGGGCAGGCCGTATTTCAGCCCGACCTGATAGTCGTCATCGCCGTGGCTGGGCGCGGTATGGACAAAGCCCGTTCCCGCGTCGTCAGTCACGTGGTCGCCCGGCAGCATCGGCACGTCATAGTCCCATTCGCCGTTGCCACCCTCGATCGCGCGGAACGGATGGGCCAGTGTCAGGGCCTGAAGCTCGGCAGCCTCGATCCCGCGCAGACGGGTGAAGCCATCCACCCGCGCCGATTTCAGGACCGCTTCGGCCAGGTTGTCCGCAAGGATCAGCCGCTCACCCGCGCGGGCGGTGCTGTTTTCAGCGGGGGTGCCGACCTCGTACAGGCCATAGGAAATGGCGGGGTTGTAGCAGACGGCGCGGTTTTGCGGGATCGTCCAAGGCGTGGTCGTCCAGATCACGACCGGAACACCTGCCAGCTCCTGCGAGCCAGACACGATCGGGAAGCGCACCCAGATCGTGTGGCTGGTGTGATCGTGGTATTCGACCTCGGCCTCGGCAAGCGCGGTCTTTTCGACCGGCGACCACATCACTGGTTTGGAGCCTTGGTAAAGCGTGCCGTTCATGAGGAACTTCATGAATTCGTCCGCGATCACGGCCTCGGCGTGGAAGTCCATGGTCAGGTAGGGGCGATCCCACTTGCCGGTGACGCCAAGGCGCTTGAACTCCTCACGCTGGATGTCGATCCAGCCGGCGGCAAAGTTGCGGCACTCCTGCCGGAACTCGATCACCGGAACGTCATCCTTGTCGAGGTTCTTTGCCCGGTACTGCTCCTCGATCTTCCATTCGATCGGCAGGCCGTGGCAGTCCCAGCCGGGCACATAGCGCGCGTCGCGGCCCATCATCTGCTGGCTGCGCACCACCATATCCTTGAGGATCTTGTTCAGCGCGTGGCCGATGTGCAGGTGACCGTTCGCATAAGGGGGGCCGTCATGCAGGATGAAGGGCTTGCGGCCTTCCTTTTCACGCAGCCGTTCATAGACGCCCAGCCGTTTCCAGCGGGCCAGCCATTCGGGTTCGCGGGACGGCAGGCCGGCGCGCATCGGGAAATCGGTTTCGGGCAGGAAGATGGTGTCTTTGTAGTCGGGCGTATCGGCGCACATCGGATGCGGTCCTTCGGATAACGGTCATGCGTGGGAAGGGGCGGCGCGAAAGCTCGGGCGCCTTGTCCCGGCGTCTGAAAGCGGATCAGAGCGCCGGGCAGATAATTCGGGAAATGATGCCGAACCGGAATGCCATGCGCGGCTTATACTTCGGCATCCGCCCCCCGACAATATGCTGCACGCTCAGCGTTCGCGCCGCTCCGGGATCAACTGCTGCGCGATGCCCGCGAAGGTCAGGTAGACGGTGGTGATGACCAGACCCCAATGCGCCCAGCTTTGCGGGTGGAAGTTCACCCAGGCCGCCCAGCCTGCAAAGAAAGTCCATGCCGCCGCCATCGGGATCGAGACCGCGCGCCAGCGTTCCGTCCGCATCGGGTGGATGAACTTGAGCGGCAGAAGCATCGCGATGGCCAGCAGCACCACGAAGATCAGCGTCACCTCGGGCGGGGGGCGCAGGGCAAAGACCACGACGGCCACCATGTTCCAGCAGGCCGGGAAGCCGGAAAACGAGTTGTCCTTGGTCTTCATCCGCGTGTCCGCGAAGTAAAGCGCGCTGGTGAAGGTCACCACGATGATCACGATCCAGCCCGGCCAGTCTGGCAGCAGCCCCGACTTGAACAGCGCATAGGCCGGAATGAACACATAGGTCAGGTAGTCGATGACCAGGTCCAGAAGGACGCCGTCGATGATTGGCGCGTTCTTCTTGACGTCATAGCGGCGGGCCAGTGGCCCGTCGACGCCATCCACAAGGAAGGCGACGACCAGCCACAGGAACATCAGGGCCCAGTTCATCTCTACTGCCGCCAGCATGGCCAGCATTGCAAAAACGGCCCCTGTGGCGGTCAGGGCATGGACGGAATACGCGCGGGCAGAATGGTTCATGGGCCTGTCATCCCTGAAAAGCGGCGCCTGTGCAAGTCAGGCCCGCGGGTGGCTGCGCTCATAAACCTCGAGCAGCCGCGCCGCGTCCACGCCCGTATAGACCTGCGTAGTGGAAAGCGAGGCATGGCCCAGAAGTTCCTGGATCGACCGCAGATCGCCCCCTGCGGACAGCAGGTGCGTGGCAAAGGAATGACGCAGGGCATGGGGTGTCGCGGTGGCGGGCAGGCCAAGCTGCATGCGCGCCCGCTCCATCACCTTAGCGATCAGGCGCGCGTTCAGCGCCCCGCCGCGCGCGCCCCGGAACAGCGCGTCGTTGGCCGTGATGTCAAAGGGGACGAGGTTCAGATACGCATCCACCGCCCGCCGCGCGGCAGGCAGCACGGGAACCAGCCGCTCCTTGCCGCCCTTGCCCCGCACGCGCAGGACCTCTGGCAGGGGCGCATCGGCGCCGCGCAGGGCAAGCGCCTCGGATATCCGCAGGCCGCAGCCGTAGAGCACCGTCACCACCGCCACGTCCCGCGCCGCGATCCACGGTATTTCGTGTTGCAGGCCGACGGTGGTGATCAGCTCGCGCGTCGCATCCTCGGCGATCGGGCGGGGCAGGCGGGGCTGGAACCGCGGGTTCCGCGCAGAAAGCACCACGGTCGGGTCGAACCCGTCGCGTTCTGACAGCCAGCGCCAGAAGGATTTCACCGCCGACAGCCCGCGCGCCAGCGACCGGGCCGACACGCCGCGCCCGCGTTCATGCGCCATCCAGGCGCGCATGTCCCCCTGCCGCACATCCGCCAGCGCCTTGCGCGATGGCGCGCCGCCCCAATGCTGCGCCAGGAACGACAGGAACCCGGTGACATCCGCGCCATAGGCAACAAGAGTGCTGTCCGCGGCACCATCCAGCGCCCGCAGGCCGGCAAGCCACCCCTCCAGCGCGTCGCGCACCGCAGGGGTCAGCGCAAGGCTCATGCCGGCCAGCGCCGCAGCGCGCGTTCGACGATCCCCGCAAAGAAGGCGAGCAGTTCCGTCCCTTGGCTGGGCCGGAAGAGCTTCGGGTCATGCGCCCCCATCACCAGCAGCCCGGGCAGGCGGTCAAGGCCAAGGTTAAGCTTCATCAGCGCCTCGGACCGGATGTCGGTCGCCAGTGGGCCATAGATCAGGTCGGCGTCAGGTACCCCCTGCCGCAGCGTCACCGCCCGCACAGGCACGTTGCGCCCGCCCGTGACATAGAAATCGCCAAAGCCGCGCCCGGCGGTGCAAAGCACCGGCCCCAGCCGCCGGGGCGCGGGATCATCGGGATGCGTCACCTCCAGCACAAGGCGGACCGCGTCCACCCGCAGGATGTTGGCGACGTCGCCGCACAGGGAGTCTAGGAAGGCAGCGAAGTCCTGCGGCTCCAGCAGCCGCAGGATGGCGCGGTGGATCTGGTTGGTGCTGGCAAGGTTGTCATAGGCCGCGCCGATGACGTTGCGGTGCGTATCTTCCAGCCGGCCCAGCCGGGCCTCCAATCGCTGCATGGCGATGCCGCGCAAGTCCACGATGTTGCCACCCTGGCCGCGGTCATTCGCCGCGATCAGGGCCCGCATCACGTCGGGATCATCGAGAATCGCATCCGGGCGCGCCAAGATGCGGCTGCGAAGCTCCTCGGTCAGCTGGGCCGTTTCCGCCATGGCCTGCGTCCTTACAGGATCGTCTGGCCGGTCTGCGCCCAGTCCTTCGTGAACTGGGCCAGCCCCGCATCCGTGAGCGGATGGGACGCCAGCTTGCGGATCACCTCGGGCGGAGCGGTCATGACGTCGGCGCCGATGCGCGCCACATCGGCCACGTGGTTCACCGTGCGGATGGAGGCCGCGAGGATCTGGGTCTCGAATCCGTAGTTGTCATAGATGATCCGGATGTCCGAGATCAGCTCCAGGCCATCGACGTTGATGTCATCCAGCCGCCCGATGAAGGGCGAAATGAACGTGGCCCCTGCCTTGGCCGCCAGCAGCGCCTGGTTGGCCGAGAAGCAGAGCGTCACGTTGACCATCCGGCCTTCGTCCGAAAGCACCTTGCAGGCCTTGAGCCCGTCCCAGGTCAGCGGCAGCTTGACGGCGATGTTTTCCGCGATCTCGGCCAGCTTGCGGCCCTCGGCGATCATGTCGTCAGCCTTCAGCGCCACCACCTCGGCGGAAACGGGGCCGGGAACGATGTCGCAGATCTCCTTGGTGACCTCGAGGATGTTGCGCCCCGACTTCAGGATCAGCGAGGGGTTGGTCGTCACTCCATCGACCATGCCGAGATCGTGAAGTTCCGAGATCGCCGCCACATCGGCGGTATCGACGAAGAATTTCATGGAAGCTGTCCCTTGGGGTTGCAGTGTCGGGTGACTCTTACCGCAATGCGTGGCGCGGATGAAGCCCGGATCGGGGCAGTTGTGCAGCGGGGCGTGACATGTGTAGGTGTGGCCCATGATGGATGCCGAATTCCCAGAAGGCGCCCGGGTGGGGGTGCTGACGACCCAGCCGCTTGGCCGGGTGCTGGATTACCTCGCGCCCGAAGGCGGCTGTTCGACCGGGGATGTGGTGGAGGTTCCGCTGGGCCCGCGGCGGGTGACGGGCGTGGTATGGGGGCCAGGCGCGGGGGATTTCGATGCCGCGCGGCTGCGGGCGGTCGCGCGCGTCCATGACTGCGCCCCCATACGGGACGAACTGCGCGCCTTCATCGCCCGTGCGGCGGATTACACGCTGACGCCGCTGCCGCAGATGCTGCGGCTGGCGATGCGGGCGCCGGGGCTGGGCGATCCGCCCTCGATGCGGCGCATCTATCGGCTAGGCGCTGCCGAACCTGCGCGGATGACCGACGCCCGCGCCCGCGTGCTGGAGGTTCTGCGCGACTATGGCGGCCTTGCCTTTACCCTGGGCGAGCTGGCCGAGGCCGCGGGCGTCACCCCTTCTGTCATCAAGGGCCTCGTGCAGACCGGCGCGGTGCGCGAGGAAGAAGCCCCGCGCGATTTGCCCTATCCGCGGCTTGATCCCGACCTTCCCGGCAAGCCGCTGGCAGAGGATCAGGCCGAGGCCGCCGAAGTCCTGCGCGCCGCGATCCAGTCGGGGACCTATGGCACCACGCTGCTGAAGGGGGTCACAGGATCGGGCAAGACCGAGATTTATCTGGAAGCTGTCGCCCAGTGCCTGCGGCAGGGCCGGCAGGCGCTGGTGCTGCTGCCGGAAATCGCCCTGACCGCGGAATTCCTGTCCCGGGTCGAGGGCCGCTTTGGCGCGCGTCCCGCCGAATGGCATTCGGGCGTTACCATGACGGAACGGCGGCGCCTGTGGCGGATGGTGGGCGAAGGCGGGGCGCAGCTTGTGGTGGGCGCCCGTTCGGCCCTGTTCCTGCCCTTCCGCGACCTGGGCCTCATCGTCGTGGATGAAGAACACGACACCGCCTACAAGCAGGAAGACGGCGTGCTTTACAACGCGCGCGACATGGCGGTGCTGCGGGCCTCGCTCTGTTCGGCGCAGGTGGTGCTGGCCTCGGCCACGCCCAGCCTTGAAAGCTGGGTGAACGCGGAGACCGGCAAGTACCGGCGGCTGACGCTGCGGGCGCGTTTCGGCGCCTCGGAACTGCCGGAAATGCGCGCGATCGACATGCGGGATGTGGGGCTGCCCGCCGACCGCTGGATTTCCCCGGCGCTGGCAGAGGCCGCAAAGGTCCGGATCGCCGCCGGTGAACAGGTGCTCTTTTTCCTCAACCGCCGGGGCTATGCGCCGGTGACGATCTGCCGGGCCTGCGGGCACCAGATCGCCTGTGAAGAATGCGACGCCCGCATGGTGGAACATCGGTTCCAGAAGCGGCTGATGTGCCACCAATGCGGCGCGACCCGCCCGATCCCGCAGGCCTGCCCTTCCTGCGAAGTTGAGGGGAAGCTGGCCCCGGTCGGCCCAGGTGTCGAGCGGCTGGCAGAGGAAACGACGGCGCTGTTTCCCGATGCGCGGGTGGCGGTGCTGTCTTCGGACCTGTTCGGATCGGCTCGGGCGCTCAAGGCGCAGATCGAGGCGATCGCGGCGGGTGACGCCGACATCATCATCGGCACACAGCTGGTGGCCAAGGGGCACAACTTCCCTCTGCTGACGCTGGTGGGGGTGATCGACGCAGACCTGGGGCTTCAGGGGTCGGACCTGCGGGCGGCGGAGCGGACGTTTCAACTGATGCGGCAGGTAGCTGGGCGCGCAGGGCGGGCGGAACGCAAGGGGCTGGCGCTCCTGCAGACCTATCAGCCGGAACATCCGGTCATCCGCGCGATCCTTGGCGGGGACGAGGAAGCCTTCTGGCGGGCCGAGGCGCAGGAGCGTCTTGCCGCCGGCGTGCCGCCTTTCGGCCGCATGGCGGGGATCATCCTGTCATCGCCCAATGTGCAAGAGGTGTTCGACTTCGGCAACGAACTGGCGCGGCGCGACGGGCCGCTGCGAGCGGTGGGGGCGCAGCTTTTCGGCCCGGCGCCCGCGCCGATCGCCCGCGTTCGGGGGCGCCACCGGGTGCGGCTGCTGGTCAAGGCCGACAAGACCGCCCCGCTGCAGGCGGCGCTGGCGCAATGGCTTGCGCAGGTGCGGATTCCCACCAATCTGCGGCTGTCGGTGGACATCGACCCGCAAAGCTTTCTGTGAGGTCGCTGGCAGACTGCCCTGGCCCTGCCTATATCAGCGGAAACCAAGGAGACGCGCATGTTCATCCTCAACCGCAAGAAACTGGAGATGGTGACCCCCGAAGCCGCGCTTCCGGGTCGCGCCACGCCCATTCCCACTGCGGAAACCCACTTCCTTTCGGGCCGGCCGCTCAAGGGCGAAATCCCTGCCGGTCACGCCGAGGCAGTGTTCGGCATGGGCTGCTTCTGGGGCGTGGAGCGGGTGTTCTGGAAGCTCCCCGGCGTCTGGGTGACGATGGTGGGCTATGCCGGCGGCTATACGCCGAACCCGACCTACGAGGAGGTCTGCACCGGCCAGACCGGCCATAATGAAGTCGTCCGGCTGATCTTCGACCCGGCGCGGATCAGCTATGACCGGCTGCTGCAGGTGTTCTGGGAAAACCACGACCCGACCCAGGGCATGCGGCAGGGCAACGACATGGGGACGCAGTACCGGTCGGGCATCTATGTCTTTGACGCCGCGCAAGAGGCTGCCGCCAAGGCCAGCCTTGAGGTTTATCAGGAGCGGCTGAGCAGCGCCGGCTACGGCCCGATCACGACCGAGATCCTGCCCGCGCCGACCTTCTTCTATGCCGAGGATTATCACCAGCAGTACCTGGCCAAGAATCCGGCCGGTTATTGCGGGATCGGCGGCACGGGCGTGTCCTGCCCGGTGGGCACGGGCGCTTGACGCGCAGCGGGGGCGGGGATATCCGCGCCCAAAGCATAGAAAGGCCGCCCATGACCACTTTCACGGCACTCACCACCCTTGCGAATGAAGACGCGGCCCGCGCGCTGGGCGAGGCGATGGAAGAGATGGCCCCCGAACCCGTCGGCGTCGGCGTGTTCGAGATCGAGGACGGCAGCGGCCGCTGGGAAGTAGGCGGTTACTTCACTGAACGCCCGGACGAGGCGGCGCTGGCCCTTCTGTCGGCCGCCTTCGGCGCCCAGCCCTTCGCGATTTCCGAACTGCCCGACATCGACTGGGTGGCCAAGGTGCGGCGCGAACTGTCGCCGGTCGAGGCAGGCCGGTTCTTCGTCTATGGCAGCCACGACGCCGACAAGGTGCCCGAGGGTGCCGTAGCCCTGCTGATCGAGGCGGCAATGGCCTTTGGCACTGGGCACCACGGCACGACGCAGGGGTGTCTGCGCGCCCTTGACCGGCTGGATACGCAGGGTGTGATGGCGCAGAACGTGGCTGATATCGGTTGCGGCACTGCGGTTCTGGCGATGGCGGCGGCGCGGATCTGGCCGAACCCGGTGCTTGCCAGCGACATCGACGCCGTGGCGGTCGAGGTAGCAGAGGCCAATGTTCTGGCAAACGGGCTGGAAGGCCGCGTTCTCTGCGTCGAGGCGGCGGGATTCGATCATCCTGATCTTGCCGCGGCAGCGCCTTTCGATCTGGTCTTTGCCAATATCCTCAAGGGGCCTCTGATCGAACTTGCCCCGGACATGGCCGCGCATGTCGGTCAGGGCGGGCACGTGATTCTGTCGGGTCTTCTGGTGGAACAGGCCGAGGATGTGACGGGCGCCTATGTCGGCGCGGGTTTCACGCTTCACGAACGCGAAGATATCGGCGAGTGGACGACGCTGGTCCTGCGCCGGAACTGAGGCAAGCGAAAGGCCGCGCCCGAACGGGACGCGGCCTTATGCCGTGCCACCCACGATGATTAGCCGCGCGCGGAATAGAACAGGTCGATGTCGCCGCGGGTCAGCCCGATATCATCGAGTTCGCGGTCGCTGAGTTTCGCCAGCGCCTTGCGGGTGACGCGGTTTTCGTTCCACCGGGTGAAGGCGTTCCAGCCAGCTTCGGCGAATTGAACGAGCTTCAGCGTAGCGATGGCGCCGAAGGGGGCAGTGCGGGTCGTTTCAAAAGCGGACATGTCCGTGGTCCTCGTTTACAATCTGATGGTTTTTGAAGCAGATCTCTTGTGACTGGCACATAGAGTGGGCCGCACACCCACTCAAGCGGCCTGGGTGCAAGCCGCCCTTGCGATTTCCGCATAGCTTCCTCATCCTGTCGTGTCTCGGTTTCAAGCGTGTCACAAACCGCGTCTGGATGCCGTTTCCGGGTGCTCGGATGTCGCAATTCCGGCCTTGGCCGCAACGGGCTTTGCACTGGTGAATGTTCGCGGTTCGTGCTAGCTGCGTCAGAAAAGCAACAAGGCGGGGGCGGAATGCGCGTATTGGGGATCGACCCGGGCCTGCGCAACATGGGCTGGGGGATCATCGATGTCAGCGGGGCGCGACTCAGCCACGTCGCGAACGGGATCTGCCATTCTGCGGGGGACGTGCTGGCAGACCGGCTGCTGTCCCTGCACGCGCAATTGACCCAGATCGTTGAACGGCATGCCCCCGACGCGGCCGCGGTGGAACAGACCTTCGTCAACAAGGATGCCGTGGCTACCCTGAAGCTCGGGCAGGCGCGGGGCATCGCCCTGCTGGTGCCGGCGCAGGCGGGGCTGACGGTCGGAGAATACGCGCCGAACGCGGTCAAGAAGACAGTCGTGGGCGTGGGCCATGCCGCCAAGGCGCAGATCGACCACATGGTGCGGTTGCACCTGCCAGGCGTCTCCATCGCGGGTGCCGACGCGGCCGATGCGCTCGCCATCGCGATCTGCCACGCACATCACCTTCAATCGGCGGGCAAGCTTGCCGCCGCGTTGCAGAGGGCCGGGGCATGATCGGCAAGATCGCAGGACGGCTTGATTATCGCGGCCTTGATCACGTGCTGATCGACGTGCGCGGCGTTGGCTACATTGTCCATGTGTCGGACCGGACGCTGGCGCAGATGCCGCAGATCGGCGGCGCCGTCGCCCTTTATACCGAGCTTCTGGTGCGCGAGGATCTGCTGCAGCTATTCGGTTTTCCGACGCTGCTGGAAAAGGAATGGCACCGGCTGCTGATAAGCGTGCAGGGCGTGGGGGCAAAGGCCGCGATGGCGATCCTGTCGACGCTTGGCGCCGATGGTGTGGGCCGGGCGATTGCCCTGGGCGACTGGAACGCGGTCAAGGCCGCGCCGGGGGTTGGCCCCAAGCTCGCTCAGCGGGTGGTGCTGGAACTCAAGAACAAGGCGCCGGGGATCATGGCCATGGGCGCGACCCTTGGCGCTGCCATGGGAGCCGCTCCCGCCCTGCCGGATGATGCGGTCATCGAGGCGCCCGCCGTCCCGGTAACGCCGACGCCCCGCCCCCCTTCCGCCGCGACGGCAGAGGCGCTTTCTGCCCTGATCAACCTGGGCTATTCCCACGGCGATGCCGCCGGCGCCGTGGCCGAGGCCGCGACCTCCGATCCCGCCGCCGAGACGCCCGTGCTCATCCGCGCCGCGCTCCGCCTGCTTGCACCGAAGGGTTAAGCCATGCCCCAGCCTGACCCGACCCTTCGCCCCGAGGTGCAGCCCGAGGATACCGACCGCGCCCTTCGCCCTCAGCGGCTCGAAGAATTCATCGGCCAGGCAGAGGCGCGCGCCAACCTCCGCGTCTTCATCGACAGCGCCCGGATGCGGGGCGAGGCTATGGACCACACGCTGTTCTATGGCCCGCCGGGCCTTGGCAAGACCACGCTGGCGCAGATCATGGCGCGGGAACTGGGGGTGGGGTTCCGCATGACGTCCGGCCCTGTCCTCGCCAAGCCCGGGGATCTGGCCGCGATCCTGACCAACCTTGAGCCGCGCGACGTGCTGTTCATCGACGAAATCCACCGCCTCTCCCCCGTGGTAGAGGAAGTGCTCTATCCTGCGCTGGAGGATTTCGCGCTTGACCTCGTGATCGGTGAGGGGCCGGCGGCGCGGACGGTGCGGATCGACCTGCCGCCCTTCACGCTGGTGGGGGCGACCACGCGGCTCGGCCTGCTGACCACGCCGCTGCGCGACCGCTTCGGCATTCCGACCCGGCTGCAGTTCTACAACGAGGATGAACTGAACGAGATCGTCACCCGCGGCGCCCGAATGCTGGGTGTGCCTGCCGACCCGGACGGGCCGCGCGAAATTGCCCGCCGCGCCCGGGGCACGCCGCGGATCGCGGGCCGACTGCTGCGCCGGGTGGTGGATTTTGCGCTGGTTGAAGGCGATGGGCGTCTGACCCGCGCCCTTGCCGACAGCTCACTGACACGGCTGGGCGTCGATCACCTTGGCCTTGACGGGGCAGACCGGCGCTACCTGCGGCTGATCGCCGAAAACTATGGCGGCGGCCCCGTGGGGATCGAGACGATTTCCGCCGCGTTGTCCGAGGCGCGAGACGCAATTGAAGAGGTGATTGAGCCGTTCCTGTTGCAGCAGGGGCTGATCCAGCGCACGACGCGGGGACGGATGCTGGCTGCCAAGGCTTGGCGGCACCTGGGGCTGGATGCGCCGCGCGGTCCC
Organism: Rhodobacteraceae bacterium LNNU 3342; assembly: GCA_008711135.1. Taxonomy (GTDB): domain Bacteria; phylum Pseudomonadota; class Alphaproteobacteria; order Rhodobacterales; family Rhodobacteraceae; genus Halodurantibacterium. Next base: position 32,551 of record VUAW01000009.1, read on the forward strand.
GGACAACCCGACCTGTTCGAGGGGCAGAATGACACCTGAAGCCGTTGCCGAATGTTTCACGCGCCCCGATGGGCAGTACATTTTCGCCCGTTGGGGCCGGCCGATCGTGCCCGTGGTTTTTGGCGTGGACGATGCGACGCTGTCCACCGTGAAGGGCGCGATCGAGGCGGTCGTGACGGTCGCCGATCATCGCATGGCGGAAACCGACCCGGAATTGGGTGTCAACCTGATGATCTTCTTCTTCCGGGAATGGGCCGAGCTTGCAGAGATGCCGAACCTTGACCGGCTGCTGCCCGATCTCGGCCCCTTGGTGGCGCGGCTGCAGGCCGAGGAGGCGAACCAGTACCGCATCTTCCGCTTCGATCCCTCGGGGGCGATCCGCGCGGCCTTCGTCTTCATCCGGATGGACGCGCATCTGTCGGCCATGCCCGCCGAAACCCTGGCGCTGGCGCAGGCGGCGCAGGTGATGCTGCTCTGGTCCGACCGGGCCTTTGCCGGAACCTCGCCCCTCGCCCGCGCCGGCGAACGTGTAATCCTGCGGCCGGAGATCGGCGCCCTGATCCGTGCGGCCTATGATCCGGTCCTGCCCGCCGCCGCGCGGGATGCAAGCCATGCCCTGCGGCTTTATGCCCGGCTGGGGTCCATATGAAGCACCGCTTTACCTGCCGCGTATATTATGAAGATACCGACCTCGCCGGTATCGTCTATTACGCGAACTACCTGAAGTTTATCGAACGCGCGCGCAGCGAATGGGTGCGCGCGCGGGGCATCAATCAGCGCCAATTAAAGGATGAACAGGGTATTGTTTTCGCCGTTCGCCGGCTGGAGGCCGACTACCTGAGCCCCGCCCGTTTCGATGACCTGCTTGAGGTGGACACTGAAATCGCCGCCCGGACGCCCGCGCGTATCGTTCTGAATCAAACGGTTCTGCGGGATGGGGCGCCACTGTTCCGCGCCGTGGTGACGCTGGTCTGCCTTGGCCCCGGCGGGGCACCCATGCGCCTGCCGCAGGCCTTGCGCGCCTGAGCGCCGCCCACGCGGTTGTGTTGGCAATCCCCCTTAAAACCCGCTACAAAGCTGCTAAGAGAACCGCATAAAAGCGGCCTTCAGGTAACGAGCAGGCACATGGAAACCGAAACCCTTGCGATGGCGCAGGAGATTGACTTCTCCTTGATCGCGCTTTTCGCCCGCGCGACCTTCACCGTGAAGCTGGTGATGATCATGCTGATCATCATGTCCTTCTGGTCTTGGGCGATCATCATCCAGAAACACATCGCTCTTCGCCTTGCACGGCGCGAAGCCACGATCTTTGACCGCGCCTTCTGGTCCGGCGAACCGCTGGACGAGCTGTTCGAGCGGATCGGCCCGCAGCCCGACGGCGCGTCGGGCAAGATCTTTGCCGCCGGAATGCTGGAATGGCGCCGCAGCCACAAGCAGGATGGGGCGCTGATCGCGGGCGCCCAGCAGCGAATCGACCGGTCGATGGACGTGGCGATCGCCAAGGAAAGCGAAGACCTTAACAGCGGCCTGTCCTTTCTGGCCACCACCGGCGCCACGGCCCCCTTCATTGGCCTGTTCGGCACCGTCTGGGGCATCAAGCACGCCTTCGAGGAAATCGCCATCGCCCAGAACACCAACCTTGCCGTCGTGGCGCCGGGCATCGCCGAGGCGCTTCTGGCGACCGGGCTTGGCCTTTTGGCCGCGATTCCGGCGGTGATCTTCTACAACAAGCTGTCAGCCGACAGCGACCGCATCATCGGCGGGTACGAATCCTTTGCCGACGAATTCTCGACCATCCTCTCGCGCCAGCTGGACGCCTGACCGATGGGCGCGGGTGTCATGAAGAAGGGCGGCGGAGGCGGCCGCCGCGGGCGCAATCGGGGCCGGGCGCAGGCCATGGCCGAAATCAACGTCACGCCCTTCGTGGACGTGATGCTGGTGCTGCTGATCATCTTCATGGTGGCGGCGCCGCTTCTGACGGTGGGCGTGCCGGTTGAGCTGCCGCGCACCGCCGCCAGCGCGCTGCCGACCGAACAGGAAGAGCCGCTGACCATCACCGTCACCGCAGACGGGCAGCTCCTGATCCAGACGACTGAAACCGCCGAGGACGAGCTGATCCCCCGCCTGCGTGCCGTGGCGGCCGAACGCGCAGATGACAAGGTCTTCCTGCGGGCCGATGGCACCATTCCGTACGAACGGGTCGTCCAGATCATGGGCGCGCTGAACGCCGGCGGCTTCCGCAACATCGGGCTGGTGACCGACACGGGCGGGCCGACCTTCGGCGCGAATGACGGCTAGGCCAACCATGAACACGGGGACGAAAATCTCTGCGATCGGGCATGCCGGCCTGATTCTCTGGGTGATGATCGCGGGGTTCTTCGAGTCCCCGCCGCCCCGGACGCTTGAGGTTGCCGAAGTATCGCTGATCTCCTCGGCCGAATTCGCGGCGCTTCAGGAAGCGGCGAGCGCGCCTGCGCCAGCGGCGCCTGCCGAACCCGCACCACAACCGGCGCCCGAACCCGTGGCACCGCCCGCGCCTGCGCCCGTTCCCGAACCTGCGCCCGAACCCGCCCCGGTGCCGGAGCCCACCCCGGAACCCGTGCCCGCCCCGGTGCCAGAGCCCGCCCCGGTGCCCCCGGCGCCGCGGCCGCCAGCCCCGCAGCCAGAGCCGGAACCGGAGCCCCAGCCGACCCCTGAACCCGAACCCCCGGCACCCGCGCCGCCGGCTCCCACGGCAACGCTGCTGCCCGATGTGCAGGCCCGTCCGCGTCCCCGTCCGGTGGACCGCGTGGCTCCGACACCGACCGAAGCGCCGCCGCCCGAGGCGACCGTCGCGGAAACCGTGCAAGAGGCCGTAACCGCCGAGCCGGAGGCCGCGCCGGCAGATACGCCGCGCCCGCCGCAAGAGGCGACCGCGCCCGAGGAAGCCACGACCGAGATCGTAACCGAAGCCACGGAAACCTCCGAAACGAGAGAGGCCGCGGTCGCGCCGCCGGTCGCCGCGCCCGATGCGAGCGTCCGGCCCCGCAACCGTCCGGCACGCCCGACGCCCCCGGCTCCGACCCCGACGCAGACGGCCGAGGCACCCGCCGCAACCCCCTCGCCTGAAACGCCACGCCCCGCCCAACCAGAGACCCCGCGTCCGGCGCAGCCTGACACCCCGCGCCCGGCACAGCCGGAAACGCCGCGGCCTGCTCAACCGGAAGCTTCACGCCCGGAGCAGCCCGCAGCCGATGCGCTCGCCGATGCCGTCGCCTCTGCCGTGGCAGAGGCTGCGGGGCAAAACCCGGCGCCTGCAGCGTCTGGGCCCGTCGGGCCGCCGCTGACCGCAGGCGAACGTGATGCCTTCCGCCTGGCGGTGCAGCAGTGCTGGAACGTCGGCGCGCTGTCGACCGAGGCGCTGCAGGTTACCGTGACCGTGGGGCTTAACATCGCCCGCGACGGCAAGCCGGACCAAGGCTCGCTCCGGATGCTGGGCTTCCAGGGCGGGACCGAGGCCGGGGCGCGCCAAGCCTATGAAACCGCCCGTCGCGCGATCCTGCGCTGCGGCGCCAACGGCTTCAACCTGCCCGCCGACAAGTACGAACAGTGGCGCGAGGTGGAACTCGTCTTCAACCCCGAAGGGATGCGGATGCGATGACAGCCACTTTCCCTCGGACCGGACGGCTCTGCCGCGCGTTGAACCCATTGCGTATCGCTTCCCTTGTTCAAGAGGACCTGATGACCCTACACCGCATGCTTGCCCCGGCGCTGGCCGCCCTTGTGGCCCTTGCGGGCATCAGCGCCCCGGCGCTGGCCCAGCAGGGCCCCCTGCGGATCGAGATCACCGAAGGCGTGATCGAGCCGCTTCCCTTCGCGGTCCCCGCCTTCATCCCGGAAAACGCTGCCGCGGCCCAATATGCCGAACAGCTGTCGCGGGTCGTGGCGGCGAACCTCACGAACACGGGCCTGTTCCGCGAGATCCCCTCGAGCGCCCATATCGCCCGCGTCACCAGCTTTGACGCGCCGGTGCAATATGCCGACTGGCGTGCCATCAACGCGCAGGCGCTGATCACCGGCGCGGTTTCGGTGGACGGCAGCGGGCGGCTGAACGTCAAGTTCCGGCTGTTCGACATCGTGTCCGGGCAACCGCTGGGCGAAGGGCTGCAGTTCGCGGGCTCCACCCAAAGCTGGCGGCGCATGGCGCACAAGGTATCGGACGCCGCCTACAGCCGGATCACCGGCGAGGGTGGCTATTTCGACACCCGCGTGGTCTTCGTGGCGGAAAGCGGGCCGAAGAACGAGCGGCGCAAGCGGCTCGCGGTCATGGACCAGGACGGCGCGAACGTGCAGTACCTGACCGACAGCAATTCGATCGTCATTGCCCCGCGCTTTTCGCCCAACGGCGACCGTATCCTCTACACCTCGTATGAAAGCGGCTTCCCCCGGATCTACCTGATGGACGTGGCGACGCTGTCTCGGCGCCAACTGGCCGAACAGCCGGGCACGATGACCTTCGCGCCGCGTTTCTCGCCCGATGGGCAGACGGTGGTGTTCTCGATGGCCACGGGCGGCAACACCGACATCTATACGCTGAACGTCAACAGCGGGCAGACGACACGGCTGACCTCCACCCCCTCGATCGAGACCGCGCCGAGCTTTTCGCCGGACGGGCGGCAGATCGTATTTGAATCCGACCGGTCGGGCACCCAGCAGCTGTACGTCATGCCCGCAAGCGGCGGCGAACCGCGCCGGATCAGCGGCGGCGCCGGGCGCTATGCGACCCCGGTCTGGTCGCCGCGGGGGGATCTCATCGCCTTTACCAAGCAGCACCAGGGGCGCTTCCACATCGGCGTGATGCGGACGGATGGCAGCGAAGAGCGGCTGCTGACCGCCTCGTTCCTGGATGAAGGCCCGACCTGGGCCCCGAACGGCCGGGTGATCATGTTCACACGCGAAACATCGGGGGCGGGCGGTCAGCCGGCGCTGTATTCGGTGGACATCAGCGGCCGCAACCTGCGCCGCATCCCGACCGAAGGCCCCTCGTCCGACCCGGCGTGGTCGCCGCTTCTGCCATAACGCAGGGTTCATTTCCAACGTCCCGCCGCGATGCTAAGGTGCCGCTGGCGGGGCGGCTGCCTTCAACACAGGATGATCCGATGAACTATTTCACGAAATCCCTTCTTCTGGTTGCGGTGCTCGGGGTTGCCGCCTGCAGCAATGCCAGCCGCTTTGGCGCAGGTTCGGGCACGGGCGCGGGCGGCCCCTACGGGGATGGGGCCTATGGCAATGGCTATGGTCCGGGCGGCGCGGGCTATGGCGCCGTGGACAGCGCGGGCCTTGGCGGCGCCGGCGATCCGACCTCGCCGGCCTACTTCCAGCAGACGGTGGGTGACCGTGTCTTCTTTGCCGTGGACCAGAGCACCCTGTCGCCCGAGGCGCGGACAGTTCTGTCCCAGCAGGCGAACTGGCTGACCACCAACCGCGACTACCAGATCATCATCGAAGGCCATGCCGACGAACAGGGCACACGCGAATACAACCTTGCGCTGGGGGCCCGCCGGGCAAGCTCGGTCCAGGAATATCTGATCAGCCAGGGCGTCAGCCCGAACCGGATGCGGACCGTCAGCTATGGCAAGGAGCGTCCCATCGAAGTCTGCTCGAACGAGGCGTGCTATTCCCGTAACCGCCGTGCCGTGACGGTCATCTCGTCCGGCTTCGGCAGCTGATCCAAGGAGCGCCGCGCATGACCCGTTTCCGGGCACTCGCACTGGCGCTGGCGCTGGGGGCATTTGCCCCCGGCCTTGCCGCCGCACAACAGGACCAGACGCTGGCCGACATCCGGGCCGAGCTGTCGCAGCTTTCGTCGCAGATCACGGGCCTTCGGGCAGAGCTTTCGACCACGGGCGCGGCACCGGGCGGCTATGTGTCCGGCACGCTGCTTGAACGGGTCGATACAATCGAAGCCGAACTTGCGCGCCTGACCTCGCGCACCGAGAACCTGGAGCTTCGGATCAACCGGATCGTGCAGGACGGCACCAACCGGATCGGCGATCTCGAGTTCCGGCTAGTTGAGCTTGAAGGCGGCGACTTCGGTTCGATCGGCGAAACACGCCCCTTGGGCGGAGAGGCACCTCAAGGCGCAGCGCCTGCGCCGGCCCCCACACCCGCACCTGCACCGGCGGGCCAGGGGGCGCAGCTTGCGGTAAGCGAGCAGGCGGATTTCGATCGGGCCCGGGAGGTGCTCGATCAAGGTGACTTTCGCCGCGCCGCGGACCTCTTTGCGACCTTCACCGAGACCTATACAGGTGGCCCCCTGACGGGCGAAGCCCATTTCCTGCGGGGCGAGGCGCTTCTGGCGCTGAATGACACCTCGGGCGCAGCACGGGCGTATCTGGAAAGCTTCTCCGGTTCGCCCGACGGACGTCGCGCGCCGGATGCGCTTTTGAAACTGGGCGAAAGCCTGGGGCGGCTGGGACAGAATGCCGAAGCCTGCGTGACCCTAGCCGAGGTAGGCGTGCGCTATCCGGCAAGTCCGGCGCGTGATGGTGCGGTCGCCGCCATGAACGAATTGCGGTGCAACTGACACTGGCCGAAATCGTGGCCGCGCAACTGCGGGGCCAGGTGGCGGCGGGCGCACAGTTGGCAGTGGCGGTTTCGGGCGGGGGAGATTCCCTCGCCCTTCTTCATATCCTGCACGAGGCCGGCTGGGAGCCGGAGGTCGTCACCGTCGATCACGGTCTGCGGACCGAGGCGGTGGCCGAGGCACGCATGGTCGCCACCCGCGCCCGCGCGCTTGGCTTGCACCACACCATCCTGAGGTGGGAGGGCTGGGACGGCCGGGGGAACCTGCAGGACAAGGCGCGTCAGGCACGGCAAACGCTGATCTCGGATTGGGCGCGGGCGCGGGGCATCCGCGCGGTGGCCTTGGGGCACACGCTGGATGACCAGGCTGAAACCCTGCTGATGCGGCTGGCGCGCGGTTCGGGGGTGGACGGGCTTTCGGGGATGCGCCCGGCTGTGGACCGGCTGGGCCTGCGCTGGCTGCGCCCGCTGCTTCAGGTCCGGCGGGAAGAGCTGCGCGACTACCTCCGGGCCCGCGGCATCGACTGGGCCGAAGATTCGTCGAATGCCGATTCCCGTTTCGACCGGATCAAGATGCGCGAAGCGCTGGCCGTCCTGTCACCCTTGGGCATTACCGCCGAATGTCTCGCCGAAACCGCAGGTCGCCTGGCAGAGGCCCGTGTCGCGCTTGAGGCGCAGGTGGATGATGCCGCGGCGCAGGTACTCGCCGATCATGGCGATCTTGTGATCGACCGGGCCGCCCTTGTGCGCCTTCCGGCCGAGATCCGCCGCAGGCTTCTGATACGGGCACTGCAATGGGTGGCGCCTGCGCCATACCCGCCCCGCGCCGAAAGCCTCGCCAAGGCGATTGAGGCCATTGTGGAAGGGCGCCGCCACACGGTGCACGGCTGCCTTCTGGGGGCGGGCAAGAAGCTCCGCATCAGCCGGGAGCCTGCGGCGGTCGAGGGATTGCGCTGCGATCTCAACAGCCTGTGGGACGGGCGCTGGCAGTTGAACGGCCCGGTGCGGCCCGGGCTCCACATCGCCGCCTTGGGCGAGGGAGGGCTGGCGCAGTTGCCCCCGAACCTCCGGACGCTGGTCCCGCGGGCGAGCCTGCTGGCCTCCCCGGCGGTGTGGGAGGGGGATGCGGTCATCGCCGCGCCGCTGGCCGCCCATGGCGTGGGATGGACAGCGCATGTCGTGTCACCCTGCGGCACCTTGGGCGGGTGGCGTTTATCGCATTGAACCGGCCGCGCTAATCTCTATCTTAGCGTCAGGTCAGGCGCTGGCCGAAGAATTGAGGAGATCTCCCCCGTGGGCAACGCGCGCAATATCGCATTCTGGGTCGTCCTGTTCCTGCTTATCCTGGCCCTGTTCAACCTGTTCGGCGGCGGGCAGTCCTCGATGGCGGGGCAGCAGGTCCCCTATTCCGAGTTCGTCCAGCGCGTCGAGTCGGGCGAGGTCGCCCGGGTCGAACTGAATGGCGAACGGATCAACGCGCGCAGCCGCGATGGCCAGCAGTTTTCCACCATCCGCCCCGAAGGCGATGATGTCGTGCCGCGCCTGCTGGCGCAGAACGTGACCGTCGATGCGCGGCCGCAGCAGCAGTCCGGCTTCCTGTCCATGCTTTCGCTGTGGCTGCCGTTCCTGGTGCTGATCGGGATCTGGATCTTCTTCATGAACCGGATGCAGGGCGGCGGGCGCGGCGGCGCCATGGGCTTTGGCAAGTCCAAGGCCAAGCTGCTGACGGAAAAGCATGGCCGCGTCACCTTTGACGATGTCGCCGGCATCGACGAGGCCAAGGACGATCTGGAAGAGATCGTGGAATTCCTGCGCAACCCGCAAAAGTTCAGCCGCTTGGGCGGCAAGATTCCGAAAGGCGCACTACTGGTCGGCCCCCCGGGTACCGGCAAGACGCTGTTGGCCCGTGCCGTGGCCGGCGAGGCCGGCGTTCCGTTCTTCACCATCTCCGGTTCCGACTTCGTGGAAATGTTTGTGGGTGTGGGTGCATCCCGCGTCCGCGACATGTTCGAACAGGCGAAAAAGAACGCCCCCTGCATCGTCTTCATCGACGAGATCGACGCCGTTGGCCGGTCGCGTGGCGTGGGCTATGGCGGCGGGAACGATGAACGCGAACAGACGCTGAACCAGCTTCTGGTCGAAATGGACGGGTTCGAGGCGAACGAGGGCATCATCATCGTCGCCGCAACCAACCGCCCGGACGTTCTGGACCCCGCGCTCTTGCGTCCGGGCCGGTTCGACCGTCAGGTGCAGGTGCCGAACCCCGACATCAAAGGCCGGGAAAAGATCCTCGGCGTCCATGCCCGCAAGACGCCGCTGGGTCCTGACGTGGACCTGCGCATCATCGCGCGCGGCACCCCGGGCTTCTCTGGCGCCGACCTCGCCAACCTTGTGAACGAGGCCGCGTTGACGGCCGCGCGCGTCGGCCGCCGTTTCGTGACGATGGAAGACTTCGAGAACGCCAAGGACAAGGTCATGATGGGCGCCGAACGCCGCAGCATGGTGATGTCCGAGGAAGAGAAGAAGCTGACCGCCTATCATGAGGCCGGCCACGCCATCGTGGGTCTGAACGTGCCGCAGCACGACCCGATCCACAAGGCGACGATCATCCCGCGTGGCCGGGCACTGGGTCTGGTGCTCAGCCTGCCGGAACGTGACCAGTTGAGCGTGACTTACACCAAGTACACGTCCAAGATCGCCATGGCGATGGGCGGCAAGGTGGCTGAGGAGCTGATCTTCGGCAAGGAAAACGTCACCTCGGGCGCGACCTCGGACATCCAGCAGGTGACCAAGATCGCCCGCGCCATGGTCACCCAGTTCGGCATGTCGGACCTCTTGGGCAACATCGACTATGCCAATGAACAGCAAAGCTACCTTGGCAGCTATTCAAGCGGCACGAACGCCAGCCCGGAAACGCAGAAGATCATCGACGCCGAGGTGCGCCGCATCGTGGACGAAGGCTATGCCACCGCCCGCCGCATCCTGACCGAGAAGATGGACGACCTGCACCGCCTTGCCCAGGGTCTGCTGGAATACGAAACCCTCACCGGCCCCGAAATCCAGCGCGTCATCAACGGCGAGGCGCTGAACCGGGGTGATGATCTGGACGATGCGCCACCCTCGGGCGGGAACGCGCCCAGCGTGACGGCGATCCCGAAGACTACCAAGCCGCGCAAGTCCGATGGCGGCATGGAGCCTGAACCTTCGGTCTGATCTTAACGCCCCGGCCCCTGTGCCGGGGCGTTTTGCTTGCCGGGCCCCCGTGAACGCGGCATCTTGCGCCGACACAGTTCCCGGAGAGTTTCATGCCCGTACTGCGCCCGACCCAGTTCCACGCTCGCATCGAATGGCTTGGGCGCGTGCCTGATCGCGCTGCTTCACTTCGTGCCGAACCCGTCGAGACGCTTGTGGCCCTCTTCTCAGGGCCCGAGGGGGAATCGCACGGCGGGCTGACCCGCGCATCGTGCAGCCGGGTCAGCGCGCAGTACCGGCGCGGCACCACCATCCGCAACACGCGGCAGTTCAGCATCCTCGCGGCTGAGGACTTGGAGGCCATCGCGGCGGCAATGGGGCTGCGCCAGCTTGATCCGGCGGCGCTGGGGGCGAATATGGTGGTTTCCGGCATCCCGGACTTCTCGCATCTTCCGCCCTCATCGCGGCTGCAGGCGGATACAGGGGCGACGCTGGTCGTCGATCTGGAAAACCGCCCCTGCACGCTGCCGGTCCCGGTAATCGACGCAGACGCGCCCGGCCATGGCCGCCGTTTTCCCGCAGCGGCACGGGGGCGACGCGGCCTCACCGCCTGGGTGGAGGCCGAGGGCGTGCTTCGGCGGGGGCAGTCCCTACGGCTCCATGTTCCCGATCAGCCGGCTTGGCAGCATCTTGACGAAGCCCGCAAGCCTGCGCCCAGCCGCGCGGTGGCAGAGTAGCCAGATCATTTTTACCGTGCGGGACAGGGCGCGGCACGCTATAGCGCCGATATCGCAACAGCCAGCCCAAGGACGCCGTGCCGAGGACCGACATCGAAATCGCCCGCGCTGCCCCAAGCGTCCCACCCAGGAGATCGGGCAAAGCGGCGCGTCCCGGCGTCGGATCTGCCGCCCCCTGCGCGAGGTGCGGCTGGCGGCAGGCGCAGGCTTCGTCGTCGCCATCTGCGGCGAAATCATGACCATGCCCGGCCTGCCGCGCCAGCCCGCTGCCGAAACCATCCACCTTGATCCCCCAGGGCCGGATCGAGGGTTTGTTCTGACACTGCCCGCTTGCACAGGAGTGACCGCATGACCGCCAAGATTCTCGACGGCAAAGCCTTCGCCGCCCGCGTCCGCGCCAAGGTCGCAGATCATGTGACCGACCTGAAGCGCGTCGGCCTTGTGCCGGGGCTGGCCGTCGTGCTTGTAGGCGAGGATCCGGCCAGCCAGGTCTATGTCCGCAACAAGGGCCGCCAGACGCAGGAGGCAGGGATGAAAAGCTTTGAACATCGCCTGCCCGCCGACACGTCAGAGGCGGCGTTACTGGACCTGATCGGGCAGTTGAACGCGGACCCGGCGGTGCATGGCATCCTTGTGCAACTGCCGCTGCCAGGGCACATGAACGCGGACCTTGTCATCAACGCGATCGATCCGGCCAAGGATGTGGATGGCTTCCATATCTCGAACGTGGGACTGCTGGGCACCGGGCAAAAGGCCATGGTGCCCTGCACGCCGCTGGGATGCCTGATGTTGCTGCGTGACCATCTGGGCGATCTGTCGGGGATGGAGGCCGTGGTCGTCGGGCGGTCCAACATCGTGGGCAAGCCGATGGCGCAGCTGCTGCTGGGTGAAAACTGCACCGTCACCACCGCCCACAGCCGCACCCGCGATCTGCCCGAGGTCTGCCGCCGGGCAGACATCCTTGTCGCCGCAGTCGGCCGGCCCGAGATGATCCCTGGCGACTGGATTCGCCCCGGCGCCACCGTGATCGACGTCGGCATCAACCGGGTTGCGGGTGCCGATGGCAACAACCGCCTTGTGGGTGACGTGCATTTCGATAGTGCGGCGCAGGTCGCAGGCGCGATCACGCCGGTGCCGGGGGGTGTCGGGCCGATGACCATCGCCTGCCTGCTGGCGAACACCGTCACCGCCTGCTGCCGCACAAACCGTCTGCCGGAACCCGAAGGGCTGACGGCCTAACGGCGCGGCATCGGGATGACGTGCGCCACCGGCCCGGTCAGCACCGCACAGGCATCCCGGCGCATCAGGCCCGAAAGCTCTGGCCCATCTGACCAGAGGCCGCCGGTATAGGTGCCATAGGCCGGCAGGATCACCCTGTCGGCATCGTAAAGAAAGCAGGGCCGCGAGATGCGCTGGCCCCGCAGCGACAGCCGCGCCTTTGGGTGCCAGTGACCAGAGATTTCCCCCACCGTGCCGGCTTGGGCGATATGGCGCAGGACGACCGGCCCTTCGTGCAGTTCCGGCAGATGGATGCCTCCTGCAAGGGCCGGGACCGGATCATGGTTGCCCGCAATCCAGATCCAGTCACGTCCCTGCCGAAGGTAGCTTAGCCAATCCAGCACCTCGGCCGGCAGGGCGGCTGCGGCCATGGCATCGTCAAAGGTATCCCCCAGGCAGACCACCAGCGCCGGGTCGAGCGCCGCGATGTCGGCCTGCAGGCGCGTCAGCGTATCGCGCACCTCATAGGGCGGCAGAAGCGTCCCGCCGCGCCGGGCGAGCCGTTCGGATTTCCCAAGATGCAGATCGGAAACCACAAGCATCCGCCGCGCGCCCCACCAGAGCGCGCCGGTGCCCAGCGCCGTCAGCACTGCCCCCGACAGGGCAAAGCGGTGGCCGTTCATGCGCCCTCGGCCTCCAGCTCATCAAGCCCGGCCGCCTGCATAAGTGCCGCCGCGGCCTCTGCCATAAGTCGTTCGCGCGCGGCGCCTTCGACCGGCACACGGCCCGGTTCCAGCAGCATCGGTGCTGCCAGCGGGCTGACCCGGGGCAGGGTGACGTGGTCGATGCGGGAGCCGATGCGGGCCAGCATTTCCTCCACCCGGCTGAAATCCACAAGGCCGCGCAGCGCCTCTTCGCGCGTGATCTGCAACAGCAGGTGGTCAGGGTCGTATTTGCGCAGCGTGTCGTAAAGGATGTCCGAGGAAAACGTCGCCTGCCGCCCCGTCTTGCGCCGCCCGGCGATGTTGCGTTCGATCAGGCCGGAAATGACGGCACTGTCCCGGAAGGTGCGCTTCATCACCGCATTGCCGGCGAGCCAGCCTTCCAGCCCCTCACGCAGATCGGCGGGGTCGAACAGGGTGGCGGAGTCCGTCACCTCCTCCAGTCCCCAGATCAGGGTGGCATAATCGGTCGCGACAAAGCCGAGGGGGGCAAAGCCCATATCCTCCATCCGCTTGGTCAGTAAAAGTCCCAGCGTCTGCTGCGCGTTGCGGCCAGCAAAGCCATAAGCACAAAGGTGGTGCCGCCCCTCATGCGGGAAGGTTTCCACCAGCAGGCGGTCCCTTTCAGGCAGCCGCGAGATCCGGCGCTGAAGCGCAAGCCAGCGGGCCGTGTGATCCGGCAGGTCGGGCCAGTCAGGCTGGCCGAAGATGTCGAGGATGCGGTGCGTCAGCAGCGTCGAGGTGGCAAACTTGGTGCCGTTGAACACAGCCACCCGGGGATCGCGCCCGGGGTTGCGCGTCACCTCCACCGTCATCTCGCGCAGGGCTTCGTAGCGGACGACTTGGCCCGCGATCAGGAAGGTGTCGCCGGGGGTGAGCGTGCTGGCAAAGCCTTCCTCCACCTCGCCCAGCAGGGCGCTGCCCTTGCCGCGCAGGCGGACCTTCACGGTTTCCGGATCAAGGATCGTGCCGATGTTCATCCGGATCACCTGCGCCGCCCGTGGATCGCGAAGCTGCCAGCAGCCGTCGCGCAGCATCAGCCGCTGCCAGCGGTCATAGGCCCGCAGCGCATAGCCACCCGTCGCCGCGAATTCGAGGCAGTCATCAAACTCTGCCCGGGTCAGCGCGGCATAGGGACCGGCAGTTGTCACTTCGGCATAAAGCGCGTCGGCATCCAGCGGGCCCGCACAGGCAAGGATCAGGATGTGCTGGGTCAGCACGTCGCGGGGGCCGGGGCCGCGCGGCTCCCCATCCAGGTCATTGGCGCGGGCGGCTTGCAGGGCGGCAAGGCATTCCACCACCTCGAACCGGTTGGCGGGAACCAGAAGCGCCTTGGAAGGCGCATTGTAGCGGTGGTTAGCCCGGCCAATCCGCTGAACCAGCCGCTTGACGTTCTTGGGTGCGCCGACCTGCACTACAAGATCGACGTCGCCCCAGTCGATGCCCAGATCAAGGCTGCCGGTACAGACGATCGCCCGCAACTGCCCGGCGACCATCGCGGCCTCTACCCTCTCGCGCTGTTCGCGGGCAAGGCTGCCGTGGTGGATCGCGATGGGCAGGTCGTCGTGGTTCTGCAGCCAAAGGTCGTGAAAGAACAGTTCGGCCTGCGCACGGGTGTTGTGGAAGATCAGCGTCGTCCGATGCGTCCGCACCTGATCGAGGATCGCCGGGATCGCATAGCGCCCTCCGCCACCAGCCCAAGGCGGCGGCGTGCCGGTATCGAGCATGGCAATATTGGGTTCCGGCCCCGGATTGGCCTGAACGATGGCGCAGGGGTGGGGGTGCGGGGCCAGGAATCGCGCGATGGCCTCGGGGTCTTCGACAGTGGCGGAAAGCCCCACGCGCCGCAGTCCCGGCGCAAGGGTTTGCAGCCGCGACAGGCACAGCATCAGCTGGTCGCCGCGTTTGCTTTCAGCCAGCGCATGAATCTCATCGACAATAACGCGGCTGAGGCCGGCAAATATCCGCGGCGCATCCTCATACGACAGAAGCAAGGCAAGGCTTTCGGGCGTGGTCAGCAGGATCTGCGGCGGGTCGGCGCGTTGCCGACGACGCTGGGTGTAGCTGGTATCACCGGTGCGATCCTCGATCCGGATCGGCAGGCCCATCTCCTCGACCGGGCGGGTCAGGTTGCGGCGGATGTCGGCGGCCAAGGCCTTGAGGGGAGAGATATAGAGCGTGTGCAACCCCGTGCGCGGCGTGGCCAGTTCCGCCAGCGTCGGTAGGAAGCCCGCGAGGGTCTTGCCCCCGCCCGTCGGCGCGATCAGCAGAAGCGAAGGGTCACGCGCCTGTTCCAGCATCGCCTGCTGATGCGGGTGGATCTGCCAGCCACGGGCGGCAAACCAGTTAGCGATAGGTGGGGGGAGGGGCTGCATCCCGCCTAGATAGGGACGGGATGCAGGCTTGAACAGGGCCGGCGGCCGGTCAGTTGACGATGGTGGCTTCAGTCGCGGCGCGGATGTCGTCCTCGGTCACGCCATCGGCGGTTTCGACGATCTTTAGACCACCCCCGACCACGTCGAGCACGCCGAGGTTGGTGATGATCCGGTTCACCACGCCCTTGCCGGTCAGCGGCAGGGTGCATGACTTCAGCACCTTGGATTCGCCCGCCTTGTTGGTGTGGTCCATCACCACCACCACCCGGCGCACGCCCGCCACCAAGTCCATTGCGCCGCCCATGCCCTTGACCAGCTTGCCCGGGATCATCCAGTTGGCGAGGTCGCCGTTTTCCGCAACCTCCATTGCGCCCAGGATCGCCATGGCGATCTTGCCACCCCGGATCATCGCAAAGCTGGTCGCGCTGTCGAAATAGCTGGTGCGGTCAAGTTCAGTAATTGTCTGCTTGCCGGCGTTGATCAGGTCGGGGTCGATCTCGTCCTCGGTCGGGAAGGGGCCCATGCCGAGCATCCCATTTTCCGACTGCAGCGTGACGTCGATCCCTTCGGGAATGTAGTTCGACACCAGCGTCGGGATCCCGATGCCGAGGTTCACGTACATCCCGTCTTCCAGTTCCTGCGCCGCGCGTGCGGCCATCTTGTGGCGGTCCCATGCCATGGTCAGTCCTTCCCTCAGGCCGCGCGGACAGTGCGCTGTTCGATGCGTTTTTCGTGCTTGCCCTGGATGATCCGGTGCACGTAGATGCCGGGCGTGTGGATCATGTCGGGATCAAGGCTGCCGACGGGGACGATCTCCTCGACTTCGGCCACGCAGATCTTGCCGCAGGTGGCGGCGGGCGGATTGAAGTTTCGCGCGGTCTTCCGGTAAACGAGGTTGCCCTGCGCGTCGCCCTTCCAGGCCTTGACAATTGACAGGTCGGCCACGATTCCGCGTTCCAGGATATAAGTCTCGCCGTCGAACTCCTTGTGCTCCTTGCCTTCGGCGATCACGGTGCCGACGCCGGTGCGGGTATAGAAGCCCGGAATGCCCGCGCCCCCCGCCCGCATCCGTTCGGCAAGCGTACCTTGCGGGTTGAACTCCAGCTCCAACTCGCCCGACAGGTACTGGCGCATGAACTCGGCGTTTTCACCGACATAGGAGGAAATCATCTTCCGCACCTGCCGCGTCTGCAGCAAAAGGCCCAGCCCAAAGTCGTCCACGCCCGCGTTGTTTGACGCAACCGTCAGGTCCTTCACCCCCGCATCCCGGATCGCCGCGATCAGCAGTTCGGGAATGCCGCACAGGCCAAAGCCCCCCGCAGCGATCGTCATCCCGTCAAACAGTACCCCTTCCAGCGCCTCGGCAGCGCTGCCACAGACCTTCTGCATGGTGAAGCTCCCTCCTGTCCCTGTTGCAAAATTAGTGACGCGGCGGCGCAGCGAAGTCAATTGCGGCATCCGGAACGAAAGCAACCCGGGACCTTGCGGTACCCGGGCTGCGGTCTCGTCCTGTTCGTCGCGTCAGAGAACGCCGAACAGCAGCAGAAGAATGATCAGGCCGGCAGGAACGCCAAGCAGCCAAAGAATAATAGGCATGGGTTTCTCCTTCTCGTCTGCCAAGTCAACGGCATGATCACGAAAGAGTTCCCCACGCGCCGGGTCAGCCCGACACTGTTGCCGATCAGCCCTCCTCGGCGGCAGATGCGGACTTGGCGCGCGACTTCGCCGGGGCCTTGGTCTTCTTGGCGTCGGCCTTGGGCTTGGCCGTCTTTGCCGGAGCCTTGGCCTTGGTAGTCTTTGCCGCCTTGGGCTTGGCCTTGCCTGACTTGGCAGCCTTTTCATTCACCAGCGCCACGGCCTGTTCGGGCGTGATGTCTTCCGGTCCCACATCGCGGGGAAGGGTGGCGTTGACCTTGCCCCATTTCACATAGGGCCCATAGCGCCCGGCCAGCACCTGAAGCGCGCCGCCATCGGGGTGTTCGCCAAGTTCACGCAAGGGTTCGGCCGTCGTTGCCGCCCGGCCGCGCGTTGCCTTCTGCGCCAATACCTCCACCGCGCGGTTCATGCCGATGGTGAAGACCTCGTCCACATCCGCCAGGTTGGCATAGACCTTACCATGCTTGACAAAGGGCCCGTAGCGGCCGATCGCGGCCTCGATCATCTCGCCATCCTCAGGGTGGGGACCGATCTGGCGCGGCAGGTTCAAGAGCATCAGCGCCCGGTCCAGGTCGATGCTTTCCAGGTCCCAGCCCTTGGGAATCGAGGCGCGGGGCGGCTTCGGTACTTCGGCCGTTGCCTCGCCACGCTGTACATAAGGGCCAAAGCGGCCGACGCGCAGCGTGATCATCTCTCCCTGATCCTCGCCCAGGATCTTGCCGTCCAGCGCCGTGGCATCGCCCTCGCCAGGTGCGGTGAGGGGGCGGGTAAAGCGGCAGTCGGGATAGTTGTTGCAGCCGATGAAGGCGCCCCCCGACCGGGCAGTCTTCAGGTTCAGCCGCCCCTTGCCGCAGGCCGGGCAGGTGCGGGGGTCGCCGCCATCTTCGCGCGGGGGGTACAGATGCGGGGCCAGAACCTCGTCGATCTTCTCCAGCACCTCGGTAATGCGCAGTTCCGAGGTTTCGGCGATGGCGGCCGAGAAATCACGCCAGAAACGCGACAGCACCTCCTTGTAATCCCGCTCGCCCGCCGACACGTCGTCAAGCTGCGTTTCCAAGTCGGCAGTAAAGTCGTATTCCACATAGCGGCGGAAGTAGTTGGACAGGAAGATCGTGACCAGCCGGCCCTTGTCCTCGGGGATGAGCCGGTTCTTGTCCTTGCGCACATAGCCGCGGTCCTGGATCGTCGTGACGATGCTGGCATAGGTCGAGGGGCGGCCGATCCCCAGCTCTTCCATGCGCTTGACCAGCGTCGCCTCGGTGTAACGCGGCGGTGGCTGGGTGAAGTGCTGTTCCGGAGTGACGCCGCGCTTGTCGATCGCCTCGCCCTGCATGATCTGGGGCAGGCGGGCGCTGTCCTCGTCATCGCCGGTATCATCCCGGCCTTCCTCGTAGATCTTGAGGAAACCGTCGAACAGGACGACCTGCCCCGTAGCCCGCAGTTCCACCTGCGCGTCGGGGCTGGCGATATCAACCGTGGTGCGTTCCAGCCGCGCGGCGGCCATTTGGCTCGCGATGGTGCGCTTCCAGATCAGGTCGTAAAGCTTGCGCTGGTCGGCGTCGGTCACCTTCAGCTTGGACGGGTCCACCGACATGTCGGTCGGGCGGATGCATTCGTGAGCCTCTTGCGCGTTCTTGGCCTTGTTCTTGTACATGCGCGGGCTGGAAGGCACGTAGTCGGCGCCAAAGCGCGACTTGATTTCATCCCGCGCGGCCATCACGGCCTCTGGCGCCATGTCGATGCCGTCGGTCCGCATGTAGGTGATGTAGCCTGCCTCATAAAGCCGCTGCGCAGCGCTCATCGCCTGCTTGGCGCCCATGCCGAACTTGCGGCTGGCCTCTTGCTGCAGAGTCGAGGTCATGAAGGGGGCCGAAGGGTTGCGGCTGGCGGGCTTCGCCTCCACCGACTTGACGCTCAGGCTGCGGGACGTAACTGCCTGCACTGCAAGCTCGGCGGCCTCGGATGTCGGGATGTCGAACTTGTCGAGCTTCTTGCCACCCAAAACCGTCAGGCGGGCTTCGAACTCCTGCCCGCGGGGGGTGACAAGCTGCGCCTTGACCGTCCAGTATTCCCGGGCGCGGAAGGCCTCGATCTCCATCTCGCGCTCAACGATCAGGCGCAGGCAGACAGACTGCACCCGCCCGGCCGATTTCGCGCCCGGCAGCTTGCGCCACAGAACGGGCGAAAGATTAAAGCCTACAAGATAATCCAGCGCGCGCCGGGCGAGGTATGCCTCGACCAGTTCCATATCCACGCTGCGGGGGTTCTTCATCGCCTCGGTCACCGCCGACTTGGTGATCGCGTTGAAGACGACGCGGCTGACCTTGGTGTCCTTCTTGATCGCCCGCGACTTGGCCAGCGCCTCTTGCAGGTGCCAGGAAATCGCTTCGCCCTCGCGGTCAGGGTCGGTGGCGAGGATCAGCTCATCATCGTTCTTGAGCGCGTCGGCAATGGCCCGGATATGCTTGCGGCTGTCGGCCGCGACTTCCCAAGTCATGTTGAAATCATGTTCGGGATCGACCGACCCATCCTTGGGCGGCAGGTCGCGCACATGCCCGTAAGAGGCCAGAACCGTGAAGTCGGAACCCAGGTACTTGTTGATTGTCTTGGCCTTGGCGGGCGACTCGACGACGACGACAGCCATGGGAATCCTCTTGCAAACGGCGCGTGCTCTTAGGGCGCGCAAGATGTGGTGAGCGTGCACTGAATGTCAATGCACGGTTGCGGCAGTGCAGAAAGTGGGATATTTCATTGGATGGGCTCAGGCCAGCGCCAGAAGGCCCCCCGGATGGCGCTGGATCCGCCCTTCCAGTTCCAGCATCAGGATCTCTGGCGCCAACCGCGCGGGCGGCAGGTCCAGATCGCGGATCAGCTGATCCTCGGCCAGCGGCGAGGGACCCAACAGATCAAGGATGAGTTGCCGCAGATCGCTGTCATCCACACTGGCCGGCGCCCCGGCAGGCGCCACGGCGGCAGGCACCGGTCGGCGGGGGGCAGGGCGCTGGACGGCTGCGCGCCGCAGGGGGGCAAGCGCCTCCAGCACGTCATCCGGGCCGCGGACCAAGATGGCCCCTTGCCGGATAAGCTGGTTGCAGCCTGCCGCCCGCGCATCCATCGGGTGGCCGGGGACGGCCAGAACCTCGCGCCCCTGATCTATGGCAAAGGTGGCGGTGATCAGGCTGCCGGATTTTTCGGCAGCTTCGACCACCACCACGGCGTGGCTGAGGCCGGAAACCAGCCGGTTGCGCTGCGGGAAGTGGCGTGCCTGGGGTTCGAGCCCCGGCGCCTGTTCAGATATGCGGCAGCCGTTCTCGGCGATCTGCGCCGCAAGCTGCGCGTTTTCAACCGGGTATATCACGTCGATGCCCCCGGCATGAACACCCACCGTGCCGCCGCCGCGCGGGCCCACGGCGACCGCAGCCGCATGGGCTGCCGCATCGATCCCGCGCGCGAGGCCAGACACGACGCAGATCCCGGCCTCGGCCAGTTCGCCCGCAAGCCTCCGCGCCATCCGCGTCCCGAGGCTGGAAGCATTGCGCGCGCCCACCAGCGCTACCATCGGCCGGCACAGCGCCTCGGCATCCCCCATCACCCAAAGAACGGGGGGTGCGTCAGGCAAGGCAGCGAGCGCCGGCGGATAGCAGTCCTCGCCATTGCAGATCAGCGTGGCCCCGGCTGCACGGGCGGCACGCAGTTCCGCCAGCGCCACGGGTTCGGGGCAGGGCACATAATCCCGCACGCCGCTGGCCCGCGCGATTTCGGGCAGGGCCGCAATCGCCGCCGCGGCAGAGCCGTGTTCCCCCAGCAGGCGGTAGAAGGTCGTCGCGCCGACGCGGCGAGAGCGAATGAGGCGGAGCCAGACGAGCCGGTCTTCCTCCGAAGTGGGTGGGGTGAAGGGGGTGGGGGAAGAGAAAAAATCTTCAGCCATGCCATCCGCTCCGCCTCATTCACGGATGAAGATGATGCAGTATCCTTAACAAGTGATGAATGTCCGGAATGGTTGACGGAAATTTCCCATGTCCTCAGGCTGCGCTGCCGCCCACTGTCAGGCCGCCGATCAGCAGGGTCGGCTGGCCTACACCTACCGGCACCCACTGCCCGGCCTTGCCGCAGTTCCCCATCCCCGGGTCCAGCGTCATGTCATTGCCGATGGCCCGGATATGGCGAAGCGCGGTCGCCCCGTCGCCGATCAGCGTCGCGCCCTTGACTGGCGCACCTACCTTGCCGTCGCGGACCCGGTAGGCCTCGGTGCAGGAAAAGACGAACTTGCCGTTGGTGATGTCTACTTGGCCGCCGCCAAAGCCCACAGCATAGATGCCATCCTTAAGATCGGCGAGGATGTCGGCAGGATCGGCGTCGCCGCCCAGCATGTAGGTGTTGGTCATCCGCGGCATCGGCATGTGCGCATAGGATTCACGCCGTCCGTTGCCAGTGGGCGCGACCCCCATCAGCCGCGCGTTCTGGCGGTCCTGCATGTAGCCGACCAGCACGCCATCCTCGATCAGCACATTCTTTGCACCCGGCGTGCCCTCATCATCGACAGTGATGGATCCGCGGCGGTCGGGAATTGTGCCGTCGTCCAGCACTGTCACCCCCCGCGCCGCGACCTGCTGGCCCAGAAGCCCAGCGAAGGCCGAGGTCTTCTTGCGGTTGAAGTCACCTTCCAGCCCATGGCCAACGGCTTCGTGCAGCAGGATGCCGGGCCAGCCGGGGCCGAGCACCACGTCCATCACCCCGGCGGGAGCAGCTTCGGCATCGAGGTTGACGACAGCAATGCGCAGCGCCTCGCGCGCTGTGGCTTCCCAGTGGTGGCGGGTCATCAGTTGCGCCAGCCCATGCCGCCCGCCGCCCCCGGCGCTGCCGGACTCACGGCGTCCGCCCTGCTCCACGATGACCGAGATATTCAGCCGCGCCATCGGGCGGACGTCACGCAGGCGCAGCCCCTCCGGGCGCAGGATCTCTACCTCTTGCAGCGAAGCGGAAAGCGTGGCCGACACCTGAACCACCCTGGGATCAAGGGCGCGGGCAAAGGCGTCGATCTCACGCAGGGTGTCGATCTTGACCCCGAAGGCAGCATCGCCAAGCGGATCGGCCGGGGCATAGAACCGCTGGTTCGTGCCCGCCGGCGGATCGGCCAGCACGCCGCCCCCATCGCCCACGGCAAGCCGGGCGGTTTCGGCGGCGCGGCGCAGTGCGGCGGCGCTGATCTGGGTGGAGTGAGCGTAACCTGAAACCTCGCCCCGGACGGACCGCAGGCCGAACCCTTCAGAGGCGTCATAGCTGGCCGTCCGGATGCGCGCATCGTCCAGAACCAGCGCCTCAGACCGACGACGTTCAAGGAACAGTTCACCGTCATCTGCGCCATCGGTCGCAGCGCGCAGGATGCGCAGGGCTTCCCCTTCGTCCAGCAGGGTATCAAAGGGGCGGAAGCTGTCCTGGGACATGGGCGGGCCTTTCTGCTGTCTTGTCGCGGGCGCGGCGGCCGATTGCCGCAACACTATCGCTTGTCGAACATGCTCTAATATGGTTTTACCAGTACCCGAGACAACGGGATTCCGCCCATGCCTTCCGGGGGGCCCTTGCCAGGCGGACCAGACGCCGCGTCAAGAACGGGAAAAGAAACATGCGATTCGCAACTTCAGTTTGGGGCCTTGGTGCCGCGCTTGCATCCA
This sequence comes from Rhodobacteraceae bacterium LNNU 3342, assembly GCA_008711135.1. Lineage (GTDB taxonomy): Bacteria > Pseudomonadota > Alphaproteobacteria > Rhodobacterales > Rhodobacteraceae > Halodurantibacterium. Next base: position 54,687 of record VUAW01000009.1, read on the forward strand.
GCCTGCTTGCCGGGGCAGCGGTGGCGCAGGATGTGCCGACGGTGCAGGGGCTTGAGGTGATCGGCACGCCGCGGCCCGGCGGTACCGGCTTCCAGCCCGCGGCATCGAGCATCGCACACGACACGATGTGGCTGGACGGGATGCTGATGTACGTCATCACCGGCATCACGATCTTCGTGACGCTGCTGCTGGTCTGGGTGCTGGTCCGCTACAACCAGCGCCGCAATCCGGTTCCCGCGCGCTTCACCCACAACTCGCCGCTGGAAATTGCATGGACGGTCGTGCCGATCCTGATCCTGGTCTTCATCGGCGCGTTCTCACTTCCGATTCTGTTCAACCAGCAGGAAATCCCGGAAGGCGACATCACGATCAAGGTCACGGGCTACCAGTGGTACTGGGGCTATGAGTACGTTGACGAGGGCTTCGGCTTCGAAAGCTTCATGCTGGCGCGTGACGAGCTTGAGGAATACGGCTACGACCAGTCCGACTACCTGCTCGCTACCGACACCGCTGTCGTCGTTCCCGTGGGCGCCACGGTCGTGATGCAGGTCACGGCTGCCGACGTGATCCATTCCTGGACCATCCCTTCGTTCGGCGTGAAGCAGGACGCGGTTCCGGGCCGTCTGGCGGAACTGTGGTTCACCGCTGATCGCGAAGGCATCTACTTCGGCCAGTGCTCCGAGCTTTGCGGCAAGGACCACGCCTACATGCCGATCACCGTCAAGGTCGTAAGCCCGGCCGTGTATCAAGAGTGGCTTGCCAGCGCGGTTGAATTCTATGCGGGCACGCCGCGGACCATGACGGTTGCCGCGGCCGAATGATCGCCAGGCACGGGCCGCCCGGCGCGGCCCGACCAAGCGGGAGAGTGTGTTGACCGATATCCGATCCTTTGAACAGACGGGCGAGGCCGGCTTTGGCGACTATGTCGCACTACTGAAGCCGCGCGTCATGTCGCTTGTGGTGTTTACCGCAATGGTGGGCCTTCTGGTCGCGCCCGTTGCCGTGCACCCGATGGTGGCCTTCGCCTCTGTCCTGTTCATCGCCTTGGGCGGCGGCGCTTCGGGCGCGCTGAACATGTGGTGGGACGCGGATATCGACCGAGTGATGAAGCGCACGCAGGGCCGTCCGGTGCCGTCCGGGCGTGTCGCACCCGAAGAGGCGCTGGGCCTTGGGCTGGCGCTGTCCGGGATCGCGGTGGTGATGCTGGCGCTGGCCGCCAACTTCGTGGCCGCGGGGCTTCTGGCCTTCACCATCTTTTTCTATGCGGTGATCTACACGATCTGGCTGAAGCGCTCCACGCCGCAGAACATCGTGATCGGCGGCGCCGCAGGGGCCTTCCCCCCGATGATTGGCTGGGCCGTCGCAACCGGCGGCGTCAGCATCGAAAGCGTGCTGATGTTCGCCCTGATCTTCATGTGGACACCGCCGCATTTCTGGGCGCTCGCGCTGTTCATGCGCAATGACTACGGCAATGCCGGGGTGCCGATGCTCACCGTGACGCATGGACGCCGGGTGACGCGCAACCATATTCTGGGGTACACTCTTGCACTTGCGCCCGTGGCGCTGGTGACGGGGATCACCTCGATCGGCGGCCCGATCTACATGGGGCTTGCGATCGTTCTGAACGTAATCTTCGTGCTGGGCGCGTGGCGCATCTGGCGGCGGGATGAGGATCAGGCTGAGGCGGATGGCTTCCGCGTGGAGAAGAAATTCTTCCGCTTTTCGCTCATCTATCTCTTCCTGCACTTCGCCGGCTTCCTGGCCGAGACCGCGCTGCGCCCCTACGGACTGGGAGGCTGGTAAATGGCCATCACAATCGAACATGAAATGCACAAGCGCCGGTTCGGCCGGAACTTCGGCGTGGCCATGGTGCTGATCGCCTTCGTGGCGCTGGTCTTCGGGCTGACGCTTGCCAAGGTCTCGGGCGGCGGCTCCATCCAAGGCTTCGACCATACCTATCGCCCGGCGCTTGACCAGCCTGCCGCGGCCGGAGGGGTGAACTGATGGCCGCAGACGCAAAGGGCCGCACGGCGCTGAAGCTTGTCGGCGTCGTGATCTTCATGGGCGCAATGGCCTGGGCCGCCGTGCCTTTCTATGACTGGTTCTGCCGCGTGACCGGATTTGGCGGCACGCCCGGCGTTTCGGCCGGCGCTACCGGGGAAATCCTGGACCGCACGGTGCGGGTCCGTTTCGACGCCTCTAAGGAGCGCGACATGCCGTGGGAGTTCCGCCCCGTGCAGCGTGAGATGGAGGTCCGTCTGGGCGAGATGAACCTCGCCTTCTATGAGGCGTACAACCCGTCAGATGTCGCAGTTGCCGGTACGGCCAGCTACAACGTGACCCCTTATGGGGCAGGCGGCTATTTCACCAAGATCCAGTGCTTCTGCTTCGAGATGCAGGTTCTCCAGCCCGGTGAGCGGGTGGAGATGCCGGTCAGCTTCTATGTGGATCCGGACATTCTGAATGATCGCGAGGCGCATAACGTGCACACGATCACGCTTTCCTATACCTTCCATGTCACCGACATGCCGCAGCAGCAGGCCGCCGCACAGCCTGCCGCCGACCAGAACGTAAACTGAGTGCCGAACGAGGGACCAATTCACCATGGCGCATGAAAAAAACCACGACTACCACGTCTTGCCGCCGTCAATCTGGCCTTTCCTGTCGGCGGTAGCCACCTTCGTCATGCTCTTCGGTGCGGTGCTCTGGATGGCCCAGGGCATGCCGTGGATGTTCCTCATCGGCTTCGTCGGCGTTCTGTTCACGATGCTGGGCTGGTGGGTCGACGTTGTCCGTGAAAGCCACTCGGGCGACCATACGCCTGTCGTGGTGATCGGCCTGCGCTATGGCTTCATCCTGTTCATCATGTCCGAAGTCATGTTCTTCGCGACGTGGTTCTGGAGCTTCTTCAAGCACGCCCTTTACCCGATGACCGAAGGGTCGGGCGGCGTCTGGCCGCCGGTGGGGATCGAGACCTTCGACCCGTGGCACCTGCCGCTGATCAACACGCTGATCCTGCTCTGCTCGGGCGCGGCCTGCACTTGGGCACACCATGCGCTGGTGCATGAAAACAACCGCAAGGACCTGATCAACGGCCTGCTGATCACCATCGCCCTAGGCATCATCTTCACCTTCTTCCAGGCTTACGAATACAGCCACGCAGCCTTCGGCTTTGCCGGCAACATCTATGGCGCCACCTTCTTCATGGCGACCGGCTTCCACGGCGTGCACGTGATCATCGGGACGATCTTCCTTGCCGTTTGCCTGCTGCGGGCGATGCGCGGGCACTTCACCCCCGAGAAACACGTGGGATTCGAGGCTGCTGTTTGGTACTGGCACTTCGTCGACGTGGTGTGGCTGTTCCTCTTCGTCTCGATCTACATCTGGGGCGGCTGAGCCCACACCGGGGCACATGAAAAAGAAAGCGCGGGCCGGAAGGCGCGCGCTTTTCCGTTAAAGGAAACCTGAATGCGACGCTTGATCCTGCCGCTGATCTTCGGGATCGTCGGTACTGTCATCCTGCTGGGACTGGGAACGTGGCAGCTTCAGCGGCTTGCCTGGAAGGAGTCCGTCCTTGCCGAGATCGAGGCGCAGATCCACGCCGATCCCGTCGCGCTCCCGGCAGCGCCGAACCGTGAGACGCATCGCTATCTTCCTGTGCGCGTCGTCGGGCGCGCCACCGGCGAAGAACTGCATATCCTTGGCAGCCGCAAAGGGATGGGCGCCGCCTTCCATATCGTCGCGGCCTTTGAAACCGACGACGGGCGTCGCATCCTGATCGACCGCGGCATCGTGCCAGAGGCTGACCGCGCCGCCCCTCGGCCGGCAGGGCCGCTGGAGGTGACGGGCAACTTGCACTGGCCGCAGGAATCCGACAGCTTCACCCCGGAGCCTGACGCCGAACGCGGCATCTGGTTTGCCCGCGACGTGCCCCGCATGGCTGCCGAACTGAACACCGAACCCGTCCTGATCATCGCCCGGGAAGACACAGGGGCAGGGATCCTGCCGGTTCCCGTGGACAGTTCGGCTATTGCCAACGACCATCTTGGCTACGCGATCACCTGGTTTCTGCTGGCTGCGGTATGGGCGGGGATGACAGGGGTTCTTCTGTGGCGTATCAGGCACGGGAAAGACTGAGGCAGGCCCATGAAATATATCTCGACCCGGGGTAAGGCCCCGGAGCTGACCTTCGAAGAGGCAATGCTGACGGGCCTGGCCCGTGATGGCGGCCTCTACGTCCCGGAAACTGTGCCCCAACTTGCGCCCGAGGAAATCGCGGCGCTGGCTGGCATCAGCTATGAAGAGGCCGCATTCCGCATCATGCGCCCCTTCATCGGCGACGCCTTCACCGATACCGAGTTCCGCGACATCATCGCCAAGGCCTATGCGGGCTTTGGTCATGCCGCCCGCGCGCCGCTGGTGCAGCTGGGCCCGAACCACTTCCTGCTGGAGCTGTTCCACGGGCCGACGCTGGCCTTCAAGGACTTCGCCATGCAGCTGATCGGCCAACTGTTCCAGGTGGCCCTGCGCCGCCGGGGCGAACGTGTGACCATCGTGGGCGCGACCAGCGGCGATACAGGTTCCGCCGCGATCGAGGCGTTCCGGGGGCTGGAAGGCGTAGATGTCTTCATCCTGTTCCCGCATGGCCGCGTGTCCGAGGTTCAGCGCCGCCAGATGACCACGCCGATCGAGGGGAACGTCCACGCTCTGGCGGTCGATGGGGATTTCGACGACTGTCAGGCGCGGGTCAAGGACATGTTCAATGACTTCGCCTTCCGCGACGACGTGCGGCTGGCGGGTGTGAACTCGATCAACTGGGCGCGGGTGCTGGCGCAGGTGGTCTATTACTTTACCTCTGCCGTCAGCCTTGGTGCGCCGCACCGGCCGGTCAGCTTCACCGTCCCCACAGGCAACTTTGGCGATATCTTTGCGGGCTACATCGCCCGCCGCATGGGCCTGCCGATCGAGCGTCTGGTGATTGCCACCAACCAGAACGACATCCTGCACCGCGCGCTGACCACGGGGCGCTATGTGACGGATGGGGTCAAACCTTCGATCAGCCCGTCGATGGATATCCAGGTATCCTCGAACTTCGAACGCGCGCTGTTCGATGCCTATGACCGCGATGGCAGTGCCGTCAGCCAGATCATGGATGAACTGCGGGCAGCCGGTGGCTTTGACATCAGCCAGGGCGCGCTGCAGCTTCTGCAGGACACCTTCGCCTCGGGCCGCGCCTCGGAAGAGGAAACCACCGCCACGATCACCCAAAGCTTCGCCGCGAGCGGAGAGGTGCTTTGCCCCCATACGGCGGTTGGCGTCCATGTGGCCGAAACGCATCTGAGCGCGACGCCGATGATCACGCTGGCCACTGCGCACCCGGCCAAGTTCCCCGACGCGGTAGAGGCCGCGATGGGTGCCCGGCCCGCGCTGCCGCCCCGAATGGCCGATCTTTTCGACCGGTCCGAACGGGTAACCCGCGTCGCCAACGACCTGTCGGCACTCCAGCACATTGTCCGTGAAAGGATCGCGAATTGAGCCCACGCCTGACGACCCTGCCCAACGGCTTCCGCATCATCACGGAGGCCATGCCGGGCCTCAAGTCCGCCTCCATCGGGATCTGGATCACCGCGGGCGGGCGGCATGAGCGGGTCGAACAGAACGGCGTGGCGCATTTCCTTGAGCATATGGCATTCAAGGGAACGCGCCGCCGCACGGCGCTGCAGATCGCCGAAGAGATCGAGGATGTGGGCGGCTACATCAACGCCTATACCAGCCGCGAAATGACGGCCTATTACGCCCGCGTGCTGGAAAGCGATGTTTCGCTGGCGCTGGACGTAATCTCGGACATCGTCCTGAATTCGGTCTTCGATCCACGCGAGCTGGAGATCGAGCGGGGCGTGATCCTGCAAGAGATCGGCCAAGCGCTGGATACGCCCGACGACGTGATCTTTGATTGGCTGCAAGAGGCCGCCTATCCGAACCAGCCGATGGGCCGGTCGATCCTTGGCCCTTCGGAACGGGTGGAATCCTTCAGCGTCGATGATCTGCGCGGCTTCGTGGCCGAACATTATGGCCCCGCGAGGATGATCCTTTCGGCAGCGGGTGCGGTCGATCACGACAAGATCGTGGAGGAGGCGACGGCGCTTTTCGGCCATCTTCATCCCCAGCCGGCGCGGCCCTTCGAACCTGCGCGTTTCGCCACCGGCGAACGGCGTGAGATGCGCGACCTGGAGCAGGTGCATTTCGCCCTCGCGCTTGAGGCGCCGGGCTATCGCGACCCCGAGGTTTACACCGCCCAGATCTTTGCCACCGCAGTCGGCGGGGGCATGTCATCGCGCCTGTTCCAGAAGGTGCGCGAGGAACGGGGGCTGTGCTACACGATCTTCGCCCAAGCCGGCGCCTATGAGGATACCGGCTCAATCACCGTCTATGCCGGCACTGGCGCCCGCGACGTGGCGGAACTGACCGGCCTGACCATTGATGAACTGAAGCGATCCGCCGACGACATGACCGAGGCAGAGGTCGCACGCGCCCGCGCCCAGATCAAGGCCGGGATGCTGATGGGGCTCGAAAGCCCCTCGTCACGGGCCGAACGGATGGCGCGGCTGCTGTCGGTCTGGGGCCGTGTGCCCGAGGTCGAGGAGGCCGTGGCGCGGATCGAGGATGTGACCCGCGACCGGGTGCGGGATTATGCCGCCCGCATGGCTACCCAAGCGCGCGCGGCGCTGGCACTTTACGGACCGGCAAATGACGCCCCGATGCTGGAGACGCTGCGCACGAGACTTGCCGCCTGATGCTCAGCCTGCGTCGGAAAGTGCGGATCGAGACGGAGCGGATGACGCTTCGCCTCCCCGTCCATTCCGACCACCACGCCTGGTCGGGGCTGCGCCGGGCCAGTGCCGGCTTCCTGATCCCGTGGGAGCCTGTCTGGGCGGATGATCATCTGTCGCGCAAGGCCTTCACCAATCGCGTTTACTGGTCGCAGCGGGCCTATGTTAACGGCACCGCACTGCCGCTGTTCCTGATCCGCCGCGCCGACGAGGTGCTTCTGGGCGCGATCACGTTAGACCACATTCGCCGCGGCCCGGCTCAGGCGGGCACGCTGGGCTACTGGATCGGCGAGCCGTTTGCCCGGCAGGGCTACATGCGCGAGGCGATCGCGGCCCTTGTCCATCATGCCTTCACGGTGCTTGACCTCAGCCGGATCGAGGCCGCCTGTCTGCCGGAAAACGCCGCTTCGCGCGGGGTGCTGGAAAAATGCGGCTTCAAGTATGAGGGCGTGGCGCAAAGCTACCTGCAGATCAACGGGCGCTGGCGCAATCATGTTCTGTACGCCAACCTTCGCGGCGACCGGCGTGGACGCACAGACGTCGGCTAAGTCTTGCGGGGAGCGCGGCTTTACGCCACCACTGGCGCAGGAGGTCCCTGATGCCCGATCCAGCCTTTGTTGCAAGTCTTGCCGAAATCCTTCCTCCCGATACCCTCCGGGAAGCAGAGCCACGCTACCTTGAGGAACCCCGAGGCCGGTTCAGCGCCACCTCTGGCACACTTGCGCTACCCCGCACAGTCGAGGAAGTCGCTACGATCATCCGTCATTGCGCTGCGGCGCGGGTAGGGGTCATCCCGTTTGGCGGTGGCACCGGGCTGGTGGGCGGTCAGCTGTGCGCCACCGGCCTGCCGCTGATCCTGTCGCTGGAACGGATGCGGGCGGTTCGGGCGGTGCATCCGCAGGAAAACGTGATCGTGGTCGAAGCAGGCGCGACGCTGGCCGAGGTTCAGGCCGCGGCCGAGGGGGTGGAGCGGCTGTTCCCGCTCTCTCTCGCCTCGGAAGGGACGGCGCGGATCGGGGGCGTTTTGGCGACCAATGCAGGCGGGGTGAACGTGCTGCGTTACGGAAACGCGCGCGACCTGTGCCTTGGCCTGGAGGCGGTTCTGCCAGACGGCAGCATCTGGCACGGGCTGAAGCGGCTGCGGAAGGACAATACCGGATACGACCTGCGCAACCTGCTGATCGGCGCAGAGGGGACCTTGGGCGTGATCACGGCGGCCAGCCTGCGCCTGTTCCCCCGGCCCGCGCATCGGGGCGCGGCCCTGATGGTGGTGCCGGACCCGGATGCGGCGCTGGCGCTGCTGGCGCTTGCCGGCGACCGGATCGGCGCCGGGCTGTCGGCCTTTGAACTGATCCACCGCACCGGCCTCGACTTCTTGGTAGAAACGATGCCAGAGGTGCGCCAGCCTTTCGCTCCGGCGCCCGAATGGATGGTGCTGGTGGACCTGGGCCTTGGGCAGGGGCTTGATCCCGCCGAGGCGCTGGAGGATCTGTTTGCCGCAGGGTTCGAGGCCGGCTGCGTCACCGATGGCGTGATTGCGCAAAGCGAGGGGCAGCGGCAGGATTTCTGGACCCTGCGCGAATCCATCCCTGAGGCCAACCGCAAGATCGGCGCGATATCGAGCCATGACATCGCCTTGCCCTTGGGCGCCGTGCCCGAATTCCTGCGCCGCGCCGGCCCTGCGCTGGAGGAGATCGGTCCCTTCCGCGTCAACTGCTTTGGCCATCTTGGCGACGGCAACCTGCATTACAACGTCTTCCCCCCAAAAGGCGAAATGGCTGCCACCTACGTGGCGCAGCGCGATGCGGTAAAGGCCTGCGTGCATGACCTGGTTCATGCGCTGGACGGGTCGGTCAGTGCCGAGCATGGCATCGGGCGGCTCAAGGTGGGGGACCTTGAGCGCTATGGTGACCCGGTGAAGCTGGCGACGATGCGGCTGGTCAAGCAGGCGCTCGACCCGCTGGGGATCATGAATCCGGGTGCCGTATTGCGGCTGGCGGCGGAATGATCACTCGCCCGGGCGCTTCAGGGTGAAGGTCTCGCGCACCGCGGTGTAGTCACGGTAGCCGCAGCGGGCGAGCGCCTGGAACCGGGTGATGTCGAACATCCCGTCGACCAGGCAGTCGTCGCGCATGTGCACGCCCACCACCTCGCCCAGGATCAAGAGGTTCGCCCGGCCTTCCAGCGTGACGATCTGGGTCAGCCGGCATTCCAGCGATGCCGGCGCGTCGGCCACGCGCGGGCAGGGGATGGCGGTGCATTCGGCCCTTGGTGCGCCCGTCAGCGCGAACTCGTCCACCTCGCGCCCCCAAGGGCCAGAGCTCTGGTTCATCACGTCACGCGCTGCGAACTCCACGATGTTCACGCAGAAGACACCAGTCTCGCGCAGGTTCGAAACCGAATCCTTGGTGTCGCCCCGGTCCTGCTTGGCCCCGGTCGAGGCGAACATCACCTGCGGCGGGGTATAGGCCACAGCGTTGAAGAACGAATATGGCGCAAGGTTTTCCGTCCCATCCGCGCCCCGGGTCGAAATCCATCCGATGGGCCGCGGCGCCACGATGGCGTTGAACGGGTTGTGGGGCAGGCCGTGCCCGTCCTTGGGTCTGTAGAACATCGAAACTCCGGATGACGGCAAGGGTTTGCCCCAGACCTAGCCGCATGTTAGGGGCGTTTCCAGACCAGGAACGAAGGGGGCAGCGGGTGTTCCACCTCGAAGAGGAAACGGAAGACGACCTGTGGGAGGTCGAGGCGCTCTATGACTTGTGCTTCGCCCCGGGGCGCGAGGCGCTGTCTTCTTACCGGCTGCGGGACGGGGTGCCAAAGGTGGCGCCGCTGTGCCTTGTGCTGCGCGACGAATCAAGGGCGGTTTCCGCCGCGATCCGGTACTGGCCGGTGCGGGTAGGCACTGCCCCCACGCTGCTGCTGGGTCCCGTCGCCGTCCACCCCACGCGGCAGGGCGAGGGGCTGGGGGCGCTGCTGATCCACGAGAGCATGACCGAGGCGCGGCGGCTGGGCTGGGAGCGGGTGCTGCTGGTGGGGGATGCGCCCTACTACCGCCGCTTTGGTTTCACCCGCCGGGAGGGCGTGATGATGCCGCCGCCCACCAACCCCGACCGCGTGCTTGGGTTCGAACTGAAAGCAGGCGCCTGGGAAGGCGTGACGGGCGAGGTCACCCGGGGCGATGGGCTGGCGGGTTCCGATGGACGGCCGCTCTGCCTCAGCCCTGCGTCGTCAACCACTCCATGACCGCAGGGCGGACGCTCTGGGCGCCGCTGTTCCGCGCCACGTCGATGACGCTGCGGGCCTCTGTCAGGTTGGTTCGGCGGATCAGGTGCTTGACGGGGCCGATTGAGGCGGGCCGCATCGACAGCGTCCGTACCCCCATCGCGGCAATGCACAGCGCCTCGATCGGGCGGCCCGCGTCTTCGCCGCAGAACGACAGGGGCGTGCCCGCATCGTCGCAGCGCCGCACGATCTGTTCAATCAGGCTCAGAAAGCTCACGTTCAGCGTGTCATAGCGGCGGCGGACCCGCTCGTTCTCGCGGTCGGCGGCAAAGAAGAACTGCTTCAGATCATTGCCGCCGATGGAGATGAAATCTGCCATCTCGAAGAACTGCCGCGGCGCGAAGGCAAGGCTGGGGGTTTCCAGCATGGCGCCGATCTCGACCTTTTCGGGAACGGCATGGCCCAGCCGCGCCTCAGCCTCCAACGCGTGGAGCGTATGGTCGCGGGCCTTGGTGAATTCTTCGAACTGCGCAACGAAGGGAAACATGACGGTCAGCGGCCGCCCATTCGCGGCCCGGATCAGCGCCTGAAGCTGCATCCGCATCACGCCAGGCTTGTCGAGGCCCAACCGGATCGCCCGCCAGCCCATCGCCGGGTTCGGTTCGTCCTGCGGCTTCATGTATGGCAGGACCTTGTCCGACCCGATGTCGAGCGTGCGGAACACCACCCGCCGCCCATTGGCCGCATCCAGCACACGGGCGTAAAGCGCGGCAAGTTCCCCGCGCTTGGGCACTTGGTTGCGGACCAGGAACTGAAGCTCGGTCCGGAACAGGCCGACACCCTCGGCCCCCGACCCTTCAAGCGAGGGCAGATCGGCCATCAGCCCCGCGTTCATGTGCAGCCCGATGGTTGTGCCGCATTTCGCCTGCGCCGGAAGCTGGCGAAGCGAGGCATAGCGTTCCTGCGCCTTTGCCTGCATCGCGATCTTGTCGCGGAAGGCGGCGGCGACGGTGTCTTCGGGGCGCAGGTGGACGACGCCATTGTCGCCATCGACAAGGATGTGGTCGCCGTTCAGCGCCTCGGTCGTGATGCGTTCGGCGTGGATGACAAGCGGGATTGCCAGCGCACGCGCCACGATCGCCGCATGCGAACCAACGGAACCTTCCTCCAGCACGATGCCTCGCAGGCTGCGGCCATAGTCGAGCAGGTCACCGGGGCCGATGTTACGGGCCACCAGCACCGGGTTTGCGGGCATTTCCGCGCCAGTATTGCGACCCTGCCCGGTAAGAATCCGCAGCAGGCGGTTCGACAGGTCGTCAAGATCATGCAGACGGTCGCGCAGATAGGCGTCAGGCGCCTGCTGCATCCGGTTGCGTGCAAGCGACTGTTCCTTTTCCACCGCCGCCTCGGCTGACAACCCGCGTGAGATGTCCTCTTCCATGCGACGCATCCAACCGCGGGAATGGGCGAACATCCGGTAGGTCTGAAGGATCTCCATCTGGTCCTTCTCAGCCCCGGCGGCACGGCTGAGCATGTCATCGACCGACACCCGCAGCTTGTTCACGGCGTTGCGCAGACGCTCGATCTCGGCAGTCGGGTCGTCGGCAACAAGGTTCGTCACCACCACCCGCGGTTCATGCAGCCAGACGTGCCCTTCGGCCGCGCCTTCCTGCCCTGTCAGGCCTCGGAACAGCACCGGGTGCTGATGCGGCGCGGCAAGGGCCTCTCCCTCGCCGACAAAGGCGCCAAGCTCGGTCATTTCGGCAAGGACCATAGCGACGACCTCAAGGCCATAGACCTCGTCGTCGGAAAACTGCCGTGCCTCGCGCGACTGCACGACCAGCACGCCCAGACGCTCGCCCAGGCGCTGGATCGGCACGCCCAGGAACGAAGAATAAATCTCCTCGCCCGTCTCAGGCATGTAGCGGAAGCCGCGTTCCTGGGGCGCGTTGCCGGTGTTCACCGGCGTTGCCGAGCGGGCAACCCGGCCTACGAGCCCCTCGCCCAGCTTCAGCCGGGTCTGGTGGACGGCCTCGGGGTTAAGCCCCTCGGTTGCGCAAAGCTCCAGCGTTTCGGCGTCTCGGAACAGATAGATCGAGCAGACCTCGGTCCTCATCGAATCCGCGATCAGATGCGTGATCCGGTCAAGCCGCTCCTGTCCCGCGCCCGCTTCGGCCAAGGTGTCTCGCAGGCGCCGCAGCAGCTTGCGGCTTTCTGTTTCCGTGCGTTCGGGCATAGCCCCCCGGCTTCAGCTTGCCTTGTCCAGTTCAAAGGCATCATGAAGTGCCTGAACCGCAAGTTCCATATATTTCCTGTCGATCAGTACGGAAATCTTGATCTCGGACGTTGTGATGACCTTGATGTTGATCCCGTCTGAGGCGAGTGCCTTGAACATCTTGGCCGCGACGCCGGCGTGGCTGCGCATGCCGATGCCGACGACGGACACCTTGGCCACGTCAGTATCCACGACCAGTTCGTCGTACTTGATGTCGCCGCGCGCGCGGGCGTCGGCCATCGCCTTTTCGGCCCGCTTCACCTGGTCCACGGGGCAGGAGAAGGTCATGTCGGTGACCCCGCCCTTGTAGTCGCGGAAGTTTTCCTCGGAGATGTTCTGGACGATCATGTCCACGTTGACGCCGGCCTCGGCCAGCGGGCCAAAGATCGCGGCGGCGATGCCGGGCCGGTCCTCGACGGTGACAAGGGTCATCTTCGCTTCATCGCGCGAAAAGGCGATACCCGCTACGGCCTTCGATTCCATGATATCCTCCTCGTCGCAGACAAGCGTGCCGGATGTTTCGTCGCATTCTTCAAAGCTGGACAGGACGCGCAGCTTGACCTTGTAGCGCATCGCAAGTTCGACCGACCGCGTCTGCAGCACCTTGGCGCCCAGGCTGGCGAGTTCGAGCATCTCCTCGAACGCGATGCGGTCCAGCTTGCGGGCCTTGGAGGTGATGCGCGGGTCGGTGGTGTAGACGCCGTCTACGTCGGTGTAGATGTCGCAGCGCTCGGCCTCGAACGCGGCGGCAAAGGCCACGGCGGTGGTGTCGGAACCACCCCGGCCCAGCGTCGTGATGCGGCCTTCGGGCGACACGCCTTGGAAGCCCGCGACCACGGCGACCTTCATGCCCTCGGCGAACTTGTGGTCGATGTTCGTGCGCGGAATGTCCACGAAGCGGGCCGCGCCATGGGCGCTGGTGGTCATGATCGGCACCTGCCAGCCCTGCCAGCTGCGGGCGGGCACGTCCATTTCCTGCAGCGTCAGCGCCATCAAGCCGGCGGTGACGTTTTCGCCGGACGATACGACGGCATCATATTCACGCGCGTCGTAAAGCGGCGAGGTTTCGTTCACCCAGCCGACGAGTTCGTTCGTCTTGCCCGACATGGCGGAAACGATGACGATCACGTCATAGCCGCGTTCGACCTCGCGCTTGACCTTGAGCGCGGCGTTCTTGATCCGCTCCAGGTTGGCGACCGAGGTCCCACCGAATTTCATCACGAGTACCGGCATGGGCGTCCTCCGGGCAGCCAGCAGAAACGCCCGCTTCCTACGGTATGCCGGGGGGGCTTGCAAGGTCGTGCAGAGACCAGCGAATACGCATTCGTCGTCAGAACGGGATCGGTGACCCGTCTTGGGACAGGAAGCACCCGCTCGTGCCCATGTCCAGCCCGTCAAAGCGTGCCATCAGTCCACGAACCGCGGTGTCGGTGTCGATCTCGGCGCCCGGGCCGCCCATCTCCGTGCGCACCCAGCCGGGATGGTAGATACCAACGGCGATCCCCTCGGCCCGCAGGTCGGTGGCGAGGTTGCGGCCCAGGTTCAGCACTGCCGCCTTGGAGGCGCGGTAGACATAGGATCCGCCCGGCGCCCGCGCGTCCGAGCCCATCGCCGACGACAGGATTGCGATGCGCCCGGCGCCCCGCCGCAGGTTCGGCAGCAGTGCCTGCACAGTCAGGAACACGCCGGTCACGTTGACGGCGAAGGCATCTGCCCAGGCTTCGGCCGGGTAGTCAAAAACGGTCATGCCCTTGTCCGGGTAGATGCCCGCGTTGCAGACCAGAAGCGACAGCGGCGTCGCGCCCAGCGCCTGCGCCATGGCGCGGTGATCATCGGGATTGCGCACGTCCAGCGTGATCCAGCGCCCGGGGTCGGGCGGTGTGCCACGGCAGGTTCCGATCACCTCTTCGCCCCGTGCGGCGAAGGCATCCCTCAGACCGCGCCCGATCCCACGCGCGGCGCCGGTGATCAGGACTGTCACCTAGTTGACCTTGCGCTGGGGCAGGAAGGGCAAGGGGGCCACGGGCACGCCTTCTTCCAGAAGGCTGCGGGCCTCATCTATACGTGCTTCGCCATAGATGGAGCGGGGCTCGGCCTCGCCGGCATGGATGGCGCGGGCTTCGGCGGCAAAGTTCATGCCGACGTAATCGGAGTTTTCCTCGACATGGCGGCGGAGAGCGGCCAGGGCTTCCTGCACCTCCGGGGTCGGGGCAGGCGTTTTTTCAGCCGTCCGCACCGCCGGGGCCATCAGGGCCTTTTCTACCGCGATCGAGCCGCAGACGGGGCAGGAGACATGCCCGGCACGCTGCAGCCCGTCGAACGCTGTGCCCGACTGGAACCAGCTTTCGAACCCGTGGTCGTTTTCGCATTTGAGGGTAAAGCGGATCATGTCATTGCCTGGAGTTTCCGCCATGATCTAAACCATCTGGCGCGTGGTTCAACCCCGCTTGATCCGCATGGGGGCGGGATTACCTTCTCCGCGTCCGGACAAAGGAGGAGCCGCCATCCTGACGCCGCTGTTCATCGGGTCCGAGATCTATCGCAACTCCAGCTACGGTGCATGGCATCCGCTGCGGGTGCCGCGCGTGTCCACGGTGATGGATCTGGCGCGGGCGCTGGGCTGGCTGGACACCCACAACTATCGCAACAGCCCGCGCGCACGTGCTGCCGCGATGACCGTCTGGCACGATCCCGATTACGTGGCGGCGCTGGAGCGGGCAGAGGCAGAGGGCGCCGTGGATGCAGGGACCCGCGCCCGGTTCCACTTGGGAACACCCTCGAACCCGGTGTTCCCCGAGATGTTCCGCAGGCCCGCCACGGCCGTGGGTGGTGTGCTTCTGGCCGCGGACCTGCTGCGCGATGGCGGCATCGTCTATGCGCCAGGTGGCGGCACCCATCACGGGATGCCCGACCGGGCGAACGGCTTTTGCTACCTCAACGATCCAGTGCTTTGCATCCTTGCCCTGCGCAGCATTGGGGCCGGGCGGATCGCATATGTCGATATCGATGCCCATCATCCCGACGGGGTGGAACATGCCTTTGCCGGTGACGGGCAGACGCTGCTGATTTCGGTGCATGAGGAACGCCGCTGGCCCTTTACCGGCGCGATCGAAGACAACGGGGGCGGCAACTGCTTCAACCTGCCCGTGCCTGCGGGGCTGAACGATACTGAGATGACGATGATCCTTGACCGGCTGATCCTGCCGCGCGTCACGTCGTTCCGGCCGGATGCGCTGGTGCTGCAATGTGGGGCCGATGCGGTGGCGGATGACCCGATGTCGCGGCTGTCGCTGTCGAACCGGGCGCTGTGGGCGGTGGTGGCGGCGCTGCGGGACGTGGCGCCGCGCCTTGTCGTGCTGGGGGGCGGGGGCTACAACCCTTGGTCAGTGGGGCGGGCCTGGACAGGGGTCTGGGCGACGCTGAACGGGCATGAGATTCCGTCGCGCCTGCCAATGGCGGCCGAGGGCGTGCTGCGGGGTCTTGAATGGCGCGGGAACAGCCGGGGCAAGGCGCCGCCTGTCCACTGGTTCACGACGCTGGCCGATCCGCCGAGCCCCGGCCCGGTCAGCGACACACTGCGCGCACGCCTTGCGCAACTGGAGGGACGATGATCCGCGCTTTCGTTGCCATTGGCATGCCCCCCGAAATCCTTCCCCGGCTCGATGCGCTGGCCGACAGCCTGCCGATGCCCCGCCGCGTGCCGGAAGAGAACATGCACCTCACGCTCGCCTTCCTGGGCGAAACCCCGAACCCCGTGCTGGAAGAGGCGCATCTTGCGTTCGAGGCCCTGCGCGCCCCGGCCTTTGATCTGGAGCTTTCGGGTGTAAATTCCTTTGGCGGGACCAAGCCGCGGCTGGTCTATGCCGGGGTGGCGCCCAATCCGGCGTTGATGGCGCTGCAGAAAAAGGTGACGAACGCTGCCCGCCTTGCTGGCTGCACAGTAGAATCGCGCCGCTTTACCCCGCATGTGACGCTGGGCCGGTTTTCCCCCGAGGCGGCCGACCTTGGCCGCCTGCAGGCCGCCATGGTACGGGCTGCGACCTTTTCGGCAGGGCCGGCGCGGATCAACGAATTCACGCTTTACCAGTCGCACCTGACTGCCGACGGCCCGATCTACGAGCCGCTTGCCAGCTACCCGCTGCGCTGACCGAATTCCGACACCCGCCGCGCCTCGTCCAGAAGGGCGGCAATCACCGGCGTGTGCGGGTCGCGGTTCAGGGTCACAAGCCCCACCATGTGCCGCGCGGCGTCATCCGCAATCGACAGCGCGGCAAGCCGGTTCCCGGCCAGAAGTTCGGCCAGTTTCACCGGCACCACGCTGGCCCAATTGCCTGTCAGCACATGCGCCACGAGTGTGATGACGGAATTCGACTCGATCCGCGGCTGGGGGTTCAGGCCGGCCTCGTTCATGTGGTGGTTCAGGATGCGCCGGTTCTGCATGTCGCCGGTCAGCAGGCACAGCGGCTGTTCCGCGACCTCTTCCCAGGTCACCGTGCCTCGCCCTGCGAGGGCCGAGCCGGGCGCGACCAGCAGCCGATAGGTTTCGTTGTAAAGCGGCACGCGCGTCACCCGCCCCAAGGGCTCGTTCGCAAGGTATGTGATGCCCGCATCCAGTTCGAGCCGGTCCAGCGCCGACAGGATATCGACCGAGCTGCGCGACAGCAGCGTCAGCCGCACGTTCGGATGACGTTCCGAAAACCGCGCCGTCAGGTCCACCACCATCGACAGCGCCGTGGGGATAACCCCGATGCGCAGGTTGCCCGATAGCCCATGGCGGGCCGCGCGCATTTCTTCCTTCATGCTGCGGGCGTCGGACACGATGCGCAGCGCCCATTCCAGCACGCGCTGGCCTTCCGGCGTCAGCCCCTGGAACCGCGATCCGCGATAGACAAGCTGCACGCCCAACTGATCCTCCAACTGCCGGATTCCCCCGGAAAGCGAAGGCTGGCTGATCCCGCAGATTTCGGCCGCCCGGCCGAAGTGCCGTTCGTTCGCCAGGGCGATGAACATTTCCAACCGATCGATCATCCATATCCTCCGGTTTTTGGCATATCATGGCGGCGGCGAAAGGGAAGCCGCGCCATTGCGCTTGTTTCGCTTTGGCCACCGCTCTACATCCGGAGGCATGAAGCGCTTCATTCCCTTTCTCAGGACGCCGCCGCGGGTCGCGGTGCTGCGGCTGGCGGGCACGATTGCCGCGGGCGGGCGCGCAGGGGCCACGCTGAACGACGCCGGGCTGGCGCCGATGATCGAAAGGGCCTTTCGCCGGGGCAAGCCGCAGGCGGTGGCGCTGATCGTCAATTCGCCCGGTGGCGCGCCGGTGCAGACCGCGCTGATCGCCGCCCGGATCCGCCGCCTGGCCGATGAACGCCGCATTCCTGTCCATGCCTTCGTCGAAGATGTCGCGGCCTCTGGTGGCTATTGGCTTGCGACGGCGGCGGATGACATCTGGCTGGACGCGAGTTCCATCGTCGGCTCCATCGGGGTGATTTCGGCGGGCTTCGGGTTTCATGACTTCATGGCCCGGCACGGGATCGAACGGCGTGTCCATACCGCCGGGAAGTCGAAAAGCTTCATGGACCCCTTCCGCCCCCAGCGTGAAGAGGATGTGGCCCGCCTGCACGGCATGATCGAGCCGATCCACCAGGCCTTCATCGACCATGTCCGCGCCCGCCGTGGCGCCCGCCTGCCGGAAGGGCAGGACCTTTTTACCGGCGACATCTGGGTCGGGCGGCAGGCTGTGGACATCGGTCTGGCCGATGGCATCGCCCATCCGGTGCCCAAGCTGAAAGAACTTTACGGCCCCAAGGTGCAGCTTGTGCCCTATGCCCGGCGCAAGCCGTTCCTGTCACGCATCGGGGCGCAGGCGGTTTCCGGCGTGGTGGACAGCGCGGAGGACCGGGCGCTCTGGGCGCGGTACGGGCTATGACATGCTGGTAAAGGCAGTCACCTTCTTCCTGATCTTCATGGCGGTACTGGCGATGTTCGGTCGGCTTCGGCTGCGCCGCCCCGTGCCCTGCCCACGCTGCGGCCGGATGTCCAGGGCCGGTCGGACCTGTGAGTGCCGCACCCGCATGCGCTGAACGACAAAGGCTGAACAAGGGGGACGGTGTGCTTTACGATCTGCTGTACGTGGGGGCGGGGCTCGCCTTTCTGGTGGTGGCCGGTGATGCGCTGGTCAAAGGGGCGGTGAACCTTGCGCTGAGGCTGGGGATCACGCCGCTGGTGGTGGGGCTGACGGTGGTGGCCTTCGGTACCTCGGCGCCGGAACTGCTGGTTTCAGTCCGGGCGGTGCTGACCGATGCGGCAGGGATCGCGCTGGGCAATGTGGTGGGGTCGAATACCGCGAACATCCTTCTGGTGCTGGGCCTGCCCGCGTTACTTGCCACGATCAGGACCGAGGGCACGGACGTCCGGCGCAGCTATGTGTCGATGCTTGCCGCCTCGGTGCTGTTCATCGGGATCTGCTGGTTCGGCCCGATCTACTGGCCCCATGCGCTGATCCTGCTGGCGGGGCTGGCGCTGATGCTGTTCGACGCCTATCGCAACGCCCGCGGCCCACAGCCCGGCACCGATCTGGTCGAGGAACTGGAAGGCGTCGATCCGTCGATGAGCTGGGGCAAGATCACGGTCTACCTGATTGTCGGGCTTATCGGCCTGCCGCTGGGGGCCGACCTGCTGGTGCGGGGCTCGGTAAACATTGCGCGCGACCTGGGTGTCAGTGAAACAGTGATCGGGCTGACGCTGGTCGCAGTCGGAACCTCGCTGCCGGAACTGGCCACGACCCTTGCCGCCGCCTTCCGGCGCGAGGCTGCGGTGGCGCTGGGCAATGTCATCGGGTCGAACATGTTCAACCTGCTGGGCATCATCGGCGTTGCCGGCCTGGTGGGCACCCTGCCGGTAGAGCCTGCCTTCCTGCGCTTTGACCTTTGGGTCATGCTGGGAGCCTCGGTGCTGATCGCGCCCTTCGTGTTCCGGGGCTGGACGATCAACCGGATCTGGGGCGCGATACTCAGCGCGCTTTACGCGGGCTACGTGATGCTTCTGCTGTTCTGAGGAGGTCGAGATGGGACGGGCATTGGTGACGGGGGCGGGCAAGCGGCTGGGCCGGGCGATGGCGCTTTGCCTTGCGCAGAAGGGCCATGACGTGGTCGTGCATTACGCCGGCTCGGCCGAGGACGCCGAGGAAACCGCAGCCGAGATCCGCGCCCTAGGCCGGCAGGCGGCGACGCTTCAGGCCGACCTGCTGCAAGAGGATCAGGCCCAGACCCTTGTGGCCCGCGCGGCCGAGGCGCTGGGCGGTCCGCTGACGGTGCTGGTCAACAATGCCTCGATCTTCGAATATGACAACTTCCGGACCGCGACGCGCGAAAGTTGGGACCGGCACCTGGAAACCAACCTGCGCGCCCCGTTCGTGCTGATCCAGCACTTTGCCGCGCAAGCCCCGGAAGCCATTCCGGACGAGGCGGGAGAGCCCGTGGCCCAGGCGCTGGTGGTCAACATGCTGGACCAGCGGGTGCTGAAGCTCACGCCAGAGTTCACGAGCTATACGATCGCCAAGATGGGGCTCTGGGCGCTGACACAGACGGCGGCGCAGGGGCTGGCGCCGCATGTGCGCGTCAACGCCATCGGCCCGGGGCCTACGCTTCGCGGCGCCAAGCAGGGGGAGGACCACTTTGCCCGCCAGCGCCAGAACACTGTTCTGGGGCGCGGGTCGAACCCGCAGGATATCACCGCCGCTTTGGCCTATTTTCTGGATGCGCCGGCGGTGACGGGGCAGCTTTTGTGTACCGACGGCGGGCAGCATCTTGGGTGGAAGACGCCGGATATCCTGGGGCACAACCCTCGCTGAAGTAGTGGAAAAACGCGGCTTTGGTCTTGACTTGTCCACCGGTGGGCAGGCGGTCATCCTACTGTCACGATTCTGTAAGGAAATTCAGGCCGTTGCTGATGCTGGGAAAAATATGTAGCTATTCCAGTAACTTGCATAACCGCCTAAAAATTAGGCAATACGACGAAACGGCCCTGAAACAAGGGGAATCCAGAGATAGCCTCAAGTTCTACTCAGGCTTATCCACAGATTCCGTGGACAGCTTTCTACTTGTCCCCGGTTGCAGAAGGTTGCAGCCCCTGATCGGAATCACAACATAGGCGCCATGACCACCGAAGCCCAAGCCCCCCTGACCGGACACGCCCTGATTCAGTCCTACCTGAAGACGCTGGACAGCAGTCCCGGCGTCTACCGCATGCTGGATGCAGAAGCGCGCGTGCTATACGTCGGCAAGGCGCGGAACCTGCGGGCGCGGGTGTCGAACTATGCGCGGCCTTCCGGGCATTCGGCGCGGATTGCGCGGATGATTTCCGAAACCACGCAGATGATGTTCCTGACCACGCGGACCGAAACCGAGGCCCTGCTGCTGGAACAGAACCTGATCAAGCAGCTCAAGCCGCGCTACAACGTGCTCTTGCGCGACGACAAGAGCTTCCCGAACATCCTTGTGTCCAAGTCCCACCCCTATGCGCAGATCAAGAAGCACCGGGGACGCAAGACCGAAAAGGGCAGCTACTTCGGTCCCTTTGCCAGCGCGGGGGCGGTGAACCGCACGCTGACGCAGTTGCAGCGAGTGTTCCTGCTGCGCAACTGCACCGACGCGACGTTCGAAAGCCGCACACGCCCCTGCCTGCTGTACCAGATCAAGCGCTGTTCTGCACCGTGCGTGAATTACATCAGCCACGACGACTACAACGCGTTGGTTGCGGATGCCGAACGCTTCCTTGAAGGGCGCAGCACCAAGGTGCAGGCCAACCTCGCGCGCGAAATGGCCGAGGCATCGGAGGCAATGGAATTCGAGCGCGCCGCCGCCCTGCGTGACCGGATCAAGGCGCTGACCGCTGTTCAGCAGGTGCAGGGCATCAACCCGCGTGGCGTGGCCGAGGCTGATGTGATTGCCCTGCACATGGAGGGTGGGCAGGCCTGCGTGCAGGTCTTCTTCATCCGCGCGAACCAAAGCTGGGGCAACCGCGACTTCTATCCCCGCACCGGCGCCGGCGCGGGCGAGGCGGAGATCCTCGAAGCCTTCATCACCCAGTTCTATGACGACAAGACCCCGCCGCGGCTGATCCTGCTGTCGCATCCGGTGCAGAACGACGACCTTGTGGCGCAGGTCCTGTGCGAACGGGCCGGGCGGAAGGTGGAACTGGCAGTGCCCCAGCGTGGCGAAAAGGCCGAGCTGGTGGAAAACGCCGCCCGCAATGCCCGCGAGAGCCTCGCCCGCAAGCTGGCCGAGAGCGCAAGTCAGGCGCGCCTGCTGGAGGGGTTGGCTGATGCCTTTGACCTGCCCGCGCCCCCGCGCCGGATCGAGGTCTATGACAACAGCCACATCCAGGGCACCAACGCCGTGGGCGGGATGATCGTGGCAGGGCCCGAAGGCTTCATGAAAAGCCAGTACCGCAAGTTCAACATCCGGGGCGACAACCTGACGCCCGGCGATGACTTCGGCATGATGAAAGAGGTGCTGACCCGCCGGTTCGAGCGCCTGCTGAAAGAGGACCCGGATCGCGAGGGCGAGAACTGGCCCGACCTGCTGCTGATCGATGGCGGCGCGGGGCAGGTCTCGGCGGTCGAACAGATCATGGCCGACCTGGGGGTCGAGGATATCCCCATGATCGGCGTCGCCAAGGGCGTCGACCGGGATGCGGGCAAGGAGGAATTCCACCGCCCGGGGCAGCCGCCCTTTGCCCTGCGCCACAACGACCCGGTGCTGTATTTCGTGCAGCGCCTGCGGGACGAGGCACACCGCTTTGCAATCGGCACCCATCGCGCCAAGCGGGCCAAGGCCGTCAGCGCCACGCCGCTGGACGAAATTCCGGGCGTGGGCGCGGCGCGCAAACGCGCGCTGCTGACGCATTTCGGCAGCGCCAAGGCCGTTTCACGGGCGGGGCTTCAGGATCTGAAGGCGGTGGAAGGCATTTCCGAGGCCATGGCCCAGACGGTCTATGACTTCTTCCATCCGCAGGGCTAGGGCGGGGCGCCAGGCGCCCGCCCTGTCCGTCAGGCGTTGGCCAGTGCCAGGAAGATCAGCACGCCAATCACGAGGGCCGTGCCCCACTTGGTAAAACGGATGAAGGCGTCGAAGGTCTTTTCCTGCGCGGTGATGTCCATTTCGCCATGCTTGTGTTTGGCCATGAGGGGGCTCCTGATGTGATCTCTGGTTGCGGGAATATCTGATTCAGCAGGGGCTGTCACGGGTTTCAGCCTGCAAGAAATAACCCCGCCCTTTCGGGCGGGGTTCCGTTATCAAAAGGTGCTTTGTTCTAAACGTCTCATCAATTCTTACGTCATTAAAGCGCCACCAAGGCGCTTTGCCGGACGCACCGAATCTGGTCCTGGCAGGGCGGGCCTTGGTTCCCTTGCTGCCGATCTCAACACCCGGTTATTAAGCTTTTATGGTGCTCCTATACCTTTGGCATCCATAAAACGTCGGATTTGCCCCGAATGGAGGAGCCGAAAGTGCCCCCCGTCAAGCACGGGTTGAGTGGCGCCTATTCGCTGATCGTCAAGAGTTGAGAAGTGTGCAGTTCCTGCATCGGCGAATTCCCGCCCAGCCCCGAATCACCTCTGCCAGAGCCACGCGCCATCGCTGTCGCGCCACCGCCGAATGCGCCCGGTCTGATGCAGATGGTTCAGGTGCGCGATCGTCTCGGCGAGCGCGAGGCCATATTCCCCTTCGCCGATCGTGCGCCGGAATAGCGGCAGGAAACAGTCGCCGCCACGCCGTGGGGTCAAAAGATGTGCCATCAGCCGGTCCAGCGCCCCGTGGTGGTTGTCGATCAATTGCCGCAGGCGGGCAGGGAGCCCGATGAACGGCAGCTTGTGCCCTGGCAGCACAAGCTGATCAGGCCGAGCGATCTTCAGGAACCGCTCGCAGCTTTCCAGCCAGTCGGAAACCGGGTCGGCCTCTGGCTCGGTCGCATAGACGCCGAGGTTCGGAGAGATCGACGGCAGAAGCTGGTCCCCGCCAATCACAAGCCCGTCGTCCCGGGACCAGAGCGTCAGGTGATCGGGCGCGTGGCCGCCGCCCAGATGCACGTCCCAGTCGCGCCCGGCGGCGGTGATCCGGTCGCCCTGCTTCAGCCGATGAAAGCCGACCGGCAGCGGCGCCACCACATCGGCATAGTTCAGCGGCCGATCCACCCGGCGCCGCGCGAGGATCGAGGGCTCCATCCCCGCGCGTTCCAGGAAGGCGATCTGTTCGGCCGGCGCCTGTTCCTGCACGTCAAGCGTCAGCATCCGCGCGTAAAGCCAGGCGGTGCGGGTAGTCAGAAGCGTCGCGCCGCGCGACTGGAACCAGCCCGCAAGACCGATGTGATCGGGGTGGTGATGGGTCACGACGACTCGCGCCACCGGAAGCCCATCCAGCGGTCCGCTTAGAATCCGTTCCCACACCCCCCGGCTGCGAGAGGTCGCAAAACCGGTATCGACGATGGTCCAGCCATCAGGATCGCGCAGGACATAGCAGTTGACGTGGTCAAGCCGCATCGGCAGTGGCAGCCGCATCCAGAGCACGTCCTCTGCAACCTCGATCGCCTCACCCTCGGCGGGGGGCGTTTCGTGCGGGTACCGAATTGAAGGGGCAGCGCCGTCCCTCAAGCCACCAGATCCTCGGGTGAAAGCGCATATAGCCCGTCGGCCCCTTCGCGGGCATGGGCAAGCAGCGCGGCATGCTCCGGCAGCAGGCGGTTGATATAGAACCGCGCCAATGCGCTGCGTGGGCCGGAGCCGCCCTCGGCCCGGGCGGCGCGCAGGTGGTAGTGCGCCCCCAGCACGCGGGCAAAGGCCCTCAGATAGGGAGTCGCGCCGGCGAACCGGTCGTTCCTGTCGCGCGCCAGAAGCAGCTCCGTCGTCTCGCGCAGGGTTTCGGCGGCGGACCAGGTTGCCCCGGCCATATTCGGCAGAAGCGTTCGGGCGGTTTCGGCGTCCTTCTCGATCTCCTCGAGCAGGCGGAACGTCGCCTCGCCGCCGTCCTCCATCTTGCGGCCGACAAGGTCCATAGCCTGGATGCCGTTCGTTCCTTCATAGATCGCGGTGACGCGCACGTCGCGCAGGAATTGGGCCACGCCGGTTTCCTCGATGAAGCCCATGCCGCCGTGGACCTGAATGCCGGTCTGCGCGACCTCGATCCCCGTGTCGGTGCCGTGGGCCTTGGCGATCGGAGTCAGCAGCGCGGCGCGGGCCTGCCAATCGGCATCGCCGGTGGCCCGGGCCATATCGATTGCCGCGGCACAGGAGAGGCCGATCGCCCGGGCGGCGCAGATTTCGGCCCGCATCGTCGCCAGCATCCGGCGGACATCGGCATGATCGACAATGGCGCCGGTGCCCCCGGGAGGGGTGCGCCCTTGCCGCCGTTCGCGGGCAAAGGCCAGCGCCTGCTGGAACGCCGCCTCGGCCACGCCGATACCCTGCATGCCGACGCCAAGCCGGGCGTTGTTCATCATGGTGAACATCGCCGCCATCCCCTTGTGCGGCTCGCCCACAAGCCAGCCGGTGGCGCGGTCATATTCCATCACCGCCGTGGGGCTGCCGTGCATGCCCAGCTTGTGCTCCAGGCTGACCACGCGCAGGCTGTTTGCCACGCCGGGGCGGCCGTCGCTTTCGGGCAGGTATTTCGGCACCATGAACAGGCTGATGCCGCGGGTTCCCGGCGCGGCATCCGGAAGGCGCGCAAGGACGAGGTGGCAGATGTTTTCGGAAAAGTCGTTGTCGCCCCAGGTGATGAAAATCTTCTGCCCGGTGATGGCATAGGTTCCGTCACCCGATGGCTCGGCCCGCGTTCGCAGGGCGCCGACATCGCTTCCGGCCTGCGGTTCGGTCAGGTTCATCGTGCCGCACCATTCGCCGCTGATCAGCTTGGGCAGGTAGGTGGCCCGCAGCGCCGGGTCGGCGTGATGCTCCAGCGCCTCGATCTGGCCCTGGGTCATCAGCGGGTTGAGTTGAAGCGCCAGGCACGCACCTGCCATCATCTCGTTCACGGCGGTGGTCAGGGTCATCGGCAGGCCCATCCCGCCAGCCTCTGGGTCTGCGGCCATGCCGACCCAGCCTCCATCGGCAATGGCGCGATATCCTTCAGCAAAGCCGGGCGGGGTGCGGACGACGCCGTTTTCCAACCGCGCCGGATGCAGGTCGCCCACCCGCTGCAGCGGCGCCAGAACTTCCTCGGCCAGCCGCCCGGCCTCTGTCAGGATGGCATCGGTGACATCGGCAGTCACTTCGGCGAACCGGGGCGTCGCGCGGATCCGGTCAAGCCCGATGACGTGGTCGAACAGGAAGCGGTATTCGGCGACCGGTGCGCGATAGGCCATCACATCCTCCCTTGGGCGCGCCTTGGCAAGCATCATTTGCGCGCGTATGTCACAGGGATAAAGCGCCTGCGCCTTGTCAGGCAAATCCCCAGCAGAGGAACGCTGCGTCAGAATGGAACAGGTTCGGACCCAGACCCTGCCCTCGCATGGCGAAGGGCTTCACCGTGCGGCACAGATCCTGCTGGATGGCGGGCTTGTCGCCTTTCCGACGGAAACCGTCTATGGTCTGGGCGCCGATGCCCGCGACGACCGCGCGGTGGCCCGGATCTTTGCCGCCAAGGGGCGTCCCAGCTTCAACCCGCTGATCGTGCATCTGCCCGACGTGGAAAGCGCGCGCGGCTATGCCAAGTTCAACCGTGATGCCGAACGCCTGGCAGAGGCGTTCTGGCCCGGCCCGCTGACGCTGGTGCTGCCGGTGCGGCCGCGGTCCGGGCTGTCGCCACTGGTCACGGCGGGGCTTGATACTGTGGGTGTCCGGCTGCCGGCGCATCCGGTGGCGCGGGCGCTACTGAGCGCGTTCCGCGGGCCGCTGGCCGCGCCTTCGGCCAACCGTTCGGGCCGCGTCAGCGCCACCCGGCCCGAACATGTGCTGGAGGGGCTTGGCGGGCGGATCGAGGCCGTAGTTGACGGCGGCCCCTGCGATGTCGGCATCGAAAGCACGATCGTTGGGCTTGTTGGCCAGCCCACGCTGCTGCGCGCGGGGGGCATCCCGGTCGAGGCGCTGGAGGCCTGCCTGGGCAAGCCCCTTGCCACCGGCGGCGATGCCAGCCGCCCCTCGGCCCCCGGTCAACTGCTTTCCCATTACGCGCCCGCCGCGTCCTTGCGGCTTGAAGCCACGGAAGCCGGTGAGAACGAGGTCTGGATCGGCTTTGGCCGAGTGCCGGGGCACGAGGGGCTGAACCTCTCTGCCACCGGTGACCTGACCGAGGCCGCGGCGCGCCTGTTCCACCTGCTTCGCCTTGCGGATGCCCGGGCCAAGGGCGGGCGCATCGCGGTTGCGCCGGTGCCCGACCGGGGCATCGGCCGCGCCATCAACGACCGGCTGCGCCGCGCCGCCGCGCCGCGCGACTGATGCGAAACCGCTTTTCCACCGCCGGCGATCTGCTCTAAGGATGGCGATATGACATGGACCGTGCCGAACATCCTGACCGTGATCCGCCTGCTGGCCGCCCCGGGTATCGCCCTGATGTTCCTTTACTTCATGCGGCCGCTGGCGGACTGGTTCGCGCTGGTGCTGTTCCTGGGGGCGGCGGTGACGGATTTCGTGGACGGGTACATCGCCCGCGCATGGAAGCAGGAATCGCGTTTGGGCGCCATGCTGGATCCGATTGCAGACAAGGCGATGGTGGTGATCGCGCTGCTGGTCATCGTGTCGCAGTCCGGGCTGACCCCTTGGCTGATCCTGCCTGCCACGATCATCCTGTTCCGCGAAATCTTCGTGTCGGGCCTGCGAGAATTCCTAGGGGCGCAGGCCGGGCTGCTCAAGGTCACGCGGCTGGCCAAGTGGAAGACAACGGCGCAGATGGTGGCGATCGCGGTGCTGTTTTTCTCAGGGATTCTTGAGCATCATTTCGTGGCGCGCGTCGTCACGCTGGACAGCCACGTGGTAGAGGGGATCCTCGCCGGCGATGTCGCGGATCTGGACGGCGTCCGGCTGCGGTACAACGCGATGATGACAAGCCAGGTGCTTGGAATTGGACTTTTGACTGTGGCGGCAGTGCTGACGCTGGTCACCGGCTGGGACTATTTCCGCAAGGCGCTGCCCTTCCTGAAGGATGAACCACGATGACCATCGACGTGCTGTATTTCGCCTGGGTGCGCGAACGGATCGGCCTTCCACGCGAGAAGGTCGTGACCCAGGCAGCGACGGTCGCCGCGCTGGTGGATGAACTGCGCGGGCGCGAGGAACGGTACGCCGCGGCCTTTGCCGACCTTTCGGCGCTGCGGGTCGCGCTTGACCAGGAATTGTCCGAATTTGACGCGCCGCTGGATGGCGTGCGCGAGGTCGCATTCTTCCCGCCGATGACGGGTGGCTGAGATGTCGGTACGCGTCCAGGCCGAACCCTTCGACGCAGGCGCGGAAACTGCGGGCTTCACCGCCGCCCAGCATGACGCGGGCGCGGTTGTCACCTTTACCGGCATTGTTCGTGACGTCGAAGGCGGGCTCTTGCGGATGGAGATCGAGCATTACCCCGGCATGACCCAGTCCGCTATCGCCCGGATCGCAGAGGAGGCCGTGTCGCGCTGGTCACTGGCGGATGTGCTGGTGATCCACCGCTTCGGCGCCCTGACGCCCGGAGAGCCGATCATGATGGTCGCCACCGCCGCCCGCCACCGGGCAGAGGCCTTTGCCGCGGCGGAATTCCTGATGGACTACCTCAAGTCCCGCGCGCCCTTCTGGAAGAAAGAGATCACCCGCGAGGGCGCCGCCTGGGTCGAGGCGCGTGACGCGGATGAGGACGCGCTCCGCCGCTGGTGATCAGCCCCGCCGCGCACGGGTAAGTTCCTGGCGCAGGTGGTCCACCTCGTTCTGCGCCTCTCGCAGCGCGTCCATCGTGGCGCGAAGCTCGGCCTCGGTCTGGGACAGCTGGTTGGTCAGGTCGGCCTCGCGCTGCTGCAGGTAGATGATCGCCTCATCCCGCGCCTCTTCGGCGTCGTGCAGGTCACGGGCCATTCGATCCAGTTCATTCAGGTCCGACACGCTGACCCGGGTAAACCGGTGCAACAGCCAATAAGCGAACCAGCCTGCGGCAAAGGCCAGGAACAGGATCACGGCAGTAGCGATGATGAATTCGGTGCGGTTCATGCGTTCGGCTGGCCTGCTAGCTGTGCGACAGGACCTTAGGCCCCTGCCGCGCCAAGGAAAAGCCTATTCGGGCCGGGACCGCGGTCGTGGGGTGTCGCTTCCGGCCGTCTGGGCCGACACGGTGATCTCTTCTTCGGACGGCGCGGCCTCGTCGGCTTCTTCTCCCAGCAGCTTGAACTCGATCCGGCGGTTCGCCTCCCGTCCCGCCTCGGTGCCGTTGTCGGCGATGGGAACCGAGGGGCCGTATCCCATGGCCGTCAGATGGGCCACGGGGATGCGCCGCGCCATCAGCGCCTCGATCACCGCTTCGGCCCGCCGCTGGCTCAGGCGCTGGTTCATCTCTTCCCGGCCCTGGCTGTCGGTATGGCCGCCGATCTCCATCGCGACGTCCAGACAGTTGCGCATGACCTCGGCAATGCGATCAAGCGTCTGACGCGCAGCCGGATCGATGTTGGCGCTGCCGGGGGCAAAGGTGATCTGCCGTTCGGAAAGATGCGCATTGATCTGGCGCACACATTCCTGCGGCGTCGGGAGCGAGGCAACCGGGTCGAGCGTTTCGTCATAGGCGACGTTGATGCGGTACTGCTGGCCTTGGCCCAGCTTGCCGGAAAGAATCCGCGCGATGGTGTCACTGGCCTCGCGGTTGCCGGTGGTGCCGCGGATTTCGACCAGATCGGCCCGCACGGTCACCTGTCCCTCGTGCAGTTCGCCCAGCGCCTCGAGCCCGCCCAGAACCCGCACCGGCCAGCCGTCGGGCAGGTCCGGATCAAAGCGCGTGGCGGTGCGGACAGCCTCGCCGCCAAAGCGGGCGCGGGCATAGCTGTCGACGGCATCGCGCATCCGCTGGTCTGCCAGCCGGCCCCGCAGTTGCACGCGGCCGTCCTCGCTCAGCGCGGCGGTGAATTCGGCCGGGCCCTCAAGTCCCCGGGGCCGTTCCTCGCGCTCCGGAAGCACTGCCTGCAGGGAAAACACGTCGGGCAGGGCGCTTTGCAGCTCGCCGATGACCCGGTCGAAATCCGCTTGGCTGACGCTTTTCCCGGCAATGAGTGAGACATCCACGTCAGAAAAGCTGATCGAAGCCTCGCCCAGTTCCGCCGCCGCGCCGATGCCCAAGGTAACCGCCTGCGTCCAGTTGGGCGAGGGCACGCCAAGGCCGATGGTGCAGGACGGCTGGCCCGGCACGCCCGCCGCGGTGGCCGCGGCAATGATACGATTGCGGGAACGCTCGCTGTCGGCGGAACAGGCGTCAAAGCGCGCCCCTTCGGCATCCACGACGAAGCGCAGGGTAAAGGGGGTAATGACCGGCCGTGGCGCAGTGATGTTCAGGTTCAGCCGCAGGCCTTGCGGTGCGACACGGCGAAGCTGGCTTTCCAGCTTGCGCTTCTCATCCGTGCTGTTGCTGATCGCCGTGACCTCCACCCGGTCAGCGGTGATGGAGATCTTGGAGCGGGGGAGGATTCGCAGCGCCTCGGTCCCGAAGGCCAGCGCGCGGTCCCAGCCTTCGGGGACGGGATAGTCGGCGGTTTCCAGCATGTCCGTCACTTCGGCGCCCGGGGCGGCGGCGGTGATGGTGCCGGCGATGCCGTTTTCCTCGGTCGCGACGGGAACGAGGCCGATCAACTGCACCCCGTCGTCGTTGCGCAGGATTTCAAGCTGAAAGCGCGGCGCCTCGATCACCGCGGCATCGGCCACGATCATCAGGTCGATCAGGCGCGAGCTGTCCACCACGTCGCCCCCCACGGTCAGGGCGCGGAAGCGCAGCGCCTCGGTCGGGGCCGTACCGGACAGCTGCACCTGAAGCCCGTCGGCCGCCACCTCGGCCCATTCATAGCCCGCTGACTGGAGCGCTTCGGCCACTGCGGTTGCCGAACGGTTCTCGATGATCTGGACCGCGTAGAAAGCCCCCGCGGTGCAGAGGCCGGCGGCCCCGGCAAAGGCGGCGATGGCAACAAGCCCCTGTTTGTGGCGCATGGCGATGGTCCCCCGATCGTTGCCGCGCCTTCCTATGGGTGTGGCCGAAAAGGTTCAATCAAAGGAAAAGTGAAGCGGCAAGAAATAGCGCAGGTAAAAGCCCCGCATCCCGATTCGCACGGAACAGCCGCAGGCAGGTGTCAGGATCGTCCTGCCGCAGGCGCAGCAACTGCCAGGCCAGATGCAGCCCAAAGCCGGCAACGCCAGCTAGCGCCACAAGTCGCGCCGTCCCCGGCGGCAGGGCCAGCATCACCGCTGCCGCCATCAGCACCACAGACAGGGCGCCAAAACCGGCCAGCCATTGCGGTGTACGTTCCGCGAACAGCCGCGCGGTGGATTTGACACCGATAAGTGCGTCGTCCTCCTTGTCCTGATGGGCATAGATCGTGTCATAGAACAGCGTCCAGGCGATGCCGGACAGGTACAGCAGCACCGGCGGCCAACCCAGCCGCCCGTCATGTGCCACCCAGGCCAGCAGTGCGCCCCAATTGAACGCCAGCCCCAGGAAGACCTGCGGCCACCATGTGAACCGCTTGGCAAAAGGATATATCGCCACCAGCGCCAGCGAACCGACGCCCATGGCGATCGCCGCGCTGTTGAAGGTCAGCAGGATGACGAAGGCCACCAACGCCTGTCCAATCATCCAGCCCGCCGCCTGCCGGGCGCTGACCTGGCCCGACGGGATGGGCCGCGACCGGGTCCGTGCCACCTGCGCGTCGAAGTCCCGGTCGGTGATGTCGTTCCATGTGCAGCCCGCGCCGCGCATCAGGACCGCGCCGATCGCGCAGCCGAGCACGATCCAGAGGTCGAACCACCGCGGTCCGGCGGGGTCCGAGGCCGCCGCCAGCCCTACGCCCCACCAGCAGGGCAGCAGCAAGAGCCACGTCCCGATCGGCCGGTCGGCCCGCGACAGCCGCAGGTAGGGCCGCAGCTTGGCGGGGGCGAGCGTATCCACCCAGTTGCCCCGAACGGCGTCAGCCACCTGTCCACGGGGCTCTGGCGTCTGGCGTGTCGGGGTCATATGCTTCTGTCCATGTTGCAGGCAAAGATCAGACTGTTTGTAGAGCACCCGCTGGGTCAGGGGCAATCCGTCCCGCTGACCCGGGATCAGGCGCATTACCTGTTCGGGGTGATGCGGCTTGGCGCAGGCGCGGGCGTGGCCTTGTTCAACGGCCAAGATGGCGAATGGCTGGCCGAGGTGGCCGAGGCCGGCAAGCGTGGCGGCGTGCTGGTCTGTAGGGAACAGACGCGGCCCCTGCAACTGCCGCCCGATCTGTGGCTGCTGTTCGCGCCCATCAAGAAGGCGCGGACCGACTTCATCGTCGAAAAGGCCGCCGAACTGGGCGCTGCACGGATCATCCCCGTGCAGACGGCCCATACCAATTCCGAACGCATCCGGCAGGACCGGCTGCAAGCCCACGCAGTCGAGGCTGCGGAACAATGCGGCGGCACCCATGTCCCCGAGGTGACTGACCTGGTGCCGCTTGACCGGATGCTGGCCGACTGGCCCGCCGATCGCCGCATCCTTTGGTGTGATGAGGCGCTTGCCGGCCCGTCCGAGGTGCTGGCGGGGGCCGAACCCGGCCCTTGGGCGATCCTGATCGGCCCCGAAGGGGGCTTTTCCGAGGCAGAGCGTCAGCGGCTGCGCGCGTTGCCCTTTGTCACCCCGATCAGCCTTGGCCCGCGCATCCTGCGGGCGGATACTGCGGCGGTGGCGGCGCTGACGCTGTGGCAGGCGCAACTGGGCGACTGGCGATGATCCGGCGCGCCGGCCCGCAGGATCATGCCAGGATCGATGCCTTTCTTGCGGCGCGGGCGGAAAGCTCGATGTTCCTGCGGTCCAACATGGTTCTTGGCGCACCGCTCTGGGTTCAGGAAGAGGAGGCGATCGAAGGCGTGTTCGGCCTGTCCCCGGGAGAGGGGGCGCAGTACGGCTCGGTGCAGATGCCGCAGAACGCTGACTGGCCTGCCCTGCGCCGCGCCCTTGCGGGCCGGGTTCTGCGCGGCCTGAACGGCCCGGGTGAACAGGTGGCCGCCGCGCGGGTGGGGCTGGGCCTGCAGGGGGCGCCGGTTGAACTTGACCTTCTTCAGCCGCTGTTCACGCTGGCACTGTCCGATCTGGCGGTGCCCGAAGGAAACGGCACGCTGCGCCCGGCCACCCGCGCCGATTTTGCCTGCATCGCCTGCTGGCGGACGCTTTACCTGACCGAGGCGCTTTCCGCCCCTTCCGGCGATGAAACCCGCGCCATGGCCGAGTCAGAGGCCGAAGCGATGATCGCCCGTGGGCACCTGCGCCTGTTGGCAGAGGGGGAGGAGTTGCTGGCGATGACGGATTTCAACGCCGTCTTGCCGGACGTGGTGCAGGTCGGTGGGGTGTTTGCGCCGCGCGCCCTGCGTGGCCGGGGGTATGCGCGCCGCGCCGTGGCCCTGCATCTGGCCGAGGCGCAGGCCCGCGGAGTCGGGCGCGCCATCCTGTTCGCGGTCAGCGCCGCGGCAGCACGTGCCTATATCGCGATCGGTTTCCGTCAGGTGGGCACCTATCATGTGCTCAACTTTGCCACGCCCGTTGAGATCACCGCCGAATGAGCTTCATCCGCCCCGAACTCCGCGCAGCGCTGTTCCGCTGGCGCGAGGTGATCGCGGCGGCCGCCGTGGCTGGGGTGGGTGTCTGGTTGCTGCTGCGGGGCGGCTGGCTGCTGGGGGCGCTGGGCGCGGTGGCGGTGGTGGCGGGCGTCGGGCTGGCGCGGGTGGCTTGGCAGCGGCTGCGTTTTGCCAGCGATCCTGTCGATCCCGGTGTCATCGACGTGCTGGAAGGGCAGATCAGCTACCTTGGCCCCCACGGCGGCGGCTGGATCGCCTTGTCAGAGCTTGAGGAACTGATGCTGGTCCGGGCGGACGGTACGCGCTTCTGGCGGCTGCGGCAGGCCGACGGGCGCAGCCTCGACCTGCCGGTGGCTGCAGTGGGCGCGGAAAAGCTGTTCGATGTCTTTGCAGCACTTCCCGGTCTTGGTCCCGACCGGCTGCTGCGGGCGCTGGAGGGTTCCGGCCCCGCCGAACAATCCCTTTGGCTGATGAGGCGCGGTCCGGCCTTGACACGGCTCGCGCGAGCGGACAGGTCTTCCCCCTGAAGAGCAAGCACCGGAGCCCAGCATGTCCATACCTCAGTCCGGCGGTGGGCCGATCGAACGCTTTGAGCAGCTTGCCGAATATCTTGCCTCTGGCAGCAAGGCCAAGGAAGACTGGCGCATCGGGACCGAGCATGAAAAGTTCGGCTATTGCCGCGGCACGCTGACGCCGCTTCCCTATGCCGGTACCTGTTCGATCCAGACCATGCTGGAAGGCATGCGCGACCGCTTTGGCTGGACCCCAGTGTTCGAGCAGGACAACATCATCGGCCTCACCAAGGATGGCGCGAACGTCAGCCTGGAACCGGGCGGCCAGCTGGAGCTTTCGGGGGCACCGCTCGACACGATCCACCAGACCTGCGACGAGGTGAACCAGCACCTGCGCGAGGTGCAGGAGGTCGCGGACACCATCGGCGCGGGCTTCATCGGCCTTGGCGCCGCGCCAATCTGGCGGCACGAGGACATGCCGATGATGCCCAAGGGGCGTTACCGGCTGATGACTGACTACATGGGCCGCGTCGGCACCCACGGCACGCAGATGATGTACCGGACCTGCACCGTTCAGGTGAACCTGGACTTCGGGTCAGAGGCCGACATGGTGCAGAAGATGCGCGTGGCGCTGGCCCTGCAGCCGGTGGCGACGGCGCTGTTCGCGAATTCGCCGTTCTTCGAGGGCAAGGTGAACGGCCACAAAAGCTGGCGTTCGCGCATCTGGCGCGATCTAGACAGCGCGCGGACAGGGATGCTGCCCTTCGTGTTCGAGGAAGGCTTCGGGTTTGAGCGCTGGGTGGAGTATGTTCTCGATGTGCCGATGTATTTCGTCTACCGCGACGGCAAGTACATCGACGCGCTGGGCCAGTCGTTCCGGGACTTCCTGAAGGGCGAGCTGCCGGCGCTGCCGGGGGAAAAGCCGACGCTGTCTGATTGGGCCGACCACCTGACGACCGTGTTCCCCGAGGCGCGTGTGAAGAAATACATCGAGATGCGCGGCGCCGATGGCGGTCCGTGGCGGCGGCTTTGTGCGCTGCCCGCGCTGTGGGTCGGGCTGATGTACGACCAGTCGGCGCTGGATGCGGCCTGGGATTTGGCCAAGGATTGGGACGCCGAAACCCGCGAGGCGCTGCGCGTCGCGGCGAGCGTTGAGGGGCTGCAGGCGCGGGTGAATGGCATCTCGATGCACGACCTTGCGCGCGAGGTGGTGGCGATTGCCGACAGCGGGCTGAAGGCGCGGGCGCGTCCCGGGGCAGGGGGTCTTGTGCAGGACGAAACCCATTTCCTCGATGCGCTGAAGGAAACAGTTGAAACCGGCCGTACCCCGGCAGACGAGCTGCTTGAGCGGTTCCACGGCGACTGGAACGGCGACCTGACCCGGATCTACGCGGACTATTGCTACTGAGGCTCGACCGGGGGCTTGCGGCCGATCCGGGGCTCTGTCCCCGCGATCAGGCGGGTGATGTTGGCGTGGTGGCGGATGAAGATCAGCGCCGCCAGCGCGATCCCCAAGAGGATCATCCGTTCCGTCCCCAACACCCACATCCAGACTGGCGACAGCCCCGCCGCCACGAGCGCGGAGAGGGATGAGATCCGCAGCACCAGCGCCACGGCCAGCCATGTGGCGCAGGCCGCCAGCCCGACGGGAAAGCTGAGCGCAAGCAACGTACCCAGGAAGGTCGCCACGCCCTTGCCCCCGCGGAACCTGAGGAAGACCGGGAAGACGTGTCCCAGGAAAGAGGCCCCCGCCGCGACCTGTGCCGCATCTTCGCCTACTGCGAAGCGGGCGATCAGCACGGCAATGGCGCCCTTGCCCGCGTCCAGAACCAGCGTCAGGAAGGCGGCGAACTTGTTGCCCGTCCGCAGCACGTTCGTCGCGCCGATGTTCCCCGACCCGATCTTGCGCAGGTCGCCAAGGCCAAGGGCGCGGGCGATGACGATCCCGAAGGGGATCGAGCCCAGCAGATAGGCCCCAAGCGCCACCACCAGCAGCAGCGGCAGCGGCGTGGTGAGGAGCGGGATCATGGCGCCTCCCCGAACACCTGCCGCCCGCCGACAAAGGTGGCCAGCACGCGGCCCTGCATCCGCGCCCCGTCAAAGGGTGTGTTCTTGGATTTCGACTGCAGTTTGAACCGGTCCAGCACGAAGGGCGCGTCCGGGTCGAACAGCACGAGGTCGGCAGGCGCGCCCTCGGCCAGACGGCCGCAATCCAGTCCAAGCCGCCGTGCCGGGTTCAGCGACATCGCGCGGAACAGTTGCGGCAGGTCCATCGCCCCGGCGTGGTAGAGACGCATCGCTGCCGGAAGCATGGTTTCCAGCGCAACGGCACCCGCGGCGGCTTCCTCGAACGGCAGGCGCTTCGATTCTTCGTCCTGCGGGGTATGCATTGACGAAATGATGTCGATCAGCCCGCTGGCCAGCGCCTCGACCACGGCGACGCGGTCTTCCTCGGATCGGAGCGGCGGGGTCAGCTTGAAGAAGGTGCGGTAGTCGCCTACGTCGAATTCGTTCAGCGTCAGGTGATGGATGCTGACGCCTGCCGTCACATCGAGCCCGTTCCGCTTGGCTCTTTCCAGCGCAGGCA
The DNA here is from genome assembly GCA_008711135.1 of Rhodobacteraceae bacterium LNNU 3342. Lineage (GTDB taxonomy): Bacteria > Pseudomonadota > Alphaproteobacteria > Rhodobacterales > Rhodobacteraceae > Halodurantibacterium. The sequence goes on from VUAW01000009.1 coordinate 90,853, forward strand.
GGGTGCGGGCGCAGGTGATCTGGTCGGCGTGGTATTTCACGCCCGACATCTCGACCAGCGCCATGTCGCGGTCGAATGCCATGCGTTCCGCCATGGGCGACACCCCTGGCAGACCTCTCAGCGAGGCGAACTTGCCCGAGGTCGCTACCGCCCCCGCAGAAAGTCCCGGGTCCTGCGGGTGGCCGATGATCAGCGCGCCAAGGCTGCGGGCATAGGTCATGCAGCGCGACAGCACCTTGGTATCGCGCACCACGCGGTCGTAATCGGTGAAGGCCACCGCGCCCGCGTCGCGCAGGAAACCGATTTCCACCATCTCGCGCCCCTCGCGGCCACGGGTGAGGGCGGCCATGTGGCGGATGCGGACCGGGCTCGCCTCTGCCGCGCGGCGGGTGACGAACTCCAGCGTTTCGGGGTTGTCGATGGCGGGGTGGGTATCGGGGCGGGCGACGATGGTCGTCACGCCCCCCGCCGCCGCCGCCAGACCGGCCGAGCGGAAGCTTTCCTTGTGGCGTTCGCCCGGTTCGCCGATCTTGGCGCCGATGTCGACGATGCCGGGGGCAAGCGCCCGGCCGCGGCAGTCGATCACCTGCGCATCGGCAGGGGCGCTGGCCGCGCCGATGGCGGCGATCATCCCGTTGTGCAGGATGACGTTGCCTTCGCGTTCCTCGCCTGCTTCGGGATCAATCAGGCGCGCGTTTTCCAAGAAGATGGTCATGGCTGCCCCCTAATGCTCGCCTGCGGCCTCGGCCCCGCGGTGGGCCTTGAGGTTGCGCGCCAGAAGATCCATCGCGGCCATGCGGACTGCGACGCCCATTTCGACCTGTTCCTGGATCACCGACCGGTTGATGTCATCGGCCAAGGTGCCATCAATCTCCACCCCGCGGTTCATCGGGCCGGGGTGCATGACGATGGCATCCTCCTTGGCGAATGCCAGTTTTTCCGCATCCAGCCCATAGCGGTGGTAGTATTCTCTTTCGGACGGGATGAAGGCCCCGTCCATCCGTTCCTTCTGAAGGCGCAGCATCATCACCACGTCTGCGCCCTCCAGCCCAGCCTTCATGTCGTCGTAAACCTCGCAGCCGAACTCGGCCACGCCCGCGGGCATCAGGGTGGGCGGGCCGATCAGGCGCACGCGGTTTTCCATCTTGCCCAGCAGGATCAGGTTCGACCGCGCCACCCGGCTGTGGGCGATGTCGCCACAGATTGCCACCGTCAGCCGGTGCAGCCGCCCTTTGGCCCGCCGGATCGTCAGCGCGTCCAGAAGCGCCTGCGTCGGGTGTTCATGCTTGCCGTCGCCGGCGTTCAGCACGGCGCAGTTCACCTTTTCAGCCAACTGGTTCACGGCGCCCGAATTCTGATGCCGCACCACCAGCAGGTCGGGGTGCATGGCGTTCAGGGTCATCGCTGTATCGATCAGCGTCTCGCCCTTCTTCACGCTGGACTGGGAGACGGACATGTTCATCACGTCTGCCCCAAGCCGCTTGCCCGCCAGTTCAAAGCTGGCCTGCGTGCGGGTGGAGTTCTCGAAGAACATGTTGATCTGGGTCATCCCGGCCAGGGCGTCGGAATGCTTGATCGTGCGGCGGTTCAGGTCGACATAGGTATCGGCGAGGTCCAGAAGGGTCGTGATCTCAAGCGGATGCAGAGGCTCGATCCCCAGCAGGTGCCGGGCGCGGAATGTCATGATGTCCTCCTTGACCTGCCGCAGGTTGGGCCGCTTATAGAAAGGGCCTGCCCGGTGGACAAGACAGGTTTACCTTTCGCCCCGCCAGCCCTAGCTTCGCGCCATGGACCCCGCGCTTGATTTTCACACGGCCAAGGCCCTGCTGGAATGGCAGATCGAACTCGGCGCGACCGAGGCGATCGGTGATGCGCCGATCAATCGCTATGATCTGGCCACGGCCGCCCCGGCGCCCGTACGGGCTGCGGCCGCTGATCCCGCGCCCGTGGCGGAACCTGCCGCCGACCCGGTGGAGGAGGCGCGGATGCTCGCCGCTTCGGCTGCCGATCTGGAATCGCTGGCCCGGGTGCAGGAAGCCTATGAACATTGCGAGCTGAAGAAGGGTGCCCGCAACTTCGTCTTTTTCGACGGCAATCCCCATGCCCGCGTCATGATCCTGGGAGAGGCGCCGGGCCGCGAGGAAGACCTGCAGGCGCGTCCCTTTGTCGGCCGGGCGGGGCAGTTGCTGGACCGGATGCTGGCGGCAATCGGCATGGCCCGCGTCGCGCCGGATGCAGAGAAATCCGTCTACATCACCAACGTCATGCCTTGGCGCCCGCCGCAGAACCGCAAGCCCACAGCGGCGGAAATCGCGATGATGCTGCCCTTCGTCGAACGGCATGTGGACCTTGTCGATCCCGACGTGCTGGTGCTGATGGGAAACACCCCCTGCGCCGCCCTGCTGGGGCGAGAGGCGATCACCCGCATCCGCGGCCAGTGGACCGAGGCTCTGGGCCGCCCGGTGCTGCCGATGTTCCATCCGGCCTATCTTTTGCGCAATCCCGGCGCCAAGCGCGAAACTTGGGCCGACCTTCTGACCCTTCAGGCGAGGCTGCGAGAAACATGAGCCGCATCGACGAAAGCCGTGATTTCATCCCCGTCCGCATTGCGGTGCTGACAGTGTCCGATACCCGCAGCCTGGAGGAGGACCGTTCCGGTGATACGCTGGTGGAACGGCTGACCGGTGCCGGCCATCATCTTGCCGCGCGCGATATCGTGCAGGACGACCGTGAAGCCATTGCCGCGCGGCTGCGGGAATGGTGTGCCGACCCGGAGATCGACGTGATCCTGTCGACCGGCGGCACCGGCCTCACAGGCCGCGACGTGACGGTCGAGGCGCATCGCGACGTTTATGAGAAGGAGATCGACGCCTTCGGCACGGTCTTTACCATCGTCTCGATGCAGAAGATCGGAACCTCGGCCGTGCAGTCCCGGGCCTGTGGCGGCGTGGCCCAGGGCACATACCTGTTCGCGCTGCCCGGCAGCCCCGGTGCCTGCCGCGATGCCTGGGATGAAATCCTGCGCCTTCAGCTTGATTACCGGCACCGGCCTTGCAATTTCGTCGAGATTTTCCCGCGGCTGGAGGAGCATCGCCGCCGGAAGTAGCCTTCAGCCCGGGCAGCCGCTGAGTTCATAGGCCACACCCGTGCCGATAAGCGTAAGGCGGAGGTCTGACCGGTCCAAGGCGAAGGGCGCGGCATCCGGTGGCACCAAGTCGGCGCTCGCGCTCAGATGCATACCCTCGCGTTGCACGGTCGTCTGGGAAACCCAGACCCCCGCGTCGGCAAGTTCGATCACTACGGCTTCCTGCGGGCCCAGCGCCGGCATGTCCATCCGCGCGGTCAAGCGAAGGCCGTCGGGGATAGGCTCCACCTCGCAGCGCAGGCTGCGCAGGTTCAGGTCACGGGCCGGACGTGGCTGATCCGAAAGCGCCTCGGCGATCACGGGATCCATGCCGCCTTTTGGGGGCAGATCCGCCTGCACCGTCAGGCTTATCGGAACGCAGACGTCGTCGCACACGCCGATGTCCATCGTGCCGTGCAGCCGGATCGGGCGGGTCGGGTCCATGGGCGTGAATTCGATCGGCAGCACCAGCCCGTCGCCGTAGCCGATGCTGCGCATCCCGTTCTGGTCAAAGATCATCGGCCGGGGCCAGTGCACCTCGCTGCTGGCAAGGTTTTCCGATCCGCTCCAGTCAAAGCGGGGCGGAAGACCGGCCTCTCCGGGGGTGCGCCAGTAGGTCTTCCAACCTTCGGCCAGCGACAGATCCAGTGCCGCCATGTGGCTGCCGCCCGACAGGCGCCAGCCCGTCCGCATCTGTGCGTTCACAAGCTCTTCCGGGACCTGCGCCGCGGCAGCCAGGGCAAGGTTCGCCCCCAGGGCGGCAGCAACAAGACGGGTCATGTTAATCATGCCGCCACAATAGTCAGCCCCCCGCCAAAGCGAAATCACTTTACGGCGAAGATCGCGGCACCGGCACCTCTGCCCTTGCCGGACCGGGTCCCGCGCCCCATCCTTTCATGATGGACATGGAAAAGATGAACAACGGCATGGATCTCAGCGGCAAGTTACTGGTGGCGATGCCCGGCATGGGTGATCCCCGCTTCGAAAAGAGCGTGATCTTCGTCTGCGCGCATTCCGACGATGGCGCGATGGGGCTGGTCGTCAACAAGCCGGCGCCAGAGGTCCGGTTTGCCGACCTGCTGGATCAGCTCAACATCACGCAGCGGGCGAACGGGGCTGATATCCGCGTGCATTTCGGCGGCCCGGTGGAACACGGGCGGGGCTTCGTGCTGCACTCGGCTGACTACAGCGCCAATGGCACCACCCTTCAGGTGGACGACAGGATCGGGATGACCGGGACGCTTGATATCCTTGAGGACATCGCACGCGGCATGGGCCCGGCTCGGTCGATCCTGGCGCTGGGCTACGCCGGCTGGGGGCCGGGGCAGCTTGAGAGTGAAATCCTGCAGAACGGCTGGCTGACCTGCGACGCGCCGCTGGACCTGGTGTTTTCGCCAGACAACGGGGCCAAGTGGGAAGGGGCTCTGCGCACGCTGGGGATCGACCCGCTGACGCTGTCGAGCGTGGCGGGCCGCGCCTAGGGCAGACGGCCCTGCATCAGGCGCGGCAGGTCGCCAGTCAGGCCTGCGGCTTCGCGGATGAAGCGGCGGCGCAGGCCGGGCAGGGCGTTCACGACGCCCATGCCCAAGTCACGGCCCAGGCGCAGGATAGGGTTGTCGCTGGAAAAGATCCGGTTGAAGCCGTCGGTCGCCAATGCAAGCGTGGCCGTATCAAAGCGCCGCCACTGCTGATAGCGGGCCAGCACCTCTGCCGCGCCGATATCCTCACCCCGGCGCTGCGCGTGGGTCAGGACCTCTGCCAGGGAGGCGACATCACGCAGGCCCAAGTTAAGCCCTTGCCCCGCAATCGGGTGGATGCCATGCGCCGCGTCGCCCACCAGCGCGACCCTGTCAGCAACGAAGGCCTGCGCGAGGCTCAGCCCCAAGGGATACAGGAATCGATCGCCCGCCAAGCGGATCTCGCCCAGGAAGTCGCCAAAGCGGGGGCGCAGCGCGGCAAGGTAGCCCTCATCGTCAAGCGCATTGATCGTGCGAGCCGTTTCATGCCGTTCCGCCCATACGATGGAACTACGGTTGCCCGGCAGCGGCAGGATCGCCAAGGGTCCTGATGGCATGAAGAACTGATGCGCTATGCCCTGATGCGGAAGGTCATGTTCGATGGCACAGACAAGCGCCGTCTGGCCATAGTCCCAACCGGTGCGCCCGATCCCCGCGCGGCGGGCGGTCCCGCTTGAGCGTCCGTCGGCACCGATCAGCAGCGCTGCCCGCAAGTCATCCCCGTTGGCGAACGTCACGGTGATGCCGCCGGACTCACGGTTCTGGGCCACGATGTCCTGCCCGGCCAGATGCGAAATCCCCGGCGTCACCGCCATGGCGTTCAGAAGCGCACGGCGCAGGTGGCGATCCTCGATCATCTGGCCCATGGGGCCTTCCTCGATCTCGGCGTGGTCGAACTGCAGGAACCACGGTGCCGGACCTTCGCCGGGGCGGCCGTCGCTTGCCTTGATCTGCAGGATCGGCTGGGCCTTTTCCGCAAGCCCATCCCAAAGTCCCAGCGCCGTCAGCATTCTGACCGATGCCAGCGCCAGCGCATAGGATCGCCCGTCAAAGGCATCCTCTGCCCGCCGTTCCGCGGGCAGGGCGTCCACCACGGTTACCTTGAAGCCGGCGCGCGCCAGCGCCAGCGCGAGGGTGGAGCCGTTCAACCCGCCCCCGGCAATGATCACATCGGTGCTTTGCGCCATGTTCTTGTCCATGCGCTGCAATATGGCGACTGCGCGGGGATTGTCCATGCGCCGCCGTGCCGCTACCGTCGCCTTGCAAGACCGGACGGAGGGGCAGGGGATGAGCGGCGACTGGCTTGGAATGACGGCATCCGACCTTGGGCGCGGCATCGCCGAGGGCCGCATCGACCCGCTGGACTTGGCGGAGGCCTTTCTGGAGGCTGCGTCCTCTCACCCCGTCGCCCCACGCGTCTATGCGCGCCTGACCCCTGGCCGCGCCAGGGCCGAGGCAGCAGCGGCCCGCGCCCGTGCCCGCAGCGGACAGCGCCGGGGGATGCTGGACGGGGTGCCACTGTCGTGGAAGGACCTGTTCGACACCGCCGGCATCGCGACCGAGGCGGGTTCGGCTCTGCTGCGAGACCGGCTTCCACAGACGGATGCCGAGGTTCTGGCGGCGGCCAGCCACGGCGGGTCAGTCTGTCTGGGCAAGACGCATATGTCGGAACTGGCGTTTTCGGGGCTGGGGCTGAACCCGGTGACGGCGACGCCGCCTTGTGTCAATGATCCTGATGCCGTGGCGGGGGGAAGTTCGTCCGGGGCGGCGGCCTCGGTCGCCTTTGGATTGGCGCCGGCGGCTGTGGGGTCTGACACGGGCGGTTCGGTAAGGGTGCCGGCGGCGTGGAACGACCTTGTGGGCCTCAAGACCACGCCGGGGCGGCTGCCGATGGGCGGGACGGTGGCGCTGTGCGAAAGGTTCGACACCATCGGCCCCCTGACCCGCACGGTCGAGGATGCGGCCGCGGTGCTGGCGCTGCTGGACGGGCAGCCAATGGCCGACCTGCGAGGCACGACGCTTGATGGCGCGCGGCTCTTGCTGCTGGAAACATCGGCCCTTGATGATCTGCGGCCCGCGGTTGCAAGCGGCTTTGACGATGCGCTGGGCCGCCTGACGGCCGCGGGCGCCACCGTCACCCGCGCCAAGGTGCCTGAGGTCGCCGAGGCGCTGTCGATGTCCGGGGTGCTGTTTTCCGCCGAGGCCTATGGCTTGTGGCGCGACGTCATCGAGGCGCAGCCGGAGTTGATGTTCCCGCGCATCCTCGAACGGTTCCGCAGTGGCGGGAACTATTCTGCCGCCGATTACGTGGCGGCGTGGAAGCGGCTAGCCGATCTGCGCCAGCGCTGGGCGTCGCAGGTGGCGGGCTATGACGCAGTGATCCTGCCGACGACGCCTATCCTGCCGCCCAACACGGACCGGCTGATGACCGACGCGGGCTATTACGTGACCGAGAACCTGCTGGCGCTGCGGAACACGCGGATCGGGAACCTGTTCGGGCTGTGCGGGCTGACACTCCCTACGGGTGTGCCATCGGTCGGCGTCATGTTCCTAGCCCCCCCGATGGCCGAGGAACGGCTGCTTCGGCTAGGGCAGGCGGCGGAACGGGTGCTGCGCTAAACCACCTGCGCGGGTGCTTTTTCTGGACCCTGCAGGCAAAGGCCGATATCCTGTGGCGCAAACGGGACGCAATGATCCCGAGAGCGAGGCAGTCATGGCATTTCCTGAGCGGTTTTCGAACCTGCCGGATTACGCGTTTCCGCGTCTGCGGAAGCTTCTGGATCATCACGCCCCGGGGGGCGCGCCGCTGGCCATGACCATTGGCGAGCCGCGCCATGCCTTCCCGTCCTTCGTGGCCGAGGTTCTGGCGCAGAATCTTGATGGTTTTGGCAAGTATCCCCCGAACGAAGGCACGCCCGAACTGCTTGGCGCGATCACCGGCTGGATTTCGCGCCGCTATGGCGTCGATCTGACGCCTGCGCAGGTCATGGTGCTGAACGGCACGCGCGAAGGACTGTTCAACGGCGCGCTGGCGGTTTGCCCGGAACGCAAGAACGGGGCGCAGCCGGTCATCCTGGTGCCGAACCCGTTCTACCAGGTCTATGCCGTGGCAGCCCTTGCCGTGGGGGCCGAGCCGGTGTTCGTGCCGGCCACCGCCGAAACCGGGTTCCTGCCTGATTATGCCGCGCTGCCCGCTGCGGTGCTGGACCGGACGGCCATCGCCTATGTCTGTTCGCCCGCGAATCCGCAGGGCGCGGTCGCCTCACGTGATTATTGGCGCACCTTGCTGGCACTGGCCGAACGGCATGACTTCCGCATCTTTGCCGACGAATGCTATTCCGAGATCTATCGCCACCAGCCGCCCGTGGGCGCGCTTGAGGTCGCCAAGGAGATGGGCGTGGACCCGGAGCGGGTCTTCGTTTTCCACTCCTTGTCCAAGCGGTCGAACCTGCCGGGCCTGCGGTCCGGCTTCGTCGCGGGCGGCGCCGAAAGCATCGCGCGGATGCGCCAGCTGCGCAGCTATGCTGGCGCGCCGCTGTCGCTGCCGCTGCAGAGGGTCGCCGAACGGGTATGGGCGGATGAGGACCACGTGGCCGAGAATCGGGCGCTTTACCGCGCCAAGTTCGCGCTTGCAGATGAGATTTTTGCCGGGCTCGACGGCTACCTGTCGCCCGAAGCCGGGTTTTTCCTGTGGCTGCCGGTGCCGGATGGCGAGGCGGCAGCGCTGCGGCTTTGGCAGGAAACAGGCGTCCGGGTGCTTCCGGGGGCCTACCTGTCGCGCGAGGTTGACGGAACGAATCCCGGCCAGGGCTATATCCGGGTCGCGCTGGTCGGCGACCCAGAGGAGACGGCGCACGGGCTGCGCCAGATCCGTGACTGTCTTTATACGTGAACGAGGAGAAGCATGGCATCCTATCAGATGAGGCAGCGCGACCCGCTTCTGGACAGCAACACCCAGGCCGTCCTTGAGCGGCGCGGGAAAGAGCTGCTGGGCCTGGGGCTGATCACGCTCGGGCTGGTGATGACGCTGATCCTCGGCTCCTATGTGCCGGACGATCCAAGCTGGCTGTCTGCCACGGACGATCCGGCGCAGAACCTGCTGGGCCGCTTCGGTGCCTCGGTCGCGTCCACCCTGTTCGTCATCGCGGGGCACGGGTCCTGGGGCCTGCCGGTGGTGCTGGTGGGCTGGGGCCTGCGCTTCGTGCTGCATCAGGCCGAGGAGCGGGCGCTGAGCCGCGCCATCTTTGCGCCGATCGCCATCGCGCTCGCCTCGGTCTTTGCTTCGACCCATGTGCCGGGGGCTGGCTGGCCGCACGCATTCGGGCTGGGCGGGCTGTTCGGGGACACCGTGCTGGGGGCGATGCTGGGCATCCTGCCGGTGGGGGCGATCTTCGGGCTCAAGGTCCTGTCGCTTTTGTTCGCGGTCGGGCTGGTGGCGATGATGCTGTTCGTCCTGGGCTTTGACCGGCGCGAGCTGCGGGAAACCGGCCGCTTTCTGGGTGTTGGGCTGGTGGTGACCTATGCCAACTTGCTGAACGCAGCGGGGCGGGGTGCCGCCGGTGCGGTGAAGGGGGCGCAGACGGCGCAGTCGCGGTATCATGCGCATCGCGCCTCGCGCAGCGCCTCGGTCTATGGCGAGGTGCCGGAACAGCAGCGCCGCCTTTTCGCCCGTCCGCCTGCCGAGGATGTGGTCGAGGAGTGGGACGACAGTGCCTATAACCCTGAACCGCTGCAAGCCGCGCCCTTGGTTCGCCGCCCCGAAGGGGCTGAACGCGAGGGCCTGCGCGCCGAACCGCGCCATCCGCAGCCGCTAAAGGAAAAGCCAGGCTTCCTGGCCCGGATGCCGGCGCTGGTCCGCCGCGCAATCGATCCGGATGTGGGTATGTCGCGCCTCGCCCATGATCCCGATGCGCCGGCCGAGGATCGCATCCGCGCCCGCATCAACGACGTGATCCGTGCCCGTGTGCGGCAGGCGCCAGTCCTGTCGCTGGCCCGGGCAGAACCGCCTGTGGCGCGTGGGCTTGGCCCGAAGCCGCTGATGGCGAACCTGCGCCGCACTACAGCGCCGCACCCGGCCCCCACGGTCGAGGTGCCGCCGCTGACCGCGGCCCCGGCCCGCCCACCGGTTTCCGCCTCCCGTTCGGTCGAAGTGCCGTCAGCGCCGCTGGTGGAGCGGGGCCGCGCGGTCGCGACCGAGGATCTGTATGCCGAGCCCGATGAGGCCTTCGACGAAACCGGCGACGCCGACGAGGCGCAGGAGGTCCTTCTGCCAGAGGCTCCCCGTGCTGCCGCGCCGGAACCGGCACCTTCCCGGCCTGTCGATCAGCCGGCGCCGCGGGCGGCCGAGGCGCGTCCGAAACCTGCGGCTGTTTATGAACATCCGCCGCTGGCGCTGCTGACCAACCCGTCGGAGATCGAGCGTCACCACCTTCCGGACGAGGCACTGGCCGAAAACGCCCGCACGCTTGAGTCGGTGCTGGATGATTATGGCATCAAGGGCGAGATCGTCAGCGTGCGTCCGGGGCCGGTGGTCACGATGTACGAGCTTGAACCCGCGCCGGGCCTGAAGGCGAGCCGAGTGATCGGCCTTGCCGATGACATCGCGCGGTCGATGTCCGCGCTGTCAGCGCGGGTGTCCACCGTGCCGGGGCGGACGGTGATCGGGATCGAACTGCCCAACGTCAAGCGAGAGAAGGTGGTTCTGCGAGAGATCCTCGCTGCCCGCGACTTCGGCGATTCGAACCTGCGGCTGCCGCTGGCACTGGGCAAGGACATCGGCGGTGAGCCTGTCGTGGCAAACCTTGCCAAGATGCCCCACCTGCTGATTGCAGGGACTACGGGTTCGGGTAAATCGGTCGCGATCAACACCATGATTCTGAGCCTGCTTTACAAGCTGTCGCCCGAGGAATGCCGGCTGATCATGATCGACCCCAAGATGCTGGAACTGTCGGTCTATGACGGAATCCCGCATCTGCTGAGCCCGGTGGTGACCGACCCGAAAAAGGCGGTCGTAGCCCTGAAATGGGTCGTGGGCGAGATGGAGGAACGGTATCGCAAGATGTCCAAGATGGGCGTCCGCAACATCGAGGGCTACAACGGCCGCGTCCGCGAGGCGCTGTCGAAGAACGAGATGTTCAAGCGCACCATCCAGACCGGCTTTGACGAGGATACAGGCGAACCCGTCTTTGAGACGGAAGAGTTCGCCCCCGTCGCGCTGCCCTATATCGTCGTCATCGTCGACGAGATGGCCGACCTGATGATGGTGGCGGGCAAAGAGATCGAGGCCTGCATTCAGCGTCTGGCCCAGATGGCGCGGGCGTCGGGCATCCACCTGATCATGGCCACGCAGCGCCCGTCGGTCGACGTCATCACCGGCACGATCAAGGCCAACTTCCCTACCCGGATTTCCTTCCAGGTGACGTCCAAGATCGACAGCCGCACGATCTTGGGTGAAATGGGCGCAGAACAACTGCTGGGCATGGGCGACATGCTCTACATGGCCGGCGGTGCCAAGATCACCCGGATCCACGGGCCCTTCGTTTCCGACGAGGAAGTCGAGGAGGTCGTGACCCATCTGAAGAGCTTCGGTCCGCCGGAATATATGTCGGGCGTAGTCGAGGGCCCGGACGAGGAACGGTCGGACGACATCGACGCGGTGCTGGGCCTTGGCGGCAATACGGACGGCGAGGATGCGCTTTACGACCAGGCGGTGGCAATCGTGCTCAAGGACCGGAAGTGTTCGACATCCTACATCCAGCGCAAGCTTGGCATCGGCTACAACAAGGCTGCGCGGCTGGTCGAACAGATGGAGGAACAGGGCCTGGTTTCGCCGTCCAACCATGTCGGTAAACGTGAAATACTTGTGCCGGAACAGTGATCTGGCTTCAGCGTTATGTGACGGACCGGGGGGCTGCGCTGCGGCCCCCTTTTCATTATCTCTGGCAGTACACGAACCAGGAGGTTTTGCCGATGCGACTGATCCTTGCCACCGTTCTTTCGGCGCTGATGGCGCTGCCCGCGATGGCAAACCCGATTTCGCTGCAGGAGATTTCCCGCTACTTCAACAGCTTTACCACTGCGCAGGGGTCATTCACCCAGATCAACGCGGATGGCAGCATCTCGACCGGGACGATCTACATCAACCGCCCCGGCCGCGTGCGGTTCGAATACGCGCCGCCGGATGCAAGCCTGGTGATGGCGGGGGGCGGCCAGGTCGCGATCTTTGACCCCAAGTCGAACCAGCCGCCGGAACAGTATCCGCTGTCCCGCACGCCGCTGAACCTGATCCTGGAACGGAACGTCGATCTGACGCGGGCCCGGATGGTGGTGGGCCATACCAGCGACGGAACGGCCACCACTGTTGTCGCGCAGGACCCGCAGCGGCCGGAACAAGGCTCGATCGAGATGGTGTTCACTGCGAACCCGACCGAGCTGCGTCAATGGGTGATCCGGGACGAAACGGGCGCGCCGACGACGGTTGTGCTCAACGACCTGACGAAGAACGTGCAGCTCTCGTCCTTCCTGTTCAACATTCCATACGAGGCGGATCGCCGCCGCTGAAACCACTGCCGCGCCGTCAGGCGCGGCGGCAGGTCTGCAGTTGCTGCTGATAGCGGCTGGCGCGGGCAGCCACGTTGTTGGAAACGTTCAGCAGCCACGGCTTGGCGTTGTAGCTGCCCCGCGAGAAACCGCCGTGCCCTTCGTGATAGGCAAGATACTGGTTGCGGGCGTCGTGCTTGGAAATGCCGTTCCGCTTCTCGGTCTTGTCCATATACCAGCCCATGAAGTCGGTGGCATCGCGGATATCCTCGCGCCGGGCGCGGCGTTTACCGGTCTCGCGCTGATATTCTTCCCAGGTTCCATCAAGCGCCTGGGCATAGCCATAGGCCGAGCTTTGCCGCCCCATCGGAATGACCCCCAGCGCCCAGCGAACGGGGGTACGCGCATCGCCGACAAAGCGGCTTTCCTGGTGGATGGTGGCCATCTGCACATGCACCGGCACGCCCCAGCGCCGTTCCGTCTGGCGCATCGCCGCCAGGTAACGGGGCCTTTCGCTGACGATGCTGCACGCGTTTTCAAGGTCGCGGGGCGCGGAATAGTTGCCCCCGCCACAGGATGCCAACAGCAGAACGATTACGCCTGCACGAAGAAACTTGCCCATCTGCACTGCCCGTCGCTTTTGTCATTTTGCAGCAGGATAGGGCAAACGCCCTCGAAGGAAAACGCCCTTTCCCGTCCAATCCAATCAGTTTCCCGCGAGTCCCGTGCCCGCTGCTGCAATGGACAATGGGGCCGTTTCGAGATACTGACTCCCCCGAGGATCCGACCATGCTGAAAACACGCGCGAAATATTATCTTGGACAGATTGTCCGGCACCGCAAGCACCCGTTCCGCGGCGTGGTCTTTGATGTCGACGCGATCTTTTCCAATACCGAGGAATGGTACGAGGCGCTGCCCGAAGAAAGCCGCCCGCCCAAGGACCAGCCCTTCTACCACCTGCTGGCCGAGAATGAGCAGAGCTATTACGTGGCCTACGTCTCGGAGCAGAACCTTGTGCCGGACGACAGTGGCGAGCCGGTGGACCATCCCGACGTCCCTGACCTGTTCGGCGATTTCGAGGATGGGCGTTACCCGCTTCACTTCCAACTGAACTGACGCCTGCCGGACCCGCTGGACGGGACGCCCAGTGCTCCGCTACGCTGGCGTGGGATCGGGAGGGGTGTCATGACCGAAGTGGTTCTTTGCGGCGCCGCGCGGACGGCGATGGGGGGCTTTCAGGGCGCTTTGTCGGGGCTTGATGCGCCGACCTTGGGCGGGGCGGCCATCGCGGCGGCCCTGCAGGGGGCGGGTGTCGCCCCTGACCGTGTGGAAGAAGTGCTGATGGGCTGTGTTCTGCCCGCGGGGCAGGGGCAGGCCCCGGCGCGGCAGGCGGGCTTCCACGCCGGGCTGGGCGAGGCGGTGCCTGCCACGACGCTCAACAAGATGTGCGGATCGGGAATGAAGGCGGCAATGATCGCCCACGACCAGATCGCGCTGGGGCAGGCCGGCGTCATCGTGGCCGGCGGGATGGAGAGCATGACCAACGCCCCCTACCTGCTGCCGAAGATGCGTGGCGGGGCGCGGCTGGGGCATGCGCAGGTCATGGACCACATGTTCCTGGACGGGCTGGAGGATGCCTTCGAGAAGGGCCGCCTGATGGGCACTTTCGCCGAGGATTGCGCCGAAGCCTTCCAGTTCACCCGTGAGGCGCAGGATGATTATGCGCTGCGTTCGCTCACTTCGGCGCTGGAGGCACAGGCCTCGGGCGCATTTGATGCTGAAATTGTTCCGGTCACGGTTCAGGATCGCAAGGGCGAAGCCGTTGTGCGGGCCGACGAACAGCCGGGGCTGGCGCGTCCCGAAAAGATCCCGATGCTGAAGCCCGCCTTCCGGCAGGGTGGCACGGTGACGCCGGCCAATTCATCCTCGATTTCGGACGGGGCGGCGGCGCTGGTGCTGGCGGGGGCTGACGTGGCGCGGGACGAAGGGCTGCCGGTTCGCGCGATCATCCGCGGCCATGCCACCCATGCCCAGGCGCCGGGCTGGTTCACCACTGCCCCGGTGCCGGCCGCGCAGAAGCTGCTGAAGCGGCTGGGATGGTCGGTCGAGGATGTGGACCTGTGGGAGGTCAACGAGGCCTTTGCCGTGGTCCCCATGGCCTTCATGCGTGAGGTAGGCGTGCCACGCGACCGGCTGAACGTGCACGGCGGGGCCTGTGCGCTGGGGCATCCGGTCGGTGCCTCTGGCGCGCGGATCATGGTGACGCTGCTCCATGCGCTGGAACGGCGAGGCTTGCGGCGGGGCGTGGCGGCGATATGCATCGGCGGGGGCGAGGGCACCGCCATCGCCATCGAACGTCCCTGAAGGAGCATCCATGCCCGACTACACCGATCTTGCCGCCCGCATCCGCGCCCTTACCGAGGGCGAAACCGACACGGTGGCCCTGATGGCGACTGTGGCATGCGAGGTGCATCATTCCGATGAACGGTTCGACTGGACTGGCTTCTATCGCGTGGTGGCGCCGGAACTGCTGAAGATTGGTCCCTACCAGGGCGGGCATGGCTGCCTGGTGATCCCGTTTTCGCGCGGCGTCTGCGGGGCTGCCGCGCGTACCGGAGAGGTACAGTTGGTTCCGGATGTAGAGGCTTTCCCGGGGCACATCGCCTGCTCCTCCTCTACCCGGTCAGAAATCGTGCTGCCGGTGCGCGATGGAGCCGGTCGCCTGCTGGGCGTCTTTGATATCGACTGTGATCAGCCGGATGCCTTCACCGAAGAAGACGCGCGGGAGCTTGCGGCCATTCTTGAAACGGCCTTTGCCGAGGCCCGCTAGCCCCGGCATCCCGAATGAGCTATCTGGCGGGAATGAACGACTTCGTCTATGCGCCCCCGCCCGATGCGCCCCGGGTTCTTTATCATGATCAAGCAATCCTGGTGGTGGACAAGCCCGCGGGCCTTTTGTCCGTGCCTGGGCGGGGCGAGGACAAGACCGACTGCCTGATCAACCGCCTGCGCATGGCCTTCCCCGAGGTGCTTCTGGTGCATCGGCTGGATCTTGATACCTCCGGGGTCATGGTGTTCGCGCTGACACCGGCGGCGCAGCGGCATCTGGGGCAGCAGTTCGAGAACCGGCAGGTCAAGAAGGTCTATGTTGCGCGGCTTTGGGGTGAACTGCGGCCCGTGACGGGGCGGGTGGACCTGCCCCTGATCGTAGACTGGCCAAACCGGCCGCGCCAGCATGTGAACCACGAAACGGGGCGTCCGGCACAAACGGACTGGCGCGTCGTTCGGCACGAAGGCGGCACCACGCGTGTCAGGCTTATGCCGCTGACGGGGCGCAGCCACCAGTTGCGGGTGCACATGATGGAACTGGGGCACCCGATCCTTGGCGATCCGCTTTATGCCGACGGGGCGGCGCGAGAGTTCCCGCGCCTGATGCTGCATGCGGAAAGCCTGCGCTTCCGCCACCCTGACGGGGGCAAGGGGCAGAGCTTTTCCGCCCCCTGTCCCTTCTAGTCGTTTGACCAGCCAGACACGGCCTTGACCTCAAGAAAGTCCTCAATCCCCCAGACGCCGCCCTCGCGGCCGTTGCCGGAGTGCTTCATGCCGCCAAAGGGGCTGCCCGCGCCGCGGGACTGGCCGTTCATCTCGATCATGCCGGCGCGCAGGCGGCGGGCCAGCCGGTTGCGGCGTGCGCCGTCCTGGCTTTGGACATAGTTGGTCAGGCCATAGACGGTGTCATTGGCGATCTGGACGGCCTCTTCCTCGCTCTCGAACGGGATGATCGAAAGGACGGGGCCGAAGATCTCTTCGCACGCGATGGTCATGTCGTTGGTGACATCGGC
The DNA here is from genome assembly GCA_008711135.1 of Rhodobacteraceae bacterium LNNU 3342. GTDB lineage: Bacteria > Pseudomonadota > Alphaproteobacteria > Rhodobacterales > Rhodobacteraceae > Halodurantibacterium. The sequence goes on from VUAW01000009.1 coordinate 106,875, forward strand.
AAAGACCGTCGGGCGCACGAAATAGCCGCGGTTGAGCCCCTCGGGCCGGCCAAGCCCGCCCGCGACCAGCCGCGCGCCTTCGTCCATGCCCTTCTGGATCAGGTCCTGGATCTTGTCGAACTGCACCTGCGACACGACGGGCCCGATATGTTTGCCGGGCTCATGCGCGCTGGCGACGCGGGTCTTTTCGGCAACCTCGCGGGCCGTTTCCACGGCTTGGTCATAGATGTCGCGCTGCACCAGCATCCGCGTCGGCGCGTTGCAGCTTTGGCCGGTGTTGTTGAAGCAGTGCATCGCGCCGCGCTGCACCGCCTTTTCATCCGCATCTGCAAAGATCAGGTTCGCGCCCTTGCCGCCGAGTTCCAAATGGACCCGCTTCAGCGTGTCGGCCGCTGCCTTGGAGATGGCGATGCCGGCCCGCGTTGATCCGGTGAAGCTGACCATGTCCACGTCCTTGTGGCTGGACAACTGGCTGCCGACGCCCGCGCCGTCACCGTTCACGAGGTTGAAGACGCCCTTTGGAACGCCAGCCTCGTGCAGGATTTCCGCGAACAGCAACGACGACAGCGGCGCGATCTCGGACGGTTTCAGGACCATGGTGCAGCCCGCCAGCAGCGCCGGGATGACCTTGAGCGTGACCTGGTTCATCGGCCAGTTCCAAGGCGTGATCAGTGCGCAGACGCCGACCGCCTCCTTGATGATCCGGTCGTTGGGGGCATGGTCGCCCAGCGGCGCGATGAATTCCACCTTGTCGAAGGCGGCGATGAAGTTGCGGATATGCGACCGGCCCGAGGCCGCTTGGCTGGTCAGCGCCATGTCGATCGGCGCACCCATTTCCAGGCTGATGGCGCGGGCCATATCCTCCATCCGCGCCTCGTAAACTTCAAGGATGCGCTTGACCAGTGCAAGCCGCTCTGCGGGGTCGGTCAGCATCCAGTCATCCAGTGCGGCCCGCGCGGCGGCCACGGCGGCATCGGTATCGGCCTGGTCGCCGAGCGAGATCACGGCGCAGACTTCTTCGGTCGAAGGGTCGATCACGTCGAAATCGCGGGGCTGGCGCGGCGCCACCCATTCGCCGTTGATGTAGAAGTCCCGTTTCTCGATCATCCTGTCCTCCATCGCGTTTGGCGCAGACTGGCATCGGCGCGTGGAATAGGCAACGGTCAGGGGGGTGAACCCGCGCCTTGCCATGCCTATGATAGGTAAGGCCCCATGCGGCACGATTCGACAGGAGAGACCATGACACTGCGCATCAATGACATCGCCCCGGATTTCACCGCCGAAAGCACCGAAGGCACGATCAGCTTTCACGACTGGATCGGCGACAGCTATGCCATCCTCTTCAGCCACCCTAAGGACTTCACCCCCGTCTGCACGACTGAGTTCAGCGCCGTCGCCCGCCTTTCCGAAGAGTTCGCCAAGCGCAACGTCAAGGTGGCCGGCGTTTCCGTCGATCCGCTGGACAAGCACATGCAGTGGAAGGCGGATGTGGAACAGGTCGCCGGCACCAAGGTGACCTTCCCGATCTTCGCCGATGAGGATCTGACCATCGCCAAGCTTTACGACATGATGCCGGCGGACACCCAACTGCCGTCGGATCGCACGCCCAACCACACGGCCACCGTCCGGTCGACCTTCATCATCGGCCCGGACAAGCGGGTGCGCCTTGCGCTGATCTACCCGATGTCCGTAGGCCGCAACTTTCAGGAGATCCTGCGGGCGGTGGATGCGATCCGGGCGACCGACGGCGCGCCCTTTGCAACGCCGGCCGACTGGAAGCAGGGCGAGGACGTGATCGTTGCGCTTTCCGTTCCGACGGAAGAGGCGAAGGAGCGCTTTGGCGACCTGGAGATCGTCCTGCCCTACCTGCGCAAGACGAAGCTGCCTGCCTGATCGGGCACGGGTGCCGGATAACCGGCCCCCAGACCTGCGCTGCGTCGCGGGCGATAAGCCGCGCCTCGGCCGCGTCGAGCCGGGTCCGGGCGGCTTTGATGTCCCCGCCCGTTTCGTGCAACGCCTTCCGCCACAGCCGGAGGAGGGAACCCGCGCTCCACGGAAGCGCGGCGGATTGCAGCCACAGGCGCAGTTCAGGCGGCAGCGCGTCATAGCCGCGCATTCCGTCCGAACGCCGCTGCCTGAGGCGGGTGCGAAGGTTCGTCTTCATGCCGCGCGCTGGCTGCCCCAGTGAGGGAAGGGATCATCAAGATTGCGCCAGCCGTCGGGATCAAATGCGTCCCCCGGCACGAGACAGCCATCAAGCGCCTCGGTGATCGCGGCCTGATCCATTCCCGCCCCAATGAAAACCAGTTCCTGCCGCCGGTCGCCCCAGGGTTCGGCCCAATGGCGCCGCATTTCGGCCACCGCGTTGGGATGGGAAGGCCAGCGGTCCTTCGGGACCGACGCCCACCAGCCGCCCAAGGGCCGGACCGACGACAGGGCACCCGCTAAGCTGAATTCAGCCACCCAGTTCGGCTGCGAGGCAATCCAGAAATGGCCCTTGGCACGGATCACGCCGGGCAGGAGGCCGTTCAGCACGGCGTGATCCGTGCCGGATCAAAGGGCCGCCGCGCGCGGTAGACGAAAGAGGAAATGCCGTATTCCTCGGTTTCGGGTACATGATCGGCGAAACCGTAAAGCTCTTTCGCCCAAAGCGGATGTTCATGTGCGCGGTCGAAGTCAAAGAGGCCGGTGTCGAAGATCGCGTTGGGGTCGACGTCGGAATGATCCGTCTCGATCAGCCGCGCGTCGGGGTTCAGGGCGCGGATAATTTTGCGCGCGGCATCAAGCCGGTGGGGGCCCGCGTCGGTGACCTTGTTCAGGATCACCACGTCCGCGAACTCGATCTGCTCAGTCAGAAGGTTGACCAGCGTGCGCTCGTCCTCTTCGCCAAGGCTTTCTTTACGGTCAGCAAGGAAGTCGTGGCTGGAGAAATCCGCGAGCAGGTTCACCGCATCGACGACCGTCACCATCGTGTCGAGCCGCGCCACATCCGAGAGGCTTTCGCCATCCGCATCGCGGAAGGCAAAGGTGGCTGCAACAGGAAGGGGTTCGGCGATGCCTGTTGACTCGATCAGAAGGTAGTCGAAGCGGCCTTCCTGCGCGAGGCGCCGCACCTCGACCAGCAGGTCATCGCGCAACGTGCAGCAGATGCAACCATTGGTCATCTCGACCAGCTTTTCGTCGGTGCGCGAAAGCTCGGTGCTACCGCGCACCAGGTCGGCGTCGATGTTCACCTCGGACATGTCGTTGACGATCACGGCGACACGGCGGCCTGCGCGGTTGTTCAGCACGTGGTTCAGAAGCGTTGTCTTGCCCGCGCCCAGAAACCCCGAAAGCACGGTGATGGGCAGGCGGTTGTCCGGTCGGTTCATGTTCCACCTCAGATATGTTATACCATAACATTAATAGACAGGAGGACCGGGAGCAAGCCATGAAAGCAAAACGCCCCGGCGCAAGGGCCGGGGCGTTTTCAGAAAGTAAGAAGGGATCAGGCTTCGGACTCGGCCTTGGGTTCGGTGATTTCTTCACCGGTTTCCTGATCGACCATCTTCATGCCAAGGCGCACCTTGCCACGATCGTCGAAGCCCAGCAGCTTGACCTTGACCTCTTGGCCTTCCTTCAGGATCTCGTTCGGGTGCTGAAGGCGCTTGTTGGCGATCTGGGACACGTGGACCAAGCCGTCACGCTTGCCGAAGAAGTTCACGAAGGCGCCAAAATCAACCAGCTTGACCACGCGACCGGTGTAGATCTTGCCCTCTTCCGGCTCTGCCACGATCGAATAGATCATGTCATAGGCCTTCTTGATGGCCTCGCCGTTGGACGAGGCGATCTTGATCACGCCGTCGTCGTTGATGTCGACCTTGGCGCCCGAGGTTTCCACGATCTCGCGGATCACCTTGCCGCCCGAGCCGATCACTTCGCGGATCTTGTCGGTCGGGATCTGCATCGTCTCGATCCGCGGGGCGTGGGCCGAGAATTCGGTCCGGCCGGAGGTCAGCGCCTGTGCCATTTCGCCCAGGATGTGCATCCGGCCGTCCTTAGCCTGTGCCAGCGCCTGTTCCATGATCTCGGGCGTGATGCCTGCGACCTTGATGTCCATCTGAAGGCTGGTGATGCCGTTCTCGGTGCCCGCGACCTTGAAGTCCATGTCGCCGAGGTGATCCTCGTCGCCAAGGATGTCGGTCAACACGGCCCACTTGCCGTCTTCCTCAAGGATGAGGCCCATGGCAACACCCGCTACCGGCGCCTTCAGCGGAACGCCCGCATCCATCATCGACAGCGAGCCGCCACAGACCGAAGCCATGGAGGAAGAGCCGTTCGATTCCGTGATCTCGGACACCACACGGATGGTGTAGGGGAAGTCGGTCGGGGCCGGCAGAACCGCTTGCAGCGCACGCCATGCCAGTTTCCCGTGACCGATTTCGCGGCGGCCGGGGGGGCCGAAGCGGCCAACCTCGCCCACCGAATAGGGGGGGAAGTTGTAGTGCAGCAGGAAGTTCGAGCGCGAGTTGCCGTGCAGCGCGTCGATGATCTGCTCATCCTCCCCCGTGCCCAGCGTGGTCACGACCAGTGCCTGGGTTTCACCTCGGGTGAAGAGCGCCGAGCCGTGGGTCCGCGGCAGAACGCCAACCTCGGACACGATCGGGCGGACGGTCTTGTTGTCGCGGCCGTCGATCCGGGCGCCACCGTTGATGATGTCACCGCGCAGGATCGAGGATTCGAGCTTCTTGAGCGCCGAGCCGAGATTTTCGTCAGCCAGCTCTTCTTCGCTCAGGGTTGCCTTTACCGCCTCACGCGCGGCGGCGACGGCGTTGACGCGCTCTTGCTTGTTGCGGATGGCAAAGGCGGCGCGCATCTGATCCTCGCCCGCGGCTTTCACCTTGGCATAGAGCTCGGAGTAGTCGGGCGCCTGGAAGTCGAACGGTTCTTTCGCTGCGTCTTCGGCGAGGTCGATGATCAGGTCAATCACCGGCTGCATCGCCTCGTGGCCGAACTTGACGGCGCCCAGCATCTCGGCTTCGGACAGCTCATAGGCTTCCGATTCCACCATCATCACCGCGTCCTTGGTCCCCGCGATGACGAGGTCGAGCCGCTGATCGGGCGATTCCCGCAGCTTCTGCATGTCGTCGACGTCCGGGTTCAGGACGTATTCGCCATTCACGAAGCCCACGCGCGCCGCGCCGATCGGACCCATGAAGGGCACGCCGGAAACCGTAAGCGCCGCAGAGGCCGCGATCATCGCGACGATGTCGGGCTCGTTCACCAGGTCGTGCGACAGCACGGTGCAGATGATCAGGACTTCGTTCTTGAATCCGTCCACGAACAGCGGGCGGATCGGGCGGTCGATCAGGCGCGAGGTCAGCGTCTCTTTTTCGGACGGACGGGCCTCACGCTTGAAGAAGCCACCGGGCACCTTGCCGGCAGCGTAGTAGCGTTCCTGGTAGTGCACGGTCAGCGGGAAGAAATCCTGCCCCGGCTTGGCCGACTTGGCGAAGGTGACGTTGGCCATGACGCTGGTTTCCCCCAGCGTTGCAATGACCGAGCCATCAGCCTGGCGGGCAACCTTGCCCGTTTCCAGGGTCAGCGTCTCGCCGCCCCACTCGATCGACTTTTTCGTTACGTTGAACATCTCGTATCCTATCCTGGCCGAGGGACCCTCCACCCGGCCTGTTGCGTACGGGCCGTATGCCCGTGGCCCCTGTCGTGTTCCTGCCTGTCCCACGGGGCCTGTCGGGGAGGCGATCGTCTGGCACCGTTCAAGTGCTGCCAAAGATCAGAAATAAGACGCGCCCCGGGCGGGGCCAGGGGCGCGGAAAAGTTTAGCGGCGCAGGCCGAGCTTGGCGATGAGCGCCTGGTAGCGCGCTTCGTCCTTGTTCTTCAGGTAGTCCAGCAGCTTGCGGCGCTGTGCGACCTGCTTCAGAAGGCCACGGCGGGAGTGGTTGTCCTTCTTGTGGGTCTTGAAGTGCTCGGTCAGGGTCGCGATGCGCGACGACAGGATCGCAACCTGGACTTCGGGCGAACCAGTGTCGCCTTCCTTGGTCGCAAATTCCTTCAGGACGCGGGCTTTTTCCTCAACAGTGATCGACATCGGGGTCTCCTTTGGTTGAAGGTGAGGGGCGCAAGCCGGGATGTCGTCCAGCAAGGCCGTGGAGAGTTCCGCCATTCAGCGGCGGATGGGCGCATATAAGGGATTTTTCCACAAAAGGAAAGCTACGAATCGCGGCTGACCTGCCCGTTAAGCACGTGGAGCGGCTCTGTCTTGGTGGGCGACAGGGGCCATGCTAGCGTCCTGCGCGACGGAACAGGATGATCATGATGCTGGGACTTGCAGGGCTGCTGGGGTTGATGATGGTGGGCGCGCTGGCAGGGGCCGCCACCTTCACGCGCGCGGTGCCGGACGAGGACGAGGAGGACCTGCCCCCGGCGGACGAGCCAGAGACGGGGCCGGATCTCCTTCTTGATGATCTGGAGCCGGAAGAGCCAGAGCCGGTGGTGGAGGATGATCCCAAGGGGCTTGACCTGCATGGGGATACCGGGGGCGACACGCTGGTGGGCGGCCCGGGGAATGACACGATTCATGGCCATGGCGGTGATGACAGGATCGGCGGCTATGACGGCGACGACCTCATCTACGGAGGCGACGGTGATGATGAGATCCTGGGCGGCAGCGGGAATGACACGCTGTTCGGCGGGGCTGGCGACGACTGGATCGAAGGGGGCGACGGCGATGACGAAATCCACGGGGGTTCCGGCGACGATTATCTGGCCGGCCAGGAAGGCAACGACCTGATCTATGGCGGGCCGGGCGATGACCGGATCTTGGGCGGCGGCGGGAGCGATACGCTTTTCGGGGGCGATGGCGATGACGCGCTTCATGGCGGCACAGGGGATGATGTGCTGGTGGGCGGAACTGGTCAGGACACGCTGTTCGGCGGCGACGGGAACGATACCTTGATCGGGACGGTGCTGGATGAACATGGCCATGACATCGACGGGCTCGACTATCTGAACGGCGGTGCGGGGGACGACATGATCGTGATCGGCGCCCGTGACATCGCCCATGGTGGCGACGGGGAAAACAGCTTTGTCATCGGTGACTGGATCGGCCCCGATCAGGCGGCGACGATCCAGGATTATACGCCCGGAAGCGACCGGATCATCCTGCTTTACACGCCCTCGGATTTCCCGCCCGTCCTGCGGGTCGAACCACTGGAGGATGATCCCGAAAGCGTCGCCGTGGTGCTGAACGGCATCCGGATCGCACATGTGACGGATGGGGCGGGGCTTGTGGCGGGTGACATCACGCTCATGTCACGCGTGGACCAGACGCTGATCGATCCGGAGTTGCTGAAGGGCTAGGCCCAGAGTTCGGGCTGCTGCTGGTAACCTATGTAAAGCGGGTGCTTTGGGTGCCCGTCCCGCGTCAGGCCCAGGTGGAACAGCGGGTGGCCGGTGCCGCGCATCAGCGCCTCGACCTGCGGGCCGCGGTTCAGGTGCGCGCCGTGGGTGCCCCAGGCGCAGATGATCCGGTCAGCCCAGTGACAGCTGTCCACGATGGCCGCGTCATTGTCGGGGCCGACCGGGTCCTCGGCCGCACGCATCTTGCGCGGGTCCGTGTCGCGCCAGGCAAAGATGTTGCAGACGCGGAACGCCCCGAATCCCAGTGCCCGCGCGCGGCGTTCGCAGCGTTCAACTGTGGGATCGTTCTGGTATTCCGTCGCAGTCGACGGGTTGAGCATCACGAACAGCGCCTTCTCCCCCTCGGCCCAGCGGCGGGTCAGCAGGTAACGGTACCGCTCGCACGGGGAATAGACGGCGACGCTTGCAGCGTCGCCTTTCTGGAAGCTGCGGGTGATCACTGGTTGAAGACGCGCGAGGGGTGCAGCTCGCCGGACTTGTAGATGCCTACGGCCACTGCGCGGCCTTGGTAGCTGGCCCAAGCCTCATCCCCGAATTCCACATCCGAGGCGATCACCATGCCGGGGTTGCCGTTGCGCAGCCGGGCCGCGCCTTCGGCGGTGGCGGGCAGTTCGGGCAGGTCGGCCAGCCCCTGCTCCAGAGGGCGCAGGAAGGCGTCCAGCGCCTCGGTCTTGGCAAGCTCGTCGATCTTTTCGAGGGTGATCCCATCGGTGGCATCGAATGGCCCCGACCAGACCCGGCGCAGCCGCAGCACGTGGCCATGGCAGCCCAGCGCCTGCCCAAGATCGCGGGCGATGGACCGCACATAACCGCCCTTGCCGCAGACCATTTCAAGTTCGACGTGATCCGGATCCGGCCGGGAAACGATCGTGAGGCTTTCCACCCAAAGCGGGCGGGCGACAAGTTCCAACTCCTCGCCTTCGCGGGCAAGGGCATAGGCACGCTCGCCCTCGACCTTCACGGCGGAAAACTGTGGCGGGACCTGCATGATATCGCCGCGGAAGCGGGCCAAGGCCGCCTCGATCGCTGCATCATCGGGGCGCAGGTCGGATTCGGCGATGATCTCGCCTTCGGCATCGTCGGTATTGGTGGCCTGGCCCAGCCGCACCATGAAGCGATAGCACTTCAGCGCGTCGGTAATATAGGGAACCGTCTTGGTCGCCTCGCCCAGCGCCACGGCCAGAACGCCGGTCGCCTCCGGGTCAAGGGTGCCGGCATGCCCCGCCTTCTTGGCGTCGAAAGCCCAGCGCACCTTGTTCACGACGGAGGTGGAGGTGATCCCGGGCGGCTTGTCCACCACCAGCCAGCCCGAAATGTCGCGGCCCTTCTTGCGTGCCATGTGGTTCTCCGTTTGCTTCAGGCCGTGCCTGCTAGCCTCCGGCGCCGTCCGCGTCAATCGGAACCACGGTGCCCACGATCGGCCCCAGCGGCAGCCCCCAGTCGTTCCGGCGCAGCCCCGGCGCGTGCAGCCGCGAGATGTTGCCGTCGAAGTATAGCGCGTCCGGCGTACCCAGCCCGTCACGGAACAGCCGCGCGAATTCATGGAACGTCACCCGCCCTTGGGATATGGCAAAATACGCCTCATCCCCTGCGGCGCTGACGCCCACGCCGTTGCGGACGTAGCGTGAGGTCGCATCAACCAGGAAGCGCGGGTGCAGGTCGCCGTCGATCACCAGCATCGGACCGGATTGCGTGGCGTATAGGCAATCGGGCTCCTGCTCGGCAAAGCGGCGGGATTCGTGTACACCAAAACCGTCCGGACCTATGCAGAAGACGCCGTTGGGAAGCATCCCGAAATTGCCGGGCCCTTCGGAGGTGACGATTCCGTGGGCTTCGCCATCAGGGTCGCGGTAAAGGCCCACGGGCGATCGGTCGGAATGATACATGCCCGCGTTCATGGCAAAGCCAAGCCGCAGCCCCTGATCCGCCAGAGACCGGTTCACCCGGTCAAAGCTGCCAAAGACGGCACCGTCAGGCCCCGTGAGCCAAAGACGCAGGTCGTCCTCGCCGGCCGTCACCTTGCAGACGACATAGGCGTTGCCATCATGATCGACGCGCCCGCAGCCGTCAGCCGCGTGGCCCGGCATTGCCCAAAGGCCGGTGATCCCCACAAGAAGTGCCAGCCACCGCATGGATCACTCCTCAGGGTTTTCGACGTCCCGGCGCACGGTCTCGTCGTTCAGAAGGCGGCGGGTCTCGTCCATTCGATCGAAGGTCTCGTCGATGGCAAAGCGGATTTCCGGCGCGAACTTGAGCGTGAGCCCCTTGGCCACCTGCCGGCGCAGTTCGGCCCGGTTGCGGCGTAGCGCCGCCAGGGCTTCCTCTGCCCCATGGCCGCCCAAGGGCAGCACGAAGGCGGTTGCCACCTTGAGGTCGGGCGACGTTCGCACCTCGCCCACGGTGATCGACATGCGGTTAAGGTCCGGGTCATGCACATCGCCGCGCGAAAGCACGTCCGACAGGGTGCGCCGGATCAGCTCGCCCACGCGGAGCTGACGTTGCGAAGGGCCGGAGCCCGAAGGGAAACGGTTTGCCATGCGCCTGATGTAGGCCATCCGCCCGCGCCCCGCAACAGTCGGGCTTTGCCAAGGCCTGCAGGTCGCGCTAAAGCGAAGCAAACGTGAAAGGGCATGCAATGGACGACGCAGCAGCACCCCTGCCGGGGATCGTGATCACGGGCGCCTCGGGGCGGATGGGGCGGATGCTGGTCCGGACGGTGGCCGAAAGCGACCGCGCGCGGCTGGTGGGTTGCCTGGAGCGGCCGGGTCATCCCTGGATTGGCCGCGACGTGGGCGAGGCGATGGGCGGCAGCGCCCTGGGCGTGACGGTGACCGACGATGCGCTGGAGGCCTTTGCCCGCGCACAGGCGGTGATCGACTTCACCGCCCCCGAGGCGACGGTGGAATTCGCAGGCTTGGCGGCGCAGGCGCGGGCGGTGCATGTGATCGGCACCACGGGACTGGAGGCTGGGCATCTGGCAGCCATCGCGGCGGCGGCGCGTCATGCGGTGGTGGTTCGGGCCGGCAACATGAGCCTGGGGGTCAACCTGCTGGTTCAGCTGACGCAGAAGGTCGCGGCCGCGCTGGACGCCGATTTCGATATCGAGATCGTCGAGGCGCACCATCGCCACAAGGTCGACGCGCCTTCAGGCACCGCGCTGATGTTGGGCGAGGCTGCCGCCGCAGGCCGGGGGATCGCGCTGGAGGAGATGACCGACAGCGGCCGCGACGGGATCACCGGTCTGCGCGACCGGGGGCGCATCGGTTTTGCCGCCGTGCGCGGCGGCGATATCGTGGGCGAACATGACGTGATCTTTGCCGGCGAAGGCGAACGCGTCATCCTGCGCCACGTGGCCACGGACCGGGCAATCTTTGCCCGTGGCGCGCTGAAGGCCGCTCTGTGGGGGCAGGATCGCAAGCCCGGCGAGTACACGATGCTGGACGTGCTGGGGCTCTGACCCCTTCAGAAATCGACGGCGAGGCCCTTTTTTTCCCAGTCGCCATATCGGATGGGTTCGGGGCCATCGCGGCCGCCAAGTTCGGTCGGCAGGTCAAGCGGCTTCTGGGCGCGGCGGCGTTCCTCGGCCTCGGCCAAGGCGCGCTGGGCGGCGGGGGGAAGGTCTTGTTCAGGCACGGGATCTCCCTCGGCTTTCGTGCGGGACAGGATCGGGATATAGGCGCCAAGGGGCGACAAGGGAAGGCAGGGGGATGAGCGAGGCGATCAAGACACGTCAGGCGGCGCTGGACCTTCTGGCCGGGGTGCTGGAAGAGCGCCGCCTGCTGGCCGATGTGCTGGCCGACGCCAAGGGCCCACTGGCCGCGCTGCCACCCGCGAGCCGGGCGCGGGCACAGCGGCTGGCGACGGAAACGCTGCGCAACATCAGCCGCGCCGACCGCCTGCTGGGCCCGCATCTGCGCAAGCGGCCGCCGCTGCCGGTGCACAACATCCTGCGTCTTGCCCTGACCGAGATCTATGTCGACGGTGCGGCGGCACATGGTGTTGTTCATTCTGCCGTCAGCCTGGCGCGGGCGGTCGCGACGCCGATGGCCGGGCTTGTGAATGCGGTGCTGCGCCGTGCTTCTGCCCAGCCGCCCGAGGCTTGGGCGAAGTTGCCGCCACAGGACCTGCCGAAGTGGCTGCGCCGGCAGCTGATCGACACCTATGGCAAGCCCGCCGTCCTGGCGATGGAACAGGCACATCAGGCCGGCGCCCCGGTTGACCTGACGCTTCGCGCGCCCAATCCCGACCTTGCCGCAGCCCTAGGGGCCGAGGTGCTGCCGACGGGCAGCCTGCGCCTGCCCGCCCGCATCCAGCTTTCGGACCTGCCGGGATATGAGGCCGGGGCGTGGTGGGTGCAGGATGCCGCCGCCGCCATTCCCGCACAGCTGCTTGCGCCGGTGCCCGGGGAACGGGTGCTGGACATGTGCGCCGCACCGGGAGGCAAGACGATGCAGCTTGCCGCCGCGGGGGCCGAGGTAACCGCGCTGGACATCTCTGCCCGCCGGATGGGGCGGATGGAGCAGAACCTGGCGCGCACCGGGCTTCCCGCGCAGCTTGTCGTGGGGGATGCGCTGGAATGTGCGCCCGAGGCGCCGTTCGATGCGGTGCTGCTGGATGCGCCCTGTTCGGCAACGGGAACGATCCGCCGTCATCCGGACCTGCCCTTCGTCAAGGCAGAGGACGACCTGCCGTCGTTGCTGGCCCTGCAGGCGGCAATGATAGACCGGGCGGTGGAGCTTGTGCGGCCGGGGGGGCGGCTGGTTTACTGCACCTGTTCGCTGCTGCCGGCCGAGGGCGAGGCGCAGGTTCAGGCGGCGCTGGCGCGGCATCCGGGGCTGGAGGTTCTGCCTGCTGTGGTGCCCGGCGTCGATGCTGCTTGGGCGGCCGAAGGCGGGCTGCGCCTGCGGCCGGACTTCTGGACTGAACGTGGCGGGATGGACGGCTTCTTCATGGCGCTGTTGCGTAAGGGCTGAGAATGCGTGACAGGGCTGGACCTGCTGGCTAGAGTTTACCCGCCGCGCAGGTCGCGGTAGCCGCTGGTAAAGGCAGTCATGGCACATGCGTCCCGCCAACCAAGATCGCTGTTGCCCAAGGCTTGGGGAAATCGTCTGCAGGCGCGTTTGATCGGGCTGCGCCGCCCGCGCACCGTTTTGCAGGCCGAACCGGAGCCACGTCTGATCGGGTCCGCCGCGCGGGGGCAGCAACTGCTGTCGGGGCAGATTCATCTTGCGGGCCATCTGGTCGAGGGGCTGAACCCCTGGACGCTGGGCCGGGCCGCGCCTGACGATCCGGCCTTTAATGCGGCGCTCCACGGGTTCATATGGCTTGATGATCTGGCGGCGCTGGCGACGCGACCGGCGCAGATAGCAATGCGCGACTGGACGCTGGGCTGGATCGCGCGGTACGGGCGCGGGGGCGGGCCGGGCTGGACGCCGGAACTGGCAGGGCGGCGGCTGTTGCGCTGGGTAAGCCACGTGGCGCCGCTGGTGCCGGATGGGCGGGCGGCGGAACATTTTACCAGATCGCTGGGACGGCACACGCTGTTCCTGGCACGGCGGTGGCCGGCCGCGCCCCAAGGCCTGCCGCGGATCGAGGCGCTGACCGCGCTGATCTATGGCGCGCTTGCGCTGGAGGGGATGGAGAACCATGCCGCCGTTGCGCTGGCCGCGCTGGGCCGCGCCTGTGACGTGATCGACGACGATGGGGGCCTGCCGTCCCGCAATCCCGAGGAACTGCTGGAGGTCTTTTACCTGCTGCTTCTGGCCGCTTCGGCCCTGAGCGAGGCGAATTACGAACCGGCAGACGCACATCTGGCGGCTATCGGGCGGATCGCGCCGGTGCTGCGGGCGCTGCGCCATGCGGATGGGGGGCTTGTCCGCATGCACGGCGGCGGCCGGGGGGCCGAGGGGCGGCTGGATCAGGCGCTGTCGGCGGCGGGCGTGCGGGCGCGGACCGAAGGGCTGGCTATGGGTTACCTGCGGCTGTCGGGCGGACGGAGCACGGTGATCATTGATGCCGCGCCGCCGCCGGTAGGTGTTCATGCGGCGCATGCCCATGCCTCGGCCCTTGCGTTCGAGCTGACGTCGGGGCGGCGGCCGGTGATCGTGAGCATCGGATCAGGCGAAGGGTTTGGCGGCGACTGGCGGCGGGCAGGTCGGGCTACGCCTTCACATTCCGTGCTGGGGCTGGAGGGCGTATCCTCCGCTCGGCTGGGGCCGATGAACGGGGGCGTGGAATACCTGACGGATGGCCCGCGCGAGGTCAGCCTGCAGCAAGAGACGGCAGATGACACGCGGACCGTGACGCTGAGCCATGACGGCTGGCGGCGCACGCACGGGCTGATCCATGTGCGCCAGCTGTCCCTGTCGCGGGACGGACGCATCCTGAACGGAGAGGACGCCTTGGGCGCCGCCACGGCCGCCGATCGCGCGGCATTCACCGAGGCCCTGCGGCGGACGGGGCGCGAGGGGCTGCGCTATTCCATCCGCTTTCACCTGCACCCGGATGTGAGTGCCGAGATTGACGCGGGCGGCATGGCGGTCATCCTGTCGCTGCGCGGCGGCGAACGGTGGATCTTTTGCCATGACGGCGAGGGGGTGATGGCGCTGCAGCCGTCGGTGTACCTCGACAAGCGACGTCTGGCCCCGCGGCCGACGCGCCAGATCGTCCTGTCGGCCACAATCGCCGCCGACGAAAGCCAGATTGGCTGGACGCTGGCGAAGGCACAGGATAGGCCCCCGCATATCCGAGACCTTGAACCCGACGAGCTTCTGGCTGACGCCTGATTGACCAAAGGACCCGAGCATGACGAACCTTGTGCCCATCGGCCGCGCGCTGATTTCCGTTTCCGACAAGACCGGGCTGGTAGACTTTGCCCGTGCGCTGGACGCGCGGGGGGTGGACCTGATTTCCACCGGGGGAACGGCGGCGGCGCTGCGGCAGGCTGGGCTGAAGGTGCGCGATGTGTCCGAGGTGACGGGCTTTCCGGAAATGATGGATGGTCGTGTCAAGACGCTGCACCCGATGGTGCATGGCGGGTTGCTGGCGCTGCGCGACAATGACGAACATCTGGCCGCGATGGCAGCGCACGGTATCGAGCCGATCGATCTACTGGTCGTCAACCTGTACCCGTTTGAGGCGACGGTAGCGGGTGGCGGCGACTATGCCGACTGCGTCGAGAACATCGACATCGGCGGCCCCGCCATGATTCGCGCGGCAGCCAAGAACCATGGGTTCGTCAGCGTCGTGGTGGACCCCGAAGATTACGCCGCCGTTCTGGCCGAGCTGGACGGCAACGATGGGGCGACCACCATGAGCTTCCGTCAAGGGCTGGCCCAGACGGCATATGCGCGGACGGCGGCCTATGACGCCGCAGTGTCCAACTGGATGGCGGGCGCGCTTAAGGAAGCCGCGCCGCGCCGCCGTGCCTTTGCCGGGACGCTGAAGCAGACGCTGCGCTATGGCGAGAACCCGCATCAGGCGGCGGCCTTCTATACCGACGGGTCGGATCGGCCGGGCGTGGCCACCGCGCAGCAGTGGCAGGGCAAGGAACTGTCCTACAACAACATCAACGACACGGATGCGGCCTTTGAGCTGGTGTCGGAGTTTCTTCCTGCCGAAGGGCCGGCCTGCGCGATCATCAAGCACGCGAACCCCTGCGGCGTGGCGCGGGCGGATAGCCTGCTGGAGGCGTATCGCCGGGCCTATGACTGCGACCGGACCTCGGCCTTTGGCGGGATCGTGGCGCTGAACCGCCCGCTGGATGCCGAAACCGCCGAAGAGATCGTGAAGATCTTCACAGAGGTGGTCATCGCCCCCGGCGCCGATGATGCCGCGCGGGAAATCTTTGCCGCGAAGAAGAACCTGCGGCTGCTGACCACCCCGGGCCTGCCCGATCCGCAGCAGCGGGCGCTGACGGTGCGGCAGGTGTCGGGCGGGCTGCTGGTGCAGGACAAGGACACGGGCTTCATCACCCCGGGTGACCTGCGGACCGTGACCAAGCGCATTCCCACGACGGATGAGCTTTCGGACCTGCTGTTTGCATGGAAGGTCGCCAAGCACGTCAAGTCGAACGCCATCGTCTATGTTAAGGACGGCGCAACGGTTGGCGTCGGCGCGGGCCAGATGAGCCGGATCGACAGCACCCGCATCGCTGCTCGCAAGGCGCAGGACATGGCAGAGGCGCTGGGCCTGCCCGAAACGCCCACGCGCGGGTCGGTGGTGGCTTCGGATGCGTTCTTCCCCTTTGCTGACGGGCTTCTGGCTGCAGCCGAGGCTGGCGCGACGGCCATCATCCAGCCCGGTGGCTCCATGCGGGACGAAGAGGTGATCGCCGCCGCGGACGAAGCGGGGCTGGCGATGGTCTTTACCGGCATGCGGCACTTCCGGCACTGAGATGGCCAAAGCCAAGGGCCGGCAGGCCAGCATGTGGATGTCCGCGGGGACGGCGCTTGCCGTCTTCATCCTGGACCAGATGTCCAAGTACTACGTGGTCCATGTGATGAACCTGGACCGGCGGCTGGCCATCGACGTCTGGCCGCCGTTCTTCAACCTGCGCATGGCGTGGAACCAGGGTATCAACTTCGGCCTTTTCGCCGGGGAAACGCAGATCGTGCGCTGGGTGCTGATCGCGATCGCGCTGGGCATTTCCATCGGGGTCTGGGTCTGGATCCGGCGGGAACGGCGCAGCCGCCGGGTGCAGGTGCTGGGCGGGCTGCTGATCGGCGGGGCGCTGGGCAACGTCGTGGACCGGCTGCTTTACGGGGCAGTGGCGGACTTCATCAACATGTCCTGCTGCGGGATCCGGAATCCCTTTGCCTTCAACATCGCCGATGTGGCGATCTTTGCCGGGGCGATCGGGCTCATCCTGTTCACGGGGCGCGGAAAGACCCCGTGACGGGCCGGGATCTTTGCGTTAAAGACAGGCGGGACGGGGGCGCAGGAGGCGTGGATGCACAGACGGGCGGGGATCATCGCGGTCGCACTAGCGACGGTTCTGGGACTGTCGGCATGTGGTGGCGGGGCTGCTAACCGTGGACCCGACGAATTCGCGATCCTGCCCACGCGCCCGTTGCAGATGCCGCCCGATCTTGGTGCGCTGCCGGCGCCGACGCCGGGCGGGGCGAACCGGGTCGATGCGCAGCCCCTGTCGGATGCGGCCATTGCGCTAGGCGGAAATCCCGCAGCCGTGGCCGGCGGACCTTCCGCGGCCGATGCCGCCATCCTTGCACATGCGCAGCGCCATGGCGTCAGCCCCGCGATCCGCGGTGAACTTGCGGCCGAGGATCAGGAATACCGCGCCCGCAACCGCGGCCGGGTGCTGGAGCGGGTGTTCAACGTCAGCGTCTATGACCGCGCCTATGGCGCGCAGACGCTTGATCCTCATGCGGAGCTGGAGCGCTGGCGCGCCGCCGGCGCCCGCACTCCCGGGGCGCCGCCCGCGCCCTGAGTTCACGACCCCGTAGGGCTGGTTGACGCGGGCAGGGGGCGGGGTAACTCTGACCCAGCACAGACGGGAGGTTCGGATGATGGCGAAATTCGCCGCTGTCTTCATGGCGGTATTGTTCTGCGCGCTGCCGCTTCGCGCGCAAGAGGTGACGTCCTTCACGCTGGACAACGGGCTGGATGTCGTGGTGATCGAGGATCATCGCGCCCCTGTGGTGGTGCACATGGTCTGGTACCGGGTGGGCGCCGCCGATGAACCCCCCGGAAAATCGGGTATCGCGCATTTTCTTGAGCATCTGATGTTCAAGGGCACGGAAACCCGCGCCTCCGGCGAATTTTCGGCAACGGTCGAGGCGCAGGGCGGGCGCGACAATGCCTTCACCTCGTGGGACTACACGGGGTATTTCCAACGGGTGGCAGCGGATCGTCTTGACCTGATGATGGAGATGGAGGCCGACCGGATGGTCAACCTTCGCCTGCCCGAGGCCGAGGTGCTGACCGAGCGAGACGTGGTGCTGGAGGAACGGAACCAGGTGGTGGAGGGCAGCCCCGGCGCCATCTTTCGCGAGATCCAGCGCGCGGCCCTGTTCATGAACCATCCTTACCGCGCACCCATCATCGGCTGGCGGGACGAGATTGCCGCGCTGACGCCCGAAGATGCGGTGGCCTTTTATGACGCACATTACGCCCCCAACAATGCCATCCTTGTAGTGGCCGGCGCAGTCGAACCCGAGGACGTCCGCGAACTGGCGCAGGCGCATTACGGTCCGATCCCAGCGAACGCGGCCCTGCCGCCGCGCACGCGCCCACAGGAACCCGTCCACCGGGCAGAGCGGCGTTTTACCTATGCCGATGCGCGGGTGAGCGAGCCTTATGTCAGCCGCAGCTACCTTGCTCCGAACCGCCGGTCGCGAGCGCAGGAAGAGGCCGCGGCGCTGACGGTTCTGGCGGAACTTCTGGGGGGCAACCCTGCGACGTCGGTCTTGGGGCAGGCCCTGCAATTCCAGGAGCAGGTCGCGCTGTTCACCGGTGCAAGCTACATGTCCGTCGCGCTGGACCCGTCCAGCTTTGACCTGGTGATCGCGCCGTTACCCGGGGTGTCGCTGCAAGAGGCGGAGGATGCGATGGATCGGGTAATCGCGGATTTCCTGCGCGACGGCGTCGATCCTGCCCAGCTTGAGCGGGTCAAGACCCGGATCCGCGCCTCCGAGATCTATGCCCGCGACAACGTGCAGGGACTTGCCCAGCGCTATGGTGAGGGGCTGGCCTCAGGGCTCGCGGTCGAGGATGTCCAAGGCTGGCCAGAGGTCCTGCAAGCCGTCAGTGCTGATGATGTGATGGCGGCTGCACGTGCCGTGTTCAACCGCGACCGGGCAGTGACCGGCTGGATGGTGCAGGCCGAGGACGCCGAAGCCGAGGGAGGGGAAGAATGATGCTCCGCATCCTGAGTTTTGTCGCCACGCTGCTGATTGCCCTTCCGGCCCAGGCCCAGATCGACATCCGCGAGGTTGAAAGCCCCGGCGGCATCACCGCCTGGCTGGTCGAGGAACATTCGATTCCGTTCGTCGCACTGGAATTGCGGTTTGGCGGTGGCGCTAACGTGGATGAGGAAGGCGCACGGGGGGCCGTGAACCTGATGACCGGCCTTCTGGAGGAAGGCGCAGGGGATCTCGATGCCGCGGGCTTTGCCATTGCCGCCGAAGAACTGGCCGCGAGCTTTCGCTTTTCACCGGGGCACGATGCCGTTTCGGTTTCCGCCCGCTTCCTGACCGAAAATCCGGACGAGGCGGTGGCGCTGCTTCGTCTTGCGCTGGTTGAGCCGCGTTTTGATCCCGAGGCGGTGGAACGGGTCCGGGGGCAGGTTCTGGCCGGCATCCGGTCGGACCGCGTGCGCGCCACGGCCATTGCGGCGCAAGAGTTCAACGCCCGGGCCTTCGAGGGCCACCCTTATGCCGCCCCGATCGAGGGTACCGAGGAAAGCGTCGCCGCCCTGACGCGAGAGGATCTTTTGCGGGCGCATGAATGGGCTCTGACGCGGGACAGGCTGCACGTGGCCGCCGTAGGGGATATCACTGCGGAGGAGCTAGGCGATCTTCTGGACCGGCTGCTGGGGGATCTTCCGGCCTCGGCCCCACCCGCACCCGGGGAGGCCGAGTTTTCACTCGCGGCCGGCGAAACGGTCATTCCCTTTGGTGCGCCGCAGTCGGTGATCGTCTTTGGTCAGCCTGGCCTTGATTTCGACGATCCGGATTATTTCGCGGCCTTTGTCATGAACGAGGTTCTGGGCGGCGGGCGCTTTTCCACCCGGTTGATGCGCGAGCTGCGCGAGACGCGAGGGCTGACCTATGGCGTGGGCACCGCGCTTATCTCGCGCGATCATGCCAATGCGCTGATGGGGCAGGTTTCGGTTCCCAATGCCCGGGCGGGAGAGGCGGTGGAGCTGATCCGGCAGGAATGGGCGCGCATGGCAGAGCAGGGCATCACCGCCGAGGAGCTGGAGCGGACGCAGACCTTCCTCACCGGCGCCTATCCGCTGCGCTTTGACGGGAATGCGAACATCGCGCAGATCCTGGTGTCGATGCAGGCGGAAGGCATGCCGATCGACTACCCGAATACCCGGAACGAGCGGGTAATGGCCGTCACGGTTGAGGATGTACAGCGCGTCGCTGCAGAGCTTCTGTCCCTGGACCGGCTGCATTTCGTCATCGTGGGCCAGCCAGAAGGGCTGGCCGCGGCAGAGTGAGCCGGTAGTCAGCCGGCCCGTTCCGTGCTAGCTCTGGCGTCATGAATGTCGAAAGCCACAAGATGCGTCCGGTGATCCGCCAGCTGGACGAGGCGACCGCCAACCGTATCGCGGCGGGAGAGGTCGTGGAGCGGCCAGCCGCGGCGGTCAAGGAACTGGTGGAGAACGCGCTCGATGCAGGCGCGACGCGGATCGAGGTGACCTATGCCGATGGCGGCAAGACCCTGATCCGGGTGAGCGATGACGGCTGCGGCATGACCGCCGACGACCTGCCGTTGGCGCTTTGCCGGCACGCGACATCCAAGATTGACGGGACCGACCTGCTGAACATCCGCAGCTTTGGCTTTCGTGGTGAGGCACTGCCCTCGCTTGGGGCGGTGGGGCGGTTGACGCTCACCTCGCGCGCGGGTGGAGAGGCCGCGTCGATCACCGTCTCCGGGGGGAGGGTGGGGCCGGTGCGTCCGGCTGCACTGGGGCGCGGCACGGTGGTGGAACTGCGCGACCTGTTCCATGCGACGCCGGCGCGGCTCAAGTTCCTGCGCAGCGACCGGGCCGAGGCGCAGGCGATCGGGGATGTGGTGCGGCGGCTGGCGATGGCAGAGCCGCTGGTTGGATTCACCCTGCGCGATGTGTCTGGCGGGGGAGAGGGCAGGGTGATCCTGCGAGCTGACCCCTGCAGCGGTGACCTGTTCGATGCGCTGCACGCCCGGCTGACCCAGATCTTGGGGGCTGACTTTACTGACAACGCGCTGCGGCTGGAGGTGGAGCGCGAGGGGCTGGCCTTGGGCGGCTATGCGGCCTTGCCCACTTATTCGCGCGGCGCGGCGGTGGCGCAGTATCTGTTCGTGAACGGCCGACCCGTGCGGGACAAGCTGTTGCTCGGCGCCTTGCGGGCCGCCTATTTCGATTTTCTTTCGCGTGACCGGCACCCAGCGGCGGCGTTGTTCATCACCTGCGATCCGCAGCAGGTTGATGTGAACGTGCACCCCGCGAAATCGGAGGTGCGGTTCCGGGATCCGGCCGCCGCGCGGGCGCTGGTGGTATCGGGGGTCCGGCAGGCGCTGGCGGGGGCGGGGCACCGTGCATCCTCGACCGTGGGCACGCAGACGATCGCGGCCATGGCGCCGCCACAACCCGCCCGCGTCTATCAGGCTGAACGCCCCTCGGCCCGGGTGTTGCAGACGGCCTTTGCAGCGCAGGCGCCGGAAGCCTTTGCCGAAGCCGCGGCTCCGTTCACGCGGGTCGAGGAAAGCGTGCTGGTGGAGGGGCCACTGGGGGCGGCGCGGGCACAGGTGCATGAGAACTACATCATCGCCCAGACCCGCGAGGGGATTGTCATCGTCGATCAACATGCCGCGCATGAGCGCCTGGTCTACGAGCGGCTGAAACGCCAGCTGGAGGAAAACGGAGTCGCCGCGCAGGCGCTGCTGATCCCCGAGATCATCGAGCTGCCAGAGGTCGAGGCCGCGCGGCTGCTGGAGATCGCGCCGGATCTTTCCCGACTTGGGCTGGTGCTGGAGCCGTTCGGTGGCAACGCCGTTGCCGTGCGCGAGACGCCGGCCCTGCTGGGGGTGGTGGATGTGCGTGGCATGATCCGTGACATCCTCGACGAACTTTCCGACCTGAACGACAGCCAGTTCTTGCAGGCTCGGATCGAGGCAGTGCTGTCGCGGATGGCGTGCCATGGATCAGTCCGGTCGGGGCGGCAGATGCGTGCCGAGGAAATGAACGCGCTGTTGCGCGAGATGGAGGCGACGCCGCATTCTGGACAATGCAATCATGGCCGCCCCACGTATGTCGAGCTGAAGCTGGCGGAGATCGAGCGGCTGTTCGGAAGGCGCTGATCCATCCGGTCATCGCAGGGAAGTTACAAACAAGGGCCAATGCCCCACAGGCGAGGCCGAGGAGGAAGAGTGAGAGACTGGCACGGCAAGCGTTACTGGATCGTGGGGGCAAGCGAGGGGTTGGGCCGTGCGCTCGCCCAGGTCATGAGCCGCGCAGGGGTTGAGGTGGTGGTCAGTGCGCGGAATGAGGCGCGGCTGGCCGACCTGGTGGCGGAACTTCCGGGCCGCGCCTCTTATGTCACTGTGGATGTGACCGACCGCGAATCGGTGAAGGCGGCGGCGGCCGAGGTCGGGCCGGTGGACGGGGTGGTCTATTTGGTCGGGGTGTATTTCCCGGTCAGCGCCACCGAGTGGGATGCCGAAAAGGTCGAGATGATGTGCGACATCAACTTTACCGGCTGCGCTCGCGTGATGGGGGCGGTGGTGCCCGCGTTGGTGGCGCGGGGCGATGGGCATCTGGTGCTGACTGGAAGCCTTGCGGGGCAGCGCGGGGTGCCGCGGACATTAGGTTATGGCGCTTCCAAGGCCGGAATCGCGGCACTGGCGCGGTGCATGCAGGCTGATCTTTATGGCAGCGGCGTTGATGTGCAGGTGGTCAATCCAGGCTTCATCCGCAGCCGGCTGACGGAAGGCTTGGGTCTGAAGTCGACCTTCCTCATGGAGCCGGAGGATGCGGCGCGCGAGGTGTTCGAGCACATGAACACCGGCTATTTCGAGAAGAGCTTCCCGCGCGGGATCTCTTGGATGGTGGGTGCCGGACGGATGCTGCCCGACTGGGCTTACCGGCGGCTGTTCAGGTAATCGGGATGGGTCAGGCGGGGCCGAAGCCCCGCCCGCGTGCCCGCATCAGCCAAGTGTCGGCAGTGCGGCGAGCGCCCCTCAGGTGCGAGCGCTACTGGATGACATGCCGCCTGTTCTGCCTAGCAATACCCTATTCACGCAGCACCGTGTGTTTGCCGAAAGGATTGTCCGTCACCTTGACTTGGTAGTACCGGGGTGGGCCCAAGCGGAATGTGGGTGGTAAAGGACCGTTTGCAGCATCGTCTTGCCCCTGTTTTCGACCTCGAACCAGATGTGCGAGGCTTGCAGGGGATGGCTGAATAGAAAAAGGGCCGCCTCGGTTTCCCGGGCGGCCCTGAAACTTCCGTCGCTGCGGTTCAGCCCTGACGAGCCTTGAAGCGCTTCTGCGTCTTGTTGATGATGTAGACGCGGCCCTTGCGGCGCACGACCTGACAGTCGCGGTGACGCAACTTCAGCGAGCGGAGCGAGTTTTTGACCTTCATCGGTCTTCTCCTTCATCGCGGCGCGCGTGCGCCTTGAAAAAAATGTGCCCCCCGAAGGGGGCGGATGGTGGGCGCGACAGGGATCGAACCTGTGACCCCTACGATGTCAACGTAGTGCTCTACCGCTGAGCTACGCGCCCGTACCCCGTCACCATGCTGCGTCTTCGTGCAGCCGGCTCCGTGTCGGTTCGCAGGTCTTTAAAAGGAATCGCGCGGGTGATCAAGGGGTATCGGCAAAACATTTTCTCGGGCTAGTATTCCCGGTCAGGAGGACCGTGCATGACAGGCCACGCCTTTCGTCTTGATCTGCCAGAACGCTGCACCACCAGCGCGATCTTTGCCTCGCCCCATAGTGGACGCGATTATCCCCCGGATTTCCTGGCACGGACGGTGCTGGACCCGCAGTCCATAAGGTCCTCCGAAGATGCCTATGTCGATCTTCTGGTGCGCGATGCGCCGCTGCACGGGGCGCCTCTGTTGCGGGCGCTGGCGCCGCGCGCCTATGTGGACCTGAATCGCAGCGTGGACGAGCTTGATCCCGCGCTGATCGAGGGTGTGCGAAGGGCGATGCCGAATCCGCGGATCAGCTCGGGCCTAGGGGTGATTCCCCGGGTCGTGGCGAACGGGCGGGCGATCTATGCCGGCAAACTTACCAAGGCGGACGCCGAGGCGCGGCTGACCCAGGTATGGCGGCCTTATCATTCCGCGCTGCAGGCGCTGCTTCATGACCAGCACAAGCGTTTTGGCGAGGCGATTCTGTTCGACATGCATTCGATGCCGCATGAGGCCATCGAAGGTGCGGGCCAGCGCGCGGGGCGAATTCCTGAGGTGGTGCTGGGGGACAGATTCGGAGCCTCTGCCAATCCCGAGATCATGGATCGAGTTGAGGCAGCCTTTGTTGATGCGGGGCTCCGGACGGCTCGGAACACCCCTTTCGCGGGTGCATTCATCGCCCAGCACTATGGCCGACCCTCGCGGAGGCAGCACGCCATCCAGATCGAGATCGACCGGGCGCTATATATGAACGAAGCGACGCTGGAACCGCTGCCACATTTCCCACAGGTACAGGAGATTCTATCGCGAGTGGTCGCAGCACTGGCAGAAATCGGACGGGGGCAGGTGCGGCTGGCGGCTGAATAGCCCCTTCCTCTCTATTTTTCCTGTTGTTTTTCTGTGTGTTGCTGGAAATGCGACGTTGATGTGAATTTTTCCTCTTGCGGTTGGGGTTTGTGATCCGTAAATACCGCTTCACCGAGACGGACGGTGGCTGACGGAGAGGTTGGCGGCGGTTC